>CAWAYR010000001.1:0-56989 GCA_963786365.1 uncultured Acidobacteriota bacterium
CCAGCGCACGAGCGCCTCGAACCCGCAGATCGCGCCGGTCGCCGAGCCGCACCGTCGGCTGGTAGTGCACGACGAGCTCGACCGCGTCGAGCGCGCGGCGGAGCTCGGCTTCGAGATCGAGCCGGGCGAGCGCGGCGTCGTGCATCGAGGGCTCGTAGATGCGGACGCACGACTTGCCTCGCTTTCGCGAGGTACATCGCCATGTCGGCGTTGCACACCAGCTCCTCGGGACCGTCGCCGGGCCGGTTGAGCGTCACGCCCAGGCTCGCGGTGACGAGGAGGTGCTTGCCGGCACCGCGAACGGCGCGCGAAGACGTCGAGAGCCGATCGGCGAGGCCGCCACCTCGTCGAGCGTCGTGATCGTCCTCGAGCAGGATCGCGAACTCGTCGCCGCCGAGCCGGGCGGCGGTGTCGCCCGGGCGGAGCTGGTTCTGGAGCCGTTGCGCCGCCGCGACCAGCAGCTGGTCGCCCGCGGTGTGACCGAGGCTGTCGTTGATCGTCTTGAAGCCGTCGAGGTCGAGCACGACGACCGCGATCGAGTGTCATCGCGGGCCTGGCGCGCGATCGCATGGTCGATCCGGTCCGCGAACAGCGACCGGTTCGCGAGCTGCGTCAGCGAGTCGTGGAACGCCCGGTACCGCAGCTGTCGCTCGAGCCGGTTGCGCTCGGTGACGTCCTGGACCGCGACCAGCACCGCGGCCGGCCCGTCGAACTCGAGCTGATGGCACGTGACGTCCACGTCGACGATCCGGCCGTCCTTCAACCCGTGCCTCCATGCCCGGGCTGTGATGCAGCGCCGGCGCGATCGGCGACGTCGCGTGGACGTCCACCGTCCTCGGCCGCGCGGATGTCGGTGACGCCCATCGCGAGGAACTCGTCGCGGGTGTAGCCGTAGCGCTCGACCGCGGCGTCGTTCACCTCGAGGAAGCTGCAGGTCGTCCGACGTGGAACACCCACATCGGCTGCGGGTTCTCCGAGAAGAGCTTGAGCACGCTGCGCTTCCCGATCGCGGACGAATGTTGCCTGCGACCGCAGCCGCTCGGAGACCCACGCGACCGCCTCACCGACGAGCACGCACCCGGGAGCACGTACACGACGCCGAGCTCACGGTCGCGTGTCCACTGGCCGGCGACGGCGAGCGGGAGGAGGTACGCGCCGCCGCGGCCGGCAGGAACACCACCGACGTCCCGCGCCGGTGCGCAGGCCGATCCAGGCGAAGGTGATGAAGAAGAACGGCGCGTAGCGGTAGCCGTCGACGCCGGCGAAGCCGTTGTACACGCCGATGAGCACGCAGCGTCGGCAGAGATGAGCGCGAGAGTGGACGGGCCGGCCACCGGTCCCAGGGGAGCAGCCAGATCACCGACGCCGGCGCGAGGGTGAGCGGCGGCGACGCCGAGGAGCGCCGCAGAGCGATTCGCGCTCGGCGCCGCCGGCACCAGCGGGCACGGCGACCACGACGAGGCTTGCCGCACAGCAGGAACAGCACCGCCGACAGTTGTCCGCCGAACCGGCCCGTCGCTCCGCTCCTCCACCCAATCTCATCGGATGGCACACGACCTCGCTTTGACCAGGGCGTACGGACCGCCGGCCGGCCCGGGGCGTGCTCGACCGGGAGCTAGGCGCCGATGTCGGTCACGACCACCGTGGTGCCGACCTCGGACCAGTCCCACAGCGTCTTCGCGTCCACTTGGCTCATGCGGACGCAACCGTGCGACTGCGGCGTGCCGAGCAGCGAATCGGATTGGATCGGGTTGCCGCTCGGATCGATGGGGATCCCGTGGAACCAGATCGGGTTGCCCACACGTCGACACCGTGAAGCGCAGCGTCCATGGCAGTGTCAGGTCCCCGACGGCGAGTTCGGCACCTTCGAGTACACGTGGTGAATGCCGGCGGGCGGAAGCCCGGGTCGGCCCGAGAACGTGTCGACGCCCGGCCGTTGCTCTCGACGGTCGACGCGTTGCTGCGAGTTGGAGTACACGATGCGTCGGCCGAAGCCGGAGTTGGCCGGGAGCGGCGGGCCCGACGGACTCATGGCGATCCAGTAGCCGCTACCCAGTTGCGGGACAGCGCCATGCCGACTGCCTGCTCGACCGCGTTGCTCGGCCCGTTACGCCACCGAAGTATCGGGCCGTCCCGGTGGTGAAGACCGCGCCGTCGCTCGAGACGAGCCAGAGGCCGGTGCCGTTCGGCGTGGCCTGGATGCCGACGATCGGTGACATCGGCAAGACGGCGCGCGTCGCCGCGTCGCCGAAGGAGAAGACGCCCCGATCGGCCGCCGCGAACCAGTAGCCGTGTCCGCCGGGGCGTAGACGCCATACCGACGATCGGTGGATCAGGCGCCTCGCGCCGTTGGAGCCGAGAACGCGCGTCGCCGAAGGGAACACGCCGCCGTCGGCAGCGACCAGCCAGTAGCCGCGGCCGTCGGGGGTCGGCGGCCATGCCGACGATGGGCTGGTTGAGGCGCATCGCGCCGGTCGAGCCGTAGAACTGCGCGTCGCCGAAGGTGAAGACGCCGCCGTCGACGCGACGAGCCAGTAGCCGCGCCCGCTCGGGGTCGCGGCCATGCCGACGATCGGTTGCGTTGAGGTGCATCGCGCCGGTCGAGCCGAAGAAGGGCGCGTCGAAGCCGAAGATGCCGCCGTCGTTGGCGACGAGCCAGTAGCCCTTGCCGTGCGGTCGGCGCCATGCCGACGATCGGTGCGTTCAACGCAGAGTTCGGGGCTCCGAGCGACGGGGCGCCGCCGAGCGCCTGCACGACGTGGATCAGATTGGGGTCTTCGCCATAGACCAGCAGTAATCCGGCAAAGAACCAGCCCCCGCTACCGTCGGACACGGCGTGATCGACCGAGCCGTCGGACAGGGCTGGCTCGGCGGCGATGAGTTCAGCGGTGCCGGCCGAGAAGACGCCGGCGGGGCCAATCAGGTTACTTCGACGCGCGAGCGCTCCGAAGGTGCCGCCGAGGTACAGGATGTCCCCGGCCTGGTGGGCGGCGGTCACGGCGCCTCCGTCCACCACCCACGGCAATGACGAGACGGTATCCGGCAGGGTCTGGCCCGCGAGCGCTGCCGGCGCCAGGGTCACCAAGGCCAGGAAGCACCACGGCCGATTGACAGCGCTCACCACACACGGATCCTCGTCGATCGCGATGACGCCGACCGACGTCGGACATCGAGGGGCAGCTCGGCCATCGTCAGCGGAAGCGCGCCTGCAGCTTCTGCAGCTCCGCGCTCCCGGGCACAGCTGCTCGTAGGGCAGGTCGTCAGCGGCGCCGGCACCATCTCGTTCTGCTCGTGCATGTCCTTCGAGTCGGGCGAGATGTACAGCAGGCCGGTCAGCACCTCGCCCTCCTTCTGCTGCTCGCGGATGTAGTCGTAGGCGCGGTCGCGGTCGGTCGGGTCGTAGTCGCTCGGCCACCTTGCGGCAGGTCGACCCAGCTGCCGTCGTGCATCATCACGCTCTTGGCGCTGCCCGGCTCCTGCTCGGCGGTGATCTCGTCGCCGGCGGCACGAAGTCGGCCTGCACGACCTCGACCTGGTGCTCGCGGGTGTAGGCGTAGCTCTTGGTCGAGCCCTCGTGGTCGTTGAAGGTCACGCACGGCGAGATGACGTCGACGAACGCGAAGCCCTTGTGCGCGAGGCCGGCCTTGAGGATCGGCACCAGCTGCGCCTTGTCGCCCGAGAAGCTGCGCGCGACGAAGGTCGCGCCGAGCGTCAGCGCCAGCAGCACGCCGTCGATGGCCTCCATGCGTGTTGGCCTCGCCCTTCTTGCTGGTCGAGCCCGGGTCGGCCGAGGCCGAGAACTGCCCCTTCGTCAGCCCGTAGACGCCGTTGTTCTCGAGCACGTAGAGCATGTTGACGTTGCGGCGGATGGCGTGGCACAGCTGGCCGAGCCCGATCGACAGCGAGTCGCCGTCGCCCGAGACGCCGATCATGGTGAGCGTCGCCGTTGGCGGCGTTGGCGCCGGTGGCAATCGCCGGCATGCGGCCGTGCACGCTGTTGAAGCCGTGCGCCTCGCTCAGGAAGTACGCCGGCGTCTTCGACGAGCAGCCGATGCCCGACAGCTTGGCGACGGTGTGCGGCGGCGATGTCGAGCTCCCAGAACGCCTGGATGATCGCCGCCGTGATCGAGTCGTGGCCGCAGCCGGCGCAGAGCGTGGTCATCGCGCCTTCGTAGTCGCGGCGCGTCAGCCCGATCGCGTTCTTCTGCAGCGACGGGTGGTGGACCTTGGGCTTGGCGATGTAGGTCATGCCGCCTTCTCCAGCTTCGCCTTGACGCCCGCGATCACGTGGTGCGCGCTCATCGGGAAGCCGGCGTAGTAGCGCACCGATCGAGCCTGGTCGAGCGGCACGCCGGTGTCGAGCATCAGCAGGCTGCGCAGCTGCGCGTCGCGGTTCTGCTCGACGACGAAGTTGACCTCGTGCGACTCGAGGAACGTCGCGCACCTCGTCGCCGAACGGGAAGCCGCGCACCCGCATGTAGTCGAGCGCGATGCCGTCCTTGGCCAGCAGGTCCATCGCCTCCACGCAGGCCGCGTGGCAGCCGCCGACGGTGACCAGGCCCATCGTCGCGCCGGCGCGTCTGCTGCACGACCGGCGCCGGCACCGCCTTGGCGGCGTTCTGGATCTTGCGGGCGATGCGGTCGAGCACTTCCTGGTACTCGTCCGCGTCCTCGGTGTAGCCGCCGAACTTGTTGTGGCCCGAGCCGCGCGTGAAGTACGCGCCCTTCGGATGCACGCCCGGCAGCGAGCGCTGCGGGATGCCGTCGCCGTCGACGTCGAGGTAGCGGTAGAAGCTCTTCGCCTGCGTCGAGCTCGGCCGCCGACAGCACCTTGCCGCGGTCGGGCCGATAGGCGTCGTCCCAGGTGAGCTTCGGCACCATCCAGTCGTTCATGCCGATGTCGAGGTCGCTCAGCACGAACACCGGCGTCTGGAAGCGCTCGGCCAGGTCGAACGCCTTGACCGCCATCTCGAAGGCTTCGCGCGGGTCCGACGGATAGAGGCAGATGTGCCGGGTGTCGCCGTGCGACGCGTAGGCGCACAGCATCAGGTCGCCCTGCTGCGTGCGCGTCGGCATGCCGGTGGAGGGGCCGGTGCGCTGCACGTCGAAGATCACCGCCGGCACCTCGGCGTAGTAGGCCAGGCCGATGAACTCGTTCATCAGCGAGATGCCCGGGCCCGCGGTGGGCGTGAACGCGCGGGCGCCGGCCCACGACGCGCCGATCACCATGCCGATGGCCGCCAGCTCGTCTTCGGCCTGGAGGATCGCGTAGCGGTTCTTCTTCGTCTCGGGGTCGACGCGGAACTTCTGGCAGAAGCCCTTGAACCCCTCCATCAGCGACGTCGACGGGCGTGATCGGATACCACGCGCCGACGGTGGCGCCGGCGTAGACGCAGCCGAGCCCCGCGGCGGTGTTGCCGTCGATCAGGATCGAGTCCTTGGTCGCGTCCATCGGCTCGAGCCGGATCGGCAGCGGGCAGGCGTAGTGGTCCTTGCGGTAGTCGTAGCCGAGCGCGATCGCCTTGTCGTTCGAGTCGAGCAGCGCCGGCTTCTTCGAGAACTTCTCCTTGGTCAGCGCCCGGATGACCTCGGTGTCGATGCCGAGCAGCGCCGGCCAGCGCGCCGGCGTAGGCGATGTTCTTCATCAGGATGCGCTCGCGCACCCCCTTGAAGGCGGCGTTGCACAGCTCGGCCAGCGGCACGCCCGAGGTAGGTGACGTCGGGCCGGCGCAGCTTCTCGTCGAGCGGCCACGACGAGTCGTAGAGCAGCCAGCCGCCGCTGCGCACCTCGGCGACGTCCTTGGCGTAGGTGGCGGCGTTCAGCGCCACCATCAGGTCGAAGTGCGGCGTGCGCGCGGTGTAGCCGTGCTTGTTGACCCGGATCTCGTACCAGGTCGGCAGCCCCTGGATGTTCGACGGGAAGACGTTCTTGCCCGTGACCGGGATGCCCATCCGGAAGATGGCCTGCATGATCAGGCCGTTGGCGCAGGCCGAGCCGGTGCCGTTGGCCGTGGCGATCTTGAACGCGAAGTCGTTGACGCGATCCATCACCTGAAGTCCTTCGTGCCCTATCCGATCGCTGCGCGGCGTCAGCGCCGACGTTCTGGGCCAGCGGCCACTCGAGCACGAACTTGCGCATGTCCCAGGCGTAGGTCGGGCAGCGCTCGGCGCACAGGCCGCAGTGCAGGCACACGTTCTCGTCCTTCACCATGACGCGGCCGGTCTGCTTGAGCGCGCCCGAGACGAACAGCGCCTGATCGAGGTTCTCGGCCGGCGCCATCAGCCGCGTGCGCAGCTCGGGCTCGTCGGCGTTGGGCACGATGGTCAGGCAGTCCACCGGGCAGATGTCGATGCAGGCATCGCACTCGATGCACAGGTTGTCGGTGAAGTGCGTCTGCACGTCGCAGTTGAGGCAGCGCTCGCACCTCGGCCCGGGTCTGCTCGATCGGTGAAGCCCTCCTCGACCTCGATGGTCATGCTCGCTGAAGCGCAGCGGCATGTCGACGTGCTTCATCTTCTGGCGCATCGCCGGGTCGTAGTTGTTGCTGTAGGCCCACTCGTGCAGCCCCATCTTGGTGCTGCTGAGCGTCATGCCCTGCGGCGGACGCTCGGTGACCGGCCTGGCCCTGGCAGTAGTTGTGGACCGAGATCGCGGCCTGGTGGCCGTGCTCGACCGCCCAGATGATGTTGGCCGGGCCGAACGCGGCGTCGCCGCCGAAGAACACGCCCGGCGCGGGTCGACATGAACGTGGTCTTGTCGACCACCGGCATGTCCCACTTCTTGTCGAACTCGAGGCCGATGTTGCGCTCGATCCACGGGAAGGCGTTGTCCTGGCCGATGGCCAGCACCACCGTGTCGCACGGGAGGATCTCGCGGCCGGCCGGCGTCTGCACCAGCTTGCCGTCCTTCTCCTCGCTGATGAACTTGTCGAACTCCATCCCGGTGAGCTTCGCCGTCCTCGATGATGAAGCGCACCGGCTGCAGGTTCTCGAGGATGTGGATGCCCTCTTCCTCGGCGTCCTCGAGCTCCCACGGCGAGGCCTTGAAGTACTTGCGGGTCTTGCGGGCGATGACCTTGACGTCGGTGGCGCCGAGGCGCTTGGCCGAGCGGCAGCAGTCCATCGCCGTGTTGCCGACGCCGATGATCAGCACCCGCTTGCCGACGACTCGACATGGCCGAAGTGGATCGACTCGAGCCACTCGATGCCGATGAAGATCTGGTCGGTGTCGCGGCGGCCGGGGATCTCGAGCTCCTTGCCCTTGGGCGCGCCGCTGCCGACGAACACGGCGTCGAACTGCCTTGGCGTCGAGCAGCGCGCCGAGGCTGTCGACCGGCGTGTTGTAGCGGACGTCGACGCCCATGTCGACGATCGCCGCGATCTCCTCGTCGAGCACCTCGGGCGGCAGCCGGAACGACGGGATGTTGACCCGCATCAGGCCGCCGGGCCGGTCGAACTTCTCGAAGATCGTCACCTCGTAGCCGAGCGGCATCAGGTCGTTGGCCACGGTCAGCGACGCCGGGCCGGCGCCGATGAGCGCCACCTTCTTGCCGTTCTTCGCGGCCGGGCGCCTTGGGCAGCCGGGCGCTGATGTCGCCCTTGTGGTCGGCGGCGACGCGCTTCAGCCGGCAGATCGCCACCGGCTTGCCGTCGACGCGGGTGCGCCGGCAGGCCGGCTCGCACGGCCGGTCGCAGGTGCGTCCCAGGATGCCCGGGAACACGTTCGACTCGCGGTTGAGCATGTAGGCGTCGTCGTAGCGGCCCTGGGCGATGAGGCGGATGTACTCGGGGACGTTGGTGTGGGCCGGACAGCCCCATTGGCAGTCCACCACCTTGTGGTAGTAGGACGGGTCGCCGACGTTCGATCGCTGCATGAAATCCTCTCGGCAACTGCCCTCACGCGAGAGTCGGCGCGAACACGGCCTGCCACGGCGAATTATACGGCGAGGCCTCGGGACCCATACAGTCCCGCATGAATATTCATGCTCAGCCAACATCGATACGAATCTCTGGAGGCATCGACGGCTTCCGGTCGGTCGTCCGCCGTCAGGTCGCTACAATGCGCTCCGTGCTCGTCTTTGGGCCGTTTCGGCTCGACCGTCGCACCTACGTGCTCGCCAAGGACGGGGCGATGGTCCGGCTGTCCCCGAAGCTGGCGCAGGTGCTGGCCTGTCTGGCCGACGCGCGCGGCGAGCTGGTCACGCGTGAGCTGCTGCTCGACCGTTTCTGGCCCGACGTCAACGTCACCGACAACACCCTGACGCGCGCCATCGCCGACATCCGCCAGGCGCTCGGGGATGCCCCCGACGCGCCGGCCTACATCCAGACGATGGCGCGGCGCGGCTACCGCTTCGTGGCCCCGGTCGCCGAGGCGGACGGTCGGCCCGAGCCGGGCCACGTCGGGACGGTGACCGTCTCCGAGGCGGTGGCCGGGCTCGAGCCGTTCGTGGCCTGGGAGCAAGGTCGGACCGCGCTCGAGTCGCTGAGCGTCACCGCGCTGCCGGCCGCGGCCGAGTCGTTCGGCCGCGCCGTCGCCGGCGCGCCGCAGTACGCGCCGGGCTTCGCCGGCCTCGCCAACGCCCACTTCTTCCGCTACGAGGCGTCGCGCGTCGACAACGTCCCCGAGCTCGACGCGCTCACCGCGGCGGTGGCGGCGGCCACCCGGGCAACCCAGCTCGATCCGTCGATGGGCGAGGGCTGGGCGGTGCTCGGTCACGCCATGTCGGCGGCCGGGCGGGTCGAAGACGCGCGCGCGGCGTTGCGCCAGGCGGTCGCGCTCGAACCGCGAAACTGGCGCCACCACTACCGCATGGCCGTGTGCACCTGGGGCGAGGAACGGCTGCGCGCGGTCGAGCGGGCCGAGGCCCTGCTGCCGGGTTTCCCCGGCGCCCAGACCCTGGCCGTCATGGTGCTCATCGCCCGGCACTCGTTCGACTTCGCCGCCGAGGCGGCCGCCCGCGGGGCCGCGGCCCAGGCCGCGCAGGCCGACCACACCCTCTACCCCGCCTCCGGATTGCTGTGGGTACGGGGGCTGACGGCGACCGCGCGGGGAGACGACACGGCCGCGCTCGAGGACTTCGCCGCCGAAGCGGCGCTGTCGAGGCGGACGTCCACCGTCTACGCGCGCGAGTGCAGCGTGCTGGCGCATGAAGCGCTCGGATTCACGTGGCTTTCTCGGGGCGATCACGAGGCGGCCCGCACGGCGTTCGAGGCCGCGGCCGCCGCCTCGCCCGGGCACGGCCGGTCCATCCTCGGGCTCGCGATTGCCACCGGACAGGCGGCCGAGGCCGCCGAGAGCGTGGGCGCCGCGTGCGTCGAACTGGAGCGCGCCGGCAAGCAAGGCGAGCGCGCGCTGCTCCTCGCCGCGGCGCAGGCCTGGGCCGGGCGGGCCGACGACGGCCTGGTCGTCGCCGACCAGGCCCTGGCCGGATCGCGGCCCGACTCCACCGGCTGGAGCCTGCCCGCCGATCCGATGTTCGCGCCGCTGCGCGCGGCAGTCGGGCTATGCGCGTCTGGCGGCGCGCCTGGCGTCACGCGCTGCGTGAGCCTGCCAGAGTGACGGGCCTACTGTCCCAAGGACGAGCAACCTCGTCATCGCTCAACCACCATCTCTATTCGATCCAGCTCCTCCTCGATGAGATGAAAGGCGTCGTCGCCGATCTCGTCCTGGTCACGCATCGCCAACACGGCGTGGCGGGCCGCCTTGAGCGCGTCGCGTCGCATCTCGTCATAGGCGGCACGCGCGGGAAAGCCGGCGGCCGTGCCCTCGGGTTCAGCCGCCAGCAGTCCGGCAAACTCCTGCCTGACGACCTGGGCGCCGGGCGACCCTTCACCGCCGACGCTGGCCAGGCCGGCCTGCATAGCGCGGTCACGCGCCGTGCGTAGTTCGCGACCCACCGGATCGTCGTCGCGCAACGCGACTGCCCGCAGCAGCGGCTTGAGCGTCAATCCCTGGATGATGAGCGTGCCCAGCACGACGGTGAAGGCTGTCAGCACGATCAGATCGCGATAGGGGAACGCGCGCGGGCAGGGCCAGCGCCGCCGCGAGCGAGACGATTCCTCGCATGCCCGCCCACGAAATCACCAGGCCGCTGGCCACCGTTGGTCGCATCAGCGGTCGTCGTGAGTCGACCCCGCTCCGGCGCTGCCGCCACCGGACGACGGCGTTGAAGGACATGTGCCAGGCGAGACGCACCAGGATGACCGTCACGCAGGACCGCGCCAGCAACCGCGGGATACCACGCTCGTTCCGCGGCGTTCAGACTGTCGATGATCGGCCGCAATTGCAGCCCGATGAAGATGAACGCGAGGATGTTCAGCGCGAACACCACCGTTTCCCAGACGGCATAGGCTGGCACCCGTATCCGTGCCGGAGTCTGGCGAGGCGCGGTCCGCGCCGCCGTCATCGCGAAGCACACCACCGTCAACACTCCTGAGAGGTGGATGTGTTCGGCCAGCAGCCACACGCCGAACGTGCTGACGAATTGCAGGATGATTGCGGTCGGCACGTGCTCGACGCGATCCATCAGGCGCAGCAAGACGACCCCGAGCGCAGGCCCGACGACGATGCTGCCAACCACGGCCAGCAGGAAGGTCGGACCCACTTCGGAGATGTTGAAGCCGCCCGCCGCAACTGCGCCAACGGCCAGCCGATAGATCAGGAGGGCACTCGCGTCGTTGAGCAGGCTCTCGCCTTCGAGGATCGTCAGGAGCCGATGGGGCGGTCGTAGCGGGCGAAGCACGGCCGTCGCGGCGACGGCATCGGGTGGAGCAACGACCGCGCCAAGCGCAATGGCGGCCGCCCACGGCAGGGCCGGCACGAGGGCGTGGGCGACCACTGCCACCGCGACGGTGGTCAATCCGACCGCGAAGACGACGAGACTCGTGACCGGCGCCCAGTTGTCTTTGAGGTCTCTCAGCGACGCGTCATACGCGGCGTCGAGCAACACCGGCGCCACGAACAGCGCGAGCGCAAGTTCCGGGGGCAGCGCGAACGACGGCGCCGCTGGAACAAAAGCCAGCGCTGCACCTCCGATGGCGAGGAACACCGGATAGGGTGCACCAGCGCGCCGGGCTCCAGCCGCCAAGACCACCGCCGCCACGAACAGAACGAGCAGCTGTTCGAGTTCGCTCATGTCGCCGGACCCGGAGGGTATCGCATCGCGGCTCAGCGGCCGACCAGGCGCTGCAGGTGCTCCGGGTAACGAGCGCCATGCACGGTGATCCCGGCGGCGGCGCCGTCGATCTCGCGCAGGTCGGCGGCGCTCAGTTCGAGGGCCGCCGCGCCGAGATTCTCGTCGAGCCGGTGCAGCTTGGTGGTGCCCGGAATCGGCGCGATCCACGGCTTCTGCGCCAGCAGCCAGGCGAGCGCGATCTGCGCGGGCGTCGCCTGCTTGCGCGCCGCGAACGTCCTCAGCCAGTCGACGAACGCCAGGTTGGCCTTGCGGTTCTCGGCGGTGAAGCGCGGCACGACGTTGCGGAAATCGGTGCTGTCGAAGGTCGTGTGCTCGTCGATCTTCCCGGTGAGATAGCCCTGGCCGAGGGGACTGAAGGGCACGAACCCGATGCCCAGCTCTTCGAGCGTCGGCAGCACCTCGGCTTCCGGTTCGCGGAACCAGAGGGAATACTCGCTCTGCAGCGCGGTCACTGGCTGCACGGCGTGCGCCCGACGAATCGTCTTCACGCCGGCCTCCGACAGGCCGAAGTGCTTGACCTTGCCCTCCTGAATCAGTTCCTTCACCGCCCCGGCGACGTCTTCGATCGGGACGTCCGGATCGACGCGGTGCTGATAGAAGAGGTCGATGGCCTCGACCTTGAGCCGCTTCAGCGAGGCCTCGGCGACGTCCCTGATGTGCGCCGGCCGACTGTCGAGGCCGCTCTGCTTGCCGGCCTCGAACTTGAATCCGAACTTGGTGGCGATCGCCACCTGGTCGCGGAACGGGGCGAGGGCCTTGCCGACGAGCACTTCGTTGGCGAACGGGCCGTAGACCTCGGCGGTGTCGAAGAAGGTGACGCCACGTTCGACGGCGGCCCGGATCAGGGCGATCCCCTCCCCCTCGTCGACGGGCGGGCCGTAGCTGAAGCTCAGTCCCATACAGCCAAGCCCGAGCGCCGAGACCTTCAGGTTGCTGTTACCGAGTGCGCGCGTCTGCATGTGCGGTCTCCTTCGAGCGGCCCTCGTGGCCGGCCCTCACAGTTTCTCAGGTCTTCGGGGAGGACTCCCCGCGAGCCGGGGCGTAGGGTGGACGATATCGGAGGATGCCCATGACCCGCTGCCACCTCGCCCTCGCCCTCGCGCTCGCCGTCGTCCTGTGCGACTCGACTCCGGCCGGCGCGCAGCCGCCGCCGATCACCTCTGGTGCACAGCCGCCGGCGGAGGCAGCCAAGGCTACCCCCACCCACGTGATGTCGGCCAACCCCTTCGGGCTGCTCGTCGAGCTCTTCAACACCGAGTACGAACATCGCGTCGGCAACACCGTCAGCGCCGGTATCGGCGGTTCGACCGCGAGATTCGACACCTCCGATGGCCACGATCGATACGTGAACGGCGACATCTTTCTGCGCTACTACCCCGGCGGACGGGCGTTGCGCGGTGGCTCGTTCGGCGTGAAAGTGGGGCTCACCCAGATACCCGACGACGGCACCTTCTTCGGCATCGGTTTCGACGCCAACCGGAGCTGGCTGTTGAACGATCACTTCTACCTTGGGACCGGCTTCGGCCTGAAGCGCCTGATCGGCACCGGCGAGGACCAACTGAAGTTCATCCCGACCTTCCGATTGAACGTCGGCGCGGCGTTCTAGCCGAACCGCTGGCCGCGGTGGACAAGCCGGGCCGGCGCGGCTAGTGTGCTGGCCATGAAGCGACGACGGTTCCTGGCCGGCGCCGCCGGACTGGCCGGCGCGACCGCCACCCGAGCCTGGGCGCAGCCAGCCGCGACGCCACCGGTGAAGACGGTGCGGACGCCGGTGCTCGACATCGGCTATCACGAGAGCGGTCCCACCACCGGCTTCCCGGTGTTGCTGCTCCACGGATTCCCCGACGACGCGCACGCCTACGACCGGGTGGCGCCGCAGCTCGCCGAGGCTGGCTATCGCGCCTTCGCGATCTACCTGCGCGGCTACGGTCCGACCCGCTTCCTCGACCCGGCGGCGCCGCGCACCGCCGAGCAGGCGGCCATCGGCCAGGACGTGATCGACTTCGCCGATGCGTTGCGGCTGCCACGCTTCGCGGTGACCGGTTACGACTGGGGCGGCCGCGCCTCGTGCATCGCGGCGGCGCTCCATCCCGATCGCGTGCGGGCGGCAGTGCTGTGCGGCGGCTATTCGATCCAGAACACCGTCACGCCGGGGCCGCCCCCGGCGCCACGAGCGGTGCGCAACGCCTGGTACCGGTGGGTACTTCAACACCGAGGCCGGCGTGCAGGGGCTGGTGAAGAACCGCCGCGCCCTGTGCCGCTTCATGTGGGAGGAGTGGTCGCCGACCTGGACGTTCACCGACGCCCTCTACGACCTGACCGCGCCGTCCTTCGACAACCCCGACTTCGTCGACTGCGTCGTGCACTCCTACCGGCATCGCAACTTCAACGCCGCCGGCGAGGCGCGCTTCCTCGAGGTCGAGAAGCGGCTGGCGGCCCGGCCGAAAGTGTCGGTCCCGACCGTCGTGCTGCACGGCGGCGACGACGGCTTCGGCCGGCCGGCGCCCGAGACGACGCCGGCCGAGCGCGAGATGTTCCCGAACCTCATCGCCCGACGAGTCGTAGCGGGAGCCGGCCACTTCGTGCCTCACGAGGCGCCCGGCGAGGTCGCCACGGCGCTGCTCGAAGTGCTCGCGGCGTCGAGCTGATTCCGGCGGCCGTCAGTCGGCCGGCGCCGGATCGGCACCGGTGGCCGGCGCCATCGGCCCGGGCGCCTCGGTCAGGTGCCGGCTCTCCGCCTCGGAGACGAGACCTTTGGCGAATTGCTGGTCCGTGTTGCGCGAGTTCACGGCGGGCACGAACCACCAGTCGGCTTGCAGGCGCTCGCGGGTCACATCCAGCACCACGTAGCCACGCGACTTGCCGTCGAGGAACCGGAGGTGTGGCCGCGACTTCGGCGTGTCGGCGAGGCGGGCCTCGCCCTGTGGCCCCGCGAATGGCGTCGGCGACGACACCGCCGGACAGACGATCTCGACGCCGAGGGAACCGCGGCCGGACTGCGGATCGTACTTGTCGGTGATCTGCCGGGGCAGGTCGAAGGCCCACGAGCTATGGACGTCCCCGGTCAGGACGACCAGATTGGGTACGGCGTGGCGCTCCACCATGTCGTAGACGTGCGAGCGCGATATCCGGTAGCCGTCCCACGAATCGGGATTGCCGCCCGGCGTGTCGGTGGGTGTCTGCGGCGCGAACATCACCTGTTGCCCCAGTAGTTGCCAGCGCGTCTTGGCCCGCACCGATTCGCGCAACTCGCCCTCCAGCCAATGCTCCTGCGCCGCGCCGAGAATCGTCCGGCGCGGGTCCTCGATGCCGAGCACGTTGGTCCGTTCGACCTCCTGGTCGCGTCCCGCCAGGCGCGTGTCGAGCATCACGAGATCGGCGAGATCGCCGACGGCGAACGAGCGGTAGATGAGCGGCTGGCGGGCCGAGCCGGTGTCGCGCATCGGCAGCCACTCGAGGTACGCCCGGTAGGCGGCGTCGCGGCGGGCGAAGAAGTCGCCCTCCTCGGGCTGATGGTTCTGGGCCCCGGTGCTCCAGGTGTTGTTGGCGATCTCGTGGTCGTCCCACACCGCGACGAACGGGTGCTGGCGGTGAGCTTCCTGCAGGTCGGGGTCGGTCCGATACAGCGCGTAGCGCCGGCGGTAGTCGTCGAGGGCCCGGATCTCGTTGGGTGGATCGACGGCTCGGCCCTCGAGCGTGGGGTCGGCGTATCGGCCCTGTTCGTACTCGTAGATGTAGTCGCCGAGGTGCAGGACGACGTCGACGTCGGCGCGGTCGGCGATCCGCCCGTAGACGTTGAAGAACCCGTGCGGGTAGTTCGCGCACGAGGCCAGCGCGATCCGCACGCGTCCCGCTCCGGCGCCGGGCAGCGTGCGGGTGCGTCCCACCGGCGAGCGGCCACCGAGCGCGTCGAACCGGTAGTAGTAAGTGGTGGCCGGCGCCAGTCCGGTCACGTCCACCTTCACCGTGAAATCGCGGGCGGCGCCGGTCGGCGTCTCGCCGCGCGCCACGACGCGCGTCAACGTGCGGATTGGCGGCCAGCGTCCAGCGCACCGGCACCTCGCCCGTGGCGCCGCTGACGCGCGTCCACAGGATGACCCGGTCGGCGCGCGGATCGCCGCTGGCCACGCCGTGGCGGAACACGCCGCCGGCCTGCGCGGCAGCCAGCGTCTCGGGCCGAACCAGATTGGCGAGCGGCACGGCGGCCAGGGCGAGGCCGGATCCGGACAGGAAACGACGGCGGGTGACAGACATCGGCGGCTCCTGGCCGAGAGCTTACACGCGGTGCGTAACGGCGGCACGGCACGACGAGACGCGCACTGGCGAGGATCGGCGCCGGGTTCTGCCACCACGGCGTCACGTCAGCGAGGTGACCCGCGACTGGAGCACCGCCAGCGCCTCGCGCAGCTGAACCAGCGTGTCGCGAGCGCCGGTCAGCGATTGCTGCTCGGCGCGAACGAACCGGCTGTACGGCGCGATGCCCTCGGTGATGCGCTCGCGGCTGAGCGCCATCTCCCGCTGGAACTGCTCGAGGAGCGCCTTGGCCAGCGTCTCGCGAAGGGTCGTCACCTTGCTGCGCAGCTGCGCCTTGGCCTGGCGCCGGCGCGCCGGAATGACGAACAGCCCCAGGGTGGCCATCGCGCCTGCGAGCAGGAGGCCGGTGACGTCGGCGGCGGCCGTGGTCGCGGCGAGCGTGACGATGGTGCCGAGGCCGAGCGCCCCGGCGCCGATGGCCGCGGCGGCCGCCACAGCGTTGCGCGCCCCTTCGGCGAGGATCGCGGCTTCCCGCTGCCGATCGAAACCGTCCACGAGGCGCTGCGCCTCGCGGCCGACCGACTCGATCAGCCGGGCCCGCTCGACATTGAAGGCCGCCACTTCGGGATCGCCGACGATGCGGTCCCGATACTGCTCGCGACGCTGGGCCAGGTGCCGAGTGACCTGCTGCCATTGCCGCAGGTCGGCGCCGACCATCCAGTCGATGAGGTCCGAGACGCCGCGTTCGACCTCGACCGGGGCATCGAAGACGACGTCTCTCTGGAATCCCTCCTGCACCCGCGACTTGTTCAGCAGGTCGAAGACCCGGCCGATGCGCAGCATCTCATCGAAGTAGGCATGCCCGCGCTGCTCGAGCTGCAGCAGGATGTTCTCGATGGCCGCCATCCGCAGCGCGAACTGCCGATCCATATCCTCGCGGTACACGCTGTTCTGCCGCTCCACGTCGTCGAGGAGTTTCACGTCCTCCTGCAGCAGATCCAGCCGCCCCTGAACCACGTCCAGATACCGGCTGACCATCGCACGGCCCACGCCGAGCGGGTTGCCCAGCTTCAGCCTCAGGCGCTCGCGCTCGTCGAGCCGCTGATGCATGTAGTGTTCGAGGGCCTCGAACCGGCTGGCGGCCCACACCGTCGGCTCGCCGAGTTTGGCGCGCAGTGCCAGACGCGCGCTCACGGGAAAGATCTCTGGCGCCGAGCCGAGCAGCGCCTGGGCGTGGCGAGCGATGAACGCCAGCACCGTTTCCAGCTCGGTGTCGGAGTGCAACAAATCGATCTTGTTGAGGACGATGACGACCTTCTTGTCCCACTCCCGGATCGTCGCCAGGAACTGGCGCTCGGTTTCGGTGAACGGTCGATCGGCCGAGGTGAGGAAGAGGACCAGGTCGGAGCGCGGGAGGAAATCCGCGGTGATAGCCTCGTGCTCGCGGATCACGGCGTTGGTGCCGGGCGTGTCGACGACGTGGATGTCGCGCAGGAATTCGACCGGTGCCGCTATCGTGTGCAGATGGAGGGAGCGCTCGACGCGGGCCGGAGCGGGCCCGTAGTGCAGCAGGTTCACCTGCGCCGTGGTCGGAGTCACCCCTTCCTCGAGCACGCGGCTCCCGAGCAGCGCGTTGATGAACGCGCTCTTACCCGAGTTGAACTCGCCGACGACGACGACCAGGAACAGTTCGTCGAGCTGCTGTATCGATCGGCCAAGGGCGTCGAGGCTGTCGTGCGCCGCATCGAGGCGCACCAGCACGTCGCGCAGTTGCGACAGCGTCGCTCGTTCCTCTCCGGCCAGCTCCCGATCGCCGGCGCGAAGCAGTGCTGAGGGCATGGCGAGGAGCATGGCACGGCTCGATCCGAGGCGCAAAGCATCAGCCGTCCGACCAGCCCAAGTCGAGGAGGATGAGCTTCGACCCACCAGCGGTCCCATGGAATTCGACCGTCCCGTTCGCCAGCTGTGAATGCACTGGTAGATTGCCGGCATGACCCGTCTCGCCGCACTCGCGCTGGCCGTCGGCCGTCGGGGTTCAGCCGGCCACCTCCCCGACGGCTCCGCCAGCCCGCGAACTGGCCGCCGGGACGTTTCTGCTGCCGGGCGCGATGCTTCCCGAGCGCGGACCCGACGGCAACACCGTCGTCTTCGTGGCCCCCGACGGCCTCGTCGTCGTCGACACCGGCCGCCATCCCTGGCACAGCGACGGCATCCTGGGATTCGCGCGCGACCGCAAGGCACCGATCGCCGCCATCCTCAACACCCACTGGCACCTCGATCACTCGAGCGGCAACGGACGCCTCAAGGCCGCGCATCCGGCGGCCCGGGTCTACACGACGAGCGCGGTACGCCAGGCCATCGCCCCGGGCGGATTCGTGGCCCGCAACCTCGAAGCGGCACAACAGCGTCCGCCCGACGCCAACCCGATCCGGCGCGAGGAGACGGAGCTGTTCCTGGCGACGATGAAGTCGGCCGCGTCGTTGCTGCCCGACGTGCCGCTCGACCAGTCGGGCGAGCGGGCGATCGCCGGCCGGCCGCTTGCGGTGCGTGTCACCGCCAACGCCGTGACCGCGGCCGACCTCTGGCTCTACGACGAGAAGACCGGCGTCGCCGTGCTCGGCGACCTCGTCACCCTGCCGGCGCCCTTCTTCGAGACCGCCTGTCCGGCGCGCTGGCAGGAGGCGCTGGACGAGGTCTGGGCGACGCCGTTTCGCCTCGCGGTGCCCGGACACGGCGAGCCGATGACCCGCCAGCAGTTCGACGTCTATCGCGGCGCGTTCACGGCCTTCCGCCGCTGCGTCGCCGGCGACGCCGCCGCCGACGCGTGCGCCGCCGGATGGACCAAGGACGTCGGGGCGTTCCTCGCCGCCGACGGCGATCGACGGCAGGCGACGCAGTATGCCGCCTACTACGTCGACTTCCTCCGCAAGGGCGGCGGCGCCAGTCCCGACTGCGCCCAGAAGTGAGGCCGGCGCGGCCTACAATACCGGCACGCGCTCTCCCGCCGTGAGCGCGCAAGGAGCGCCGCGTGGGCCTGCAAGTGCTGGGACTGCATCATGTGACGGCCACCGTCGACGACGCGCAGGCCGACCTGAACTTCTGCCTCGACGCGCTCGGGCTGCGGCTGGTGAAGAAGACCGTCAACTTCGACAACCACCACGTCTACCACTTCTACTACGGCGACGAGCACGGCACCCCGGGCACGATCTGGACGACCTTTCCCTACCGGGGCCACGGCGTGCCGCCGGGCACCGAGGGCACCGGACAGATCACCACGACGTCGTTCTCGGTGCCGCGCGGCTCGCTCGGCGCCTGGCGCGACCGGCTGACGGCACGCGGGATCGCGGTCACGGCGGTTGAGCCCCGCTTCGGCGAGGAGTCGCTGGTCGTCCTCGACCCGTCCGGGTTGACGTTCGAACTCGTCGCCAGCGACGGTGACACCCGCACGCCCTGGGACGGCGGCGGTGTGCCGGCTCAGGCCGCGATTCGCGGTCTCCACAGCGTGACCATGACCATCGCCTCGCCGGGGCCCAGCATCGCGTTCCTCGAGCAGCACCTCGGCTTCTCCGTCGTGGGTCAGGAGGGCGCCCGCACCCGGCTGGCGGTCAACGGCGACGCACCGGGGCACCGCCTCGAGATCCACCATCAGCCCGACGGTCCGCGTGGCCGCAACGGTCTCGGCACGGTCCACCACGTGGCCATGGCCATCGCCACCGCCGAGGAGCAGTTGGCGGTGCGCGAGTCGCTGCTCGCCGCCGGCGTCGGCGTGACCGAGGTGCGCGATCGCCAGTACTTCCTGTCGATCTACTTCCGCGAGCCGGGCGGCGTCCTCTACGAGATCGCGACGCTGCAGCCCGGGTTTGCCGTCGACGAGCCGCTCGACGCGCTGGGCCGCGCGCTCAAGCTGCCGCCGTGGGAGGAGTCCTCCCGGCGCGAGATCGAAGCCGGCCTCGACCGGGTCACCTACCGCGCATGAGCACGGCCGACGACCCGCACGCCGGCCAGCCAGTAGCCGCAGCCGGACCGCCCCCGGGCAAGGGCCGCACCGTGATGATCATGGTGCATGGCCGCAACGCCGGCCCGCGCAACATCCTCGAGCTGGCGGCGCACTTCGCTCGTCCGGACGTCTCCTATCTGGCGCCCGCGGCCGCGGGCAATACCTGGTACCCGTTGTCGTTCCTCGCGCCACGGGATCAGAACGAGCCCTATCTGTCGTCGGCGCTCGGTCGGCTCGACACGCTGGTGGCCGAGGTCGAGGCGGCGGGCGTTCCGCGCGAACGCATCGTGCTGCTCGGCTTCTCGCAGGGCGCGTGCCTGACCGCCGAGTTCGCCGTCCGCCACGCCGGCCGTTACGGCGGCCTGATCGTGTTCAGTGGCGGCCTGATCGGCCCACCGGGTACGACCTGGGACGTGGCCGGCGACTTCGCCGGGACGCCGGTGTTCCTCGGCTGCAGCGACGTCGACGCGCACGTGCCGAAAGCCCGCGTCGAGGAGAGCGCCGCGGTGTTCGAGCGGATGGGGGCGGCGACGACGATCCGCATCTATCCGGGCATGGGCCATCTCGTGAACGACGACGAGATCGCGTTCGCGCAAACGGTGATGGCCCAGGTGGCCGGGTGAGCGCCCCGCCGGCCGCCATTCGCGTCGACGGCCTGCGCAAGACCTACGGCCGCACCGTGGCCGTCGACGACGTGTCCTTCGCGGTGCAGCCGGCCGAGATCTTCGGGCTGATCGGCCCGAACGGCGCCGGCAAGACCACCACGATGGAGTGCATCGAGGGACTGCGCGCGCCCGATCGCGGCGTCATCTCGGTGCTCGGGCTCGATCCGGTGCGGCAGGCCTACGCGCTCCAGGAGCGGATTGGCGTGCAGCTCCAGGACGCGCAGCTGCAGAAGCGGATCACGGTGCGCGAGGCCGTCGGCCTGTGGGCGTCGTTGTACCGGAGGGCGGTCGACGGCGACGCGTTGCTCGAGCAGCTGGGCCTGGGTGAGAAGCGGGACGCGTGGTTCATGACGCTGTCCGGGGGGCAGAAGCAGCGGCTGCTCATCGCGCTCTCCCTGATGAACGACCCGGAGCTGGTGTTCCTCGACGAGCTGACCACCGGCCTCGACCCGCAGGCGCGGCGGGTGATCTGGGAGCTGGTGCGCGGCATCCGCGCCCGCGGCACGACCGTGTTCCTGACCACGCACCTGATGGAGGAGGCCGAGCGTCTGTGCGATCGCGTGGCCATCATCGACCACGGCCGGCTGGTCGACATCGGCCACCCGGACGCGCTCATCGCCCGCCATTGCCCACAGCGGACGGCGATCGTCACGACCGGGGATCCCTCGGCCCACCACCACTTCGCGTCGCTGCCGGCGGTCGAGTCGGTGGCTCGCGACGGCCCGCTGGTCACGATCCGCGGCCGCGGCGACGAGCTCGTCACCGCGGTGATCGGCTGCATCGCCGACCACCGGATCCTGGTCACCGATCTGCACACCGTGCGGCCGACGCTCGAGGACGTGTTCCTGGAGCTGACCGGCCACGCGGTTCGCGCCTGACGGATCACGACACCATGTTGCGCGGCCTGTGGCGTCTGACCTGGCTCGAAATCAAGATCTTCGTGCGCGAACCGCTCGGCGTGGTCGGCACGGTCGGCGTGCCGATCCTGTTGTTCGTGCTGGCGAGCCGGGTCGCCGGACCACGGATCGGCCGGACGGCGTCGCCGGTGCCGCGGATGGTCGTCGCCGATCTGCCGATCGCCGTGTCGATCTTCCTGGCCATCAGCGCCGTGCTCTCGCTGGTCGCGATCATCGCCATCTACCGCGAGGGCGGCATCCTCAAGCGGCTGCGGGCCACACCGCTGCGCCCGCACACCATTCTCACCGCGCACGTCCTGGCCAAGCTGCTGTTCACGGCGATCACGCTGGCCGGGATGGTCGCGGCGGGACGCCGCTACTACCCCGTCGATGCCCAGGTGCCGCTGGTGTCGTTCGCACTGGCGGTGCTCTTCACGACGGCCTGCATCCTGTCAGTGGGATTCCTGATCGCCAGCGTCGTGCCGACCGCGCGCTTCGCCCAGCCGGCCGGCGCGCTGGTCCTGTATCCGATGCTCGGCCTGTCGGGGCTGTTCGTGCCGGTCGACCTGCTGCCGCCAGCTGCTGCAGACGGTCGCACGCCTGCTGCCGCTGACCTACGCGGTGTCGCTGCTGCGCGGCATCTGGCACGGCGACGGCTGGCTCGCCCATGGTCCGGACGTCGCCGTGCTGGCGTTGACGTTCCTGATCGGCGTCGTGGTGTCGAGCAAGGTGTTTCGCTGGGAGTAGCGACTCGCGCTCAGAGCAGCGCGCGCTGGCCCTGCTCGAGATCGAGGAGCGCCCGCTTGGTCGGCAGGCCGCCGCCGTAGCCGGTGAGCGAGCCGTTCGATCCGATGACGCGGTGGCACGGGATGATGATCGAGATCGGGTTGGCGCCGTTGGCGAGGCCGACCGCGCGCACCGCCTTCGGATCGCCGATGCGCGCCGCCAGCGCCCCGTAGCTCTCCGTCGCGCCGTAGGGAATGTCGCGGAGCGCCCGCCAGACCCGGCTCTGGAACGGCGTACCGCCAGGCTCGACCGGCACGTCGAAGGCGCGCAGGCGACCCGGCGAAATATGCGGTGAGCTGCTCCGTCACGTCCTTGAACGGGCCGGCGTCCTCGATCCACGACGGATCGGGAGTCGCGACGTGGCGGCCGTTCACGAACCAGAGCAGGCGCAGCGCCGCCTCGTCTCCGGCCAGCAGCAACGGCCCGATCGGACTGTCGATGGTCGTGTAGTTCATGACGACGCGGCCACTGGTCTATCTGGCCCGCTGAAACACCAGCGTCGCCCGCCGCCGCGCACCGACAGCCGCAACGTGTCGCCCGACACCTGGAAGTGACGCCACTCCTCCATGCGGACGGCGTCCTGGGTCAATCGCTCCGCGTCGACCCCGCTCTGCAGGCCGACGTAGTCGAGCTCGCCGCCCGACGGCGTGGCCTTGGCCGTGAAAGCGGCGACCACGGTCCGCGGCGGCCGCGCGCCCGGATCGTCGGGCGCCAGCTCGGCGTGGACGGCGATGTTGGCGAACCGGTCGTAACGCAGGAAGCCGCTGACGCGACGGCCGCCGGCTGGCGTCTCGAGCCCGACCAGCGTCCACTCGCCCTCGAGCTGCGCGCGCGGGCCATCGGGCGGGTTGGCCGGCGCCGCTTCGGCCGGGGTGCGAACGACGCGGCCACCCCCGCCGCAGCCGACGTGGCTCACGGCCACGGCTCCGGCGAGGAGCGCCAGCGCCACTCGCACTCGAAGTCTGCCCATGCCCTCAGCATGCGTCCGAAGGGCGAACCGGCGCAACGTCAGGGCAGCGTCGTCGAACGCGGGCGGAAGTCGGCGAGCGGCCGCACCAGGAATCCGCGCTCGGGGGTCGGCGGCAGGCCGTCGACGTCGTAGAGCGCGAGCACGCCGGGCACGCGGTCGGAGGCCACGGCGACGACGACGCCGTCGCGCCCGGTGCGATCGGCGAGCGAGAAGCGCGAGGTGCGCCCGACGTGCTCGGCGGTCAGACCGTGACGCAGCTGCGGTTGCAGATAGAAGAGATACGACCCGATGCCTTCGTCGACGATCAGCAGGCGCTCCGGCACGCGCTGTTCGCGGTTCATGTGCGCGGCCAGCGGCTGCGCCGTCAGCCGGCCGGCCACGGTCGGCAGTACGGCCACGCCGACCGTCAGCATGGTCGCCGCGGTGGCGGTCAGGAGGCGGCGCCGGGGCGCTGTGGCCGGCGGTCCGCGACCACGCGTAGGCGACGAATCGGCACCAGGCCCCACAGCCAGCTGCTCAGCGCCACCGGCGGCATGTCGAGCCACCAGGCGACGACCGGTGCCGCCGGCAGCGCCGCCAGCGCCATCGCGACTGCCACGACGTCGAGCGGCACCGCCGCCGCGGCGTCGGAGCCGTCCGCCGGCAGCGCATGGATCCGGACAGCGGCCAGCGCCGCCACGGCGGGCAGCGCCGGCAGCAGGTAGGTGGCCAGCTTCGAACCGGCG
This sequence comes from uncultured Acidobacteriota bacterium, assembly GCA_963786365.1. GTDB lineage: Bacteria > Acidobacteriota > Vicinamibacteria > Vicinamibacterales > UBA2999 > CAWAYR01. The sequence goes on from CAWAYR010000001.1 coordinate 23,489, forward strand.
AGGCTGAGGACGACGACATCGGCGATCAGCCACGCCCACAGCAGCCGTTCGCCGTCGCTCATCGCGCGCACGCGACGCCACAGCGCGACGCCCCACGGCAGCGTGCCCGCCAGCAGGATCGGCACGTAATACCAGATCGGTCGGCCGGCGTGCCGCTGCGTGTCGTCGGCGAAGCCGGCGAGATGCCGTTCGGCGAAGAAGTAGTGGAGATAGCCGGGGACGGCGCGCTCCATCGCCGCGTACCACGGCCAGGCCACGGCGGCGCCGATGGCCAGCGAAGCCGCCCCGACGGCGACCAGCCGCCACGACAGCGCGCGCGTCGCCACCAGCCACCCCGCGACGCCGACGCCGGCGAGGCCGACGCCGGTGAGGCCCTTGCCGAGGGCCGACAGGCCGATGGCGATCCCGGCGACCAGGGTCCAGCCAGCCAGCGCCCTGCACCGACGCGGTCTGGCGCGCATGCCAGTACGCGCCGATGGCGACCGTGACCAGCGGCACCATCACGAGATCGTGGAGCGGCGAGAGCGACACGCCGAACGGCAGCAGCATCGTCGCGTAGCACAGCGCCGCCCAGCGCGCCGACCGACGCCCCGAACATGGCGCCGGCCAGCCAGCCGGTGGCGGCGGCGCCGAGCAGCGCCATCACGGTGCCGGGCAGCCGCACCGCGAACTCGGTCGGGCCGAAGGCGGCGATCGACGCGGCCTCGAGCCAGAAGTAGAGAATCGGCTTGTCGAGGAACGGCTGGCCGAGCAGCCGCGGCACCGTCCAGTCGCCGCGCTCGACCATCTCCTGGGCAATCGCGGCGTGCAGGCCCTCGTCGTCCTCCATCAACGGCGCGGCGGCGACGAGTGGAAAGAGATACGCGGCGATCACCAGCAGCAGTGCCGCGGCCGGCACCCGCGTCACGCCTGGCCCCGGAGCTTCGCGATCCACCAGCGGACGCCGACGAACAGGAACCGCCAGTCCTTGAAGAACTCGGGGGCCTTGCCCTCGACGGCGTGACCGACGAACTGCAGCACCCAGCCGGCGACGAAGAGCACGGCGGCCGGCCACCACAGCGCCGGCCAGACGACGGCCCCAGCCGCCACCGCCAGCGACACGACGATCATCGGGATGCCCAGCGTGTGGCACCAGCGGTTCACGGGGTGCTGATGGCTCTCGGCGTATTGCCGGATCCAGTCGGACATGGGGCGCTGGCCAAGGAGCATGAGCACCTCCGAGAGGCCTCCCCACTATAATCGGAGCCTCATCATGAATGCGGTCACGCTCGGATCGACGCGGCTGGTCGCCTCGGGGCGGCTGGCCGGCCTGCGGGTGGGCGTGGTCGCCAACCCGGCCTCGGTCGACGGCGAGTTCGTGCACGTGGTCGATCGGCTGCGCGCCGCCAGCGGCGTGACCCTCGGCGCGATCTTCGGCCCGCAGCACGGCTTCCGGTCCGACCTGCAGGACAACATGATCGAGTCGCCGCACGGCCACGACCCGTGCCGCCGCGTGCCGGTCTACTCGCTCTACAGCGAGACGCGCGAGCCGACGGCCGAGATGCTCGCCGGCCTCGACGTGCTGGTCATCGACCTGCAGGACATCGGCGCCCGCATCTACACCTACATCTACACGATGGCCAATTGCCTGCGCGCCTGCGCGCGGCACGGCGTGCCGGTCGTCGTCTGCGATCGCCCGAATCCGATCGGCGGCGTCGAGGTCGAGGGCGAGGCGCTGGTGCCGGGGTTCGAGTCGTTCGTCGGCCAGTTCCCGATCCCGATGCGCCACGGCATGACGATTGGCGAGCTGGCCCGGCTCTTCAACGAGCACTTCGCCCTCGGCGCGCGGCTCGAGGTCGAGACGATGGCGGGCTGGCGGCGCGACCTCTACGCGGACGAGGCCGGTGCGCCGTGGGTGATGCCCTCGCCCAACATCCCGACGCTCGACTCGGCCATCGTCTATCCCGGCGCGGTGCTGCTCGAGGGCACGATGGCGTCGGAAGGGCGGGGCACCACCCGGCCGTTCGAGATCGTCGGCGCCCCGTGGGTCAACGGCGAGGCCTTCGCGGCGCGATTGACCGCGCACGGCCTGCCCGGCGTGATCTTCCGGCCGGTGGTCTTCGAGCCGACGTTCCAGAAGCACGCGCGGACGACCTGCGGCGGGTGCCAGATCCACGTCACCGATCGACGGGCCTTGCGTCCCGTGGTCACCGGCGTGGCCGTGATCGAGGAGCTGCGCCGCGCCGATCCGTCGGCCTTCTCGTGGCGGCCGCCGCCGTACGAGTACGAGCACCGGCTGATGCCGATCGACATCCTCGCCGGCAGCAGCCAGCTGCGCGCGCGGATCGACGCCGGTGACACGGCCGCGGACATCGCCGCGTCGTGGCGGGACGACGAGGCGCGGTTCCGCAGGCTGCGCGCGCCGTTCTTGCTCTATGAGTAAGGCCGCCGACTCCGGGCCGCCGCACTTCGAGGTGTCGATCGTGGTCGACGTGCCGGCGGCGCGGGCCTTCCAGGCGTTCGTCGACCACGACGACCTCGTCTACTGGTGGGCGGTCGAGCGCTCGGTCGCCGTCGCCCGCGCCACCGGCCCTTATGCCGTCACGTGGCCGGCGAGCGAACGCCACGACGAGGTGCTCGGGCCGCTCGGCGGCACCCTGCACGGCACCGTCATCGACAGCACGCCCGATCGGACGCTGTTCGTCGCCGACGTCTACTGGCAGCCGCCGTCGGGACAGCCGCTGGGGCCGATGGCGCTCGAGATCACCTGTGAGCCCCAGGCCGACGCCGTGACGACGCGGGTCACCGTGCGTCAGAGCGCCGGCGAGGACGGCCCGCGCTGGCGGCGTTACTTCACGCTGACCAGGGCCGGCTGGGCCAGCGCGCTCGAGACGTTGAAGGACTACCTCGAGCACGAATGGCTCTACCGGGTGAAGACCATCAAGGAGGCCCGCCCGTGACCAGCGCCGGCACCGCCGACGTCGTCATCGTCGGCGGCGGCGTGGTCGGGTCGGCGGCCGCGTGGCGCCTGCGGCAGGACGGGTTCACCGGCCGGATCGTGGTCGTGGAGCGGGATCCGACCTACGCCCGTGCGTCGTCGTTCCTGGCGATGGGCGGCATCCGCCAGCAGTTCGGGTCGGCGGTGTGCGTGCAGATGGTGCAGCACAGCGTGCGCGCTGTGGCGTGAGTTCGACGAGCGGATGCGCACGCCGGCGCACACGCCTCGGGCGTGGTTCCGCCAGCGCGGCTATCTGTTCCTGGCCGACGACGCCACCTCGGCGGCGCTGGCGGCGCGGGCCGACGCGCAGGCCGCCGCCGGCGCCGTGCAGCGGCGGCTGAGCGTCGACGAGATCGCGGCGATGGTCCCCGGCCTGGCGCTCGACGACATCCGCTGGGGGCTGTTCGGCCCCGACGACGGCTACGCCAATCCGCGCGAGGTGCTGTTCGGCTTGCGCGCCGCTGCCATCGACGCGGGGGCCGAATACCTGCACGACGAGGTCGTCGGCGTCGGCGTCACCGGCGGGCGTGTGACCGGCGTGCAGCTGGCCGGTGCCGGCCGCATCGACGCGCCGGTGGTGGTCAACGCCGCCGGCCCGCTGTCGGGTCGCGTCGCCGCGCTGGCCGGCGTGCGCGTGCCGGTCGAACCGGTACGCCAGCTGCTCTTCCGTTGCACGCTGCCCCACCACTGGCCGACGCGCTTCCCGATGGTGATCGATCCGGGCGGCGTGCACTGGCGTCACGACGACCCGGTGGCGCCCGGCGATCCCGATCGCATCATCCTCGCCTTCACCAAGTGGGACGAGCCGGCCGGCGAGTGCTTCGACGGCGACGACGCGCGCTGGGAGCACGAGTTCTATCCGGCGCTGGTGCGCCGCATGCCGGCGCTGGCCGAGGTCTCGGACGTCTACGGCTGGGCGGGACTCTACGAGATGACGCCCGACCACAACCCGGTGCTCGGCGAGCATCCGTCGCTCGGCGGTCTGGTCGTCGCCAGCGGCTTCAGCGGCCACGGGCTGATGATGTCGCCGGCCACCGGCCTGATCGTGTCCGAGCTCGTCCGCTACGGCGAGTCCCGCACCTTCGACATCGCGCCGTTCGCGGTCGACCGCTTCGAGCACGGCGCGCGCGTGCCCGACGGCGCGACCATCTAACTCGGCAGCAGCTCACGGCCGCGACGTTGCCGTCGCCGCCCGACTCAGCAGCGTTTCTTTCGGTAAAGTCTGTTACCGTAAAGAAATCAGTGTCACGCCGTGAACCCGTGCTGATGGGCTTGGTCGCGCTCGGATTCTGGCGCTGTCGCTCGCCCTCAACGCCGCCCTGCTTCCGCGTCTCGCCGACGCGCTCCCCGGCAACGCCGGGGATCCGATGTTGAACGCCTGGATCCTCGGCTGGGTCAGCGACGCCATCGTCGCGCATCCCTGGGATCTCTGGGACGCGCCGATCTTCCATCCGCACGTGAACACGCTGGCGTATTCCGAGCATCTGCTCGGCGTCGCCCTCTTCGTGGCGCCGGTCTACTGGCTCACCGGCAACGCCGTCCTCACCTACAACGTGGCGTTCCTCGCCGGCTACGCCTTCGCCGGTTTCGGCGATGTTCGTCCTGGTGCGACGGCTCACCGGGCGCACCGACGCCGCCCTCGTCGCCGGCGTGCTGTTCGCCTGCAGTCCGTACCTGACGTCGAGCCAGATCGCGCGGGTGCAGATGCTCACCTGTGGATGGAGCGCACTGGCGCTGGCCGCGCTGCACCGCTTCGTCGACAGCGGCGAACGGCGCGCGCTCGTCGGGTTCGTCGCCTGCTGGATGCTGCAGACGCTGTCCAACATGTACCTCGGCGTGTTCCTGGCGCTGCCGATCGGCCTGGTCGTCGCGCATGCGCTGGTGGTACGACGCCCGCGACTGGCGATCGGGCGGTTGCTGCAGATCGCGGCCGGGGGGTTGGTCCTGGCGCTGCTGCTCGCGCCCGTGCTGGTCGTCTACGACCGGGTGCAGGACGACATGGGGTTCGCCCACGGGCGCGACACGGTGCGGCAATACAGCGCCGACGTGCGGTCGTACGTCAGCGTCTGGATCGATCGCCGGCCGCTGCTGCTCCGGCCTGAGATCTCCGCCGATCGCGCCCTGTATCCCGGCGCCGCCGTCGTGCTGCTCGCGGCCTGGGGCCTCTGGATGGCGGCCCGCCGACGCCTCGACGGCGCCGTCCGATCGAACGCCGCCCTCTACGGGACGCGTGGCGCTGGCGGCGTTCGCGCTGTCGCTCGGACCGGAGCCGTCGGCGTGGGGGCATCCGATCGGCATCGGCAGTCCGTACGCCGCGCTGCTCGACCTGGTGCCCGGATTCGACGGGTTCCGGGCCCCGGCCCGCTTCGCCCTGCCGGTGCTGATGGCCCTGGCCGTGCTGGCGGGCATCGGCGTGGCGGCGCGCTCGCCACGCCCGGCCTGGCGGCGCGCGCTGATCGGCGTCGCGCTCGCGGTGGCGCTGTGGGAGGCCCGGCGCCCCTTCCCGTGGATCGAGCCGGTGCCCGCCGAGGAGCCGTCGACGACGGCCGCCTACGCCTGGCTCGCCGCACAACCGGCCGGCCCGGTGCTGAAGCTGCCGATCACCACGCACTTCCAGGCGCAGCGCCCGGATGCCGGGGCGTCGGTGACGTTGCGCTATCAGCTGGCGGGGCTCCGCCACGGCAAGGCGCTCATCAACGGCAGTTCGGGGTTCGTCTCGCCGCTGGTGACGCTGCTCCAAGGCGCGGCCTCGCCGCTCAACACGCTCGACACCGTCGACGACGCGCTGGGCATCGTCCGCGCCATCGGCGGGCGCTACGTGGTGGTGCACCTGCACGAGTACCGCAACGATGCCCGGGCCCACATCGCGCAGGTGCTCGACCAGATGCGTGCCGACGCCGACCAGGTCGAGAGCGTCCGTGACTTCGGCTCGACCCTGGTGCTCGACGCTCACGGCGGCGCCGGCGGCCCGGCCGCCGGTGCGTGCCGGGATGCTCGCCCCCGACCACTACCAGCTGTCGGTGTCGCACAACCCGGAGCAGGTGCCGGCCCTGGTCGACGGCGACCCGGGCTCGCGCTGGACCGGTCCGCAGCGCGGCGACACCTGGCTCGACGTCCAATTGCGCCGCGCCCGCCCCGTGGCCGGCGTGAAGTTGCGGCTGCCGGCCTACGCCATCGGCGACTACCCGCACCACCTGCGCGTGGTCGGCACCGACCAGGCCGGCGCCGACGTGGTGCTGTTCGACGAGGCCGGGGTCACGGCCACGGCCTTGACGTCGGTCTTCGAGCCGGCCGAGCCCGGCTTGCGCATCACCTGGCCGCCGACTGTGCTGTCGCGCCTGCGCCTCGAACAGCGCGGCGTCGCCGGCGATCGTCAGTGGTCGGTGTTCGAGCTGCAGGTGCTCGACGGCGACAGCGAACTGGTCGACAGCGGCGCCTGAGCGGGACCGGGTTCAGGCGCGGCGAATCCGCACGAAGTTGGCGGTGCCGCGGTCGAGGTCGGGGCTGACGTTGACGATCACCGCGGTGCTCGACGGCGCGATCTCGCCGCTGGCCCGCAGGTGATCGACGACCCGCGCGGCCACCTGATCGACGTCGCCCTCGAGCGAGATCACCAGCGGCGACACGCCCCACCACAGCGCCAGCCGCCGCGCCACCTCGGGCCGATCGGTGGCGGCGAAGATGGTCGCCGCCGGGCGGCCCGACGACAGCATCCGCGCCGTGCGGCCCTCGTGCGTCACGGCGACGATGGCCCCGGCGTGGGCGCGCGTCGCCAGGCCGACGGCGGCGTCGGCGAGCGCGGCCGCGTGGTCCCACGGACCGTCGCCGCCGATCGGCAGCGGCACCGATTCGGGCGCGTGGACACCGTCGGACTCGGCGTCACGGACGATGGCGTCGAGCGCCTCGACGGCACGGACCGGGAACCTGCCGACCGCGGTCTCGCCGGCCAGCATGATCGCCGAGGCGCCGAGATCGACGGCGCTGGCGGCGTCGCTGACCTCGGCGCGCGTCGGGCGCGGCTCCTCGCGCATCGACTCGAGCACCTGGGTGGCGACGATGGCCGGCACGCCGCGGGCCCGCGGCCGTGCGCAGCACGTCCTTCTGCACGCGCGGGACGTGGGCGAACGGCACCTCGAGGCCGAGGTCGCCGCGCGCCACCATCACCGCGTCGGCGACGTCGAGGATCTCGTCGAGACGGGCGATGGCTTCGGGGCGTTCGAGCTTGGCGACGATCGGCACGTCGGGCACGCCGTGCGAGACGGCGATGGCGCGTGCGGCGCGGACATCGGCCGCCGACTGCACGAAGCTGAGCGCCACCAGATCGACGCCGAGCGCCAGTCCGAACGCCAGGTCCTCGCCGTCCTTGAGGGTCAGCGCACCCGACGGCAGGGCCACACGCGGGGCGTTGATGCCCTTGTGCTCGCCGAGCAGGCCGCCGTTCACCACACGCGTGCGGATGGCGGCGCCGTCGCTGCCTTCGACCGCCAGCTCGACGCGGCCGTCGTCGAGCAGCAACCGATCGCCGGCTTGCACGGCGCGCGCCAGCTCGCCGTAGCTGGTCGAGACCCGGCCGGCGGCGCCGACGAAGTCGCCGGTGGCGATCTCGAGGGCCATCGCCCTCGCGCAGGACCAGCGGCCGCCCGTCGATCAGACGGCCGGTGCGGATCTTCGGCCCGCTCAGGTCCTGCATGATGGCGATGTGCCGGCCGACCCGGGCCGCGGCGGCGCGGGCGCGATCGTAGGTGCGGCGGTGCGAATCGTGGGTGCCGTGCGAGAAGTTCAGCCGCACGACGTCGACGCCGGCGGTGAGCAGCGCGTCGAGCGCGGCGTCGTCGTCGGTCGCCGGACCGAGCGTGGCGATGATCTTGGTGTGTCTCACGAGGCCCTCAGCTTACTTCGGCGGCGCGAGGCACGCTGCCGCTGCCGCCGTGGCTGCGTGTAGACTCGTCGCCGGACATCACGTCATGACTCCGATCACACCGCCTGCCGTGGCCGCGTATCTGGCCAACCTGTCGGCCGCGCCGCACGCGGTGCTGACGCGCATCCTCGACGAGGGCCGCGCCAACGACGTCCCCGTGGTCGATCCGCTGAGCGGCGCCCTGCTGCACGCCCTGGTGCGGGCGATGGGCGCGACGCGCGTGCTCGAGATCGGCACGGCCATCGGCTACTCGACGCTGTGGATGGCCGCGGCCCTGCCTCCGACCGGGCTGCTGGTCACGCTCGAACGCGACCACGAGCGCGCGACCACGGCGCGTGCCTACATGGCCGAAGCGGGCGTCGACGATCGGGTCAACGTCATGGTCGGCGACGCCGAGCGCTACCTGCACAAGATCGCCGGTCCCTTCGACCTGATCTTCCAGGACGGCGACAAGGCGTCGTACGGGCCGATGCTCGACCGCCTGGTCGAACTGCTGCGTCCCGGCGGTGTGCTGGTCACCGACAACGTGCTGTGGGACGGCGAAGTCGTTCCCGGATTCGTGGCCGAGCCCAAGCGCACACCGGCCGATACCGCCGCGATCGCCGCCTACAACGACCGGCTGGCCGCCGATCCGCGGCTCGCCGTGAGCTGGCTGCCGGTCGGCGACGGCGTGGCCGTGGCGGTGAAGAAGGAGAACCCGACATGACCGTGGAACGCTGGCTGGCCGCCGCCGAGGCCGACGCCGACGCCCGAGGGCTCCCCGAGTTGAAGCCGTTGCTGCAGGGCCTGGCCGCGGCGACCCGGGCGCTGCGCGCCGGCGACTGGAACGACGTCGCGGATGGCGGGCCGCCGGCGCCGGTGCGGCAGCCGGAGGCGAAGTGATGGCCTGGAACGGCGAGACCATCGACGAGCTGCGCGGCGCGCTGGCGCGCCGGGCCACCACCTCCGAGCAGTTGACCAGGCGCTGCCTCGAACGCATCGCCGCCCTCAATCCCCGGTTGAACGCGTTCATCGCGATCACGGCTGACGCGGCGCTGGCCGCGGCCCGCGCCGCCGATCAGGCGCGGGCGAAAGGCGAACGCGTCGGCCCGTTGCACGGGATTCCGATCTCGCTCAAGGACATCTTCGACCAGGCGGGCCTGCCCAACACCGCCGGCTCGCGCGTGCGCCGCGACGAGGTGGCGACCACCGACGCCCCGGTGACGGCGCGGCTCAAACGTGCCGGCGCCGTGATCGTCGGCCGCACCAACCTGCACGAGTTCGCGTTCGGTACCACCTCCGAGGACTCGGGCTTCGGGCTGGCGCGTCACCCCGTCGACGACACGCGCTCGCCCGGCGGGTCGAGTGGCGGGTCGGGAATCGCGGTGAAGACCGGCATGTCGATCGCCTCGATCGGCACCGACACCGGCGGCTCGATCCGCATTCCGTCGGCGGCGTGCGGCGTCGTCGGCCTGAAGCCGGGGTGGAACGAGGTGCCCACCGACGGGGTGGTGCCGCTCAGCCGGCAGCTCGATCACGTCGGCCCGCTGGCGCGCACCGTCACCGATGCGTGGCTGATTCACGAGGTGCTGGCCGGCCGGGCGCCGACGGCCGACGCCCAGCTCACGCCGGCGGCGCTGACCGGCGCGCGCATCGGCTTGCTCGACGGCTACTTCTGGGATCGCATGGCGCCCGAGGTCGAGGCCGCCGCCCGCGCCGGCGTCGAGGCGCTGCGCCAGGCGGGCGCGATCGTCGAACCGGTGTCGCTGCCACACGCCGGCGACATGGCGACGATCTACCAGCACCTGGTGTTCGGCGACGCCGCGGCCTATCACGCCGCGACCCTCGACCGCCGCCCCGGCGACTACACGACCAACGTGCGGCTGCGCCTCGAGATGGGACGCTACGTGCTGGCCGAGGACTACGCCCGCGCGATGCGCGGCCGCGAGCTGATCGCCCGCGAGATCGACCAGGCGCTCGAAGGCCGGGTCGCGCTGGTCTGTCCGACGATGCCGATCGCCGCCCCGCCAATCGGCGCCGCCACGGTGCCGGTGCGCGGCGGCGAGGAGCCAGTGCGCAGCGCCATGCTGCGCCTGACTTCGCCGTTCAACCTGGGACGTCAGCCGGCGGTGTCCCTGCCCTGCGGCGTCACGCCGCAGGGGCTGCCGGTCGGGCCTGCAGCTCGTCGGCCCGTTCGGCCACACGCTGCAGCTGCTGCAGCTCGCGGCAGCCGTCGAGCGCGTGCTACCGGCGTGACAGCCGCCGAGCGTGTTCGAATTGTATGTAGGGCGGAGCTTTAGCTCGGCCTTGATGCGGCTCTAAAGAGCCGCCCTACACGACGGTCAACGCCCACAGCGTGACGGCGTTGGGGTCTAGCCGCTAGCCGCTACAGGTATTTGATCAGCCCGACGATCGCGTTGTAGATCACGTCGGCGAGCTCTTCGACCAGCGGCGCGACCTCGCCGGTGTCGATGGCCTCGGCCACGGTGATCGGGTCGGTCAGCATCAGCCAGATGGTGGCAGCCGGCGACCACCGCCGCCAGTACACCGACGACGCCCGCGAGGCTGACGCTCACGCTGCGGAAGCGGCTGGGACGGGACTCGGAAGCGGACATGGCCGTCCAAAGGGGGATCATACCCCCCGAACTCCTGATCAGACGGCCGGCCGGCGTGCAAAGTTTCGCCGCCACGGCGGCCGGCGACGACGCGCTACTCGGGCACCAGCACCAGCTTGCCGGCGACGTCGCCGCGCTCGAGGCGCCGATGGGCCTCGGCCGCGTCGCTGAGCGGCAGCACCGCATCGACCAGCGCGGTGAGCTGGCCGCTGATCAGGAAGCGTACCGCCTGCAGCAGCTCGCCCTTGGTGCCCATGTAGGAGCCGAGCAGGCTCAGCTGTCGCGTGAACAGGAAGCGGAGGTCGATGGCGGCCTCCCATCCCGTGGTGTTCCCGCAGGTGACCAGGCGGCCGCCGGTCGCCAGCGAGCGCACGCTGCGGTCCCAGGTCGCCTGGCCGACGTGTTCGACGACCACGTCGACACCGCGCTTGTCGGTGAGGCGGCGTACTTCGGCGACGACGTCCTGCTGGTGGTGGTGCACGACGTGATCGGCGCCGAGCCCCCGCACACGCTCGAGCTTGGCCTCGGAACCGGCCGTCGCGATCACGCGCGCGCCGTGCAGCCGCGCGACCTGCACCGCCGCCTGTCCGACGCCGCTGGCTCCGGCGACCACCAGCACCGTCTCACCCGGACGGACGCGCGCCCGCGTCGCCAGCATGTGCCAGGCGGTGAGGAAGGTGAGCGGAAAGGCCGCCGCCGCGACGAACCCGACGTGGTCCGGGATCGGCACGAGGTTGGCCGCCGGGACCACGACCAGCTCGGCGTAGCCGCCGTCGCTCTGGTTGCCGAGCACGTCGTAGCGCCGACACTCGTTGTCGCGCCCGTCGAGACACGCGGCACACCGGCCGCACGACAGCCCTGGCTGCAGCAGCACCCGCGTCCCTGGCGCCAGCTCGCCCCCCGGCGCTGCCACGACCTCGCCGGCGACTTCGGCGCCGGAGATGTGCGGGAACGGAATGGTCACTCGCTCGAGCCCGCGCCGCTGCCACAGGTCGAGGTGGTTGAGGGCGCACGCCCGAACGCGCACCAGCACCTGCCCTGGCCGCGGTACCGGGTCGGGCGCCGTCTCGACCGCGATGACCTCCGGGCCGCCGTGCGCATGGAACCTCGCCGCCTTCATCTCACGCCTCGTCGTCGTCGGGCACGATCTCGACGGCGACGCCCCGCTCCGCGAACTGCGGCACGACCGTATCCGGATCGCCGACCACGACGGTGGTCAGCGCGTCGGGACGCACGTGGCGGGCGGCCGCGGCGACGCCGTCGTCCCGGGAGACGGCGTCGAGCGCCGGCACGAACTTCGCGAAGTGGTCGTCGGGCAGGCGGTGCAGGGCCAGTTGCGCCACGCCGCGCGCCACCTGCTGCGCCGTCTCGAATCCCAGGGGATAGCCGCGCCCGACCGCCGCCTTGGCCCGCGTCAGCTCGCCGTTGGTGGGCGGCGTGCCGTCGCACATGTCGGCCACTTCGCGGAGCACGTCGCCGACGGCATCGGCGGTGGCGCTGGCCTGCACGCTGGTCTGCACCGTGAACGGCCCGCGGCCGCGCCGGAAGTCGAAGCCCGATCGCACACCGTAGGTGTAGCCCTTCTGCTGGCGCAGCGTCAGGTTCAAGCGGCTCACGAACTGGCCGCCGAGCACGGCGTTCCAGAGCACCAGCGCGTGGTAGTCGGTGGTCGTGCGCGCCACACCCACCTGGCCGATGCGCAGCTCCGATTGCGGCGCGCCGGGCCGCGGCACCAGCAGCACCCCGGCCGACGCCGGCGCCGGCGTGGCCGCGTCGAGATCGGGCGCCGGCGGTGCCGCCGGACCGCGCCAGCCGCCGAGGGCGGCGTCGACGAGCCGGTGCGCCCGCTCCGGCGTGATCGCCCCGCCGACCACGAGCGTCACCGCCGACGGCGTGCACTGCGCGGCGTGGAAGCCGCGAATCTCTTCGAGGGTCACGGCGCGGATGCCGGCGGCGTAGCCGATGCCGTGGTGTCCGTAGGGATGACGGCCGTAGACGCGGTGCACGAAGGCGCGGTCGGCGCGGGCCTGGGCCTGGGCCCGCATCTGCCGCAGCCGATCGAGGCGCAGCCCGCGGACGCGCTCCACGTCGTCGTCGGCGAAGCGCGGACGCACCAGCAGGTCGGCGACCAGCGCCACTGCCCGTTCGGCGTGGCGGGCCAGGGCCGTCACGGTGACGACGGCGGCGTCGGGCCACACCTCGACGTCGAGCTCGGCGCCGATGCGCGCCAGCGCGTCGGCCAGGCCGACGCCGTCGAGATCCCCGGCGCCGTCGTCGAGCAGGTCGGCGGCGAACGCCGCCAGGCCGGCGCGGTCGATCGGATCGGCGGCCGAGCCTCCCGGCACGACCGCGACAATCGACACGACCGGAACCGCGTCGTGCGGCACGGCGCGCACGTCGAGGCCGCTGGCCAGCGGCGACGCGGGTGATCGCCGGAAAGATGAACGGGCGCGGGACGCCTGGCCCCGGCAGGCGCGAACGATCGACGCTCATGCCGGGTGCACCGGTCGAGCGTCGCGGAGCGCGAGCCCGGTCTGGCCGTGGGGCACCACGCTCAGCGCCACGCGCGGCGCTTCACAGAGATGCCGCCGCACCGCGTCGGCGACCGTGGCCGCGGTCTGGCGCGAGTAGCGATCGAGGTCGGCGGCGAAGTACCCCGGCGACCCGGTGAACACGTTGTAGGCGTTCAACTGATCGGACTTGCCGCCGAAGCCGCCGATGGTCTGCAGGCGATAGACGAACTGCGCCTCGGCGCGGGCGGTGGCGCGCTCGAGCTCGGCGGCGGTGGGCCCCGACGTCGCGAACCGCTCGAGGGTGTCGCGCACCACCGCGTCGACCTCGTCGAGGCCGCGGCCGGGGGCAGCGGTGGCGACGACGTGGAACACGCTCGACATCTCGCGCGACGCCTGAACGGCCGAGACGTCGATCGCCAGCCGCGCGTCGTGCACCAGCGCGCGATACAGCTGGGCGGCCTTGCCGTTGGCCAGCACGTCGGCGGCGAGGTCGAGCGCGGCGTCGTCGTCGTCGAACATTCGCGGGCTGTGCCACGCCAGGTTCAGGCGCGGCAGCTCGACCCGATCCTCGAGCACCAACCGCGGCTCGCCGGCCAGCACGGGCGCGACCTGTGGCTGCAGCACCTCGGGGCCGGGCGGCAGATCGCCGAAGTAGCGTTCGACGAGCGTGAACACCGCGTCGGCCACGACGTCGCCGGCGACCGCCAGCGAGGCATTGCCGGGGTGGTAGAAGCGCTGGAAGAACGCCCGGGCGTCGTCGACCGACGACGCCACCAGATCGGCCGGGGCGCCGATCGTCACCCACGAATACGGATGGTCGGGCGCGTAGAGCGCCGCGGCGAGCGCCACGCTGGTCAAGCCGTAGGGCCGGTTCTCGTAGTTCTGGCGGCGTTCGTTCAGCACCACCTCGCGTTCGGTGGCGAACTTCTCCGCCGACAGCGCCGGCAGCAGATGGCCCATGCGGTCCGATTCGAGCCACAGCGCCAGCTCGAGCGCATCGGCCGGCACCACTTCCCAGTAGTTGGTGCGGTCGGTGTTGGTCGAGCCGTTGACCAGCGCGCCGGCCTCCTGCAGGGCCTCGAAGTAGCCTGACGGGTGGTGCGCCGAGCCCTTGAACATCAGGTGCTCGAACAGGTGCGCGAAGCCGGTCCGGCCCGGCCGTTCGTGCCGCGATCCGACGTGATACCAGACGCTGACGGCCGCCATCGGGATGTGGCGATCCTCGTGAACGACGACCTCCAGGCCGTTGCCAAGCGTACGAGTGGCGTAGGGAATCTCCATCGCGGGGTGCGTTCGATCCTACCGCGCCTGCGGCGAAGACGCACGGCGCCGTCTCGCACCCACCGCTGCCCGACGCGTACGGGGACCCATCTCGTCGGTGCGTGGTGTAGGGTTAGCAGTCAGCAGGAGGACATATGGAGCGATTGTCCCGGCGTGGGTTCGTCGAAGCCGCCGGCGCGGCGGCCGCCGGTGCCTGGATGTCGCCGCTGCCGGCCGCGGCCGCTCCCGACACGCCGGCGACGGATCGCACGGTGTATCTGGCGGGCGACGGCATCGGGCTGAGCCCGCGTGCCTACGCGGCGCTGCTGGCCGAGCTCACCGCCAAGGCCGAGGTCGACGAGGACTCGTACCTGCTCGGCGGCGAGATCGAGCCGTTCGAACGGCACTGGGCGACGCTGCTCGGCAAGGAGACGCGCGGTCTTCATGCCCTCGGGCACCCTGGCCAATCACCTGGCGCTGCGCGCGCTGGCCGGCGCCAAGCGCCGGGTCATCGTGCCCGAGACGAGCCACATCTACAACGACACCGGCGACGCCTGCCAGACGCTGTCGGCCCTCACGCTGATGCCGCTCGGCCCCGGCGCGGCCAGCTTCACGCGCGCCGACGTCGAGGCCGTGCTGGCGCGCACGGCGAGCGGCCGGGTCGCCACCGACGTCGGCGCCATCGCCATCGAGAGCCCGGTCCGGCGGCTGTCGGGTCAGATGTTCGACTGGGACGTGCTGACCGGCGTCGCGGCGCTCGCCCGCGAGCGCGGCATCGGCCTCCACCTCGACGGCGCGCGGATGTTCATCGCCTCGGCCTACACCGGCCGCAGCCCGGCCGAGTACGCGGCGCCGTTCGACACGGTCTACGTGTCGCTGTGGAAGTACTTCAACAGCGGCCAGGGCGCGATCCTCGCCGGCCCGCGCCGCGTGCTCGACGGCATGTTCCACACCCGCCGGATGTTCGGCGGCAACCTCGCCGTGGGCTGGCCGGCGGCGCTGGTCGCCCGGCACTACATGGACGGCTTCGTGGAGCGGCTGCGGAGTGCCGTCGAGGTGTCGGAGGCGTTCTATCGCGCCATCGCCGCGCACCCGCGGGTGTCGGTGGAGCGGATCCCGAACGGCACGAACCTGGCGCGTCTCACGCTCAAAGGTGTCGATGCCGGCGCTGGCGACGCGCCGGCTGGCCGAACGCGGCATCCGGATCCCGACGGTGTCCAGCGCCGGCGTGGTCACGCTCGGCGTCAACGAGACGTGGACACGCACCACGGCGCCGCGACCTGGTCACGGCGTTCGAGCAGGCCCTGGCCTGAGGATGTCGGGCGCCGCCCCCGCGCCGTCGAGCGCCGACTCGCCGGTGGCGTGGCGCATGCTGGCGGCCCTGGCCGTCGCCGAGCTGCTCGGCATGTCGCTGTGGTTCTCGGCCACGGCGGTCACGCCGTCGCTGGCCGAGGCGTTCGTGCTGTCGGCCTCCGAGACCGCCTGGCTGACCATGGCGGTCCAGGCCGGCTTCGTCGTGGCGACGCTGGGCACGGCAATGGCCAACCTCGCCGACGTCGTCAATCCGCGGCTGCTGATCGGCGTCGGCTGCCTGCTCGGCGCCGTGGCCAACGCCGCGGCATTGGCCGTCGGTTCGCCCTGGGCGCTCATCGCCACCCGGCTCGCGACCGGCGCGGCGCTGGCCTGGGTGTATCCGCCGGCGATGAAGGTGGCCGCCGGGTGGTTCCGGCACCCGGCGCGGCTTCGCCCTGGGCACGCTGATCGGCGCGCTCACGCTCGGCAAGGCCATGCCGCACCTGGTGACGGCGATCTTCGGTTCGGCGTGGCGCACGCCGATCGTCGTTCACCTCGGCCCTGGCGGTGCTCGGCGGCCTGCTCGCCGTGACCGTCGTGCGCGACGGGCCGCTGCTGCCGCCGACCTCGCGCGTTCGACGCGCGCGCGGTGCGGCGCGTGTTTTCGGTGCGCGCCGTGCGGCTGGCGACGGCCGGCTATCTCGGGCACATGTGGGAGCTGTACGCGATGTGGGCGTGGGTGGCGGCCTTCGCCGCCTCCAGCCTGACGGCGGCGGGCGTCGCCACGGCCGCGGCGCGAGGCCGCGCTGGTGGCGTTCGTGGCCATCGCCAGCGGCGCCGCCGGCTGCATCGTGGCCGGACGCCTGGCCGACGTCATGGGCAAGGCCCGCGTCGCCCGGCTGGCCCTGGCCGTCTCGGGGCGTGCTGCGCCGCGACGTCGCTGGTCTACGGACGCCACCCCGTGTGGCTGTTCGTGCTGGTGGCGGTGTGGGGCTTTGCCGTGGTCGCCGACTCGGCGCAGTTCTCGGCGCTGGTCAGCGAGCGCGCCCCGGCAGACGCCATCGGCACCGCCCTGACGCTGCAGACGTCGATGGGCTTCCTGCTGACGATGGTGACCATCGACGTCCTGCCGCGCGTGGCGACGCTGGTCGGCTGGCAGTACGCGAGCCTGGCTCCTCGCCCTCGGTCCGCATCGCGGGATTCGTGGCGATGGGGAGGCTCGACTCGACGCTGCAGGGACCAGGGATCAGGGACCAGGGACCAGGTAGAGCAGATCACGCTGTCGAAGCTGTCGCGCTGACTGTCGATTGCTGGTTCGACGACAGCGCCGGCGGCGCTTGGGACCGCGATAGCGCAGCCGCTGGCCCTGGTCCCTGAGTCCCTGCTCCCTGGTCCCCGGTCCCTGATGCCCTGATCTGGTTACCTGACTTGAATGAGCGGAATCTTGCCCTTGAACTTGATCGCGTTCTCGTGCGCGGCGACCGCCGCTCGCATCGCCACGCGTTCGGCCAGCTGGATGAAGCTGCGGCCGGCGGGTGAGCCGGGCTCGGCGATGACCAGCGGCACGCCGCGATCGCCGCCGACGCGAATCGGCGTGTAGACCGGCAGGCGCGCCAGGAACGGCACCGCCATCTCGGTGGCCAGCTGCTCGCCGCCGCCGTGGCCGAAGATGTCGCTCTCGATGTGGCAGTTGGGGCAGGCGTAGTAGCTCATGTTCTCCACCAGGCCGAGCGTGGGGATGGTGAGCTTCTCGTACATCCTCACGGCGCGGCGGGTGTCGGCCAGCGACACGATCTGCGGCGTGGTGACCACCACGGCGCCGGCCACCTTCACCGTCTGGCTGAGCGACAGCGCGACGTCGCCGGTGCCGGGCGGCATGTCCATGATCAGGTAGTCGAGGTCTTTCCAGGCCACGTCGCGGAAGAACTGCTGGATCGCGCTGTGCAGCATCGGCCCGCGCCAGATGAGCGCCTGGTCGTCCTTGGCGAGGAACGCCATCGACACCACCTGCACGCCGAACTTCTCCGCCGGGGCGATCTTCTGGCCGTCGGTGCCGAGTTCGGCGGTGAGCCCGAACATCAGCGGCACGTTGGGGCCGTAGACGTCGCCGTCGAGGATGCCGACGCGGCAGCCCATCTGCGCCAGCGCCAGCGCCAGGTTCACCGACACAGTGGTCTTGCCGACCCCGCCCTTGCCGGCGCCCACCGCGATGACGTTCTTCACGCCCGGCAGCGGCGGGCCGCCGTGTTCGGGCGCGGTCACGGCGCGGACGATGGCGCCCACGGTGATGTCGACGGCGGACACGCCGGGCAGCGGGCGCACCGCCTGCCTCGACCGCCTCGCGGATGCGAGTCGCGGGCCGGGTGGGCGGGCGTGGCCAGTTCGAGCGTGAAGGCGACCCGGCCAGGCCTCGACGTTCAGGTGTTTCACCATCCCGAGCGCGACCACGTCCTTGCGCAACTCGGGGTCGACCACGCCCTTCAAGGCCTCGAGCACGGCGGCGGGGGTCACACCGTCCTGCGGCGTCACATCATCGGCAGACATCTGACCAAGCTTACCCTGCGCCCGCCGGGACGCCGTGCGGTGGCGAAACCTCGGCTGTTGTGTAAGACTCCCCCGCGAGGCCCGACCCCTCGCGCGGCCCAAAGGAGAGGCATCCGATGGCAGACGCTACGCCCCCGCCCCCGCTTCCGACCGGCGGCACCCAGTCGAGCAACCGCGGCGTGATGATCGTCCTGTCCTACTTGTGGCTGCTGGCCCTGGTGCCCCTGCTGGTCGAGAAAGACGACAAGGAGGTGCAGTGGCACGCCAAGCACGGCATCGTCCTGATGGTCGCCGAGATCGTGTTCTGGATCATCGTGACCATCGTGCAGATGGCGCTCGGCACGATCCTGGGCTGCGTCGTCGGCCTGCTCAGCTTCGTCGTCTGGATCGGCATCGTCGTGCTGCACATCCTGGCGATCGTCAAGGGCGTGAACGGCAGCCGGCTGATCGTGCCGGGCGTGAGCCAGTACGCCGATCGGTTCTAGGCGGTTCCCGCGACGGCCCGACCCGAACGGGCCGGGCCGTCGCTTCTCCCGTCACGGGCATGCGTCGCCGCGCCCTGGTCCTCGCCGCCGTCGTGGTCGCCCTGATCGCGGCCGATCTCGCTCGCGCGCCCGAGCGCCAGCTGGCGGCGCAGGCCGCGCATGGCCGGCATCCACGTCTATCAGGCCACGCTGTCGAAGGCGTTCGCCGCCGCGGGAACGACGCTGCCGCTTCTCCCCGACCTGCAGCCACTACGCCGAGGCGTGCATCCGCCGCTACGGGCTGGTGCGGGGCGGTGGGCTGGCGCTGGCGCGGGTGCTGCGGTGCGGCCCGTGGACGCCGGCCGGCACGCTCGATCCGCCGCCCACCGGGGTCTGACCCCGGCCGCTACAATCCGCGGGCGGCGTCGGCACGAAGACCTGTCGGCCCTCGTCGTTCAGCAGCACCCAGCAGGCGTAGGCGCCGAGCGCCGTGCCGAACGGCAGCAGCGGCAGGTTGCCGACGGCCAGCCCGAGCGCCAGCAGGCGCGACGCGCGGGCTGTGCTGCATCAGGGCGCCGCCGATCCAGACGTGCAGCCCCGCCCACGCCAGCGCGGTCACGGCGAGCACGCCCATCAGCACGGCGGTGAATCCGGCCGCCATGGTCGATCCGGTGGCGACCGGGCCGGCCATGCGGGCGACGGCCCAGGCGCCGCCGGCCAGGGCCAGGCCAGCGGCCCCGACGATGCCGAACACCGCCCCCCACACGCGGTAGAGCTGGGCCAGGAAGTCGACGTGGCGCGTCACAGCACGGCGACGTGCACTTCGACCTGGGCGCCGCAGGCCGCTCGGATGCGTCAGGTGGAAGGAGAACCTGGCCCCGTCGGCCACGCCCGCCGGCACGGTGACCGTGAGGGGATACCGTTCGGTGGCGTAGCCGGAGCCGTCGCACGGCGTGCAGGCGACCCGCCACGTGCCGCCGCGGCCGCTGCAGCGATCGCACGGCCGCCGCAACGGCACGTAGAGCGGCACCCTGGTGCCGGCCTGCGCCTGCCGCGCCGAGAGCGTCACCCGGGCGACCAGCGGCGCTTCGTCCACCGCCTCGCCGAAGCCGGCGCGCATCCGCGAAATCGGGCCGCGCATCGACGGGAAGTCGATCGCCACCTCGTCGCCGAGCGAGCGCCGCAATTCGCGGTCGAACTCGGGCGAGCTCCCGGCGGCGGTCCACGCCTCGTCCACGCTCCAGTACCTGGGCATCTGCTGAATCGGTGCGCGCCACTCGCGGCTGCGCGAAGCCTCACGATAGGAGCCGGATCCCGCCCTTGTCAAGGCGCACGCGGTTCGGTCCGATACTCCGGACATGACCAGGGAATGCCCGCAGTGCGGCGAGTTCATGCGGATCAGCCTGCGCGAGGAGATCCGGCAGATCCCGGGGACGTCACAGGTGCTCAGGCAGCCGATCCGCGAGTGGATCTGCCCCGAGTGCGACTATTTCGAGGAAGCGGACCAGGAAATCGACGAGGGCTGACGCGCGCCGCGCGCGCGGGTGGCAGGCGGCCGCTAGCGCGCGCCGATGGTGAGGAGCACTTCGCGGCGGAGGGCGTCTTCGACCTCTTCGAAGTTCAGGGCCGTCTCACACTCGTCGCACAGCACTTCGAACACGGCAGGCCGGCTTTCGTCGGTGACCTCGACACGCGTGTCGTCGAGCTTCACCACGTGCATCTGCAGCGTTTTGACCTGGAAGTTCTGGTCATTGCCGCAACTCGGACACGTCAACGCCACTCCGGAGCTCCTCTCGAGGCGCCCACACGGCCGGGCGCTTCGACCAGTCTAGTGGCAACCTTCCGGCAGGCACAAGAAAGAAAACTCATAAATCCACGCGGATCAACCGGCTCTGCACGATGGATCCGGGGACCAGCGCCTCGATTCCGGCGGCATACGCCGCCAATTGCCGATCGTCGGCGGGGCGTGGCGCACCAGTCTTGAACTCGGCGACCACGTACCACGCCGTCGGGCCGGTGCACGATCATGTCCACCACGGCACGCACGATGGTGCCGTCCGGTCCGTACACCGACACCGGCACCTCATGCTGGACATGCGCCCCGCTGATGAGCGCGGCGACGTCGGGCCGGGCGGCGAGGGCCTCGAGCCCGCGACGCGCCGCGGCCCGTGTGGCGGCGTCGGCGCCCTGGCTCTGCTCATCCACCAGCGACGCGCGGCCCTCCGCGCTGGCCGCCAGCGCCCCGGCGGCCAGGGCGCGATGCACGAGCGTGCCGACGGCGCGGGCCGCGGCACGCGTGCGGCCGGCGCCTGGCTCGGCGTCGGGCGCGTCGGGCGATCCGCCGGCAGTGACCTCGGTGAGGCGGGTGGGCTCGCGCGATGCCAGCGCGAGCGGGCCGAAGTCGTCGAGGGCGGCCGCTGGCGCGGTGCCGGTCGAGACCAGGGCGCTTTCGGCCGCCACCACCCGCAGCGCGTGGACCCGGCCCGAGGCGGCGCGCCAGTCGACGGCGCCGTCGGACGCGTGCGACGCCGCGGCGAGCGCCACGCCCAGCGACGCCGGCAGCACGGCGCCGAGCGAGGTCGACGCCGGCGCGAACGCGCCCTGGCGCGACAACGTGGTAGCCGAGATACAAGCGATCGCGCGCCCGGGTGAGCGCCACGTAGACCAGCCGCTTCGACTCCTCGCGCTCGCGCGCCTCCACTTCCTGCCCCGGCTCGTCGGCCAGGCCGTCGATCGACACCAGATCGGTGAGGCCGCCGGCGGCGTCGATGCGCGTCACGACGTCGATCGCCTCGCCGCGGCCGCCGGTGCCGCGCGAGAGATTGACGACGAACACCACCGGGAACTCCAGCCCCTTGGCGGCGTGCACCGTCATGAGGTTCACGGCGTCGAGCGGCGTCGACGATGGCGTTGGACTCGTCGCCGCTCATCAGCTGGTCGATGCGCTCGGCGATCCGCGCCAACGTCGCGTAGCCGCGGTTCTGCAGCCGGCGCACCAGGCTGCGCAGCTTCTTCAGGTTCTCGCGGGCCTGGGCGTGGCCGCGGCCACGGAGCTCCTAGGCGTAGGCGCTCTCGTGCAGCACCTGGTCGACGAGCTCGGCCGGCGCCAGCCGATCGGCGAGCCGGCGCCAGCGCGCGAACGACTCGCGGGCGAGGAGCCAGCACCCGCTGGTCCTCGGCCGGCAGATCGGCCAGCGCCGGCGGCGGCGCGGCGGCGCCGAGCGCCTCGGCCACCTGGGGCGCGAGCTGCTTCAGCGCGCGATCCGACAGCCGCACGAACCGCGAGCGCAGGAACGCGGCGACGTGCAGGTGGGTGTCGGGCTCGGCCAGGCACTGCACCAGCGCCATGACGTCCTTGACCTCGTCGGCGTCGAAGAAGCCCAGGCCCTTGTAGACGTAGTAGGGCACGCCGACGCGCTCGAGCTCGCGCTCGAACTCGCGGTGGCTGTCGCGCGACCGGAACAGGATGGCGATGTCGCCCGGCGGCGATCGCCCGCGGCACGCCGGTGTGCCAATCGCGCACGGTCTCGCGCGTGCCGCAGCAGGCGCGCGACTTCGGCGGCCACGGCGCGGGCGCAGCCGGCGGTGTCGAGGGCCGCCACCAGCACCGACCGGACGCGCCCGTCCGTCGCCCTCGCCGACCGGGAAGCGATCGAGCTCGCTGTAGCGGAAGGCGTCGCTGCGCTCCGGCGCCTTGACAATCTCGTCGCACACGTCGTTCACGAAGAGCTGCAGCGCCGGCACGGCCCGGAAGCTCTTGACGATGGCGCGGCGCGACTCGCGGCCCGGGCGCAACCGGCCGATCAGCCGCGCCGCCTCGTCGAGGACGCCGACCTCGGCATCACGGAAGCCGTAGATCGACTGCTTGCGGTCGCCGACGACGAAGATCGACGGCGGCGCCGGGCCTTCGTCGGCCACGCCCACGCCCTCGCCCCAGGCGCGCACCAGCAGTTCCACCAGCTGCCACTGCGGGCGGCTGGTGTCCTGCAGCTCGTCGACCAGCACGTGCTGGTAGCGCGACTCGAGCCGGTAGCGGCTCTGCGAGAACTCCTCCATCTGCGCGAGCAGCGCCAGCGCCTTCACCAGCGCGTCGGTGAAGTCGACGGCGGCGTGCTCGTCGAGCGTGCGCTGGTACTGCTCGAGGGCGCGCGCCGTCACCCAGCGCAGGCTGCGCGCCAGCACGACGTTCACGTCGGCGCGATGGGCGTCGAGCAGGTCGACGATCGACGGTCCGAGATCGGCGACGAGCGCGCCGTGCGCGGTGTAGGCGGTGGCCGAGGCGAACGCCGCCTTGAGGTCCGCCGCCCGCTTGCGCGGTGCGCCGTTCTGGGTCAGGAAGTGCTCGCGCAGCCGTCCCGCCAGGTCGGCGACCAGGCCCGGATCGGCGGCGTCGGCCCGGCGGCCAGCGCCGCCTCGAGGCGCGCGACAGCAGCAGCGCGAATCGGGCGGTGCCGGGGCCGGTGGCGCGGAAGCGCGCCGAGCCGGCCGTCGGGTCCGCCGAAGAGCGCCGTCAGCCGGGCCGACGGCGCGCGCCGCCGCCCGCTCGCCGCTCAGGTCGCGCGGACTGCGCACGAGGAAGCGGTCGAGCGCCGACACGGCCACCAGCCGACGATCGAGCAGACGGGTCAGGGCCTGGCGCAGCCGCACCTCGCCGAGGCGGGCGAAGAGCAGCGCGATGTCGGCGTCGTGCGCGCTGTGCGCCCGGCCGATCCGCAGCGTGCGATCGAGTGCCTCGTCGACCAGCCGCGGCGTCTCGGTCTCGTCGGCGACGCTGAAGCCCGGGTCGACGTCGGCCTCGAGCGGGAACTCGCCGATGAGCGACAGGCAGAAGGCGTCGATGGTGCTGATGGCGATCTCGCTCAGCCGGCCGCGCAGCGCCTTCCAGGTCTCGGCCGGGATCTGCCCGATGCTCGCCCATCCGGGTGAGATCGGCGACGATGCGCGCGCGCATCTCGGCGGCGGCCTTGCGGGTGAAGGTGATGGCCAGCACGCGTCGCGGCTCGACGCCGGCGGCGAGCAGGTTCAGGTAGCGATCGACGAGGACCTTGGTCTTGCCGGTGCCGGCCGAGGCCTCCAGCGCCACGTGCACGGCCGGGTTCACGGCGTAGGCGCGGGCGTCGGCGTCGCGGGTCAGGGCGTCCTGACGCTCGGGGTCCGGGCCGGCGGCCGCCTCGCCGGCGTCGTCGAAGGCGAGCGGGAGCTGCCCGTCAGCCAACGGCCGGCTCCACGTAGTCCTTGCGGCACACGGCGGCGAACGCGCAGGTCGTGCACAGCGAGCGCTCGGCCGGCTGCGGCGGGAAGTGGCCGGCGGCGATGCCGTCGAGCACGTCGAAGAGCTGGCGCTGCGCCTCGGCCAGCCGCGCCTCGAGTTCGTCGGGCTTGCGCGTGAGCGGCACGACCGCCGCCGGCGCCTTCGTAGGACAGGTAGCTCGCCTCGCCCAGCGCCAGTGCCGGCCGCGATAGCCGTCGAGCTGTCGGGTGACGCACAGCGAGTAGATCGGCAGCTGCAGCGCCCGCTGCGGATCGGGCACGGCGCGCGTCTTGTAGTCGATGAGGTGGAAGGTGCCGTCCTGGCCAGCAGGTCGATGCGATCGACCTTGCCGCGCAGCGTCGAGCTGGCGCGTGCGGCCGTCGGGATCGCGGAACGTGAAGGCGCCGTCGAGCGGGTACTCGAGCAGCCGCTCGACGACGGCGCCGCCGCGCTCCACTTCCATCGCCAGCACGCCGGCGGGCGATGCCCGGCGCGCCGGCGCGTGCCGAACAGGCGCAGCCGTTCGATCGCCGCTTCGCCCGGCGGCAGCGTCGCCAGCGCCGGCATCGGCGACGTCGGCGAAGACGCGGTGCGCCTCGTCGAGCGTGTCGGCGGTGATGGCGCCGCGGCCCTGGCCGCCTGCCACGCCGCGAACACGCGCTCGAACAGCTCGTGCAGGAACAGGCCGCGCTCGAGCGGCGTGCGGCTGTCGTCGTCCTCGGGCGTCTCCTCGAGCCGCAGCACCTCGGAGGCGTAGAACTTGAACGGGCAGTCGAGATAGCGCTCGAGGCGGCTGACCGAAATGCGCGGCAGCACCCACGGGCCGGCCTCGCCGTGGAACGCCGGGATCGGCGGCCGGCGTGCGCGACCGTGCGGAACGTCGGCCCAGGTGCGCGCCGGCTCGGGCAACGCCTCGACGGCCAGCGGGTCGAGCGCCAGCGCCTCCCACGGGAAGATGCGGGCCGGCGCGTCTCTCGGCCACCACCTGGCGCGGCGGCGCCAGCAGCGCGCACGTCGTGCAGGAACGCCGACGGCTCGACGATGGCGTCGTCCTCGAGCGTGATGGTCGAGAGCGCGAAGCGTCGCGACGCCAGGCCCAGCAGATCGACGAAGGCGGCGCGCGCGCCGTCGAGCCGCTTGCGCTCGTCGGGCCAGCCGAGCGACTGCAGCAGGAAGGCGGGATAGAAGATGCTGCGCCGCTCGCGCTCCGGCCAGTCGGCGTCGATGAGGCCGACAATCTGCACCTCGTCGAACTCGCCGTACGGCGCGGTGGCCGCATCGACGATCTGCACGCCGCCGTGGCCGGTGCGCGGCGCGAACGTCTGGGCGCCGAGCCAGCGGCGGATGGCGGTGGCCGCCGCCGGCCACGTCGAGCGCCGCCTCGGGATCGAAGCGCTCGTAGGCCGAGGCCAGCCCATCGGCAGGCGTCGAGCACCGCCGTGCGGACGCGCGCCTCGCGCTCGGCGAGCGGGTCGGCGTCGTCGAGCGGCCGCAGGTGCTGATCGAGGAAGGCGAGCACGCCGGCCATCAGCGACGCCGACCGGCTGCGGCGCGGTGAGCGGCGCCGCCGTCGCGGCCGCCGCGGCGGCCGCCTGCGCCGCCGGCAGCGCCCGGCGCGCGTGATCGTGGCGGCGGCGGTCGGGCAGCGCTGCTCCAGGCGTCGGCGAGCGCCGCCGAGCCGGTCGGCGTCGCCGAGGTAACGGGCGTCGGCGAGCGCGCGATCGAGCGCGGTGATCGGCGGCGCCGGTCAGCTCGGCACGCCGTCGTCGTCGGCGAAGCGCAGGTGCGGCGAGCGCAGCAGCGGCGATCGTCGTCGGGCGGGTGAAGCCGCGCGGCCAGCCACTCCAGCACGACGTCGAGGGCGGCCGCGAAGGGCTCGGCGGCCAGCGGCAGCGTGTCGCGCGCCTCGTAGGGGATACCGGCCCGCCCGAGCACGTCGCGGGCGAGATAGAGGTAGGGCAGCGGCCGGCGCACGACCAGGGCCACGCGCGTGTCGGGCGGCGAGCCGGCCGGCGCGCCGTTCGGCCTTCAGGCGGCGGGCGAACGCGGCCAGCTCCTCTTCGCGGTCGCGGCTCGTGAACACCCACTCGTCGGCCGACGGCACCAGGCACAGCGGCGCGCTCGCGCTCGGGCCGGCGGCGCCGGCACTTCCTCGATGCCCGGCAGCTCCTCGAACACGCGCTCGAGCCAGCCGCCGCCGAGCCGCGCCTCGGTGGCCACGACGTCGAGTCGGCTCGAGGCCGGGCAGCCGGGCCAGCAGATCGAAGTCCGCGGGCCACAGCCCCGCCGGGTCGGCGAGCCGATCGGTGACGGTGACGATCACCTGCTGCACCGGCTGCGGCGCCGGCTCGGCCATCAGCCGGTCGCGCAGGCGGTGCTCGTCGTCGACGTGGCGCGCCTCGAGGCAGGCCTCGTAGCGGCGGAAGGCGTCGGCGAGGAACACGGTCTGCGCCAGCAGCCGGACGGCGCCGCGGTCGTCGGAGTGCGCGAGCTCGTCGGTGAGGAACTCCTCGAAGCGGGCGACCTGGCGACGCTGGCGGCGCAGCGCGTCGTAGAGAGCCAGCATCTCGGCGACGAGTCCCGGGGCGGATCGCAGAACGGCGGCTCGAGCCCGGCGGCGCGCGGCTTCGGCGGCGCCGCGCGCCAGGATCACCTCGCGATCGAACGGCGACAGCCATTCGGGCGGCGCCACCAGGCGCGCCGGCAGCAGGTGCAGCAGGTCGACGCGGGTGCCGAGGTGCGGCAGGCACAGCGCCGGCCGCGTCCGGCCCGAGCAGCATCCGCTCGAGCGATCGCCGCAGCTCGTCGCCGGCGGCGCGCGTCGGCACGACGACGGCGGCGTCGCGGGCGGCGAAGGGCTGGGTCTCGGCGACCAGGCCGGCGATGACGCGCCGGAAGCCGTCGGCATCGGCGGCGCGGTGCAGGCGCGTGACTCGCGGCGTGATCACGGAAGCGACGGCGGCGTGAGCACCCGGTCGATGTCCTCGCGCGCCCGGGCCATCAGCATCAGCGCGCCGGCGGCCGCCGCCGAGGCTTCGGCGGCGCGGGCCGAGTCGCCCGACTCCACCGCCCGCAGCCGCAGCGCCATGGCGTTGTCGGCGAGATCCCAGGCGCTCTGCAGCAGCGCGTGCGGCGAGGCGAGCGCCTCGGGCGGCCTCGTGCCCTTCACCGCCGGCCGGGCCTTGTAGAAACGCGCCATCACCCGCTTCAACGTCTGCGGCGCCGGCCCGGCCTGCTCGCGGATGTCCTCGAGCGGCGGCGTCGCCCGCTGCAGCTCGCGCAGCGCCGGCAGCACCGCCCGGCGATAGCTGCGGTACTCGGGCTCGCGCAGCTTCCACTGATCGCGCGCCAGCCGCAGCCGGCGCGCCGTCTCGGCGTCGGCGTCGAGCGCGGCGAGCAAGCGCCGCCATCTTCGGCCGGGCGCTTGGCGCCGAGCGCCGGCGTCGCGCTTCAGCGCCTCGGCGCGCACCCGCTCGATGCGCGCGCACGTCGGCGGCCTGGGCGTGGCGGCGGGCCGGCGGCCAGGGTCGCGGCGGTGAGCCTGGTGTAGGCGGCATCGGCGGCCCGCTCCTCGGCCAGGGTGCCGAGGGCGGTGGTCGCGCACCCGCGCCGCCCAGGATCGCGGGCAGCAGCGCCGCGGCCCGGTCGATGAACTGCACCAGCCGCTGCAGCAGCGTGCCGCGATCGGCCGGCTCGGCAATGGTCGAGGCGACCAGCAGCTGCTCGGCGAGCTCGGCCGTCGTCGGCGGCGGCAGCAGCGTGTCGGCCGGCGGACGGCGGCGTGGACGCCGACCAGGCCCAGCTCGAAGGAATCCTGCCCGGCGGCGACGCGCAGCTCGCCGATCACCTCGTCGATGAGCGTGAGCATCTGCTGCACGTCGGCGGCGCGGTAGCCGTGGTGGTCGCTCGGGCCAGGCGGCCATCGCCTTGCGGGCCGATTCGGCCACCGCCAGCCGCCGCGGCGGCATCGGGCTCGCGGGCGATGCCGGTGAGCACCGCCGCCACCTGATTGGAGAACTGCGCGTAGTCGTCCTCGGCGCGGGTGGAGGTGTAGTGCACGGCGCGCGCCGTGGTGGCGTAACGTTCGGTGCGCGGCCAGTCGACGCGTCCGGCGGCGAGCGTGACCAGCTGCAGTTCGGGGGCCGCGTCGGCCGACAGCGGCAGCGAGAACACGACGCGGTCGTCCATGCGCACCCACTCGCCGAAGCTCGTCAGCGCGGTGCCGTCGGTGAGGAACACGCGCAGCAGCGGCGGCGCGCCGCTTCCTGGCGCCGCGGCGCCGCGGCGCCGAGCAGCGCGCGACCAGCAGCGCCATAGACGAGCCCTCTCCGCGCTGCCGAAGACATCGGCTCAGCGTACGTGGCGCGTCTCGGCAGCGTCAAGACTCCGACGCGTGGCGACGGCCTGCGGCACCGCGATTGTGGAAAAGCTGTGGATGACCGGTGCAAACGCTGTGGAGATCCGGAGGACGAAAGAAATATTCTTCGCCGGAATCCGCGCGAGTCGGTGCCCCAAACCGCCAGATGTGTCATCTTCGCGCCGACCTTCGCTTGTTTCCCGCGACCGGCGTCGTAGAATCGTCGCTCGCTCGTCACACCATCCACTCCATCCATCGACATCGCATCGCCAGTGACCGTCCACCACTACGAAGAAGAGATCGCCGGCCGCACCTACCACATCGAGGTGTCGGCGATGTCGGCCGAGCGATGGCGCGCCAAGCTCGCGCGGCGTCCCGGCATGCCGACCGCGCTGATGCCGTTCTACGGCGACACGCCCGAGCACGCGGCCCGCGAGCTCACCAACTGGCTGTCGCTCGTGGCCGCCGGCCCGCGTCCGCGGTAGCCCGACGCCGAGATCGTCCAGAATAGGGCGCATGTTCTTCGCGCTCTGGACACCAGCCCTCCGCGGCCTCGGCGCCGCCCTGCTGCTGTTGCGTCGCGGCCGGCTGCGCCGCGTCGGCCCAGACGCCCGGCCAGACCGGCACGACCCGGCCACGACGACAGCGCCGGCTCCCGCGGCACCGCCGCCGCCCGCCGCTGCGGCGCCCACGGCGGCCCTGCCGCGCGTGCACCTGGTCGCCACCGGCGGCACCATCTCCAACCGCGACGGGGGACGACTGACCGCCGAAGAGCTGGCCACGTCGATGCCCGGACTCGACCGCGTCGCCACGCTCACCCACGAGCAGTTCCTCAACGTCGCCAGCAGCCAGATCACGCTCGAGCAGTGGCTGCAGCTGTCGCGGCGCGTCAACACAGCTCTTCGCCGAGGACCGCGGCCTGGCCGGCATCGTCGTGACCAGCGGCACCGACACCCTGGAGGAGACCGCCTTCTTCCTGCATCTCACCGTACGAGACGCGCGACCGGTCGTCGTGGTCGGGTCGATGCGCAACCCGAGCACGCTCGGCTACGAGGGGGCCGCCAACCTGCTCGAGGGCGTGCGCGTCGCCGCCGAGCCGGCCTCGCGCGGCAAGGGCGCGCTGGTGGTGCTGAACGACGAGGTCAACTCGGCCCGCGACGTGACCAAGACCGACGCGCTGCGGCTGCAGACGTTCCGCAGCCCGACGCACGGCGTGCTCGGCATCGTCGATCGCGACCGGGTCAGCTATTTCCGGCAGATCCTGGCGCGGCACACCGCGACCTCGGAGTTCGATCTGACGGGCGTGACCGCGCTGCCGCGCGTCGACGTGTTCATGGTCTACCAGGGTGCCAACGGCGATCTCATCAAGGCCGCCGTCGACAACGGCGCGAAGGGCCTCGTGATCGCCGGCGCCGGCGCCGGGGCGACCAGCGGCACGCAGAACGATGGCCTCGACTACGCCGCCGGCAAGGGCGTGTTCATCGTGACCGGCACCCGCACCGGCGCCGGACGCATCATGCCCCAACCGAGGCGCCGGGCCCGGCCAACGCCACGCCCGAGCCGCAGAAGCTGCGCCGCTCGATGACCATCCAGGCCGAGGACCACATCCCGGTGAAGGCGCGGATCCTGCTGATGCTGGCGCTGACCAGGACCGCAGAGCCGCGACGAGATCCAGCGGATTTTCAGCGAATACTGAGCCTGAAGCGCCGGCGGACGTGGTTCGCCGACGACGCGAGTGCGCCTCGATCTGGTATTATTCGATGTCTGTCCCTACCGACGGGCCTGTAGCGCAGTTGGGAGCGCGCCTGAATGGCATTCAGGAGGTCACCGGTTCGATCCCGGTCAGGTCCACCATCTCCAAGTCGTTGATTCTAAACGACTGAAATCGCCACCCAATCCGCAGATCGAACCGCTGTGACTCTTGGTGTGTGGCCGCTTAGGTACGTCCGTTGTGCAGCGGTCTCCTGAACCGCTATCTAAACCAGGCGCGCGGACTATCGGTTGAGCCGCAGTTCCATTCTGCCCACACTATTTCGCCGAAGGCTTCGGCACCGATGGTTTCCTGCGCATCGTTTCAAAGGCTTGCTGAAAGAACTCGATCTCAGGACTTCGAGCGTTCGAGCGCTCCGTAACGGCGTCGCCGAAATCGAGCAAGCGATAGTCAGGAGAGCGGTACGCAGGCCATTGAGGCAACCCTCCACCATTGGGATTCCCTGTCTTCGCGAACCGCACCCACGCGTCTGCCATCGCGCGAGACACGGTGCGATCGATCTCGTCGAACTGTGAGGCGTCCCCACTCGTGTTGTCGAAGACGTACGCGGACTTCGGAGGTGTGCGCGGCACCTCCCCAGGCCGAGCGGCTGGACGGCGCGACACGCGAAAACCGATACATGTAGACGTCGCTGACCTTCGAAGCCGCGCGAGCAGTCAGTGCCGCCGTCGCGACGAATCGTGACTCGGTTTCCAGCACCGGCGCCACCACCGCGACGTCAGCGTCTGTCGCTGCCGGATATCTCGCGAGCACTGCGTCAACGAACTCTGCCGGAAATCTCGCGCGGACGAACGCGCGATACTCCTGGAGCGTCTTGGGCAAGTCCCTCGCATAGAAGAGACCCTCATCGGCGTTGTGACCAATGAGGAGCGGTACCTTCGACTGGTTGTTCGTGCCCACGAGAAGGGGAGGATCATCCGGTACGACATACCCGTCCACGAGCGGGACGTACAGGCCCACGCCCAGGGTCTCACTGGTGTTGGGCATGCGCGCGAGCACCTCGTCTGCGCTCAACCCGCGGAGGGTCGCGATGTCCGGTGCGAGCGAGAGTCCGTGCGCTTCCGCTGCCGCGAAGCGGTAAGACGGAACGCGAAGTCGCGGCTTCGGCCCGGCCGCCGCGTACCCGAGGCTCTGCGCAATGGCGCGATGGAACAACCCTCGGGCCAGCGGCGAGACCATGAGGAATATCTGGCTGGATGCCCCAGCCGACGAGCCGAACAGCGTCACGTTCTCCGGATTGCCGCCGAACGCCGCGATGTTCGCGCGCACCCAGCGGAGCGCGGCGATCTGATCGAGCAGCCCGTAGTTGCCGGAGACCTGGTGTTCGGACTCGCGCGACAGCGCGGGGTGCGCCAGGAACCCAAGCGCTCCCAGGCGGTAGTTGAAACTCACGACGACCACACCACGACGAGCCAGGTTCGTCCCATCGACGCGGGGCGCGGTGACCGACCCGAAGTTGAATCCTCCACCGTGGATCCACACCATGACAGGGAGCCGGTCGCCGCTGGACTTCGCCGGAGTCCAGACGTTGAGCGTGAGACAGTCTTCGCTTGCGGGCCCGGGTCCACCCAGCGCACCGGCCCGGCGACGCGCGTGCGCGCGGGCGGCGTCCCGGGACATCGGGGTCCGAACTGCGTCGCATCCCGCACGTCTGTCCACCGTTCGGCCGCCGCGGGTGGGCGCCATCGACGGTCGCCGGTTGGAGGAGCGGCGTACGGAATACCCTTGAACGCCATGACGTCAGTCCCACTGCCTCGCACCGGCCCGGACTGCGTGTGAACCGTTGCCGGGACTGGCTGAGGCGCCTGTCCGTGTACGACGGTAAGAGCGAAAATGACGGCCACCAGCTTCAGGACCCAGCGCATAGATAACCCTCCGGACGCGTGGACTCGCGCAGGTAAAATAGCCACCACGCGGCGGGCATGTCCCAGGGGATTTCCAGGGATCTTGCAGCTTTTATCCAAGGATCCGCAGTGCGCATTCGCTTCGGCCCGTTCACGCTCGATCTCGAGAGCAGGCAGCTGACCAGCGCCGGCGAGGAAATTCATCTCGAGCCGAAGGCGTTCGAACTGTTGTCGGCGCTCGTGCTCGAGCGGCCGAAGGCGCTCTCGAAAGCGGACCTGCAGGAACGTCTGTGGCCCGGCACATTCGTCGCCGAAGCCAACCTCTCCAACCTCGTCGCCGAAATTCGGGCGGCACTCGGCGACCCGGCCCGTGCTCCCAAGTTCGTGCGCACCGCGCACGGCTTCGGGTATGCGTTCTGCGGTGACGCGGTGCCGTTGACCGATCCCGGTGATGCGCCGCCAGTTCGCGAGCCACCCGAATCGAGCGACGGAATCGAGGCCAGGGCAGACACAGGTTCACCGCCGCCACCATCGAGCCGCGTCCCATGGCTGGTTGCCGGTGTGCTAGCCGTTGGACTGGTCGCGGCCACAGTCATCGGACTGCGCCGCGACGGCGGCCTCGCCTCAGCCGCTGGTCCGGCGCAGTTCACCATCGCCCCGCCAGAGAATGCGTCGTTTGGCGGTCCGAGCCGTCCTGGCGGCGGCACTGCCACGCAGCTGGCCGTGTCCCCTGATGGCCGGCACATCGTCTTCGTGGCGCGCGCCACAACCGCGTATCAGATCTGGCTGCGACCGGTCGCCACGCTGGAAGCGACGCCGATTCAGGGAACCGACGGCGGAACCTTTCCGTTCTGGTCGCCTGACAGCCGTTCCATCGGGTTCTTCGCGGATGGCAAGCTCAAGAGGGTTCAGATTGCCGGCGGACCTCCAATCGTGCTGGCCGACGCACCGGCCGGGAACGGCGGGAGTTGGAGCCGCGACGATGTGATTCTGTTCGCGCCGGGGCCCTCACAAACCGGCCTGTGGCGCGTGTCGAGCGCCGGCGGGATTCCGACGGTCGCCACGACGCTTGATAAGACCGCCGGAGAAGACGTCCACCGGTGGCCCCACTTTCTGCCCGATGGCCGGCACTTCTTTTACACGGCCGTCACCGGACCCTGCTGTCCGGCATCCACACCGTCGGTGATCAGAATTGGCTCGCTCGACAGGCCAGGCGCCGACGTGACCCTTTTCCAGGCCGAGTCAGCGGTGTCATACGCCTCCGGTCATCTGATCTTCGCTGACGATGAGACCTTGATGGCACGACCGTTCGACCTCGAGGCACGTCAGCTGCGAGGCGAGGCCTTTCTGCTGGCCGGGCGTGTCACCAAGGAGGTCAGCCGGTACATAGGTGCGTCGGCATCGGAGAACGGCACGCTGGTGTACGGACAGGCCGGCGCTGACGTCGCACGGCAGTTGACCTGGTTCGATCGCACCGGCCGCGAGCTCGGCACACTGAGTGACGCAGCTCCATACTCCGGTCTCGCGCTGTCGCCGGACGAACGCCGCGTGGCGGTGACGTTGGAAACCGGAGCTCCGACCAACGTCGATATCTGGCTGATCGATATCGCCCGTAACATCCGATCTCGCCTGACCGTCCATCCAGGACAGGAACGGTCACCGGTGTGGTCGCCGGACAGCGAGCGAATCGCGTTCCAATCCTCACGATCGCGACA
>CAWAYR010000002.1:0-148913 GCA_963786365.1 uncultured Acidobacteriota bacterium
GCCGAGTTCGAGCGGCTCGCCAGAGTGGCCCTGGCCCAGCACCAGGGCACGGTCATCGCCCGCGGCCTGCGCGAGCCCGCCGAGGTGTTGCGCGACCGCTGGGGCATCCCGCACATCTACGCGAAGAACACCGCTGACCTGTTCTTCGCGCAAGGTTACGTGGTGGCGCAGGACCGCATGTGGCAGCTCGAGATGTGGCGCCGCAACGGCGAAGGAAAGCTGGCGGAGGTGCTCGGGCCCGAGTACGTCACACGCGACCGTTTCGCCCGACTGCTCGCGTTCCGCGGCAACTGGGACGAGGAGTTCGAAAGGTACCACCCCGAGGGGCCGGTCATCTTCGAATCGTTCGCGCGCGGCGTGAACGCTGTCCATCCAGAAGGCGCTCGACGAGAACAAGATCCCGGTCGAGTTCCAGATCATGGGCTTCCGGCCGCAGCCGGTGTGGACCGCCCGTACGGTGCTCACGCGCATGCCGGGCTGGACGCTGTCGCGCAACGCGTCGAGCGAAGTGCAGCGCGCGCTGGACGTGAAGCCGATGGGCATCGACAAGGTGCTCGAGCTCAAGCCGACCGATCCTGAGAAGACGTTCATCGTCCCGAAGGCCTCGACCTCGCGGATATCGACGCGGCGATCCTCGGCGGTCGCCCGCGGCGCCAACAACCTGCGTGGAACCTCACGCCCGCCGAAACCGGCGTCGGCCGCGGCGGTGCCGGCGCGGGACGTCGCTTCATTTGTCACGGCCGAACCCGTGGCTGCGAGCAGCCGGACCTCGGGAGCAACAACTGGGTGATCGGCGGGAAGCAAGTCGGTGACCGGCAAGCCGATCATCGCCAACGATCCACATCGAGAGGTCGTCAACCCGGCGCTGCGCTACGTCGTCCACCTCAACGCGCCGGGCTGGAACGTGATCGGCGCGACCGAACCCGGGCTGCCCGGCATCAGCATTGGCCACAACGATCGCCTGGCGTGGGGATTCACCATCCTCGGCATGGATCAGCAGGACCTCTATGTCGAGGAAACCGATCCCAACAACCCCACGCGCTATCTCGCTGAAGGGCCAGTGGCGTGACATGGACGTCGCAGCGCGAGCTGATCTGGGTACGCGGCCAGGTGAGCCCGTCTCTTCGACATGAAGTTCACCCGGCACGGGCCCGTTCTGCACGAGAACACGGACCGCGCATCGTGCGTACGCCTCGAAATGGGTGGGCGCGGAGCCCGGAGGCGCGGGGTATCTCGGATCGTTGAACGTGCTGCAGACCAAGACCTGGAAGGAATTCAACGACGCGCTGCCGAAAGCGTGGTACATCCCGTCGCACTCGCTGGTCTACGCCGACGTCGAGGGCAACTCGGATACATCGGCGTCGCGCAGACGCCCGTTCGCAAGAACTGGGACGGGCTGCTTCCGGTGCCGGGCAAGGACAGCAAGTACGAGTGGGCCGGCTACGTACCGTTCGACTCGCTGCCGAAGTCGCTCAACAGCAAGGCGGGCTTCTACAACTAGTCGAACAACGACGTCGTCCCGAAGATCGTGCCCGGGTATTCGATCCCGCTCGGGTATGAATACAGCGCGCCGTACCGGTACGACCGCGTGCACGAGGTGCTGAGCCGGACCGGACGTTCGACCTCAGCGACATGGAGCGGCTGCAGCAGGATATCGTGTCGTTGCCGGCCCGCGAGCTCGTTCCGCTGCTCCGCCAGCTGCGACTGCGTCCGCCCAGCACCGTTTCCGTAGCTAGCGGCGGCCCGTCGTCACTGGCCCGAACCCCGATGGCGGGCCTGACGATGGCAACGAGGGGTCGGACGCGGCGCCGTCGGCCGACGCCGCGACGGCCATGGGCAACTGGTCGCGTGGAACCACGTGCTCGACAAGACGTCCACCGCCGCCACGATCTTCGGTCCTGGTTCCTGCGCCTCCAGCCGCTGGCCTCGGCCCGCACCTGCCCGAGCCGCAGCGCGCCACCTTCCGCGCCTTCGATCCGCGGCGGGTCATCGCGTGGATGACCGGCCCGACGCCGCCTACGGCGCCAACAAGCTCCAGCGCGACGGCGTGCGCAACCGCATCCTCGTCGAGGCGATGGAGCAGGCCGTGGCCGACCTGCGCAAGGCCCACGGCGACAAATGGGCCGACGTTCCGTGGGGGCAGATCCACGCCGCGCGCTTCACCCATCCGTTGGCGGGATCGGCGGCGACCCGCGACCTGTTCAACATCCCCGCCGTGCCCAAGAGCGGCGACGCGTAAACGTTGCTGGCCAGCTCCTCGGCCACCGAGAGCGGTGCCGACCAGACGTCAGGTGCGTCCTACGCGTTCGTCTTCGACGTGAAGGACTGGGACAACTCGACCGGGCTCAATGCCCCCGGGCAATCGGCGCAGCCGCTCAGCCCGCACTACGGCGATCTGGCGCCGCTGTGGGGCCAGGGCATCTACGTCCCGATGACCTTCTCGCGTGCCAAGGTCGACGCGATGACGACGTCGAAGTTGATGCTGCAACCGGCGCCCTGAGCGGCGACTTCGACCTCGCTCAGGACTGAAAGGGCGGTGTCACGAGCTGGTGCAGTGGCCGGCCCGCGAGGGGCCTCGATGCGGCCAGTTCCGCGCAGTTCTGACCACGCCCCCGCGGCACCCCGCTTGCAGCCAGGGGGCCGCATGTCGAACGCCGTCTCCCTTGCGCGTCAGGGGTTGCTGGCGGCGGTGGCCATGGCCATGGCGCTGCCGGTCACCGCCCTTGCGTCTTCGCGCACGGTGTCCGACGAGGACCTGGCGCGGGCGAGCGCGGCGGCCGTCCACGGCCGCGTCGCGACGGTGATCCCGGCCTGGGACGCATAGGCCGATGCGATCTACACCTACGTCGCAATCGACGTGCGCGTGGTCAACGGCGTGAGCTCCTGGAAGATCACCAAGGGCATGGTCGTCACCGACAACCCGGTGTCGAAGTTCTCGTGGATGTCGACCGGCTGCTACGAGGAGCTGCTGGCCCACGAACTCGGGCACGGTATCGGCTTCGGCCACGCCGCGGCGCGTCCGGTGGTGATGTACCCGGCGATCTCTTCAAACTGCGGGAGCCGCACGACGTCGTTGCCGCTCCAGGCGGACGATTTGGCCGGCATGTCGGCGGTCTATCCGAGCGGTGCCACGCTCGTTCCGCCCGGTGTGCCGGCCAATCTCAACTCGGTCACGTGCGACGTGCGGGTTGTCGCCGTGAACGCCGCCGGCATCAGCGCCGCGTCGAACGAATGGCGCTCGTCATCGTACCTTAGACCCAGACGGACGTCTGCAGCTATGCGATTGCGGACATGCAGAAAATACTTACCATGAAGAAATTTCTGCACGGTGGTTGTTCGCACTTTCCGCGGTAGCAGCTTGCCACAAGGTGGGCGGCAGGTTACTCACAACTGACGCCAATCGACGGATTTAGTAGCTGAAAAGCGGGCATCTCGCTTGCTCCTTACGGGGCATGCCTTGTCAGTTGCTGCGTATTGCATCGATCCTCACTCTTGTCGACATTTTTCTCCGTCCCAGCGGCAGCGTCGTCGCGTGTCGTTGCCGATGACGTGCTCGCGCGCGCCAGCGCGGCCGCCGTGCACGGCCGCGTCGTAGCGATCGAATCGTCGTGGGACGACCGCCGCCGACACGATCTACACCTACGTGACGCTCGACATCCTGCGGTCGTGGGGACTTCCCGGATCGCCAGCACGCGTCGTCGTGAAGCAACTGGGCGGC
Organism: uncultured Acidobacteriota bacterium; assembly: GCA_963786365.1. Classification (GTDB taxonomy): domain Bacteria; phylum Acidobacteriota; class Vicinamibacteria; order Vicinamibacterales; family UBA2999; genus CAWAYR01. The sequence goes on from CAWAYR010000002.1 coordinate 3,719, forward strand.
GTCGTCGACGACGTCGCGTTCGTCGTCGGTGGCCAGGCGCGCTTCGAGGTCGGCGAGGAGTGGATCGTGTTCCTCGACGTGCGGCCGCGCGATCGCACGCTGTCGGTCGCCGGGCTCGAGAGCGGCAAGTGGACGCTCACCGCCTCCACCGATGCCGCCACGGCGATGGCCCGCGAGATGCGCGGCGCTGACCCGTCCACGGTCGTGTCGCGCGACTACCGCTCGGTGGCGCAGCTGCACGCGCTGGCTGCGCTGACCGGGGGCCGCGCCTCGGCGGCGGGCGCAGTGCTGGCGCCGAGCGCCGGCCAGCGCCGGCGACGACGGCGGGCGAGCCGCGGCCGTATCACGCTGCTCAGCCCGAAGACGCCGGCGCGCTGGCACGAAGCCGATGCCGGCGCCACCGTCTACGTCGACACCGAGAGCGGCGGCCACCCGCAGATTGACGGCGGCGGGCTCACGCAGCTGGCGCGCGCGGCTGCGATGTGGGACGGCGCCGGATCGCTGTCGCTGCAGGCCGGCGGGTAGCGCGGCCCGCGCTGCTTCTCCAACAGCGAGCCCTCCGACGGCCGCATCTCGCTGACTTATGGGGATCCGTGCGGCGAGATCGCCGACGAGAGCTGGACGCTGGCCATCGGCGGCGCCTATTACTCGTCGAGCGACATGCGCAGCATCAACGGCGTGAGCTACTGGAAGATCGTCAAGGGGATGATCGTGACCGACAACGCGCCGTGGAAGTACTCCGGGATGTCCACCGGCTGCTACGAAGAACTGGTCGCGCACGAGCTCGGCCACGCCATCGGCTTCGGTCACGCCGCCGCCCGGCCGGCGCTGATGTATCCAGCGATCACCGCCGACTGCGGCGGCCGCAGCGGCTCGATTCCGCTGTCGTCCGACGACCTGGCGGGCATGGCGGCGCTGTATCCGACGCGACGTCTCCCCCGACCCGCCGCCCGGCACGCCCCACCGGGCTGCGCGCCACCGTCTCCGGCACCACCGTCACCATCTCCTGGACGCCGCCGACCGGCGGCACCACGCCGCAGAGCTACCGGCTCTACGCCGGCACCGCGCCCGGCCTGTCCAATGTCGGCATCGCGAGCACGAACAACACCGCGACTCGTGGTGCCCAACGTGCCCGACGGCATCTACTACATCCGCGTCGTGGCGGTGAACCCACCGGCTCCAGCGCGCCGACGCCCGACGACACCGTCAACGTGCGGATCGCCCCGCCCGCGGCGCCCGAGAACGCGATGGCGTGCCACGGCCGCAGGCGGCAACGTGCTCATCACCTGGCGGCCGCCGTCCACCGGCAGCGCGCCTCCGGCTACAGGGTGCTCGCCGGGTATACCCCGGGCGTCACGAACTATCAGTTCCCGGTCGCCGGCCCGCCCTCGGCGGCGCCGGCGTACCGCCGGCGACCTACTACGTCCGCATCGTGGCCGTGAACGGCGCCGGGGTGAGCGCGCCGTCCACCGAGCTGACGATCGTCGTGCGGTAGCGGCGGGCCAGCCGGCGATCGCCAGCGGCGCCCGCGACCTGCGCGTGGTTGCCATGAACGGCACCAGCGCGAGCCCGCCGTCGGCCGAGACGACGGTCGTCGTCCCGTAGCCGGCCATCGCGGCCACCGGCGTCGCCGTTCGTCACCGCTGACGCGGATCGCCGACACCGGCCGCGCGGCCGCGTCCAAATGCGCACGGTATACTGCGACATTGCGCGTTTACCTGCGCTTGGAGGCTCTCACCCCATGTTTCGTCTGATTCTGGCTCTCATCCTCGGCCTGGCCACGGCCCTGCCCGCCGCCGCGCAGTCCACCGCGATCAACGGCTCGATCGAAGGCGTGGTCACCGACGAATCGGGCGCCGTGCTGCCGGGCGTGACCGTGACCGTCGCCAACCTCGACACCGGCGACACCCGCGTGGTGGTCACCAACGAGAGCGGGCTCTACCGCGCGCCGCTGCTGCCGCTCGGCCGCTACCGCGTGACCGCCGAGCTGCAGGGCTTCAAGAAGTTCGAGCAGACCGGCATCAACATCTCGGCCGGCCAGACCGCCGTCATCAGCGTGAAGATGGGCGTCGGCGAGCTCTCCGAGACCATCTCGGTCACCGCCGATGCGCCGCTGGTCGACCTGGGCAGGATCGAAGGGCCGCACCCTGACCGAAGCGGAGATCAAGACGCTGCCGCTCACCTCGCGCAACCCCTACAACTTCGCGCTGCTGCAGCCCGGCGTCGTCGGCTTCGAGAACCAGGAGTTCGGCGTGCCGCGCCTCACCTCCAACGGCGCGCTGCTCCGCGTCAACTACCAGATCGACGGCAGCAACAACACGCAGAAGGATCGCGCCGGCCTGCGCCAGATGCCGATGTCGGAGGTGATGATCCGCGAGGTCAAGGTCGTGACGACGGGCTACGCGCCCGAGTTCGGCCAGACGATGGGCCTCATCTACAACGCCATCACGCCCTCGGGCACCAACACCTACAGGGGCCAGGGCAGCTACCGCTTCCAGCGCAAGGCGATGGCGGCGTTCCCGTTCTTCACCCAGGGCGCGCGCACCGACGACACCAAGCCGCCCACCGAGGTCAACGTCTACACCGTGGACATCGGCGGCCCGATCGTCCGCAACCGCACCCACTTCTTCGGCGGCTACGAGCACACCGAGCGCGACCTGTCGGGCGGCGCGGTCATCACCATCACGCCCGGCCAACCAGGCGGCGCTCGGCCTGAACGAGCCGCGTTACCAGCCGCGCGGCCTCAACACCGAGTTCGCCATCGGCAAGATCGACCACCAGCTCAACGGCAACAACCGCCTGTCGGTGCGCTACATCTTCTTCGACAACTTCATCACCGCCAACGTCGGCGGCGGCCTCCTGTCGACCGCAGCGCGGCACCGACTTCACCGACCGTCAGCACTCGACGGCGGCGCAGTTCGTCTCGACCATCCGCAGCAACCTGCTGAACGAGCTGCGCGTGCAGTACGCGACGCGCGCGCAGGGCCGCATGCCGGCCGAGCTGGCCGGCACCGGCCCGGCCATCAACGTCACCAACGTGGCGCAGTTCGGCGGCCCGATCGCCGGCCTGACCGACGCCGGCTTCGGCTTCACCCAGGACGTCTTCCAGGTGAACAACAGCCTGACCTACCTGCGCGGCGACCACTCGTTCAAGGGCGGCTTCGACATCCAGCACGTGGCCGATACCCGCACCAGCACGCCGTTCCAGCTCTACACCTTCGCCACTACGGCGGCCTACCAGGCGGCGCTCAGCGGCGCGGCGCCCTTCGGCTACCAGACGTTCCAGCAGTACTTCGGCGAGCCCGACCTCGGCGTTCTCGTCGAACCTCTACGGCTTCTTCCTGCAGGACGACTGGCGGCTGAGCGACTCGCTCAAGGTGCTCTACGGCCTGCGCTACGACCTCTACGACGTGCCGGCGCCCAACGCCAGCGCGCCGTTCGAGACCTCGCGCGACTTCGTCGTCGACAAGAACAACTGGGCGCCGCGGCTCGGCGTGGTGTGGACGCGTGGGCGGGGACCGCCGCACGGTGGTGCGCGCCAACACCGGCATGATGTACGACCAGGCGCTGCTGGCCAGCTACGAGCAGGCGCTCGATCAACGACGGCACCAACGCGCGCGCCGCCGCCAGCTTCCAGCCGACGCACCCCGGGGCGCCGGCGTTCCCGGCGGTGCTGTCGGCCGGTGCCGGCGCCACGCCCAATACGCTGACCACGGTGTCGCAGCGACTTCGACGTGGCCCACAACTGGCAGAACAACGTGCAGATCGAGCGCCAGCTGGGCAACCGCTTCGCGGCCTCGGTCGGCGTCTCCTACGCCCGCGGCTACAACCTGCCGCTCATCAGCAACATCAACGTGATCAACCCGATCGGCCAGCTGGCCGACGGCCGCCACATCTACAGCACCGCGGTCAACGCCACCACGCGCGTCGACCCGCGCTACAACACCGTCAACCAGGTGGAGTCGCTCGGCGAGTCGACGTACAAGAACCTCACCGTGCAGCTCACCGGCCGCAACGTCTGGGGCATGCAGTTCGACTTCGCCTACACGCTGGGCAAGAGCGAGGACAACGCGCCGATCACCAGCGTGCTGTCGGTGCAGGGCGACGCCGGCCGCACCAACCCCGACGACCTCGACTTCGACCTCGGGCCCAACGTGCTCGACCAGCGCCACACCTTCACCGGCAGCATCGTCGCCCGGCCGCACCTCGACGGCGGCAACGGGTTCGTCCGCGCCATCGTCAACGGCACCATCCTCGGGCTGGCGATGCAGTTCGCCAACGGCATCCCCATCAACCTCCGTCAGCACGACCGAGATCAACAACGACGGCATCAGCAGCGACCGGCCGGTGGGCGTCGACGCGCAACTCGCTCAGCCTGCCGGCCCGCTACAACGTCGACCTGCGGCTGTCGCGTCAGGTGCCGCTCGGCGGCTCGCGCAAGGCCGAGGTGATCGCCGAGGTGAAGAACCTGTTCAACACCGTGCAGTGGAGCGGCGTCTCGAACGCCGCGGTCGTGGTCGTGCCGGCCACCGGCGTGCCGGTGAGCCCGCTGCCGACCAGCGGCGACCAGCTCACGCCCAACGGCGGCTACGAGCAGCGCCAGCTCCAGATCGGCTTCCGTTTCGTGTTCTAGGCACGCAACGGAGCTCGAGCGCTCGGGCCCATCGATGTCCGGGGCTCTGACCCTGGGGCTGACTGCCAATGGTGCACAGCCTGGACGCACACGGCGACGATCCGCTCGGCCGGTTCTTCGGCGCGCTCGAACTGCGTGTGCTCGAGGCGCTGTGGCACGGCGGCGCGCCGGCCACGGTGCGCGACCTGGCGCCCAGGTTCGCCGGCGTGGCCTACACCACGCTGATGACGACGATGGACCGGCTGTATCGCAAGGGCGTGCTGCTGCGCGAGAAGACGGGCCGCCGCTTCAGCTACCAGCCGCGGTGCTCACGCGAGACGCTGCTGCAGGATCTGGCCGGCGACGCCCTGGCGGCGATTCTCGGGCCGCCGCGGCGCCGAGCTGCGGCCGATGGTGTCGTTCTTCGTCGACGCCGTGCAGCGCGAGGACCGCGACGTGCTCGACGCGCTCGACGCGCTGGTGCGCGAACGGCGCGCCGCCGAGGAGGGCGCCTCATGACGCCGCTGGCCGTCGCTGTCTGCCTCGCCCTGGCCTCGGTGACGCTGGCCGTGGCCGCCGGCACCGCCATCGGCGCCGTCGGCGCGCGGCTGATGCGGCGTCCCTGCCGCCACCGGCTGGGCGCGCGCACCCGGGCGAGTCTGCTGGCGCAGCTGCGCCTGGCGCCGCTGGCGCTGCTGCTGCCGGTCGGCTGGTCGTGCAGCTGGCCTTCTGGCGCTTCGAGCCGGCCCAGGCCGGCGAGCGCGTCGGGTCCCGCTGCTCGTCGGCTCGCGGCCGTGGGCGCGCTCGGCGTCCTGCTGGCCGTGCGCACGGCTTGCGCGGGCCAGCCGTGCCACCCGGCGCGTGCGCCGGCACTGGCGCGAGGCGGCGACGCCGACGACGATTCCGGGATGGCGCGGCGCGCGCCTACCGGGTCGACGCCGACTTCCCGGTCGTGGCCGTGGTGGGCGTGTGGCGGCCCGAGCTGTTCGTCGCCGGCCGCGTGGCCGCCGCCTGCACCCCGGGCGAGATTGCCGTCGTCGCCGCGCACGAGCGCGCCCACGTCGCCGCGCGCGACAACCTCATGCGCGCCGCTTTCGCCGCCACGCCGCTCGCTGGATCGCGGCGGCCGACGGCTCGAGCGGGCCTGGGCGGCCGCCGCCGAGGAGGCCGCCGACCTGACGGCCCGCGCCGGCGGCAGCGGCGTCACGCTGGCTGCGGCGCTGGTCAAGGTGGCGAGCCTGGCGCTGCCCGTCGAGCCGCCGGCCGGCGCTGGCCAGCGCGCTCATCGGCGCCGGCACCCTCGAGCGGCGCGTCCGACGGCTGCTCGAGCCGCCGCCCCGGCTCGGGCCGCGCCGCCTGGTGGGTGAGCCTGGCGGTTGCGGCCGTGCTGGTCGCGGCCTCGTCCCCGGTGTTGCGCGCAGGTCTACCACGCGGCCGAGTTCGTCGTCGCGTTCGGCCGCTGATCCACCACGCTGACGCACCTCGATCGGTACCGAAGCGCTGGTAGTAGCGTCGCGGCCTGACTAGGCTGCACGACCATGCGTGTCCCTGTTCGCCTGCTCGTCGTCGTGTGGCTGCGTCGGCGCGACCCCGGCCTTCGCGCTGACCGGCCGTGTCGTCGGCGCCGACGGCGCTCCGGTCGCCGGCGCCGAGGTGAGCATCCTGGGCCGTCCGGGCTCGGTCGTGACCGACGCCGACGGCCGCTTCACCTGGACGCCCGATCCGCCGCTGCCGTTCGAGATCCTGGTCGTGGCGCCCGGCGGCGTGTTCATGAAGCCGCGGCTGGTCGAGGCGTTGCCCGCCGGCGAGGAGCCGCTCGTCGTCACCGTCGAGGCGCTGGTGAGCGAGCGCCTCACGGTCTCGGGCGCGGCGCCCGACATCGAGGCCACGCCGGCCGCCGCCACCACCAGCCTGTCGCAGGCCGAGATCCAGACGCGGCTGCCCGTCCAACCTCGTGCAGGCGCTCGAGAACGTGGCCGGCGTGAACCAGGTCAGCGAAGGGCAGGCCGCCGTGCCGGCGCTGCGCGGCCTGTCGAGCGGCCGCACGCTCATCCTCATCGACGGCGCCCGGGTGAACTCCGAGCGCCGCGCCGGCGCGAGCGCGACGTTCCTCGACCCCGACATCCTCGAGGGCGTGGAGGTGGCGCGCGGCCCCGGCTCGGTGGCCTACGGGTCGGACGCCTTCGGCGGCGTGATTGCCGCCACCACGCGCAAGGTGGCGCCGGGCGCGCCGCTCGCGGTGCGCCTGTCGGGCACGCTCGGCACCGGCGTGCCCGAGCGCCGCGTCGGCGGCGACCTGTCGAAGGGCACCGGCAAGGGCAGCGTGCTCGTCGCCGCCCACGCCCGCGACGTCGACGACTGGGACAGCCCGTCGGGCACCACCTTCAACTCCGGCTACGAGGACAGCGGCGTGCTGGCGCGCGTCACCCACGTGGTCGGCGAGGGCTACTTCTCGGCCGGCTACCAGGGCGACTTCGGCCGCGACATCGAGCGGCCGCGCAACAACTCGCGCACCGTGCGCTTCTTCTATCCGAGCGAGGACTCGCATCGCTTCACGGCCGAGTACGACCGCGCCGACGTCGGCCCGTTCGACGAGATCGGCCTGCAGGCGTTCTACGGCCACTACGCGCAGGTCACCGACCAGGACCGCTTCGCCACCGCCACCACCGCGCGCAGCGTCGAGCGCGCCGACATCAGCGCCCACGACTTCCAGTTCCGCGGCTACGCGCGCCGGCCGCTCGGCCCGGCGCGGTGGGAGATGGGCGTCGACGTGAACGGCCGCGACGGCCTGCGCGCGCTCGACATCATCGAGCGCTACAACCTCGACGGCAGCCCGCTGCGCACGACCGAGAACGTGTCGATCGACTCGGCGCGGCGCGTCGACAGCGCCGCCTACACCAGCCTCGAGGCGGCGGTGCTGCCGTGGCTGTCGCTGGCCGGCGGCGGGCGGCTCGACTACGTGGCGATCGAAGAACTCCGGCGGCTACTTCGGCGACCGCTCGGTGAACCACGGCGCCGGCGTCGGGCTTCGCTGTCGCTGACGGCGTCGAGCGCTCACCGGCCTGTCGTTCACCGCGCAGGTGGCGCGCGGCTTCCGCGACCCGGTGCTGTCGGATCGCTACTTCCGCGGGCCGTCGGGGCGCGGCTTCATCACCGGCAATCCCGACCTCGATCCCGAGACGAGCCTGCAGTTCGACGCCGGCGTGCGCTACACGTCGCGCCGGGTGCGGGCGGCGGTCTACGGCTACCACTACCGCATCGACGATCTGATCGAGCGCTACCAGACGACCACCGACAACTTCTTCTTCCGCAATCGCGGCCGGGCCCGGCTGCGCGGCGTCGAGGTGGAGGCGCAGGTCGATCTGCCGTGGCGGCTGACGCTCGAGGGCGGCTTCCAGGCCGGCGCGCGGCCGCGCGCTCGATCCCGAGGCCTATCTCGACGGCATCACCACCGAGACCGGCTCGCTGCAGGCGCGGCGGCTGATCGGCGCCCGCGCCTACGCGCAGGCGCGCGTGGCGTGGTTCGCCGACGACGATCGCCCCGGCCCGACCGAACGCGTCGTCAACGGCTACACGCTGGTCGACGTGAGCGGCGGCGTGACCGATCGCCAGGCACCTCGAGCTGCGCGGCCTCGTCCGCAACCTGCTTCGACGACGAGTACTTCGCCAGCCAGGACGTGCGCGCGGTGCTGGCGCCTGGCCGGGCCGCGTCGATCACGGCAGTGGTCAGGTTCTAGGCGAGCGGCTGGCGACGGGCGTGGCGCCCGATTACGTCGTCCGATCGAGGGGTGGCGGCCTCTGGTTCCCTGGCCGCTGTCTCCTGTACGCTAGTGGGATGCGCCGAGTTCCACCGATCGTCCTGCTCGCTCTCGTCGTGACCTGGCTGTCGCCCTCTGCGCCGACGCGGGCGCAGAACCGGCTGCAGCCGGTGGCCGATTTGAACGGCCGGCCCGCGCTCGAGCTCGCCCTCCGCAAGCTCGACACGGTGGGCAACCTGATGATGACCACGGCCCACCCCGACGACGAGAACAACGCGCTGCTCGCCTACTACGGGCTGACCAAGGGCTTCCGCACCTCGCTGGTCACCGCCACCCGCGGCGAGGGCGGCCAGAACGAGATCGGTCCCGAGCTGTTCGAGGCGCTGGCGGTGTTGCGCACCGAGGAGCTGCTGGCGGTGCACAAGTTCGACGGCGCCGAGCAGTACTTCACCCGCGCGGTCGACTTCGGCTTCTCGTTCAGCGTCGAGGAATCGCTCGAGAAGTGGGGCGGCCAGGTGATCCTCGGCGACTACGTGCGGATGATCCGCACCATCCGCCCCGACGTGATGGTCGGATTCGTCTACGACGGCGAGGGCGGCGGCCAGCACCACCAGGCGTCGGCGCGGTTGAGCGCGCTGGCGTTTCACGCCGCGGCCGATCCCAACGCCTTCCCCGATCAGATCGCCGCCGGGCTGCGGCCGTGGCAGCCCAAGAAGTACTACTACACCGGCGGATTCTTCGGCCCGCCGGGCAAGGCGCCGCCGCTCACCGGCGAGGGCGCCTCGCAACTGCTCATGTTCACCGGCGGCGAGACCTACGACCCGATCCTCGGCCGCACCTGCAACGAGATCGCCGGCGAGGCGCGCAGCATGCACAAGTGCCAGGGCATGTCGCAGCTGCTGCCGCTGCCCGGGGTGAACGAGGGCTTCGGCTCGGGCCCGCGCGCCTATCGCCTGCGCGACACCGTGCTGCCGGGCGGCGTCAACCGGCCCGACCCCGAGATGTTCGACGGCGTCGACACGGCGCTGTCGAGCCTGGCCGGCTACGGTGGCGCGTCGCCGCCGGCGGCACTGACGGCCGGCCTGACCCGCATCGCCGCCAGCGTGGCCGACGCCCGCGCCGCCCTCGCCGCCAAGGGCTCGGCCGCCGCGGTCGAGCCGCTCGCCGCCGGTCTGCGGGCCGTGCGTCTGCTGCGCGGAGAGCTCGGCGCGATGGGCCTGAACGACGGCGGCCGCTATGAGATCGACGTGCGGCTGGCACAGAAGACGAAGCAGTTCACCGACGCCCTCGTGCTCGCCGCCGACGTGCGGCTCGAGGCCGTCGCCGACGACGACCTGGTCGTCGGCGGCCAGGGCGTCGGCGTGCGAATCATCGCCGCCAATCGCGGTGAGGCCGCGGTCGAGTTCGGCAGCACGCTGGCCGGGTTCCAGTCGGCCGCGAGCGGAGACTGCGAACCGGAACCACTCGCGGCCAAGGCCGCCCGCGCCTGCCGGATGAACGCGATTGTCGCCCTGGATGCGCGGCTGACCGCCGCCCATTTCAAGTACGCGAAGGACGCGGCGCGCTTCGACCTCGATCCCGACGTGCCGCCGGGGCTGCCGTTCCGCCCGACGCCGTTCGTCGCCAACGTCGCGCTGCGGATCGGCGGGGAACCGCTGGCCGTGCCGGTGCCGGTGAGCTCGCGCTCCGAAGGCAACCTCTACAGCGGCGAGAAGCGCGCCGAGCTGCACGTCGTGCCGAAGTTCGCGGTCTCGGCCACGCCCGAGATCCTCATCGTGCCGACCGCCGCGGCGGCCGGCACCCGCCTGACGCGCGACGTGCGCGTGACGGTGGTGAACCACTCCGAACAGGCGGCCACCGCCACCGTCGCCCTGCAGATTCCGCAGGGCTGGGGCGCCGAGCCGGCGAGCCAGCGCGTGATGTTCTCGCGCGAGGACGAAGCGGTCACCGTGAGGTTCACACTGACCCCGCCGGCACCCGCGGCGCTGGCAGCGCTGGCGAAGCAGTCGGCGCACACGACCGTGAGCGCGGTGGTCCACGAACAGCTGGGCGGCGAGTACCGGCAGGGCTATCAGGTGGTGGAGTACCCCCACACCACCCGCCGTCACGTGCTGCGCGCGCCCGAGGTGACGGTCAGCGTGCTCGACGTCAAGGTGAAGCCCAATCTCACCGTCGGCTACGTGATGGGCGTGGGCGACGAGATCCCGCCGGCGCTCGAGCAGCTCGGCGCCCGCGTCGAGCTGCTGACCGAGGATCAGCTCGCCTGGGGCGATCTGACCGGCTACGACGTGGTGATGACCGGCGTGCGCGCCTACGAGCGCCGCGCCGACCTGCGCGCCTACAACCAGCGGCTGCTCGACTACGCGCGCGCCGGCGGCACGGTCATCGTCAACTACAACAAGTTCGAGTTCAACCAGGCGCAGTACGCCCCCTATCCCGGCAAGGTCAGCAGCCGCCGCGTCACCGACGAGAACTCGGCGGTCAACGTGCTCGTGCCGCAGCATCCGGTGTTCACCACGCCCAACGTCATCACCGAGGCCGACTGGAAAGACTGGCGCCAGGAGCGGGGCCTCTACTTCTTCGACAAGGCCGACCCGCAGTACACCGAGCTGGTCGAGTTCGTGGAGCCGTTCCCGTTCAACCGCGGCCCGAAACAGGGGGCGATGGTCGAGGCGAAGGTCGGCTCGGGGCGGTGGATCTACCTCGGCGTCGGGCTGTGGCGTCAGCTGCCGGCCGGCACCGACGGCGCGTATCGGCTGATGGCCAATCTCATCAGCCTCGGGTCGGCGCCATCGGCGCGGCCGCTCACGCCCGCACCGGCGAAGTAACGTCCACGGCTCGCGGCGGTCTAACCGGCACGGGCAACCGCGAGGCGCCCGCGTCCCTGCGATCTCAGTTTCGTGATCGTGTGGATGCGTCAGTACGGCTGGGCTGGCTCCCACATAGAATCGGGAGACGGCACGGCCGGGCGCCCCCAGCGCTCGTCGTGTTCGAGGCCAGCGCCATGCTGCAGCACGTCCTTCGTCGCCTGGGGTTCGGCGCCAGCGCCGCCGAGCTCGAGCTGTTCGGCCGGCTGCCGCTGATTGGCGTGGTCGGCTACCTGCTCAGCTACGACCGGGCGCCCGCCGACATCGACGGGAAAATCAACGACGCCGCCTACCTCGGCGTCACCACCCGCGGCCAGTTCTCGCCCAATACCGTGGTCAACGACGCACGCCAGCGCTGGATCTTCCGCATGGTGCACAGCCAGCGTCCGCTGCAGGAGAAGATGGCGCTCTTCTGGCACAACCACTTCGCCACCGCCTACTCCAAGGTGGCCGGCACCTTCGGCGGCGAGCACGCGACCAAGATGATGGACGCCAAGCCGGGTGAGGTGGCCGGCCAGCGTCGCGGCCAGATCCAGCTCTTTCGCGACATGGCGCTCGGCCGCTTCGACGAGCTGCTCATCGAGGTGGCCAAGGACCCGGCGATGCTCGTCTGGCTCGACGGCCGCCTCAACGTGCGGGCGCGGCCGCAGGAGAACTTCGGCCGCGAGCTGATGGAGCTCTTCACCACCGGCGTCGGCCACTACACCGAGGAGGACGTCTACGCCGCGGCGCGCGTCTTCACCGGCTGGAACCTGCGCCTCGCCGGCGATCGCACCAGCGCCCTCACCAGCTACTACGAGTACGTCTACAACGCGGCCCAGCACGACCCCACCGCCAAGACCTTCACGTTCGCGGCGATGCCCGACGGCTCGCGCACCATTCCGGCCCGGGCGGCGGCCGACGGCGAGCAGGACGGGCTCGACCTGATCCGCGCCCTGGCGCGCCGGCCCGAGACCGCCGATCGATTGGCGCGGCGTCTCTTCGCCTACTTCGTGAGCGAGTTCGACGCGCCGAGCCAGTCGCTCGTCAACGACATGCGCGAGACCTATCTGAACAACGACACCAGCATCAAGGCGATGCTGGTGCGGCTGGTCACCTCGGAGGAGTTCCTGGCCGACACGCTCCGAGTTCGCGCGCTACAGCTGGCCGGCGGAGTACGTGGTGCGGGCGATCAAGGAGACCGGCTGGAACGGCCTGTCGGCGGACGCGGCCATGACGCCGCTGGTCAACATGGGCCAGCAACTCTACGAGCCGCCCGACGTGAACGGCTGGGCCCTGGGTCCGGAGTGGTTCTCCACCGCCTCGATGCTGTCGCGGATGAACTTCGCCGCCGCGCTGATGTCGAACCAGCGCTTCAACCTGCAGGCCGCGTCGGCCGCGGCGCGGACCTCGCCCGAGGCGCTGCTCGACTTCCACCTGACGCGCTACACGCCGTCGCCGCTCTCGGACCCGGCGCGCACCGCGCTCCTCGACTACCTGCGCCAGGGCGTCACCTGGCCGGTCAACGACGCCCAGCTGGCCAGCAAGGCGTCGGGCCTGGCCCGCCTCATCGTCGGCGCGGCCGAGTACCAGTTCAACTGAGGCCGCCCATGCGATTCACACGCAGGCAGTTCGTCCGTGGCGGCGTCTCGGCGTTCACCTTCGGCTTCGCCGCGCCGCAGTTCCTGTCGGAGCTGGCCCTCGCCCAGGGCGGCGGCGCCCGCAATCTCGTCGTCGTCTACTTGAACGGCGGCAACGACGCGCTGAGCACGCTCATCCCCTACGGCGACACGGACTATTACGCTCGCCGGCCGACGATCGCGGTGCCATCGGCCGCCGTGCTGCAGATCGGCACCGATCGCGGCGGCAACCTCCTCGGCCTGCATCCCAACCTGGCCGGGCTCAAGCAGATCTTCGACAGCGGCAAGCTGGCGGTGATCCAGCGCACCGGCTACCAGAACTCGAGCCGCTCGCACTTCCAGGGCTTCGACATCTGGGGCACGGCGAGCCCTGGCGACGCCACTGGACCGGGCTGGCTGGGCCGCTACCTCGACACCCTGCCCTCGCCGATCGACCCGCTGGTCGGTTGGAACACCACGCGCGAGACGCCGCGGGCGCTGATGGCGCGCACGGTCGGCGTGCCAGCCATCACCAACCCCGCCACCTACAGCTTCGCCAGCCCCAACAGCGGCGCCGAGGCCGGCTTCGAGCGCTCGGCGGCGGTGCGGATCTCGTCGCACCTGCCCGCGGATCGGCCGCACCTGGCGTTCGTGAACTCGACCGCGCAGGCGGCGCTGGGCACCCTCGACCGCGTGGCCACGGTGGCCACCTACCGGCCGTCGTTGCCCTATCCCAACACCGGCTTCGCGCAGGCGCTGCAGGCCGTGACCGGCGCGATGTTCCGGCAGATCGGCACCAAGGTGTTCTGGGTGGCCACCGGCGGCTACGACACGCACGCCAACCAGAACCCGGTCAACGGCGCCTATCGGACGCTGATGACCACGGTGAACGACGGCCTCGCCGCCTTCGCCACCGACCTGAAGAACCAGGGGATGTTCGACTCGACGCTGGTGCTGGTGTTCTCGGAGTTCGGACGCCGCATCACCGAGAACGGCAGCCAGGGCACCGACCACGGCGCCGCCGGCATGATGATGGCGATGGGCGGACTGGTGCGCGGCGGGCTCTACGGCACCGCGGCCAAGCTGCGCAACGATCCGGCGAATCCCGACCTCGAGAACTCCGCCGGCGACGTGCGGCACGAGACCGACTTCCGATCGGTGTATGCGACCGTGCTCGACAACTGGCTCGGCGCGGGCTCGGTCGGCATTCTCGGCGCCGACTTCAGACCGGGTGCTCCACCGATTCTCTAGGGGCGGGGACTTGGGGCTGGGGCTGGCGCGTGCGGACGCTGTCAGGTGATGCGCCGAGACACTGGCAGATCTGTCGCCGAGAACGCCGCGACGTATAGCGAGATGTGGGCTCGCCAGCCCCAGCCCCTAGTCCCAGCCCTGATCTAGACTGGACCCATGAGCGCTCCACGACTTCCCGTAGCTCTTGCGTTGGTGGCTCTCGCGCTCGTGGCTCGTCCTGTCGCTCAGGAAGGCGTGCGCGAGTCGGATCGGCTGAAGGAAGCCATCGTCGTGCTCGACGAGGTGATGGGCGCCGAGGACAAGGCGGTGCCGAAGTCGATCCTCGAGAAGGCCGAGGCCATCGCCGTGTTCCCCGCGATGGTGAAGGCCGGATTCGTGTTCGGGGGATCGTTCGGCCGCGGTGCGATCAGCGTGCGCGATCCGCAGACCGGCGCGTGGAGCTCGCCGGGGTTCCTGACCATCGCCGGCGGCAGCCTCGGTCTGCAGATCGGCGCCGAAGCGGTGGACCTGGTGCTGGTCGTGCAGAACCGCCGCGGCCTCGACCAGCTGCTCCAGAACCAGTTCAAGATCGGCGCCGACGCGGGCGTCGCGGCCGGTCCGATCGGCCGCGACGCCTCGGCCGCGACCGACATCCAGATGCGCGCGCAGATCCTCACCTACTCGCGCAGCCGCGGCATCTTCGCCGGCCTCACGGTGGTCGGCAGCACCATCAGCCAGGACCGCGACGCCAACGAGCGCTTCTACGGCACCGCCTATCGCACCACGCAGATCGTGAACCAGCACCTGGGCGGCTCGCCCGAGCCGAGCGGCGCGTGGAAGGCGGCGCTGGCCAAGTACGCCGGCGGCACGCCATGATCCTTTGAAGCGGCTAGCGGCTAGCGGCGGCTCGCGGCTAACGGATCACGCTCTCGCGCACGCGCCTCGAGGTTGGCCTTGAGCGCCTCGGCGCCCTGCTCGATGAGCGGCGACAGCACCTCGCTGGCTTCCTTCGGCAGGAAGTCGGTCACCCAGCGGAACCGGCTGCGGCCCGGCCCGTCCTCGACCACTTCCATCGCGGCGTGATGAAAGGCCAGGCCTGGCCCGTCGAGCACCGTGTAGGCCACCCGCTTGCGCTGGTCGTCGACGTCGAGGATGCGCTCGCGTGCGACCATGCCGTTGGCGAAGGTCACGATCCGGGTGTCACCGTCGAGCTGGCCGCCGACCAGCACCGGTGCGAACAGCTCGTGCGCACGGCCGACCCGCCGCAGGGCCGCCCACGCGGCCTCCACGTCCACTGCCACGGTCACCTCGTGATGGATTGATGCCATTTCTGGTCCTCCCAAGTGCCCACCTGAGTGCCGATGGGCATCCCAGTGGATCGAAGCAAATTGCCGGCCACGCCGAGGGCCAGGAGCACGACACTCAACCGCGTCGGCGGCCCAGCGCCCACGCCGCCCACGCTCGCCCGCACTCCAGCTAGCATGGCGCGCATGCTTGCGATGCTCGGCGATCTCGTGGCCCACAAGGGGCACGCCAACGCCGCCATGCTGACCGCGATTCGCGACAACGCCGCGGCGGCCGCCGACCAGGAGCTCATCGACCTGCTCCATCACGTCCTGCTCGCGAATCGCTTCTGGCTGCTGACGGTGGCGGGCGCGCCGTTCGTCGTCGAGCACGAGTCCCGGCCCGCCGGCTCACTTGCGGCGCTGACGGAGCGCTACCGCGACACGCACACGCGGGAGACCGCGTGGCTGGCCGGCGCTTCGGACGCCGATCTCGCGCGAGTGCTCGAGAGTCCTCTCATCCCCGGTGGCCGATGCTCGGTGGCGCAGGCGTGGCTGCAGGTGTGCCTGCACTCGCACGGGCATCGCGCCCAGTGCGCCACGTTGCTGCGGCGACACGGGAGCGTGCCGCCGTCGACCGACTTCATCGTGTGGCTACCGGAGCGTCCGGTGCCGCAGTGGCCGGCGCGCGTGAATCAGGACACGGCGCGGCGGGCGTTCAAGGCCGTGCACCCGCGGATCACGCGATAGAGCACCCACACGCCGAGCAGCACCCACGCCGCCGCCCAGATCGCGAAACTGGTCGTAAACCACGACTGCATCGCCTGGCCCGTGTTGACGAACGCGCCGACGAACATCAGCCCGCCCATCAAGCAGGATGGCGCACGAGACGACGAACGCGATCCAGAAGGTGCGGATCTGCCGGCGCAGGTGCGACTCGAGCCAGGTCCCGCGCGCCTCGGCGCGTTTCATGTAGACGATGACGATCCCGACGAGCGACGGCCAGCCGAAGCCGAACACGCCCATGACCGTGACCGCGGCAAATGCCCCGACGCCCAGGCCGAGCGCCTGCAGCCCGTAGGTCACGTAGGTGAGCGTCACCAGCGACGGGTGGGGCTCGGCGGTGAGGTCGGCGGCAGACGTGAACGGCATCGCGGCGCGGTCCGGGACCGGCCGAATTAGACCACGGCCGGCCCCGTCCGCGAGCGGCTCAGGGCACGACGCGGCGGGCGTTGAGCGCCATCCAGCCGCGGGCGATACGGTAGATCGCCCAGATGCCCAGGGCGATGAAGCCGACGATCCAGACCGCGAAGCCGACCAGCACGATGGCCAGCGCCGCGCCGGCCAGGAACACCAGGCACGCCCAGGCGAGGGCGAACCAGAAGGTCCGAATCTGCCAGGTGAAGTGCGACTCGAGCCAGGTGCCGCGGGCCTCGTCGCGCTTCACGTAGTTGACGATCACGGCGATGATCGACGGCCAGCCGAACACGAACGAGCCGATCACCGTGGAGGCGCCGAACGCGCCGATGGCCAGGCCGAGCGCGTGCAGCGCGTAGGTGACGTGCGTGACGGTGACGAGCGACGCGTCGGGCTGAATGGCGCCGGCGTCGTGCGAAACGGTCGTCGCGGTCATGGCGTCCCCTCCTCAGGGATCACAATGATTGGACGATGGCGCGTCCACGACGTTCCGCCGGGCCGCGCCACGGCCGGGCCGCCGCCCGTCCGGGCGGCGATCCCGCTACTTGACGGGCACGACGGTGGAGTCGTGCATCCAGCCGCGGTCTTCGTTCTTGTACCAGCGCATCACCATGCCGGTCTTGCGCAGCTCCGGCGTCAGGCCGACCTGCACCCACTCCTTGTTGCGCGCCACGACGGTGAGCACGGTGTCGCGCGGCACCAGCACCAGCACCTCGGTGGTGGTGTTGGGCCCCATGTGCACGTTGGCGTGGCTGGTGGGCACGCGCACGCGCTCGGCCGGCGGCTGAGTCACGGGGCCCTGCGCCGACAGCGTGCCACTCACGGCGGCAACCAGCGCGCACAGCGAGAGCCGCCAGCCCGAGCGTCGAAGCGAGGTCTGCACCGCCCGGATGGTCGATCCGCGCGCCGGCCCTGTCAAGGACTGGTTGACAGCGGCGCCGCGAACGGGCATCGTCGCCCGGTCGTTCCGTCCGTCTCGCGGGAGAGTGCACATGCGCGCGCCGAAGCCGCCGATTGTCGTGCTGGTCGTAGGGTTGGTCGGGATGTTGCTGTCGGCGGACGAGTCGCGCATCGAGGCCGAGGGGCAGGGCAAGGTCGAGCTGGCCGTGCAGCCGGCGGCGATGGGCGACTACGAGGTCGTGCTCAACTGGCCCAGGCCGCTCCCCGATCGCGATCTCTCGCACGACGGCTGGACGTGGGGATCCGGCGCCGGCGTGTTCGCCGAGAGTCCCGACAAGGTGTGGGTGGCGCAGCGCAGCGAGATCCAGCTGCCGCCCGGCGCCACGCCGTGGATCTGCCCGTGCCTGCTGACGCCGCGCCGGACCAACACCGGCCGGCGGCCGTATTCGGGCAAGGACTATCCCTACGAGCAGCGCCGCCACCATCTGCTGTTCGCCGTCGATCGCGAGGGCAACACGATCGAGGAGTGGCTGCAGCACGATCGCCTGTTCGCGCCGCCGCGCGGCTCGGGGCTGGGCGAAGCCGGCCGCGGTCCGCACAAGGTGCTCATCAGCCCGTACGATCCCGAGAAGCACCTGTGGATCGTCGACGACGACCAGCATCTCATCAACATCTTCACCAACGACGGAAAGCTCGTGCGCACGATGGGCGAGCGCGGCGTGCCCGGCCGCGGCCCCAACAACTTCAACCGTCCGACCGACATCGCCTGGCTGCCCGACGGCACCTTCTTCGTGGCCGACGGCTACGCCGGCACGCGCGTGGCCAAGTTCGATCGCAGCGGCAAGTTCCTGATGGACTGGGGCCAGCCGCCGAAGGACCCGAACAAGCCGGGGCCGTACGAGTTCTGGTCGGTGCACAGCATCGGCATCAGCCGCGATCGCCGCGTCTTCGTCGCCGACCGCGAGCATCACCGCATGCAGGTGTTCGACGAGCAGGGCAAGTTCCTCGAGATGTGGCCGACCGGGCACGACTCGGCGGTGCTGACCCACATCGTCACCGAGGACGACTTCCTCTGGGTCGCCGACTGGACCACCGACCGGATCGTCAAGTACGACCTCAACGGCCGCTACATCCTCGACATCGGCGGCCACGGGCCGCAGCCGGGGCAGTTCGACGGCGTGCATCAGCTCAGCGTCGATGCCGACCGCAACCTCTACGTGACCGAGGTCGCCAACGATCGCTCGCAGAAGTTCCGGCCCAAGGCCAACGCCGATCCGGCGAAGATCGTCGGCCCGATGGTCGGCTGGGGCCCGTCGCGCACGATCAAATAGTGCGTACCGTGGTGGTGATCCACCGCTAGCGCCCACCACCCCTCGTAGCGGGGTCTGGCACCAACGGCACGGATTTCGTGCCAGGGCAACTGAGGTTGTCGCGAAACGCCGCTCAGCCCTTCACGTAGGCGAGCTTGGCGGCGATCTTCCCGTCGCGCACGGTGAGCAGGTCCATGCCGCGCAGGTGCCACGGCTTGCCGTCGCGGGTCTTGCGGTAGATCCACTGCACGGTGCACCGGTCCCCGGCCACGACGACGTCCTCGGCCTCGAACTTGGCGTCGGGGTTGTTGACGAACCACCGCTCCCAGTAGGCCGCCACCGCGGCCTTGCCCTGGAGGCGCGTGCCGTCGGGGGCCGGCGCCGTGTTCTCGAAGACCGTGTCGTCGGCTCAGCAGCGCGGCCACGGCGGCCAGGTCGTGGCGGTTGATGGCGTCGTTGAAGCGGTTGATGACGTCGAGCGTGGAGCCCGCCGGCGTCGTGCCCTGGGCGCCGACGACGACTGCGGCGATCGCCGCGACCACGAACGTGAGGGCGAGCATCTTCATGAGGCCTCCTGTTCCTACGTCTTTATAGGCGAGAACCCACCCACGGAAACTGTCATCCCGGACGTCTGGTGCCTGGCACCAGGACGCGGTCCGGTGCCAGGCACCGATGACGCGCGGACGCCAACAATTGTTAGGACTCGAGCACGGCGAGGGTCAGCTGGCGCAAGCCGCGCCGGGTCGGCGACGACGTCGACATGGGCGATCTTGCCGCCGGCGATCGTGAATCGCAGCGCCCGCGACAGCCGTCCCCCGGGCGCCAGGACGAGCCCGACCGCGCCGTCGACGAGCGCCGGCTGGACGAACCGGGCCATCCGCGAGAACGCGATGGCGCCCTGTGCCCAGTTCCTGGCGCCGTGCACCTCGCGCGGGCCGCCGGACGCGCCCGCCGCGGCATCGACATGCACGACCACATCGGGGTCGAGCACGGCCACCAGGCCCTCGAAGTCCCCGGCCCGCAGGGCCGACAGGAACGCGTCGACCACGGCGCGCTGTTCGGCGAGCTCTCCCTCGGTCACCGCCCGCCTCGTCCCGGAGGCGCCGCCGCGCACCCGACGCCGCGCCCGGCTGGCGAGCTGACGCGCCGCCGTGGCCGATCGGCCGGTGATGGCGGCAATCTCGTCGAACGGCACGCCGAACATGTCGTGGAGCACGAAGGCCAACCGCTCGGCCGGCGCCAGCGCATCGAGGACGACCAGCAGCGCGATCCCGACCGAATCCGCCAGCACCGCCTCCTGCTCCGGATTCGCACCTGGTCCCGACTGCGCGACCGGCTCCGCCACCTCGACGTCGAGCGCGTCTTCGCGGCGCGCCTTGCGGGCCCGGAGCATGTCGAGGCAGACCCGCGCCACCACCGTGGTGAGCCAGCCGCGCAGGTTGTCCACCTCGGCCGTGTCCGAGCGGTGCAGGCGCAGCCACGCCTCCTGTACTGCGTCCTCGGCCTCGCTGAGCGACCCCAGCATGCGGTAGGCCACCGCCCGCAGGTGCCCCCGGTGCTGCTCGAACGGCTCGTCCATGTCGTGCGGCTCGGTCACTGTCACATCCTCCCGTCGTGCTTCGTCATCCAGATAACGGACGACATCGGGCGGATGTGACATCCGACCCCATCAGGAGGACTTTCCATCATGCAAGCGCGAATGAACAACCCTGCCATGATCCTGCCAGAGGCGATGAAGGCGCTGCACGCGCTGGGCACGGCCGCCGAGAACAAGGGCGTCCCGTCGAGCACCATCGGCCTCGTGCAACTGCGCGCCAGCCAGATCAACGGCTGCGGCGTGTGCGTCGACATGCATGCGCGGATGATGAAGCGGGCCGGCGAGACCGACGAGCGCCTCCACGCGGTGGCGGCGTGGCGCGATGCGCCGTACTTCACCGACGCCGAGCGCGCCGCGCTCACCCTGACCGAGGCCGCGACGCGGCTCGCCGATCGCGGCGACGCCGTGCCCGACGACGTGTGGGCCGAGGCCGCCCGCCACTACGACGAGCGGGCACTGGCGGCGCTGGCCATCGCCATCGCCACCATCAACGTGTGGAACCGCCTCAACGTCATGACGCGCCAGGTGGCGGGGCAGTGGGTAAAATCTGCCGACGCCAAGCCGTGGGTGGACGGCGTCGCCGCCGCCCATTAGCGTCCACCGTCACGCGATGACCAAATCGTAAAGCTGCCCGTAGAGTGCCAGGCACTGAACAGTGTTCAGTGCCTGGCACCATTGGCACGAACGTCGTGCCAGTGTTTGCGGTCAGACGCGCAGCGCCACCGCGGGATCGACCCGGCTGGCCCGCCACGCCGGCACGATCGTCGCGATCACGGCCACGACGAGCAGCAGCACCGGCACCGACGCAAACGTCACCGTGTCGCCGGCCGCCACGTCGTAGAGCAGACGCGTGATCACCCGCGACAGCGCCCACGACGCCAGCAGCCCCGGCACCAGCCCGCACAAGGCGAGCATCACGCCCTGGCGCACCACCATCCGCTGCACGTCGCCCTCGCGCGCGCCGAGCGCCAGCCGGATGCCCAGCTCGCGCGTGCGCTGGCTCACCGAGTAGGCGAGCACGCCGTAGAGCCCGATCGCGGCCAGGAGCAGCGCCAGCCCCGCGAAGATACCGAGCAGCCAGGCTGCCATCCGGGGCGCCCACAGCGCCTGGCCGAACACGGCGGCATAGGTGCTGACGTTCAGGAGCGGGAGGTCCGGCTCGAGCTGCTGCAGTTCGCGCCGCACGGTGCCCAGCACCGGCGACGGATCGCCCGACGCGCGCACGTGCACCGTGACCTGCGAGTCGTGGAGCTGTTCGATCGGCAGGTAGAAGTACGCGGTGGCGTCCTCGCCGATGAAGTTGTACTTGACGGTCTTGGCGACGCCCACGATCTGCCACGGGGTGTCGTTGCCGAAGATCCGCAAGGTCCGGCCGACCGGATCTTCGTTGGGCCAGATCTGCTTGGCCATGGCCTCGTTGATCACCGCCACCGGCGTCGATCCGGCACGGTCGGCGGAGGTGATGCCGCGGCCCTTCACCACCGGAATGCCGATCGCCTCGAAGTAGCCGCCGGCCACCTGACTCATCTGCGTCATGCGCCCGTTGCGCGGGTCCTTCGGATCCTGCCCGTCGCGGAACACGGTGCGCCCGAATCCGCCGCCGAAGAGCGGCACGCTCGTCGCGAGCGTCACCGCTTCCACGCCGGCCACGCCGCTGATCCGTTCGGTGACCCGCCGGTAGAGCTCGCGCGTGCGCGCCTCGTCGAAGCCTTGGGTGCCGGGATTGATGCCGAGCACGGCGAGGCGGCTGCCATCGAAGCCCGGGTCGATGCCGCGCGCGTTCGCCAGACTGCGCAGGAACATCCCGGCGCTGGCCAGCGCCACGAACGACAGCGCCACCTGCGCCATCACGAGCAGGTTGCGGGCGCCATACCAGCGATGGCCGCTGGGCGCGCTGGTGCGGTCCTTCAGCTCGGTGATCAGATCCGCCCGCGATCCCTGGAGCGCCGGCGCCAGGCCGAAGATCAGACCGGTCAGCAGCGACACGCCGGCCGTGAAGGCCAGCACCCGGCCGTCGAACTGCAGATCGACCGTGCCCGGCTGGATGAAGACCGGCCGGGAGGCCCAGATGAGGTCTCGGGCCCAGTAGGCCACGGCGATCCCGCCGATGCCGCCGAGCGCCGCGAGGAGCACGCTCTCGGTGAGCAACTGGCGCACCAGCCGCGCGCGGCCGGCGCCCACCGCCAACCGCACCGCGATCTCCTGCCGGCGCGCCGTGGCCCGCGCCAGCAGCAGGTTGGCCACGTTGGCACACGCAATCAGCAGCACGAGGCCGACCACGCCCATCAGCACGCTGCCGGCGAGCACGAGCTGCTGCTGGAACTGCGGCGGGAAGTTGCCGTCGGTGATCGGCCGGACCGCGAGCGAACGGCCGCGGAAGTCGGTGGGGAAGGCCTCTTCCAGCCCCTTGCCGATGGCGTCCACGTTGGCCTGCGCCTGCTCCAAGCTCACCCCCGGCTTCAGCCGCCCCACGGCCTCGAAGATCAGCGCCCGCCGCGAGGTGAAGAACTCCAGCGCCGGGCCGGAGAGGGCTTCGCGGTACATCGAGAACGGCACCCACAGTTCCGGGCCGCCCAGCGTGGCCGTGCCGCGGAAGCCCTCGCCGGTCACGCCGATCACGGTGAACGGCCGGCCGTTGAGCGTGATCGGCTGGCCAATCAGATCTTCACGGCCGCCGAAGCGGCGCTGCCACAGCCCGTAGGTCAGCACGGCCACCGGCGAGGCGCCGGGCTGGTTGTCCTCGTCGGCGACGAACGTGCGCCCGGCCGCCATCGGCGGCCCCAGCACGTCGAAGAAGTTGCCGGAGGCGATCTGCGCGAACACCTGTTCGGGCTCGCCGCCGCTCGAGAGCGCCACCGCGGTGAATCCGGCCGCGGCCACGCCGTCGAACACGACGTTCTTGTCGCGCACGTCGAGGGCGTTGAGCCGCGAGATGGCGCCCAGCGGCGTGACCACGCCGTCGCGCACTTCGGTGGTCACGATCCGCGCCAGACGGGACGCCTCCCGCACCGGCAGCGGGTTGAGGAGCACCGCGTTCACGAGCGTGAAGATGGTCGTGTTCGCCCCGATGCCGAGGGCCAGCGACAGGGCCACGACCGCCGTCATCGCCGGGCTGCGCAACAGCAGCCGGGCGCCGTATCTGAGGTCCTGCAACAGCACCGCCATGAGCCCCTCCGTGTCACCGTGCCTGGTACAGCTGAGATCTCTATACGACGCAAGTCGTGCCCGAGTGCGCAGGTTTTTGGACGACGCGGCGGCCTAAACGGACGCCGCGAGGGCGTCGTCGATGCGCGGGTAGCGGAAGCGGAAGCCGATGGCGTCGGCCTTGGCCGGCATCGCCCGCTGACCGGTGAGCAGCACGGCCGAGAGCTCACCGAACGCAATCTGCAGGGCCACCGCCGGAACGGGCAGGATGGTCGGCCGCCCCAGCGCCCGGCCCAGTGCCGTGGTGAACTCGGCATTGCGCACCGGCCCCGGCGCGGTCAGGTTGAAGGCGCCTGCCGCCGACTCATCGGCAATCAGCCGGGCGGTGAGCGCCACCCAGTCGTCGAGGTGGATCCACGACATCCACTGCTGCCCCGAGCCGAGACGTCCGCCGACGCCGAGCTTGAACGGCAGCAGCATGCGGCCCAGCGCGCCGCCGCCGGGTCCCACGACCAGCGCGGTCCGCAGCAGCACCAGCCGGCACCGGGCGGCCGCCGGCGCCGCCGCCCGCTCCCATGCCGCGGCCATCGTGGCGACGAAGTCGGTCCCGGCCGGTGAGGCCTCGGTCAGGTACTCGTCGCCGGTGGCGCCGTAGTAGCCGACCCCCGAGGCGCTCACGAACACCCGTGGCGGCTTGGGCAGGCCCAGGGCCGCCTCCACCAGCGACGAGGTGGCCTGCAGGCGGCTCTCCACCAGCGCCGTCTTGCGGGCCGGCGTCCACCTCTGGTCGGCGATGCCCTCACCGGCGAGATTCACGATCGCGTCCACGCCGACGAGCGCCCCGGCCCACGGTCCGGTCGAGCCGTTGGGCACCCAGACGATGTCGTCGCGTCCGCGCTTCTGCCGGGTCAGGATCGACACGTCGTGCCCGGCGGCAGCCAGGGATTTCACCAGCGCCCGGCCCAGGAACCCCGACCCGCCCGCCACGACGACGCGCATGACCCAATTGTGACGTCTGACCCGGCCAGCTCGCGCCGGCCTTTCTGCCAACCTGGGGCCGCCATGCCATTGGGGCCTGGCCCCTCCGCGGAGTTCTTGCTGGAACCCCTTGACAGACCGGCTGTTGCGGGGAGAGACTGTTAATTAACTCACCGTTTAGTTAATTAGGATGGCTGTCACATCTTCTCCCGCTCCCGCCCGCCGCCCGCGACGTCCGGGGCCGCTGCCCGCGCGCGAGCGACCCACCGACGCCGCCGACACCAACACCCGCAGCCTTGATTTTCGCCGCCGCCGCGCACGAGTTCTCCGCGCGCGGCTTCGACGGCGCCAGCGTCGACGCCATCGCCCGCGCCGCCCACGTCAACAAGGCGATGCTCTACTACCACTTCGGCAGCAAGGTCGGCCTCTACCGCGAGGTGGTGCGCGACATGCTGCGCGCGGTGGGCGAGGCCGTCACCGCGATCGCCGCCAGCGACGACACCCCGCCGCACCAGATCGAGCGCTTCATCCAGACGCTGGCGCAGCAGAAGGACGCGCGCCCCTGGTTTCCGCCGCTGATGCTGCGCGAGATGGCCGAAGGGGCGCCGCACCTCGACGCCGACACCCTGATGCTGATGCGCTCGGTGTTCGTCGCCTTCGCCGCCATCCTCGAGGCCGGCGCGCGCCGCGGCGACTTCCGCCCGATGCACCCCGTGCTCGCCTACATCTCAATCATGGGCCCGCTGATGATGAACGCCGTCCGCGAACGTGCCGCCGCGCGGCCCGGCCGCCGGGAACTGCCGATGTTCGTCCCCGTGGACCGCGCCGACCTGATGGCGCACATGCAACACACCGCGCTCCGCATGCTGGCGCCCGACGACGCCGCCCCGACCAAGGATCGACCGTGATGACCCACACACCGCTTCGCCCGACGCCGCTCGCGCCCGCCGCGACACTCGCCGCCTTGGCGCTCTTCGCCGCCGCGTGCCAGCCAGCCGAGGACCCCAATCGCCTGCGCGCCTCCGGGCACGTCGAAGCCACCGACGTGCGCCTCGCCCCCGAAGTCGGCGGCCGCATCCTCACCTTCGACGTGAAGGAAGGCGATCGCATCGAGCCCGGCGCGGTCATCCTCACACTCGACCCCGCCGACATCAACCTGGCGATCGCCCGCGCCCGCACCGAACAGGCCTCCGCCGAAGCGCAGCTCCGACTGGTGCGCGTCTCGGCCCGCCCCGAGGACGTGCGCCAGGCCGAAGCGCAGGTCAACGCCGTCCGTGCCGACGTCGCGTCCGCGCAGGCCGAGGTCGAAGCCGCCGATGCCGATCTGAAGCGCTTCGAGCTGCTGCTCGAACGCAAGAGCGGCGCACAGAAGCAGCGCGACGACGCCGCCACCCGGCTCGATGTCGCCAAGGCGCGTCTGGCCGCCACCAACGATCGCGTGGCGGCCGCCGAGGCGGCGCTCGCGCGGGTCAACGCCAGCGCCCGTCCCGAAGAGGTCGCCGTGGCCCAGGCCCGCATCGCCACGGCGCAGGCCGCCGTCAACACGCTCGACAAACAGCTCAAGGACACGACCCTGACGTCGCCGGTGAGCGGCATCGTCACCGAGAAGCTGGTCGAGGCCGGGGAGGTCGTGGCCGCGCGCACGGCCGTGCTCGTCATCACCGACCTCGATCACGCGTGGGCCGACGTCTACGTCCCCGAGCCGGCCGTGCCGCGCATCAAGCTGGGGCAGCCGGCCACGCTCTTCACCGACGCGGGTGGCGCCGGGTTGCCGGGCGCCGTCACCTTCATCTCCCCGAAAGCCGAGTTCACGCCACGCAACGTGCAGACGGCGGAGGAGCGCGCCAAGCTCGTCTACCGCGTGCGCATCAGCGCCGACAACAAGGACGGCGTGCTCAAGCAGGGCATGCCGGTGGACGCCGACCTCGCGTTGGCGCCCGTGACCCCTGCCACCCCCGCCACGACCCAGCCATGAGCGCCCAGACATCCGGCGGGGCGCCCGCGATCTCGCTCACCGGCGTGGCCAAGCGCTACGACGCCGTCACCGCGCTCGACGGCCTCACCTTCGACGTCGGCCGGGGCGAGATGTTCGGCCTCATCGGCCCCGACGGCGCCGGCAAGACCACGGCGATTCGCCTGATCTGCGGCCTGCTGCACGCCGACGGCGGTCAGGTGCGCGTCTTCGGCCTCGACCCGGCGCTCGATCACCGCGCCATCACCCACAAGGTCGGGTACCTGTCGCAGCGCTTCAGCCTCTACGGCGACCTGACCATCGACGAGAACATCGCGTTCTTCGCCGCCATCCACGGCGTGGCCGACTACACCCAGCGCCGCAATCACCTGCTCGAGATGACGCAGCTCACGCCCTTCCGGACGCGGCTGGCCGATCAGCTCTCCGGCGGGATGAAGCAGAAGCTGGCGCTGGCCTGCACGCTGGTCCATCAGCCCGAGGTGGTGCTGCTCGACGAGCCGACCACCGGTGTCGACCCGGTGTCGCGCCGCGAGTTCTGGAAGCTGCTCTCGCACTTCCTCGACGCCGGCATCACCATCCTGATGGCCACGCCGTATCTGGACGAGGCCGAGCGCTGCCACCGCGTGGCGCTGGTCCACAACGGCCGCACCCTCGCCCTCGACGCGCCGGGCACGCTGCGCACCTCGTTGCCCGGGTTCTGGATCGAGGCGTTCCCGGGCGACGCGCGGCACGTGCGCGACCAGCTGCGCGCCGCCGGCCACTTGCACGCCGAGGTGTTCGGCGAACGGCTGCACGTGTGGCTCGACACCGCCGCCTCGGAAGACGACGCGTTCCGCCAGCTGCGGGCGCTGGCCACGCGCGCCGACCTGCCGCCGCTCGAAGGGCGCGTCATCACGCCCACGCTCGAAGACGTGTTCATCGCCAAGCTGGCGGCCCTCGAGGCCGCCGCGCCCGTCGGAGCCCAGTCATGAGAGTTGCAGGAGTTCTCGCGCTCGCCGCGCCGCTGGCCCTTGCGGTCGCGACCGCACAGGCCCAGCCCGCGCCGCAGCGCCTGTCGCTCGACGACGCCATGTCCCGCGCCATCGAAACGAGCCATCGGCTGGGCGAAGCGCGGGCCGTGCAGCAGGGCGCAGAGGCCACGGTGGACGTGCTCCGCAAGGCCGATGTCCCGACCATCACCGCCCTGGCCGGCTACACCCGTACCAACCACGTCGAGGAGTTCGCCGTGGCTACGTTCGGCACTGGGCCGCGCGTGATCTATCCCGACATCCCCGACAACTACCGCACGCGGCTGGACCTGCAGTGGCCGGTCTACACCTCTGGACGCAGCGACGCGCTCGAACGCGCGGCGCAGGCGGAAGCGCTGGCCACCGGCGCGGATCTCGAGGTCGTCCGCCTCGACCTGCGGCTCGAAGTCGCCCGCGCCTACTGGGCGCTGGTCACGGCGCGCGACACCGTGCGCGTGCTCGAGGCGGCGCTGGCCACGGCCGACCGCTCGCTGGCGGATGTCCGCAACCGCGTCGAAGCCGGCCTGCTGCCGCCCAACGACGTGTCGCGCAGCGAGGCGCAGCGGGCGCGTCAGGAGCTGCTGCTGATCGAGGCCCGCGGACGCGTGGAGTCGCTGATCGTCGACCTCGACCGGCTGCTCGGCCTGCCCGACGGCACGCCGATCGAGACCACCGAAGGGCTGGAGACGCCGGCGCCACCGGCGCGCGACGCCGAGGCGCTGGTCGACGAAGCGCTGAAGCTGCGTCCCGAGCTGGCCGCCCTCGCCGGCCGCACGCAGGCCGTGGAGGAGCGCATCACCGCGATTGCCGCGGCCAAGAAGCCGTTCGTCGCCGTCGGCTCCGGCGTGGACTGGGCCAACCCCAATCCGCGCATCTTCCCGCGCCAGGACAAGTGGCAGGAGTCGTGGGACGCGTCGGTCAACGTCTCGTGGCTGCTCTTCGACTCGGGCCGGAACGCCGCCGAGCGCACCGAGGCGCGATTCCAGATCACGGCGTTGAACGAACGGCGCGCCGAGACCGAGACGCAGATCCGCGCCGACGTGCAGAAGCAGCTCATCGAGCTGCGCAGCACCCAGGCGGCGCTGGCGCCGGCCCGGCTCGGTGTCACGGCGGCGCTGGAGACCCAGCGCGTAGTCGGCGATCGCTTCGAGGCCGGCGTGGCCACGACCATCGACGTCCTCGACGCGCAGCTGGCGTTACTGCAGGCCGAGCTCGACCGGACGCGGGTGCTGGCCGATCTCAGGCTGAGCGAAGCGCGCCTGGCGCGTGTGCTGGGGCGGTGATGAGCTCGCCGGGCCCAGGGGGCCCGAGCCCCGCGATCGACGTGCAGCACTTGACCCGTCGATTCGGGAGCTTCGTCGCCGTCAACGACGTCTCGTTCAGCGTGCCGCAGGGCGAGGTCTTCGGCTTCCTGGGCGCCAACGGCGCCGGCAAGAGCACCACCATCCGCATGCTGTGCGGGCTGCTCAAGCCGACGAGCGGCACGGCCCTGGTTGGCGGTGTGGACGTGAGCCGCGACCCCGAAGGGGTCAAGCGGCAGATCGGCTACATGTCGCAGAAGTTCTCGCTCTACGAGGCGCTGACCGTCGATCAGAACATCGCGTTCTTCGGCGGCATCTACGGGCTCCGCGGCGACAAGTTCGACGAGCGACGGGCCTTCGTCCTCGACATGGCCGGGCTGCGCGGCCGCGAGAAGACCGTGACCAGGACGCTGTCGGGGGGCTGGCGTCAGCGGCTGGCGCTCGGCTGCGCCGTGCTGCACGAGCCGCGAATCGTGTTCCTCGACGAACCGACCGGCGGTGTCGATCCGGTGTCGCGCCGGCAGTTCTGGGACCTGATCGGCTCGCTGGCGCGCGGCGGCGTCACCGTGCTCGTCACCACGCACTACCTGGACGAGGCCGAGCACTGCAACCGCCTGGCCATCATCCACCGCGGCCAGCTCGTGGCGCTGGGCTCGTCGCACGAGCTGAAGCAGGTGTTCGCCGACCGGCCGATCCTGGAAGTGCAGTCGGCGCGTCCGGTGGAGACCATGGCCGCACTCGACAAGCTGCCCGACGTGGAGAAGACGAGCATCTTCGGCACCGCCGTGCACGCGGTGCTGAGGCACGGCGACGTCACCACGGACGACGTGCTGACGGCCCTGCGCGCCGGCGGATTGGACGTGCACAGCGCCACCTACGTGACGCCGTCGCTCGAAGACGTGTTCCTCGACGTCGTCGATCGCGGAGGGCAGGCCGCGTGATCGCCATCGTCCGCGCTGTGATGGTCAAGGAGATCCGGCAGATCTCGCGCGATCGCCGCACGTTGCTCATCCTGCTCTTCGTCCCGGCGTTCTTCCTGCTGCTCTACGGCTACGCCCTCAACTTCGACATCCGCAACATCGGCCTGGCCGTGGACGACCGCGACGGCTCGACCGAGAGCCGGGCGCTGATCTCGGCCTTCGTCAACTCCGGCTACTTCGACTACGCCGGGGCCGTCCACAGCGACGCCGAGCTCGACCGTCTGATCGACACCAACGACGCCCGGGCCGCGCTCGTCATCCCCGACGGTTACGGCCGCGACCTGGCGCGTCGGGTGCCGGTGCGGGTGCAGGTGATCGTCAACGGCGACAACGCCAACACGGCGTCGGCCGTGGTCAGCTACGCCACGGCGATCGTGCAGGAGGCCGGCGCGCAGCTGCTGGCCTCGATCCCGGGCCCCGGGGGCACGCCGGCACTCGGCGGCGCGGATCGGATTCGAGCCGCGCGTCTGGTACAACCCGCAGCTGCGCAGCACGCTGTTCCTGGTGCCCGGGCTGATCGCCTACATCTCGATGATCACCGCGGTGATCTCCACCGCCCTGGCGGTGGTGCGCGAGAAGGAACGCGGCACCATGGAGCAGATCCGCATGGCGCCGGTGGATCCGATGGCGTTCGTGCTCGGCAAGACGTTGCCGTATTCCGTGATCGCGTTCGCCTCGGCGCTGCTCATCATCCTGGTCTCGATGGCGCTCTTCGAGCTGCCGCAGCGCGGCTCGTGGTGGCTGCTGTGCCTGTCGATCGGCCTGTTCCTGGTCGGCGCGCAAGGCCAGGGGCTGCTCATCTCGACGGTGGCGCCCAACCAGCAGGTGGCGTTCCAGCTGGCCTTGCTCTCCAGCTTCCTGCCCACGTTCATCCTCTCCGGGTTCATCTTCCCGATCTCCAGCATGCCGGCGGTGGTGCAGGCGATTACCTACGTGGTGCCGGCGCGCTACTTCCTGGTGGCGCTCCGCGCCGTGGTGCTCAAGGGCGCGAGCGTCTCGGTGTTCTGGCCGGCGCTGCTGGCCCTGGCGATCTTCGCCGCCGGGGTGTTGAACCTGGCCGCGCTGCGTCTCCGGCGGGAGTGGCGATGAGACGGGTGCTGCACTTCCTGAAGAAGGAGCTGATCGAGCTGCGGGCCGATCCGCGGTTGTTCGGCGTGGTGATCATGGCGCCGATCATCCAGCTGACCGTGCTCGGCTACGCCGCCACGACCGACGTGCAGGACGTGCCGCTGCTGGTCGTCGACGCCGACCGCTCGATGGAGAGCCGCCGGCTGATCGACCGTTTCGACGCCAGCGCCAACTTCAAGATCGTGGACGTGGTCAGCGGCAGCCGCGACATCGAGCCGCACCTGGAGCGCGGCTCGGCCTGGATGGCGCTGACGATTCCGGCCGGGTTCGGGGCCGACGTGGCCGCCGCCCGCCCGACCACCGTGCAGGTGATTGCCGACGGCACCGATTCCAACTCGACCACCGTGGCCCTGGGCTACGCCCGCGGAGTCGTCGCCGGCTATTCGACCGACCGGCTGGCCGAGCGCCTGCCCGGCGGCCTGCGGGCCGCGCCGATCGACGCCGACATCCGCGTGTGGTTCAACCCGCGCCTCGAGAGCCGCGAGTTCATGGTGCCCGGCATCATCGCGCTGCTGCTGCTGGTCGTGACCACCAACCTCACCGCGATGGCGATCGTGCGCGAGCGCGAGGTCGGGACCCTCGAGCAGCTGAACGTGACGCCGCTGGCGCGCTGGGAGCTGATCGTCGGCAAGCTCCTGCCCTATGCCCTGATCGGCCTGCTCGACGTGCTGCTGGTCACGGCGGTGGCCGTCTTCTGGTTCGAGATTCCGCTGCGCGGCAGCTTCCTGCTGCTCTTCGGCTGCAGCCTGCTCTACCTGCTCTCGACGCTCGGCCTGGGCCTGTTCGTGAGCACCATCTCGCAGACCCAGCAGCAGGCGTCGATGACGACGACGTTCTTCTTCCTGACGCCGATGATCTACCTGAGCGGCTTCATCTTCCCGATCGAGAACATGCCGCAGTGGATCCAGTACGTGACCTACGCGATCCCGCTGCGCTACTTCCTGGTGATCGTGCGCGGGATCTTCCTGAAGGGCGTCGGGGTCGAGGTGCTGTGGCCGCAGATCGCGGCGCTGCTGGCGTGCGGGCTGGTGCTGCTGACGCTGGCCACGCTGCGATCGAGCAAGCGCCTGGCGTAACCGCCCTCCTCGGGATCCGGGATATATGATGCCGCTCGTGAGCCTCGTCTCCAGGAGACACCCCGTGATTCGCACCGCGATTGCCGTGTTCTCGTTGAGCCTTCCACTGATGCTCGCCGGCGTTGACGCGGCGCCAGCATCGCAGCCCGCACAATCGGCCGCGGCCGCGGTCGCCGCCGCCAGTCCGACCAGCGCGGAAATCGACCGGGACGTGTGGGCGCCGGTGTCGGCCTCGGTCGCCAACGACGACATCGTGGCCATGGGCCGCCCCTACCACCCGGCGGCCGTGCTCGTCACCAAGGCGGGGACCAAGCCGATCGCCGCCGCGCTCGACGGCTGGGGCAAGGACATCGTGGTGGCCAAGAAGAACGGCATCCGGGCCACGGTGGAGTTCCGATTCGCGAGCCGGCGCGACGACGCCACGACCGCGTTCGAAACCGGAATCTTCAAGTACACCACCACGGACCGCGCCGGCGTCACCACACCGCGCTATGTCGAATTGGAAGCCTTGCTGGTGAAGCACAACGGCAAGTGGCTCTTGGTCATGGAACGTCAACTCGAGTCGACGACCGAGGCGGCGTGGAACGCGTTGCCGGCAGAGCGCTGACGGCGGTCTGAACGGCCGAGCTCGCCTCGTCCCCCGTGGCGGCGTCTGTTCGGCGACAATAGGCCGTGCCCCTCGCCGATCATCCCCGCGCCGTCATCTTCGATCTCGACGGCACCATCGTCGACAACATGGCGCTGCACGCCGAGGCGTTCGCGGTGTTCGCCGAGCGTCACGGGCTGCCGGCGCTCACCGACGCCGACCGCGAGAAGCTCGACGGCCGGCGCAACAGCGAGATCTTCCCGGCGCTGTTCGGCCGCGAGATGCCGCGCGACGAGTGGCTCGCCTACGAGCACGAGAAGGAGGGGCTGTATCGCAAGCTGTCGCGCGGCCGCCTGCGGGTCGTGGCCGGTTTGCCGGCCCTGCTCGAGCGCTTGGCGGAGCGGCGGATCGCCGTGGCGCTGGCCACCTCGGCCCCCGAGCTGAACGTGGCCCACACGCTCGACGAAGTGGGCCTGAAGGACGCCTTCCCGACCGTCGTGCGCGGCGATCAGGTAGGGCGCGGGAAGCCGGCGCCCG
This sequence comes from uncultured Acidobacteriota bacterium, assembly GCA_963786365.1. Taxonomy (GTDB): domain Bacteria; phylum Acidobacteriota; class Vicinamibacteria; order Vicinamibacterales; family UBA2999; genus CAWAYR01. The sequence goes on from CAWAYR010000002.1 coordinate 36,780, forward strand.
ACGTGTTCCTCGAGGCGAGCCGCCAGCTCGACGTCCCGCCCGCCCAGTGTGTCGTGATCGAAGATGCGCCCATGGGAGTCGTGGCGGCGCAGGCCGCCGGCATGGCGGTGGTGGCGATCGCCTCGAGCTTCAGCGCGGCGCACTTCACCGCCCTGGCCAGCCCACCCGACCTGGTGTGCCGCGACTTCGAGGCGTTGCTGGCGCGCGTGAGCTGGTAACGGCCGCTTCCGTTCCGTCTACTTCCCTGGCCTCGCGCTCGAACGGGTTGTCCCAATAGGGATCGCGCCCTTGGGCCATGACCCAGGCCGAGGCCGCCACATAGAGCGGAATGAACAGCGGGCCCCAGCGCTCGGTACTGACGGACATGCACGCGCTCGTGTCCCCGCGTCCAGACGAGCGACGCCGCGTCACGGGCGAGGACGACGTGCCCGAACGTAATCGCGGTGGCACCGTCTTCGAGCCAGGTCAGATGCGTCAGTCCCCACGACAGCAGCCGGCCCTCGACCTCGAGCACTCCGGTGTGCAGCGACATCCGTCCGCCGCCGGCGATGCCGACAGCGCCCAGGATCACGCCCAACGCGGACGCCGGCGACGCCCAGAGATATCTCGCGAGAAGAGACGCCGGCGTCACGGCAGAACTAAAGTTCTGCCCTACGGAGACGGCGGCTTCACCGTGCGCCCGCTTGGTGCCCTTGAGGATCCTGCGCTGCATCCGTCGGCCGTTGCCGGCCTCGTCGGTGTACATCCGGTTCTTCGAGTCGATGGCGATCATGTTAGCGCGGATGAGCCGCCGGCATGCCGGTAGTGCGATCGCGTCGAGCCTCGGCACCGAGGTGTTAAAGGGCCTCGACAAGCCGCAGGAGTGGTCTGCCGCGACTTCGAGGAACCGCGCGGCAGAACTAAAGTTCAGCCCTACTTCTCCGCTGCGCTCGTGGGCAGCTCTTCGAGTGGGGGGGGGGGGGGGGGGGGGAGGGAGGGGGGGGGGGGGGGGGGGGGGGGGGGGGGGGGGGGGGGGGGGGGGGGGGGGGGGGGGGGGGGGGGGGGGGGGGGGGGGGGGGGGGGGGGGGGGGGGGGGGGGGGGGGGGGGGGGGGGGGGGGGGGGGGGGGGGGGATCGACGGTGCGAGGAAGTGAACCCGTCTGTCACTGACCGACGGCATATGGTAAGAAAAAAAAAAAAAAAAAAAAAAAAAAAAAAAAAAAAAAAGTGCGATCGCGTCGAGCCTCGGCACCGAGGTGTTAAAGGGCCTCGACAAGCCGCAGGAGTGCTCGGCAGAACTAAAGTTCAGCCCTACTTCTCCGCTGCGCTCGTAGGGCAGCTCTTCAGAGCTGCCGCGCGGTGTCGCTTCTCGGCGGAACTCAGTTCCGCCCTACTGCGTCACTGGCGGTTTGACGCTGTCCGCCGGCTTGGTGCCCTTGAGGATCCAGCGCTGCATCCGCCGGCCGTTGCCAGCCTCGCCGGTGTACATCCGGTTCTTCGAATCGATGGCGATCATGTGCGCGCGGATGAACTCACCGGCCTGACGGCCGGGCCGGCCGAAGCGGTCGAGGATGGCCAGATCCTTCCGCCGCAGGATCCACACGCGCATGTTCGTGCCGTCCATCAGATAGAGGATGCTCTGCGCCGGATCACGCGACACCTGGAGGCTGAAGCCGCTACCCGAGCCGCCGGTTTCAGGCCGTACGAACCGCTCCATCGGGTCCTCGCCGTTCTGCCGGAACACCTGGATGCGGTTGCCGCGGCGATCGGACACGTAGATCAGCCCGTCCTTGGTGCCGACCAGGCCGTGCAGCGTCGAGTACTGCTGCGGCGGAGTCGCGACCTTCACGGGGTACTGATACTTCTCCGTGTCGTCGGGCCGTTTGCCATACGCGCCCCAGTGCCGCAGGTACTTGCCGGTGGCCGCGTCGTAGACCACCACGCGCTTGTTGATATAGCCGTCGGCGATGAACAGCTCGTTGGTCTTCGGCTCGATGTAGAAGTTGGCCGGGCCGCCCAGGTGATCGGGGTCGTTGCTGCCCTTGTTCACCCCCGGCTCGCCGATGGTCAGCACGTGCTTGCCGTCCTGGGTGAACTTCATCACGTGCATGCCGTCGCTGGTGCCCATCCAGACGAAGCCGTTGTGGTCGATGTAGATGCCGTGCTCCTGGCTGAACCAGGTGTAGCCCTGGCCGGGCCCGCCCCAGGAGCGGAGCACTTTGCCCTCGGGATCGAGCTCCAGCACCGGCGGCGCCGGAAAGCAGCAGTCGGCAATCGGCGGCTTGACCGCGGCGCCGATCTCCTGCGGGGTCAGGCTCGACGGCATGTGGATAACCCACAGGTGGTCGTTGTCGTCGGCGAACAGGCCGCGGATGTCGCCCAGGATCCAGTCGTTGGGCAGCGTCGGCGGCCAGGTCGGATCGATCACGTAGATCGGCAGGTTGTCGGCGGTGGGCGAGCCCGGGGCCGGCTTGGCGTTGGCGCCCTGGGCGCCGGCCAGGGCCGGGCACACCAGCAGCACGGTGAGAGCGACGAGCGGCGAGCGCAGGGTCTTCACGGGACGAAGCTTACCGCGTCGTCCAGCCTTCGCGCGGCACCCGCGTCAGGAACTCGTTGGCCGCCTCGTCGTTGGTCACCCGCATGTTGGCCGCGTCGTAGTGGAGCTTCCTCCCGGCGCGCAGCGACACGATGCCGAGGAGCATCACCTCGGTCAGTTTGGCGGCGTATTCGAAGGGGCTCGACACCGGCACGTGGCCCTTGGCCGCCTCGACCCAGTTCAACTCGTGGTTCTCGTCGTCAACCCGCGCCAGCGTGCGGGCCGGCGTGCCCACCGACTCGTGCAGCGACTTGGGCAGCAGGCGCGGCTTGGAGCCGTAGTTCTCGTACATCAGCTTGCCCTTGGTGCCGACGATCAGCGCGCCGCCGCCCGGGTTGAACTCTTCGTCGCCCATTTCGGCGGGCTTGGGCGGCAGCAGACCGCCGTCGTACCAGGTCATCCGCACCGCCGGCTGCCGGCCGCGCGCCGCGAACTCGTAGAAGGTCATCGTGGCGTGCGGGAAGGAGACGCCGTTGAACGGCGTCGAGACCGTTTCGATCGTCGTCGGGAAGCCGAGGTCGAGGCCCCAGTAGGCGTGGTCGATCAGATGGGCGCCCATGTCGCCGAGCGGCCCGGCGCCCCAATCGACCCAGCCGCGCCAGTTGAACGGGTGATACACCGGGTGGTACTCGACGTACGGCGCCGGACCGAGGAAGAGATCCCAGGCCAGGCCCTCCGGCTTGGGGTAGTGGCCCATCGCCGCGCCGAGCCGCGCCGTGATCCCGGGCCCGTTCCAGCGGAGCTCGTCGGCCGGCGTCGTCGAGCGACGCCGGCCGCGGCACGCCCTGCGGCCAGAAGCCCAGCGGACGGTTGGTCCAGACGTGCACCTCGGTCACGGCGCCAATCGCGCCGGCTTGGAGGTACTCCACGACCATGCGCCCATCGTCGGTCGAGTGGCCCTGGTTGCCCATCTGCGTGACCACTTTGGTCTCGGCGGCGCGCCTGGCGAGCTGCCGCGCCTCGGCAACCGACCAGCACAGCGGCTTCTCGACGTAGACGTGCTTGCCCAGGTCCATCGCCGCGAGCGCGACGGACGCGTGCAGGTGATCGGGCGTAGCCACGACCACCGCGTCGATGTCCTTCTGCTGGTCGAGCATCCGGCGGAAGTCCTGGTAGCGCGTGGCTTTCGGCGCTGCCGTGATCAGCTCGCGCTGCCGGCCGGCGTAGCCGATCGCGCGCGACCGCTCGAGGGGCGTCATGGGACGCGTCGTCACGGTGGGCGGCGCGCCCTCGTTGCGCGCCGACGCCGGCGCCCGGACCTCGACGATATTGGCGGCGATGCGCGCTTCGAGCTTGCCGACGTCGCTGTCGAGGTCGGCGAAGCCCTTATCGGCGTAGCCCCAGTCGACGTCGCACAGCGCGACCAGGTTCTCGCCCACCATGTTGGTGATCACCGCGCGGCCGCGGCCGCCGACGCCGACCGCGGCGATGTTGAGGCGGTCGCTGGGCGCCTTGAACCCACGGCCGAGCACGTGGCGCGGCACGATCGTCACACCCGCCGTGGCCAAACCGACCGTAGAGAGGAAGCCTCGGCGCGAGCGCCCGCCAGGAATCGCCATCGATGCGTCACCTTTCTGAATACGGTGTGGAGCGACGGTAGTTGTAAACGATTGCACCCGCGAACGCAACCGCGCCGCCCGGCGTCTTGCCCAACCTCCGGTCGGGCGCTAGACTCCCCGGCGCCATGGCATCGATGTCACTCGACCGCCGATCGTTCGTCGAGAGCCTCCTCGGCATTCCGGCCGGTGTGCTCGCCGCGTCACAACCAGCGCAGCCCGGTAGCGCCGGGGTGAAGGTGCCGGCCGGCGCCGGCCGCGCCAACGAGGTGATTCGTCTCCCCGGCGGTGACCCGCTCTTCATCCGGGTGTCCACGCAGGACAGCAGCGGCGCCTTCTTCATGACCGAGCAACCAATCGCCCGCCGCGGCGTCGGTCCGCCGAAGCACTATCACGAAGCCCAGGACGAGTGGTTCTACTGCCTCGAAGGCGAGTTCGTGCTCGAGATCGGCAATCGGCGGTTCCGGTTGAGCGCCGGCGAGTCGGTGCTCGCGGCGCGTCGGGTGCCGCATGCGTTCGTCTACGACTTCCCCACGCCGGGACGCCTGCTCGTCAGCTTCACCCCCGCGGGTGAGATGGAACGGTTCTTCCGCGACCTGCAGCGGCCTGGCGCCCGGGCGAGAGCGTGAACGCGTCGTGCGACGCTATCGATCAGAGGTAGCCGCGGCATCCTGCGCGGCGAGGAGCTATCACGAGAGCTCTGCCCTGACATCGTGAAGCCTCTCCTGGCGGAGCTGAAGCTCCCGCCCTACTTCTGAGCTGGCGTACAGTCAAAGGGTGGCCACACCCAGTCCTGCCCCCGCCACTGACGCCGCGTCAGTAAGCGGCTGGCGCCTCGAGCACACCTACGCCGAGCTGCCGGCGCTGTTCCACTCCAGCGTTGCGCCGACGCCGGTGCGCGACCCGCAGTTCGTGGTCTTCAACACCGTGCTGGCGCGGGACCTGGGGCTCGACGTGGCGGCCTTGGACTCCCCGGCCGGCGCCGCGATCTTCGCCGGCAACGCGCTGCCCGAGGGCGCGCGGCCGCTCGCGCAGGCCTACGCCGGCCACCAGTTCGGCCACTTCACCGGGCTGGGCGACGGCCGGGCGATCCTGCTGGGCGAGCAGATCACTCCCGACGGGCGCCGCGTCGACATCCAGCTGAAGGGCGCCGGCCAAACGCCGTATTCCCGCCGCGGCGACGGACGGGCGGCGCTCGGGCCGATGCTGCGCGAGTTGGTGATCAGCGAGGCCATGCACGCGCTCGGCATCCCGACGTCGCGCAGCCTGGCCGTGGTCTCCACCGGCCAGGCGGTGCTGCGGGAGCAGGCCCTGCCCGGGGCCGTGCTCACCCGCGTGGCCGCCAGCCACATTCGCGTCGGCACGTTCGAGTGGGCGGCGGCCCACCGCGACGCCGAGGCCTTGCGTGCGCTGGCCGACTACACGATTCGCCGGCACGACCCGGTGTCGCGGACGTCGAGCAGCCGTATCTGGCGCTCTTCGACGCCGTGGTCGAGCGCCAGGCCAGGCTCATCGCGCAGTGGCAGCTCGTCGGGTTCATCCACGGCGTGATGAACACCGACAACATGTTCCTGGCGGGCGAGACGATCGACTACGGCCCCTGCGCGTTCATGGACCGCTACGACCCGGCCACCGTGTTCAGCTCGATCGACGAGCAGGGACGCTACGCCTACGCCAACCAGCCGCCGATCGCGCAGTGGAACCTGGCCCGGCTGGCCGAGGCGATGCTGACGCTCTTCGACGCCGATCGGGCCCGCGCCATCGAACTGGTCAACGCGTCGATCTTGCGCTTCGAGACGCGGTTCACGCACCACCGGCTGGCCGGCCTGCGCGCCAAGCTCGGGCTCGTCACCGAGGAACCAGACGACGCCGCGCTTGCTGAGGCCTTGCTGACGTGGATGTTCGACTCGGGCGCGGACTTCACCAACACCTTCCGCACGCTCAGCACGCCCGGTGCCGCCGACGCCCTGGCGCACGTCGATCCGGCCTACGCGCAGTGGCACCGCCAGTGGCAGGCGCGGTTGGCCCGTCAGCCGCAGACGGCCGACGAGGTCACCGCCCTGATGCAGCGGAGCAACCCGGCGGTGATTCCCCGCAATCACAAGGTGGAAGAGGCGCTGACCACGGCCAGCGAGCAGGGCGACTTGCGCGTGCTGGATCGGCTGATGGCCGAACTGGCGGCGCCCTTCGACTACACGCTCGAGCGGCCGGAGTTCACCAGCCCGCCAGCGGGGGATGCGCGGCCCTATCGCACCTTCTGCGGCACCTGAGCCGCGATCAATCGCCTCCCGGCGGGGTCACCGGCTTCATCTTGTATTCCGTGGGCGGCTCGGCGCCGAGCAGGTGCCGCACGAAGTAGTCCCAGCGGCGGCGCATCACATACGGCCCGTCCACGCCGTAGCCGTGGGGCTGCGACGGCAGCAGGATCAGATCGAAGTCCTTGTTGGCCTTGATCAGCGCTTCCATCACCAGGTAGGTGTTCTGCGGCGGCACGTTGTCGTCCATCATCCCGTGCATCAGCAGCAGCTTGCCCTTCAGGTTCTTGGCCAGCGTCTGGTTGGCTTCGGCCTCGTAGCTGTCGCGGGGCTCGTCGCCGCCCTGGTGAGCGCCGCCGAGGCGGTGCAGCAGGCCCTGGTAGCGCTCGCCCCAGTCGTCCTCGTAGACGCGCTGGTCGTGATTGCCGGACTCGGAGATCCCGACCTTGAAGAAGTCGGGATAGCGGAACATCGCGTCGGCGGTGATGAAGCCGCCGCCCGAGTGGCCCCACATCGCCGCCCGGTCGATGTCGATCCACGGAAAGCGCGTCGCCAGCTCCTTCATGCCCGCCACCTGGTCGGGCAGCGTGTTGTCGCGGCCCATCGCGCCGTAGTAGGTGTCGTGGAACGACTTCGAGCGCCCCGGCGTGCCCATGCCGTCGAGGGAGATGACCACGAAGCCGAGCTCGGCCAGCGCCTGGTTGTCGCCGCGCGCCGCCACGAATGACGCGCGGCCCGACGCTGCCGCTCTGCGGTCCCGGATACGCGTAGTTGATGATCGGGTACTTCCTGGTGGCGTCGAAGTTGGTGGGCCGGAAGAGCAGCCCGTAGAGATCGGTCTTGCCGTCGCGGCCCTTGACGGTGAAGCTCATCGGCGGCTTCCATCCCGCGGCGACCAGCTTCGAGATGTCGGCTCTTCTCGAGCGGCATCACGACCGCACCCGCCTGGTCGCGGATCACCACCTCCTGCGGACGCTCGGGCGTGGACGCCGCGACGATCGCGAAGCGGCCCGTCGGCGACATCTGCACGCCGTGGAAGCCATCCTCGGGCGTGAGCGCGGCGTAGCCCTTGCCGTCGAGCCCGATGCGGTAGAAGTGCGTGAAGTACGGGTCCTGGTTGGGCTCGCGGCCGTTGGCCGTGAAGAACACCGTGCGCGTCTTCTCGTCGACGTGCCGGATGCCGGTCACCGGCCCGGGGCCCGAGGTGATCTGGTGCTTGAGCCGCCCGGTGGTCAGGTCGTAGAGGTAGAGATGGCTCCAGTCGTCGCGCTCGGAGTTCCAGAGGATCTCGTTGGTGGCCCACAGCACGCGCCATCCGGCCGGCGACTCGAACTGGGTGGCCGCCGACTCTTCGAACACCGTGCGCACGACGCCCGAGGCCGCATCCGCCAGCAGCACCGTGGCCTTCTTGTGATCGCGGGACGTGGAGACGAAGGCGAACCGCGACGCGTCCGGACTCCAGCTCCAGTCCCGCACCGACACGTCGTCGCCGAGCATGGCGCGGTGGTAGTCGGGCGGCATCTGGAAGCGCACCACGGCGCCGCTGTCGGTGTCGATCACTACGCGATGCAGCATCGCCACGGCGTCGTCACCCGGCAGCGGATACTTCCAGGCCTTCAGTACCGGATGGCCGGCCTTGGTTTCGACCAGATACATCTCGCCGACCGTGCGTTCGTCCTGCTGGAAGGTGGCGACCTTCTTCGAGTCGGGGGACCACAGCACGATTGGCTTGGCCGAGGCCCGCCAGCCGGCGTTGTCGGTGGCGTAGCCGAAGTTGGCCACGCCGTCGGTGGTGAGCGGGCGCTCGACCTTCGAGGCCAGGTCGCGCACCCACAGGTTCCAGTCCTTGATGAACACGGCGCGCGTGCCGTCCGGAGAGACGACCGCGTTCGCGTCCTTGGGCGGGATCGACGCACAGGCGGCGCCCTTCACGTCGCACGAGTAGCGCTTCTGGCCGACGTCGAACGCCACCGACGTGCCGTCGGTCGAGAGCTCGATGGTCTGGAAGGGCAGCTTCTTGGCGTCCACGGTGGTGCCGGAGGCGGTGGCCAGCGCCGCGGCCAGCCGCTCGTGGTCGAAGGCGCGCTCCCGCGTCTTCTTCACCGGGTCCACGAGCATGAACTCCGCGCCCTCACCAGTGGAGCTCCGATAGGTGAAGCGATCGTCGGGCAGCCACGTGGCGCTCACGGTGCCGCCCACCACCAGCGGATTCACGGCGGCGGCCAGGAAGCGTTCGGCCCGCGCGTAGTCGTCGGCGGTGAGGGCCACGGGGGCCAGGCTGGCGGCGGCCTGCGCCAGAGCCAGCCCCGGCGTAGCAACGGCGAGCAGCGCGAACACGAACAACCGGGCCATGAAGACTCCTTGGAGGCCCGAGTCTAGCGCGCTGGCCGAGCGTGGAGGAAGTAGACTCAGCCGTAGTTCGTCATCACGGGAGGTCTCCATGCAATCCGTGACTGCGACCCACCGAGTAATCTGCGGCGTCGTGTTCCTGATGGCTGCGGGTTGGGCCGACCAGGCCCATGCACAGCTTGGCGTCGGTACCGTCTGGGTGAGGACCGACGCACAAGGCAAGGGCATCGTGCTCACCGTCTCGGCGTGCTGCAACGGCGGACTCCGCCTCGCCTGGGACCTCCCGCCCATGGGCAACCAGCCGGCGACGACGATGACCGTGGACTCGCCGATGGACGGCACGGAGGTACCGACCCTGGTCGCCGGCAAGCCGTCGGGCCAGACGATGGCGGTCATTCGGGTGGACAGCAACCACTACCGCGCGATCGTGAAGATGGGCGGCAAGCCGTTTGGCGTCTCCAACGGCGCGGTGGCTGCCGACGGCAAGACCATGATGGTCGAGAGCGCCTTCGAGGGCGGCGGCACGACCCAGAAGACCATCGAGACCTGGGTGCGGAAGTAGGCCACTGCGCGATGTAGGGCGGCTCTTTAGAGCTGCCTCCCGGCAGAGCTAAAGCTCTGCCCTACGGCATATGCGATGTAGGGCAGCTCTTTAGAGCTGCCTCCCCGGCGGAGCTGAAGCTCCGCCCTACGTACAAGAAATCGCTCTAGAATCCCGGGAGGCGGAGGGAGACCCGATGAGCCGACGTACTCGACACCTCCTCGGCGGCGCGGTCGTCGTGCTGCTGGGCGGGCTGGTGGTCGCGCGCACGCCGATCAACGCGCAGGCGCCTCAAGCCAAGCCCGCGGCCAGCCCGGCCCGCTGGGTCGTGCCGCGCACGCCCGACGGCGTGCCCGATCTGCAGGGCAACTGGACCAACGAGACGCAGACGCCGCTCGAACGGCTGGGGCCGCAAGGCGCGACCCTGACCGACGAGCAGGCCGCCGTCATCGAAGATCGCGCCAAGACCGTCGAGGAGTTCCGCAATCAGGCCAGCGATCCGAATCGCCCGGCGCCCCCCAAGGGCGGCGAAGGCGGCCGGCTCGCGGCGCCCGGCCAGCAGTCGTTCGTGGAACGGATCTCGGAGGCGGCCGGCGGCGCGGTGGGCGGCTACAACGGCTTCTGGCTCGACCCGGGCGCGCAACGTGATCCGGATCGACGGCGTGGCCCGCAGCTCGATCATCACCGATCCGCCCAACGGCCGCCTGCCGGCGCTGACCGATGCGGGCAAGGCGCGGCTGGCGGCGCAGGCCGAACGGGCCAAGGCCTTCGGCGAATTCGATCACCCCGAGGTGCGGCCGCTCTCGGACCGCTGCCTGCTGTCGTTCGGATCCAACGCCGGTCCGCCGATGCTGCCCAACTACTTCTACAACAACAACTACACCATCGTGCAGACCAGGGACCACGTGATGATCCTGAGCGAGATGGTGCACGACGTCCGCATCATCCGCCTCGGCAAAGTCGAGCCCCTGCCGGCCAGCGTGCGGCCGTGGTTCGGCGATTCGATCGGCCACTGGGAGGGCGACACGCTGGTCGTCGAGACGACCAACATCAAGCCGGCGCAGCTCCGCCAGCCCAGCATCCTGTGGGCCTATCGCGGCGCCTCGGACGACCTGAAGGTGACCGAGCGCTTCACGCGCACCGGCCCCGACACGGTGGTCTACAAGTTCACGATGGAAGATCCGGCGACCTTCACCGCGCCGTTCTCGGGCGAGCTGCCGTTCACGAAGATCGACGAGATGATCTACGAGTACGGCTGCCACGAGGGCAACTACGCCATGCAGAACATCCTCGGCCGGCGAACGGGCGCGCGAGCGGCAGGAGGGGCCGAGAAGGCCAAGCGGCCGCAATAACACGCCGCCGTTGCACGAAACGGCGATCACCTTTTTGTGACTGGGGCGGTGCGCGAAGCGATCGCGCACTCACGCGCTGCAGTGGATTCGACGAGCGGCCGATAAGCAAAACCGAGGTCCCCCGCTCTCCCGCGCGGCCTCAGGAGGCCGATGTCCACCAGCGCGAGCGTCCCGACCACCAGCGATGCGGACGATCTGAACCTGCTGTTCGGCCCGCAGTCCGCGGCTGCCTTCCCGACCGACGCCCTCGTGTCGAGGATGCTCGACGCGGGCGCCGGGATCAGCGACCTCGTGTTCTCGCCCGGGCGTCCCCCGCAGGTGGAGCAACACGGCGAGCTGACGCCGGTGACGGTGTCCGGCCTCGAGAAGCTGTCCGCCGGACACACGGCCGTCATCGCTCGCCACCTCGTGGGCGGACAGCCGCAGGCGGTCCGCACGCTCCGCGACCAGGGGGCGTGCGACCTGTCGTACATCCTCGGCGACCGCGCCCGCTTCCGGGTCAACGTCTTCCGCCAGCGCGGCACGTTCGCCATCGTGATGCGCGTCATCGCCACCAAGGTGCCGACCCTGCAGGACCTCGGCCTGCCGCCGTTCCTGGCCAAGATCGCCACGCTCAAGAGCGGCATCGTGCTGGTGACCGGGCCGACCGGTTCCGGGAAGTCGTCGACGCTCGCCGCGATGATCGACCTCATCAACGAAAGCCGCGCCGAGCACATCATCACCATCGAAGACCCGGTCGAGTTCCTGCACGAGCACAAGAAAGGCACCGTGCATCAGCGGGAACTGCACAGCGACACGCCGACCTTCGGGCTGGCGCTGCGGGCGGCGCTGCGGCAGGCGCCCAAGGTCATCCTCGTCGGCGAGATGCGCGACCGCGACACGATGGAGATCGCGCTCACCGCCGCCGAAACCGGCCACCTGGTGTTCTCGACCCTGCACACCATCGACGCGTCCCGCACCGTGGACCGCATCATCGGGGCCTTCGACGTCGGCGATCAGCAGGCGGTCCGTATCCGGCTGGCGGCGACGTTCCGCGCCTTCATCTCCCAGCGCCTGGTGCCCAAGAAGGGTGGCGGTCGCCTGCCCCTGCTCGAGGTCCTGACCTCCACGCTGCGGACTCGCGAGTACATCGAGAAGGGCGACAGCGAGGGGCGTTCTCTGCTCGACGCCATGCGCGACAGCGCCCTGGACGGCATGCAGCACTTCGACGGCGAAATCGAGCGGCTGGTGCGCGCCGGCGTGATCTCGGGTTCGGTCGGGTTGCTCAACGCCACCAACCCCGCCAACCTGCGGGTGGCGATGGCCGACGTGTCGCTCGACGACGCCGGCGCCGAGGACAACGGCGTGGAGCAGGGGCTGATCTCGCAGTAGGCCGACGACCCCTACTGTCGTAGGGCAGCTCTTTAGAGCTGCCTCCCGGCGGCAGCTTCGCGGTCTTCTGCGGCGGTCGAGTCGACGCGATTTCTCCTCGCCTCGCAGCTCGGCTGAAGAAGCTGCGCTCCCGACTCCGTTTGTCGTAGGGCAGCTCTTCATTCGTAGGGCAGCTCTTCAGAGCCGCCTACCAGCCGACCGCCTGTCCGTCCTTGCGATGATCCGACCCGGCGCTGTGAGGGCCGTTCGCGCGCTAGACTCCACAGCTGATGGACCTCGAGCGGATCGGACACTACCGCGTGGTCGATACGTTGGGCGCCGGTGGGATGGGCGTGGTCTATCTCGTCGAGGACCCGCGTCTCGAGCGCCGCGCCGCGGTGAAGCTTCTGCCCGCACATCTGACGCGCGACCCTGAACGGACCCGTCGCTTTGAGCACGAAGCCCGGATCGCCTCCTCGCTGAATCACCCGAACATCATCACCATCTACGACATCGGCCAGGCCGATGCCGGCCAGTACATCGCGATGGAGCTGGTCGTCGGCCAGACGCTGCGGGCGCTGTGCCGTGAGCCGGCCCCCTACCGCGACGTGCTGACGTGGTCGGTCCAGATGGCGCGCGCGCTGGCGGTGGCGCACGACGCCGGGATCGTGCATCGCGATTTGAAGCCCGAGAACGTCATGGTCAGGAGCGACGGCTTCGTGAAGCTGCTCGACTTCGGCTTGGCGCAGCTCGACGCCGCCCAGCACGACGCCGTCACGGGCTTCGCCACCGAGCCCGGCTCCGTGCTCGGCACCCTGCGTTATATGTCGCCCGAACAGACGCGCGGGGAACGCGTGGGCGCGGCAACCGACCTGTTCTCGCTCGGACTGGTCATGTACGAGCTGGCCACCGCGCGCCACCCGTTCCAGGCGGCAACCTTGCCGGCCACCGTCATAGCGCTCGCGCATGCCGAGGCCGCACCGCCGTCCAGCGTCCGGTCGGACCTGCCCTCGGCCTTCGACGATTTGGTGCTGGCATTGCTGGACAAGGACCCGACACGGCGTCCCACCGCGGCGGCCGTGGCCTCGACCCTGGCCGGCCTCGAACGAACGCAGGATTCCGGCAACGCCCCGACCCCGGCAGCGGCACACTCCGCCAAGAGCGACTCGTCGAGCGCCGCGGTGTTCATCGGCCGGGACCGAGAACGCGCGGTGATGGTCCGGGCGTTCGAATCCGCGTGCCAGGGACGCGGTCGGCTGCTGGCCATCGCCGGCGAAGCCGGCATCGGAAAGACGTCCCTGGTCGACGCGTTCCTCGCCGGCCAGGCACCGACGACCAGCTTCCGCCTCGCCCACGGCCGGTGTTCCGAACGCGTGGCCGGCACCGAGGCGTATCTGCCATGGCTCGAGGCGCTCGATACGATGCGACGGGACGCGCCCTCGACCAGTCGTGCCGGCACCGAGCCGCTGGCCGCGCTCATCCGGCGCCTCGCGCCCACCTGGCACGCCCAGCTTGCGCCACTCGACAAGGAGCATCCGTCGGACGCGTCGATTGCGGCCTCGCTGCGCGGTGCCTCCCAGGAACGGCTGAAACGCGAGCTGGCCGGGCTGCTCGAGGCGGCCGCCCGCCAGCAGCCCCTGGTGGTAGTGATCGAAGACCTGCACTGGGCCGATGTGTCCACGATCGACCTGCTGGCCTTCGTCGGCAGCCGGCTGTCCACGATGGCGGTGCTGGTCGTGACGACCTACCGCCACTCGGAGCTGGCCCTGGCGCAGAGTCCGTTCATCGCCATCAGGCAGGACCTGCAGGCCCGCGGCGTCGCCAGCGAGCTGCGGCTCGACTTCCTTGGCGAGCCCGAGATTGCCGCCTATCTCGAGGCCGAGTTCCCCGGTCACGACCTGCCGGCGGACTTTTGCACCATGGTGCGCACGCGGACCGAGGGCAGCCCGCTGTTCATGGTGGACCTGCTGCGCTACCTCCGCGACCGCGGCGCGATTGCCCGCATCGACGGCCGATGGGCGCTCACCGAGGGGCTCGCGGCCATCAGTCGCGACCTGCCCGAGTCGATGCGCGGCATGATTGAGCGGAAGCTCGGCCAGCTCACCGAAGCCGATCGCGGCCTGCTGATTGCCGCTGCCGTGCAGGGGTATCAGTTCGACTCGTCGGTCGTCGCCGAGGTGCTCGGCGTGGACCAGTCGGCCGTCGAGGAACGGCTCGACGCCCTCGACGCCACGTTCGGCCTGGTGCGATTCGCCGACGAACTCGAGCACCCCAACGGCACGCTGTCGCTGGCCTACCGGTTCGTCCACATCCTGTATCAGGAGGCGCTTTACGCGGCGCTGAAGCCGACGCGGCGGGCGGCGCTGAGCAAGGCCACTGCCGCGTCGCTGATGCGCGCGCACGGCGAGCAGATCGATCGCGTGGCCGTGCAGCTGGCCGCGCTGCACGAGGCCGCCCGCGACTACGCCGCCGCCGCGGAGTGCCACCTGCGGGCGGCGCGTAACGCCACGCGGGTATTTGCCAGCCACGAGTCGGTGGCGCTGGCCAGGAACGGGCTGAGGATGGCCGCCCTGCTGCCGCCGACGCCGGCCAAAGACCGTCTGGAGCTGCAGCTGAGCCTGACCCTGGGGTGGTCGCTGATCAACGTCCGCGGATACGCGGCCGTCGAGGTGGAGGAGACCTACAGCGCGCCGCTTCACTCGCCGAACGCGCGGAAGGCCAAGCCGACCTGTATCGCGCCCTGTGGGGCCTGGCGATGTGTTACCTCGGCCGCGCGGAATACGGCCAGGTGTTCGCGTTGGCTGAGCGGATTCTGGGCCTGGCTCGCGAGTCGGGGCAGCCGCCGGCGCTGGCGACTGCGCATTACATGCTGGGCACGGTGTCGGTGTACCTCGGGGATCTGGTGGCCGCGCGTCAGCACTACGCCGACGGCATCGCGATGGGTGACGCGCACCCCAGGGCCAGCGATCTACCGGACGGCCGTGATCCGGCCATCACCTGCCGGGCACAGATGGGCCGGGTGCTGTGGCTGCTCGGCTATCCCGATCAGGCCGTGGCCGTCAGCGAGGCGGCGTTGACGCTGGCGGCCCAGAGCGGGCAGCCGCACAGCATCGTCTTCGCGCTGTGGGTCGACATGTTTCTGCGCCAGTTCCTGGGCGAGGTGGCCGCCACCGCCGACCGCGCCGACCGCAGCCTGGTACTGGCCAAGGAACACGACCTGCCGCAGGTACCGCACCTGGGCCGGCATCGTGCGCGGCTGGGCGCTGGCCATGCAGGGCGACCCCGACGGTGTCACCGCGATGCAGCAGAACCTGGCCGTCTACGACCGCATCGGCAGCACGCTCTCCCGCACGCACTTCCTCGGGATGCTGGCCGAGGCCCTCGGCAAGCACTCACGCGTGGACGAGGCGCTGGCCGTGGTGACCGACGCCCTCGCCGACGTGGAGCGCTACAGCGAGCGCTACTACGAGGCGGCGCTGTACCGGATTCGCGGCGAACTGCTCTTGCAACTCCCGGGCGCGTCGCTTGCCGACGCGGAGAGCGCCTTTGCCGCCAGCATCGCCTGTGCGCAACGTCAGCAGTCGAAGGCCTTCGAGCTGAGCGCGGCCACCAGCCTCGCGAAGCTGTGGCGGAACCATCGCCGCGACGAGGCCACAGCCGTGCTCGGCGCGGCCTACTCGTGGTTCACCGAGGGCCACGACACGTCGGATCTGCGCGCCGCGAAGCAGTTGCTCGCCGACTTGGGCTGACGATCAGCGAAGGAGCTTCGTCGCTCGTAGGGCAGAGCTTCAGCTCTGCCTCCGGCAGCTCTAAAGAGCTGCCCTACATCAGGCGCTGGAACATCAGGCGCTCGTAGGGCAGAGCTTCAGCTCTGCCTACCAGCCCACCGCCTGCCCATCCTTGCGATGGTCCGACCCGGCGCGATAGACGCCGTTCACCGGCAGATCCTCGGTGGCACTGCGCCGATCGAACGTGGGTTCCGGCTTGCCGCGGGTCGCGCGTGAACAGGATGCCCTGATAGCCGCCCACGGAGCCGCCGTCCACCGTGCGCACGTTGTGGCCCTTCTGCGACAGGGCCCCGCCGACCAGCGCGAACAGCTCGTGCTCGAGCGACAGCACGTTGCTGTTCTGGTTGTGGGTGAAGCGCGCCGCGTCGGTGGTCATCTGCACGTTCATGCCGTGGTCGATGACGTTGACCATGTGCTGGGCGTGGGTCTCGGGCTGCACGCTGCCGCCCATGTTGCCGAACGACATCAGCGGCGCCCCGTCCTTCATCACGAAGCCGGCGATGATGCTGTGGAACGGCCGCTTGTGCGGCGCCACCACGTTGGGGCTCTTCGGATCGAGCGAGAAGGCGCTGCCGCGGTTGTGCAGCACGAAGCCGAACGGGCCCACCGTGGCGCGGCTGCCGTAGACGCTGAATACGCTGTGCACCAGCGACACCATGTTGCCCCAGCGGTCGGCGGTGGTCAGGTAGATGGTGCCGCCGTCGGTGCCGCCGGGCACGGCCGGCGCGGCCGCGCGGTGTCGGATCGATCTTGTCGCACAGGGTGGCGGCGTACTGCTTGGAGAGCAGCTGCTCGACCGGAACGGTGGCGAACTTCGGGTCGCCGTTCTTGGCCTGCAGGTCGGCGTAGGCCAGCTTCTTGGCCTCCACCAGCAGGTGCCACTTCATCGGGTCCGACGGGCCGAGCGTCGTCAGGTTGAACCCCAGCTTCGGCACGCACACCTCGAGGATGTTCAGCATCTCGAGCGCGGCAAAGCCCTGCCCGGGCGGCGGCAGCTGGAAGATGTCGTAGCCGTGGTAGTTGGTGGTCACCGGCTCGACCCACTCGGGCGCGAACTCGGCCAGGTCCTCGCGCGTCATCACGCCCTTGTTGGCCTGCACCTTGGCGACGATCGCCTCGGCGATCTCGCCCTTGTAGAAGGCGTCCTTGCCCTGCGCCTGGATCAGCCGCAGCGCCTTGGCCAGGTTGGGATTCTTGATGATGCTGTAGAGCGCCGGCGCGTTGTCGCCGTCGAGGAACGTGGCGCGCGAATCGGGATCGGCGAGCAGACCCTTGACGCTGCCGCGCAGGTCGTCGTGGCGGCGTTCGGCCAGGCCCCAGCCTTGTTCGGCGGCGCGCGCGGCCGGCTCGAACGTCTCCTTGAAGCCCATCGTGCCGAAGCGCGTGAGCAGCGCGTCGTAACCGGCGATGGCGCCCGGCACCGTGGCGGCGTTCACGCCCGAGCCCGGCACCCGCTTCTCGCCCAGCTTGGCGAAGAACTCCGGCGTCCACCCGGCCGGCGCCCAGCCCGCGGCGGAGAGGGCATAGAGCTTCTTCTCCTTCGCCACCCAGACGATGGCGAAGAGATCCCCGCCGATGCCGGTGTCGTTCTGGGAGGTGACGTCGAGCATGGCGCCGGTGGCCACGGCGGCGTCGATGGCGTTGCCGCCCTGCCGCAGGATGTCGAGCCCGGCCTGCGCCGCCAGCGGGTCGCTGGTGGCGACGATGCCGTGGCGGGCCACCACCTCCGAGCGCCCCTGGCTGAGCCAGCCCTGCGCCCGCGACCCGGGGACCGCCCTGATGTCCGCCGCCGGCTGCGGTTTCTCAGCGGACGGCTGCCCGAAGGGGTTCTGGGACTGGGCGGCCAGCGCGACCCAGGCGCCCGCGGCGCAGGCACGGGCGAGTGGCGAGGGCGGAGACGCGCGGGAGGCATGGCGGACCTCCGAGACGGCCTATCTCGGGTACTTCGCGACGGCTTTGGGCGTAGGCCGATGCGCTGACATTCGACGGCGTTGTCTACCCCGCGCGCATGCAGTTCCGAGCATCGTGGCAGAACCTGGCGCCATTGCTCCGGGCATCGCTTCAGGTCGGTCGTAGGGCAGAGCTTTAGCTCTGCCTCATGCGATGCTCTCCGACGTGATCGCCATCGGCTGCATGCGCCTTTCGACCGAGCCAGGTCGCGACGACGAGCGATCCGTGGCGGTGCTGCACGCGGCGTTGGACGCCGGCGTGACCTTCTTCGACACGGCCGACGCGTATTGCTGGACGAACGAGGACCTCGGCCACAACGAGCGGCTGCTGGCGCGGGCGATCGGGAGCTGGTCCGGCGATCGCTCGCGTCTCTCCGTTGCGACCAAGGGCGGCATCACGCGGCCGGAGGGCCGATGGGAGCCCGATGGCCGGGCCAAACACCTGGCCGCGGCCTGCGAGCGCAGTTGCCGCGCCCTCGGCGTCAACGCGATCGATCTCTACCAGCTCCACGTCGTCGATCCGCGCGTGCCGCTGGCGACGAGCGTGCGCGCGCTGGCGGCGCTGAAGCGCGCGGGGCTCGTCAAGGCGATCGGGTTGTGCAACGTCACCGTCGGGCAGATCGACGAGGCGCGGCGCATCACCGACATCGACGCCGTGCAGAACGAGCTGAGCGTCTGGCACGACGGCGCCGTCCTGGGCGGCGTGGTGGAGCACTGCATCCGCAACCAGATCAGGTTCCTGGCCTACCGCCCGCTCGGCGGGCGCAAATCGGCGCCACGGACGGCGGCCGATGCCGCGCTCGGCGAGGTGGCCGCCCGGCACGGCGCGACGCCGTTCGAGGTCGCGCTGGCGTGGGTCTCGAATCTCGATCCCCTGGTGACCCCGCTGCCGGGGGTGACGCAGGTCAGCACCGCGCGATCCGCCGCACGCGCGCAACAGATCCGGTTGACCGATGCCGATCGCCAGGTCCTCGACGCGCGGTTCCCGCACGGCCGTCTCTCGCGCGATCGTTCGCGCCCGCGCGCCACGCCAGCGATTCGGCCGGATGCGGAGATCGTGATGGTGATGGGCATCCCCGCCGCCGGCAAGAGCACCCTGACACGGCAGTTCGTGGCCGACGGGTATCTGCGGCTCAACCGCGACGAGAGCGGCGGCACGCTGCGCGGACTACTGCCGGAGCTCCGGCGAGCGCTGCAGGACGGGGCCCTGCGGGTCGTGCTCGACAACACCTACGTGACCAGGAAGTCCCGCGCCGAGGTCATCCAGGCCGCCGGGGAACTCGGCGTGCAGGTTCGCTGCGTGCACCTGACCACGGGCATCGACGACGCGCAGGTCAATGCGGTGACGCGCCTGATCGAACGTTACGGCCACCTGCCCGGCGATCGCGAGTTGACGGAGCTGCGGAAGACGGACGTCGCCGCCTTCCCGCCCTCGGTGCTGTTTCGCTATCAGCGCGAGCTGGAGCTACCCGACCCGTCCGAGGGCTTCTCGCGCATCGAGCAGGTGCCGTTCACGCGCGTGGCCAATCCCGCACACGTCAATCGCGCGGTGATCGCCTGGTGCGACGATCCGTCGCAGCTCGAGACCCTCGCGCCGGCCCTGCGCGAACATCAGGATGGCGGTTGGACGATCTGCGTGCTGTCGTGGCAGCCCGGGATCGAGGACGGGACGCGCACCGACGCGGACGTGCGGGCGTCGTTTGCCGCCGTCGGCGATCGCGCCGGCCTGCGTTTCGACCTCGACATCTGCCCGCACGGCGCCGGCCCGCCGCGCTGCTGGTGCCGCAAGCCGTTGCCCGGCCTCGGCGTGGCCCTCATCCATCGCCATGCGCTCGATCCCGCGCAGTGCCTGTTCGTCGGCAATGGGCCGCAGGACGCCGGGTTCGCGCGGAAGCTCGGCTTTCGACACGTGCCGACGCTCAGCGCGTCGCCGTAGGAAGACCGCGCTACCTTCGGGTCAGTTCCCGCCGGCCTGGCGAGCCTCGGCGCGGCTCTGCATCTCGAGCTCGCCACGCAGAATCGAGCACCAGGTCTTGTGCTCGGCGATGGGCATGCCGCATTCGACGCAGACGCGCACGCGGGCCCTCGGTTCCTCTGCCTTACCGAACAAACGCTTCAAGAACGCCATGATGCCCCCGGGTCAAATGGCCAGCTGACTGATATCGATACGTTGGACGACGGAACGAGGTTCAAGGTTGGCAAGCCGGCGGCGTAAGCTGGCGAGACCATGCTCAAGGCCATGCTCGTGCTCGGCGCGCTCTCCCTGGTTCACTCGGCCGCCTCGGCCCAGCCCGCTGCGGCCGCCAAGCCGGCCACGCCCACGGCCTCGCAGCGCGTTGCGCTGGTCACCGGCTCGACCGATGGGCTGGGGCGCGAGGTGGCCCGACGGCTCGCCGCCGAAGGGGCCCACGTCATCGTCCACGGCCGCAACGTCGAGCGCGGCCAGGCGCTGGTCGCCGAGATCGCCGCCGGCGGCAAGGGCTCCGCCCGGTTCTACCAGGCCGACTTCGCGTCGCTCGCCGAGGTCCGCCGCCTCGCCGGCGAGATCCGGCGCGACTACACCCGGCTCGACGTGCTGGTGAACAACGCTGGCGTCATCGTGCCGCGGCGCGAGGTGAGCAAGGACGGCTACGAGATGCAGTTCGCCGTGAACTACCTGTCCGGCTACCTGCTGACCTACTCGCTGCTGCCGCTCCTCGAGAAGGGCACGTCCCCGCGCATCGTCAACGTGTCGTCCCTGGCGGCGTCACCCATCGACTTCACGGACGTGATGCTCGAGCGCGGCTATTCGTCGGGCCGCGCCTACGGGCAGAGCAAGCTGGCGCAGGTGATGTTCACCATCGATCTGGCGCAGGAGCTGAAGGGCAAGGGCATCGCCGTGCAGGCCCTGCACCCGGCCACCTACATGGACACCACGATGGTCCGCTCCGCCGGCGGGACGCCGCGGAGCACCGTGGCGGAAGGTGCGGCGGCGGTGATGAACGCCATCGCCACCAGTGCACCGAGCGGCAGCTTCTTCATCGGCCAGAAGGTCGGCACGCCGAACGCGCAGGCCGCCGACGCCGACGCGCGACGCCAGCTGCGTGAGCTGAGCCGGAAACTGACCGGGCTGGCGTAGTGTGGTTCGTGTAGGGCGGAGCTTAACTCCGCCTACGCGGAGGCAGCTCTAAAGACGCTCGCCCTACAGCATTCAATTCCTGAGCCGCCCTACGTTTCAAGAACGCTGCCTGAACGTCCACGTCGACAGCCCGTCAGAATTACGACGCGGATTCGCGGCTCCGCTCCTCGAACTGAGCGAAAGGCGATTGACGGCCATCATGTGCCATGCTGGGCTGTCGTCTCCGAATCACCCGGCGTCAGAGGCACAGCTTCGCAGCCGTGGACGCGATCTTCACGATTGCCGACCGCGCTGATGTCCCAACTGACGTGGCGATCCAATTCCCGTCCGGCGATACGCGCGGGCGGCCGTAGCGCGATGTACCTCTGTGATCGCTGTGGCGCGCTGTGTATTGGACAGAGGACACCGCCAGAGCTTTGCGTATGCAAAGCTAGCGCGAAGAGCAGCCGGTGACCATCCGTCGACAGACTGGCCTACGCTGATACGGATCCGAGGAATCCCACGGCAGGCCGGCGACCACGATCTCAGCTTCAACGGTGAGGCCTTCACATCGACAAAGCGGATTATGTCGGCGACGTCACCGTGCGGGCGGATTGCGTAAATCACATCGTCAATGGGGGACCACCGAATCGAGGCGACACTTCGCCCTGTGTAGATCCGCCGACGGTCGGTGCCATCGGGTGCGCTTGTCCAAACTGTGACGGTGCCATCGTCGGCCTGCGTCAACACGGCGATGCGATCGGTCGTCGCGCCCCAGTCGAGGGCGAGTAACCACCGAAACCCCTCCATCTTCACGGTGCGCTGCTCGCCGCCGCCAGCGGCAACACCTGAAGCCTGCTGTTTCTGCATAGCGAGCGCGAGCTGCTGCCCGTCGTGGGACACCGCGAGGTGCGCTCCTTTCGCCGGCAGTCGGCGGGCGGCTCCGCCGAGTCGTGGCACAACCCAGACACCGATCTCATTCTTCTGAATCCCGGTGACCACGATGGCGGATCCGTGCGGCAACCACTCATCGACGAATAGATCGCCTTGCCAGATAGTCGATTGCTTGGCCGCCAGCGACGTCGCGCACCATGACGCGCCCTTCGTTGACGCCCGTCGTTCCGTAGACCGCTGTGCGCCCGTCAGGAGACAACGCGAGCCCGCGCACGTTGCCAATGAACGTGACTTGTGTGTGCCTCACGACGGGGGGCGTCGCCGTTGCCGGAGTGCTCGTCGCCCACCACAGAGCGCTGGCGACAGCGACGAGTGCGATGAGAAACGCGCCCGCCGTGACGACAGAACGCCACGTTAGGAACGACGAGCAACCGCGGAGGTCATCGCGCCGGCCGAAGGAGGCGACGATCCGCAGTACTGGACGGTGAAGCCCAAGACGATCGACGCCAGATCGCGCTAAATGTCGGAAACTGACCGATATCGTTGGCGGGCATCTTTTTCAAGCGCTTTGCCTACGATGCGCTGCAAGTGCACGGAAGTCACGAGAACGGCATCGGGCCATTGCGGCGGCACCGGATAGAGAATGGCTTCCGCCGTTTCGAAAATCGAGGACCGGTAAAAAGGATGCTTCGCACACGACACCTCGAACACAACGATGCCCAACGCGAAAATATCACTGCGCACGTCCACCACGCCGCCGCGAAGCAGCTCGGGAGCCATGTACGCGGGCGTCCCGAAGACAGTGCCAGCCTGCGTGGACGCAGTGACCAGAGCCGCTGAATCCTGACAAGCCGCGCCGGAGTCGACAGGCCGTTTGGCGAGGCCGAATCGAGCACCTTCACTGTTCAGTCGCGTCGCAGCTTGATATTCGCGGGCTTGAGATCGCGGTGGATGATCCGTAGATCGTGAGCCGCTTCGAGAGCTTTAGCGATCTGCCGCGCGATCGGCAACGCTCGACAAAAGGAAGCGGCCCGTGCGCGATACGTTCGGCGAGCGTCGGTCCCTCGACCAGCTCCAGTACGAGCGCCTGGACGCTATTCGATAGCTCAAAGCCGTAAATCGCGGCGATGTCGGATGGTTGAGCGACGCGAGCAGTTGCGCTGCACGCTTGAAGCGGCCCAGCGCGCGGAGCGATACCGCGTCGACTTCGAGTGCCGCCTTCTGCCTCTATACTCACGTCACAATTGGCCCTGACCCCCGGCACCCGCCTCGGCGTCTACCAGATCACCGCGCCGCTCGGGGAAGGCGGCATGGGCCAGGTGTACCGGGCGACGGACACGACGCTGGGTCGCCAGGTGGCGATCAAGATCCTGCCGGACGCGTTCGCCCAGGATCCCGAGCGTCTGGCGCGGTTTGAACGCGAGGCGAAGACCCTCGCCTCGCTGAATCACCCGCACATCGCGGCGATCTACGGATTCGAGAAATCGGCCGGCGTGCACGCCCTGGTGATGGAACTCGTCGAGGGCGAGGACCTCGTCGCAGCGCATTGCCGGTGGCGCGATCCCGATCGACGAGGCGCTGCCGATCGCCAGGCAGATCGCCGACGCGCTCGAAGCGGCGCACGAGCTGGGGATCGTCCATCGCGATCTGAAGCCCGCGAACATCAAGGTGCGCGCCGACGGCACCGTGAAGGTGCTGGACTTCGGGCTGGCCAAGGCCGGCGCACCCGGTGCATCGAGTGACTCAGGTGCGGCCGCTGCAGTAGCGGCGCATTCGCCCACCTTCACCAGCCCGGCGGCGCTCACCATGGGCGGCGCGATTCTCGGCACCGCCGCCTACATGGCGCCGGAGCAGGCCAGGGGCAAGGCGGTCGACAAGCGCGCGGACATCTGGGCCTTCGGGCTGGTCCTCTACGAGATGCTCACCGGCCGCGCCGCGTTTGCCGGCGACACCGTCACCGACATCATCGCGGCCCTGGTCTCGCGCGACCCTGACTGGACGGCGCTCCCGGCGGCTACGCCGGCATCGATCACGACGGCTGCTGATGCGGTGTGCCGAGAAGGATCCGAAGCGGCGCCTGCGCGACATCGGCGACGCGCGGCTGGAGATCGATCACGCGATCGCGCCCGGATCCGGTGAGCGAGCAGGCTGGGGAACTCCACCGCTGGGCCGCCGGTCACCGCCGGCGCGACACGCGGACAGAAGATCGCGTGGGCGGCGCTGGGCTCGGCCCTCGCGGCGCTCGCGCTCCTCGCCGTGGTCGGCTCCGGTGTCTGGCCGCGCGCACGCCCCGTCGAGACGCCGCGTCCGCTCAATGTCTCGATCGTTCACACCGAGGGCAGCGAAGTGGCCGCACCGGCAATCTCGCCCGACGGCCGGCAGGTCGCGTACCGGGCCCGACGCGCCGACGGCATGCCGCTCCTCTGGGTGCGGGATCTGGCCAGCGGCGACTCGCAGCCGCTGCCCGGCACCGAGGATGCCGACCATGCCCTTCTGGTCGCCCGACTCGCGCGACCTCGGGTTCTTCGGCGGCGCGGCCCTGAAGCGCGTGTCGGCCGCGGGCGGACCGGTTCGCATCGTGACCGACAACGTCGGCCCCTGGACCGGCTACGGCGCCACGTGGGCGGCCGACGGGACCATCGCGTTCGCGGGGCAGGAAGGCCTGTTTCGCGTGCCGGCAGAGGGCGGTACTGCCGCGGAGAGTCTCGTGAAACTGCCGAGCGGGGATTGGGCGCACTATTGGCCGAGCTTCCTGCCCGACGGCCGCCGGTTCCTGTTCACCGCGAAGCTGTTTTCCAGTGCCGCGGAAGCCAGCGAACAAGGGATCTACCTGGGGTCGCTGGACAATCCGACGATCACGCGACTCCTGCCCGACCTGTCGAGTGCCGTCTACGCGCCGCCCGGCTATCTCGTCTTCGCCCGCGAGGGCACGCTCACCGCGGCGCCGTTCGACCTGGCCGCGGGCCGCGTCACCGGCCCGCCGGTCGCGATCGGTGGGGCCGTGGCGACCGACCTCAGCTTCAATTTCGCGGCCATTTCGGCCTCGGCCGACGGGACGATTGCCGTGCGACCGCCGCCGACGACGGTGCTGGTCTTCTCCGATTCGAATGTCTTCAACGCCGAACTGCATCTGGCCGATCGCAGCGGTGCGCGCAGCCGGGTTGGCGCTGCCCGGCTCTTCTCGCAGTACATGCCGATCAATCCGGCGGACGGCCGCACCCTGATCACGGCGATCCTCGACCCACGCGCCGGCACGCAGGATCTGTGGCTGATCGACCTCACGAAGGACAGCGTTGCGCCGCAGACAGCGACGCGGGGATTTGCCGGGAACCCGGTCTGGTCGGCCGACGGCAGGCGCCTGGCCTATGCGGTGCAGCCCGCTGGGCAGCGTGACGACGTGGTCGTCAAGGATCTTGGCACGGGGGTGATCCAGCCCGTGATCGAGACGACCAGCATCGGCGAGCACCCTGTCGCCTGGTCCCACAACGGTGCGTCCCTGCTCGTCTTCACCTACGACGACAAAGTGACCTATCTGTCATCGTGGTCATTCGCGTCGCGCACCCTCACGCGCTTTGCCGGCCCCAAGGTCCTCGAAGCTGCCGCCTTCTCGCCCAAGGACGACTACGTGGCCTTTACCTCCCAGGAAACAGGTCGTCCTGAAGTGTCGGTGACCACGTTTCCCGATCGCCGTCAGACCTGGCCAATCACGACCGACGGTGGACGAGTGATCGGCTGGAAAGACGATGGCCGCGAGATCCTGGTGGCGACGCTCTCGGGGCACATCGCGGCCTATCCGGTGTCGATGAAGGGCGGCTTCTCGCACGGCCAGCCCACGACGCTCGTGCGCGACGTCGGCGGCGTGGCCGCGTACAGCTCGGCCACGCGCGACCATTCCCGCTTCCTCATCCGCGTGAGTCCGGACGCGGCGAAGGACAAGGGCGAGATACGGCTGCTGTTCGGCTGGCAGAACGCGTTGCGCCAGGGCCAGGACTGACAATCACCGCCGCCTTGCGGCCACCCGCCAGATCCGTATACTCGGCCGCATGAAGCACGGCCTTCTGTGGGTTGCCCTTACTCTCACTGCAGCCGCCGCTCCCGCGCCGCTGCCTTCGTTCGGCGAACCAGGCGTGTCTCCAGACGGCGCCACCGTCGCCTTCGTGAGCGGCGGCGACATCTGGGAAGTGCCGTCGCGCGGCGGCGACGCGCGGCTGCTGGTGTCGCATTCAGCCACCGAGTCGCGGCCGCTCTATTCCCCAGACGGCAAGCGCCTCGCGTTCACCTCGTCGCGCACCGGCGCCGGCGACGTCTACGTCCTCACGCTCGCCACCGGCGACCTTGCGCGCCTCACCTTCGACGACGCGGCCGAACTGGTCACCGGCTGGTCGCCGGATTCGAAGTGGCTGTACTTCTCCTCGAACAGCCACGAGCTGTCGGGCGTGTTCGATGTCTACCGCGTGAACTCCGAGGGCGGTACGCCGATGCCCGTGGCGGCGGACCGGTATACCACCGAGTACTTCGCCGTGCCCTCGCCAGCCGGCGACGTGCTCGCGGTGACCGCGCGCGCCAACGCCGGGTCCCAGTGGTGGCGCAACGGTCACAGCCATCTCGACGAGAGCGAGATCTGGCTCGTCAAGGCCGGCAGCAGCGGGCCGTCATACGAGCCGGTGACCAAGGGCGGCGCGAAGGACGCGTGGCCGATGTGGAGCGCCGACGGCAAGACGCTGTTCTTCATGTCCGACCGCAGCGGCGCGCAGAACATCTGGTCCGCCACGGCCGCCGCGAACGCGGGCGGCCCCGCGGCGAAGGCGCTCACCAATTTCAAGGACGGCCGCGTGCTGTGGCCGACGATCTCGAAAGACGGCAAGACCATCGCGTTCGAGCGCAACTTCGGCGTCTGGACGGTTGATACCGCCACCGGGCAGGCTCGCGAAGCTCTCCATTGCCCTGCGGGGCGCGCCGGCGGCTGCCGCCGTCGAGCATCGAACGTTCACGGATCAGGTGCAGGAGCTGGCGCTGTCCCCGGACGGCAAGAAGGTGGCGTTCACGGTCCACGGCGAGATCTTCTCCGCGTCCGCGAAGGACGGCGGCGACGCCGCGCGGGTGACGAACACCGCCGGCGAGGAAGCCGAGCTGGCCTGGTCGCCGGACAGCCGCCGGATCGTCTACCGCTCGGACCGCGACCGGACCCATCACCTCTTCATGTACGACTTCACGACCGGTCGAGAGACGCCGCTCACGTCTGGGGCAGCGCGCGATAACATGCCGCGCTTCTCTCCGGACGGGAAGTGGATTGCGTTCGAGCGCGACTCCCGCGAGCTGCGGGTCATCGATCCGGCGACGAAGGAAGAGAAGCTGATCGCAACCGGCGTGTTCGACACACCGCCGTTCTTCGACCCGCGCGACTACGCGTGGTCGCCCGACTCGCGGTTCATCGCCTACGTGTCGGCGGGGGCGAAGGTGTTCACCAGCGTGTTCGTGGCGCCGGTGGCCAGCGACACGCCGTTGAAGGCCGGAGCCGGGCAGCAAATCAGCTACCTCGCGAACACCTCCGCGGGGGCACTGGCGTGGAGCCCGGACGGCACCTATCTGACCTTCCGCACGGGCCAGCGCACCGAACCCGGCGTCGTCGTGCGACTCGACCTGACGCCGCGCACGCCGACGTTCCGCGAGGATCAGTTCAGGGACCTGTTCAAGGACGAGCAGCCACGAACCGCGCGCTCCGCCGCGGCCGGCCGAGGCCGAGCCCACGCCGGCGCCTGCCGCGGCAACCCCAACGCCACCGGCGCGTCCCTCCGCGGTCAAGCCGGTGGAGATCGCGTTCGACGACATCCGAAAGCGCGCCAGTGTCCTGCCGGTCGGCGTCGATGTGTTATTCCAGTCGATCAGCCCCGACGGCAAGTCGCTGCTGCTCATCGCCGCTGCTGCCGGACAGCAGAACCTCTACGTCTACTCGCTCGACGAACTGTCGCGCGAACCGGCCGTCTCGCGTCAACTCACGTCGACGCCAGGCGCCAAGCGCAGCGCCTACTTCACGCCCGACAGCAAGGAAGTCGTCTATCTGGATCGCGGCCGCGTCTTCAACGTCACGCTCGAGCGGCGCGAGCCGCGAGCCGTTGCGGTCAGCGCCGAGCTCGACGTGGACTTCGCGCGCGAGAAGCTCGAGTCGTTCCATCAGGCCTGGACCTACCTGCGCGACCAGTTCTTCGACGAGAAGATGAACGGCGTCGACTGGAACGCCGTCAGGACCACCTATGAGCCGCGCGTGGCGGGTTCGAAGACGCCAGACGAAATGCGCCGGGTCATCTCGCTCATGCTCGGCGAGCTGAACGCCTCGCACATGGGCATCACGGCGCCTCCGGCTGGAGGCTCGACACTTGGCCGCCTCGCCGTGGACTTCGACGCTCGCGAATACGAGACCGCAGGACGGCTGCGCGTCAGCGCCGTCGTGCCGCTCGGGCCGGCGGCGCTCGCCGGCATCAAGGTCGGTGACGTCATCACGACGGTGGACGGCCAGACGCCACGGAACATCGACGAATTGCTCGAGCACAAGATCAACAAGCGGGTCGCCCTCAACGTCGCACCGTCGCCGACCGGCACCGCCCGCGAGGTGATCGTCAAGCCGATCGATCAGCAGACCGAGCGCGGGCTGCGCTATCGGCAGTGGGTGGAGGAGCGGCGGGCCTACGTCGCCAAGGCCAGCAACGGGAAGCTCGGCTACGTGCACATGTACGACATGTCGGCCGGCGCCCTCGAACAGCTGCACCTGGATCTCGACGCCGAGAACCACACCCGCCAGGGCGTGGTCATCGACGTCCGCAACAACAACGGCGGGTTCGTCAACGTCTACGCGATCGACGTGTTCGCGCGGCGCGGCTACTTCAACATGACCCCGCGCGGGTATCCGACGGTGTCGTCACGCACGCTGCTCGGCCAGCGAGCGCTGGAGCTGCCGACGATCCTCGTCACCAACCAGCATTCGCTGTCGGACGCCGAGGACTTCACCGAGGGCTATCGCTCGCTCAAGCTGGGCAAGGTGGTTGGCGAGCCGACGGCGGGATGGATCATCTACACCGGCAGCATCACGCTGGTGGACGGCTCGCTGCTGCGCATGCCGGCCATCCGGATTCTGGCGACCGACGGCACGCCGATGGAGATGCATCCGCGTCAGGTGGACGTGCCGGTGAAGCGGCCGGTGGGGGAGAGCTACACCGGCAAGGACTCGCAGCTCGATACCGCCGTGGCGGAATTGCTCAAGCAGCTCGGCACGCCTGGCACCAAGACGAGTCCAGGCGCGAGGTAGCGCGCCCTAGGGCCAGAGACCGGCGGCGCGGCGCACTGCAACAATCTGGCCGACGTGGTAGGCGACGTGGTCGGCCGCCAGAAGAATCGCGCGCAGGTAGGTCTGGTTCGGCTTGCCCGTAGGCACGCTGGCCGTGAGGTCGTCCACCTCGCGGGCAAGCTGCTGCATGCGGTCGCGGGAGCGGATGAACCCGGCGATGCTGGTGTCCCACGCGGCGTCGTTGGGCGGCGCCGGGGCGGGCCAGTAGTCGTCCGGCCACTTCATGTTGTGGACGTAGTTCGTGTTGAGGCAGAAGTCGAGGATGTCGTCCTGCGCGAGCCGCAGGTGCTCCAGCAGTTGCCACGGCGAGTGCTCGAAGCCGGGTGGGCGCGCGCCTCGCTTCTCCGGCGGGATGCCGGCCACGGCCTTGTCGAAGCCGACGTGGGCCTCCTCCCAGTCCAGGACACGCACCAGGTGCTCGCGGACGGCATCGTTGGGTTCGCGCATGGTGGGCTCGCCTCCTGCTCCGTGCAGCTTAGCGCACGGCAGCCGGCTGAGTGCGAGTGACGTGTCCGTCACCCCAGACGAACGGCCGCCGGCCACGGACCCGCCACAGCCAATAGAACATCGCCACGAATATCAGGACGACTGGCAGCGCGCGCATCAGCGGCGTGGTGAATGGCTCCGGAAGGATCGTGGCGACGCGGGCGCGGATCGAGAAGAACGATCCGGCCGCGATGAACAGCGCAAAGCACATGCGCCACAGGTGCCGCGCCAGGCGCGGGCCGCCGCGTAGCGCTCCCGACCACATCACGCGCACGTCGCCAGCGGCCGCCAACGCCAGGACCGTGCCGAGAAAGAACAGCATGAAGAAGGGGACGCCGTTGAGAAAGCCGCGGGGAGTGGCATACGCCTCGAATCCCCGAATGAAACAAGACAGGGAGAGCGTGACCGCCACGACCAAGGCGATGCCATTTACCCAGCGCGTCCAGGCGGCGACCGGCCGGACCGTGGTCAGCGCGGTGATGACGAAGTAGGCCGACAGCAAGCCGCCCGTGACATTCGGGTCGGTCGCGCTTTTCTGCAGTGCCAACGCCGACCCGCTGAACCCCATCGTGACCATCGCCGCGACGAACAGCAGACCGCTCTTGCGATGGAGCGTGGCCCCTTTGGGGGCCAGCAGCGCAACGGCTCCGAGGACCATTGCCAGACCGCCGGCGACGACGTGAATCGGCAACAGCATGGGCAGGGATGTACCAGGGGGTAGACGTAGGGGGACTCCCCGGTGTTCCCCTGCCTTTTACACGTCGCCCGGCTGAAACCCCCACGCCCGCAGCACGGCGGCCTGATCGTCCACGTTCATCGCCTTCTTGAAGCGCGCGCCCGAGCGGCCCTTGACCCGCCGCTCGCATTCGGCCCAGGTGGCGTGGCGCATCGGCTGGCCGTCGACGACGCTCAGGTAAGAAAACGCCGGACCCTTCGCCGATCGGCCGCCTCCCGCTGACGACGAGGCGCTGCGCTTGGGTACGCTGGTGTCGTCGGGAATGTCGAGGATCGGGACGTCGTAGCCGATGAGTGGCCCGTCGTAGAGCGGGACGCTGCCACATACGGCAAACCCGTCGGCGATCGCGTCGACGCGCTCGTTGCCGGGGATGCCCGAGTGCCCACGCACGTAGTGCCAGGCAATAGAGCGCGGCGGCCGCGCCGCCGTCAGACCCGACAGCTCTTCCCACAGGTCGCGGTTCAACACCTCGCCGCCGGTGGCCGTCTTCCAGTCGCGGCGCCGCCAGTTGTGCACCCACTCCGTGACGCCCTGGATGACGTAGGTGGAGTCGGTGTAGATGGCCAGGCGGCCGGCGGTGTGCTCCAGGTGCGCGAGCGCGGCGATGGCGCCGCTCAGCTCCATCTTGTTGTTGGTGGTCAGCGGCGCGCCGCCGCCCAGCTCGGTGACGTGGCCGTCGGGCGTGACGATCACCACGCCCCAGCCACCGGGACCAGGATTGCGTTTGGCGGCGCCGTCGGTGAAGACGACGATGGGATGCTCACTCATCGATGCGCACGTCGAGGTTCGTTGGCGCAGAAATCATACCCTTGCGCGCCGGCCAGCCGCTCAGCGCGCCAGGTGCAGCGGAAACGGCGTCCGCTTCACGAACGCGTTCACGGCGTCGAGCAGGCCCGTGCTCTTGTCGCGCACGACGAACACCGACTCCTCGCGCTGGCCGGGGTTCAGGTCGTGATGGTCGATGAGCGCCAGGTCGGGGCCGTAGGACGGGATCACGCGGCCGTCGAGCGCGAAGTATTCGGCCTGAGCCACGGCGTCCAGCTCGCCCCGCCCGAACTGCTCGTAGAGCTCGGGAAAGGTCATGGTCGAGACGACCTGCACCCCGGACGGCGCCCGGCGCAGCAGGTCGCGTTCGCCGGCCATGCCCTTCACCGCGCCGACCTTCTTGCCGACGAAGTCGGCGATGGTGCGGTAGTGCGCCCGGTCGGCGGCGCGGATGCGCAGCGCCCGCTGCTCGTAGAGGAACGGCACCGAGAACGTGCCGCCCGGGCTGACGCGGTCGGGGAAGCTGGCCAGGTTCGTGGCCACCACGTCCACCACGTCCTTGCCGGCCAGCTCCCACGACTTGTCGAACGGCACCACGTGCCACTCCGCGCGCAGGTTCAGGTCCTGGGCCAGGCGCTCGGCGTAGCGGTACATCCACTGCCTCGGGGTCGAGCGGATCGTCGTGGCGGTGCCGGTGATGGCGATCTTCACGACGCCGGGCTCGAGCGTCTGGATGGCCGGCGCATCGGGTGCCGCGTTGCAGCCGGCAAGGATCGCGAGCGCGATGGCTGGCACGAGGCGGAGGTGCGGCATCAGCTCCATCCGCGCACCAGGAACAGATCGCTGGTGGCCCGGTGCCAGGTGTAGCCGTAGCCGCGGCCGTCAGGCGTGGTCACCAGCGTGGCCAGGTTCAGGCTCATGATGCCCGCCGGATCCTGCGGCTGGATGTCGGCCCAGGTCTCGCGCTGTCCGGTTCCCGGGTTGACGCGGTAGACGATCCCGCCACCGAGCGGATTGTCGGAGACGAGCAGCCCGCTGGTGATCCAGCCGACGACCCGCGAGGATGCCGAGGCGCCAGGCACCGCGCGTCCCGGCCCGCCCGACACGGCGAACAGCTGGGGGCCGGTCGCCGTGGACACCGCGACCATCGTGCCGTCGGGCGACGGCGCCCATCCGTACAGCCCCACGGTCAACCCTTCTGGGGTGATCGGCGTGACGCCGGTGCCGTCTACCTCGAGCACGTACAAACGCGCGGGCGCCCTGGCCGGCGCGCGCGCGGGTGACCACGCGCTTGCCGTCGGGGAGCCACCGGGCGCTCAGCAGCGACAGACCAGCGCGTTCGAGGCGCCGGCTCGCGCCGGCCCCGGTCGGGATCAGGTCGAGGTGCGGCGGGTCGCTCTGGGCGATCGCCCAGCGCCCGTCGGGCGACAGCGCCAGCGGCCTGGCCGTCGCCGAGCCGCACCGCCGGCGATCCGTCGGTCCCGCGCAGATAGCACCGAGCCCTTCGGCCCACCGCCGACGCCCAGCTCGTAGAACAGCGCCCGGCTGCCGTCGGGCGAGAGATCGGCCAGGTTGGCGGCGTCGAGCCACGACAGATCGCGTTCGGCGGTGGCGCCGGGGACTCGCACCGAGATGCCGCCGCGATCGTCGGTGCGCGCAATCAGCACGCGGCCGTCGGGCGCGATGTCGTGCAGGCTGGTGTTGCCGGGCACGCGCGCGACGACCCGCACCACGCCGGATGGCGTCCATCGCGTGCACGGCATTGCGGAGCAGCGGCAGTTCGTCGGCGGCCGTGAACCACACGTCGTCGCCGTGCCAGGCCAGCCCGAACACGTTCACGAAGCGAGCCGATTCCGCCCGCCTGGCGCCCGACCGGTCGATGATCGCGACCTTGCCCCAGAGCGCTCCGGCGAACTCCAGCTCGAAGACCGCCACCGCGTCGCCGCGCGGCGACACCCGCGGGAAGCTGAACCCGCCGCTCCGCTCGGACGGCTCGGCGATGACCTTGCCGGCCGGGAACTCGAGCACGTCGCGGTCGCCGGTGCCGCGCACGACGGCCAGGTCGGTGCCGTCGGGCGACCAGTCGGCGAACTTCACGTTCTCCAGCAGCTCGCGCGGCGCACCGCCGGCCATCGGCACGCGAGCCAGCGTGCCGTAGGTCATGATGCCGCGCCGATGCGTGCCCAGCGCCAGCGCCAGCTCGCCGGTGCTCGAAACCGCCAGCGGCGTCGCCGGCGGCAGCGCCACCGCCGACGACTCCGGGCTCTCTGGCCGCACCGTGTACACGCGGCAGACGTCGCCGTCCCACAGCGCGCCGTAGAGCACCGTCTGGAAATCCGGGCCGAACCGGGCGGTGCGGATCATCCCGCGCCGGAACGTGAGCCGCTGGTACGACGGCAACGCCACCGGGTCGCTGCGCCGGCCGGCGTAGGCGGCGCCGAGCCCGGCGCCGAGCAAGCCCACTGCCGCGCTGCTGGTCAGCAAGGCACGACGCGAGACGCCGCTCTGCGGTGCAACGCCGGCGATGGCGTGCGCCCCCGACGCCGAGGACGTGGGTGCGGCGGCCTCGTCCAGGTAGGGGCGGGCGTCGGCGATGTCGCGCAGTCGGCCTTTGGTGCTGCGCTCGAGGCATCGAACCACGAGCTGACGCATGGCCGGCGGCAGGCTCGCCGGCAGCGGGCTCCAGTCGATCTCGCCGGTGAGCACCGCCGCGATGGTGTCGGACGACGTGGCGCGGGCGAACGCCGGCCGGCCCGCCAGCATCTCGTACAACACGCAGCCGAAGGCCCAGACGTCGGTCCGCCGGTCGAGCGGCAGTCCGCGCGCCTGTTCGGGACTCATGTAGGCGGCGGTCCCCATCACCGCGTTGGGCCGCGTCTCGGCCGGCGACAGCGTGCGCGTTTCGGTCTGATGGCCGCCGGATTCGGCGGCGACGATGGCCTTGGCCAGGCCGAAGTCGAGCACCTTCACCGCGCCGTCGGGGGTGAGCTTGATGTTGGCCGGCTTCAGGTCGCGGTGCACGATGCCCTTTTCGTGCGCCGCGTCGAGCGCGTCGACGATCTGCCGGGCAATGCCGATCACTTCTGCCAGCGGCAGTCCGCGTCCGGGCAGGGCGATTCGCATCAGGTGATCGTGGAGCGTCTGGCCCTCGACCAGCTCCATCACCAGCGCCAGGACGCCGTCCTGCTTCTCGAAGCCGAAGAGCGTGGCGATGTTGGGATGGTTGAGCGTGGCGAGGATGCGCGCTTCGCGTTCGAAGCGGGCGACGCGCTCGGGGTCGGTGGCGAACGCCTCGGGCAGCGTCTTCAGGGCGACGTCGCGGCCCAGGTGCGCATCATGCGCCCGGTAGACCTCACCCATGCCGCCGGCGCCGAGCGGGCTGCGAATCTCGTAGGAACCGATGCGGCTGCCGGGCTGAAGGGCCACTGCGGCAGTAGCATAGCCGCCCTTCTGCCCCTGCGGCCGGCGCGCGTGGGTCCGCCGGTCATCCAGCGGGTGCTGGCAACGTAGGGCGGAGTTTCAGCGGCAACGTAGGGCGGAGCTCAGCCTGCCCAGAGTGCGGCTCTGAAGAGCCGCCGTACATGACGCGAGTGCAGCTGAGGGCCGGTGTGGGCCTCCAAGTCGGCCCATCAGGCCAGAAGCAGCGAAGCCAAGACCGCATTGTGCACTTTGAGCACCAGATTCCTCGCCGAAGTCGGGCCTGCGGCTGTCTACTAGGGCGAGCAGATTACGCACGCCACAGGAGGAGCCATGACTCGCCGCGTCGCACTCGCCGCCGTGCTGGTCGGACTGTTCGGATACGCCTTCGGCCCCGAGTTGCTTCACGCCGCCACCTGTACCGGTTCCAAGCCCTGCAATGCGTGCAAGAACTGCAAGTACTGCGCGCACTGCGCGAAGCAGGGCGGCACCTGCGGAGTGTAGCCGCAGCGACGATAGGTGCAGTGCACACCTGTGGAAGACGTGCACAGCCGTGAAGTGCCGCCTGTATGAGGGGTTTTCGCGCCCCCGACGCTAGTCCCAAGCGTGAGGGATTGTAGGCGCGGCTCCAGCCTGGCGGTGCTCGTGGTGCATCTCCGCTTCGTTGGGCGTGGCGCATGCGCGGGCGCGTCGGTGCCCCCCGGGCCACGTCCCCGCAGCCGACGCCGCGACAGGCGACACCCGCTCAGGCCGTGCCCCCACTGGCCACGCCCCCTGAAGGCACTCCCCCTCAGGCAACGCCCGTCGTCACCGCACAAGACGCCGCAGAGACCGTCGCGGCACTTCACATCGGCGAGTCGATCACGCCGCCCGGATCGACGACCGTCGTCACGTTGACCGACGTGGCCGACGACTCGCGCTGCCCGACCGGCGCCCACTGCATCTGGGCTGGCGACGCCACCGTGACGCTGCGTGTCCAGCCGGCCAAAGGAGCTGCCGAAACCGTGGCCCTGCACATCAACCGGGCAGACGCCCGGTCCGCCACCGTCGCCGGCCTGCGCCTCAGGCTCGAACACCTTGACCCTGCGCCACAAGCCGGCCGCGCCATCGAGCGTGGCGCCTATGTGGCCGCGATTGTGATCTCCAGGTAATGGCTCCGAGGAGACCCCATGTCATTCCGTAACCCTTTGGTCCGTGTCGCGCGCCGCGCCGCGTTGGCGGTCCTTGCGGTGGTGCTCGCCGTGGCCGCTCCGCACGGCGGCGCCCAGACACCCGTGTCACCGGCAACGGCGCTTGCCGATCCGTTCCCGAACTTCGACATCCGGGACTACAAGACCGATCCACGGCTAGCCGATGTCGCCGGCCTGGCGGCCTACATGGACGCCGTCGGGAAAGCGCCGGCGACGGCGGACGACGCCCTCGCTGCCGGCCGAAACGGGCTGGCGGCACTGCGCAGCGCGCTGCCCGGGGTGCAGGTGCATGAGGGTGCTCTCGGCGGCGCCGAAGTCGTGAGCGCCATGCCCGGCACCCCCTTCCTGAGCGGCCCGAGCGACGACCGCGTCGCCACGCTGCGCGGCTTCCTGGGCGCACACGAGGCCGCGTTTGGCCTGGCGAGCGGCCAGGTCGACGAGCTCGTCGTGGTCGCCGACCAGATGAACCCGGCCGGCAACATGGCGTGGGTGGAGTTCGAGCAGCGGATCAACGGCATCCGCGTGTTTCAGGGCCTGATCCGCGGCGCGTTCACGCCCAGGGGCGAGCTGGCGCGCACCAACGGGCGCCTCGCCACCGGCGTCGGTGCCGGGCTGTCCGTCGACGCCGGCCCTCTCGGCCGCCCAGGCGGTGGCGATCGCCGCCGCCAGCGTTGGACTTCCGGCCACCGAGCGACGCTGCTCGAGCGCGAGCGCCGCGACGACACGATCGTCTTCGAGCCGGGGGCTGATGGCCGAGCGCCGCGGGCCTGGCTCGTCTACTTCCCGCTGGCGCACGGCGTGGCGCGCCTGGCATGGGCCACCGAAGTGTTCGGCGATCCGCGCGGCTTCCTCACGCGTGCTGGATGCGGAGACGGCACGGTGCTCTTCCGCAAGAACCTGACGTACTTCCAGACGCAGCCGGCCACCTACAACGTCTACACGCAGCGACAGCCCGGCGCCGGCGTCGCCTCGCCGGCCCTGCCTGGCGCCGGCTTCCAGGCGCCGATCGTGAGCCGCGCAGACGTCGACGCTGATCGGCAACGAGGCGCCCAACACGTTCAACAGCCTCGGCTGGATGACCGACGGCACCAACGGCGTGAACGGCACACCGACGGCAACAACGTCGAAGCCGGCGTCGACCTCGTGGCGCCCCAACGGCGTCGATGCCGCCGGTGCCCGGCACGCAATCCGCGTCTTCAACTTCACCTACAACCCCGGGCCGGCAATCCGCCGCCGAGCGATCGGCCCACCGACGCCCGCCTACCAGAACGGCGAAGTCACCAACATGTTCTATCTGGACGAACCGCTATCCACGACCAGACCTACCTGCTCGGCTTCACCGAGCGCGCGCGCAACTTCCAGACACAACAACTTCGGCCGTGGCGGCGCTGGAGAACGACCGCGTCAGCGCCGAGGCGCAGGATTTCTCCGGCACCAGCAACGCCAACTTCCCACGCCGGCCGACGGCACGCCCGGCCGCATGCAGATGTACATCTGGACCGGGCCAATCCCCGACCGCGTCGGCGCGCCTCGACCACGACGTCCTGCTCCACGAGCTGACGCACGGCCTCTCGAACCGGCTGCACAACAACGCCGCCGGGCTGAACAGCAACATGTCGCGCGGCATGGGCGAGGGCTGGTCCGACTTCTACGCCCGAGCGCTGCTGCCGACGCGCGACGAGGACGTCAACGGCATCTACACAATCGGGCGGCTGGGCCACCGACGAGCTCGTGTCCGGCTACTACGGACAACTACTACTACGGCATCCGCCGCTTCCCGTATGCCGTGAAGACCGCCGTCGGGCGCCAACGGCCGGCCGCACAACCCGCTGACCTTCGCCGACATCGACCCCACGCAAGTCGAACCTCACCGACGGCGCCTTCCCGCGCGGTCCGGTCGGCGCCGGGCACCGCGTGATCAGCGTGCACAACTCGGCGAGATCTGGGCCGTGCATGCTGCTTCGAAGTGCGCGCGCGCTTCATCACGCGGCTCGGCTTCGCCGAAGGCAACCAGCGCATCCTGCAGTTCGTCACCGACGGCATGAAGCTCGATCCGGTCAACCCGACCTTCCTGCAGGCGCGCGACTCGATCCTCGCGGCCGCCAACGCCGGCGGCGGCACGTCGGCCGACATCGCCGACATCTGGGCCGGCTTCGCCACGCGCGGCCTTGGCGTGCTGGCCGAGATCACGGGTCAACGGCCTCAACGGCTCCACGCGGGTGAACGAGAGCTTCCTCCGGCCCAGCGATCCCTTGCCGACCTTCACGATCAACGACGTGTCGACACTCGAAGGCAACGCGGGCACCACGACCCTCGCGTTCACCGTGAATCTCGCCAACCCTGACCTGGGCACTGCGACGGTCGCCTATACGACGTCCGACGGCACCGCGACTTCGCCCATAGGTGTTCCGGTCGGGACGTCGGCGGGCCCGGTCACGATACCAGCCGGCGCCCCCGGAACGACGCTCGGCGCGGCGACGCCTTACCCGGCCACGCTGAACGTTGCCGGGATCACCGGAACCATTACCAGGCTGTCGATTCGCCTCGAACGGCCTGTCGCACACCTCATCGGCGATCTCGGACATGCTCCTCGTCGGCCCGGGCGGCCAGCGCGCCATGTTCCTGTCGGATGTCAGCAACACCTTTGGCTCCGGCACCATCACCGTTACGTTCGTGGACGGCGCTCCCGCGCCGCCGACTGGCGTGCTGGTGAGTGGCACGTTCGCGCCGACCGACAATGCCGTGGGATCGGCCGATGCGATGGCCTCGCCGGCGCCGGCAGGGCCGTACACCTCGGCGCTCTCGGTGTTCAACGGGACCAATCCCAACGGCACGTGGAGCTTGTTCATCATGGACGACGTCAGTGGAGACGTCGGCACGTTGACGAGCTTCACGCTGTCGATGGCCACGACGGCCGGGACAGACGATTACGTGTACACGAGCGGCGTCCTCACCTTCGCACCGGGCACGACCAGCCAACCGGTGAGCGTCACCGTAATCGGCGACGCCAACGTGGAAACGCCGGAGACGGTGTTCGTCGACCTGTCAGGGGTCACCGGCGACGGTCATCGGCGACAACCAGGGGGTGGGCACCATCCTCAACGACGACGGCACGCCGCCCACCGCGACCGACGAGGGCTACAGCACGCCGTTCAACGTGCCGCTGGTCGTGGCCGATCCCGGGGTGTTGTCGAACGACAGCTCGAACGGCGGCGGCGCGCTGACGGCGTCGGTCGTGAGCCTGCCGGGCCACGGCACGCTGAACTTCCTCGCCAGCGGCGGATTCACCTACACGCCGACCGCCAGGATTCGCCGGGGCCGATACCTTCACGCTATCGCACCCAGAGCGCGATCGGCCTCAACAGCGGCGTCACCACCGTGGCGCTCACGGTGAACCAGCCGACCGAGGTGCAGCCGCCGGGCGAGTTCTACGTGTCGTCGGTCGTCGGCACGCGCGTGACGTTGCGGTGGACGCCGGCGACGGTCGGCCCGGTGCCGACCGGCTTCCTGGTCCAGGGCGGCGTCTCTCCGGGCGAAGTGCTCGGGAGTCTGCCGGTCGGGCCGATACCGAATCCTGACCTTCGATGCGCCCAACGGCGCCTTCTTCGTCCGCGTCCACGCGGTCGGGACGACCGTGAGCGCGGCGTCGAACGAGGTGCCCCTCTTCGTCAACGTGCCGGCGGCGCCGTCGGCGCCCGCCAACCTGCTGGGCTTGGTCAACGGGTCCTCGCTCGCGCTGGCGTGGCGCAATACGTTCGGCGGCGGGGCGCCGACCGGCGCCATCCTCGATGTGACCGGGGCGGCCACGACCTCGATTCCGCTCGGCCCGGGCGAGTCGCTGAACGTCGCCGGCGTGCCGGGCGGCACCTACACGCTGCGGCTGCGCAGCACCAACGCCGGCGGCGCCGGTGCGGCGTCGAATCCGGTGACGGTCACGTTCCCCGGCGTATGTTCGGGCGCGCCCGGGCCGCCGACGCGGTTCCTCGCTTACCGTATCGGCACGACAGTGTTCGTCATCTGGGAATCGCCGGCCGCCGGGGCGGCGCCGACGAGCTACGGGCTGCACGTGACCGGCGCTATCGCCCTCGACGTGCCGCTGACGACGACATCGGTCGAGCAGCCCGGTGCCGCCTGGCACCTACAACCTGAGCGTGTCGTCCGCGAACGCGTGCGGTACGAGCGCGCCGACGGCGGTCCAGTCGGTAACGGTTCCTTAAGAGCAGGGCCCGGGTACCAGGGACCAGGGACCGAGGAGGGTTCCCCTCGAAGGAGCGGCACGTGGGCGGGTGGTAGCATTGCCGCCCACGATGCCCGCCCCGCGTGCCGCATTCTCCGGAGAAACAGGCCCGATGCTGGCACCCCGTGGCCTACGCCCACGAGGTGACGGACAAGCCCGTGGGCGCGACGCTGCTCGGCGAAGCCGTGGTCGTCTGGCGCACCAGCGACGGCCGCGCGCACGCGATGCGCGACCTGTGCATCCACCGTGGCACCGCGCTCTCGCTCGGCTGGATCGCCGACGACTGCCTGGTGTGTCCGTATCACGCGTGGCATTACGACGCCGTCGGGCGCCTGCGTGCGCATTCCGCAGTCGGCCAACGCGATCATTCCCGACCAAGGCGCGCACGCCGGTGTATCGCTGCCAGGAGCGCTACGGCCTGGTCTGGGTGTGTCTGGCCGAGGGCGAGCCGGCGTACGCGCTGCCCGAGGTGCCCGAGCTCGAATCCGGCGCCTGGAAGGTGGTGAACACCGGGCCGTTCGCGTGGCACAGCGACGCGTCGCGGCAGGTGGAGAACTTCACCGACTTCGGCCACTTCCCGTGGGTGCATCCCGGCCTGCTCGGCGATCCGGAGCGGCCGGTCGTGCCCGAGCACAGCGTGGACACGCGCGGCCACGTGCTGCACTACACGATCGTGCGTCCCGAGGCGCCCAACAGCGACGACTTCCAGGTGTTCGCCAACCCCGACACGGTGACGCCGGAGCGGCGCAGCCGCTACGAGCTGCACCTGCCCTACACGATCGTGCTGCGCCTGGGCTGGGGCGGCGACAAGGGCATGGTCTACTTCTTCGCCTCGCAGCCCGAGACGCCCGAGCGCTGCCGCGGCTACTGCATCATCGGCCGCAACTACGACTTCGACGACCCCGACTCGACGCTGCAGGAGTTCGAGCGCGTGATCTTCGGGCAGGACCAGCGCATCGTCGAGTCGCAGCGGCCCGAGCAGGTGCCGTTCGACCTGGCCGACGAGCTGCACCTGAAGTTCGACGCCGTGGCCGTGGCCTACCGGCGGGCGATGCGCGCCGGAGGGCTTGGCGACCACGGCGGCCGCTTGATTGACTTGAGCATGTCCGAACCACCAGCCGAGGACGATTTCACTCGAACGGCGGCGGGGCCAAGCCGCCCGAGTCTCGCGTTCGGTCCGTACCGCCTGCTGCAGCGGCTGGGCGAAGGCGGCATGGGCGAGGTGTGGCTGGCCGAGCAGGTGCAGCCCATCCAGCGCCAGGTCGCCATCAAGGTGATCAAGGCGGGCATGGACACCGCGCAGGTCGTCGCCCGGTTCGAGGCCGAGCGGCAGGCGCTCGCCCTGATGGACCATCCGGCCATCGCCCGGGTGTTCGACGCGGGGAGCACCCCGGAGGGGCGGCCGTACTTCGCGATGGAGTACGTCCGCGGCGAGCCGATCACGGCCTACTGCGACCGCCACCGCCTGTCAGATGCACGAGCGCCTCGAGCTGTTCATCCAGGTGTGCGACGGCGTGCAGCACGCGCACCAGAAGGGCGATCATCCATCGCGATCTCAAGCCGTCCAACGTCCTGGTGACGCTGCAGGACGACCGGCCCGTCCCGAAGATCATCGACTTCGGCGTGGCCAAGGCGACGACGCGAGCCGCTCACCGAGGGGACGCTCTTCACCGAAGTGGGTGCGCTCAT
Source organism: uncultured Acidobacteriota bacterium (assembly GCA_963786365.1). Lineage (GTDB taxonomy): Bacteria > Acidobacteriota > Vicinamibacteria > Vicinamibacterales > UBA2999 > CAWAYR01. Next base: position 78,344 of record CAWAYR010000002.1, read on the forward strand.
CGGCACGCCCGAGTACATGAGCCCCGAGCAGGCCGAGATGGGCGGGCTCGACATCGACACCCGGACCGACGTCTACGCCCTGGGGGTCATCCTCTACGAGCTGCTGACCGGCACACTGCCGTTCGACGGCCGGGCGCTTCGCGAGAAGCGGACTCGACGAAATCCGGCGAACGATCCGCGAAGTCGAACCGCCGCGGCCGAGCACCCGCCTGACCCAAGGCGGGCCGACGTTGGCGGACGTCGCGCAGAATCGCCGCACCGAGCCGGGACGGCTCGTCAGCCAGCTGCGCGGCGATCTCGACTGGATCACGATGCGCGCGCTTGAAAAGGATCGGACGCGGCGCTATGCGACGGCCAATGCGCTGGCCTTGGACATCCGTCGCAGTCTCACCAACGAGCCGGTCACCGCCGGACCGCCCAGTGCGCGGTATCGGGTCGGAAAGTTCGTGCGCCGCCATCGCGTCGCGGTGGCTGCCGCGGCCGTTCTCGTCGTCCTCTTAGTGGCCTTTGCCGGAGTGATGACTATGCAAGCGCAACGGATCGCCCGGGAACGCGATCGCGCCAACCGGGAGGCGGCTGCGGCCACGCAGGTGTCCGACTTCCTGGTCGGCCTCTTCAACGTGTCGGACCCGAGCGAGGCGCGGGGCAACAGCGTGACGGCGCGCGAGATTCTCGACAAGGGCGCACGCGCGGTGCAGGAGACGCTACGCGAACAGCCCGAAATCCAAGCGCGCTTGCAAACGACCATGGGGACGGTCTACACCAACCTTGGCGTGTACGACGCCGCGCTGTCGCTGTTGGAACAGGCGGTCCAGACCCGGCGGCGGGTCCTGGGAGACGACCATGTCGACACCCTTCACGCCGTCAACCAGCTCGCCAACGCCTACTGGTACCTGAGCAGGTTCGATCAGGCGGAGCCGCTTTATCTCGACGTCGTCGCGCGTCGGCAACGGATCCTCGGTGGCGACCATCCTGACACTCTTCGAGCGAACTTCGACTTGGGCAGTCTGTACGTGGCGCAGAAGCGGTGGGACGAAGCCGAAGCGCTGATCCGATCGACGCTCGAGGCGCAGACGCGAGTGCTCGGCGACAGCCACCCCGACACGATCAGTTCGTTGAACAACCTGCAGGGCCTCTACTACATGCAGCGCCGGTACACGGAAGCGGAACCGGTCGCCCTGCGGGTGCTCGAACGCACGAAGCAGGTCACTGGGAGCCGACCACCCCGACGTGCTGCAGGCGCAGCACAACCTCGCGACGGTCTACGACGCGCTCGGCAAGGAGGTGCTCGCCGAACCGCTGTATCTCGCGGCCATCGAGGCCAGGCGACGGGTGATCGGTGAGGCGCACACCAGAACTGCCGGAACCTTCTACCGGTTGGCCACGATGTACATGCGGTTGCACCGCTACAGCGACGCCGAGCCGGCGGCCCTTGCGGCGTATCGGGGGTACTTGACCGCGCTAGGGGCAGACCACCGCGATACACAAGGGACCGCCAAGCTGCTGGTCGAGCTCTACGAGGCATGGGGCAAGCCAAGCAAGGCGGCCGAGTGGCGGACGAAGCTGGCCGCGGCGTCGCCGACGCCATAACGGGCGCTTCGTGAACCGGGCCGGCGGGCGTGGGCGTGCCGTGGCAACCTGCCTCAACGCTGCATGATAGATTGCGAAGGGATTAATCTCTTCATACGATGTCGCTGCCGATCCTGGAGGTCCGCCACCTCGCGCTCGTCACCGAAATCGCCGCGACCGGCAGCGTCACCCGCGCCGCCGAGCGGCTGCACCTGACGCAGTCGGCGCTCTCCCACCAGTTGCGCGAGATCGAATCGCGCCTGGCCACGCCGCTGTTCCTGCGGCTCGGGCGGCGCATGGTGTTGACCCCGGCCGGCGAGCGCGTGCTGGCGTCGGCGCGGCGTGTGCTCGACGACCTGGTCCGGGCCGAAGACGACCTGCGGTCGCTGTCGGCGCCAGGCACCGGCGTGCTGCGGTTGTGTACGCAGTGCAACACCGGCTACCACTGGCTGCCGCCGCTGCTGGAGACGTTCCACCGCACCTACCCGGCGGTCGACGTCCAGATCGTGGTCTCGGCGACCGCCCGGCCGGTCGAGGCGCTGCTCGAAGGGCAGATCGACGTGGCGTTCATCACCGACGGCACCGACGATGCGCGGCTGGTGACCCGGCCGGTGTTCAAGGACGAACTGGTGGCCGCGGTGGCACCGGCGCATCCGTTCGCGAGTCGGCCGCACATCGAACCCGCCGAGCTCGCCGGGACGCACCTGCTGCTCTACAACCTCGACCGGCGCAACAGCGACGTCTATCGCTACGTGCTCACGCCGGCCGGCGTCGAGCCGGCGCGGGTGTCGCTGGTTCCGCTGACCGAGGCGATCCTGGAGCTGATCAAGGCCGGCCAGGGCATCGGGGTGATGGCGCGCTGGGCGATCGAGCCGGCGATCCGGTCGGGCGCCGTCCAGTGCCGTCCGCATCGGCCGGCGGGGCGTGTTCCGCGCGTGGCGCGCGGCCACGCTGCGCAACCGTCCCGAGCCGAAGTGGCAGAAGGACTTCGTGGCGCTGATGGCGGCCAAGGCGCTGCCGGCGAAGGCGACGCGCAGCGGCGTCGTAAGAGCTGCCCTGCTACCGCGGTCGCGGCAGCGGCGGCGGCGGTGGCGCCGTCGACGTCGCCGACAGCGCGTTCGTCCAGTTGCTGAGCACCGCAATCGACTGTGCCGGCGCCTCGGCGGCGCGGCGCAGGAAGAGGAACCGGTTGCCGTGCACCGCGTACTCTTCGACGATACCCGACGGCTGGCCCAGCCCCGAATCGAACAGCACCTCCGGACGGCTGATGCGCGGCGGCATGTCGGTCGACACACTCACACGGAGCAGCTTCCCGGTCTGATCCAGGTAATAGAGCGTCCGGCCGTCGGCACTCCAGCGCGCCTGAACGCCGCCGTCGGGCGACACCTGCCAGCGTTCGCCGGTCGGCGGGAAGGGCGACAGATACACTTCGGCCCGCCCGGTGCGCGAGTTGTGGTACGACACCATCCGTCCGTCGGGCGAAAACGAACCCTCGTCGGTCGCTGGAGGGTCGGTCGAGATCGGCTGCGGTTCGCCGGGGCCGTCCATCGGCTTCGCCAGCAGGCCGAAGCTGCCCGCCATTTCGGGACGGCCAACCAGCAGCCAGCGGCCATCGGGCGAGAACGCATCCGGGTAGAGGTTCTCGTCGGCCAGCTTCTCGGCGGCGGTCGCAAACGGCGACTGGCGCATCAACACATTGGTCAGCCGGTAGACGATCCGGGAGCCGTCGACGGTCCACACCGGATCGGACACCAGCCCCTCGGGCGTGGCGATCGGCGAGGCCACGTTGCGTTCGACGTCGATGAGCCGCAGGGCGGCCAGCGGATGCACCGCCGTTGGGAGCAGCCGGGCGGCGATGCGCGACCCGTCGGGCGACAAGGAGAACGCGCCGTAGACGTCGGGTGGGCCGACGCGGGCCACCGCCTGGCCGGTGTTCGACAGCCACTCGAACTGGAGTTGGCGGTCGGACGCAGGCAGGTAGGCCAGCATCCCCGTCGTCGCTCGCCGAAAGCGCCACGTCGCCGCTGGGCGGGTCCCACGCCACGTTTTCGGGCAGCTGCCGGGGTTCGCCGGTCACGGTCAGGCGCTCGGCGTCGAACGGGTAGGCGAAAAGGCCGCGCCCCAGCGGCGCCAGGAGATACCCGGACGCCAGAGTGCCGGCCCCGAAACTGTCGACGAGCGGCGTGACCTCGCCGTCCGACAACCGGATCGTCACCAGTTGCCGATCGAGCGCGCCGGTGGTCTTGCTGCGCACCGCGATCACGTAGTCGGTGCGTTGGCCGATGCGACGGGGCAGCGTCAATGTCGGCCCGTCGGTGCTCTTCACGACGACGGTCTGCGCGCCGCCGCTCAGGCTGCGTCGTCGCACCGGCTCGTTCCCGACGAAGGTGAGCACCAGCGTGTCGTCGGCGAGCCAGGCCGCGCCGCGGAACCCGGAGGCGACCATGTCCACGACCCGGCTGTACCTTTCGCCCACGCTGTAGATTCGCAGCTCCCGGGAGGTGCTGAAGAGCACGGCGTCACTGCGCGGCGACCAGACGGCCGACGAGGGCTCGCCGCTCTCGGGGATCGGGACGATCAGCCCGTTGGCGAGCTCACGAATGAACAGTTGCGACGCGCCGGGTGCCCCGACGCTCGAATAGACGAGACGCCGCCCATCCGGCGAGACGGCCATCGCCAACACGCTGGCCATCGGCTCGTACGGGAACTGCGCGCGCAAGCTCGGCGCGGTCGCCGGGGGCGTCGCCGCCGGAGACGTCAGCCGGCCAAGGACGATACCGGCGGCCAGCGCCGCCACTGCCGCAGCCGCGGCCGGCAGCGCCCAGCCGCGACGCCGGTCGGACGTCGTGGGCTCGGCGGCCATCGATCCTGATCCGGTGCCCGACACACTGGAGAGCCCGTCGAGCGCGAACGACAGATCCCGGGCCGACTGGAAGCGCTCGGTCGGCTGCTTCTCGAGACAGCGCCGCACGATGCGATCGAGCGCCGGCGGCGTCGCGTGGCCCGACCCGCTCAGCTCCGGCGGATCGCTGGTGAGCACCGCCGACATCGTGTCGGCCGGCGTGGCGCCCTTGAAGGCGCGCTTGCCGGTGCACATCTCGTAGAGCGTGGCGCCCAGCGCGAAGAGATCGGCCCGGTGGTCCACGGGCAGGCCGCGAATCTGCTCGGGCGCCATGTAGCCCACCGTCCCGAGCACGGTGCCGGCGTCGGTGATCGGCGCCTGCGTCCGGGCGCTCGTCACCTCGGCGTTCGCGGCGTCGATCACCGTCTGCGCCAGGCCGAAGTCGAGGATCTTCACCCGGCCCTCGTCGGTGACGAACAGGTTGTCGGGCTTGATGTCGCGATGGGTGATGTTGCGCGCGTGGGCCGCGGCCAGGCCGTCGGCGGTCTGGCGGGCGTAGTCGACGGCCTTGCGCACCGGCAGCGGCCCGCCGTCGAGCCGCTCGCGCAGCGTGCTGCCCTGCAGCAGCTCGAACACGACGTAGCGGTGCTTCTCGGTGCTGCCGAAGTCGTGGATGGCCAGGATGTTGGGATGCGACAGCGCGGCCACGGCCTGGGCCTCGCGCTCGAAGCGCGCGAAGGCCGAGGGGTTGTCGGCCATCTGCGGCGGCAGGATCTTCAACGCGACATCGCGGTTGAGGCGCGTATCGCGGGCCCGGTAGACCTCGCCCATTCCGCCTGCGCCTACGAGCGACACGATCTCGTAGCCGTTGAGGCGTTCGCCGGCGGGAAGCGGCACGCCGGGATTCTATGTCAGCGCGTCCGGCCCCGGGGCGCGCCGATCGCGCGGTCAGTCGGCGCGGAACGCCTCGGTTGGCGACATCGTCAGCGCCCGTCGAGCGGGAATAGCGGCAGCGAGGGCGGCCACCACCGCCAGCATCGTCACGGCTGGAACGGCCCACCATCCTTCGGCCTGTTCCAGGTTCGGCAGCGTGTTCAGCAGCACGGACGCTGCGCCCGCGGCCAGCGCGCCACCCGCGGCCAGTCCGATGAACACCACCCGCAAGGCCTGGCCCACCACCAGGCGCAGCAGCCCGGCCGGCGACGCGCCCAGCGCCTGGCGCACGCCCAGCTCGCGGCTGCGCTCCTCGACCGACCGCGCGGTGACGCCGTACACGCCCAGCCCGGCCAGCGTCAGGCCGATGCCGCCCAGCACCAGCAGCAGCGTGCTGCGGAAGCGCTGCGGCCCCAGCGAATCGCCCAGGAACTGCTCGAGCGTGGTCACCGAGTCGATCGGCTGCGCCGGATCGGCGGCGAACACCGCCGCGCGCACCGCCGGCACCAGGGCCAGCGGATCGCCCTTGGTGCGCACCACCAGCGACACCGGCGTGATCGCCACGTTGTTCTGGTCGAACGAGATGTACACCGTGGGCGCCGGCGGCTGGCTGAAGCCCACGTCGCTGACGTCGCCCACCACGCCCACCACCGTGAGCCAGCGCGGGTTGGTGCCGCGGCGGATGCGGCGGCCGAGCGGATCGGCGCCGGGCCAGTGCTGGTCGGCGAACAGCTTGCTGACCACCGCCACCCACGGCTGCTCGATGCCGTCGCTGGCGGCGAAGTCGCGGCCGCTCAGCAGCGGGAATCCGCATCGTGTCGAAGTAGCCGGGACTGCTGCGGCGGAACTGCACGGTGTGGGCCTGGCCATCGGGCGTCGGCTGGCCCTCGATGTGCACGGCGGTCACCATGGAGAAGCCGGGCACGAAGCGATTGAGCGTGGCGCCGGCATTCTCCACGCCGGGCACCGCCCGCACCCGTTCCAGCACGCGCGTGATCAGCGCGGCCCGCGCCGCTTCGGTGGGATACGCCGTGGCCGACAGTCGCAGCTGCGCGCCCAGCACGGTCTGCGGGATCGAAACCCGGATGCAGCCGCGAGGCACTGTTGAACCCGCTCAGCAGCAGCGCGCCGCAGGCCAGCAGCACCACCGCCAGCGCGCACTCGGCGCCCACCAGCCACGCCCGCGTGCGGTGGTCGCGCCGCGATCCGGCCGCGCGCCGGTTGCCGTCGGCGATGCCCCGCGCCAGGTCGCCGCGCAGCTCGCGCACCAGCGGCAGCAGCCCGGCCGCGAGCGCCACGCTCAGCGTGAGCGCCGCCGTGGCCAGCTGCACGCGCCAGTCCAGATCGACGTCGCCAAAAGTACGGGCCAGGGCCGGATCCAGCGCCAACAGCGCTGGCAACGACCACTGGCCCAAGACAACCCCGGCAACGCCTCCAGCTGCGGCGAGCAGCAGCGTCTCGGCCACCTGCAGGCGGATCGCGGCGCCGCGTCCGCCGCCCAGCGCGGCGCGCAGCGCCAGCTCGGGCCGGCGCGTCACCATCTGCGCCAGCGTCAGGTTGGCCAGGTTGGCGGCGGCCAGCAGCACCAGCGCCAGCATCGCGCCCAGCAGCGCCAGGATGCTGGGCCGCAGCAGCCGGAACTGCGCGTCCTGGACGCCGGCGACCAGCGGCGACCAGCCGGTCCAGACCTTGGGTGCCTCGGCGATCACCTCCTGCATCGGCCGAGCCGATCTCCGCCTCGAGCTGGGCGGGCGAGACGCCGGGGCGGAGCCGCGCAAACGTCTGGACGAACGTGGTGCTCGACGCCAGCGGGGCCGACGGCCGCGTTCAGCGGCGTCCACAGCTCGGTGGGGGAGAACAGCGTGACGAAGCTGGCCGGCATCACGCCGATCACTTCGTGCGGCTCGCGGTCGATCAGCACCGTTTGCCCGACGATGGCGGCGTTGCCGCCGAAGCGCCGCTGCCAGAGCGCGTGTCCCAGGACCAGCGACCTTGGCGTTCTCGCGATCTTCGTCCTCGGTGAACGTGCGCCCCAGCGCCGGGGCAGCCCCCAGCAGTCCGAACAGCCCGGACGACACGGCGCCGGTGGTGACCGTCTCGGGCTCCACGTCGCCGCCGAGCGCCCGTTCGCGCGACCACAGCCCCTCGACCGCCTCGGCCTGCTGCAGGCGCTCGCGGAAGCGGAAGAACGTGCCCGTGCTGAGCGGATTGCGGTTGGTCCAGGCGGGCGGACCTGGCGGCATCAGGAACAGCTGCACCAGCCGGTCGCTGTGCGGGAACGGCAGCGGCCGCACCATGGTGGCGTTGACCACGCTGAGCACGGCGCTGGCCGCGCCGATCACCAGCGCCAGCGTGGCGACGACGATCGCGGTGTAGGTGGGCTTGGCCGCCAATCCGCGGGCGGCATGGCGGAGATCGCGCAGCGAGGACTCGAGCATGACGGCACGGTAGCAACGCCGGCCGCCATGAATCCAGCGCAGATTCGCCATCAAGAGCATGAAGCCGCTTCATCAAGGCCACTGCCCCGGCCTGCCCCTGATCACCACTAAGCGTCTCAGAACGGGACACCCACCGGGCGCGCTGATCTTCCGAGGGACATGGTGGTAGGGTGTCGCTTACCTGAGTGCGCCCGCCCCTCCGGGCCGTTGACGGAGGACCCCTGCGATGAAGCGCATCAGCGACCTGACGCCGTACACCAACATCCTGCCTTACGCGAGCGAGATCTTCGGCGTGTACCAGCCGCTCATCGGCTGGCGCTCCAAACGCCAGGTCGAGCGCATGCAGCGCGGCTTCAACGTCGACCTGGTGCGCGCGCGCAGCGGCCTGCTGAGCCGCATCGTCGCCGACGTCGATGCGAACCTCGCCCGCGAGGGCCGGATGCTCGAGATCGCCCATCTGGGCGTGGGCGCCGCGCCGACGCGCCAGGTCAAGAGCACGCAGACGATTGTCGGCGACCGCATCGCCCAGTTGCTCGCCGCGCGACCGCCTCGACGAAGGGGCGTGGGACGTGATCGACGAACGCCAGCTGGCCGAGATGCTGCAACGCGAGGTCGTGCCACAGGTGCAGACCTGGCTGAACGACCAGCAGGCCAGCCGCGGCGGCACCGCCACGGCCATGGCCGCCGAGCAGCTCGGCCGCGAATCGTCGATGGCCGGGCTGCTGCTGCACCTGAAGCAGACGCGCCAGTTCGACGCGCTCGAAGCGCTCTTCTTCAAGCCGGATTCGACCTGGCCAAGCTGCAGGCCTTCGCGCTCTTCCGCAACCCGCTCGACTACATCGATCCGACCAAGGAGATCGACCGCGCCACGCTGTCGCCGATCGGCATCGTGCACCTCTTCCGCCAGTACTTCTTCGAGTTCGACACGTTCCTCGGCACGCCGGTCGGCCACGTGTGGCTGAGCCCCGGCTCGACGGTCGAGCTGATCGAGGTGCAGCACGCGCAGGACGCTCGTCGAGAAGACGATCGAGACAGGCGCTCGAGACGGTCATCAAGACCGAGAAGAGCGATCACCGAGGAGGACGAGATCTCCGACGCGGTCAAGGAGGAGAACAAGTCCGACACGAAGTTCGGCATGAACGCCACGGTGAACCAGGGCTGGATCGGCGGCAGCGCCACGCGCCTCGGCGAGCCTCAATCTCGACACCACGCAGTCGAAGGCGCGCGAGCACACGCACAGGCAGATGCGCCAGCAGACCGAGAAGCTCTCGACCGAGATCCGCACGCAACTTCAAGTCGACGTTCAGGACGGTCACCGAGACCACCGACACGTCGAGCAAGCGCTACGTGCTGAACAACACGACCGACGAGCTCGATCAACTACGAGCTGCGCCGCAAGATGCGGCAGGTCGGCGTGCAGGTGCAGGACATCGGCACGTATCTGTGCTGGCAGACGCTACGTCGACGATCCCGGCCGCAAGCCTCGGCGTCGCCAAGCTCGTGCACATCGCGAAGGATCCGGAGCTCGGCGCCATTGCGCCACCCGAGTCGATCCCGACGCCCGGCATGCACGTCCACCGAGCTCGACGATCGACATCCCGTTCGTGCCGGCCACCGAGGACACCGAGCCCGACGAGGACATGGACGAGGCCTATCGCGACGGCGTCGAGGTCGACACCGACACGAACGAAGGCGACCCCGAGAAGCGTCGAAGTGCGCAGTTCGGCGGGCTTCAAGTCGGTGTGCGACATCGCCGGCTACACGTTCGAAGGACGTGGAGTTCGACTACGGCGGCCAGGACGTGCGAGCTCGAGATCACCGATGTGGACGACCGCCTCGCCGGGCGAAGTCGACCTTCGGCATCCAGGTGCGCCACATCAACTTCCGGAACAACCCCGACTGTCAGGGTCATCGCCAAGGTGAACTGGCAACCGACGGATGCGACTGGTGACCGAGGTGGACGGCCAAGAACGAGCAGGCCATCGCGAAGTTCAAGGAGGAGACCCGGCGCGCCGATTCGAGAAGGCCTATCGTCGACGCCGCCCGCGAGCGGATCAACAAGGCCAGCCAGCATCGAGCGCGCGGAAGTTCGAGGAGCTGCGCGAAGAGGAACGCATCGTCGTCTACCGCGCGCTGATCCAGGACATGCTGACGCAAGGGCGTGCCGATGCCCGACGATCGCACCCGCCACGTGGTGGCCGAGCTGCTCAACACGATCTTCGACATCGACAAGATGCTCTACTTCGTGGCCCCGGAGTGGTGGCGGCCGCGGCTGCACCAGAGCCACCAGGCGCTGGGGCGGCCCCGGACGCCGCCGGCGCCGCCGGTCGGCGGCGTGGCAAGAAACCCACCACGCGTGCACGCCTCGCTCAAGGCCCAGGCAGTGAGCACAAGGTGTCGGCATCACGATCAGCCAGATGATCAAGGCGAAGCGCAGGAAGACACGTCGATTCCGCCACCAGCGTCGTGTCGTGGGGCGGCGTGGGCGAGAACCGCGTCGACAACTACTACATCACCGAAGAGAGCGCGCCGGCCCCGCTCGGGCGCCTCGCTCGGGCTGGCTGCTGCAGCTCGACGGCGACAACATGCGCAACGCCTTCCTGAACGCGCCGTGGGTCAAGGCGGTGATCCCGATTCGCCCCGGCCAGGAGCGCGCGGCGATGAACTGGCTGCAGAGCGACACACGTGGAAGGCATCCGACGGCCTCGACGACGCCTACGTGGCGCCAGTGGGCGAGCTGGCGCAGATTCCGCACGCCGGACCGGCAAGCCACGGTGCTCGACGCCATCAACTACCTGTGCGACAAGGTGGCCGCCAAGCACAAGGACGCGACCAAGGTCGGGCAGTACCCGCCCGAGGAGATCAACGGCGCGGCGACGACGGCGACGTCGTCCGGTCGACGCCTGTACTCGCACATCTACCTGCTCCGCCTCACCGGTGGGCTCGGCGTCGGGCACGTGTGCGACGTGCTCGGCGCCAGCGCCAACGTCGGCCTCGTGTATCCGGAACCCACGCTCACGGTCACGGCCGTTCCGAACAGTACCAGGCCAATCCGAAATTCAAGGGCGAGCAGGCGTACCTGAAGGCCGCTGAGGGTATCGACGCGGAAGCGGCGTGGAAGAAGGGCCACACCGGTAGCGGAATCCAGGCGGGCGTCGTCGATATGGAATCGGACTTCTCCGGGCTGCCATACACTCCGCGCGTCGTCGCCGGGTCGACCGGGAGCAGCACGCACGGGCGGCAGACGACCGGCATCCTGGGCTGCCCCGACAACGCCACCATCGGCATCGGCGCGGCGCCCGAGGTGGCGCTGGTGTTCTCGGGCGTGACGGGAGTGACCACCAGCGGTCCCTCCGGCGTGACCACCATCGCCGGGCTCAAGGAAGTCACCACCGCCTTCGCGGCAATCAAGACCAACGGAGGCCTGAAGCCGGGCGATGTCGTGAACGTGTCGTTAGCCGTGAACGCCGGGCTCGACGTCAAGCAGCCCTACCCGGAGTATGCGGCGCTGCTGGCCCAGGAGGGCACGGCGGCATGGCCGCACCATCTCGTCACCGAGAAGGTGGGCACCGACGTCCGCCCCAGCGGCGTGACCACGACCATGGCGCTCGAGTTCGAGCCCACGCTGCTGAAGATGGTCAGCGACCTCGTTGCCCTGGGCGTCACGGTCGTCGAGGCAGCGGGCAACGGACTGGTGGCGCTCTGCAAGCCCAAGGGCGGCGGCAAGGATCCGACCTGGGTCGTTGCCAAGCTTGGCGCAAACCTCGGGGGCCCGTGGCTCGCGGGTGGACCCAAAGTTCCGCTGGCCGCGTTCCGGAGCGGCTTGGCGACCAAGGCCCCGCACTCGCTCGACCGGGCCGCCACCGCCACCTTCGCCGACGGTGGCGGCATCGTCGTGGCCGGCGGGCAGCTCAGCGCGAAGAGCGGCGGGATGATCGACAACATGCAGTTGAACGACGGCAATCGCGTGGACTGCTACGTGAACACGCCCAACGGGCAGACGCTCGGCTTCATCGGCACAGCCGGCGGCGGACATATCGGCGGCACGTCGCTCTGTGCCCCGGTCATCGCCGGCGCGGCCGCCCTGGTGCAGGGCATCGCCAAGGCGCAGTTCAAATCGGCGCTCCGGCCGGCCATCGTGCGCGCGCTGCTGAGCGATTCCAGTCTGGGCACGCCCACCGTGTCGGGGTCGCCGGTGGGCGTGATGCCCGACCTGGCCAAGCTCATGACGCTGCTCGAGACGCCGCAGGGCAAGCGGGACCAACTGCTGAAGGACGTGCAGGCCAAGCAGCAGGCGTCGGCGGCCCGGGCCAAGGCTGCCTCAGCAGCCGGCAGCTTCGCCCACGACCCCTACACGATGTTCACGCGTGCCCAGGGCTCCGGAAGCTGGCAACCGCTGACGCTGTCGAGCTCCAGCGATCTCTTCGTTCCGTGACGACGGGCGACGTTCGAAGCCTGACTCACCGCGGGCGCAGCCACCACACCACGACCACGACGGCCGCGACCATCAGCCAGGTTGTCGGCTCCGCGTCGTAGAGGAACGACTGCACGGCATTCGAGGCCCGCGTAAACGCGCCCGAGACCGCGCCGGCCACGCCGCCGTATTCGCCGAGCGCCTGCGCGACGACCATGGGGCAAAGCCTATCTCAGCCGGGCGACCCACCGTTCCCCCGGCGCTGAACCCGCGTCAGCGCTTGGCCGGCACCACCGGCAGCTCGATGAAGCTCGCCGCTCCCGGCGCGTGATACACGCGCTGCGTCGCCTTCTTGTACTCCTCCGGCTTGGCGAAGAAGATGTTCGGCACGAAGGTCTGCGGGTTGCGGTCGTAGAGCGGGAACCAGCTCGATTGCACCTGCACCATGATGCGGTGGCCGGGCTGGAACACGTGGTTGGCGGTGGGCAGGATGAAGCGGAAGGGCAGCGGCGTGTTCGGCGTGATCGCCTTGGGGTCGCTGAAGCTCTCGCGGTAGCGGCCGCGGAAGATGTCCATCGACACCGGCAGCTGGTAGCCGCCCATCTCGGGCTGGCTGGCCGTCTCGTCGGGGTAGACGTCGATCAGCTTCACCACCCAGTCGCTGTCGGAGCCGCTGGTCGAGGCGACCAGGTTGACCAGCGGCGCGCCGCTGATGCGCACCGGCTCGGTGAGCACCGGGGTCACGTAGGTGAGCACGTCGGTGCGGTCGGCCACCGCCCGCTGATCGCTCGAGCAGCCAGGTCTGCCAGCGCGCGCCATCGGAGAAACGCACCGGGCGCGGCAGGTACGGCACCGGCTTGGCCGGGTCGGAGACGTATTCGTCGAAGCCGCCGGCGTCGCTGGCGCTGCCGCCCGACGGCGCGGTGAACGACAGGCCGAACCCGCCGGTGAGGTAGAGCGGCTTCGCCGTCGACTCGCAGCCCGTGGCGCACGACAGCGGCCACTTCGGGAAGCGATCCCAGTGATTCTCGCCGGTGTTGTAGATGAAGACGCCGGGCGTGTCGGCCTTCGGTGCGCCCGGCTTCAGGTACTGGTCGAAGAACGGCTTGAGCACGTCGCGGCGGAACTGCAGCGCGGTGTCGCCCTCGAACTTCAGCGGCCCGAGCGTCGAGCCCTCGTAGTTGACGCCGCTGTGCCGCCACGGCCCCATCACCAGGTAGTTGAGGGTGTTGCCGGTGTCCTTCGGCTCCACCGCCAGGTAGCTCTGGATCGCGCCCCACATGTCCTCCTGGTCCCAGATGCCCTGGATCCACATGGTCGGGACGGTGAGCGGCTGCTTGGCCATGATCTTGTCGAGCGCCTGCTCCTGCCAGAACTGGTCGTAGGCCGGGTGCTCCGACACCTTGCGCCACATCGGCAGCTGGTCGAGCCCGTTGGCCTTGGCGTAGTCGCCGCCCGAGCCGGCGCGGCGGAAGTTCTCGTAGTCGTCGATGCCCTGGCGGATGATCGTGCTGCCGGCGGCGCGTCCGGCGCTCTGCCCGGCGAAGAAGTCGAAGTTGGGCTGGCGGAAGGCGCCGAAGTGGAACCAGTCGTCGCCCATCCAGCCGTCGACCATCGGGCTCATCGGCGCCGCCACCTTCAGCGCCGGGTGCGGGTTGACCAGCGCCATCACCACCGTGAAGCCTTCATACGAGCTGCCGAGCATGCCGACGCGGCCGTTGCCCTCGGGGACGTGCTTCACCAGCCATTCGATGGTGTCGTAGGCGTCGGTGGAGTGATCGGTGGTGGTCGGGTTGAGCGGGCCGCGCAAGGGGCGCGTCATCAGGTAGTCGCCCTCGGACCCGTACTTGCCGCGCACGTCCTGGAACACGCGGATGTAGCCGTCGGCCACGAACACCTCGTCCCCCTGCGGCAGCGTCGCCAGCATCGACGCCGACTGCGCCCGCGTGGCGCGCCCGGCGGCGTTGTAGGGCGTGCGGGTCATGATGATCGGCGCGTCCTTGGCGCCCTTGGGCACGACGATCACCGTGTAGAGCTTGACCCCGTCGCGCATCGGGATCATCTCGACGCGCTTCTCGTAGTCGAAGCCGGTGGTCGGCCGGGTGAACTTCTCCGGGATGTCGGGCTTGTCGACCGGCGTCTGCTGAGCCGCGGTGGGGATGGCGGCACAGAGGACCAGGCCGACGAGAAGGGCGCGACCGAACGGGGCAGGAGTACGCATGGGAGCAGTGTAAGTCGACGGACCCGGCCCCGAGCTGAGGCAGAATCATCCGCGACACGAGGTGCGGGACATGCCAGACGCTTCTGACCGCAGCGTGCTCGACGCGCTGCTCGATTCCTGGGACCGGAACAACGCCATCGTGGTGAACCTGCTGCGGCTGGTGCCCGATGGTGGGATGGAGGTCGAGCCGGCGGCCGGCAGCCCTTCGGTGGGGCAGCTGTTCACCCATATCCACTACTGCCGGCTCATCTTCGTCCACGAAGACGCTCCCGAGGCGGCGCGGCCGATGCCCGAGGGCGAGTGGCGGGCCGAACGCAATCGCCATCGCCTCGACGCATATGCTGAACGAGAGTGCGGCGGCGGTGCGCGATGCGGTCCGTGGCCGGGTCGAGGCGGGCCGGCCGATGGACACCCACTACGACCACCCGATCCTCATGCTCCAGCACCTGATCTGGCACGAGGGCTACCATCACGGGCAGATCAAGCTGGCGCTCAAGCAGGCCGGCCATCCGGTGAGTGACGACGACGCCGGGGTGGTCACGTGGGACCTGTGGATGGAGAAGGGCACGTGGCTCGGTTCCGGCCACGAAAGGACGCCATGACCAGCATCACCCGTGTCGTGCTCGCCGTCGTCGCCGTGGCCTGGCTCAGCGGCGCGGCCGTGGCGGCGCAGGCACCGCCGGCCGGTGGCGACGTGCTCACCGAATACCGGTTGCCGCCCGACACGCTGGCCCGGTCCGAGGCGCTGTATCGCACCAGCTTGGTGATGCTGGTGGTCGGCACCGTCTACGGCCTGGCGGTCCTCGGGCTGATGCTGGTCCTTCGCGTCGCCCCGCGCTTTCGCGACCTGGCCGAGCGCGTCAGCCGGCGCCGCTTCGTCCAGGCGCTGGTCTTCGCGCCGCTGCTGCTCCTCACCCTCGACGTGCTGAGCCTGCCGCTTTCGATGTACGGCCACCGCCTGCAGGTGCAGTACGGGCTGTCGGTGCAGGGCTGGGGGTCGTGGTTCTGGGACTGGACCAAGGGCGAGCTGATCGGGACGATCCTCGGCACGCTGCTCGTGTGGGGGCTCTACGCGTTCCTGCGCCGCAGTCCCACGCGGTGGTGGTTCTACGGCTGGCTGGCCTCGATCCCGGTCGTGCTGCTGCTCATCTTCATCGGCCCGATCTTCATCGCGCCGCTGTTCAACACGTTCGCGCCGCTCGAACAACGCCAGCCGGCGCTGGTCCCCGAGCTGGAGAAGGTGATGGCCCGCGGCGGGCTGTCGATCGAGCGCGCGCGCATGTTCGAGATGCAGGCCAGCGACAAGGTGACGACCTACAACGCCTACGTCACCGGCATCGGCGCCAGCAAACGCGTGGTGGTGTGGGACAACACGTCGCGCGACTTGACGATTCCGCGAGACGATGTTCGTGTTCGGCCACGAGCAGGGCCACTACGTCCTGCAGCACATCTGGCTGTCGATCGGATTCGCGATCCTCGGCCTGCTGCTCCAGCTCTATCTGGCCTCGCGCCTGCTCGGCGGGCTGCTCGCCCGGTTCGGGCCACGCTGGGGCGTGCGCGGCATCGCCGACTGGGCGTCGCTGCCGGTGATCCTGCTGCTGCTGAGCGTGTTTTCGCTGGCCGCGCAGCCGGTGAATGCGGCCGTGACGCGCTACTTCGAGCACCAGGCCGACATCTACGCGCTCGAGGCCATCCACGGCCTCACGCCCGAGTCGCCGCAGGTGGCCGCCCATGCCTTCCAGAAGCTGGGCGAGAAGGCGCTGTCGTATCCCACGCCGCACCCGCTGCTGGTGTTGTGGGCCTACGACCATCCGCCGGTGAACGAACGGCTGCGGTTCGCCGTCACCTATCGCCCGTGGGACGCCGGCCAGGCCAATCGCTACATCAAGTGACCAGCGGTCTTAGAATGCCGGCGTGCGTACTGTCCTAATCGTCGCGCTCGCTGCCGCCCTGTGCGCTGCGCACCCGCGCGCGCAGACCCAGTCCGCCACCGCCGTCAAAGGTCCCTGGTTCGGCCTCACGCTCCCAGGCGCCACCCGAGCCCCGGCCGTGCTCGTGGGCACGCGCCAGCCGCGGCCGGTGGCCCAGCCGCCCGGTGAGTCGCCGGCCAAGGAGTTCGATGCCGCGGCCATGAAGGCCGACGTGCAAACGATCGTGCAGTTCGCGCACGACAGCCGCGCCCGGCGCGAGGTCGGCAGCGGCCAGATGTGGGGCCGCATTTCAGGCTTCCCGTCGAGCGACCGGACCGTCGCCTGGGCGGCGGATCAGTTTCGGCAGGCGGGCATCAAGGACGTGCGCACGCAGCCGATCGCGCAGGACGCGGGCGCGTCGTTGTGGCTGCCGCTCACCTGGAAGGTCACGCTGCTGGCCGATCCGGCGTTCGGCCCGGGCACCACCGACCTCGTCCTCGAGTCGGCCCTGCCCGTCGGCCCTTCGCAGATTGCCGGCGCCACCCTGACCGCGCCACTCGTCTTCGTGGGCGCGGCCAGCCCCGCGGTCCTCCAGCACATCGACGTGAAGGGCAAGATCGCCGTCCAGCTCATCGTGCCGCAAGGCCACATGCTGTTCGAGCGCGGGGCCGTGGATGCGCGGTCCGAGCAGCTGGTCAAGCGCGGCGCGGTCGGTGTGTTCAACCTGGTGCGCCTGCCCGGCAACGAGCTGTCGCGCGACTTCAGCGACTGCGGCAATCCGTGCTTCAACATCGGCGGACGCGATGGCTGGTTCCTGGAGGCGCTGCTCGACCGCGCGACCGAAGCTGGCGTGCAGGACAAGGTCCGCGTCCAGATCGACCTCACCACCGAGACCTTCCGCGGGCTGAGGGCGACCAACGCCGTGGCGGTGATTCCCGGACGCAGCCCCGAGGCCATCGTGCTGAACGCCCACGCCGATGCCTGGTTCGACGGCGCGGGGGACAATGCCGACGGCTTGGCGGTGCTCGTGGCGCTTGCGCGGCACTACGGGAAAGCCGCCGAGCCGCCCGAGCGCACGCTGGTGTTCGTGGCCAGCGCCGGCCATCACACGCCGGGCATCAACGGGCCACGCAGCTTCGTCGCCGCCAATCCTGAGCTGGCGACGCGGGCGGTCATGCTCGTGAACATCGAACACGTTGCGCAGCGCAACTTCTCGCCCGCCCGTACCACCTCCGCTGACGGCTACCGGCAGGCCGTGGCCGATTCAGGTGAGGCGCCCATCGCCGTGGGCGTCACCAACAACTCGCCGTTCCTGCAGACGCTCATCGACCGCGGACCGTCGAGCTACGGCGTGAACCTCATCGCCGAGCGCTCCACGTTCCAGAGCGGCGAAACCGGCGGCTGGACGGCGCTCAAGGTGGCCAAGGTCACCGTGATGCAAGCCCCGCCGCTGTACCACACCACCGGCGAGGTACTGGACGTGATCTCCGCGCCCGGTCTCGAGCGGATGGCGCGCTTCCTGGCCAGCTTCGTCACCGCCTCCAGTCGCGCCACACTCGCAGAGCTGAACCCCTAGCGGGAGGGACGGCCGACGCGCCCGTCGGTCAGGCGAAGCGTTCCGGAGTCGCTCGCCGCCGGACGATGGCGGCGGCGCTGGCACCAAGCGCGAACAGGATCGAGCTGAGCACGATCTTCATGCCGTGTGCGACCAGGAAGTCGGCTCGCGCCACCGCCCCCCGCGGCGCGCCCAGCTCGACCAGCCCGTGACTCTGCAGGCCGCTCGGCGTCACGATCAGAACGAAGGCCGCGAGCATCACCGCAAGGGACGCGGCGACCAGATAGTCTCCGGGATGCAGGATGCCGCGACGCGCGAGCCCCAGGCCAATTGCCACCGCAATCAGGGCCAGCAGAAATTCCATGGCCGCCTCCTTCACTCCACGGCCAGGCTCGGCCGTGGCCGCCGAAGCTCTTCGATTGAACGGACCCGACTGCCTCCGTCATATCACGATGCGCCGGGCTTCGCGCCGGAGGTTGCTCGATACAATGGCTCCAAG
Organism: uncultured Acidobacteriota bacterium; assembly: GCA_963786365.1. Lineage (GTDB taxonomy): Bacteria > Acidobacteriota > Vicinamibacteria > Vicinamibacterales > UBA2999 > CAWAYR01. The sequence continues at coordinate 96,725 of CAWAYR010000002.1, forward strand.
GGAGACGCACAATGCCACAAACAACGAACACGTTGGCCGCCACGGCCGTGATGCCGAGCTTGACCGTGAACAACCTCCAGAAGAGCCTCGACTTCTTCGCCGGCCTCGGCTTCGAGGTCGAAGAGCGCTGGGAGCATGAAGGGCGCGCTGCTCGGGGCGATGCTCAAGGCCGGCAATGCCCGCCTCGGCGTGAATCAGGACGACGGCAAGAAAGGCCTCGACCGCGTCAAAGGCATCGGCGTGCGGATCATGGTCGAAGCGACCGACGACATCAACGCGGTGGCCGCGCGCGCCCAAGCGGCCGGCATCACGCTGTCGAAGGAACCGCACGACACCGAGTGGGGCGCCCGCGCGTTCGAGGTGATGGAACCGAGCGGCTTCGCGCTGACGATCTACTCGTCGCCGTCGAAGTAGTCTCACCACGGCCGGCCATGCGACGCGTCACCGCCCTCGTGCTCCTGTCGCTCTTCACCTGCCTGTCGGCCGCCGGCCGCACGCAGGAGGAGCGTCTCCCCGGCTTCGCGGCCGCCACGACCCGGGCGCACAAGGAGTGGGAGCAGGCGTTTCGCGCGTTGCCCGATCCCAAGCTGATGCGCGAGGCGATGGAGCGCCTCACCGCGCATCCGCACCACGTCGGCTCGCCCTACGGCAAGGACAACGCGGAGTGGATGCTGGCCAAGCTCAAGGAGTGGGGACTCACCGCCGAAATCGAACGCTTCGACGTGCTGTTCCCCACGCCCAAGGAGCGCCTGGTCGAGATGCTCGAGCCGACGCCGTTCACGCTGCGGCTCGACGAGCCGGCGCTGGCGATCGACCCGACCAGCAATCAGAAGAGCGAGCAGCTGCCCACCTACAACGCCTACTCGGTCGACGGCGACGTGACCGCGCCGCTCGTCTACGTGAACTACGGCCTGCCCGACGACTACGAGCAGCTCGACCGGCTCGGCATCTCGGTGAAGGGCGCCATCGTCATCGCCCGCTACGGCAACGTCGTGGCGAGGCATCAAGCCGAAGGTGGCCGCCGAGCACGGCGCGGTGGGCTGCATCATCTACTCGGACCCGCGCGACGACGGCTATTTCGGCGGCGATGTGTTCCCGGCCGGGCCGATGCGGCCCAAGGACGGCGTGCAGCGCGGCAGCGTGATGGACGCGCCGCTCTATCCGGGCGATCCGCTGACGCCGGGCGTGGGGGCCACGCCGGGCGCCACGCGCCTCGACCGCAAGGACGCGGCCACGATCACCAAGATCCCCGTCCTGCCGATCTCCTACGGCGACGCGCAGCCGCTGCTCACCGCGCTCACGGGTCCGTTGGCGCCGGTGGAGTGGCGCGGCGCGCTGCCGATCACCTACCACGTCGGCCCGGGCCCGGCCAAGGTGCACATGCGGCTGCAGTTCAACTGGGACCTGAAGCCCGTCTACAACGTGATCGCGCGCATCCCCGGCGCCGTGCATCCCGACGAGTGGATCATCCGCGGCAATCATCACGACGGCTGGGTGAACGGCGCTGACGATCCCGTGTCGGGCACGGTGGCACTGCTGGAGGAGGCGCGCGCCTTCGCCACGCTCGCCAAGCGCGGGTGGAAGCCGGCGCGCACGCTCGTCTACTGCATCTGGGACGGCGAGGAGCCGATGCTGCTCGGGTCCACCGAATGGGTCGAGACCCACGCCGAGGAGCTGCGCCAGCACGCCGCCGTCTACATCAACAGCGACGGCAACGGCCGCGGCTTCCTCAACATGGGCGGGTCGCACTCGCTCGAGCACTTCGTCAACGACGTGGCCAGGGCCATCGACGATCCGGACGCGAAGATGTCGGTCTGGAAGCGTAAGCAGCTGCAGCGCATCGCCACCGCCAAGAGCGCCGAGGCCCGGACCGAGATTCGCGAGCGCGGCGACCTGCGGATCGACGCGCTGGGCTCGGGCACCGACTACACGGCCTTCCTCGACCATGTCGGCGTGGCCACGCTCGATCTCGGCTTCGGCGGCGCCGACGACGGCGGCGTCTACCACTCCATCTACGACGACTTCTACTGGTACACCCACTTCGCCGACACCAACTTCGCGTATGGCGTGGCCATGGCGCAGACCATCGGCACCACGGTGATGCGACTCGCCGACGCCGACGTGCTGCCGTTCGACTTCCGGGGCACGGCCGACACGGTGCGGATGTACCTCAAGGAGCTCCGCGAGCTGCTCAAGGCCCGGCAGGACGCGATCGGTGAGCGCAATCGCCAGATCGAAGAGGGCGTCTTCCGGGCCACCAACGACCCGCGGCGGCCGACCGTCGCGCCGGCGACCGAGACGGTGCCGCCGCACCTCAACTTCGCCCCGCTCGAAAACGCGGTCGACGCGCTGACCGAGAGCGCCCGCCGCTACCACGGCGCCGTGGACGGCTGGCTGAGTGCCGACGCGCGGCCCACCCCCGAGGCGGCGCGTGCCCTCGATCGTCTGCTCATCGACAGCGAGCGGGCGTTGACCAACGCCGCCGGCCTGCCCAGGCGCCCGTGGTTCAAGCACCTGCTCTACGCCCCCGGCGTCTACACCGGTTACGACGTCAAGACGGTGCCCGGCGTGCGTGAAGCGATCGAGCTGAAGCGCTACGAAGAGGCCGATCAGGAGATCGTCCGCGCCGCCCAGGCCCTCACGGCACAGGCGGCGCTGGTCGATCGGGCCACCGCCGGCGTCACCGCGGCAGTCGCGCGCAGCCGGCGATAGCGGCGGCGGGCAGACAGCCAGTATCGTAAGAGCGGAGGGATATGAGCATGAATCGCGGGACACCCACGGTGGCGCTGACGGCGCTGGTCATTCTGGCCACGGCGGCGATCGGGATACACGCCGAGCAGGGGGCGGCACGCAAGTCGTTGCTGAACCCGGCGGGGCTCAACGAAACGGCGCCGGCCACCTACAACGTCAAGTTCGACACCAGCGTCGGCGAGTTCGTGATCCGCGTCACCCGGGCGTGGGCGCCCAACGGCGCCGACCGGTTCTACAACCTGGTGAAGAACGGCTTCTACGACGAGGCGCGGTTCTTCCGCGCCGTGCCCAACTTCATGGTGCAGTTCGGCCTCAACGCCGACCCCGCGGTGTCGAAGGTGTGGCAGAGCGCGCGCATCCCGCCCGACAAGGTGACGCAGAGCAACAAGAAGGGCTTCATCACCTTCGCGATGGGCGCCACGCCCGACACCCGCACGACGCAGGTGTTCATCAACTACCGCGCCAACACCAACCTCGACGGCATGGGCTTCGCGCCGTTCGGCGAGGTGGTGAGCGGCATCGAGGTGGTGGACAAGATCTACACCGGCTACGGCGAGGGGGCGCCGCGGGGCAGCGGCCCGCCGCAGGCGCGCGTCGCCGCCGAGGGCAACGCCTACCTGACCAAGTCGTTCCCGAAGATGGACTACATCAAGACGGCGACGATCGAGCCGTAGGGACGGCCCCTCGGGGTGGGGGCGCCGCCTAGCTGCAGCTCGCCGCCGTGAAGGTCATCGTGAACGGCATGGAGAACCGGCCTTCGAAGGTCTGGATCGTCTTGCCCTTCCCCTGTGAGAAGAGGGTCAAACCGGCGAGGTCGCCCACGCCCGCGGAGATGGTCCAGGTACACGGCTCGGTCGCGGACCGTGTGACGGAGACGAGCCCGGTGCCGGGATACGCTGCCGGGTTGAAGTACAGGCTCCAGCGATAGCCGAGACCGTCGGGGTCGGGAAAGCCGAGCTTGAGCCTGGTGGCGTGCGTGCCGCCGATCGGAATCGCCGTCAGGCCTCCGGTGACCTCGACGTTTCCCGCGGTCACGAGATTGGTGTTGGCGCCGGCGTCCTGGGGACCGTAGAGATCCCCGCTGGGGACGACAGTGGTCTCGATGACCTGGCCGAGCACCCGACCAGCGGCGGCGCACGCCGAGCCAGCGCATTCAAACTCCAGCGCCGGAGCAGCCACCGCGGGGAAGCGGATCACGAAGTGTCGAGGCGGAGGAGACAGCGCCGGGAGGCTCGAGACACGGAACTCCCGATCGCCCTCACGGAGCTCCGACACGATCCCGGCAACCCCGTCGGAGTACGGTCCCAAGGGGTCTCCGCACACGCTGTCTCCCGGGCTGACGTCCCGCGGCAACAGGTCGATACAAGAAAGGGTCGTCGCCCCGGGTACTCTCGCCAGCCGGGGGCGTCCCTTCTGCGCCGTCACGACTGACACGCCGGCAATCAGGGCCAATCCGACCAGGGCGACGACGACAGTGCGTGGACGCATGCAATTCCTCCTGACGGACGCCGGGCGCCGGCGCTCTGGCTGAGCTCCAGACGCGTGGTGTCGTGGTTGGGAGGGGAAACACGCGAGCGGCCGGAACCGCACAAACCCCACCCGACGGTGCGGGGCCTGACCTGGGGTCTAATAGCGCCGGTTGCCGCATGGACGCCAGGACCGCCGATTCCGGCTCCCTCGATCAGACGAGCGACCTGCTCGACCGGGCCCGCGCCGGCGATCAGGCGGCCCTCGACCAGCTCTTCGAGCGGCATTTGCCCGAGCTGCGCCGCTGGGCGCACGGTCGGCTGCCCCGATGGGCCCGCGACATCGCCGATACGACCGACATCGTCCAGGAAACGATCCTCGAGACGCTCAAGCGCCTCGACCGCTTCGAAAATCGGGGCGATGGGGCCCTGCAGGCCTACCTGCGCCAGGCGGTCATGAACCGCATCCGCAACGAGCTGCGGAAGATGGCCACGCGCGGGGTCAACCAGACGCTGGATTCGCAGTTCCAGGACGAGGGCACGTCGCCGCTCGAGGCGGCGATCGCCCAGGAAACGTAATGGACCGCTACGACGCCGCACTCGAGCGGCTGAAGCCCGAGGAGCGCGAGGCAGTGATCAGCCGGGTGGAGTTCGATCTCAGCTACGCCGAGCTGGCCGAGGTGCTGGGCAAGCCGTCCGCCAACGCCGCCCGGATGGCCGTGGTGCGGGCACTGGTGCGCCTGGCCGAGGAGATGGGCCCGGCATGACAGGCCGCTCGGTGTGCGGTTTGCGCGTGTCGCGTGTTATTCACCGCGATACGGTGTGCTTGATCATCCGTCCATCCTCTGCGTCTGAAAGGAGTCCGGCGTGCTCGATCCGCGGCGCGTGCATGACCTCGCCGAAGCCGTGGCCGATGGCGGACCGTCGGACTGGCCATCGGCGGAGAGCGGACCGCCGATCCGGTCGAGCGGCAGGTGATCGCGAACCTCCGTGCCGTGCAGTCCATCCACGGGCTGATGACGCTGCGAACGACCCGCTCGCGCGACGAGGCCGGCCGGATCGTGCTGGCGCCCGGTGCCACGTGGGGCGAGCTGGACGATGAAGGCGCACGTCGGCCGCGGCCGGTTCGGCGACGTCTACCGCGCCTGGGACCCGGCGCTCGAACGCGAGGTCGCGCTCAAGCTGGTCCGGCACGACGACGGACGACGACGGCGTCGGAACCCGGCGTCGTCGAGGAAGGGCGGCTGATGGCGCGGGTGCGCCACCCGAACGTCGTCACCATTCACGGCGCGCAGCGCATCGACGGCGTGTCGGGCTGTGGATGGAGTTCGTCGAGGGCCGGACGCTGGCTGCCGAGCTGGCCGAGCGCGGCCCGTTTGCCGCCAACGAGCTGCGACGCGTCGGCACCGAGCTGGCCGGGGCGCTGGAAGCGGTGCACCAGGCCGGGCTGGTGCACCGGGACGTCAAGGCCAGAACGTCCTGCGCGAGACGAGTGGGCGCGTGGTGCTGGGCGACTTCGGCACCGGTCGCGAGCTCGACGATCCGGACGACACGCGCGGCGGCCTGGCCGGCACGCCCTCGTACCTCGCCCCGGAGATCTTCGACGGCCAGCCGGCGACGCGGCAGAGCGATATTTACAGTCTCGGCGCGCTGCTGTTCCATCTGGCCACCGGTAGCTTTCCCGTGCGCGGGCAACGCGCTCCGCGAGCTGCGCGATGCCCATCACGTGGCGAGCGCGCCTCGCTGGCGGCGCTCCGATCCGACCTACCGGCACCGCTGACGCGGTCATCGAGACGGCCCTCGATCCCGATCCCGCGCGCCGCTTCGAGAGCGCTGACGCGATGCGCCGCGCGCTGGAAGCAGCCGTCGGCGTCCTGCCACGTGCAGCGCACCCGCGCCCGCGTGTGGCGGGGGCCGCTGCGCTCGTGGTGACGCTCGCCGGGCTCGGCGCCGCGCTCTCGATGCGCGCCACGCCTTCCTCGTCGCCCGCGCCGGTCGCCGCACCGGCCCTGGTGCTGGTCACCGGCGTTCGAGAACCGCACGGGCGAGCCGCTCTTCGACGATGCGCTGGAATTCGCGCTCGAACGGGAACTGGGGGCGTCGCCGTTCGTCAGCGTGGCGTCGCGGCTGCGCGTCCAGGACACGCTGGCGCTGATGCGCCGTCCGCTCGACACCCGCATCGATCTCTCGGTGGGCCGCGAGGTGGCGCTGCGCGACGGCGACGTCCAGGCACTCGTCGCCGGTCAGGTCTTGCGGGTGGCAACGACCTACGTGGTCGCCGCCGAGATCCTGCGTCCTGCGGACGGCACGGTCGTCGCCAGGGTGTCCGAGGAGGCGGCGAGTCAGACGGCGGTATCGAGCGCCGTCGGCCGACTGGCGCTCGCGGTTCGGGGACAGCTCGGTGAGGCCCTGCCGATGATCCAGGCGGGCTCGGCGCCGCCGTTGCCGCGAGTCACGACCTCGTCGCTGCGTGCGTTGCAGCTGTACGCACAGGTCGACGCCATGCTGGGCGACGACGGCGTCGTTCGAGGGACCGCCGCAGGACACGGCCGAACGCCTGCTGCTGGAGGCCCTGGCCGAGGACCCGGACTTCGCCGCCGCGCATCGGCCACATGGCCAAGGTGCGGTGCACCTGAGCGGCTTCGCGCACGAGGGACCCCACGTCTGGCCGACGCACTGGCCCACAGGCGAACGGGCGGTCGCGCTGTCGAGCATCGGTTGGTCCGGCCGAGCGGATCCTCAGCGAGGCGCGTGTGGCACGCGCTCAGTCACATGAGCACTACGAGGACGCCAGATCGCGCCGAGGCCGTGGCCCACGCCAAAGCGCGCTGATCGACGCGTGCGAAGCGCTGCTGGCAGCTTGACGCCGACGACGTCGAGGCGACGCGCCTCGTGCATGGACTTCTACAAGCTCACGCGGTCGCCCAACGAACGGTTCGCGACGCGCCAGCGCCGACGGCCGGCCGAACGCCGCGGGCTGGCAGACGATGGCGGCGTGGGCCATCCTCGAAGCCGACCCGCAAGCCGTCGACCGGGCGCGGGTCTATTTCGACCGGGCCGCCGCCATGGTGCCGACCCGTGCGCGCCGACGCGTCGGCGATTGCCGAAGCGCGGCTCTTCGAAGCCCACGAAGCGTGGCTGCAGAACCGTCCGGACGACGCTCTTGGCCATCGCCGACGACGTTGCGGGCGACTTGGCGACGCTCGACCGGAGCTCCGTGACGCCTGGGAACGAGCAAGTCATGCCGTTGTATCTCGGTCTGGGGCAACTCGATCGGGCCGAGCAGCTGGAAAGAAGCGTAGTCGACGCACACGAGCGCCGCCTCGGTCATCGTGTTATTGCCCTTTATCGCGAAGACCGGGCGCGGCTCCGCGCGGTGCTCGCACGAGAGCTATCCCGACATCGACGGCCGCGCGTTCGTCCGCCACGCCGTTCATCGAGGCCGGGTTCGTCGCGGAGAGTCGGCCGCCTGGTCGCGATGGCACCGCATCGACGGCCCGCGCCCGTCACCTGCTCGAGGCAGTACCGGCGGATGCTCGAAGGCGGCCTGGCGATGATCGAGAACCGTCCGCGACGCGGCCATTGCGTTCTTCGAGGCCTTCCTCGAGTACAACGCCGGCTTCCGCACCGCAGCCGTGAGGCCAGGGTCAGGCGCTGGCTGACCACGACGTGGATGGCGAAGGGCGATGTCGACCGCGCAATCGCAGGTGTTGGAGGCCGCGCCGCCGCGCCGGCGCTGGACGTCAGGCCGCTCCTGAGCTGCAGGCGGACTGGTTGCAGAACCGCGAGTGCCAGGCCCGGCTCTATCGCCAAGTCGAACGGCGCACCGACGCAGGCCGAGGCCATCGAAGCCGAGCTGCACGACGCTGCTCGCTGTGGCCGACGACGACCATCCCATCAAGCGACGGCTCGAGGCGCGGGCGCGTGCGGGGGCGGCGATGCCGTAGAGAGCGCAGGCGCGACCGTGGCGCTGGACTAAGATGCGACAAGGGACCGATCGGGGCCGCGGCCGCGAGACTCAGCGTCCCAGCCCCGACATGGCCGAGACCTCGTTTCCCCGCGACCGCATCCGCATCACCCTGCTCGAAAACGCCCACCCGGCCGCCGCCGAGGCGCTGAAGGAGCGGGGATATTCGGTGGAGGTGATCCCGCGCGCGCTCGAAGGGCAAGGAGCTCCCGAGGTGATCGCGGCGTCGCACGTGCTGGGCGTGCGCTCGCGCACGAAGGTGCGCGACGACTGCCTCAAGCACGCCGGGCGGATGCTGGCGATCGGCTGCTTCTCGGTGGGCACCGATCAGGTGGCGATCGCGGACGCCGCGCGGCGCGGGATGCCGGTGTTCAACGCGCCGTATGCCTCGACCCGCAGCGTGGCCGAGCTGACGCTCGGCTGCATCATCGGCCTGGCCCGGCGCCTCGGCGACAAGAGCACCGCGCTGCACCAGCGACGGTGGGACAAGTCGCTGGCCGGCGCGCACGAGGTGCGCGGACGCACTGTCGGCATCATCGGCTACGGCCACATCGGCCAGCAGGTCGGGCTGCTGGCCGAGGCCTTCGGCATGCGGGTGCTCTACTACGACATCGCCAAGAAGCTGGCCCTCGGCCTGGCCCGTCCGGTCGCCGACCTCGACGAGCCTGCTCGAGGAGGCCGACTTCGTTACGCTCCACGTGCCCGAAACGCCGCGCACCGTGGCGATGATCGGCACGGCGCAGCTCGCGCGCATGCGCCCGGGGAGCTATCTGCTCAACCTGTCGCGCGGCAAGGTGGTGGATCCCGAGGCGCTGCGCGACGGCGCTCGGCCGCGGCCACCTCGGCGGCGCCGCGCTCGACGTCTACAACGTCGGAGCCGACGCCCACCGTGGCCGAGTTCGACGTCGGCTTCGCCGATCTGCCCAACGTGATCCTCACGCCGCACGTCGGCGGCAACACCGAGGAGGCGCAGCGCGCCATCGGCCTCGACGTCGCGCATGCCCTCAGCGAGTTCATCGACCGCGGCTCCACCGAGGGGGCGGTGAACTTCCCGCAGGTCAACCTGCCGGCCATGCCCGACACCCACCGCATCCTCAACGTCCACCAGAACGTCCCCGGCGTGCTGGCGGCGGTCAACAACATCGTCTCGGAAGTGGGCGCCAACATCGAAGCGCAGCAGCTGGCCACGACCCGCGACATCGGCTACCTCGTGATGGACGTGAATCGCGAGCTGTCGGACGAAGTGAACAGCCGCATCTCGGCGCTGCCGATGAACGTACGGACGCGTATTCTGTACTGACGTGTCGAAGGTGCTCGAAGCGCGCGATCTGACCGGGCCGGTCGCCGCCGCCCCGGCGTGCGTGCGCCTCGCGCCGGCTCCGGCCGACGCCGCCGACCTGCTCCACGACGAATCGCGGCTCGCCGCCTCCGGCGTGGCGTCGGTGGCCGAGCCGGGCACCGTGGCGGAGCTGCGCCAGGTGATGCGCTGGCACGCTGGCGAGGGGCATCGCGTGACCGTCAGCGGCGCCCGCACGGGGGTCACCGGCGGCGCCGTGCCCGACGCGTCCACGCACCTGGTGTCGGTGGCGCGCCTCCGCGGCGTCGTCGATCTCGACCTGCAGGCGACTCCGCCCTACGTGCGCGCGCTGGCCGGCACGAGCCTGCGCGAGCTGCAGGCCCAGCTCGCCACTCGCGCCCCTGGCTGGACGCTGCCGCTCGACCCGACCGAGGCCGGCGCGTCGCTGGGCGGGATGGTCGCGACCAACGCCGCCGGCTCGCGCTGCTTTCGCTTCGGCGCCACGCGCGACTGGGTCATCGGGCTCACCGTGGAGCTCGCCTCCGGACGCACCCTCGAACTGCGCCGCGGCACCGACCGGGCCGAGGGCGACGCGGTGACCCTCGTGGACGGCGACGGGCGGCGCACCGCGCATCTCCAGCCCATACCCAAGCCGCACACCAAGAACTCCATCGGCTACGGCTTCACGCCCGGCGGGGACGTGCTCGACCTCTTCGTCGGCAGCGAGGGCACGCTCGGCGTCGTCACCGAGGTGACGCTCCGGCTGACCCCCGACATCGAGTCGCGGCTCGCCTTCCTTCAGTGCTTCGCCACGCCGGCGCAGGCCTTCGCCCTCGTCGAGGCGCTGCGCGGCGATGCGGCCCTGCGCACCACCGCGATCGAGTTCCTCGACGCCCGCTCGCACCAGCTGGCGCGCGAGACCGGCAAACCGGAAGTGGAGCGGGTGCTGGCCAACGCACCGGCGGGCAGCTGCTCGGTGTTCGCCGAGTTCGGCTACGACGACGAGGCCGGCCTCGAGTCGACGATCGAGCGCGTCGTGGCGCACGTGGCGGCGGCCGGCGGCGACGAAGCCGCGGGGCTGGCCGGCATCGACGACCAGGTGCTGCGCGACATCCGCGTCTTCCGCCACGCCGTCCCCGAGCGCATCAACGCCACCATCGCCCGGCGGCGCGAGCAGCACCCCACGCTCCACAAGATCGCCACCGACATGGCGGTGGAGGACAAGGACCTGCACTGGGTCTACGACCTCTACACGACCCGCCTCACCGCGGCCGGGCTCGACCACGCGATCTTCGGCCACGCCGGCAACAACCACTTCCACGTCAACATCCTGCCCAAGGACGACGGCGAACTGCAGCGCGCCAAGGCGATCTACGCGGAGTTCGCCGCGGCCATCGTCGCCCGCGGCGGCTGTGTCTCCGCCGAGCACGGCATCGGCCGGATCAAGAAGCACTTCCTGCCGGTGCAGTACGACGCGGCCACGCTGGACGCGATGCGGGCCGCCAAGCGGTGGCTCGACCCGGAGTGGCGGCTCAATCCCGGCGTGCTGGTCGATCCGGCATAGCCAGCATGCCAGCATGGCGCTAGAGCGTTTGCGATTTGTATGTAGGGCAGAGCTTTAGCTCTGCCTCGCAGCCGGCCTCGAGGCAGCTCTAAAGAGCTGCCCTACGACTGCAAACCGCTCTAGACTCCGTCGCATGTGGAACGGGCTCCAGACCATTCTTGTCCTTGCCGCGGTAGTGCTCGTGCATCGCCCGCTGCTCGCCCAGACCGCGGCGACGCCGTCGGGCGAAGCCGTCTATCAGCGGCGCTGCGCCGCCTGCCACGATCAGGTGAGCGACCGCATTCCCCCGAAAGCGTCGTTGAACCAGATGCCGTCGACCCGCATCCTGCGGGCCCTCGATTTCGGGGCGATGATGACGGTGGCCTACCCGATGAGCCGCGATGAGCGGCAGGCCGTCGCCACCTATCTCGGGACCGACTCAACCGGCGATCAACTTTCCGGCGAGCGCCTACTGCAGCAGCCGGCGGGCGACGGTGGCCACCGCGCCGGCGTCGTCGTGGAACGGCTGGAGCCCGACCGCCAGCAACGCGCGCTATCAGGCCGCCGCGGCCGCCGGGCTGAGCGCCGACACGGCTCGAAACCTGAAGCTCAAGTGGGCGTTCGGGTTCGACGGCGATGTCACGGCCTTCGCCCAGCCGACGGTGATCGACGGGCAGATCTTCGTCGGCAGCGCCGGAGGCGTCATTCACGCGCTGCGCGCTGACACCGGCTGTCTCCAGTGGACGTACCAGGCCGATGGGCCGGTGCGGATGTCGATTCGTCGCGGTGCCGATGGGCAGCAGACACGCGTTGCTGTTCGGCGACCAGACCGGCTGGTTCTACGCGCTGGACGCCGAGACCGGGACCGTGATCTGGAAGAAGCGGATCGAGGCCCACGACGCGGCGCGGCTGACCGGCTCTCCGGTCGTCGTACAACGGCAACGTGTTCGTGCCGATCGCCTCGTGGGAAGAGACGCGGGCGCTCGATCCCACGTATCCCTGCTGCACCTTCCGGGGCAGCGTCGTCGCGCTGCGGATCCGCGACGGCGAGCAGGTGTGGAAGGCCCACCTGGTGGGTGAGCCGAAGACGACCGGCAGGACGAAGCGGGGCACCGAGCAGCGCGGGCCGTCGGGAGTGGCCGTGTGGGCGGCGCCGACCCTCGACACGAAACGCGGGGTCCTGTATCTCGCCACCGGCGACAACTACTCGTCGCCGGCGACAGCAGCTGAGCGACGCCATCGTCGCCGTCGACATCGCGTCGGGCAAGGTGGCGTGGGCCCGGCAGGTGACGCCGAACGACGCCTACAACTCGTCCTGCGGTACCGACAAACAGAATTGCCCGGAGGAAGACGGCCCGGACTACGACTTCGGCGCGTCGGTCATCGTCGCGCCGATGCCCGGTGGGCGCGAGTTGCTGTTGGCTGGACAGAAGTCGGGCATGGTCTACGCGCTGGATCCGGACAAGGACGGCGCCATCGTCTGGCAGACGCGCATCGCCAGTGTGGTCCCCAACGTGGGGACGGCGGTCGGCGTCCTCTGGGGAATGGCGAGTGATGCTCAGAGCGTGTATGCGTCGACCGCCTCGACGGTTCGGAGGAGGCCGACCGATCCGAAGGACACGCGACGCTACATCCTCGATCCGAAGATGGGCGGCGGCCTGACGGCGCTGCGCATCGCGGATGGCACGCGAGTCTGGCATGCGCCGCCGGTGCCGTGCACCGAGGGCATGCCGGTGGGCTGCAGCCCGGCACAGTCCGCGGCGGTGACCGCGATACCGGGCGTGGTGTTCTCCGGGTCGTACGACGGTCACATCCGCGGCTACAGCGCCGAGGACGGCACCGTCATCTGGGACTTCGATACCCGTCGGGAGTTCCAGACCGTCAACGGCGTCAAGGCCAAGGGCGGCTCAATCGATGGCCCGGGCGCGGTCGTCGTCGGCGGCATGCTGTTCGTGAACTCGGGATACTCGCGGTTCGGCGGAATGCCGGGCAACGTGCTGTTGGCGTTTGCCGCCAACTGAGTCTCACCTGAGAAACGTCGTTCGGATCGTGCTCTTGAGGGCGGCCATCGCTGTGTCGAGCGCGGCTCGCCTGCGGATGCCCACGGGCGAGCGGGGCGCCGCGGCAAGCGCATCGGCGACGCGCTCCTGGAGTGGCAGGCGAGGCCCGCGGCGCGGTTCCATCCCGGCCAGCAGCGTCTTCACCCGCTGCACCTGAGCCTTGGCCTCGGCAATCCGCGTCAGGGCCTGATCCACCGTGATGGCGCCGCGCCCGGCATCCTGCAGCAGCCGGCATTCGAACGTGCGGCAGCACTGCGGGCGGTGCGCGTAGACACTGCACCGGGTGCCACGCAGCCCGCGGCAGGGCAGCGTCAGCAACTCGGCGTCGGCGTCGTCGGCGTCCACGTCGAGCCCGAGGGCTTCGAGGCGCGTCGCCTCTCGCGGTCCCGTCAGCTCGACGTCGCCGAACAGCGTGCCGTCGCAGCACAGGCCGCAGCGCGTGCACAGCGTGTCGGTCAGCATCCTGCGTATCCTTGCTCATCGCGGGCCGTCGTAGTAGGGTCCGCGTCATGCGCGAACACGAAATCGGCGTCGCCGCGGCGTTCCTTGTCCTGCTCCTGTGCGCAGCCGATATCGTGGGCGCCCAGGTGACTGCCCCGGAGCCGCCGGGCGGCTGGCCCGTGGTCACCGTCCACGGCGAGACCTGGAGCCAGCAGACGCTGCTGCAGCGCAACCTCGGCGGGCGCGACGACCAGAGCACGGCCTTTCCGCCCCACCGCATCGCCGGCAACATCTACTACGTGGGCACCAACAGCCTGGCGACGTTCCTCATCGCCACGCCGCAGGGGCACATCCTCATCAACAGCTCCTACGAGCGCAATGTCCCGGTGATCCAGAAGTCGGTCGAGGCACTCGGCTTCAAGTTCTCGGACATCAAGATCCTGCTCGGCAGCCACGCCCACGGCGACCACATGGAGGGCGACGCGGCGGTGAAGGCGCTGAGCGGCGCCCAGGTCGTGGCGATGGCGGAAGACGTGCCGGCGCTCCAGCGGATGCAGCCCGGCGGCAAGCCGCATCCGATCGACCGCGTCATCCACGACGGCGACACGGTGACGCTCGGCGGCACGACGCTGGTAGCGCACCTGACGCCCGGACACTCGCGCGGCTGCACCACCTGGACGTTGAAGGTCACCGAGGGTGGGCGATCGCTCGACGTGGTCATCATCGGCAGCCTCGGCGTCAACCCGGGCTTCCAGCTGGTGAACAACGCCGAGGCCCCGGCCATCGCCGACGAGTTCCGCCGCGCCTTCAAGGTGTCGCGCGCGCTGCCGTGCGACGTGCCGCTGGCCTCGCACCCGGCGATGTACCGGCTGGCCCAGAAGTACCCGCGCCTCGAGAAGGGCGGGCTCAATCCCTTCATCGACCCGGCCGGCTACGTGGCGGAGCTGGACCTCACCGAGGCGATGTTCCAGGCGGTGCTGGCGGCGCAGCAGAAGCTGGCGGGGAAGTGACGTCCACCCAGTCGGCTCCGGTCAGCGCGGCCAGGCGCTCCGGGCGGATGCGCACCGCGGCATTGGTCGCGCCGGCCGCCGGCAGCACCTCGTCGAAGTCCTTCAGCGACACGTCGCAGTAGACGCGCAGCGCGCGGGCGAGTCCGAGCGGACTGACCCCGCCCACCGGATGCCCGGTCTCGGCCTCCACCTCCGCGGCATCGAGCATCTTGGGCTTGGTGCGGAACGTGGCCTTGTACTTCTGGTTGTCCAGCCGCACGTCGCCGCGCGTCACCAGCAGCACGACGTCGTCGCCGATGCGCAGCGACAGCGTCTTGGCGATGCGGCCCGGCTCGACGCCATGCGCTTCGGCCGCCAGCGCGACCGTCGCCGTGCTCGACGCCAGCTCGATCACCGGGATGTCAGGTGCGTGTTCGGCCAGGAACGTCTTGACGGAGTGGAGACTCATGCGTGCTCCTCCCAGACCTTCGCCAGCTCGACGATCACCTCGACCGCCTTCTCCATGTCCTGCACCGAGACCCACTCGAGGCGGGAGTGGAAGTTCTGCTCGCCGGCGAAGAGGTTCGGCGTCGGCAGGCCCATGAACGACAGGCGCGAGCCGTCGGTGCCGCCGCGAATCGGTCGTTCGCGCACCGTCAGGCCGGCCCGCGCGATCGCCTCGCGGGCGCGCTCGACCACGAGCGGGTGCTGGTCGATCACCTCGCGCATGTTGCGGTACTGCTCCTCGATCTTGACGTCCACCGACGGCGCCGGGCACGGCCGCCACGACCTCCTCGGCGAGTCCGCGTAGCCACGACTCCTTCTCCTGCAGCCCGGCGGTGTCGAAGTCGCGGACGATGAACTTCACCGACGTGCGGTCCACGGCGGCCTGCACCACATAGGGGTGGACGAAGCCCTCGCGGCCGCCGGTCGTTTCCGGCG
This sequence comes from uncultured Acidobacteriota bacterium, assembly GCA_963786365.1. Classification (GTDB taxonomy): domain Bacteria; phylum Acidobacteriota; class Vicinamibacteria; order Vicinamibacterales; family UBA2999; genus CAWAYR01. The sequence continues at coordinate 112,181 of CAWAYR010000002.1, forward strand.
ACAGGCGATCGGCGCGGCAGCCGGTCGATGAAGCGCGCCGCCAGCTTGATCGCGTTGACCATGCGGCCCTTGGCGTAGCCCGGATGCGTGTTGAAGCCGCGGAAGGTCAGCGTGATCGCATCGGCCGAGAAGCTCTCGAACTCGAGCTCGCCGCGCGGCCCGCCGTCCATCGTGTAGGCGTAGCGGGCGCCGAAGCGGGCCACGTCGAAGTGCTCGGTGCCGTGGCCGACTTCCTCGTCCGGCGTGAAGCCGATGCGGATGGCCCCGTGCGGGATCTCGGGATGCGCCATCAGGTACTCGGCCGCGGTCATGATCTCGGCCACGCCGCTCTTGTTGTCGGCGCCGAGCAGCGTCGTGCCCGACGCGGTGACGATGTCGTGGCCGAGGCACTCGCCAAGGTACGGGCGAGTCGGCCACGCGCAGCACGGCCTCGGGGTCGTCGGGCAGCACCAGGTCGCGGCCGTCGTAGTCGCGATGCACGATCGGCTTCACGCCGGCGCCGCTCATCTCGGGCGACGTGTCCACGTGCGCGATGAAGCCGATGACCGGCACGTCCGGCTTCGCGGTGGTGGCCGGGATGGTCGCCATCACGTAGCCGTGCGCGTCCATCTCCGCGTCGGCGATGCCCAGGCCGCGCAGCTCGGTGACCAGGTCGCGGAGCAGCACGAGCTGGCCCGGGCGTGCTGGGATACGTGGTCGGCGTCCTCGCGCGACTGCGTGTCGTAGGTGACGTAGCGGAGGAAGCGCTCGAGGACCCGGCTGGACCGGTGCGGAGTCATAGACGTCAGTCTGTCACCGCCGCGCCGTGATACAAGATGAGCTTCGCCGGGAGGCCCGATGCCGAACTCAGAGTCCGCTGCCGCCACACTGCGTCCGAACGTGAGCGGCGCCGTCCTTCTGCCCGACGCCGCCGGCTACGATGCCGCCAGGCGCGTCCACAACGGGCTCATCGACCGCCGTCCGGCGATCATCGTCCAGTGTCGTGGCACCGCCGACGCGCAGGCGGCCGTGCGCGCTGCACGTGAGCACGGGTTCGAGATCGCCGTCCGCGGCGGCGGCCACAACGTCGCCGGCAATGCCGTGTGCGACGGCGGCGTCGTCATCGACCTGTCGCAAATGCGCGCGGTGCAGGTCGATCCGAAGGCGCGACGCGTTCGGGCCCAGGGCGGCACGACCTGGGGCGACTACAACCGGGAGACGCAGCTCCATGGCCTGGCCACGACCGGCGGCGTCGTGTCGACCACGGGCATCGGCGGGCTCACGCTCGGCGGCGGTCTGGGCTGGCTGATGGGCAAGCACGGCCTGGCGGTGGACAACCTGCGGAGCGCGACGCTGGTGAACGCTGCGGGCGAGGTCGTGCAAGCGAGCGACGACGACAGCCCCGACCTGTTCTGGGCCATTCGCGGCGGCGGCGGCAACTTCGGCGTGGCGACGTGGCTCGAATACGACGCGCACCCGGTTGGCCCGATCGTGACCGGCGGACTGGTCGCCCATCCGTTCAGCGCCGCGAGGGACGTGCTGCGCTTCTATCGCGACGTCACCGCCACGCTGCCCGACGAGTTCACGATCTTCGCCGGTCTGATCCACGCTCCGGATGGCTCAGGCGCGAAGCTGGCGGCCATCTTCGTCTGTCACATCGGCGACCTCGACGCCGGTGCGCGTGCCGTCGAGCCGATCAAGCGATTCGGCACGCCGGTGATGGACGTGATCGGCCCGATGCCGTACAGCGTCGTCAACACGCTCTTCGACGCGGGATTCCCGGCCTACGCCCTGAACTACTGGAAGGCGAACTTCCTGTCCGGGTTGAGCGACGACGCCATCGACACGATGATCGCGCGCTTCGCCGAGTGTCCGTCGCCGATGAGCGGGCTTCTGCTCGAGCATTTCCACGGGGCCGCCACCCGGGTGGCGCCGACGGCAACGGCATTTCCGCATCGGACGCCCGGCTTCAACATGCTGGTGGCCGGCGAGTGGATGGACCCGGCCCAGACGGCGGTCAACACCGACTGGACCCGCGGGACGTATGCGGCGATGTCGGCGCACTTCGCCACCGGACGGTACGCCAACTATCTCAACGCCGATGAGGTCGGCGACCAGAGTGCCCTGGCTGCGGCCTTCGGGCCCAATGCCGCGCGCCTGCGCGAAGTCAAGCGCCGCTACGACCCCGACAACGTGTTCCATCACAACCAGAACATCAAGCCCTAGGGCATTTTCCCGTTCCACGTAGGGCGGCTCTTTGGAGCCGCCTTCCCCGGGCAGAACTGAAGTTCTGCCCGACGTGCCGCGAACCGCTAAGCAGCGCAAGATCAGTGGCGGTCGTCGATCTGGGCGATGGCCCAGCGAACCGCGCGCCGCACCGACGGGGAGCCGTCGTCTTTCGCTTTCTCGAGGGCCGGCAGCGCCGACGCGCTCTCGATCTGTCCGAGCGCCCACGCGGCGACGGCGCGCACCTCGGGCTGCGGATCGGTGAGCAGGGGGGTCAGGCTGCTGACCGCCGCGCCGTCCTCGATCTCGCCCAGCGCCCACGCCGCCGTGCGCCGGACTTCGGCATCGGAATCCTTCAGCGCCGGCGCCAGGACGGTCACCGCGGCGCCCGACTCGATCTCGCCGAGCGCCCACAGGGCCGTCAGCTTCACGTCGCGACGCTGTCGCGCACCAGCGGCGCGAGCACCGGCACGGCCTGGGCGCTCTCGATCTCGCCCAGGGCCCACGCCGCCATCCGGCGGATCCGCGCGTCGCCGTCCTTGACGAGCGGCGCCAGGACGTCCACTGCCGTGGGGCTCTCGATCTCGCCCAGCGCCCAGATCGCCGTGCGCCTGGTCTCGAAGTCGGCGTCGCCGAGCACCGTCCGCAGCATCGGGACGCCCTTGGCGCTCTCGATCTCGCCGATGGCCCACGCCGCCATCCGCCGCACTTCGGGGGCCCGGTCGCGCAGCGCCCGCTCGAGCGGGGTCAGCGCCCCTTCGTCTTCGATCTCGCCCAACGCCCACGCCGCCCGCCGCCGCACCAGCACCGACTCGTCGCCCAGGGCGCGGCCCAGCGCGGGAATGGCCTCGGTATGCTCCAGCTGGCCCAGGGCCCAGGCGGCCATCGCCCGGACGGCGACGTCGCGATCGCCCAGGCCCGCCGTCATCGCGCCCAGCGTCTCCGGGTTCTCGAGCTCGCCGAACCCCAGCATCCCGGTCTCGCGAAGCCCGGCATCCGGGTCCTTGGCCAAGGCGCCGAACTCCGTCGAGGCCCACGAGGGCTCGGCCTGGGCCACGATCCGCGCCGCGATGCGCCGGACACAGCGGCTCTGGTCGCGCAGGGCGGTCCGAAAGACCGCGAGCACGCGAGCGTCGAGCTCGCTCCACGACCGGTGGCCGAGGTTGGGCCCCGCGACCGACATGCCGCGGCCGGCGAACGGCATCGGCATCGGGACCGGCATCGGCATGGGCATCGGCGCCGGCATCGGGTCGTCGCTGCCGCCCCAGTTCCAGCCGCCGAAGTTGGTGAGCGAGCGCCCGGCGAGCTCGCAGACCGCCGGATCCGCGGCGCGGAGTGAGGCCAGCAGCCGGACGACCGAGTCGGCGTCCCGAAGCTCAGGTTGCTGAACGGCCAGGGCGGCCGCGAGGAGAACTGCAGTCATCGTCATCGCTCCAGGTGTTGAGGTAGCGATTGGACGGCGGGCCCGGCCGTTTCGTTGGAACCGGCGTTACATTCGGCGGTGTACCCGGTCGACGAAGCGCCCGGCGAGGAACACGAGCTGGCTGTCGCGCACCGACCAGAGCCGGGCCCGGCACTCGGCCCGGTCCACGTCGCAACCCTGCTGCTCCCACGAATCGGCGTAGCTGTTGGTCGTGACGCCGAGCGCCTGGACGGCCACCGACCAGGTCGCCGCGGCCAGGAACAGCGCAAACGCCAGGCTGCGCACGCGCATCGCGGCCATTGCCGGCACGATCAACAGGGTGAGATACGGCGTGAGATCGATGAGCGCGCGGTAGCCGAACGACCAGCCGCCCCACCAGTCGTACCAGGTCGCCTGCACCAGGCCGATGCCGGCGGCGGCCGCCGCGAGCGGCAGCATCCAGCGATCGTCCGGTCGCTTGCGAAGCAGGTAGAGGCCGACGAAGGCGAAGATGAAGACCGGCGAGTAGACCAGCAGGCCGCGCGACGGACTGAAGAGCATGCCCGGCACGCTCTCGGTGTAGGCGATGCGCCAGATGTGGGGGACGCCGGTCTTCTCCACCGCCAGGGCCACGCCGGCGAGGTCCTGCCCGAAGCGCCACGGCGCACCGAACAGCCATTGGTTGTAGCCGGCCTGGAGCAGGCCGATCGGCAGCGAGCCGAGGGCGTAGCGCAGGACGAACGCGCGTCCGCGCGGCAGCGAGCACAGTCCGACGATCAGGAAGGCGAGCCAACTGGTCGGGCGGACCAGGCCGGCCATCGCCAGGCTCGCGCCGCAGCCGAGCGCGAATGCCGGCTGGTCGTACGATCGCCGCAAGCAGTAGGCCCCGAGCGCCAGGTAGAGGATGTTGGGACTCTGCTGCCAGAGCGCCTGACTGCCGACGCTCCAGGCGCAGGTGGCGAAGGCGAAGACCACGGCGACCAGCACCGCACGGGGGAGACTCAGCCGGCGCGCGGCAATCAGCAGGATCAAGGCCGCGGTCAGCGCCATGCACCCGGCCGCTACGCCCCGGCCGAGCGCGATGGCCCGCGTCGCAGACGCCGGCCCGTGCAGTCCATAGTCCACCGCATAGACCGGCAGCGCGGTGAGCGCGGTGCCGATGCCGAACGTGTTGGCGAGCTTGCCCTCGAACCGGGTCTCGAGCACGAAATACTGGAGGGCCCCGGACGGTTGCCTGGCCCACGGGAACTCGTCGGCGTGCAGGAGCGGCTCGCCGTGACGCAGCATCGCCGTGGGCAGGTGCAGGTTGCCGAGCGTGTCGTCGCTCGGCGTATGGCGGGCCAGCGCGTAGACCGCGAAGGCCGCCAGGGCGATCAGGAGCGCAATCGAGCCGGTCTGCGCCGCCGACGGCGGCGGCGGCTCCGGGGAGGCGACGTGCACCTAGCGCCCGACCGTCTTTCGTTCCTCGGGCGTGAGGCTCGGTCCGCTGCCGGCGAAGGCCGGCCCGATGTCGAAGAACAGCCGCACGCCCTGGGCGTAGCGCTCCTTGAAGTCGCGCGTGCCGTTGATGCCGACCGGGAGGCCGAACTCCTTGCCGGCCTCGATCACCTTGCGGAGGCCGGCCTCGGTCAGCTTCTCGTCGTGGCCGTAGGACAGGCTCATGTCGCCGCCGCCGGCCCACAACACCACCTTGATGTTGGCCGCCTTGAGCGCCCGGGCGATGTCGCGCACGTTCTCGACGCCGAGCTTGTTCTCGATGATGAGCAGGATCAGCATGTCGGCGCCGGGCCGCAGGCCCCAGACGTCCGACCTGCAGCTCGTACTCCCGGCTGGCCATGCCCCAGTAGCGTGCGGCGATGGAGTTGCTGGCGCCGCGCAGGCCTTCGGGCTCGACGTTCGGGGCGCCGGCCGGTTGCGGGTAGCGCACCGCCTTGATGGCGTTGATCGCCTGCTCGGCGGTCTCGATGTGCGGGAACATCAGCCCGGCGACGCCGGTGTCGAGGATCTGCTTGACCATCCACTGGTTGTGGTGAATCTCACGGCCGTTGGGCGGGATGCGCACGATCACCGGCTTGATGGCGCTGACGCCGTCCCTGGCGATCGCCGCCGGGTCGAGCAGGGCACGCAGGAACTGGCTGAGGCCTTCGACGTCGAGCGGATCGTGTTCGAGGTCGTAGATGATGAAGTCGAAGTTCTTGTTGTTCTGGAGCGTGACGGCGGCGTGGTAGTCCTTGCCGACGCCGATGTAGTTGGCCCAGATCGAGAAGGCCGGCTTGCCCTGCTCGAGCAGCTGGATGACGGGATTGGCGCGCGAGGCCGGCGCCGCCGACTGCGCGGCGGTCTGCGCCATCACCAGCGGAAACGCTGCCGCGATCACGATCACTGCCCCCACCGTCATGAGTGGTCTGCGCATCTGCCTCTCCTCGATTGCCTGCGGCCCGCTCGTCAGGCGCCGCGCTCAGTCCCGATTGGCGGTCTCAACGTCGTCCCATCCACCCCAGGGCCGTGTCCAGCCGCGGGTTTTCCAGCGCCAGATGAAGTGGACCGTCAGCGCCAGTGCCAGCGCGCCGGCCATCCACCACCAGAAGGCCGGGCGACGCCAGTACCGGACACAGACCGTGATGATGACCACCCACTTCAGCAGGCGGAACCACAGCGGCTGCGCCCGCGGCGACAGGGCCACGCGCAACTCGCGCTTCGCGGACTGCCCGATGGACATGGCGCTTCCGGTCTGCTCGGTGCCACCTTACCCGACTGGACGCCGGCTCGGCCACATACAATGCCATCGAATCCCGCTGCCCGTCAGGTTGGAGGACCCTGTGCCCGACGTCGTAATCAGCCTCGGCTCGCATCGCTTCGGCGCGCGGTTCGAAACCACCGCCGCGCCCGAGACGTGCGCGGCGTTCCGCCGGTTGCTGCCGTTTGTCAGCCAGGTGATTCACGTGCGCTGGAGCGGCGAGGCGATCTGGGCGCCGCTCGGGGACCTGGCGATCGGCATCGGATCCGAGAACGCCACGACGTATCCTCATCCCGGTGAGGTGCTCTGGTATCCGGGCGGGGTGAGCGAGACCGAGCTCCTCATCGCCTACGGACGCACCCACTTCGCCAGCAAGGCCGGCTCGCTCGCCGGCAATCACTTCCTGACCATCACCGACGGTCTGGACCAGCTGCCGGAGATTGGCCGGCACGTGTTGTGGCACGGCGCGCAACCACTCAGGATCGAGGTAGCCCGATGACCCATGCCCCGCACGTCGCGCCTGCCATCTCGGCCAGAATCGACCGACGAGATCTGGCGCTGGGACGCGACCCGGATGGCCGACGCGATCGCGCGGCGGCAGATCTCGTCGCGCGACGCGGTCGAGGCGTGCCTGGCGCGGATGGCCGCGGTCAATCCGCGGTTGAATGCGGTCACCGTCGACCTCTCGGCGCCGGCCCGCGCCGCCGCCGATCGCGCCGATGCGGCCGTGGCGCGTGGTGACGCGCTCGGGCCGCTGCACGGCGTGCCGGTGACGGTGAAGGAGAACGTCGATCAGGCCGGCTGCGCGACCACCAACGGCATCGTCGCCTTCCGCGACCTGGTGGCCGCCGAGGACAGTCCGGTCGTGGCCAACTGGACGGCCGCCGGCGCCATCATCGTCGGCCGCACCAACACGCCCGGCTTCAGCCTCCGCCTCGACACCGAGAACGATCTGCGCGGCCGCACCTGGAACCCGTGGTCGGAGACGCACACCCCCGGGGGTTCGAGCGGCGGCGCCGCCTCGAGCGTGGCCGCCGGCATCACGCCGCTGGCGCATGGCAACGACATCGCCGGATCGGTCCGCTATCCCGCATATGCCTGCGGCCTGGCCGGCCTGCGCCCGTCGTTCGGCCGCGTGCCGGCGTTCAATCCAAGCGCGCCGTCCGAGCGTTCGATCTCGTCGCAGCTGATGTCGGTGCAGGGACCGCTGGCCCGCACCGTGCGCGACATCCGGCTGGCGCTGGCGACCATGGCCCGGCGTGACCTGCGCGATCCCTGGTGGGTGGACGCCCCGCTCGAGGGCCCGCCACTGCCGGGGCCGATTCGCGTTGCCGTCGTCACCGAACCCGAAGCGCTCGCCGGCCAAGCTTTGCATCCGACGGTCGCCCAGGCGATGCGCCAGGCCGCGGACTGGCTGGCCGAGGCCGGCTACGAGATCGTGGACGAGCGCACGCCCGGCTTCACGCGCCCGATGGAGCTGTGGTACGCGATGCAGCTGCCGGAGATCCGCGCCTTCCTGTCGCCGGCCATCGAGCAGTACCGGGGACCTCGGCATCCGCCGCGCGATGCGGCTGGTGTTCGACGCGTTCAAGGCCGACGACGGCGTGCCGCACCTGAAGGCGCTGGCGGAGCGGGCCGGCGTCGTGCGTGCGTGGCAACAGTTCTTCGAGCGGGTGCCGTTGGTGCTGGCGCCGGTGTCCACGCAGCCGGTTTACTCGCTGGGCTTCGACCTGGAGAGCGCCGAGCGCACCCAACGGGTGTGGCACGAGTGCGCCACGCTCACCGCCCTGCCGGTGCTGGGCATCCCGGGCCTGGCCGTGCCGACAGGCGTGGTGGACGGGCTGCCCGACCGGCGTCACGGTGCTGGCGGCGCGCTTCCGCGAGGACCTGTGCCTGGCCGCTGGCGAGGCCATCGAAGCACGCGCCGGCATGGCGGCGCGGATGCCGGTCGAGATCGCCTGGTAGCCGCGGCTCTCAGCGGGCGCTCGACCGGACGTCCTAGCGTGCGCCTCGCCGCCACATGCCCGGCGCCTGGCCGACCAGCTTCTTGAACGCGCGGCTGAACGCGGCCTCCGACTCGTAGCCCACCGCCCCGGCGACGCTCCGCCACGTGACCGCCCTCGGCCAGCAAGCGCGCGGCCAGCTGCATGCGCCACAGCGCGAGGTACTGCATCGGCGGCTGGCCCATGATCTCCATGAACCGCTCGGCGAAGACCGAGCGCGACAGCCCGACGTGCCGGGCCAGCCCCTCGACGGTCCAGGGCTCGGCCGGCTGGCCGTGCATCGCGGCCAGGGCCTGTCCCACCACGGCGTCACGTAATCCGGCGAGCCAGCCCGTCTCGGCCGGCGGAAGCGTCTCGAGATAGCGACGCACCACCTCCACGAACATCAGCTCGGACACCCGGGCCAGGATGTTCTCGCCTCCGGCGCGCGCGCTGCCCGATTCCGCCGATCGCGATGTTCAGCAGCGTGCCGAGCCACCCGCCGGTCGGCTGGCCGCCGGCCGCGGGCAGGTGGATCACCGGGGGCAGCGCCGCCAGCAGCGGGTTGTAGGGACGTTCGTCGCAGCCCAGAAAGCCGCAGACGATCCGCGCGCGCTCGCCGCCGCCGCCGAGCTCGTACATCAACGGCAAGGGCGTCGTCGGACGGGCGAACATCGCCATGTCGGGGGCCGCCCGCATGCCCGGCGCGCTCGACAGCACGTGGGCATCGCCCTGCGGGAACACGATCAGATCCCCTTCGCGCAGACGGCCGGTTCCGCGCCGACCACGTGTCCCCAGCACGCTCCCCGCGCGATCACGTGGTACTCGATGACGCGCTGCGCCCCCGGCATGACGGTGCCGGCAATCTCCCGCGACGGCGGCGCCTCGGCCACCCACGGCGCGCTCAGCTCGAAATCGAAGTAGACGGCGCCGGTCAGGCGCACCGCGCGAAGCACGTCCGAGAGCACATCGGTCTTCACGCCGACTACCTCGGTGCGGCGGACGCTCGGGCATGCGGTCCGGACGCGCGAGCAGGTTCGCGTCACTGGCGGACGCCGGCTAGATGAATCGGACGCTCCGCATGGCGCCGGCGGTCGCCGTCTCCGTAGGTTGATACATAAGGCCGCGCGATGACGCGCCGCGCGATATCGAAAGGACAAGTGTATGACGACGTGACGACCGACGTCCGCGTGCGGCGACGGCGACTTCGGTGATGAGTCAGCGCGCCAACTGCGCTGGCGACGACGCTCGAGCAGGGCGCCCGCGCGCTGGCGACGCTGGCGCGCGGCCTGACCGACGCGCAGTGGCAGACCCGCCTGCCCAAGGACGGCCGGAAGATCGGCGTCGTCGTGCACCACGTCGCGACCATGTATCCGCTCGAGATGCAGCTGGCGCAGCAGCTGGCCGCGGGCCAGCCGATCACCGGCGTGACCTGGGACGTGGTGCACGGCATCAACGCCCAGCACGCCGTGGACTTACGACGCCACCACCAAGGCGGAGGCCGTGGCCCTCCTCGAGCAGAACAGCGCCGCCGCGGCCGAGGCGATCCGCGCGCTCAGCGACGAAGAGCTCGATCGCGTCGCCACGATCTCGCTCTACGGCGATGCGCCGCTCACCTGCCAGTTCATGCTCGAGGACCATGCCGTGCGGCACAGCTATCACCACCTGGCCCGCATCCAGGCGGCGCTGAAGGCGTAGCCGGCGAGACGCCGGGCAAGGAGACAGTCGATGACGAACGTGATCACGTGTGAATCGGTGGCGGCCAGGGTGGAGCCGCCACCGCCATCGGTGAAGGCGAAGCAGCAGGCGATGTGGGCGTCGGGCGACTTCGCCGTCATCGGCACCACGCTGCAGATCGTCGGCGAGCTGCTGAGCGAGGCGGCCGACGTCTGCGCCGGCGAGCGGGTGCTCGACGTAGCCGCCGGCAACGGCAACGCCACGCTGGCGGCGGCCCGCCGCTTCGCCACGGTGACCTCCACCGACTACGTGCCGGCGCTGCTCGAGCGCGGCCGCGTCCGGGCCGAGGCCGAGCGCCTCGACGTCACCTTCGAGGTCGCCGACGCGGAGGCGCTGCCGTACCGCGCCGGCAGCTTCGACGTCGTGCTCTCGACCTTCGGCGTGATGTTCGCGCCCGACCACGAACAGGCCGCCCGCGAGCTGATGCGGGTGTGCCGGCCGGGGGGCCGCATCGGCCTGGCCAGCTGGACGCCGACCGGCTTCCTCGGCCAGCTCTTCCGTGTCATCGCGGCGCACGTGCCGCCGATGCCGGGCGCCGGTCGCCGCTGCTGTGGGGCACCGACGCCCATCTGCGGCAGCTGTTCGCGGGCGCGGCCCGAATCGACTCCACGCCGCGCCAATTCAACTTCCGTTACCGGTCGCCGGAGCATTTCGTGGCGGTGTTCCGCACCTGCTACGGCCCGACCCACAAGGCGTTCGCGGCGCTCGACGCCGGCGGTCAGGCGGCCCTCGAGGCCGACCTGCTGGCCCTGCTGCGGGAATCCACCGCGGCGGCGCCGCCGGGCTGGTGGTGGCGGGAGAGTACCCTGGAAAGCACGATCACTAGATGAGGAGCAGTGTGAAAGGCAACGGAGGAGTCATGGCGTCATCGGTGCTTGCTCACTACGACGAATCATCTCGGCCCGATCTACAGCTGGATGATCGGCGACTTCGACCAGGCGATCGCCGCGGCCCGCGCCGAACTGCGGGCCGTCGGCATCGCGCCGGGCGGGGGCGGGTCGGCGGTGGACCTGGGGGCGGGTCTGGGCGCGCATGCCGTCGCGCTCGCCGAAGCCGGCTACGCCGTCACCGCCATCGACACCTGCGCGCCGCTCCTCGACGAGCTGCGCCTGCTGGCCCGACGCCATGCCATCACCGTCGTCCACGGCGACCTGCTGCAGCTGCGGCGGCACAGCCCCGGGCCTCACCGCGTCATCCTGTGCATGGGCGACACGCTCACGCACCTGGCGTCGGTGGACGCCGTCGAGCAGCTGTTCGACCAGGTGGCCGAGGCCCTGGCACCGGGCGGCATCTTCGTGGCGACCTTCCGGGATTACAGCGGCCCGGTGCGGTCGCGGGGTCGACCGCATCATCCCCGTGCGCCAGGACGACCAGCGCATGTTGACGTGTGTCCTCGAGTACACCGACACCGCCGTCGTCGTGCACGACCTCGTCCACGAGCGCGGCACCGCGGGGTGGACGCTCAGGGTGAGCAGCTACCGCAAGCTGCGTTTCGTGCCGCAGTGGGCGCGCACGGCCCTGGGCCGCCGCGGGCTGACCGTGCGGCTGCAGGCCGGCGCCAACGGCATGGCGCGGCTGGTGGCGACGCGCCCGGCCTGACGCCGCCCTTTCGAGGATCGCACCGATGTCCGCACCGAGATTGATGGCCGTGGTGGCCCACCCCGACGACGAGGCGCTGGGCTTCGGCGGCACCTGGCGAAGTACGCGGCCGAGGGCGTCGAGGTGTTCGTGCTCAGCCGCCACCCGCGGCGACGCGGGACGCTACCGCGGCCATCTGCCGGGCGAGTGACGCGCACCCCGGCGCCGCCGCCCTGGCCGGGATTCGCGAGGCGGAACTGCGTGCGGCCGCGGCCGTGCTCGGCGTGCGCGAGGTCGAAGTTGCTCGACTATCACGACCAGCAGCTCGACCGCGCCGTGCCCGGCGAGGTGATTGCCGGCATCGCCCGACACCTCCGGCGCATCCGTCCGGAGGTGGTCGTGACGTTCGGGCCCGACGGCGCCTACGGGCATCCCGGACCACGTCGCGATCTCGCAGTTCACCACCGCGGCGATCGTGGCGGCGGCCGCGCTCGCCGCGCCACCAGTGCGACGAGGCCCGGCGGACGATCCACCGCACACCGTGTCGAAGCTCTACTACCTGGCGTGGCCGGCGTCGGCGTGGGCGGCGTTCGAGGCGGCGTTCCGGCGGCTGATCGCCACGGTGGACGGCATCGAGCGCCAGGCCACGCCGTGGCCGGAGTGGGCCATCACCACGGTGATCGACACGCGCGCGGTCTGGTCCACCGCCTGGCAGGCGATCTCGTGCCATGTCTCGCAGGTGACCGCCTACGAACGCCTGCGCGATCTGCCGCCGGCGCATCACGAGGCGCTGTGGGGATGGCAGTCGTTCTATCGCGTGTTCAGCACCGTCAACGGCGGCCGCCAGCGCGAGGCCGACCTGTTCGAAGGGATTCCACAGATGACGCCAGCCGACACGCGCCGCTGGCGATGGACAGCCAGACGTTCCGCACCCTCGGGCATCGGCTCGTGGACCAGGTGGCGGCCCTGCTCGAGGCGATGCCGCGATGGTCCGGTGACGCGCGACGCATCGCCCTCCGCCGTGCGCGAGGCGCTCGGGCTCACCGGGCCGCTGCCCGAGTCGGGCTCGGATCCCGGGCCGCTGCTCGAGCACACAGCGCAGGCTCCTGTTCGATCACTCGCTGTTCAACGGCGCATCCGCGCTTCTTCGGCTACATCACCGCGTCGCCGGCGCCGATCGGGATGCTCGCCGATTGCTGGCCGCGGCGGTCAATCCGAACGTCGGCGCGTGGACGCTGTCGCCGGCGGCGACCGAGATCGAGGCGCAGACGGTGCGGTGGATTGCCGAGCTCATCGGCTATCCGCCGGCGTGCGGCGGGCTGCTCATGAGCGGCGGCAACATGGCCAACGTCATCTGCTTCATGGCCGCCCGCGCGGCGACAGCGGGCTGGGACGTGCGCGCGGCACGGCGTGAACGGCGGCGCCGGCGCCGGCTGCGCGTCTACGGCTCGACCGAGACCCACACCTGGCTCCAGAAGGCCGCCGACATGGCCGGGCTCGGCACCGACGCGATCCGCTGGATTCCCACCGACCGCCAGCTGCGGATGGACGTCGGCGCGCTGCGGCGGCAGATCGAGGCCGACCGCGGCCGGCGACGTGCCGTGCCTGGTGGTCGGCACCGCCGGGTCGGTGAGCACCGGCGCCGTCGACCCGCTGCCCGCGATCGCTGCCCTGTGCCGGGAGCACGGCGTCTGGTTCCACGTCGACGGCGCCTACGGCGGATTCGCCGCGGCCGTCCCCGAGGCTCCCGACGACCTGCGCGCGCCTCAGCCTCGCCGATTCGGTGGCCGTCGATCCCCACAAGTGGCTCTATGCGCCGCTCGAAGCCGGCTGCGCGCTGGTGCGCGATCCGGAGCGGCTGCGCGCCGCGTTCGCCTATCACCCGCCCTACTACCACTTCGACGAGCACGCCACGAACTACCTCGACTACGGCCCGCAGAACTCGCGCGGCTTCCGGGCCCTGAAGGTCTGGCTGGCGCTGCGCCAGGTGGGCGCCGCCGGCTATCGCACGATGATCGCCGACGACATCCGGCTGTCGCGGCGATGGCCGAGGCGGTGGGGCGCCATCCCGAGCTGCGAGCTCACGAGCCAGGCGCTGAGCATCACGACGTTTCGCTACGTCCCCGAGGATCTGCGTGCCGGCCTGGGTGCGAGCCGGTGGAGCGGGAGCTCGACGCGCTCAACCGGGCCCTGCTCGATCGCCTGCAGCGCGACGGCGAGGCCTTCGTGTCGAACGCCGTCATCGACGGGCGCTACGTGCTGCGCGCCTGCATCGTGAACTTCCACACCGAGCGCGCCGACGTGGAGGCGCTGCCGGAGATCGTGGTGCGACGGGGCCGGGCGCTGCGTGCGGCCGCGCAGCACGGCGCCGAAACGCTGGTCCCGGCCTGACGCTACTTGATTTCGACCAGCTCGATGGCTTCTCGGCTCGGCCCTTCGATCATCACCGCGCGGTAGCTGCCGAGCGTGTAGGGCGGCTCGAGAAAGGTCACGCCTTCGCGCACGCAGCTTGGCGATCCAGGCGTCGAGATCGGCGACGCGCAGGCCGTAGTGATCGATGAGGTGGCCGCGCGGTACTGGCCAGCGGCGTGTCGGTCTGGTTCATGTAGGCGAACAGCGACACGTCGCTGAACGCCATGCTGGTCAGCGACGGCGTCCGGTACATGCCGTCGTGGTTCAAGGCCGGCCACGTCTTGTCGGGCCCGCGCTCGACGCGGCAGTTGGCCTCGGTCCGCGGCGGCGCCGCCGTGGCGCCGGCGGTACCGGGCCGCTGATTCAGGTGCCGCTGGTACCAGAGCTGCGCGCAGAACGGCTGCTCCTGGTACATGTGGATGTGGTTGAAGCGCTCGCGCGGCTGGTTGCCCTGATACTCGATCAGCGCATCGTCCGGTCCGCGCAGGTAGGCAAAGCCGCCGCCGCCGGCCGGCTGCACGCCTTTGGCCTTGGCCTCGGCAATCCCCGCCCTGGTCAGGCCGAGCACGCCGCCGACGCCAGGCCAGGTGTCGCTGCTGACGACGACGGTGGCACCGGCGTCCTCCCGGTAGAGCGGCACCAGCGTAACGCCCTGCTGCCGGAACCGCTCGGCGCTCTGACGGACGTCGGTCACATGCCAGCCGAAGTGCCAGAACGCCGTCGGCGGCTCGGTCGGCGGCGGCGTGGCGACCTTCGTGAACAGGACCCAGACGTCGGTGGGCGACTTCAGCGCCGGTTGCCCGGCGAACGTGTCCTTCGACGTGCTCGGGAACTGGCGCGTGTAGAAGTCGATCGCCGCCTCGGGGTTCACCGAGTTGAGGTGCAGGTGGTGGAACTCCGGCGCCGGCAACGGCGCCGGCCCCTGCGCGGCGGTGGCCACGCCCAGCCACGCAGCGAGCGCAAGGACGACGGCGACGGGAGGTGCACTGCGGCGCATCGCGTCTAGTTCTCGAGTCCGAGCGCCCAGCGGATGCCGCCGGTGACGTGGGCGCGGAACACCGCGTCGTGCGCCCAGATGTCGTCGCGATGGCCGAGGGCGGTGTAGAAGGTACGGCCGCGGCCGAAGGTGCGCGTCCAGGCCTGCGGGTAGTCGCCTTTCGGAACGGCCGGCAGATCCGACAGGTCGGTGCGATCGGTGTCGAGGCTGAGCAGGACGTGCACGCGGTCGCGCGAGAACGGCAGCAGGATCGGCAGCCGCCCGACCTGGGAGACGTTCTCGGTCGGACGGCTCGCGTCCCACACCGTGCGGCCGAACTCGTAGAACTCCTCGTTGAGCGGCCAGGTCGAGCCCAGCATCCGGGTCGCCGGATGGCTCTGATCCTCGACCTTGAGGACGCCGACCTTGCCGGCCGCGACCGCGGCGGTCGGCACCAGCGACCGCAGGTAGTAGCCGCCGAGCACCTCGCCGAACGCCGGGTAGTCGTACATCGTCAGGGTCGCGCAGTGGGTGCCGATGAGCGCCTTGCCGTTGCGGACGAACTCGACGATCGACGCCTTTTGCGCCGCGGTGAACGGCAGGTTGCCGTTGGTCATCAGCATCAGGCCGTCGAACGACGCCAGGTAGTCCGGCGTCAGGAACGACATGTCCAGGGCCTTCGCGTCCTCCTTGTAGCCCTGCCGGGTGGTCACGTCGAAGCCGCCGGTCTTGCCCCAGGCAGCCACCGCGGCTTCGGCCGGTTCGAGGCTGGGGTGCTTGTAGAGGCCGGCGTGGGTCAGGAACAGGAGCTTCTTCGTGGTCGGCGGCGCCTGCGTGTGGACCAAGGCCGACAGGGCCAGCAGCCCGGCGACGGCAGTCGCGACGAGTCGGCGGGAGCGCATGCGCGCGGGATGATAGCCCATGGGGGCGGCGGTGGCGCCGTCAGGCGGCGGCCACGTCCTCGAGCGCGCGCCCGGTCGTCCGCGGCGCGAACAGGGCGATGTCGAGCACGACAATCAGCATGGCGACGCCGACGGCACTGAAGGCGGCGACCGCGCCGGCCCTCGACAACAAGGGCAGCAGGATGAACGGCATCGCCGCGCTCGACAGGCGGCTCAGCCCGTAGGCGGTGCCGGCGGCCGTGGCGCGGACCGCGGTCGGGAAGATCTCGGCCTGGAAGATGTGGAACGCGTTCGAGAAGATGTTGGCGGCCATCGTGTACGCGACCCCGAGCGGCACGATCACCGCGGCCGACTGCGCCGCCCCGAGGGCGATGCCGAAGACGGCCATCAGCGACGCCGAGCCGACGATCAGCCAGCGCCGATCGACCCGCTCGACCACCAGGATCGACAGCGCCGATCCGAGGGGATAGCCGAGGAAGACGAGCGAGGTGTAGGTCAGCGAGGTGACGACCGAGAAGCCCTTGGCCACGAGCACCATCGGCACCAGGGTGCCGAACCCGTAGTAGCCCACCGCCTGGAACACCTGGAACACCCCCAGCATCGCCGTGCGGCCGCGGTACTCGGGCGAGAACAGCACGCGCAGCGGCACCCGCGCGCGCGCCGTCGTCCGGTCGGCTGGGATTGCCGCGGCGTGGTCTTGCCCGGCACCTGGCCACGCTTCCGCCTCCATGGCGCAAACGATACGGTTGGCCTCGTCGTGACGGCCGACCGATTCGAGCCAGCGCGGCGACTCGGGCAGGCGGCGGCGCAGGCGCCAGATGATCACCCCGCCGAGTGATCCGAGCGCGAACACCCAGCGCCATCCGGCGATGTCCAGCGGCGCCAGCGGCACGAGCACACGAGCCAGGAAGCCGACCGCCGGCACGCCGATGAAGCCCAGGGTGTAGGCCATCGCGGTGTAGCGGCCGCGGTGGCGCGCCGGCAGCAGCTCACCGAGATACGCGTCGCACAGCGGCAGCTCGGCGCCGATGCCGATCCCGGCGATGAACCGCGCGACGATGAGGACCGTGGCATTCGGGGCGAAGGCCCCAGCCAGCGTGAAGACGGAATAGAGGCCGAGGTTGATCAGGAAGGCGGTGCGACGGCCGAAGCGGTCGGCGAAGGCGCCGAGGGCCACCGCGCCGACGAACATCCCGAGGAACCCCGACGCCAGCACGCCCTGCAGCTGCACCGGGCTCAACATGAATTCCCTGGTCAAGACGGTGGCGAGGACGCCGGCCAGGAAGATGTCGAACAGGTCGAAGAACACCCCGATCCCGACGATGACCGTGGCCAGGCGATGGGTGCGGACGATCGGCAGGGCGTTCAGGCGCGCGGCGATGGACGGCGGGGGCATCCGGGGAGACTATCGATGCCCGCACCCGGTGAGAAGCAAAAGCTTGCGCCGCGCCTGCTAGAGTGGGCGCCATGACGCGCAGCTCGACGTCGCCCCGATGGTCCCTGCTGTCCGCCGCGCTGGTCGCGTGCGCCGCGGCCGCGCTCGCCGCGCAGAGCCGGCCGCCGCAACCGGACTGGACGGCGGTGGAAGCCGAGGCGCTCGGCCATTACCAGGCGCTGATCCGGTTCGACACCAGCGCCACCGAGCGCGCCGAGGCCGAGTACCTCAAGCGGCTGTTCGACGAGCAGGGCATCCCAGCCGAGATCCTGGCCAAGGATCCCGAGCGGCCCAACGTGGTGGCGCGGCTGAAGGGCAGCGGCGCCAAACGCCCGCTCCTGCTGCTCGGGCACCTCGACACGGTGACCGTGGACGCGTCGAAATGGAAGTTCCCGCCGTTCAGCGCGACGCGCGACGGCGGCTATGTCTACGGCCGCGGCGCCATCGACGACAAGGACAACCTGACCGCCGCGGTGATGGCGATGCTGCTCCTCAAGCGGCACAACGTGGCCCTCGATCGCGACGTCATCCTGCTCGCCGAGTCGGGCGAGGAGGGAGCGTCGCAACTGGGCATGGGCTTCATGGTCGCCGAGCACTACCCGAAGATCGACGCCGAGTTCTGCATCGCCGAGGGCGGCGACACGATTCGCGAAGGTGGACAGGTGCGCTTCTCCGCCGTGCAGGTCAGCGAGAAGGTCGTGCGCGGCGTGGAGCTGACCGCCACGGGCATCTCGGGACATGGCTCGGTGCCCCTGCAGTCGAACGCGATCGCGCACCTCGGCAACGCCGTTGGCAAGTTCATCGCCTGGCAGCCCGACATCAAGCTCGACGAGACCACCGGGCGCTACTTCCGCCGGCTCACCGGCCTGGCGTCGCCGGAGAAGGCCAGGTATTACCGCGACGTGACCTCGGCCGATCCGGCGGTGGCCAAGGCCGCCGCCGACTGGCTGTTCGAACACGAGCCCCGCCATGCCTCGATGGTGCGGACGTCGGTCTCGCCCAACATCATCGACGGCGGCTATCGCTCCAACGTGATCCCGTCGGAGGCCAAGGCCCGTCTCGACGTGCGGATGGTGCCCGGCGAGGACGCCGAGGCGCTGCTGGCCCAGATCACGAAGGCGATCAATGACCCGGCCGTCGAGGTGCAGTTCGCCGGCGGCGGCGGACAGCGCCCGGCTGATTCCGGCGACGCGGCTCGACTCGGAACTGTTCACCAGCGTCGAGGCGGCGGTCAAGGCCGTCTACCAGGTGCCGACGCTGCCGTCGATGAGCACCTACGCCACCGACATGATTCCGCTGCGCGCCCGCGGCGTGCAGTGCGTCGGCATCGGCGCCGGCGTCGATCTCGAGGACCAGTCGATCGGCTACGGCATGCACAGCGACCAGGAGCGCCTGCTGGAGAGCGAGTTCCAGCGCTTCGTGCGCCTCAACTGGGAGATCGTGACGGCGCTGGCCGGTGCCAGGTAGGGGAGCGCCTCACCGCTCGAACGCCGCGGTGCCGAAGGCCGGCCGGCCGGCGAGCGCCGTCGTGAAGCCGAACGCCGCGAGCCCGGCGACGACCAGCAGCGCCGACACGCCGGCGCCGGCGTACCAGCGCGACAGCTCCCACGTGACGGGAAACACGATGAACAACCCCGAGACGTAGAACGCCACCACCGCCGCCAGTAACCCGACCCGCATCAGCAGCAGCGCGAAGCCGGCGCTCAGGACGGCGGAGCTCGCCAGCGTGATCACCCAATGCTCGCTGGCGATCGTGACCGCCACCGCGTTCAGCAGTACGAACCCGCTCACGGCCAGCCATTGACGTCGCAACAGGAGACGGAGCAGGAGCATCACGAACACCGCGGACAGGCCGACGAAGACCGCCTGTCCGAGCCGCCACACCAGTAGTGGCGCAACCCGCTGCAGCCCGTAGGCGATGCCGATGATGTCCGCCGGGACGACCTCGGGCGACAGTCCAACCCACCCGGGCACCAGCAGGCCACCGAGTCCCACGACAGCGATGAGCGTGCCGCCGACACATCCCACGAGTACATCGCGTCCGACGAGCGGGTCGCGGATGCGGCCGGCCAGCACGCGCGTCCACGACACCAGCACCCGCGGCCACCGGCGCCGGACCCACGGCTCGACCGCCAGATAGCCCACCCAACAGCAGCCCGCCACGACCAGCGCCCAGGCGACGGCCATGACGACGAGGGTGACTTCTCCCAGCGTGGCGACATGACTTTCGCCGAAGAACCAGGCGGCGCACATCGTCGCGAACATGAACGCGGCCAGGCGGCGGGCGCCTCGCCGATCGCCGCGGCCAGCCCGCACGTTGCGCACCGCGAACACCGCCGCCCCGGCGAGGATCGCCACGCCGCTGAGCACGACCAGCAGCAGGGCGCTGCGCTCGGCGGCGGTGAGGACGGAAGCCGCCACGCGCGCCGAGCGTGACCACGGGAAGAGCGCTTCGAAGTAGGTGACCTGCCCGCCGAACGCACCCGCCTCGAGCCGCACCGGTAAATCGGGCCGATTCGGCCACGTCCCTTCCCATGCGGCGCGCGCGTCGGCGTAGAAGGGCGGGGTGTGCCGCGGCGTCACCGGGGTCCACGCCGCTGGCATCGTAGCCGCCGGCGGTGAGCAGCGCCGTCCAGTCGGGCGTCGCGGCGGGCCCGGTCGCTCCCTCGACCGCGGGCGGCACGACCGTGAGCTCGATCAGCCGGCCGGTCGGGTCGAGCTGCACCCGCGTCATGCCGGTGACCTCGAGCGGCGGGTCGATCCGATTCACGCGCGAGAGATTCCCGTAGCGCACCACGAAACGCCAGCTTTCGAGCGGCTGCGGGCTGCCGCGGTACCAGAAGCGGAAGAAGCTCGGGTTGGGCTGGGTCCAGCCGGCGCGCGAACGGCTGCGCGTCTGGATGTAGCGCAGATAGTCGACATCGGTCTCGAACCCCGACGCGTCGTCCGCCGGCCTGTCGACGTAGCCGAGTCGCGTCAGCAGGTCACGCGCTCGGTCGGCGAGTGCCTCGGGCGACCGGTCCAGGGCCTCGCGGCGCCACAGCATGGCCTCGGCGCCGACGGCGACGGCCAGCACGGCGCCGACGATGACCAGGCCGACGAGTGCCCAGGCAATCCGCGGCTCGAGACCTTGCGTCCTCCCCGACGCGGCGACCAGCTCGGGCGACGGGGTCTCTCCCGCGCGCAGCGCCGCCTCGAGCAGGTTGTCGCCGGGCAGTGCGGCGGCCACCTCGGCGACCGACGCCGGCCGCGCCCGCGGGTCGTTGGCGATGGCCTGCAACAGCACGCGCTCGACCGCCGGATCCATGTCCGCAATCAGCTGGCCCGGCGGGGTCGGCATGTCGTGCTGCTTGCGATCGATGAGCGCATCGAGCGACGTCGCCGTAAAGGCGCGCCGGCCGGTGTAGAGCTCGTACAGCACCAGGCCAAGCGCGTAGATGTCGCTCCGTACCGAAGCGCCCTCGCCGGTGAACTGTTCGGGGGCCATGTAGGCGGGCGTGCCCGAGGTGTCCATGCCGGCAGGTCCGGCGTCGATGGTCGTGGCGAGGCCGAAATCCGTGAGGCGGACGTGGCCGCGTCCGTCGAGCATCACGTTGGCGGGCTTGAGATCGCGATGCAGCACGCCGCGATCGTGCGCGGCGGCCAGCCCGGCCGCAATCTGGCGCCCGATGTCGAGCGCCTTGTCGGCCGGCAGACGGCCGATTCGCTTGAGCAGCGAGGCCAGGTCCTCGCCGTCGATGTACTCCATCGACAAGAAGTGCGCGCCGTCGAGCTCGGCGACGTCGTAGACGCGGCACACGTTCGGGTGCGACACCTGACGGGCCAGGCGGACTTCCGCCAGGAGCCGTTCACGACGGGCGGGGTCGTCGGCCAGCGCGCGCGGCAGGAACTTGAGCGCGACCGGCACGCCGAGTTTGAGGTCGTCGGCGCGGTAGACCTCGCCCATGCCGCCGCGGCCGAGTAGGCCAATCACCCGGTAGCGGCCCGCCAGCATCAGGCCGGGTGTGAAGGTTGCGGCGCCGGCGTGACCCGACTGGATCCGCGCGACGGCCGGTGTCTGCGAGGGAGGCTGCCTGACGGGAGCCGCGTCTCGGTCGGCGGTCGTGGTGGGGAGTTGCGAGGGCGCCACCGCCGGCGCGCCGCACAATCCGCAGAACCGGAATGCGCCTGGGATCTCCGCTGAGCAGGCTGCGCAACGCATGAGCGTTCGAGACGTGGAACGGAAGTGCGCCAAGTATACGGCCGGGCGAATCGCCAGAGGCGGCGGCTTACTCGGGCGCTGGCGGCTCGTAGGTGAACGTCCAGACGAGACGTTCGGCATCGAACCCTGGCACGGCCACGGCGATGTCGACGAGTCCCTCGGCGTGCGGTGGCATCACGACGTCGATCCGGGTGGCATCGACGACGGTCACCGACGCGGCCGCGACTCCGCCGAGGGTGACGGTCGTGCCGGTCGTGAATCCCTCGCCGATGATCTGCAGCGTGGTGCCGCCGTCGGCCGTGCCGACCCGCGGCGATACATCTCGCACCACCGGCGTCGTGGCCCGCAGGAACATGTCCTCCCGGCCGTTGGTGTCGCCGGCACGAGCGGTGGCGCTGAGCGGTAGAGGACGCGCCGGCACGAGCGGGCTGGCCGCCGACCGGTAGACGACGACGCGGCCGTCAGCGATGATCCCTCCACCCCCGCATGGATAGGCGGCGGCGCGAGGTCCGCGCCCTGTACAATTCACGGATGCCGACGCTGACAGTTGAAGGATACGGAACGTTCGAAGTGCCGGATGGCAAGCGGCTCGTGCTGGCCATCGAGCAGGATGCCGGAGTGGACATCCTGCATGCCTGCGGCGGCAACGCCCGCTGTACGACCTGCCGGGTCGAGTTCATCGACGGCGAACCGGCGCGCCAGACCGTGGCCGAGCGGGATCGGCTGGCGGCGCGCGAACTCTCCGGCGTGCGGCTGTCGTGCCAGATCGTCTGCGATCACGCCATGGCGGTGCGGGCGATCAGCCGGCTCGAAGGATCGGGACGCCCCGATCCCGGCGGCCCGCCCGATCCGTCGATCACCCCGCCCCCGGAGTGGATCGACGCGGCGTGACGCCTTTCGCCGCCATCCTGGCCGGCCCGCCGTTTCTGGCGCTGGCGCCGATGCAGGAGGTGACCGACGGCGCCTTCTGGACGCTCGTGCACCGCTACGGCGGTGCCGACGTCTACTGGACGGAATACTTCCGCGTGCATGCGGAGTCGACGCCCGAGAAGCGGATCCTCGACGCCATCACCGGTAACACGACCGGCCAGCCGGTCGTCGCGCAGCTGATCGGCAACGACATCCCGGCGCTGGTCCGCACTGCTACGGTGCTGCAACAGTTCCCGGTCGCCGCGATCGACCTGAACCTGGGCTGTCCGGCGCCGATCGTCTACCGCAAGTGCGCCGGCGGCGGGCTGCTCCGCGAGCCCGAGCGCATCGACGCCATCCTCGGGGCGTTGCGCGACGTGGTGCGCATCCCGTTCACGGTGAAGACGCGGCTCGGCTTCAATTCGGTCGAGGAGTTCGACACGCTGCTGCCGATCTTCGCGCGCCACTCGCTCGACGCGCTGACGGTGCACGCGCGCACCGTCGCACAGCTCTACCGGCTGCCGGTGCACTACGACCGCATCCGACAGGCCGCCGCGACGATGCCGTGTCCCGTCATCGCCAACGGGCACGTGCACTGCGCGTCGCAGGCCCAGGAGCTGCTCGCCCGGACCGGCGCCCGCGGCCTGATGATCGGCCGCGCCGCCATCCGCAGCCCGTGGCTGTTCGCCCAGATCCGGCAGCAGCTGCGCGGCCAGGCCGTCACGCATGCCGACCGGCCGCGACGTGTGGGGCTACGTCCGCGCGCTGTGGGACTCGCAGGCGTCGTTCGACAAGCCCGAGAGGGCGCAGTGCGACCGCATGAAGAAGTTCCTCAACTACCTCGGTGAGGGCGTGCCTGGGCCGTTCCTGCACGAGATTCGCCGCGTCAAGACCGCGGCCGAGTTCCACCGGATCTGCGCCGAGTGCCTCGACCACGATCGGCCGATGGCGCTCCGCCGGCCGACCTGGCCGAACCCGCGCTGACGCCCGCGGGGTGAGGCTCGCTACGCCGCGGCCGGCCCGCCGCCGCCCGTGTCGCGGCCGGCACGTCGCGGCGCGGCCGACCACTGGCTCGATCGCCAGGCCTCCGGCTGCAATACGACCAGCACGGTGAGCACTTCGAGCCGGCCGATCCACATCGCCAGCGTCAGGGTCACCGGCTCACCGGGTGCAGGTCGCCGAAATGCCCCATCGGCCCGACCTGGTTGAAGCCGGGACCGATGTTGCCGAGGCAGGCGATCGTCGCCGTGATGCCGGTGACGATGTCGGCGCCCAGTGCGACGACGATCCCGGTGCAGACCGAGAACACCAGCAGGTAGAAGAGGAAGAAGACCACCACGACCTGCATGATGGATTCGGGGACCACCCGGCCGCCCAGCTTCACCGGCAGCACGGCTCGCGGATGCAGCGTCCGCCGGAGACTCTGCAGCGTGTAGCGTGCCAGCAGCAGGTGGCGCACCACCTTCGGCCCGCCAGACGCCGACCCGGCGCACCCGCCGATGAACATCAGGACGAGCAGCACCATCTTGGCCTGCTCGCTCCACAGGTTGAAGTCGGTGCTGGCAAAGCCGGTCGTGGTGATGATCGACAGCACCTGGAAGAGCGCCGTGCGCACGGTCGTCTCGAACCCATGGCCAACGCCGAGCGCGATCACCAGCAGCCCCGTCGCGACCGCCACGATGCCGGCGTAGGCCCGCAGTTCCTCGTCGCTGCTCAGGATGCGCCAGTCGCGGCGGGCCAGTGCCCGGTACTGCAGCGCGAAGTTGGCGCCGGCGATGAACATGAACACGATCACGATCCATTCGACCGCCGGGTTCTGGTAGCCGCCCACCGACAACGGATGCGGCGAGAATCCCCCGGCGGCGAGCGTGGCCATCGCATGGCAGACGGCGTCGAAGAGCGACAGGCCGGCCAGCCACAACGCGGCCACCTGCAGCGCGGTGAGAACCGCGTACAACTGCCACAGAATCGCGGCCGTGCGGCGGATCTGCGGGCTGACCTTGTCCTCGCTGGGGCCCGGCGCCTCGGCGAAGAACAGCTCGCGGCCGCCGATCGCCAGGCGGGGCAGGATGGCCACGAAGAGCGCAATCACGCCCATGCCGCCGAGCCAGTGCGTCAGCGCGCGCCAGAAGAAGAAGCCGCGGCCGTAGGGTGAGAAGTCGCGGAGGATTGTCGCCCCGGTCGTCGTCAGGCCGGACATCGACTCGAACAGCGCATCGATCGGGCCGAGGCCCGCCCAGACATAGGGCAGCGCGGCCAAGTGGGCGATGAGCAGCCACGAGGCCGAGACCACCGCCAGCCCCTCGATCCGGCGCATGTGCTCGGCCGCCTCTTCGGCCGCCGCGCCGCCGGCCCGGCGCATCAGCTGGCCGAGGCCGCCGGTGATGATGGCCGCGCCGACGAACCCGATGGCGTCGTGCCGTTCGCCGTACCACAGCGCCACCGCCGCGGGTGCCAGCAAGATCGCGCCGAAGATCCGCACGATCACGCCGCAGACGTGGACGACCAGGGAGTACCGCATGAGCCTGGCCCGGCGCTTACGTGGCTTGCCGGGTGAAGTAGGCCCGCACCCGGTCGGCCGCCTGCTGTGTGCAGAAGATCACGAGGCGGTCGCCCGGCAACACGCGGTCGTCGCCCCGCGGCACCAGCGCCTGGCCGTCGCGGATGATGGCGGCGACGATCGCATCCTCGCCGGTGCCCATGTTCTTGAGCTGGCGCGGCTCGAAGGTGGGCGACACCGTGAGCTCGAACACCCGGGCTTCGCCGTGCTCCACCACCGCGAGGAGGCTCGTGGCTCCGCCGGTGATTGGTGCAGGATCGAGTCCACGGCGGCGCCGCGGGCCGAGATGGTCACGTCGATGCCGACACGCTCGAAGAGCCGCAGGTTGGCCGGACGTCCGACCCGGGTGATGATCTTCGGCACCCCGAGCTGGCGGCCGAGCAGCGACGCGAGCAGGTTGCGCTCGTCGTTGTCGATCACCGACACCAGGACGTCGCTGCGGCCAACGTTCTCGGACTCGAGGAACTCGAGGTCGGTGCCGTCACCCTGCAGCACCAGCGTGCGGCCCAGCCGTGCCGCCAGCATGGCGCCGCGCTCGGCGTCGCGCTCGAGGATTCGCAGATCGACCACCGGCGACTGCTCGAGCCGCTCGGCCAGCTGCAGGCCGACGTCGCCGCCGCCGATGATCGTTACCTGCACACGGCCGCCGGCACGTCCGGGGTTGAGCAGCGCCTCCACGGCCTGCATCGCCTCCGGTGTGCCCATCGCGATCACCTTGTCGTCGGCCTGCAGCTGGGTGGCGCCCCGGGGTACGAACATGCGGCCGCTGCGCTTGACGGCGACGATGAGCGAGCCGCGCGGCAGGTGCAGGCCGCCGAGCGTCGTCGCGGTGAGTGGCGAGCCGGCCTCGAGCTTGTATTCGAGGAGCCGCACCACGCCGCCGGCAATCACCTCGGCGTCGATGGCGCCGGGAGCGGTGACGATGCGCTCGATGTCGGCAGCGAGCTGGGCCTCGGGCCAGACGATGCGGTTGATGCCGAAGGCGCCCAGGCCACCGTCGCCGGTCGTGCCGACGAAGTCGGCGCGCGACACCAGGCAGATCGTGTCGGGTTTACCCAACCGGCTGGCCAGGGCGCACGCCACGATGTTGACCTCGTCGAGGCCCGTCGCGGCGACGAAGACGTCGGCGCTGGCCAACGTTGGCGCGAGCGAGCACCTCGGCGCTGGTGCCGCTGCCGGCGACGAACTCGACGTCCATCGACTGGAAGACGTCGGCCACGTCGGGCTCGTGGTCGATGACGACGACCTCGTGCTGGGCGGCAAGGGCCCTGGCGAGTGCCGAGCCGACCTGACCGCCGCCGACGATCACGACGCGCATGAACGCGGGAGGGTAGCACGTCCGCGCACACCGCGCAGTGGGCGCAGTTGATGAGGTAGGGCGAGGCGGGACCGTGCCGCGTCAGTCGGTGCGCAGCGCCCGCATCGGCGCCAGCGCCGCCGCCCGCGTCGCCGGCACCACCGAGGCGACGAACGCGGCAAGCGCCAGCGAGCCGGCGGCGACGCTCAGGGCGACCGGGTCCCAGTAGGACACACCGTAGAGCTGCGCCGACAGCAGGTATCCGGCGCCGACGGCCAGCGGCAGGCCAAGCACCAGGCCGATGCCGACGCGCTTGAACGCGCCGCCGAGCACCAGGCTCATCACCCGGCTGCGATCGGCGCCCAGCGCCATGCGGACGCCGATCTCGCTGGTCCGCCGCGCCACCGAGTAGGCGGTCACGCCGTAGAGGCCGATGGCGGCCAGCACCAGCGCGATCGCGCCGAAGAGACCGGCCAGGCTGGCCACGGCGCGCTGCTGGTTGAAGGTGAGCCGCACCTGCTCTTCGAGGGTGCGGATGTTGATCACCGCCATGTTGGGATCGGCTTCGGCCAAGGCCCGGGCCACCTGTGGCTCGATCAGTCCGGGCGCGGTGTCGGTGACCAGCAGCAGCCCGCCGACATACATCGACGCGGTCTGGACGCGCTCCATCATCGGGTTTTCATAGTTGACGCGCTGCGGCAGCGGCACGTAGAACATCGGCTGCACCGGCCGCTCGGTGCGGAACGACTGGAACCGCGCATCGGCGATCACCCCGACGATGCGGAAGTGGTTGACGTTCTCGGGCAGGTTCAGCCCGAAGTGCTGATCGAGCGGATCCTCTTCCGGCTTGAAGAAGCGCTTCACGAACGCTTCGTTGACGACGGCCACGGCCTGCGCCGATTCGTTGTCGGCCTCGGTGAAGTGGCGGCCTTTCACGAGCTTGGTGCCGAGCAGCTGCAGGTAGTCGTGGGTCACGCGGTCCCACGACGAGCCGGTCTGCGCGCCAGGCGCCGGCGCCGGCTTGCCGGCGATGAGGATGCCTTCGCCCCAGTTGTTGGTGAGCGGGTTGTAGAGCGCGAGGCCGGCGCCCTGCACCCCGGGAATGCGCGTCAGCCGGCCCTGCAGGTCGCGATAGAAGGCGGTCAGCCGATCGCCGGTGATCTCGGCCGACGGCCGTCCGACCGTGACGAGCACACGGCCGTTGCGGGCGAAGCCAAAGTCCTGGCCCTCGAGGTTGCCGAGGCTGCGGCCGAGCATCGTCGAGCCGGCGACGAGCACCACCGACAAGGTCGCCTGCACGATGAGCAGCGCCGTGCGCGCGAACGACGCCCGATCTCCGGCGGTGCGACCCGACCCGCGCAGCGCCTCGATCGGATCGGTGCGGGTGGCAAACCACGCCGGCGCGGCGCCGAAGAGCAGCCCGGTGACGAGCGCCAGGCCGACGGCGAAGGCGAGCACCAGCGGCGACGGCGTGGTCTGGATCGGCAGTTGGCTGGCGCCCGAGAAGGCCAGCGACAGCAGCAGCCGCGCCGCGCCGGTGGCGACGATCAGCCCGGCCAGTGCGCCGCCCACCGCCAGCACCACGCTTTCGACCATCGCCTCGGTGAGGATCTGCCGGCGCGAGGCGCCCATCGCCAGCCGCACCGCGGTCTGGCCGCGGCGCGCCACCGCCCGCGCCAGCAGCAGGTTGGCGACGTTGGCGCAGGCGATGAGCAGCACCAGCCCGCACACCGCCAGCAGGATCCGCAGGCTGCGCCCGTATTGCTCCTTCATCACGCCGACGCCGGCGCCGGCCGGCACCACCGTGATCACCTGCTGTGGCAGCGCGCGTTCGATCTCGGCCAGCCAGTTGGCCGGATAGCCGGCTTCGTGCTGCATCCACTGGCGCAGGAGGCCGGTGAGCCGCGCGTCCATGCCGTCGATGGACGCGCCCGGACGCAGCCGGCCGATCACCCGCAGCCACGACGAGATCGGCTGGCGCAGCAGCGACGTGGTGGCGCCGTTGATGAGCGGCTCCTGCTGCAGCGGCACCCACAGGTCCGGCGGCTCGGCCCGCAGCGTCTCGCCGAAGAACCCTGGCGGCGTGACCCCGGCCACGGTGAACGACTGGCCCTCGATGACCAGCGTGGATCCGACGACCGACGCGTCGCCGGCGTACACCCCTTGCCAGGTGTGATACGCCAGCATCGACCACCGGCGAGGCCGCGGGCGCATCGTCGGCCTCGGTGTAGACCCGGCCGGCGAACGCCCCGACGCCGAGCGTCGTGAAGTAGTTGCCGGTGGTGTAGATCGCGCGCAGCGGCCGCGGCGCGCCGTCGACGCCCTGCCGCCGCACCGCCATGCGGTTCATGCCCGGCCTGGAAGGCGGTGAGCGACTCGAACTCCGTCGCCTCGGCCTTGAGCCGCTCGAAAAACGGGAACGAGAACATCCCCCAGCGGTCCTGCGGCCCGCCCTGCACGCAGCAGTTGTCGCCGTCGCCGATCCGGTAGAGCTGGGACGGATCGCCGACCGGCAGCGACTTCAGCATCACGGCGTGGATCAGCGTGAAGATGGCGGTCGTGCCGCCGATCCCGAGCGCCAGGGTCAGGACGGCCGTGGTCGTGAAGACGCGCGCCGAACCGAGCTTGCGGAGGGCGTAGACGAGGTCGCGGAGAATCGTACCCACGCGGCCTTAGACGAAGGTCAGCGTCGATTCGTTGTGCCGGGGGAGGCGAGGCCGTGCCGGGTCAGACGGGCGGCGACGCCGGCGCCCGAGAGCGCCTCCAGCAGCCGGTCGGCGGATCCGGCATCCGGCGTGTCGGCCCCACGTGCTGCGGTGAACGTGACGTGGTTCTGCAGCTCGGCCGGAAACGGCCCGAGCAGCGTCAGTCCCGGCACCTCGACCATCTCGCTGACGAGCGTCAACACCACGTCGGCCTCGCCCCTGGCGACCGCGGCCGGCGCTTCGCCGGGCCCCTTCAGGATCGTCTTGGCGCGCATCTGCTCCGCGATCCCCAGCCGGTCGAACGCCTGGTCGATGGTCGCGCGGCTCTGACCCTCGGCGGTGAAGGTGACGGACTTCGCGCCGAGGAGCAGGGCCTTCACCGCCTCCGGGGTCGCGATGTCGGCCGGCGGGGCGCCCGACCGCACGCCGACGCCGACGCCGACACGGGCCAGATCGCGACGGGAGTCGCCGGCCAGCTTCCCGCTCGTGGACAACTCGTCGACGAGCGCCGAGGTGAGCACCGCGACGTCGGGCACGTCGCCGCCGTCGATGCGGCGCTTGAGCGCCGCGGCGGTGCTGAACTCGAAGGCGATCGGCCGGCCGATGGCGCGCTCGACCTCGGGCTGCGCGTCCTGGAGCAGCGCCCTGACGCCGTTCGAGCTGAACACGCGTAGTGGCGCCGGGCTGGTCTCGGTGGCCGGCCGGCAGGCGACGAGGCCCAGCACGGCGACGAGGGTGACGAGTCGGCAGCGGGGCATGGGCCGGCATCTTATCTGGGGTCTGACCCCTGGTAGGCTCACAGCGACGGAGATTCCTCATGGACGTGACCCGAATCCGCGTGCTCTGGTGTGGGGTGATGGTGGTCGGCGCGATCTCTGGGCCGGCCCGGCGACCGCGCAGGACCGCATGCCGCCGATTCCACCCGCCCAGCTGACCCCGCAGCAGCAACAGGCGGTGGCCGACTTCCGCGCCGCCAGGAACGCCGAGTTGACCGGCCCGTTCATCCCGATGCTGCGCAGCCCCGAGGTGATGACGCGGGCCCGGGCGCTCGGCGACTACCTGCGCTACAAGACGCGGCTCGAGCCGCGGCTACAGCGAGTTCGTGATCCTGATGGCGGCCCGGAGCTGGACGCAGCAGTACGAATGGGCGGTGCACTACCCGATCGCGATCAAGGCCGGCGTGACGCCCGAGGTGGCGCTGGCGATCGCCGAACGGCGCCGGCCCGTCGGCATGACCGCCGAGGAGGCGACACTCTACGACTTCTGCGACGAGCTGATGCGGACGCAGGCGGTCGGCGACGCCACCTACGCGCGGATGGTGTCGGCCTTCGGCGAGCCGGGGGTCGTCGACACGGTCGGCATCGTCGGCTACTACACGATGGTGGCGATGGTGCTGAACACGACCCGCACGCCGGCGCCTGCCAACGGCGCGCCGCCCTTGCCGACGATGAAGTGAGCGGCTGGTCGTATACGGAGCGGGAAAGCCGCCGTTCCAGACCCGACGCACATCACGGCACGTTGACCAGCACCTCGTTCGACGGCGTGCCCAGCCCGGTGCCGTTCACTGACCTGACGCGGACGTAGTAGCGCCCCGGCGGGACGCCACCTACTGCGAGGCTCGTGGCGCCGGCCGCGACGGGGAGACGAAGCACCGTCTGTCCAGGGGCGAAGCCACCTCCACGACTTGTTCGGTCGCAATCGAGCGGCTGGCGGCGATGGTCCACGTCAACGTTGCCAGGCTGCCGTCGACCACCCGTTCAGATCCGAAGAGGAGGCGGGCGCGGCCCGAGCGACATCCCCATGAGGTGGCCGTCGATTGGGATGTCGAGTGACCCCACCGTGGCCAACGTGACGGTGTGGACGAGGGAGACCCGCACCGCGCGACGGGTTATCTCCCCGCCAGGCGATGTACGCGTCCGACCGATCCGGATCGAGTGCCATCTTCGGACAACGCCGGGTAGAGGGCTGGGGATCCGGCCGATCTCTGCAAGGTGTTCGCGTCGAGCACGAGGATGCCACTACTGACTCCCGACGTACAGGTGACGGCCGTCTCGGTTGTAGGCGACAGCCAGCGTCGAAATCGGCTTTCGTAGACCCGCGGCCCGCTCGACCAGCAGGGCACCGGTGGCCACGTCGAAGCGCCGGAACGTTTGGGTCGCCGTGGCCCCCCAGTTGTCCCAATCGACGCGCCAACACCGTCGTCCCGTCATCGTCCAGCAGATGGTTGACCCCCGTCTGACGTAAGGGCAAACGCCGAAGGCCACAGTGCCGATCAACCGACCGTCGCCGCTGTCGACCACCACGACCCTTCGAGTCGCATCGAGGCAGTAAAGGACAGCCGCCGGCCATCGCCGCTTCGGGTCTAGAACACCGGGTTCGCGCACGGCGGCTACGGGCAATGTGCGAGTGTGGGCCGGCTCAGCGACCGTGACCGGACCAAAGAGCGACAACTGGAGGAAGGCGCGCATCTCCGACGGGTGAACGGCCAACGGCACGAAGTCGGGTTGAAGGAAGGTGTCAACCAAGATCGACTGATGCTGGCGGGCGATGTCGAACAGGTTTATCGAATCGGCCGCCAGAGCTCCCCTCCGGTCCAGACGAGGAACCGACCATCAGGCGTGACGTGCGGGTCGATAGCGATAGCACCGGGGCGCACGTCTCCGATGGACGTGCTCGCCGCAACCGTGGCCGTCGACGTCGACCTGGATGATGCGGCCCGGGTGCACCGGGATCGCCATAGTCCCAGGGCGAGTCTGGACGCCGCTGGTCAGCAGATACAGCTGGGTCTGGGCGACGGCGGGCGCGCTGCAGGCGAGCGCCAATAGTCGGCGCTGGCGGATCGCGCCATCGCGCAGACGCCAGCGGGGAAGCGTAGCGAATCATGCGCATCTCCTCGTCATGGACTCACGCTCGAGCACGCGAGTCATGAACGCTGGCCGCTAACGCTCAGGGCACGTCGACCACCACCTCGTTCGACGGCGCGCCCAATCCCGGTGCCGTTCACGGACCTGACGCGCACGTAGTAGCGGCCCGGCGGCACGCCGGGGACGGTGAGGCTCGTGGCGCCGGCGGCGACCGGCAGCCGCACCGCCGTTTCTCCGGGGGCGAATCCGGCCTCGACGACCTGGCTCGGTCGCGATCGAGCGGCTGGCGGCGATCGTCCAGGTCAGCGTCGCCACACGCTGGTCCACGACGACGTTCAAGTCCGACAGCGCCGGCGGGCGCGGCCCGAGCGCCATGCCCACGAGCGACCGTCAATCGGGATGTCCGATCGACGCCATTGTGGCCAACGTGCCGGTGTGCACGAGGGAGACGCGCATCACGGGGCGCCGTCGATTGTCCCGACCAGGCGATGTACGCTCGGGCCGATCCGGATCGAGCGCCATGCGTCGGGAACGCAGGGGTGGGGGCTGTCGATCCGGCCCACCTCCGCCAGGGTGATGGCGTCGAGCACGAGAATGCCGGACGTGCTTCCGGCGTACAGATGCCGGTCATCTGGTTGTAGCCCCACAGCGAGAAGTCAAAGGGCGACGCTGCTACCGTTCGGCCAGCAGCGCGCCCGTGGCCACGTCGAAGCGCTGGAACACCGTCGGGTCGATCCGCTTCGAAATCCCAGGTCGACCGCGAACATCGTGGCCCTCGTCGTCGAGACGTGCGCCGTCACGCCATGGGGGCACGGTGCCGCACGCAGCCGCCCGTCGCCGCTGTCGACCACCATCATGCCTCAGCGGAGCTCCGCGCATAGTAGGACAAGCGGCGCCCGTCGCCGCTTCGACCCTCGAAGAACGGCATGCTGCGCATGGCGGCGGCGGGCAGCGATGCGGTGTGGCCCGGTTCGGCGACCGTGACTGGAGCGCCGAGCGACAGCTGATAAAGGCGCGCATCTCCGACGGGTGAACGGCGAGCGGCGCGAAGGAAGGTGTCGTCGGCGCAAACGGGTCGCTTGCTGCCGTCGGGCGATGTCGAACAGGCTGACGAACAGCGGTCTCGGGGGACGAAGTCACCTGCTCACGGCCACTCCAGAGCAGGAAGCGACCATCGGGTGTGATGCGCGGGCCGATCGCCGCGTGGCGGCGCGTGCCGATCGGCGTGCGTGCGACGATCTGCCGGCGGTCGACGTCGACCTGAATCACGCGGCCCGGGTCGCCGTAGCATGCCGTAGTCCCATCCGGGTGCCTCTCCGCTGGTCAACAGATACAGCTGGGTCTGGCCGATCGCCGGCCCACACGACGCGAGCGCCAGCAATGCGGCAATGCCGACGGAGCGCCGTCGGGATCGAACGATTGGCGTGCACAGTCATGCGCATCTCCTCCAGGATTCAACGGCGTTGGCCGGCGCGCGTCAGCCCACACCTCACGGCACGTCGACCACCACCTCATTCGACGGCGCGCCGAGACCGGTGCCGTTCATGGACCTGACGCGGACGTAGTAGCGCCCCGGCGGCACACCGGGGACGGTCAGGCTGGTGGCGCCGGCAGCGACGGCGAGACCGCACGCGTCTCGTCCGGGGCGAAGCCCACCTCGACGAGCTGCTCCGTCGCGATCGTCCGGCTGGTGATGGTCCAGGTCAACGTCGCGATGTGGTCTGAACTGCGACGCTCAAACCCGAGACTCGCGGCGGCCGCGGCCCGAGCGCCATGCCGACGACGTCGCCGTCGACGCGGCAGGTCGATCGACGCCAGCGTAGCCAACGTCCCGGTGTGGACGAGCGATACGCGGATCGGTCCGACGATATCCCGCCGCCACGCGATGTACGCGTGCGGCAGATGGGGATCGAGCGCGAGCCTGGGCAGCTGCGTCGGGTAGGGGCTGATGATCCGGCCGATCCGGCAAGCGTGTTCGCGTCGAGGACGGTGACCCCGTTCCAGCCGCCGACCACAAAATGGCCGGCCGTTTCGTTGTGGGCCCAGAGGAAGACGACGAACTCGGTGCCCGTGCGTTGGGCGAGCACGGCGCCGGTGGCGACGTCGAAGCGCCTGAACACGGCCGGGTCGCCGTCCCACGCGTTGTCCCAGTCGGCGACGTACAGCGTGGTCCCCGAATGGTCGAGGAGGTGGGACGACGCCCCGCTCGACGTAGGGGTGAGGGCCTAGCGCCACAGTGGCGATCGACCGGCCGTCCGCGCTGTCGACCACGGCCACCCGGCGAGGCTGATCGCAGAGTACGAGAGGCGGCGGCCATCGCCGCTGCGGCTCTCGAACGATGGGGTCCGCACATGGCGCCTGGCTGCAGCGCCTGGGTGCGGCCCGGTTCGAGACCGATCGGCGCGCCCGCGGTCAACTGGACCAGGCCCGCATCTCCGACGGATGCACAGCCAGCGGCGCGTAGTTGAGGGTTTCGTCGACGGCGAGGGGCGTGACCTGCCGGTGTCCGGCAAGGTCGTACAGGCTAACGAACAACTGCTCGGGCCGTAGTCCCACCAGCCGATTGTCGGCAGCTCGGATCCACTCCAAAGCAGATAGCGGCCATCGGGTGTCACCACCGGACCGATACCACGGTTACGCGCGTGCTTGACGTCGTTCGTCGCGATGCGCCCGGTCTCCAGATCATGTCGATCAGGCGGCCAGGGTCGCAGCTCGTTGCCGTGCAGGATTGGTCCTGGTCCCCGCCGGTCAGCAGGTAGAGACGCGTCTGGGCAGAGCACGGCGCGCCGCCAGCGAGCGCAGCCAGTACCGTCAGCGCGGGCGTGCTGCGGATCGCGCGAACACGGCGGCGTGCGGACGTGGTGAGTCTCGCATCACCTCCGTAACGGCACGCCGATGATGAATCTGGACGGTCCGGACTCATGGGACGTCGACCACCACCTCATTGGACGGCGTGCCGAGGCCGGTGCCGTTTGCGGACCGGACGCGGACGTAGTAGCGCCCCGGAGGGACGCCGGGGACGGTGAGGCTCGTCGCGCCGGCGGCGACTGGCAGCCGCACTGCCGTTGCGCCCGGAGTGAGTCCGGCTTCGACGACCTGGCCGGTCGCGATCGACCGGCTGGCCGCAACCGTCCAGGTGAGCGTCGCCACACGCTGATCCACGACAACGTTCAAGTCCGACAGCGCCGGCGGGCGCGGCCCGAGCGTCAAGCCGATGACGCGACCGTCTACCGGGACTTGGACCGATTCGAGGATCGCCAGGGTCTCGGTGCTGACGCGGGAGACTTGCACCGTCTGGCGGTAACGCTCCTCCGCATATCGCCACCAGGCGACGTACGCTTCGGGCCGCTCCGGGTCGAGCACGATGCTCCAGAGCATCCCGGGCGCGGGGCCCTCGACCCGGCCGATCTCGGTCAGGGTGGTGGCGTCGAGGGCGAGAACGGTCGAGCCGTTGCCGATAAATAGGCGGCCAAAGCGCCTGTCGTAGGCCGGCTCCACTCCCCAGAAGAACGACGGGGGGCCGCTCCGCTCGGCCAGGAGGGCACCGGTCGCCACGTCAATCCGCCGATAGACCGTCGGATCGCCCTGCGGCCAGGGCCCCTGTCGACGGTGAAGACGCGTGCGCCCGTCGTCGTCGAGTGCATGCGCGCTCACCCTGGCGGGCACCGCCCCTAGCACACGCCCGTCGGTGCTGTCGACCACGATCAGGCCTGACGGAATTGCAGCGCAGTAGTAGGACAGTCGGCGCCCGTCGCCGCTCATCCTATCGAGGAAGCTTGTTGGACCCGCACGACGGACTGGGCTGCGCGCGGACCTGTCCTGGTTCAAGCACCGTCAGTGGTTGAGACCACAACAACTGTGCGAACGCGCGCATCTCCGACGGGTGCACGAAGACGGGCACCGGCTGTTGGGAGGCGAGGAGGATGGACTGCCGCTGGCCGGCCAGGTCGAACAGGCTGACGAACACCGGTTTCGCCTCGTCCCAGCCCCCAGGCGTCTCCGACCCGCCCCAGATCAGGAATCCGCCATCTGGAGTGATCCCAGGCCCAGTTGCGAAACCGCGCGCGTGCTCGATCGGCGTGCTCGCGGTGATCTGGCGGCGGTCGACGTCGATCTGAATCACGCGGCCCGGGTTGCACGGGGCGACGTCGCACTCGAAGGACAAGTCCCCGCTCGTCAGCAGGTACAGGCGGGTCTGGGCGAAGCCGGCGTCGCCTGAGGCCAGGGAGAACAGAACGGCGAACGCGAGCGTGTGCGGCCGGCGGGCGTCCGAGGTCATGCGCGACTCCTTCCTCACCTCCCTAACGTCCGGGGCCGCGAATCTGGACGCGCAGTCTCGGTCATTGCTGAGATGGCCAGGGATTGGCGCTGCCGCTGGCGCGGCCGAGCTCGCGCCGGACGAGTGGCAACTGGCCATCCTCCGCGGTCAGGCGCTCGAGGAGGGCGATCGCCTCGTCGAAGCGGCCGGTCACGTAATAGAGCGCGGCCATCTCGCTCGCCGCCTCGAGCGACAGGGGATCGCGGTCGACGGCCATCGACAAGACACGCTCGGCATCCGTGTAGCGCTCCTGCGGTTTCAAGGTCGAGAGCTGTAGCCGATGTAGCTCGACACCAGGCTCGGGTCGAGCATTGATGGCGCGCTCAAACGACTCTTCTGCACCGCGCCAGTCGCGCTCGAACGGGGGTGGGGGTGTCCGCGATCATGGCGCGTCCCCTTCCTCACCTCCCTAACGTCCGGCACCGGTGAATCTGGACGCGAGATCGCGAACTACGGCACCCGGCTACTGTGGCCGTCGAGCTTCATGCGGTCGCTCCCTGGCGGAATCGGCTG
>CAWAYR010000003.1:0-2500 GCA_963786365.1 uncultured Acidobacteriota bacterium
ACCGCTTTAACCGGCGAACAGCCGGACCCTTGGAACCTGCTACAGCTCCAGGATGCGATGAGCCGACATCGAGGTGCCAAACCCTAGCGTCGATGTGAACTCTTGGCTAGGATCAGCCTGTTATCCCCGGCGTACCTTTTATCCGTTGAGCGATGGCCCTTCCATGCGGAACCACCGGATCACTAAAGCCTGGTTTCCCACCTGCTCGACTTGTTTGTCTCGCAGTCAAGCTCGCTTGTGCTTTTGCACTCTACGGCTGATTTCCAAACAGCCTGAGCGAACCTTCGCGCGCCTCCGTTACTCTTTAGGAGGCGACCGCCCCAGTCAAACTACCCGCCTAGCAGTGTCCTGGACCCGGATAACGGGCTCAGTTAGAACACCGGAGTCGTAAGGGTGGTATCTCACCGTTGGCTCCCCCAAGCCCGAAAGCCTGGGTTCAAAGCCTCCCACCTATCCTGCGCATACGACGCCAGCGTTCACTACTAAGGTGTAGTAAAGGTGCACGGGGTCTTTTCGTCTTGTGACGGGCAACCGGCGTCTTCACCGGTACCACAAATTCGCAGTGTCACTCGTTGAGACAGCGCCCAAATCGTTACGCCATTCGTGCAGGTCGGAACTTACCCGACAAGGAATTTCGCTACCTTAGGACCGTTATAGTTACGGCCGCCGTTTACCGGGGCTTCAATTCAGAGCTTCGCTTGCGCTAACCCCTCCTTTTAACCTTCCGGCACCGGGCAGGCGTCAGACCCTATACGTCGTTTTCGACTTAGCAGAGCCCTGTGTTTTTAGTAAACAGTCGCTTGGGCCTCTTAACTGCAACTCCCTCCCGCTTCGTGCCGCGTGGACACTGACGGTAACGGAGCACCCCTTCTCCCGAAGTTACGGGGCAATTTTGCCGAGTTCCTAAACGAGTGTTCTCACTTGCGCCTGAGGATTTTCTCCTCGCCTACCTGTGTCGGTTTGCGGTACGGTACCCAGAAATCTCCTTAGAGGCTTTTCTCGGCAGCGTAGCGTCTACGGCTTTATGAGCCTTGCGGCTCTCGCCATGGCACCTCAGTCAACACCCACCGGATTTGCCTGTCGGGCTCCCTACATGCCTGAACCTGGATATCCATCACCAGGCCCGTATAGCCTCCTGCGTCCCCCCATCGTGATAACGATTTCTAGGTAGTTCCGGAATATTAACCGGATGTGCATCCGCTACGCCTTTCGGCCTCGCGTTAGCTCCCGACTAACCCTGAGCGGACGAACCTACCTCAGGAAACCTTAGGCTTACGGCGGGGAAGATTCTCACTTCCCTTCTCGCTACTTATGCCGGCAGGGTCACTTCCCAACCCTCCACCAGTCCTTACGGTCTGACTTCGCTGCGTTGGGAACGCTCCTCTACCAACCCCGGACCTCGCAAGATCCGATGTTCGACGGCTTCGGTCTAGTGCTTAAGCCCCGTTATATTGTCGGCCCAAAGCCGCTTGACCAGTGAGCTATTACGCTTTCTTTAAAGGATGGCTGCTTCTAAGCCAACCTCCTGGTTGTCTGAGCGTCTTCAGATCCTTTACCACTTAGCACTAAGTTTGGGACCTTAGCCGGTCGTCTGGGCTGTTTCCCTCTCGACAATGAAGCTTAGCCCCCACTGTCTCACTCCCGGAGTACGTGTCGACGGCATTCGAAGTTTGGTTGGATTCAGTAAGCTGGTAAGCCCCCTAGTCCAATCATGTCTCTACCACCATCGCCGACCCTCCGAGGCTGCCCCTAAAGGCATTTCGAGGAGAACGGGCAATCACGGAATTTGATTAGCCTTTCACCCCTACCCTCAGCTCATCCAAGCTGTTTTCAACCAACACTGGTTCGGGCCTCCACGCGGTGTTACCCGCGCTTCACCCTGGCCAAGGGTAGATCATCCCGCTTCGCGTCTATTCCCAGCGACTGAACGCCCCATTCGGACTCGCTTTCGCTACGGCTCGCTTGTCGCTTAACCTCGCCACTGAGAATAACTAGCCGGCTCATTATGCAAAAGGCACGCGGTCAGGCATTCCCGGTTACCCGGGCATAGCCCTCCCACTGCTTGTAGGCATACGGTTTCAGGTACTATTTCACTCCCCTCACAGGGGTGCTTTTCACCTTTCCCTCACGGTACTGGTTCACTATCGGTCGCCAACGAGTATTTAGCCTTGCCGGATGGTCCCGGCGGGTTCCCACGGGATTTCTCGTGTCCCGCGGTATCAGGTACCTGCCCAGCGAGCCGGAGTCGTTTTCGTCTACAGGACTGTCACCTTCTATGGTTCCACTTTCCAGAGGACTTCGACTAACGATCCGGTTGGTAACTCGCCGGCCTTGCGGCCAGACAGGCCCTACAACCCCAGAGAGCATGCCCCCTGGTTTGGGCTGTTCCGCGTTCGCTCGCCGCTACTAGCGGAATCACTGTTGTTTTCTATTCCTTCAGGTACTGAGATGGTTCACTTCCCTGAGTTGCCTTCCTGCCCCTATGTATTCAGCGCAGGAT
>CAWAYR010000003.1:5000-182177 GCA_963786365.1 uncultured Acidobacteriota bacterium
CCCGTGCACTCAGTGCTCTTCAGGGGAACCTTACGAGATTACGACGCGCCTTCCAATCGAGTCAAGCAGAAACTGCGCTGCACGACGCTCTTCCACAGAGCAGGGCCGACCGGATGGCGGGTTCGAGCGGGCACGCGGCCCCAGACCGGGGACCACGCGTCGAGCACGAACGCCTATCGTAACGAGGCGGTCACGCCACTGTCAAGGCTCGGACCCGGCCCGCAGTGGGACAATTCCGTGCAATTCTGCGCAAACCGTCTGAGCTCATGTATTGACCCGGATCACCCGCCGCTCGCGTTGTCCCTTGCGAAGGACCGCGACCCGGCCGCCAATCAGATCATCGCGGCTGATGCGCGCGGTGGCCTCGGTCAATCGCCGGTCGTTCACATAGAGGCCGCCCTGCTTCACCAGGCGGGTGGCCTCTCCCTTCGACGCCGTCAGTCCGGCCTGGACCGCCGCCTCGGCGGCGGCCAGCCCCGGCGGCGCGAAGGCCGAGTCGGGCAGGTCGACCGACGGGACGTCGTCGAACACGAGCAGGATGTCATCCGGATCGGCCGCCGCCAGCGGCCCGCCGAAGAGCACCTGCGTCGCCCGCTCGGCGCGGGCGAGTTCGGCCTCGCCGTGGACGAGGCGCGTCATCGCCGCGGCGAGAGCGCGCTGCGCCTCGCGCTTCTCGGGCGCGGCGGCGTGGCCGGCGGCGACGGCGGCGATCTCGGCCTCGCCCAGGAACGTGAACCACTTGAGGTGCTGGATCACGTCGCGGTCGTCGCTGTTCAGCCAGAACTGATAGAACCGGAACGGCGAGGTGCGGGCGGCGTCGAGCCACACCGTGCCGCTCTCGGTCTTGCCGAACTTCGTCCCCGCCGCCGTCGTCACCAGCGGCAGCACCAGGCCGTGCGTCCTGGCGCCGCGCACCTTGCGGATCAGATCGCAGCCGGCGACGACGTTGCCCCATTGATCGCTGCCGCCGGCCTGCAGCCGGCAGCCGTAGCGATCGTGGAGCACGAGGTAGTCGTAGGCCTGCAGCAACTGGTAGCTGAACTCGGTGAACGACAGTCCGTCCTCGGACTCCGAGCCGGCGCTTCACCGACTCCTTCGCCATCATGTAGTTCACGGTGAAGTGCTTGCCGGTGTCGCGCAGGAACTCGATGAGCGAGACCGATCGCAGCCAGTCGGCGTTGTTGACCATGCGCGCCGGATTGCCGGCGGCGCCGAAGTCGAGGAAGCGCTCGAGCTGCCGATGCAGGCCGTCGGCATTCGCTGCCGACCTGCTCCACGGTCAGCAGCGAGCGCTCCTGGCTCTTGCCGCTCGGATCGCCGATCAGTCCGGTGCCGCCGCCGACCAGGGCAATCGGCGTGTGGCCGAAGCGCTGCAGCCGGGCCAGGCTCATGATCGGCAGCAGCGAGCCGACGTGCAGGCTCGACGCCGTCGGGTCGAAGCCGATGTAGGCCGTGACCTTCTCGCTCTCGAGGACCTGATCGAGTCCCTCGGTCCGGTCGTAGAGCAGGCCACGCCAGCGCAATTCGTCCAGGACGTTCACGGGCACCACTATACCGCCACGGATCGCGGGGTCCCGGCCCTGCGCATGGCGTGCGCTAACATGACGGCACCGTTCGATGTCCTCGGAGTCCTGGCTCTCTCGGAGAACGGCGCTCAAAGGGCTCGCCGCCACCGGCGTCGGCCTGATCACCGGACGCGTCGGCTACGGCGTAGCGGTCGAACGCCACCGCGTCAGGCTGGACGAGCGTCCGCTTGCGGTCGTCGGCCTGCCGCCGGCGCTCGACGGCCTGCGCGTCGGCCTCATCACCGACGTGCACTTCAGCGCGATGGTGCCGGCCGACGACGTCGTCCAGGCGGTCAACTTGCTGGCCGCGGCCCGTCCCGATGTCGTCGCGCTCGGCGGCGACTACGTGACCGATGCCGACACCACCCGGGCGGCGCCGGTGGCCGAGCTGCTGGCGCCGCTGGCCGCCACGCCGCATGGCGCCTTCGCCATCCTCGGCAACCACGACGACGACCGCGTGGTGCCGGCGGCGCTGGCCGCTCGCGGCTTCACGGTGCTGCGCGACCAGCGGACGCGCATCACGCTGCGCGGCGAGTCCATCGACCTCGTCGGCCTGCGCTACTGGACCCGGCGCCTGCCCGACATCACACGGATCGTGAAGGGATCGGGTCCGACGACGATCATGCTGGCCCACGATCCGCGCCGCTTGCGCGAGGCCGCCACGCTCGACGTGCAGCTCGTGCTCGCCGGTCACACCCACGGCGGCCAGGTGGTGCTGCCCGGCATCGGCGCGGTGGCGGCGCAGCGCTTTCCGGTCATCGCCGGCGAAGGCACCGACGGGCACTGCACCCTGTTCGTCAGCCGCGGCGTCGGCACCGTGTTCGTGCCGCTGCGGATCAACTGCCCGCCCGAAGTGTCGGTGCTGGTGCTGCGCGCACAGCTGCAGTCCTGAGGTGGGAGCGCCGACGACAGCCCGCCGGGGCGGTGCCGCCATGCTGGCCGGCGGCTGGCCGCCGGCCTGCTGATCGTCCTGTCGGCGATGGTCACCGCGGCGGCGGTGCCCGGTTCGCCGCTTGGCGCGATCGCCCTGGTGACGCTGGCCCGGCGCACCGCGGCTGAGCGCGGCGCTGGTCGTGGCCGGGCTCGTCGTCGCGTCGCGGCAGTGGGGAGCGGCTCTGCCACTCGTGCTTCCTGGCCCTGCCAATGGCGGCCGCAGCGACCGCCGGCGCCTGGGTCTACGCCGGCGCCGGGTCGCTCCTGGTCTGGGCGGTGACGCTCGTGGCCGCGGCCCGGACCCGCGCACCGGCACTCCCTGCGGCGACGCGGCCACGACGGCATGCGTTCGCCGCCGCGGCCGTCGCCACTGTGTGGCTCGGGAGCATCGCCGTGGCGGTCGCGCCCTACGCGCTGACCGGCGACGCGCCCCACTACCTGACCATCGCTCGCAGTCTGGCCAACGACGGCGACCTCAATCTGCAGAACGACTACGACGACCGGACCTACGCCGACTTCTATCCGGGCAGCCTCGAGCCACGCCACACCAACACGAGCCCGTGGGGCGAGCAGTATCCGTTCCACGGCATCGGCGTCTCGGTCCTGGTGGCGCCGGCGTTCGCGTGGTTCGGCCTCGCCGGCGCCACCGCCGTCGTCGTGCTGGTCATGGCCGCGGCCGCCGCGCTGTTGTGGCTCGCCGCGTGGCATCTCCTCGGCGACGCCGGGGCGGCGTGGTTCGGCTGGGCGGCCCTCGTGCTGTCGGCGCCCTTCGCCCTCCACGCCGCCGCCATCTATCCCGACGGGCCCGCGGCGACCGCGGTGGCCGCCGCGCTGTGGCTCGCTGCGCTCCTGCATCGGGGCCCGGCGGTGCCGCTGTGGACTCTGGCCGCCGGCAGCGTCGGCCTGGCCGCACTGCCGTGGCTCCACGTGCGGCTGGCGTTACCGGCCGGCGTGCTGGGCGCGGCGATTCTCTGGGCGATCTGGCGAGGGCAACCAGAACGCTGGACCCGCCTCGTGTGGTTCCTGATGGTCCCGGTCATCAGCCTGGCGGCGTGGCTCGGATCGGCGTACGTGATGTTCGGCACCTGGAATCCTTCGGCGGCGATGCTGCAGCGCACGGCGCCGGGCGGATGGACCGACATGGCACGCGGGCTGCTCGGACTCGTCGCCGACCACGAGTACGGGCTCCTGCCGGCGGCGCCGGTGATGGCCGCGGCGCTGTGGGCCGCCGGCCGATTCGTTGGTGCGTTCCGGCTGGTGGGCGTGGCCACGATCGCGACCACCGCCGGCGTGTTCGTCATGGCCAGCTTCTGGGTCTGGTGGGGCGGCGACTCGGCGCCGGCCCGCTTCCTCACCGTCACGCTGCCCGCGCAGGCGCTGTGGCTCGCGTTCCTCTGGTCGCGCGCCAGTGGCGGCGGCCGGCGCGTCCTCTCTCTCGCCCTCGGGCTGACCGCCGGCATGACCGCGTTGTACGCATCGGTGGACGACGGCGCCCGGGTCGCGACGTTTGCCGATGGCCGGGGATCGATCTTCGAGGCGCTCTCGCGCTCCGTCGACGTCGCGCTGGCCCTGCCGTCGCTCTTCCGCGACGGCGAATCGACACCGCACTCGCTGGTGTTGGCC
This sequence comes from uncultured Acidobacteriota bacterium, assembly GCA_963786365.1. Taxonomy (GTDB): domain Bacteria; phylum Acidobacteriota; class Vicinamibacteria; order Vicinamibacterales; family UBA2999; genus CAWAYR01. The sequence goes on from CAWAYR010000003.1 coordinate 9,122, forward strand.
GTGACGTGGATCGCGCTCGTCGGAGCCGCGTCGTGGATGGCTGCCAGACTGCCCGCCACCCGCGGAGAAGGCACCGCTACCGGGATCGGCGGCCTGCTGATCCTCGGGGCGGCCGCCCTTGCCGCCGACCTGGGGTGGCGCGTGTCGAGGGCCGAGGCCTGGACGCCGGCGGCGGCGAGCTTGGCCGTGGTGCGCGAGGCCGCAGATGCCGGGGTGGCCGGCGTCGGCCCCGACACGTGGCGGCCCCGCGGCGTCGACGAGCTGGTCAGCGGCGTCCGGCTCGGCACCCCCGAGTCGATTCCGATCCGCGCGCCGGTGCTGCTCCACGTGCCCAACCTGCCGGCCGGCCGCTACCAGATTCGCGTCGAGCCGCCCTCGACGGCCGCCGCGGTCCTGCGCGCTCGAGCTCGGGCGCGACGCCTGGCCTTTTGCCGTCTGGACCGCGGCCGACCCGCCGCCCCCGCTCGCTGTGCACGGCCGCGGTGCACTCGGTGCGCGTGCTCGGCGACGCGCCCGGAGCGGAGGTTTGGCTCGAGCCGCGGCACCTCGACCGCACACCGCCCGCGGGCGAGGCGCGCCGCGTCACCAGCTACGGGCCGCTGGCCGTCTATTCGATGGACGACGACAGCTACCCGGAGACCACGGGGATGTGGACGGGCGGCGACCGCTCGACGCGATTGCTCCTGGCGGCCGGACCAGCGACGACCGCTATCGACGTGACGATCGAGGCCGGGCCGGTGCCGGTGGAGGTGGGGCTCACGACCTCGAGTCGCGCTGAGCGGTTCGCGCTGAGCGCCGGCGGGCACAGCCAAGTGCGGCTCGAGGCGCCGTCGACCGGCCCCGTCGTCGACCTTGGCGTCGCGGTGCGAGGCGGTTTCCCCGCCGCGGCGCTCGGCAACGCCGCGGACTCGCGTTCGCTCGGTGTGTGGCTGTCGTTCAGCCCGGCGCCGACTCTTCGCTGAGCGTCGTCTCGACGAACCGACGGCCGTCGAGCCGCCATCGCCCGTCGAGCACGCAGCCCACCGCGGCCGGCAGCAGCCGGTGCTCCTCGACGAGGATGCGGGCGGCGAGCGAGGCGACCGAGTCGTCGCGAAGCACCGGCACTGCGGCCTGAAGGACGATCGGCCCGCCGTCGAGCTCGGGCGTGACCAGGTGCACCGTGCAGCCGGCAACCTTCACGCCGTGCGCCAGCGCCTGGGCCGGAGCGTCGGTGCCGGGGAAGGCAGGCAGCAGCGACGGATGCACGTTCAGCACCGGCGCCGGGAAACGTTCGAAGAACCGGGCGCTGAGACGCCTCATGAACCCGGCCAGACACACCAGCCGCACCTCGCGCGCGACCAGCGCCTCGGCCAGCCGTTCGTCGAAGGCTTCGCGCGACGGCCAGCCGGTGTGCGGGATCACCAGCGTCTCGATGCCGGCCTGCTCGGCCCGGGCCACGGCCGGCGCGCCAGCCACGTTCGAGATGACGATCGCGATCCTGGCGTCGAGGCGGCCGCTGTCCACGGCGTTCACCAGCGCCTGGAGGTTCGAGCCGCGGCCGGACACCAGCACGCCGATGCGGCGCGCGCGCGCGTCAGACATAGACGACGCGGGGCGTGCCGGCGACGATGCGTCCGACGACCGTCGGGCGCTCGCCGGCAGCCTGCAGCAGCCTCGAGGCCTGGGCGGCGTCGGCGGCGGCCACGGCGACGATCAGCCCGAGGCCCATGTTGAAGGCACGGTACTGGTCGTCGAGCGGGACCTGTCCGGCGTCTGCGAGCCAGGCGAACAGCGCCGGCACGTCCCAGGCATCGCGGCGGACTTCGGCGGCGGTGGCCGGCGGCAGGATGCGCGGCAGGTTGTCGGTGATCCCGCCGCCGGTGATATGCGCCATGCCCTTGACCAGCCCGGCCGCCAGGAGCGGCTGCATCGCCCGCAGGTAGGAGCGATGCGGGCGCAGCAACGCCGCGCCGACTGACTCTCCGAGCTCGGCGACGTGGCTGTCGACCGTCAGGCCGAGCCGATCGAAGACGATCCGCCGCGCCAGCGAGTAGCCGTTGGTGTGCAGGCCGACGGAGGGCAAGCCGATCAGGAGGTCGCCGGGCACCAGGCCGCGGCCGTCGACGAGGCGCGACCGCTCCACGGCGCCGACGATGAATCCGGCGACGTCGTACTCGCCGTCGGCGTAGAAGCCCGGCATCTCGGCGGTCTCACCGCCGAGCAGCGCGCAGCCGTTGTCGCGGCACGCGGCGGCGAGGCCGATGACGATCTGCTCGGCGACGTCCGGCGACAGCCGCCCGGTGGCCAGGTAGTCGAGAAAGAACAGCGGCGTGGCCCCTTGCACGAGGATGTCGTTGACGCAGTGGTTCACCAGGTCGCGGCCGATGGTGTCGTGCACGCCAGCCAGGAACGCGACCTTGAGCTTGGTGCCGACGCCGTCGGCGCTCGACACCAGCACCGGATCGGTCCAGCCCCCGCCGCTCAGCGTGAACAAGCCGCCGAACGAGCCGATCTCGGACAGCACGCCCGGCGTGAAGGTGCCGCGGGCGATCGACTTGATGCGCCGAACCGTCTCGTTGCCGGCGTCGATGTCGACGCCGGCCGACTTGTAATCGGTGCCGCTCATGCCACCGGCTCCGCCTCCTGGATCTGAGCGGGGCGGCCGTCGAGCTTCAGGGCGAGCTGCAGATAGGCCTGCTGATCGCGGGGAAACGCCACCGGGTACTGCCCGGTGTAGCACGACGTGCAGTAGCGTCCGCTCTCCGGCGTGACCGCCGACAGCAGCCCCTCGAGGCTGAGGTAGGCGACCGAGTCGGCCTCGAGATACTTGCGGATCTCGTCGATCGAGTGGGTGGCGGCGATGAGCTCGCTGCGCTGCGGCGTGTCGACGCCGTAGAAGCATGGCGAGATCGTCGGCGGGCAGCTGATGCGCACGTGCACTTCGGCGGCGCCGGCGGCGCGCACCATCTTGACGATCTTGCGGCTGGTCGTGCCGCGGACGATCGAGTCGTCGATGAGCACCACGCGCTGCCCCTTGAGCAGGCTGCGCACCGGGTTCAGCTTCACCTTCACCCCGAAGTGGCGGATCGACTGCGCCGGCTCGATGAAGGTGCGGCCGACGTAGTGATTGCGGATGAGTCCCATGCGCATCGGCAGGCCCGCCTGCTCGGCATAGCCGATGGCGGCGCAGACGCCCGAATCGGGGATCGGCACGACGACGTCGGCAGCGATGCCGGTCTCGCGAGCCAGCTGCCGGCCGAGCTCGGTGCGCACGTCGCTGACGCTCCGCCCGAACACTTCGCTGTCGGGCCGGGCGAAGTAGACGTGTTCGAAGATGCAGTGGGCGCTCGGCGCCGGCGGGAACGGCCGTACCGACCGCGGCCCGTCGGGCCCGATGATCAGCACCTCGCCAGGCTCGATGTCGCGCACGTAGGTGGCGCCGACCAGATCCATCGCGCACGTCTCGGAGCAGACGACCCAGCCGTCGCCGAGCCGGCCGAGCGCCAGCGGGCGGAAACCGTGCGGATCGCGAACGGCCACGAGGCGCTCGCGGGTCACGAACGCGAACGAGAAGGCACCGGTGAGCTGGGCAATCGCCTCGACCAGGGCGTCGTCGACGCTGCCGGCCTTCGATCGCGCAAACAGATGCAGGGCCACTTCGGTGTCGCTGTTGGTCTGGAAGATCGACCCCTGGCGGACCAGCTCGTCGCGCAGCTCACGGGCGTTGACGATGTTGCCGTTGTGGCAGATGCCGACCTGCCCGTGGACACATTCGATCAGCAGCGGCTGGGCGTTGGCCACCGAGCTCTCGCCGGCCGTGGAGTAGCGGGTGTGGCCGATAGCCACGTGTCCGGGCAGCGTCGCCAGCGCGTCCTGCGTGAAGATCTCGGCCACGTAGCCCATGGCGCGCAGCGCCCGCACGCGCGTGCCGTCGGAGACCGCGATGCCGGCGCTTTCCTGCCCGCGGTGCTGCAGGGCATAGAGCCCCAGGTAGGCCATGTTGGCCGCCTCGGGATGGCCGTAGATGCCGAAGACGCCGCATTCTTCGTGGAACTTGTCGAACATCGTGCGAGTCCTCGCTCTTCAGTCCGTCGTGGAACGACCCGGCCCGCCTACTTCACGCCGCGCCGGCGGCCGGCTGGAAGTACCGCCCGATAGCACCCGCCCACTTCGCCTCGGCATCGGCGACGCGCATCCGAATCGCGGTCGCGCCGCCATGCTCAATCCGGATCTCGGAGCCGCCGGTGCGCCCGATGACCGCCGCCGGGACGCCGGCCTGGGCCGCCTGCTCGAGCACCGCCGCCACGGCGCCGTCGCGCGCCGACACGACGATGCGCGACGCGCTCTCGCCGAACAACGCCGCGGCCGGCGCGAACGGCGCCGGGGCGCCCGAATCCGCGACCGCGTCGACCGTCGCTTCGACGCCGACCCCGCCGGTATCGAAGCTGCATTCCGCCAGCGTCACCGCGACTCCGCCTTCGGCACAGTCGTGGGCCGACTCGATGAGCCCGCTGCGCACCAGCCCGACCACCAGCCGCTGCAACGCCGCCTCGCGCGCCAGGTCGAGGGCCGGCGGCACCCCGGCCACCGTGTCGTGCAGCCGGGCCAGATACTCCGACCCGCCGAGCTCCCCCCGATTGTCGCCCAGCACGATCACGGCGGCGCCGGCCGATCGGAAGGCGCGCGTGACGGTCTTCGACGCGTCGTCGAGCAGCCCGACCACTCCGAGCACCGGCGTCGGGTAGATGGCCCGGCCCTCGGTCTCGTTGTAGAGGCTGACGTTGCCGCCGGTGATCGGCACGTTCAGCGCCCGGCACGCCTCGCCGATTCCGCGGACGGCTTCGCCGAACTGCCACATGATCTCGGGCCGCTCGGGGTTGCCGAAGTTGAGGTTGTTGGTGGCGCCAATCGGTTCGGCGCCGGCGCACGCGACGTTGCGCGCCGACTCGGCCACGGCGAGCATGGCGCCGCGATACGGGTCGAGGTAGCAGAACCGGCCGTTGCCGTCGACCGACACGGCCAGGCCCTGGCGCGCGCCCTTGATGCGCACGACGCCGGCGGTGCGTCCGGGTTGCGCGATGGTGTTGGTGCCGACGCTGCAGTCGGTACTGCTCGTAGGCCCAGCGCTTGCTGGCGACGAGCGGCGAGGCGAGCAGCGCCTCGAACGCCGCCTGCGGACTCGGCGGCGCCGCCAGAGCGGCGAACGACAGGCGCTGCACATCCGATTGCCACGTCGGACGGGACATCGGGCGGCGGTAGACCGGGCCCTCGTCGGTGAGCGCGGTCGTCGGCACGTCGGCGACGAGCACACCGTGGTGGTGGAGCCGCACGCGGCCGGTGTCGGTGACGTGGCCGACCCGCACCGCGTGCAGGTCCCACTTCTCGAACACCTGCTCGACCTCGCGCTCGCGTCCGGCCTTGGCCACCAGCAGCATCCGCTCCTGCGATTCCGAGAGCATGATCTCGTAGGGCGTCATCCCGGTCTCACGCTGCGGCACCAGCGACACTTCGACGTCCATGCCGCTGCCGCCGCGCGAGCTCATCTCCGAGGTGGCGCAGGTGAGCCCGGCGGCGCCCATGTCCTGGATGCCGACCAGCGCGTCGGTCTTCATCACCTCGAGACACGCCTCCATGAGCAGCTTCTCCATGAAGGGGTCGCCGACCTGCACCGCCGGACGCTTCTCGGCCGAGGCCTCGTCGAACTCGGCCGACGCCATGGTCGCGCCGTGGATGCCGTCGCGGCCGGTCTTGGCGCCGACGTAGTAGACCGGGTTGCCGACCCCGGTCGCCTGTCCTTTGATGATCTCGTCGTGTCGCGCCAGGCCGAGACACAGCACGTTGACCAGCGGGTTGCCGGCGTAGACCTCGTCGAAGACAATCTCGCCGCCGATGGTCGGAATCCCGATGCTGTTGCCGTAGCCGCCGATGCCGGCGACCACGCCGGCGAAGATCCGCCGCGCCAGCGGCGCGTCGAGCGAGCCGAATCGGAGGGCGTTGAGCAGGGCCACCGGCCGGGCGCCCATCGTGAAGATGTCGCGGATGATGCCGCCGACGCCGGTGGCGGCGCCCTGATAGGGCTCGATGAACGACGGGTGGTTGTGCGATTCGATCTTGAACACGGCGGCCAGGCCGTCGCCGATGTCGACGGCGCCGGCGTTCTCGCCCGGGCCCTGCACGACGCGCGGGCCAGTCGTGGGCAGCGTCTTGAGATGCACGCGCGAGCTCTTGTAGCTGCAGTGCTCCGACCACATCACCGAGAACAGGCCGAGCTCCAGCAGGTTCGGATCGCGGCCGAGCAGCTCCTGGATACGGGCGTACTCGCCGTCGGTGATCCCATGCTGGCGAAGCAGATCCTGGTCGATCACGGTCATGCGCGGGCTGCCTCGATGAGGGCTCGCCGGACGGCGCGCGACCACGCCATCGGCATAGGCCGTGACGACCGAGGCGAGCACGATGCGGCCGTCGGCGCTGCCCAGCCACGGCTCGGCGGCGCGTTCGGGGTGCGGCATCAGGCCGACGACGTTGCGGGCGGCGTTGCAGATGCCGGCGATGTTGCCGACCGACCCGTTGGGGTTGCCGGCCGCCGTCGCCTGCCCGTCTTCGTCGACGTAGCGGAACACCACCTGGCGATTCGCCTCGAGCGACGCCACCAGGTCGGGCTCGGCGAAGTAGTTGCCCTCGCCGTGCGCGATCGGCAGCCGCAGTCGCTGACCGGAGGTGCACGCCCGCGTGAAGGGCGTATCGGTGACTTCGACGCGCACCGGGACGATGCGGGACACGAACTTGATGCCGCGGTTGCGCACCATCGCGCCGGGCAGGAGCCCGGCCTCGAGCAGCACCTGGAAGCCGTTGCAGATCCCGAGGACCGGTCCGCCCCGTTCGGCGAACCTGGCCACCGCCGGCATGATCGGCGAGAAGCGGGCGATCGCGCCGGTACGCAGGTAGTCGCCGTGCGCGAACCCGCCGGGCAGGATCACCGCATCGGCCTCGCCCAGACTCGTGTCCTTGTGCCAGACCAGCGACGCCTGTTCGCCGAGCACGGCGCTGGCCGCGTGGAAGGCGTCGTAGTCGGAATTCGATCCCGGAAAAACCACTACTGCGAAGTTCATTGTCGCTTCCTGTGTCAGGCCTCGCCGCCAGCCCTAGCCGCTAGCCGCTGTTCAGAGCACGTCGACCCGGTAGCTCTCGATCACCGGGTTGGCCAGCAGCTTCGCGGCCATCTCGGCGACCCGCGCCTGGGCGGCCTCGCGGTCGGTGGCGTCGAGGTCGACTTCGAAGAACTTGCCCTGCCGCACGTCGTGCACCTCGCTGTAGCCCAGCGTGTGCAGCGCCTCGGCGACGACACTGCCCTGCGGGTCGAACACCGACGGCTTCAGCGTGACGTACACCCGTGCTTTCATGGCGGCTATCCCTCAGTTCTTCCCGGCCAGCACGGGCGCGAAGACCCGCGCGAAGATGACGTCGACGTTGCGCAACTGCTCGTCGAGGTCGAACGCGCGCTCGATCTCGGCGGCGCCGAGCACGCGCGCGACGTCGGCGTCGGCGAGCAGCAGCGCCTTGAAGTCGGTCTGCTCGTGGAAGGCGCGCATGGCGTTGCGCTGCACCCACTCGTAGGCCTGCTCGCGCGAGACGCCGCGCTTGGCCAGCTCGAGCAGCACCTGGCCCGAGAACACGACGCCGCGCGAGCGCTCGAGGTTCTCGCGCATCCGCGCCGGATACACGACCATGCCGGTGACGATGCGGGTGAAGCGCCGCAGCATGTGGTCGAGCGCGATGAAGCTGTCGGGCAGGATCACCCGCTCCACCGACGAATGCGAGATGTCGCGCTCGTGCCACAGCGCGACGTTCTCGAACGCGGCCATGGCGTTGGCGCGCAGCAGCCGCGCCAGGCCGACGATCTGCTCGCAGCCGATCGGGTTGCGCTTGTGCGGCATCGCCGAGGAGCCCTTCTGGCCCTTGCCGAACGGCTCTTCGACCTCGCCGATCTCGGTCTTCTGCAGGCCGCGGATCTCGAGGGCGAAGGTCTCGAGCGACGCGCCGGTGATGGCCAGCGCCGCCAGCAGCTCGGCATGGCGATCGCGCTGGATCACCTGGGTGGAGATCGGCGCCGGTTCGAGGCCGAGCTGGCGGCAGACGTCGGCCTCGACCGACGGGTCGAGATGGGCGAAGGTGCCGACCGCGCCGGAGATCTTGCCGACACGGACCGCCTCGCGAGCTGCCTGAGGCGCCCGAGGTCGCGGCCCGAGCTGGTCGTACCACAGCGCCAGCTTCAGCCCGAAGGTCATCGGCTCGGCGTGCACGCCATGCGTGCGGCCGATCATCGGCGTGCGGCGGTGCTCCTCGGCGCGGGCGGCGATGGCGGCGCGCAGCTCGCCGACCAGCCGCAGGATCACGTCCATCGCCTGCACCAGCTGCAGCGCCTGGGCGGTGTCGACGACGTCCGACGAGGTGAGGCCGAAGTGCAGCCAGCGCGCCGAGGGCCCGACGTGCTCGGCCACCGAGGTGGTGAAGGCGATCACGTCGTGCTGGGTGGTCTTCTCGATCTCCTCGATGCGGGCGACGTCGAAGCGCGCGTTCTGCCGCAGATCGCGCACCGCCTCGGCGGGCACCAGCCCGGCGCCGGCCATGGCGTCGGCGGCGGCCAGCTCCACCTGGAGCCACGCCTCGTAGCGGCGCTGCTCGGTCCAGATGCGGCCCATTTCGGGGTTCGTGTAGCGCGGGATCATGCCAGTGCGAGCTGCTCCGCGGGAATGGTCAGTCCGTTCACGCCGCCGAGCACGGTGAGGCCGAGCGTCCCGTTGGCGCGAGGACCCGGTTGCGCCAGCCGCGCCACGTCCGGCTCGGTCACCTGTTCGATGGCGGCGAGCATCGCGTCGAGCGACTCGTCGCCGTCGTCGTAGATCGCCTGGCGGGCCAGGTGCGACATCCGGCTCGACGTGCTCTCGAGCCCGAGCATGAGGCTGCCCTTCAGATGGTCCTTGGCGCGGCGCAGCTCGCCGGCGGCCAGCGGCTCGTCGCTCATCCGCCGCAGCTCCTGCACCACGACCTCGACCAGTTCCGGCACCGATGTCGTTGGCGCAGCCGGCGTAGATCGTCAGCGCGCCGGCAGTCGCGGTAGGCAGCTCAGGCTGGAGAAGACGGAGTAGGCCAGCCCGCGGCTTCTCGCGCACGTTCTGGAACAGCCGCGAGCTCATCGAGCCGCCGAGCATGGTGTTGAGCGCGAAGGCGACGTAGCGATCGGCGTCGCCGTAGGCCAGGGCCGGCGTGCCGAAGCAGACGTGGCTCTGCTCGAGGTCCTTGGCGCGCACCACCACCTCGGCGACGGTGGCCGGCGCCACGTCGGCGATCGCCGAGCCGCGCGCCGGCACCGTCTGCGAACGCGCGCTCCACCAGCGCGCGCACCTGCGGCGTGCTCGAGGTTGCCGACCGCCGCGACGACGAAGTTCGAGGCCACGTAGGCATCGGCGAAGTAGCGCCGCAAGGTCGGCTGGTCGAGCGCCGAGACCGTCTCGGGCTGGCCGAGAATCGGGCGGCCGAGCGGATGGTTGGGCCAGAAGCCGCCGGCGAAGATCTCGTGGACGAGATCGTCGGGCGTGTCCTCGACCATCTTGATCTCTTCGAGGACGACCTTCTTCTCGCGCTCGATCTCGGCGGCGTCGAAGGCCGGCGCGGTGACGAGATCGGCGAGCACGTCGACGGCCAGCGGCAGGTGCTCGTCGAGCACCTTGATGAAGTAGCCGGCGTATTCCTTCGACGTGAAGGCGTCGAGGTGCCCGCCGATCGAGTCGATCTGCTGGGCGATGTCTTCGGCCGAGCGCGTCGCCGTGCCCTTGAAGAGCATGTGCTCGACGAAGTGGGCGATGCCTTCGTGGGCCGAGGGTTCGTGCCGCGATCCGCGTGTGAGCCACACGCCGATGCTCACCGACCGCACGTGCGGCATCCGCTCGGTGAGCAGGCGAAGTCCGTTGGGCAGGACGTCGCGGTGGATGGCAGGGGCAGACACGATGCCTGGGAAAGCCTCTCCTGTCGAACCGCCCGAACGACTTCGGACGGGGGTCTCGAGCCTTCTGGGTGATCCGTCTAACTTGTTGACTGTGAAGGGATTACGGCCAATCATATCACGCGTGGCACGACCGTGCAAGGGCGATGACGGCGGCCGTGGCGCCGACCCTCGGATGCTAGACTGAACCTCCGCGCAAGTCGCAGATGGCGCGCGAGATAGGTGCCACTTCCAGTGCAGCGCGACGCCCCAACCGACCTCGCCGAGCTGACGCCTCGCGGAGCTCGAGACGCTGCGTCGCCGAGCGCGGGTTGCCGCGCTTCCGTGCCAGCGCAGATTTTCCAGTGGATCTGGAAGCGCGGCGTCACCGATTTCGCGGCGATGAGCAACCTGTCGCGCGAGCTGCGGGCGTCGCTGGCGACCGACTTCCGCATCGGAACGCCGGCCATCGCCAGCCACGATCGCTCCGAAGACGGCACGCAGAAGCTGGTGCTGCGGCTGGCGGACGACCGGCAGATCGAGTGCGTCTACATCCCCGACACACCGGCGCAGACGTTCTGCGTGTCCACCCAGGTGGGGTGCGCGATGGGCTGCGCGTTCTGCCTCACCGGCAAGATGGGCCTGGTGCGCAACCTCACCGCCGGCGAGATCGCCGCCCAGGTGCGGGTGCTGGCCGTCGCCACCGGGCTCCTCGACGGCCCGTTCAACATCGTGCTGATGGGCATGGGCGAGCCGCTGCACAACTACGACGCGACGATGAAGGCGCTGCGGCTCCTGAACGAGCCCGAAGGCCTCGCGCTTGCCGCCGAAGCGGGTGACGCTTGTCGACGGTCGGCCTGGTGCCGATGATCGAGCGCCTGGCCGACGAGCCGCTGATGCCGAATCTGGCCATCTCGCTCCACGCCACCACCGAGGAGCAGCGTGCCTCGATCGTGCCGCCGAGCCGCGAAATACGGCCTGCACGCCATCATCGAGGCCTGCCGGCGCTTCCCGCTCGCCAGAGCGCAGCCGGATCACCTTCGAATACGTCATGCTGAGCGGCGTGAACGACACCCCGGCCGACGCGCGCCGGCTGGCCCGCCTGCTCGCCGGCGTGCAAGCGCCAAGGTCAACCTGATCCCGCTGAACGCCGCGGCCGGCATTCCGTTCGAGCGGCCGCCGGACGCGACCGTCGATGCGTTCGCGCGCATCCTGGCCGAGAAGGGCGTGACCGTCTCGGTGCGCAAGAGCCGCGGGCGCGACATCCGGGCGGCGTGCGGGCAGCTGATCGTCGAAGGCGGCCGGAAGGCCAGCGCCGGCGCAGGCGCTCGCGGCGGTGCTCGGGTGAGTCGACCGGCGCGCGGCATGCCGATCCTGCTCGCGTGCCTGCGCCGTCGGCGGCTGTGCCGGCGAGCCGCAGAGCCTGAAGACGCTGCTCAAACAGGTCGACGGGATCGCGCGATCCCGCGGCGAAGAGCGCCGCCATCGAAGCAGCTACATCGCCGCGAAGGGCGGGACGCCGATCATCGAGCAGAACACGCGGCTGGTGTTCTTCGTGCAGGACGTCGACGGCAAGACCCCGCGCATCGTCGGCGACTTCAACGGCTGGGCGACGACGCCGCAGGGCTACGACGTCAAGGCCGGCACCCCGGTCCGCATCGCCGGCACCTCGTGGTCGTACCTCGAGGGCACCGCCTTCACCAACGCCCGGCTCGAATACGTGCTGCTCTTCGACAAGGAGACGCGGCCCGACCCGAAGAACCCGCGCACGGTGCGCACGTTCGTCGGTCCCCGCTCCGAGGTGCGGATGCCGTTCTGGACGGTGCCCGCCGAGGTGGAAGGCACGGCCGAGGTGCCCGAGGGCAGGGTCACGCAGGAGGGCTTCGAGAGCAGGGCGCTGAAGGGCATGCGCCGCGTGTGGACCTACCTGCCGGCCGGCTACGACGCGTCGCAGGACATCTACCCGACGGTCTACTTCCTCGACGGCGGCAACTACGCCGACTGGATGCAGGTCCCGTCGGTGCTCGACCAGCTCATCGCGGCCAAGTCGATTCCGCCGATCATCGCCGTGTTCGTCGAGCCGGGCTCGCGGCAGGAGGAGTACTCGCGCAGCCCGGCGTGGCGGACCTTCATGACCAGCGAGCTGGTGCCGGCGATCGACAAGCGGCACCGCACCTTCCCGGCGCCCGATCACCGGGTGGTCTTCGGCAGCTCGCTCGGCGCCTACGGCGCCGTCGATCTCGGCCGTGGAGACATCCCGACGTGTTCGGGCTGTGCGCGGCGATTGCCCCGCCGGCGCAGGCGTCGACGCTGTTGACCAACCAGGAGCAGGGGGTGCGGGCGGTCCACGGGCGTGCGCTTCTTCGTGCTCGGCGCCGTCTACGACACCGACGTCAAGGGCGCGCGCACGCTGCGGAGCGCGCTGGACGAGGCCGGCGCCGACGTCACCTACGTCGAGGTGCCCGGAGGGACACGCCGCCGAGACCTTTCGCGGCCGGATCGACGACGCGCTGCACCACCTGATTCCGGTCGAGCCGTGAGCCGGTCAGGGGGTGGGCGGAATCGTCGCCATCACCCACTGGTTGCGCGCGTCTCCGCCCGGCACCGGCACCTTGAAGTAGTTGTCGGTCACGGCCGTCGTGCCGTCGTCGATGGTCAGCGCCGGCCGCGCCGTGCCCGCCTGCGAGGCGCGGAACCGGTCCGACAGCTGCCGCGAAACCGTCCGGATGCGCTGCGCCCGCGCCTTCACCACCGCACCGTGGACCTTGCCCGGCAGGCGCTCGGCGGCGGTCCCCGGGCGGTCGGAGTACGGGAACACGTGGAGATGCGTGAGCGGCGACGACGCCAGGTAGCCGGCGAGGATCTCAGCGTCCTCGTCGGTCTCGCCGGGGAACCCGACGATCACGTCGGAACCGATGGCCGCGTGCGGGAGCCGCGCGCGCACGTCGTCGACCAGCCGGGCAAACGCGGCCGCCGAATACGGTCGACGCATCGCCCGCAGCAGCGGGTCGGCGGCGTGCTGGAGGGGCAGGTGGAGGTGCGGCGCGAAACGGTCGGGCCGATCGACCAGCCACCCGATCACGCCGGCGGTGCAGTCCATCGGCTCCAGCGAGCTGACGCGCACGCGGAAGTCCCCGCGGCACCGACGCCAGCCCGGCGAGCAGGTCGCCCAGGCTGCGTCCGCCGGCCAGATCCCGACCCCACGCTCCGAGGTGCACGCCGGTCAACGCGACCTCCTTGTAGCCGGCCGCCACGGCCCGGCTCAGCTCATCGAGCGACGTCGGCGAGCGTGCGGCTGCGACTCGCGCCGCGGGTGGTCGGGATGATGCAGTAGCTGCACGGCTCGTCGCAGCCGGTCTGCGCGCGCAGCGTCCACGCGGTGCGGCCCATCAGGCCGGGGCCGGGCAGCCGGCCACACGGGCCATCGCCTTCGAGCCGCGTCCGGGCGGAGCAGCGCCAGGAGCCGCGGCTTGTCGTCGTTCGGCACGACCTCGGCCACGCCGGGGAGCGCCGCGACCTCGTTACCGCAACGCGAGGCGTAGCAGCCGGTCACGACGATCCGCGCCCCGGGGTTCTCGCGATGGATGCGGCGGATGGTCTGGCGTGCGCCCTGGTCCGCGCTGGCGGTGACCGAGCAGGTGTTGACCAGGACGACGTCGGCGCAATCGGGAGGCACGGCCACGGCGCCCGCGCTCGTCAGTCCGGCCTCGACGGCCAGCGAATCGGCCTGATTGACGCGGCAGCCGAACGTGACGACCGCGTAGCGCATGGTCGTCACGGCCGGACGGCGAGGGCCCGCCGCCCGATGTCGGTGCGGTACTGCACGCCCTGGAACGAGAGACGCCGCGCCGCGTCATAGGCGGCGTCGATGGCCGCGCGATAGGACCCGCCACGGCCGACCACGGTGAGCACGCGGCCTCCGGCGGTGACCAGGGCGCCGTCGCGCTCGGCGACCCCCGCGAAGCGCACGTGGGCCGCCGGGCACTCCGCGGCCACGCGATCGAGGCCAGTGATGACGTGGCCGGGCGTCGAGTCGCCCGGATAGCCGGCCGACGCCAGCACGACGCCGGCGGCGGCCTCGCCCGAGAACGTCGGCCGCGCCGGCAGGGCCGTGCCGGTGCTCGCCGCCAGCAGCAGCGCCGACAAGGACCGGTCGAGCAGCGGGAGCACGACCTGCGCCTCGGGGTCGCCGAATCGACAGTTGAACTCGATGACCTTCGGGCCGTCGCCGGTCAGCATCAGCCCGCAATAGAGGAAGCCGCGGAACGGCGTGCCGGCCGCGGCCATCGCCGACAGCACCGGCCGCACGACCTCGCGCTCGATCCGATCGGCGAGCGCGTCGGTGACCAGGACGCTCGGCGCGAACGCACCCATGCCGCCGGTATTGGGTCCCCGGTCGCCATCGAGCAGCCGCTTGTGGTCCTGCGCCGATCCGCAGGCGACGAACCGCTCGCCGTCGGCGACGACGAAATAGGAGAGTTCATCGCCGACCAGGCACTCTTCGAGCACCACCCGCGCGCCGGCGGCCCCGAAGGCGGCGTCGACCATCGCCGCGCGTATCGCCGCCTCGGCGGCGGCGGCATCGGGCGCGATCACCACGCCCTTGCCGCCGGCCAGGCCATCGGCCTTGACGACGACCGGAAACCCGAGTTCACCCGAGCGCACGGCGGCGAGCGCGTCGTCGGACGAATCGCAGATCCGCGCCCGCGCCGTCGGCACACCGGCGCGCTCCATCAGCTGTTTCGCGTAGGCCTTGCTCGTCTCCAGCTGCGCCGCGGCCCGCGTCGGACCGAAGAGCGGTCGCCCGGCCGACAGGAAGAGGTCGGCCACTCCCGCGGCGAGGGGCGCCTCCGGCCCGACGACCGTCAGGTCGGCGTGCCAGGACGCGGCCAGGGCGAGGACGGCCCGAGGATCGCTCGCAGCGAGTGGCGCGACCGGCAGTTCGCGGCCGATGCCCGGGTTGCCCGGCGCGCACAGGACCGTGAGATCCGGCTCGCTCGCCAGGCGCGCGGCGAGCGCGTGCTCGCGCGCGCCGCCGCCAACGACCAGCACTCTCATCGGGATATCAGCCGTGTTTTCAACGACTTATCGGCAGGCGCCGGTGGCGGACATTTCGCCCGGCGGCGAGGAAATGCGTGTGATAGCCTAGCATATTCGCCCCCAGGCCCAGAGCGGCCATGGGGGTAATCCCATCGGAAGGAGGTGATTTCGAGATGGCCGAGGTGAAGATTCAAGAAGGCGAATCAATCGAGTCGGCGTTGCGTCGGTTCAAGCGCAAAGTCCAGCAGGAAGACATCATCAAGGACATCAAGAAGCACTCCTTCTACCTGAAGCCGGGCGACAAACGGCGTGCGAAGCAGGCACTGGCCCGCAAGCGCAACCGCAAGAAGCAACGGCGGGAGGCGGAGTAACCGCCGATTTCTCGGCGGCAAACCGTTGACGCCGTCAACGGTTCGTGGGTAACATTCGGAGCCCTTGAATACCGCGTAAACGCTTGGTGTTCAGGGGCTTCACCATATTTTGACAGGTCCGGCTGCCGCGCTGTCGCGCGGACACGGATGGGCGGGGAGGATTGCCGGCATGGAAATCGCCGAACGTAAAGTCAGCGACGTCACGATTCTGGACCTCACGGGCAAGATGACGCTCGGTGAGGGTGACGAGCTGCTCAAGGAAAAGATCAACAGCCTGCTCTCGGGCGGCAGCAAGAAGATCGTCCTCAATCTCGAAGGCGTGCCGTACATCGACTCGGCCGGTCTCGGCGAGGTCGTGCGCACGCACACCACGGTCAGCCGCCAGGGTGGCAGCCTCAAGCTGCTGAATCTCACCAAGCGGATCGAAGACCTCCTGTCGATCACCAAGCTCCTCACCGTGTTCGATACCTACGATACCGAAGCCGACGCGGTGAAGAGCTTCTCGGCGTAGGCTGCGGCACGCCGCGCGCCATGGCGCGTACGACACTGCCGCACGTCGATCTCGGGGAGGCCGGGGCCACGCTCGTCAAGCGCCCGTCCTCCGCGTCGAGTCTGCTTGCCTCGCTGCGGCCCGGGCAGTGGACCAAGAACCTGATCGTCTTCGCGGCGCTGATCTTCGCGCAGCGACTGCTCGATCCTCGCGCGGTCGCGCTGTCGGCGGCGGCATTCGTCATCTTCTGCATGTTGTCGGGCGTGGTGTATCTGCTCAACGACCTGCTCGACCGGACGCCGATCGCCAGCATCCGGTCAAGCGTCATCGTCCGATCGCCTCCGGAGCGCTCGCCCCCGGGACCGCCGTCGTCTGGGCGGCGGCGCTCGGCGCGGGAGCGGTGATCGCGGCGACCTGGCTGGCCCCGGCGTTCGGGCTCACCGCGGCCGGTTACCTGGCGCTCTTCGCCGCCTATTCGCGCTGGCTGAAGCACGTCGTGATCCTCGACGTGCTGTCAATCGCCATCGGCTTCGTGCTGCGCGCCGCCGCCGGCGGCCTGGTGATCGACGAGCCGGTGAGCGAATGGCTGCTGGTGTGCACGGTGCTGCTGGCCCTGGTCCTCGGCCTCGGGAAGCGCCGTCACGAAATCACGCTCCTCGCCGATGGCGCCGTCGGTCACCGGCGGATCCTCGACGAATACACTCCGTACCTCCTCGACCAGATGATTGGCGTGGTCACGGCGTCGACGCTGATGGCCTACATCATCTACGTCGCGAGTCCCGACACCGTTGAGCGCTTCGGCACGCACCTGCTGGTGCTGACCGTCCCGTTCCCGATCTACGGCATCCTGCGCTACCTGTACCTCGTCCATCGGAAGGACGGCGGCGGGAACCCGTCGGAGCTGTTGATCGCGGACCGACCGCTGCTCATCTGCGTGGCACTCTGGGGGCTCGTGACCGCACTGGTCATCTACCGGCCCTTCGGACTGTGAACGCAGATTCATGAGCAGGAGCCAGGTCGCCATCCTCCGCACGTCGCCACGCACCGTCGTGCGCGACTACCACTCGCTGCTCAACCTGGCGAACTACCAGCAGGTCCTGGCCAAGGACGTCGAGACGGCGCTCAAGGTCAACATCTCCTGGCACTTCTTCTTTCCGGGATCGTCCACCACCCCATGGCAGCTCGACGGCGTGATTCGCGCCATGGTGCAGGACGGCTACGACAAGTCGCGGATCCACGCCTGCCACAACCGCACCGTGGTCATCGACGCCCACCTCGGCGAGCGCGAGAACAAGCAGCTGCCGGTGGTCGAGGCGCACGGCCTGAAGAACGTCCACCTCTACGAGGGCGACGAGGCCTGGATCAACATCAAGGATGCCGTCGGCGACCTCACGAAGAAGTTCCTGTGCCTGAACGAGGTCTACCCGGACGGGTTCATGATCCCGCGCCGGTTCATCGGCGAGAACATCGTCCACCTCCCCACCGTGAAGACCCACGTCTTCACGACCACGACCGGCGCGATGAAGAACGCGTTCGGCGGGCTGCTCAACGAACGGCGCCACTGGACCCATCCGGTGATCCACGAGACGCTCGTCGATCTGCTGATGATCCAGAAACAGATCCACCCCGGTGTCTTCGCCGTGATGGACGGCACCTTCGCCGGCGACGGTCCCGGGCCGCGCTGCATGGTGCCGCACGTCAAGAACGTCATCCTGGCCAGCGCCGACCAGGTCGCCATCGACGCGGTGGCCGCCAGGCTGATGGGCATCGACCCGCTGTCGATCAAGTTCATCCGGCTGGCGCACGACGCCGGGCTCGGCTGCGGCGATCCGCGCGACATCGAGATCGTCGGCGACGTCGACGCGGCCAACGAGAACTGGCACTTCGACGGGCCGTTCCGCGACATGACCTTCGCCTCGCGGATGCAGCACAAGATCTACTGGGGCCCCCTGCGCACGCCAATCGAGTGGTCGCTCAAGACCGTGCTGGCGCCGTGGGCCTACATTGCGAGCGTCGTCTATCACGACAGTTTCTGGTATCCGCTGAACGCCGACCGGCGCATGACCGAGGTGCTGCGCTCACCTTGGGGACGTCTCTTCCAGAACTGGGAGACGCTCACGCCCGACGCGGACGGCTTCCCCACCGTGGGCGACGCCCCGGCCCAGGCCCCGCGCCGCGGGCTCAGGGCCCTCGGCCAGTCGGTGGGCATCCTGGGCACGTGCATCAAGGAAGCGCCGGAGTTCGCCAGCCGGCGCCGCCGTCAGACGCACGGGTCCAAGGCCTAGAAGGATTTCACCATGTCCGATTTCCACGTCCGGTCCGACGCGGTCGATGTCGAGCAGATCATGGAGCAGATCCGCCGTCGGATCCGCGACAAGCGCGGCGTCGACTACACCGAGGCACAGGTGCGCGAGCTGGCCACCGTGCGTCTCGAGAAGTTCCTCGACGCGAAGAACCTGCGCTCCGATCTGCTCGAGCAGTTCCGGAAGAGCCGTCCACCCGACGACGTGGAGCTGCCGCCGGGGACCTACGAGTTCGAGGACACCACCCTCTACGATACCCACCGCGGCCTGCTGCGGACCATCCGCCGTCTGCTCAACCCGCTGCTGAAGCTGTTCTTCAACCCCAACATGCTGGTCAACGTCCTGCACCAGCAGGCGAACTTGAACCGCCACTTCGTGCAGACGACGACCCAGGCGCGGGTCGATCGCGCGGCCTGGAACTCGCTCTACTACGAGGTGCTGCACAACCTCGTCCTGGAGACCACCCGCTCCAGCATCGAGCTCAAGAACGTCAAGATGCGCGTCGAAGCGTTGTCGAGCCGGCTCGATTTCTCGGAGCGGCGCGTCCGCGCCCTCGAAGGCGTGGTGCAGTACCGGCCCGAGGCGGTGGCGCCACGGGAGCGGCGGGTCGAGCCGGCCGAATCGGCGGCCGGCAGCGTCGAGCCGGCGGGCGTGCCCGGTCACCGCGGCCGCGGCCGGCGGCGGCCTGGACGGCGACGGCCGCCGACGGCGACGCCGGCGGCGAGGACGCCGCGGTCCCGGCTTCGCTGGCGGACCGGGTGGGCCGGTCGTGGGTGGTCCCGGCGGCGACGCTGGTGACGACGGCGGCGACGGCGGCGACGGCGGCGAAGACGGCGGCGACGACAGCGCGGCGCCGCGTGCCGCCTCGACCGACGCTCCGGCGTCCACTCCCCCACCACCCGACGCGGATCCGCTGGCGTCGTGAAGGTCGCAGTCGTCGTTCAGCGCTACGGCGCCGACATCAACGGCGGCGCCGAGCTCCACGCGCGCTACATCGCCGAGCGTCTGGCCCGGCACGTCGAGGTCGAGGTGCTGACCACGTGTGCCCGCGACTACATCTCCTGGGCCAACGAGTACCCGGAGGGCATGAGCCGGGAGGGCGCGGTCGACGTGCGTCGCTTTCCGGTGGCCCATGCCCGCTCCCCGCACGACTTCGGAACCTGGTCGAAGCGCGTCTTCGAGTCGCAGCACTCGGTCAACGACGAGCTCGCCTGGCTCGACGCCGAAGGGCCGGCCTGTCCGGCGCTGGTGCAGCACCTGGCCGGCCACCAGACGAGCTACGACTACGTGCTCTTCTTCAGCCTGCGCTATTACCACGCGTATCACGGCGCGCGGGCGGTGCCCGACAAGGCGATCCTCGTGCCCACGGCCGAGCGCGACGAGGTGCTCGGGCTGGAGATCTTCAAGCCGATCCTGCGCGGGGTCCGCGCCTGCATGTACAACTCGCCGGAGGAGCGGGTGCTGCTCCAGGCGATGGCCGGGCGCGACGACGTGCCCGGCGTCGTCGTCGGCGTCGGGTCGGAGCTGCCGGCCGATGCGAGTGCCGAGCGCTTCCAGCAGCGAACCGGGATTCACGGCCGGACGGCGATCTACATCGGCCGCATCGACGAAAACAAGGGCTGCGCCGAGCTGTTCGACTACTGGAAGCGCTACAGCGAGATCACGCCCGGCGGAGTGACGCTCGTGCTCGTCGGCACACCGGTGCTGCCGGTGCCCGTGCATCCGCGGATCCGTCACCTTGGTTTCGTCAGCGACCAGGAGAAATGGGATGCCCTGCAGGCGGCCGAGTTCCTGATCATGCCGTCGTACTTCGAGAGCCTGTCGATGGTGGCGCTCGAGGCCTGGGGCATGGGCAAGCCGGTGCTGGCCAATGGCAGATGCGACGTGCTGCGCGGCCAGGCCATGCGCAGCAACGCCGGGTTGTACTACGAGAACTACGCCGAGTTCGTCGAGGCGGTCCGCGTGCTCGAGGGCGGCGCCGGAATCGCCGCCTCGCTCGGACGCAACGGCCGGCGCTTCTTCCAGGCCAACTACACCTGGCCGATCATCGAGAAGAAGTACCTCGACATGTTCGCGCAGCTGTCGCGCGAACCGGTGGCCGATCGGGCCAGCCGTTCGATGGAGCCGATTCCGGGATGGTGGCGCCGGCGGCAACGGTCGTTGGCGTCGGCCCGGGAGGTGCTCACCGGGCTGCCGGCAGGACCGGTTCGGCCGGGGGCGGCCCGGACTGCGCGCCCCGTCGAAGAACGGCGCCCGCCGGCGAGCCCGGCCGCGCGCCCCGACCAGCGACCACCCGCCGGCGACCGCCAGCCCCGCCCGGAGCGGGAGCGGCACGAACGGCCCGAACGCAGCCGACGCGATGGTCAGGAACGGTCGGCGGCGGCGGAGCCGCGTGCCGCCCGCCCGGAGTCACGCGATCGCCAGGACCGGGGCGATCGCTCGCGGCGCGGCGCCGGGCCGAGCGCACCGGCCGCCCCAGGCGGTTCGCCGCCGGCCGCGGCCCGGCCGGCCGGGCGTGGACGGGTGCGGCGCGGCCGTAACCACCGCCGGCCCGAAGGCAAGCAGGGGAGCTGAACCGGTGCCACCGCAGGTGCACCAGGTGCTCGCGACGCTCGGTTACGGCGACGCGATCGGCCACGAGGTGCTGGGCATCCAGCGGGTGCTCAGGGCCGCCGGCTACGCCTCGGAGATCTTCGTCGAAACCGCCGATCGGCGGCTCGAGCACCTGACCGCCGATTATCGCGACCTGCCCGAGGCCAGTCATCCCGACAACCTGCTCATCCACCATTTCTCGATCGGATCGCGGGCCTCACGCGTGGCCTTCGCCCTGCCCGACCGGATGGCCCTCGTCTACCACAACATCACGCCGCCCGAGTTCTTCGTCGACGTGCACCCGCTGCTCGTACAGCTGTGCTACCTGGGACGCCGCGAGCTCGGCGCGTATGCGACGCGGGTCGAGCTGGCGCTCGGCGATTCGGAATACAACCGCGCCGAGCTCGAGCAGCTGGGTTTTCCCGAGACCGCGGTCCTGCCGGTGGTCCCCGATTTCTCGCACCTGGCCGGCCGGCCGAACTACATGCAGGCCGGCGCGTTCGACGACGACTGGGTCAACCTGCTGTTCGTCGGCCGGATGATTCCCAACAAGCGGATCGAGGACGTGGTGCGCGCCTTCCACGCCTACAAGCGCTGGTTCAATCCGCGCTCGCGGCTGCTGCTGGTCGGCTCGCACGGCGGCTTCGAACGCTACCTGGCGATGCTCCACGACTTCATCGCCAGAATCGGCGCCGCCGACGTGCACGTGCTGGGCCACGTGACCAATGAGGAGCTGACCGCGTACTACGAGGTCGCCGACGCCTTCGTCTGCGCCAGCGAGCACGAAGGCTTCTGCGTCCCGCTCATGGAGGCGTTCTACATGGGGGTGCCGGTGCTGGCCTACGCCGCCACCGCTGTTCCCGCCACGATGGATGGCGGCGGCATCCTCTACCACGACAAGGACCCGCTGGAGATCGCGGCGCTCGTCAACGCCGTCGTCACCGACGGCGCGCTGCGCGCACGCGTGGTCGCGAGTCAGGACGCGGCGCTCGAACGGCTGCTGGCCAAAGACTTCGGCGCGATGCTGCTCGGCTACGTCGATCGCGCGCTCGGCGGACGGCGGCGGGCGACCGCAGCGGTCGCCTTCGACTTCTGGGATCAGGTCAGCCAGGCCGAGCGGCTCGAAGAGCTGCGGCTCTACCGCCCGGCTGCCTATCAGGCACTACCCAAAGAGCCGGGGCTCGGGCCCCAGGACCCGGCGCCGGGGGAAGCACACGGCACTGACAGCCGCGTTGCCGACGCGCCCTCCGACTCGAGCCCCGAGTCCCGAGCCCCGAGCCCCGGTCTTGCGCGCCCGGAGGGCGCGACCAGGTGATCGTCAACCAGTGGGTCCCGGCGGCTCATCGCGGCGATGCGATTGGCGACTCGGCGCGACGGGTGCGCGGGCTGCTGCGGGCGATGGGCCATCGGTCGGACCTGTTCGCCCTGACGATTGACGACGACCTCAAAGGCGACGTCCGGCCCTTTGCCGAGAGCGAGGCCACCGCCGGCGACCTGACGATCTTCCACTACGCCCTGCCCTCGCCGATGACCGAGGCGTTCGCGCGGCTGCCGCACGGGCGGGTGCTGCAGTACCACAACGTGACGCCGGCGCACTTTTTCGCCCCCTACGACGCCGGGATCTTCCGCCTGGCCTCGCTCGGCCGGCAGGAGCTGGCGACACTGGCCGGACGCACCGACGTGGCGCTGGGCGATTCGGCCTACAACCGGTCGGAGCTCGAGGCGCTGGGCTTCGGCAACACCGGCGTCTTCCCCATCGCCATCGACGTCGACCGCATCACCGCGGCGCCGCGGCGGCCGGCGCTCGAGCGCGTGCTCGACGACGGCCCGCTCAACTTCCTGTTCGTCGGCCGAATCGTCCCCAACAAGAAAATCGAGGATCACATCCGGCTGGCCGAGGTCTACAAACGCTACGTCGACGTCAACTACCGGTTCATCTTCGTCGGCCGGACCGACGGCATTCCGCGCTACTACGACATGATCCGGGCGCTCATCGCCGAGTATCAGATGCCCGCCGACCGTTTCGTCTTCACTGGTGCGGTGCCCGACGAAGACCTCGCCACCTACTACCGCACCGCCAGCGTCTACATCTCGCTCTCGGAGCACGAGGGCTTCTGCGTGCCGCTGCTCGAGGCGATGGCCGCCGACGTGCCCGTCCTGGCCTATGGTTCGACCGCCGTTCCCGACACCCTGGGCGGCGCCGGTGTGCAGTTCACCCCCAAGGACCTCGAGGTCGCCGCCGAGCTGCTCGGCGCGCTGGCCTACGACGAGGCGCTGCGGGCCCGCGTGATCGCCGGCCAGCGGCGGCGCCTGGCCGACTTCGGTGACGCGCGGATTCAGCAGGCCCTGGCCGCGCTGGTCGCCGGCGCCCTTCCCCCTTCGCCCGTCGTTCCGGGCCAATACGGAGCTCGATCGTGAGGATCGCATTCGTCGTTCAACGTTACGGTGCCGAGATACTCGGCGGCTCCGAGTACCACTGTCGGCTGATCGCCGAGCGTCTCGCCACCCGCCACGACGTCGACGTGCTGACCACCTGCGCGCGCGACTACGTGACCTGGCGCAACGAGTACCCGGAAGGCAATGACCGCGTGAAGGGCGTCACGGTGCGACGCTTCGCCGTCGCCGCCACCCGTGACATCAACGCCTTCAACCAGTATTCCGACTGGATCTTCCACCACCCGCACTCGCGCGACGACGAGCTCAAGTGGCTCGAGATGCAGGGGCCGTGGTCGCCGGCCCTGAAGGACTACCTGACCAAGCACCACCGCTCGTACGACGCGCTGATATTCTTCACCTACCTCTATGCCCCGACGGTGCTGGGCCTGCGGGTCGACCCCGGTCGCAGCATCCTGGTGCCGACGGCGCACGACGAACCGGCGATTCACCTCGGCATCTACAAGGAGATGTTCCGGCTGCCGGCGGCCATCGCCTACAACACCGAAGTCGAGCGCGAGTTCCTGAAGACGCGCTTCGAGGTCGGCGCCGTCGCCGAGGAGGTGGTCGGTTGCGGCGTCGATCTCATGCCCGGCGCCGACGTCAGCGCGTCGAGCCCGGGCCGCGAGGAACGGCCCGATCGCGCTCTGCCGACCGCGATCGCCTCGGCGATGGCCCTCGACGAGCCGGCGTCGGGCGACGACGACGAGTCACCGACCCATCTCACGCACCGCGGCGCGCGGTTCCAGCGGCGACATCGACTGCACGGGCAGTTCCTGCTCTACGGCGGGCGCATCGATCCGGGCAAGGGCTGCGAGGAGCTGCTCGAGTACTTCACCAGCTACAAGGAGCAGGCCGGCGACGCCGCCCTGGTGCTGATGGGCGTCAAGCTGATGCAGCTGCCGGAGGTGCCGTGGGTGCGCTTCGCCGGCCTGCTGTCGGAGCGGGAACGGCTCGAGGCGCTGGAGGCGGCGACCATCGTCGTGGTGCCGTCGCCGTTCGAGAGCCTGTCGCTGCTGGCGCTCGAAGCGATGGCCGTCGGCACGCCGGTGCTCGTCAACGGGCACAGCGACGTCCTGGTCGAGCACTGCCGGCGCAGTCAGGCCGGACTCTGGTACAACGACCGCGACGAGTTCGTCGACGCGGCCAAGCTGCTGCTGGCCGACGACCGGCTGCGCCGGACCATGGGCCGCAACGGCCGGGAGGTACGTGAAGCGCGAGTACCGGTGGGACGTGATCATGGCCAAGTACCGACCGCCTGATCGCGGCGGTGCGGCAGCGCTAGCCGCGATCAGTCGGCGTCGGAGCCGATCGGCTCGAGCGCGTCGCCGTCGGCGCTCGGCGCTTCCTGGGCGCTCGACGCCTTCTTACGCCGCGGCCGGATGTCGTAGCGCTTGATCATCTCGTTGAGCGTGGTCGGCTTGATGTGCAGCAGTTCGGCGGCGCGCTTCTGCACGCCGCCGGCGGCCTCGAGCGCCGACTCGATCCATTGCCGCTCGTAGGCCGCGGTCACGTCCTTGAGCGAGATGCCCTCGGGCGGCAGGACCACGTGCGGGGCGAACGGCCGTGGCGCCCGCCTGACGTTCTCGGGGATCAGGTCGGTGCCGAGCGTCCGACCCGGGCTCAGGACCACGGCGCGCTCGATCACGTTCTCGAGCTCGCGCACGTTGCCCGGCCAGTCGTACTCCATCAGCACGTCGACGGCTTCGGGGAGCACCTCGAGCGGCGTACGCCCGTTCTCCTCGGCGTACTTCTCGACGAAGTGCTGGACCAGCAGCGGGATGTCCTCCTTGCGCTCGCGCAGCGGCGGCAGCAGGATGCTGATCACGTGCAGGCGGTAGAAGAGGTCCTCGCGGAAGCGGCCTTCTTCCATCTCCTTCTTCAGGTCGACGTTGGTGGCGGCGATGATGCGGACGTCGACGCGGATCGTCTCCATGCCGCCGAGGCGCATGAACTCGCGCTCCTGCATCACCCGCAGCAGCTTGGCCTGCGTCTCGACCGAGACGTTGCCGATCTCGTCGAAGAAGATGCTGCCCTTGTCGGCCAGGTCGAACATGCCCTTCTTCGGGTAGATCGCCCCGGTGAACGCGCCCTTGACGTGCCCGAACAGGGTCGATTCGAGCAGGTCGGGCGGCAGATTGCCGGAGTTGACCGCGACGAACGACTTGTCGGACCGCGACGAGTTGCTGTGGATGGCCCGCGCCACCAGCTCCTTCCCGGTGCCGCTCTCGCCGGTGATGAGGATGGTCGAGCGGCTCGGCGCCGCCTGGATGATCAGGTCGAAGACCTGCTTCATCCGCGGGCTGCGGCCGATGATGCCGGCGAACTTGTGGTAACGCGACTGCAGGTTCTGCTTGAGGGTGACGTTCTCGGCCACCAGCCGCCGGCGCTCGACGGCGTTGTTGAGGACGACCAGCACCTCGTCGTTCTTGAACGGCTTGGTGATGTAGTCGAACGCGCCCTTCTTCATCGCGCTGACCGCCGTCTCCATCGAGGCGAACGCGGTCACCATGATCACCGGCAGCTCGTCGTCGATCGCCCGCACGGCGTCGAGGACCTGCAGCCCGTCCATCTCCGGCATCATCATGTCGGTGATGACGGCGTCGAACGGCATCGACCGCGCCAGTTCGAGCCCGTCGCGACCGGTCGAGGCGACGCGCACGGTGTAGCCCTCGCGCGACAACAACGCGTCGAGGATCTCGCGCATGATCTCTTCGTCGTCGATGACGAGGATCGAGCCTTGGCGGCGCACGGCGTGTACCGGGCCTACTGGCCCGCCCCCTCGTGGCGCGACGCCGGGCGCCGCTCGTCGGCCGACCGTGCCAGCGCGAAGCCGATGACGAAGGTGGTGCCCTGTCCGACCGCGCTCTGGCACTCGATCGTGCCCTCGTGCTCCTGGACGATGCCGTAGGAGATCGACAGCCCGAGACCGGTGCCGCGGCCGGTGCCCTTGGTGGTGAAGAACGGATCGTAGATGCGGGCCAGGTGCTCGGGCGACACCCCGGTGCCGGTGTCGCGCACCTCGGCGATGGCGCGACCGCCCTCGACCCGCGTCACGATGGTCAGCCACCCGCCGCTCGACATCGCGTCGCGAGCGTTGAGGAAGAGGTTGAGGAACACCTGCTGCAGCTTGAACTCGAAGCCCAGCACCGGCACCGGTGCCGCCGACAGTTCGCGCCGCACCTTGACCCGGCCCTTGTCGAACTGGTGCTCCAGCAGGGCCAGCACGTCGGTGGCCACGGCGTTGAGATCGACGACCGACCGCTCGGCGTCGTCGGCCGGAGCGGGCCGCGACAGGTTGAGCAGGCCGTTGACGATGCGGGCGGCACGGAACGTCTGCTTCTCGATCTTCTCGAGGACGCCGGTCCGCGGGTCGGCCGGGTCGGCCTGCTCGAGCAGCATCTGGGTGTAGCTCGAGATGCCGGTCAGCGGGGTGTTGACTTCGTGGGCGACGCCGGCGGCCAGCAGCCCGAGCGAGGCCATGCGCTCCGAGACGCGCAGCTGCTCTTCCAGGTGGGCCCGCGCGGTCACGTCCTCGAACATGACGATGGTGCCGGCCCATTCGCGGCCGGGCATCGGCAACAACGGCACGGTGGTGACGTTCACGAGGAGCGGCGCGTCGGCGCGGGCGCCGCGCGGCTTCATCGGCACGCGGTACTCGGTGCCGCCGTTGGGCGAAGCGGTCCGCGCCGACTCCACCGCCGAGACGACCGGCGCGTCGAACAGGACCTCGAGCGTGCGGCCGACGGCCTCGCCCCGGCGCAGCCCGTAGATGCGCTCGAGCGCGTGGTTCCAGCGCATGACCGCGCCGTCGCCGCCGACGACGAGCAGGCCGTCGTCGAGCGACTCGAGGATGTGCTCGTTGAACACCCGCAGGCGGTCGAACTCCGCCGCTTTGACGTGCAGCTCCCGGTAGAGACGCGCGTTCTCGATCGAGGTGGCGACCTGGCCGGCCATCGCGGTGACCAGCCCGAGGTCGTCGCTGGTCAGCGGCTCGCCGTTCTCGCGCCGGCCGAGGCCGAGCACGGCGATGGCGGCGCCATTCGAGACGCACGGCACGAAGTAGTAGAGGCCGGCGTCGCGCCAGAACTCGACGTCCTCGACCGGCAGGCGTCCCACCGCCATCGGGTCGTCGAGCCGCACGCCGTGTCCCTCGGCGAGACGGGTCGCCACCGCCGAGTCACGACCGATCGGCGGCGGTGTCTGGTCGAACCCGGTGTGACGCACGGCGTCGAAGGCACCGTAGCCGGTGGCCGACATCAGGCACAGGCGATCGACCAGCAGCGTGTCCTTGACCCGGGCCAGCAGGCGCTCGGCCAGGCGATCGAGGTCGAGGTCGGTGTTGAGGTCGCGGGCGAAGCTCACCAGGGCGCGCCGATAGTCATAGCGGTCGCGGTAGAGGACACGCTCGATCGCGCTCTGCACGCCGTCCTTGACCGGGCGGGCCAGCAGCAGCACCACGACGGTCGCCAGCGCCGCAATCACCCAGCGGTGGTCGTCCTCGGTGGAGACGAAGTAGCCGCCGGTCGTGCGCACGATCACGGTGTAGATGGCGACGATGGCACTGACCGCCGCGGTGTAGACCAGCAGGCGCTTGAGGATGCCCTCGACGTCCATCAGGCGGTAGCGCACGATCGCCGACGCGAAGGCCAGCGGCACGATGCCGAGTGGCACTGCCGTCAGTTCCATGGTCAGCGACGGCACGGCGCCGAAGGCGAACGGGATGGCGTAGGCGGCGATGAACGGCCCGGCGCCGATGGCCGTACCCCAGACAATCCAGCGCAGCTGGCGCAGCGCGGTCGTCGAGCGGGCGCGGCGCAGGGCCAGGCCGAAGAGCGCGAGCCCGGCGAGCATGTAGGTGGCGATGTAGAGCGGCTCGAAGCGGTCGAGCCAGGCGATGGTGCCGATCAACCGTGCCGGATCCTCGGAGGCGCGCACCAACACCGCGGCCCGGAGCGCACCGACGGCGATCGGCGGCACGTAGAGGAGCGCCCAGCCACGATGGGCAATCCTGGCCAGCGCCCCCGAGCGTGGCCGCTCGGGGAAGACCAGGCCGAAGTGGACGAAGAGCGGCGGCAGCAGCAACGTCGCGATCTGGTCGGCCCAGTAGAACACCCAGTCGACGCGGTCGAGGCGGCCTGAGAACGAGAACGTGAAGACGCCGAAGAACGCGACCGCCAGCCAGAAGAAATGCAGCGTCGCCTCGTCGCTGGGGCGCCGCGTGCGGACGGTGGCGCCGACCAGCAACGAGAAGATGCCGACCGCAGCGAGCACGTAGTAGAGGCTGCCGACGCCGCGCGGGATCGGCGCCAGCGTGACCTGGGTGACGCGGCGATCGCCGAGCGTCAGCAACGTGTAGGTGTGGCGCGTGCCGCGGCTGGCTTGCTGCTGCAACGCGTGCACGTCGTCGCGCGCCTCGATGGCCTGACCGTCGACCGCGAGCAGCACGTCGCCGGCGCGGACGCCAGCGCGGGCCGCCGGCGACACCGGGTCGACCTCGGCGGCGACGACGCCGGTGGTGCGCTGCACCCAGAGCACGCCGTCTTCCACGTCGTCGCTCGTCGCCCGCTGAACGATGTTGGCCAGCCCGAGCAGGAGCAGCATGGCGGCGACGCCGACCGGCAGGGTCGTGCGCAGGCGGTTACGCCATTCGGCGGCGGCGTTCTCACGGGCGGCGGCGGGCACCGGTAGCATCGAGGAACCGAGGTTAGCTCAGGTGCAAAGCACATACCACGATCCGAAAAGCCGGAGTCGATGGAAGGGCTTTGTTTTCAGTTGTTTATCCGCTCGAAGCTAGCGCCGGCTCGGTCGGGTCCAAGGGCTTGGAGGGCGGGTCCAATATCCGGGAGACGGCGAGCGGCTCCCGGCTCGGAACTCAGAACCGGACCTGCAGTCCGCCCATCACCCGCTTGGGGGGACGCACGACCAGCAGCTCGTCGTAGAACGAGCGGTCGTCGAAGGCGGTGCGGAAGAGGCTGCGCACGCCAATCAGCATCTCCCAGTGGCCGACGCCGCTGATGAACGGCAGCGGCTGCCGCAGCTGGATGTCGAAGCGGCCGTCGGCCGACTGGATCTCGTGCGGGTCGCCGGCGAACCCCGAGTTCAGCTTGTAGAGGGCGACGAAGCGGGTGGCGCTCTGCGGAATGACCGCTTCGAGCGTGGTCGTCAGATCGTGCAGCCGCTCGTCGGGCTGGCGGATGGCGCGCGGCGCCACCGCAGCGAGGGCGCGGCGGTTCTGCCACGACGGCGCTTCCCATTCGGTGGTCACGAGCGCGTAGTCGACACTGCCGCGCACATGTGGCGACAGCGCGTGCTCGACTCGCACCGCCCAGCCGTGCAGCCGGGCATCGCCGGCGAGGGCGACGCCGTAATGGCCGCCGGCAGCGACCACCCGCGTCGGATCCGGGGCGCCGAACACGGTGACGAGCTGGTCGTCGATCACCTGACGGAAGCCGCGGACCCCGACCGCCAGGCCGCGGAACTGTCGGGTCGCCCCGAACTCGTAGTGCTGGACGGTCTCGGTCGAGAAGCGGGCCTCGCCGATCGGCGCGAAGGTGCGCTGTGGCGGCACCCAGTGCGCGTCGGCCGGCGGCACGAACTCCTCCGCGCCCGGCGCGATCTGCTGGCGTGACGCCCGGGCGTGGAAGCGCAGCGCTGGTACCGGCGCGAACGTGATGCGGGCCGACGGGCTGACGAGCCCGTAGCCGTCGAGGTAGTCGTAATACTCGTAGCGCGCGCCGTAGCCCACCGTCCACTGGCGTGTCAGGTCGACGTCGTGGACCGCCGACATCGACGCCACCTTGCGATGCCCGTCGGGCACCGCCTGGAGGGCCGCGAAGTGGCCGCCCGCGTAGCGCTGCAGGCTGTAGGTCATGCCCACGCCCAGACGGTGGCGCGCCGCCGCCCGGGTGGTGTAGTCGCCGGCCATCGTCCACGACGAGACATCGCCGCTGTTCATGGCGACCCGCGCCGCCCAGTCGCCGTGCTGGCCAACCGGAGAGCCGACCGCGAAGAACGCGACACCCGAGGGCTGCCCGAAGGCGACCAGATCACCCGAATCGTCGTAGGCCGTGGCCGTCAGCAGGTTGAACTGGCCGTACAACGGGCGGTCGTTGAACAGCGCCGTGGCCAGGCGCGCCGACGACTCGACCGCGCGGCCGAGGAACTCGATCGAGTCTTCGAGGAACCAGTCGTCGTCGGCGACGGCGAAGTCGACGTCGTCGAGGTCGACCGGCGCGGCGGTTTCGTCCTTCAGCACGCTGCGCTTCAGGCGACGCAGCCGCCACGCCACTTCGCTCTCGTCGCGAGGCGAGGGCCCGGCCACGCCGTCGACGGCGCCGACGCCGGCGGCCATCACCTTGGCCGGCGGGTCGGCGCGGCGAAGGGTGAACGACGACGGCGCCCGGACCGCTGAGCGGACGTTGATCAGGGTGCTGCGCACCTGGGCGAAGCCGTCGCGATGGGCGCGCACGACGTACGGCCCGGGGGGCAGCTGCGTGAGGTGGTACTGGCCGGCCTGATCGGTGACCGCGAAGGCAGTCGCGCCGCCCAGCGCCGAGATGACCACCCCGTCGATCGGCGAGCCGGCTTCGTCGAGCACGACACCGTAGATCGAGCCGGGTAGCGCCGACGCCACCCGCACGACCGGGTCCTGTCGATCCGCCTGGCGCGCCTCGACTGCGCCGGCGCCAGCCGTCGCCAGACAGATCACGGCCACCGGGAGGAGCCAGGCGCGAGGAGCGATCATGGGGAGCTCCATGGTGTGCACCACGATTCCCGTCCCGCGTGGCGCACGCGGGACGGGCCAGCTGCAGAACTTACGAGGCCTTGACGCTGAAATTGATGTTCCGCGTCAGCACCTTGTTCGAGGTCTTGTCCGTGACCTTGATTTCGAGCCGGTAGTCGCCCTCGCCGAAGCTGGTCAGCGGCACGGTCACGCCGCCGGGCACCGGGAACTTGGCCGGATCGAACTGCGGCGGCAGGTTGCTCTCGTTCACCGCCTGCGGGTTGGTCTTGTTGAAGAACTTCTCCTCGGCCCCTTCCTTGCGATGGAAGCTGTACTCGAGGGTCAGGTCGGGCTTGCCGCCGGCGTTGAGTCCGGGGTTGTAGACCTGGAAGAAGATCGACAGCTCCTCGCTCTTGGCGAAGTTCATGTCGGCGGCCGGCACCAGCTCCTGCAGGCCGAACGAGAACGGACGCTCGCGCGCTTCGTCCATCGTCAGCGGCTGGGTCAGGACATTGACCTTGTCGGCCACGAGGATCGAGCTGGTGGTGAACTCGGCGTTCAGATCGGGCACCGTGATCGAGGTCTTGAGCAGCCCGCTCTTGACCGCGGTGTTCTTGTTGCCCTTCTCAGGCACCCGCTCCTTGATCAGCGCATAGAAGTCGTAGGTGCCGGCGCGGGCCATGAACACGCGGTTCAGGCGCGCCGGCGTACCAGTCAGCTGCGCGGCGGGTACGAAGTGGATGTCGTCCCACGGGTACTCGACCTTCTTCTTCGCGTCGACCGGCTGCGCCGGATCGACGACGCGGATGTAGAGGGACGCGTCCTTGCCGGTCGGGAAGCCGGAGATCTCGAGCGTGAATGGCACGAACATGCGGGCTTCCTGCGACTTCAGGAACACCGGCTCGATCTTGATCTGGACGTCAGTGGGTGCCGGCTGCCCGGCAACCACGCCGTCGAGCGTCTTGACGAGCACCTCGATTTCGTCTCTTTCCTGCTTGCTGCGCTTCTTGTCGTCCCTTTGCGCGAGCGCCGCCGCGGGCAACCCCGCAACAACGGCTGCCGCAACGACCAGCGCGACACCACGGGCCTTGAACGTCATGCCACATCTCCCCAAAAATCTGAAAAACTGGATCAGCTTGCAATCATATGGGTTGGTCCGGGCCGTGTCAACGCCCCTAACTCCAGGGATTGCAACGAGTTGTCCCACCTCGACGATTGGGTCATCATGGTAGATTCTGAGCCGTCCGGCGGGGCCGCACGCTTCGACACCCGAAGCCGTGGCCGACACCTGACGCGGGGAGGCCCGTCATGGTTCGAGACGACGCACTGGTCATCGTGCTCGCGGGGGGGGCCGGCGAGCGCCTGTCGCCGCTCACCCGGGACCGCGCCAAGCCGGCCGTCTACTTCGGCGGACCGTATCGAATCATCGACTTCGTCCTGTCCAACTGCGTGAATTCCGGGCTGCGCCGCGTGTTCATCGCCACGCAGTACAAGTCGCTCTCGCTCAACCGGCACATCCGCATGGGCTGGAACATCGTCTCGGAGGAACTGGGCGAGTTCATCGAGATCCTCCCGCCGCAGAAGCGCGTCGGCGAGCACTGGTACCTGGGCACCGCCGACGCCGTCTACCAGAACCTCTACTCGATCGAGCGCGAGGCCCCGAAGCACGTGGTGGTGCTCGCCGGCGACCACGTCTACAAAATGGACTACCGGAGGATGCTCCACGCCCACGAGGACCATCGCGCCGACGTGACCATGGCGACGATCGAGGTGCCGGTCGAGGAGGCGTCGAGGTTCGGCGTGGTGGCGGTCGACAGCGACCGGCGCGTCGTCGGCTTCCAGGAGAAGCCGGCGCAGCCGATCCCGATGCCCGGACTGCCGCACCTCGTCCTGGCGTCGATGGGGATCTACGTCTTCAACATGGACGTGCTGGTGCAGGCGCTCGACGCCGATGCCGCCGATCCCGGCAGCCATCACGACTTCGGCAAGAGCATCCTGCCGCTGCTCATCGGCTCGGGCCGGGTCTTCGCCTATCCGTTCTACGACGAGAACAAGAAGACGGCGAAATACTGGCGCGACATCGGGACGCTGGATGCCTACTACGAGGCCAACATGGACCTCTGCCACGTCAATCCGGAGTTCAACCTCTACGATCCGGAGTGGCCGCTGCGCACCCACCAGCCGCAGGCACCGCCGGCGAAGTTCGTCTTCGCCGACGAACGGCGGATGGGCACGGCGATGGACTCGGTGATCTCGCCGGGCTGCATCGTGTCGGGCAGCCAGATCCGCGGCAGCATCCTGTGTCCGAACGTCCGGGTCCACAGCTTCGCGGTGATCGAGAACTCCATTCTCATGCCGGGGGTACAGGTCGGCCGGCACGCGCGGATCCAGAACGCGATCATCGACCGGGACGTGCTGGTGCCGCGCGGCGCGGTCATCGGCCACGACCTGGCCGAGGATCGGCAGCGGCACACGGTGACCGACCGTGGCATCGTCGTGGTCACGGTCGACGAAGACGCCCGGGTCGGGCCGATCGGCGCCGACGTGCTCGCGATCGAGGCCGGCGTGGATATGGCGTAAGAACGGGACCAGGGACCAGGGAACGCGGAATACGGAACGCCTGGCGTCGCCTGCCCGGCGTGTCGCGCGGTTGCATACCGGCGTCATCCCGCACTGTGCGGGCGGCGCGGCTTCGGTGGATACTGAGTGCCCGCGCCGATGGCGTCGGCTATCCCGGAGTCTCCCTCGTGCACATCGTCGATATTCGCGGCCGCGAGATCCTCGACTCGCGCGGCAATCCCACGGTCGAAGTGGACGTCCTCCTGGCCGGCGGGGCGCGCGGCCGCGCCGCCGTTCCCTCCGGCGCCTCCACCGGCGAGCGGGAGGCGCTCGAGCTGCGCGACGGCGACGCGACCCGGTTCCTCGGCAAGGGCGTCACCAAGGCGGTCGCGCACGTCAACGGCGAGCTGCGTGCGGCCGTCGTCAACCGCGACTGGCAGCAGCGCGCGCTGGACGAGGCGCTGATCGCGCTCGACGGCACCGCCACCAAGGCCCGGCTCGGCGCCAACGCGCTGCTCGGCGTCTCGATGGCCGCGCTCAAGGCCGGCGCCGAGGACGCCGGGCTGCCGCTCTACGCCCACATCGCAACGCTGGCCGGGGCCGCGCGCGGCTACACCCTGCCGGTGCCGATGATGAACATCCTCAACGGCGGCGCGCACGCCGATACCAACGTGGACTTCCAGGAGTTCATGGTCATGCCGGTCGGGTTCCCGTCGTTTGGCGAGGCGCTGCGGGCCGGCACCGAGATCTTCCATGCCCTGCGGGCGATCCTGAAGAAGCGCGGGCTGTCGACCGGCGTCGGCGACGAGGGCGGCTTCGCGCCCAACCTCAAGAGCAACAAGGACGCGCTCGACGCGGTGATGGAGGCGATCGGCAAGGCCGGGTTCTCGGCCGGCGGCAACGTCTACATCGCGCTCGACTGTGCGGCCAGCGAGTTCGGAACGGCCGCCGGCCGCTACGAATTCCACAAGTCGGGCGAGCCCGGCCGCGACTCGGAGGGCATGGTGGCGCTCTACCAGGACTGGTGCCGCCAGTATCCGATCCTGTCGATCGAAGACGGCTGCGCCGAAGGCGACTGGCGTGGCTGGAAGCTGCTCACGCAGGCGCTGGGCCGCACGGTGCAACTGGTCGGCGACGACGTGTTCGTGACCAACCCGTCGATCCTCGAGCGCGGCATCGCCGAAGGCGTCGGCAACGCGCTGCTCGTGAAGCTCAACCAGATCGGCACCGTGACCGAGACCCTCGACGCGATTGCCATGGCCGCCGCGGCCGGCTACCGCAGCGTGATCTCGCACCGCTCGGGTGAGACCGAAGACTCGACCATCGCCGACCTGGCCGTCGGCACGTCGGCCGGTCAGATCAAGACCGGGTCGGCGTCGCGCAGCGACCGCATCGCCAAGTACAACCAGTTGCTGCGCATCGAAGAGGCGCTCGGCGACGGAGCGGTCTACGCCGGCCGGGCGGCGGTCGCGCAGCTGGCCTAGCCATGTATCGCGTCGTCCTGCTGCGTCACGGCGAGTCGACCTGGAACCGGGAGAACCGGTTCACCGGCTGGGTCGACGTCGACCTCAGCGCCAAGGGCGTCGACGAGGCACACGCCGCCGGCCGCCTGCTGAAGGACGCCGGCTACACCTTCGACGTCGCCTATTCGTCGCTCCTGAAGCGGGCGATCCGCACGCTGTGGATCGTCCAGGACGAACTCGACCTGCTGTGGATCCCCGTGCACCGCAGCTGGCGGCTGAACGAGCGCCACTACGGCGCGCTGCAGGGGTTGAACAAGGCCGAGACCGCCGCCAGGCACGGCGAGGCGCAGGTGAAGGTCTGGCGCCGCAGCTACGACGTGCCGCCGCCGCCGCTGACCGCCGACGACCCGCAATACCCAGGGCGCGACCCGCGCTATGCCGGGCTGTCGAGCGCCGACCTGCCGCTCACCGAGTGCCTCAAGGACACGGTGGCGCGCTTCCTGCCCTACTGGCACGACACCATCGCGCCGGCGATCCGGTCCGGGCAGCGGGTGGTGGTGGCGGCGCACGGCAACAGCCTGCGGGCGCTGGTCAAGTACCTCGACAACGTCAGCAACGAGGACATCGTCGAGCTCAACATCCCCACGGGTATCCCGCTGGTCTACGAGCTCGACGCCGACCTGAAGCCGATCCGCAGCTATTACCTCGGCGACGCCGAGGCGGCGAAGAAGGCTGCCGAGGCGGTGGCCAGACAGGCGGGGGCTGGGGGCTAGGGGCTGGGGACTGGGGCTTGCCAAGAGCTCTTGTCGAATCGGCACGCCGTCACGCTGTCCCGCGCGCACGCCACCCCCCAGCCCCAGTCCCTGAGCGCTTCTCCATCGTCGTAAGGAAGGATGCTCTTCGACCAGGCGCCGGCCGGCCGGACCGAGCGGGCACGCGGTGCGGTGCTGTCCGCAGGGGTACACCTCGCGCTCGGGCTGCTGGCAATCGGGGTGGCCCGGCACTCGCCGGCCAGGCCAGCCGACGGGCCAGAGCCGTTACGCCCGCTGGCGCAGATGATCTGGGTGCCCTCGAACCTCCCAGCCGCGGGCGGCGGCGGTGGTGGTGGCAACCAGCGCCCACAACCGCCGCGTCGCGCCGAGGCCGCGGGCCGTGATTGGCTCACCGTACGCCCCGCCCCGCCGGTGGGCGTCGCGCCGACCGCGACCCCGCCTCGCGAGCCGGAGCACACCCTGGCACTGTCCGCGGAGCCTATGGCCGCCGGCCTGGCGCCTCTGGCCGGTGTCCTCGACCCGTCTGGCGCGGCCGATCCGGATTCCACGGGCGGCGGTGCCGGTCCGGGAACTGACGGGCGCGAGGGCGGACCGGGGAGCGGGCCCGGGCGCGGCCCCGGCGTGGGGCCTGGCAGGGGCGGCGAACAGGGGGACATCGGCCCGCCCGGCAACGGCGTGTCCTGGCCGCGTCTGGTCCGCGACGTGAAGCCGGCCTACACCGCCGAGGCGATGCGGGCGCGGATTACCGGCAGCGTCGGGCTCTCGTGCGTCGTCGATCGCGACGGCAGCGTCCGCGACTGCCGGCTGACCCGGTCGCTGGACCGTCATCACGGCCTCGACGAAGAGGCGCTGCGCGCCGCCCGTCAGTGGCGCTTCGTGCCGGCCCGACGTCTCGACGAGCCAGTGCCGGTGCGGGTCACGATCGACATGGCGTTCTCGCTTCGCTAGCAGCGGCTGGCGGCTAGGGAGCCAGAGTCACGCTGCGGCGAGTCCTCCTTAAGTGCGACCCGTCGCGGGCGGACAGAAGCGTGGCAGTCACTGCGCTGCCGTGACAACGTGAAACGTGTCGGTCTAGCCGCTAGCCGCTTCAAGTGTCAGTTCGCTTCCTCGACCTTCACCTCGTCGGCGGCAATTCGCAGCGACCGCAGGAACCGGCGATCGTTGGCGGTGACCTCGAGGCTGCGCGGCTCGCTCTCCGCAGGGCGCGGCGGCGTCTCGCCGTTCTCCGTGCCTCCTCGCGTCGCGAACCCCACGGTGGCCTCGAGGGACACCTTCAGGTCGAACCCGGCGGCACGGGCCCGCTCGCGACACGACTCGACCTCCGCGCTATGCGCCACCGCGGTGGCGATCGCGTCAGCGAGCTCGCGGGCAAAGCGGTTCTGGACGTCATCCATGGATTCCCTCCTCGCAGGTGGGGGCAGGGCAACGAAAAGCGCTGGCTGGGAATCCGGCGCGGCATGCCGACACCGCGGCTCACCGGGCGGTGGGCGGGGTCGGCCAGGGTGCTCATGTGGGAGGGGCGAACGCGGCCATTGTAAGGGGCGATGCCGAAGTGCGCAACCGCGTGCATCAGCCGGCCCGGCCAGGCCGCCGCTCTGGCTACAATGCAGAACGGCATGGCGGCAGAATCCCCTCGATTTTTCGCCGTTCCGGCCGACCTGGCGGCCTGGGACCCGGAAACGGCGCTGGCCTACCCCGGCGAGTTCCCCTTCACCCGGGGCATCCAGCCGACCATGTATCGCGGCCGGCTGTGGACGATGCGGCAGTACGCCGGTTTCGGCACGGCCGAGGCGTCCAACCAGCGCTATCGCTACCTGCTCGGCCAGGGGGTGTCGGGCCTGAGCGTGGCGTTCGACCTCCCCACCCAGATCGGCTACGACTCCGATCACTCGCTGGCCGCGGGCGAGGTCGGCAAGGTGGGCGTGGCCATCGACTCGATCGAGGACATGGCCCGGCTCTTCGACGGCATCCCGCTCGACCGGGTGTCGACGTCGATGACCATCAACGCCACGGCAATCGTGCTCCTGGCGCTCTACGTGGCCGTGGGCAAGCGCCAGGGCGTGGCCCCGGCCGCCCTCTCGGGCACGGTGCAGAACGACATCCTGAAGGAGTACGTGGCGCGCGGCACCTACATCTACCCGCCGGCGGCGTCGCTGCGGATCGTCACCGACGTGTTCGCCTACTGTGAGCGCGAGGTGCCGCAGTGGAACACCATCTCGATCAGCGGCTACCACATCCGCGAAGCCGGATCGACGGCAGTGCAGGAGGTGGCGTTCACGTTCGCCAACGCCGTGGCCTACGTGCAGGCCGGGGTCGACGCCGGGCTCGACATCAACGCGCTCGGCCAGCGTCTCAGCTTCTTCTTCAACGCTCACAACGATTTCCTCGAGGAGGTCGCCAAGTTCCGCGCCGCCCGCCGGCTCTGGGCACGGCTGATGCGCGACCGCTTCGGCGCGACCAGTCCGCGGGCGCAGCAGCTGCGCTTTCACACGCAGACGGCCGGCAGCACGCTGACCGCGCAGCAGCCTGACAACAACATCGTGCGGGTGGCCGTGCAGGCGCTGGCGGCGGTGCTGGGCGGCACCCAGTCGCTGCACACCAACGGCCGCGACGAGGCGCTGGCCCTGCCGACCGAGGACTCGGCCCGCATCGCCCTGCGCACGCAGCAGATCATCGCCCACGAGTCGGGGGTGGCCAACACCGTCGACCCCTTCGCCGGGTCGTGGCACGTCGAACGGCTCACCGACGAGATCGAGGCCGGCGCCGTCGCGCTGCTCGACCGGATCGAGGCCGCCGGCGGCACCCTGCAGGCGATTGAACGCGGCATGATCCAGCGCGAGATCCAGGAGGCGGCGTACTCGGCCCAGCGCGCCATCGACAGCGGCGAGAGCGTGGTGGTGGGCGTGAATCGCTTCGTCACCGACGAACGGCCGACGATGGCCGTGTTCGCCCTCGACGCCGACGTCGAACGTCGCCAGGTGGCGCGGCTGCGCGAGCTGCGTGCGGCGCGCGACCACACCGCCTGGCGGGCGGCGATCGATGCCGTGGAGTCGGCGGCCCGCGGCCGCGACAACCTGGTGCCGCGGATCATCACCGCGGTCGAGGCCCAGGCCACCGTCGGCGAGATTGCAGATACGATGCGGGGCGTGTTCGGCGAGTTCCGAGAGGTCGCGGTTGACTAGCGGCCGGGAGCAGGGACCAGGGACCACGGACCAGGGAGCTCACGCCGCTGACGTGCTGCTCTCGGTGCAGGGCCTGACCACGGTGTTCGACGTCGGCGGCCGGCCGCTCACCGCCGTCAACGACGTGTCGTTCGAGATCCGCCGCGGCGAGACCTTGGGGCTGGTCGGCGAGTCGGGCAGCGGCAAGTCGGTGACGGCGTTCTCGATCCTCCGGCTGTTGCCCGCCGCCGGGCGCATCGCCGCCGGGCGCGTGGTGTTCCAGGGCCGCGATCTGCTTGCCCTCAGTGAGCGCGAGATGTGCTCGGTGCGCGGCGCCGGCATCGGGCTCGTGTTCCAGGAGCCGATGGCCGCCCTCAATCCGGTGATGCGCGTCGGCGCCCAGGTGGCGGAGGCGCTGGTCGTCCACGGCCTGGCCGGCAAGCGCGAGGCCCGCGAGCGCGTCGTCGAGCTGCTGCGCGCGGTGAAGATCGTCGATCCCGAGAAGCGCGTCGACGACTACCCGCATCAGCTGTCGGGTGGCATGCGCCAGCGCGTGATGCTGGCGGTGGCGCTCGCCTGCAAGCCGCCGCTGGTGATCGCCGACGAGCCGACCACGGCGCTCGACGTCACGGTGCAGGCGCAGATCCTCGACCTGCTGCGCGAGATGCGGCGCACGTTCGACCTGTCGCTCCTGCTCATCACCCATGACCTCGGCGTGATCGCCGAAGTGGCCGACCGGGTCGCGGTGATGTACGCCGGACGCATCGTCGAGGAAGGGCCGGTGCGGACCATCTTCCGCGCCGCCGCGCATCCCTACACCCGTGGCCTGCTGGCGTCGATTCCGCGCGGCCGGGCCGGCGAGCGGCTCATGGCCATCGACGGCGTGGTCCCGAGCCTGATGGCACTGCCGCCCGGATGCGCCTTCGCGCCGCGCTGTGGCCAGCGGATGCCGGAGTGCGAACGGGCAGTGCCGCCGGACGTGCGCCTCGGCGAAGGGCACCGGG
Organism: uncultured Acidobacteriota bacterium; assembly: GCA_963786365.1. GTDB lineage: Bacteria > Acidobacteriota > Vicinamibacteria > Vicinamibacterales > UBA2999 > CAWAYR01. Next base: position 48,995 of record CAWAYR010000003.1, read on the forward strand.
CGCGCTGTCTGCTGCACGCGCCGACCGCGGTCACGGAGCCGGTGTCGTGAGCGCGCCGCTGGTCGACGTCCGGAATCTGACGAAGCACTTCGCCCGCGGCGGCGGGCTGTTCCGCAAGGGCTCGGTGCTCAAGGCGGTCGACGGCGTGAGCTTCACCATCGCCGAAGGCGAGACCTTCGGCCTGGTCGGCGAATCGGGCAGCGGCAAGAGCACCACCGGGCGCTGCATGCTCCGGCTGGTCGAGCCGACCGCCGGCGAAGTGCGCTACCAGGGGGAGGACGTGCTCACCTTCTCGAGCACGCGCATGCGCGCGGCCCGGCGGCACCTGCAGATGGTCTTCCAGGACCCTTACTCGTCGCTCAATCCCCGGATGCGCGCTCGGGAAATCGTCGAGGAGCCACTGATCATCCACCGGCTGGGGGGCAAGGCCGAGCGCGTCGTCCGAGTCGCCGAGCTGTTCGCCCTGGTCGGCCTCGATCCCGCCCACCTCGAGCGCTACCCGCACGAGTTCAGCGGCGGTCAGCGCCAGCGCATCGGCCTGGCCCGCGCCCTGGCGCTCGAACCGAAGTTCATCATCGCCGACGAGCCGGTGTCGGCCCTCGACGTCTCGATCCAGGCGCAGGTCATCAACCTGCTCATGGACCTGCAGCAGCGGCTGCAGCTCACCTACCTGTTCATCGCCCACGACCTCCGGCTGGTGCGCCACATCTGCCGGCGGGTCGCGGTGATGTACCTCGGCCAGATCGTCGAGATGGGCGACACCGAGGCGCTGTTCGCCAACCCGGCGCATCCCTATACACGGGCGCTGCTGTCGGCGATTCCGGTGACCGATCCCGACGCGCCGCGGCAGCGGATCGACCTCGACCCGGCGCTGGTCGACCGCGAGGCGCCGCTGGTCGAGGTCGAGCCGGGGCACGTGGCGGCGATTTGACTCGAGCGGCTGGCGGCTGGAGCGGCAGCCCTGAGGTCTACGCTGCCGCCCGTGACGTCCTTCTCGACCCGGCCGTCGCGAATCAGGATCTGCCGCTTGGCGTGCGCGGCGACATCGGCCTCGTGCGTGACCAGCACGATGGTGTTGCCGGCCTCGTGCAGCCGGGCGAAGAGCGCCATGATCTCGACGCCGGTCTTCGAGTCGAGGTTGCCGGTCGGCTCGTCGGCGAGCAGGATCGAGGGGTTGTTGACCAGCGCGCGGGCGATGGCCACGCGCTGGCGCTGGCCGCCCGACAGCTCGTTGGGCTTGTGGCTCATGCGCTGGCTGAGCTCGACCTTGTCGAGCGCCTGCTTGGCCCGCTCGAGCCGCACCTTCGACGAGACGCCGGCGTAGACGAGCGGCAGTTCGACGTTGTGCAGCGCCGTCGCCCGCGGCAGCAGGTTGAAGGTCTGGAACACGAACCCGATCTCTTCGTTGCGGATGCGGGCCAGCTCGTTGTCGTTCATCGTGCTGACCTCCTTGCCGTTCAGGAGGTAGGTGCCCTTGCTCGGCGTGTCGAGGCAGCCGATCAGGTTCATCAGCGTCGACTTGCCGGAGCCCGACGGGCCCATGATGGCCACGTACTCGCCCTTCTCGATCTGGATGGTGACCCCGCGCAGGGCGTGGATCTCCTCGTCGCCCATCGTGTAGGTCTTCCACAGGTCGTGCGTTTCGATCAGGGCCATGGGCAGGAACGGTCGGGGCGGCCGTCGAGCCGCCGGAGCCGGGTCTCCATTTCATCACAGACGGCGGAACCGCGGATGAGGTTCCTGGCGCGCGCTACGGGCATTGTCGGGACTGCACGCCGTCACGTACGATGGCCCCTTCGCGGGGCCACGCCGGCCCCGCCGGCCTGTGACACCCCTCTCCCAGGGGCGCCCGTCACCAAGGAGTGGTCATCATGGCAGTGGCACGAGTCACCGAAATCATCGCGGGATCGAAAAAGAGCTTCCAGGACGCCGTCGAAACCGGCATCGCGCGCGCGACCAAGACCCTCAAGAACGTCGAGGGCGCCTGGGTCCAGGATCAGAACGTGATACTCGACAAGGGCAAGATCGTCGAGTACCGCGTCAACCTCAAGGTCACCTTCATCCTCGAGAAGTGACCCTCACCCCTGTTCGTCGGCGTATTGTTCCTTCAGACGGGCGACGACGGCGGGGTCGGCCAGCGTCGTGGTGTCGCCGAGGGCTTTGCCTTCGGCGATGTCACGCAGCAGCCGCCGCATGATCTTGCCCGAACGCGTCTTGGGCAGGTCGGCGGCGAAGATGATGTCGTCGGGGCGGGCGATGGCCCCGATCTTCTGCACCACGTGCTGCTTCAGCTCGTCGGCGAGGGCCTCGGACGTGGTCACGCCTTCCTTCACCGTGACGAACGCGGCCACGGCCTGGCCCTTGATCTCGTGGTGGCGTCCGACCACCGCCGACTCGGCCACCTTCGGGTGATCGACCAGCGCGCTCTCCACTTCCATCGTCCCCAGGCGATGGCCGGCGACGTTGAGCACGTCGTCGACGCGCCCGAGCAGCCAGAAAAAGCCGTCGTCGTCGAGCTTGGCGCCGTCGCCGGTGAAGTAGATGCCGCCCGGCCAGCGGCTCCAGGTACCGGGTGACGAAGCGCTCGGGGTCGCCGTAGATGCCGCGCAGCATCGACGGCCACGGCCGCGTCAGGGCCAGCAGGCCGCCGCCGAGCGGAATCGGGTCGCCTTTGTCAGTGAGGATCTGGGCGCTGATGCCGGGGAAGGGCCGCGTCGCCGAGCCGGGCTTGGTGCTGGTGATGCCGGGGAGCGGCGTGATCAGAATCGACCCGGTCTCGGTCTGCCACCACGTGTCCACCACCGGGCAGCGCTCGCGGCCGATGTTGAGGTGATACCAGATCCACGCCTCGGGGTTGATCGGCTCGCCGACCGAGCCGAGCAGGCGGAGTGACGACAGATCGCGCTTCGCCGGCCAGTCGGTGCCCCAGCGCATGAAGGCGCGGATGGCGGTGGGCGCGGTGTAGAAGACCGTCACGCCATAGCGCTCGATGATCTCCCAGAACCGATCCTTCTTCGGCCAGTCGGGCGCGCCTTCGTACATCACGACGGTGGCGCCATTGGCGAGCGGGCCGTAGACCACGTAGCTGTGCCCGGTGACCCAGCCGATGTCGGCGGTGCACCAATAGACGTCGTCGTCCTTCAGGTCGAACACCCACTTGGTCGTGGCGTAACAGCCGGTGAGGTAGCCGCCGGTGGTGTGGACGATGCCCTTCGGCTTCCCGGTCGTGCCCGAGGTGTAGAGGATGTAGAGCATGTCCTCGGCGTCCATCGGCTCGGGCGCACACACGAACGAGGCGTCCTGCATCAGCTCGTGGTACCAGTGGTCGCGCCCCGCCTGCATCTGGACGCGCAGATCAGCGGCGCCGCGCCGCACGACGACGACGCCGGTGATCGAGGGCGTGGCGGCCAGGGCCTCGTCGGCCATCTGCTTGAGCGGCACGACGTTGCCACGGCGGTAGCCGCCGTCGGCGGTGACCAGCACCTTGCACTGCGAGTCGTTGATGCGGTCGCGGAGCGAATCGGCGCTGAAGCCGCCGAAGACCACGCTGTGCACGGCGCCGATGCGCGCGCAGGCCAGCATCGCGATGGCCAGCTCGGGGACGAGCGGCATGTAGAGTGCGACGCGGTCGCCACGGCCGACGCCCAGGCTCTTCAGGACGTTGGCGAATTGCGAGACCTGACGGTAGAGATCGAAATAGGTCAGCGTGCGGCGATCGCCCGGCTCGCCCTCCCAGATCAGCGCGGCCTTGTTCCGGCGCGCCCCGCGCGCGTGGCGGTCGACGCAGTTGACGCTGGCATTGAGCGTGCCGCCCAGGAACCACTTGGCGTAGGGCGGCGTCCACTCGAGCACCGTCTCCCAGGGGGTGATCCAGTCGAGCTCCTTGGCGAAGCCGGCCCAGAACGCTTCGGGGTCCTTGGCGGCCCGCTCGTAGACGCCGGGGTCGTTGACGTGGGCGGCGGCGCGGAAGGCCGCGCTCGGCTCGAAGCGGCGATCCTCCTGCAGCAGCGCGTCGATCGCCGACGCGTTCCCTGGCGTGTGCTCGGACATGCGCCGATTCTATCGTGGCCGGCTGGTCCCGGCCGCGGCCGCACGTTCACACCGCGGCGATGAAGTCGCGCATCCGCTGGCGTACCGCCTCGAGGGGCAACGGGCCGGACGCGGCCAGCGCGTTCTCCTCCATGTGGTGCGGATTGCTCGTCTCGGTCAGCACGCAGGTCACGGCCGGGTTGGCCAGGATGTACTTCAGCGAGAACTGCGCCCACGTCGTGCAGCCGGCCTCGGCCGCCCACGGCGGCAGCGGCTTGCCTTCGAGACGTTTGAAGTAGGAGCCGTTCATGAACGGCCGGTTGACCAGTACGGCGACACCGCGATCCGCGGCCAGCGGCAGCAGCCGCTCCTCCGAGGCTCGCTCGGTGATCGAGTAGTTCACCTGCGTGAAGTCGGGCCGCTCGCGCCGCAGGAACTGCTCGAGGTGCGTCGTGGAGCCGCGGTTCCGACACCGTGACGCCGATGTAGCGCGCCTCGCCGGCGTCCTTCCAGGCCCGGAGGCTCGGCCAGTGCGTGTCCAGGTCGGTGAGGCTGAAGATCTGCACCAGGTCGATCGTCTTGCGGCCGTAGAGCTTCTGCGCGTCGCGGAACTGGGCAATGCCGGCCTCTTTGCCGGCGCGGTCAATCTTGGTGGTGACAAACAGCCGATTGCGCAAGTCGGGCTCGTTGATCACCGCGCCGAACCGGCCGTCGTTGGCCGGGTTGCGCGGCCAGGTGTCGACGACCTTGCCGCCGTGCGCGGCCAGGGCACGAAGCACCTGGCGCACCGGCTCCTCGCCGTTCTTGGCGATCTCCTCGACCACCTTGCTGGAGCCGAGGCCGACCATGGGGAGCGCTTCTCCGCTCGACGGCACTTTCCTCGTGGGCATCGCCTGGGCAAACACGGCGGACGGGGCGAAACCGATGGCCGGCAACGAAGACAGCAGGGTGAGGAAATCGCGACGGCTCGAGGCTCGGCGAAGGATCCGGTTGGATGTCATGGACGTCGTCTCCTCTGAACCAGCCAGGCATTGTATGCCTGCTCCACTTCCAGCGCGGCGGCCAAGATCTCTTCGGCCGGTCGTTCCGGAGCAGGTCCCGGGTGTAGTATCGGGCCGATTCGGTTGCGAGGTGTTGCCATGGCCATCACACGACGTGACGCGCTCGTCATCTCCGGCTCGACGTTGGCCGCCCTGTCGGTGGGGAATCTGACGGGCGGCCCCCTGCGGGCGCAAGCTGCCGCTCAGCCACCGGCGCCGCCGTGGCCCGACCGGCTGGTGGAGCGGCCGTTGCGCGAGGGTTTTCCCGCGCCCCTTCCGCTCAACGCCGACGGCTCGGCGCCCGAGCACGCTGCCAGCGCCGCCGGGCCAATCACCGATCCGCTGATGTGGCGGACGCCCGACCGCCAGGCGCCGGCGATGGAATACGACTACCAGAAGCTGGCGGTGAAGGTCGACACGCGAGGGCTCGGGAAGATGGCCGGGACGATGCGGTTCGCCGATCTCGAGCAGCTCCCCCGCGTCTCCCACACGTTCCTGCTGCAGTGCGGCGCACCGAATCCCCGCGGCATCGTGAAATGGACCGGCGTCCGCTTCAATGATTTCGCCGACCTGCTGGGGCTGGTGCCGACCGTGCACTACTGCCGGCTCATCGCCTCCGATCGCCTTTACGTCGACGAGCCGCTGACCACGCTCCGCCATCCGCAGGTGATGCTCGCCTGGTTGATGAACGATGCGCCGATCCCGCCCCGACACGGCGCGCCGCTCCGGCTGATCGTCCCCTTCCGCTACGGTCAGCGCAGCATCAAGGCCATTACCGAGATCACCTTCGGCACGCCCGGACTGCCGATGCCGCCGCTGTCGGCGTAGCGGCCGGCCCTGGGTAGCGGCGCCGCGCGGCGCCAACGGTCCGATCGCGGTCAGCGGGTCAGGCCGTAGATCAGGTAGTTGACGCCGAGCTTGTAGGCCTCGTTCGAGGTGTCGAACGGGAACAATCCCTGCCCCGACCATTCCCAGTACTCGGGGACGTCGTTGTCGAAATTGGCGACCGCCATCAGGCGTTGCGCCGGATCGTTGCCCTCGAAGATCCCGAAATAGCGTGGCCGCAGCCCGGACATCGGGTGGCGGATGGCGTCGATGTCCTCGATGCGGAAGAACGTGTCGAAGATCGGGTGCGACTGGTCGAGTTCGACCAGCCGATGGTCGGGCAGGACGCGCCGCATCTGCGCCTCGAAGACCTGCCACTGCGACGGGCCATCGAAGTCCTCGAACACCGCAAAGCCGCCCTTCAGCAGGTAGTCGCGAAACGACGCGGCCTCGCGATCGGTGAGCTGCCAGAAGCCTGGCTCCCACATGAAGGCCAACGGATAGTCGAAGAGCGCAGGGTCGTCGAGGCCGACGATCACCTGGCTGTCGGTCCGGATGTCGATGTTCGTCAGCTCCCTGGCGATGCGTGACAGGTGCTGCTCGGCCCGCGGGTAGTCGTGGTTCCACGCCGCGCCGAAGCCGAAGCGCGAGCCGCCACCGCCGGAGCCCCAACGCAGCCGGGCGACGATCACCTCGCCTGGACGCGCGTCCGACCCCGGATTGCGGCGCGCATCGGTGCGACCAGTGGCCGCGACCGCGACGACCAGCACGACCGCGACCTGCAGCCAGCGACGAACGGCGGGTCCGGGCACGACTACCCTCCCATCGAACGGCGCCGCCACCGTGGCATCGGCGGCACGCGCGTCCCTGTTGCGCAGTTCCCTAGTCGTAGTACTCGCGGCCGAGGTGCGTGATCAGGTCCTCGCCCTTGAGGTAGCGGAGCGTGTTCTTCAGCTTCATCAGCTGGATGAACAGGTCGTGCTCCGGGTAGACCTCGGGCGCGTGCATCGGCGCCTTGAAGTAGAACGACAGCCATTCCTGGATGCCGGACATCCCGGCGCGCTTGGCCAGATCGAGGAACAGCGCCGAGTCGAGGACGATCGGCGCCGCCAGGATCGAATCGCGGCACAGGAAGTTGATCTTCAGCTGCATCGGGTAGCCGAGCCAGCCGACGATGTCGATGTTGTCCCAGCCTTCCTTGTTGTCGCCGCGCGGCGGGTAGTAGTTGATGCGGACGACGTGCGAGATGTCCTTGTAGAGCTCGGGGTAGAGCTGGGGCTGGAAGATGTAGTCGAGCGCCGACTTCTTGCTCTCCTCCTTGGTCTTGAACGACTCGGGATCGTCGAGCACCTCGCCGTCGCGATTGCCGAGGATGTTGGTGGAGTACCAGCCGCGGACGCCAATCATGCGGGCCTTGAGCCCCGGCGCGATGATCGTCTTGATCAGCGTCTGGCCGGTCTTCATGTCGTTGCCGGCGAGCGGCGCCTTGGTCTGCGCGGCCAGTTCGAGCATCGCCGGAATGTCGGCGGTCAGGTTCGGCGCCGCATTGGCGAACGGGATTCCTTCCTTCAGCGCCGCATAGGCGTAGACCATGCTCGACGGGATGGCGTCGTCGCTGGCCTCGAGGCCCCTCTCGAAGGCGGCCAGCGACTGGTGCACCGGGCCTTCCTTCATGAAGACCTCGGTGCTGCCGGCCCACACCATGACCAGCCGTGAGCAGCCGTGTGTGGCCTTGAACGCGCGGATGTCGGCGATCAGCTGCTCGGCCAGGTCCTTCTTGTTCTTGCCCTTCTTGACGTTCGGACCGCTCAGCCGCTTGACGTAGCGCTGGTCGAAGACCGCCGGCATCGGCTTCACGGCTTCCATCTCGCCGCGCACCTTGTCGAGCAGGCCGGGCTCGAGCACGCCGGCGGTGCGCGCGGCGGCGTAGGTGTCTTCCTCGAAGATGTCCCAGCCGCCGAAGACGATGTCGTTCAGCCCGGCGAGGTCGATGAACTCGTTGATCCTCGGCGAGCGCGCCTCGGTGCGCTTGCCGAGGCGGATCGTGCCCATTTGCGTCAGCGATCCGATCGGCTGGGCGAGGCCCTTGCGGATGGCGAAGACGCCGGCAATGGTCGTGGTGCTGACGGCGCCGAGCCCGACGAGGAGGATGCCGAGTTTGCCGGTGGCCGGCGCGATCTCTACAGGTGGTTTCACTCCGGAAATATAGCATGCGGCCCCGGAGCAGGGCCGGCGCGCGCGGCTGGCGGGGCGATGTCGGCGGCGCGATTAACGCTGGCTGGCGGAGGCGACGACGCTCACGCGGACGTCGTTCGGCGTGTGAATGCTGGCGTCCTCGGCGTAGCCACGCAGCACGTACGAGCCGGGCGTGTCGAAGACGACCGTCGTCGTCGCCTTGCCGTCGACGACGCGGGCGACCTTGGGCGCGAAGGCGGCCGTGCCCGGGCCACGCCATTGCACCCAGCTCACGCGCAGCGACTCGTTGAGCGGTCGCTCGGCTGGTTGCCCCTTCAAACCGGCGACCCGTGCGCCGCGGTCGGTCCTCGGCTGCGGGTTGCCGTCGTCTTCGACCGACAGCGTCACCGTCAGCGGCTTGCCAGCCTCGACGGTCTGGGGCGGCGGCGGGTTGATCACCCGGGGCGCGGCGTTGGGCGGCTCGTCGAAGTCGATGGCGGTGCGGCTGCCGCGGTTGGCCGAGATCGTGTTCTGGTCGAGCTCCCACACCGGCCACACCGAGCCGTAGGCCTTGAGCGTCACGCCGTTGGCCGTGAGCGTCCAGACGAGATCGCGGTCGACCGGGAAGTTGCCGGGCACGTCGACCTTGAACGCGAAGCGCGAACGGCGCGGCTCGAAGACCTCGCTCTGCCCCATGTCCTCGCCGTCGAACCCGTTGTCGCGACCGACCGGGATGTTCAGCCGTTGCTCGTAGTTGCGGTTCAGGTAGCCGAACCACATCGCGATGGTGCCATCCGGATTGCGCGACCAGCCTTCGAAGACCGGCTGGATACTCTGTCCGCGCGCGTAACGTACCGAGTTCGAATAGACGTCCTGCGCGCCAGCGGGGCCGGGGGTGCCGGCCTGCCGGGCGGTCAGCGCGGCGCCCAGCACTACGCCAATGAGGAGGCTCGCACCGGCACCCCGCATGGCTACTACTCCCGCGCCGACGTTCGACTTTTGTTCCGTTCGGCGAGCTGCGACTTGTAGTCGTCGTCGTCGAGGTAGGTCCACGTCACCCATGAGAACGCCATCTCGTCGATCGTCCGCTGCCCGTAGCCGACCCAGTTGCGGGGATCGGGGTTGCTGCGGTTGTTGGCCGTGTTGTCGTGCCACAGGATCGTGTGCAGCATCGTCCCGGCCGGCAGAATCGGCGTCACCTCGTCGGCGTAGTTGTAGACCTTGTGCCAGTTGAAGTCGAAATACATGCAGTTCAGCGTCTCGGCGCGGCCGGTCGGCAGGATCGCCTCGACGCACATCCGCTTGCCGCGGTTGTGCATGTGCGCCTGGATCGCCGTGACCCGTGCCGGCTTCGAGAAGCGGTAGTAGCCGTCGTGGCGCGTCCAGGTGTTGGGCGGGATGTCGAGCTCTTCGTGGGCGTTGGCGATCTGCAGCGAGATCTGGTGGTACTTCGGTTTGTAGCCCTTGGGATAGAACTTCAAGCCGACCCGCGCCCGGTCGGTGGTGGCGGTGCCCGACGGGTGATAGTGCAGGTTGAAGCGGATCTTCGATCCCGCCTTGACCAGCTTGCCGGTGCCGTCGGGCAGGATGTCGCCGTTCTTGCCGACGGCGAATTCGTTGAGGAAGCTCTCGTTGTTGGTCGGACGGTCGTCGAGGCGGCCGGCCAGCACTTCACCTTCGTCGACGTCCTGGATCAGATAGGTCAGCAGGTGGTGGACGACGGCCCGCGCGCCCGGCCCCGGCTTGGCCTCGACCGCCTTGAGGTAGCGATCCTCGGTGATACCCGAGTCGGCGATGTAATCGATCCACAGATCCGGACCGTTCGACGGCACGACGTGTGGCTTGGGAATCTCGACGATGAGATCGGGCTCGCCGATGGTCCAGGCCTCGTCGTCGGGGAAGGTCGGTGACGGCGGCAGGTCGCTGGCGTTTCCGCGCGGCGCACCGGCATCGACCCACGAACCGATGGTGGCGATCTCGGCGTCGCTCAGCGACGGATCGTCCTTGAACTCCTGGATGCCGACGTTGCGTTCGATGTGCCAGGGCGGCATCAGCCGCGCCGTGACCTTCGCCTTGATCGAGCGCGCCCACGGACGGACGTCCTCGTAGGTCAGCAGCGACATCGGCGCGTTGGTGCCGGGGCGATGGCACGAGTGGCAGGACCGCTGCATGATCGGCGCGACGTCCTTGGTGAAGCTGGGCGCGGCCACCGGCGTCGCGACACCGGCCGGCCGGCTGGCGCCGGCTTGGGTCTGGGCACCCAGATGCCCGACCGCCGCGACGACGATGACGCCGGCTGCACCGAGCGCGAACGATCTGGCGTACATGGCGACTCCTTCGCGGGCAGTTACTTGCCCTTGCGTTTGACCGTCTGCAGATCGAACGAACGTGCGTCGTAGTTGTTCGAGACCGTGACCTCGGTGCCGGTGACCTCCACGGTCTGGCCGATGTAGGGCAGCAGCTTCGCGTGCTTGTCCCGGGTCATGACCCCCCAGATCCTGAAGAGGCCGTCGCCGTCGCTGAGGATGCCGACCGCCGCGTCCTTGTGGAGGATGCACTCTTTGGCGCAGTCGACGTGGGCCGCGCCGGTCGCGCCGGCCACGCCCTTCTGGCGGTAGCAGGAGATGTCGACCAGCTCGCCGGTGAGCGTCATCGGCGCGCCGCGTTTGATGACCGGGTCCTGGGCCGACAGCCCGGCACTGAAGATGACGGCAATTCCGGCAGCGACGACGCCTCTCATACGCGGGGTTATACGCTTCGCACCCGGCGTTGTAAAGAGGACGAGCCGCGACGACGCCAGGCCGCGCCGCTGGCTTCGGCCGGGCTCGGCGCCCGCGGGGCGGCGGCACGGGTGGCGCCCGGGCGGCGGCTACGGCGCGACTATCATGAGCCGATGCTGTTCAAGTTCTTCCGCCAGCCGGCGATCGACCCCCTGCAGGTGTCGATGACCGGCGTCCGCATGGGGGAGCGCTTCCTGCTCGTCGGCTGCGACGACCCGGTGCTGCTGGCGGGCCTGGGCGCGAAGGTCGGGCTGAGCGGCACGGCGGCCGCGGTGGTGTTCGACGAACACCAGGCGGTACGGGCCAGGGGCGCCGCGGCCCGCGAAGGGTTTCTGATCGAACAGAAGATCTGGCGCGAGGGCCCGATCGGCGTCGACGAGAGCGCGTTCGATCTGGCGGTGATCGACGACACCCAGGCCGGCTTCGCCGGACGCACGAGCGCAGTGCGCACGGCCATGCTGGCCGAAGTGCGCCGGGCGCTGCGTCCGGGCGGGCGGGTCGAGGTGGTGGAAGGCCTGGGATCGAGCGGCCTGTTCGCCAAAGCCACGGCGCGACCGGGTGGCTACGACGCCGTGACGGAGCTCGAGGCGGCCGGCTTCCGGCCGGTGCGGGTGCTGGCCGAAGTGCCCAACTTCCGGTTCGTCGAAGGTCTGCGGCTCTAGACGCCGCTCGCGCCCGGGCCCGGCGGCGTCTACTCCGACCTGAGCGCCACCAGGGGATCGACCCCGGTGGCGCGCCGGGCCGGCCCCAGACAGGCCAGCAACCCGGCAACGAGAAAAATCCCCGCCACCGCCAGGAGGACGAGCGGATCGCGCGGCGGGGTATCGAACAGGTAGGCCGACAGCGCCGTCGAGAACGCCGAGGCCGCAGCCAGGCCGACGACGAGCCCCAACGCGACCAGACCGAGGCCCTGCTTGAGCACCATCGTCAGCACCCACGTGCGGGTGGCGCCGAGCGCCATCCGTACGCCGAACTCACGCGTCCGCTGCGAGACGTTGGCGGCGATCACGCCGGTGACGCCGGCCAGCGTCACGACCATCGCCAGCCCGGCGAAGATCGAGAGCAGCATCGCGGTGAGACGCGGCGTCGCCAGCGACTCGCGGCGCGCCTCCTCGAGCGTCTGCACGTCCTCGACCGGCATGTCCGGATCGAGGGCGTGCACGGCGTCGGTGACGATCCTGGCGAGGGCCGTCGGGTCGCCGGCGCCGCGCACCATCACCTGGGCGCCGAGGCCGGTGGGCATCTGCGCCAGCGGAATGAAGGCCTGCGGGATCGCCGCCTGGTCGAGGCCGAACTGGCGGATGTCGCCGACCACGCCGACCACCGTCCACCAGCTGTCGCCGTTGTCGGCCGAGAGCCGCGATCCGACCGGATCCGAGCCGTCCCAATGCCGCACCATCGCCTGGTTGATCACGACCACCCGCTGGGCCTCGCGGTGGTCGAGGTCGGTGAACACCCGCCCTGACAGGACGGGAATGCCGAGTGTGTCGAAGTACTTCGGGCTGGCCACGCTGATGTCGCCACGCGGCCGGCGCGACGGATCGGGCGTGCGTCCCTCGATGTCGAAGGGCGTCTCGTTGGGATTCTGCAGCACCAGCGGCACCGCGTTGGTCACCGCCGCCGACTCCACACCGGGGATCTGGTTGAGGCGCTCGACCAGCGGCTCGTAGAGGCGCAGCTGCGACTCGACATCGGGATACTTGGAGAAGTTGCCGAACACCGTTGCCGCCAGGACCCGATCGGCGCGATAGCCCGAGTCGACCTGCTGCAGCCGCCACACGCTGGCGAGCAGCAGGCTGGCGCCGACGAGCAGCACCACCGACACCGCCACCTGGGCCACGACCAGCCCGTCCTGCAGGCGCCGGCGGCCGGCCGAGACCCCGGAGCCGAGGCTGCCCTGCTTCAGCGACGGCAGCACGTCGGAGCGGGTCGAGAGGGCGGGAACCAACCCGAACACCAGGCCGCTGACCACCGCGACGGTGAGCGTGAACGCCAGCACCCACGGATCGAGACCGATGGCGTCGATGCGCTGGGTGAAGCGCGAGACGAACCGCGTCAGCACGCCGAGGGTCGCCCAGGCGAAGGCCAGGCCGAAGCCCCCGGCGACCACCGACAGGAGCGTGCTCTCGGCCAGCAGCTGACGCACCAGCCGCCAGCGGCCGGCGCCCAGCGCGGCGCGCATGGCGAACTCGCGATCGCGACGAAGCATCCGGGCCAGCGTCAGGTTGGCGACGTTGGCGCAGGCCAGCAGCAGCACCAGTCCGGTCGTGCCGAGGAGCAGCCAGAGGATCGGCCGCGCGCCCGAGGTGAGGGCCGACAGCACCGGCGAGGTCCGGGCCTGGAACCCGATGTCGGGACGGTAGATGTGCGGGAAGTCCTGCTGGAACCGCTGCGCGACGGTCGAGACCTCGGCCGCGGCCGCGTCGAAGGAGACGCCGGGCTTCAGCAGTCCGAAGACCTGGAGCCCGGAGAACGCCCGGCGATTGCTCTCGACGCGCCGTTCCGCCGCCGAGCGGAACGGACAGGCCGAGGTCGGCATGTAGACGTCCACGGCGTTGGGATAGTGCGGCACGTCGGGCAGCACGCCGATGACGGTGTGCGGCCGGTCGTTCATCTGGAAGACCTGTCCGACGATGTTCGGATCGGCGCCGAAGCGCGACGTCCAGTACTTGAAGCCGAGGACCAGCACGGCCTCGGCGCCCTCGTCGTCGTCGGGGTCGGCGAACGTCCGTCCGAGAATCGGACGGATGCCGAGCACGTCGAAGAAGTTGTGCGAGACCACGCCGGTCGCGACGCGGTCGGGCTCGCCGCGGCGCAACAGGTCGAAGTTCATCTGGTGGAACTCGACCAGGCCGTCGCTGTCGACGCTTTGCAGCTGCTCGCGATAGTCGTAGAGCTCCTTGATCGACACGCCGAAATTCGGCTGGTTGGCCAGCGGCGCCGACTGGTTGACGAGCATCAGCCGCTGGCCGTTGGCATAGGGCAGGGGCGCGAACAGCACGCCGTTCACGACGCTGAAGATGGCGGCGTTGGCGCCGATCCCGAGCCCGAGCGTGAGCACGGCCACGGCGGCATACCCGGGCGCCTTCCACAATGTGCGGGCGGCGTAGCGCACGTCCTGCACGCAGTCGTCGAGCCAGCGCAGGCCGCGGGCGTCGCGCGTCTCCTCGACGTGGCGGGCCATCGGCCCGAAGTTCCTCAGCGCCTGGGCCCGGGCCGCCGCCGGGTCGAGGCCCTGGCGCACGTACTTCTCGGCCTCCATGTCGAGATGGAACGTCACCTCGGCGTTCAGCTGCCGATCGAGCTGCTCACCGCTGACCAGTCGTGTGATCCGCTTCCACATGGCACGCCTCAGCTCTGGACCGAGAGAATCTTCGCCACCGCGCCGGTCATGCGCTCCCACGTGACCTGCTCTTCCCGCAGCTGCTTCTGCCCCGCCTTGGTCAGGCGGTAGAACTTGGCCTGCCGGTTGTTGTCCGACGCGCCCCACTCGGCATCGATCCAGCCGGCCGTTTCGAGGCGCTGCAGCGCCGGATAGAGCGAGCCCTGGTTGACGCGCAGAACGTCGCCTGAGGTCTGCTGGATGCGCTGCGCGATGCCCCAGCCGTGCATCGCCCCGAGCGCCAGCGTCTTCAGGATCAGCAGGTCGAGCGTGCCCTGCAGCAGGTCCATGGATTTGGGTGGCATCGTCGTCGCTCCCTACGGACGGCCGCTGCGCACCGGCAGCTTGCGGTGGCCCCAATCGACGATCGAGCCGTCGTACATCTTCGCGTCGAAGCCGAGGTGCCGGGCCACGAAGTAGATCACCGACGCGCGCATGCCGACCATGCAGTACGACACGACCGGCACGCCGGCCCGCGCCCCGGCAGCGGCGAGCTTGCTGCGCAGGTCGGCGTCGGGAAGAAACTGAGAAGACCGGCTCACCAAATCGGTCCACACGAGCTGCCGGGCGCCGGCGAGGTGCCCCGCCGGGTGGGTCCCGCCCATGCCGCCGTCGGCCCCGGTGAACTCGGCGTCGGGACGGGCATCGACCAGGGCGATGCGCGGCGACTCGAGCTGCTTCACCAGCCAGTCGGCGTGGGCCACGACCTCAGGGCGGGGCGTGAGCCGGGCCAGCGTGCCCGGGTCGCGCCGTGCCGGCGTGGCCGCGCCCAGCTCCACCTTCTGTCCCGCCACTTGCCAGGCGCCCAGCCCGCCGTTGAGGACGCGCACGTTGGGGTGCCCCAGGTAGTCGAGGGTGAAGAAGGCGCGCGTGGCGCCGATCGCCGAGCCGTAGACGACCACCTCGGAGGTCGCCCCTACGCCGGCGGCGTGGAACACGTCGCGCAGCGCGTCGAGCGGCGGCAGTTCCGAGCCCAGCCGGTCGGGGCCATCCACGGCGATCTCGCCGTAGCGGACCAGGCGGGCGCCGGGGACGTGCCCGTTGGCGAAGTCGCCCGCGCGATCCTCGATGTGGATCACGACCACGGCCGGATTGGCCAGTCGTGCCGCCAGCTCCGCCGGAGACAGGAGCAGGCCGGAGGGAGCCGCTTGAGCGGCGAGGGCGCCGGCGAGCAGCATCGCTGTTGTCGACATTCGACAAGAGTGCGCCGGCTCTTGTCGGATGTCAACAGGAGAGGCGCAGTTCGCGGGGACGACCGGCGGGACGGCGCCCGACGGCCCCGGGCTGGGTCAGCGCAGGCAGGTCAGATGCCGGCCGCCGTCGACGGCGATGGTATCGCCGGTCATCCACGAGGCGCGCTCCGAGGCCACGAACAGCACGGCGTCGGCAATCTCCTCGGGCGTGCCCGGCCGGCCGAGCGGATGCGTCTCCTTGGCGCGCTCGAGGAACGCCGCGTAGCGCGCCTCGTCCATGCCGCCGCGGCGGTGCAGGTTGGTGACCGTGACGCCAGGGTTGACGCAATTGACGCGCACGCCGTGCGGTGCCCAGTCGAGCGCGGCGCAGCGCGACAGGTGATCGAGCGCCGCCTTGCTGGCGCAGTAGACGGCGACGCCGGCGAAGGCGCGCAGACCGTTCACGCTCGAGATGTTGACGACATTGCCGCGGCGCGTCTTCAGGTGTGGGAACGCCTCGCGCATCAGCCGGAACGGCGCGCGGACGTTGATGGCCATCATGCGGTCGTAGAGCTCGTCGGCGGTGGCATCGGTGGCCGCGGTACCGATGACGCCGGCGGCGTTGACCAGCACGTCGAGGGCGCCGAACCGATCGAGGGCGCCGCCGACGATCCGCGCCGGCGCGTCGGCGGCGGTCACGTCGGCGGCGACGACGTGGGCGAGCTCTCCGGCGACCGCGGCGACCCCGGCCAGCGCGTCGCCATTGCGGCTCACCAGCACGACCGAGGCCCCGGCCTTGGCCAGGGCCAGCGCCGTCGCCTGGCCGATGCCCGAACTTGCGCCCGTCACCACTGCGACCTTGCCCGCAAACGCCGTGTCGTTGCCCATGGGGCAGGAGTATAAGGGGCTGTGCCGCCGTGTTCTTAGGACACGGCTGTCCCCGCGCTGCCACAGCCGCGACGGACCGCTGCGGTCGGGGCGGCGTCGGAATGGAAATTTGCCCGTATTTCGTCGGGCTGGCGCGATCCCGGCCGGGCCGGCGCGCCGGCGCGAATCGGCAAGCGTTTTGCGAAGGAGAGCCAGCAGCCATGCCCGCGGTCTCGGACCTCGACGTGTTCTCGCTGGCGGAGATCGCCGCCGCCGCCCGGGTCGCCGACGCCGTGGTGCTCGACCTGGCCGCCCGCGGCAGCCTGCCGACCGTCGGGCCGGCGACCGCACCGCTCGAAGCCCTGGTGACCCGTGAGGTGGCCGTGGAGGCCGTGCGGGCGCTGGCGGCGGGCGCCACCGTGGGCGGCGGAGCGCGCGCGGCCGTGGCCGTCGCCGCCGAGGTCGCGCGGCCGAGCGGGGTGTCCGGTCCTCGTCTCGACCGGTCTGCATGGCCTGGTCGCGCTCGACGATTGCGGCGATTGCCAGCCTCGGCTGGTCGCTGCGGGCCGAGGCACCGCCCGACGAAGTGGTCTCCCATGAACCCGTCCGCCTCGTCTACCTCGCGCTGCCGGGACCAGGCGGCGGCGGCGGCGGCGGTGGACTGCGACAGAAGCTGCCGGCGCCCAAGGTGCAGCGGGAGGGCGATCACTCGCTGAACAGCCCGCTGCCGGCCCGCGACCTTCCGCCACCGGCGCCCATCGAGAAGCCGCGGCCGCCGCTCGAGTCGGCGACGATCGTCGCGCCGATCGCCTCGGCCCCCGCCGACGCCCAGACGACCCCCGGCGTCCTGCGCGAGGTGCCGCGGGCACCGGAGCCCACGCAGGGCCCGGGCGACGGCGGCGGCGCCGGCACCGGACAGGGCGTCGGGCTCGGCGAAGGCAGCGGCTCGGGCATCGGCGACGGGTCGGGCGGCGGGATGGGCGGCGGCCCGTACCGTCCCGGCAGCGGCGTCGAACCGCCCCGGCTGCTGAAGGAAGTGAAGGCCGCCTATACGCGACGAGGCGCGGCGCCGCAACGTCTCGGGCGAGGTCGAGATGGAGATCACCATCCGCCGCGACGGGACGGTGAGCGACGTGCGCATCCTGCGGGGTCTCGGCGCCGGGCTCGACGAGCGGGCGGTGGCCGCGGTCCGCCAGTGGCGGTTCGCGCCGGCGCGCCTCAAGGGCACGCCGGTGGACGTGATCGTGGAAGTGTCGGTGGAGTTCAGCCTGCGGTAACTGGTGGATCAGATGGACACGATGCTGCTCGTCTTCACGGTGATGGCTCTCGCGATGGCGCTGGTCTCGACGACCGTCGCCTGGCGGGTCACCCAGGCCGATCGCCGGCGACGCGCCGCGCGCGTCGCCGCGCTGGCCGCCGCCGCCGGCGTCACCGACCCCGTGGCCGTGTCCCTGGCGAGCACCGCCGGCCACTGAGGCGGCGATACCGGAACCGGCCGTGGCGGTCTGCCGAACCCGGCAGCATCCCGCTCGGCGCGCGCTTCCTGGCCGCTGACACCGCGGGGTCGGGCAGCTCGAGTCGTCAGCAGTGGCTCCTGGCCGCAGCGACGTTCGTCGCCGTGCTCGTCGTCACCGCCGGCGTCGTCTCGCTGGTCGGCGCGCCGGCGGCCAGCCGCCGAGACCGCCGTCGTTGCCCCCCTCGAACTGGTGGCCCTGGCCCACAACCGCGCCGACGGCGTGCTGACGGTGTCGGGGCTGGTCCGCAACCCCGCCGCGGGCGCGCGCGTCGACAAGCTCGAAGCCGAGGTCCGCGTCTTCGATCCGGCCGGCATCCTGATCGCCACCCGCACCGCGCTCGTGGATTACCTCGAGCTCGGGCCAGGGCAGGAGTCGCCCTTCGTGGTGGCGCTCGGCGAGGCGACCACCGCCGCGCGCTACCGGGTGAGCTTCCGCACCGCCGGCACGATGCGGCCGCACGTCGACCAGCGCACCAACCTGCCGGCATCCGTGGACCGCACGGCGGTGGCCCGGTGAGGAGGTCCGCCATGCATCTGCCCACCTGGCCCGCCTGGCTGGCCGCGGTCGTCGCGCCTGGTGCTCGTCGGCACCGGCCCTTCGCTGCACGGACAAGAGGGGTTCAAGTTCAAGAGCGGCGTCGAGCTGGTCAACGTGAACGTGACGGTCACCGATCGCTCCGGCCGCTTCGTCTCGGGCCTGGCGCAGGAGGACTTCGTCGTCTACGACGACACGCAAGTGAACAGGAGATCACGCACTTCAGCGCCGAGCGTGTGCCGGTGAGCCTCGGCATCACCCTCGACACCAGCGGCAGCATGGCCGGCGAGAAGATGGAGTCGGCCAAGCAGGCGCTCGATCGCTTCCTGCTCGAGCTGCTCGCGCCGGAGGACGACGTGTTCCTGATTCGCTTCGGCGCCAGCCCCGACCTGGTGCACGACTGGACCGACCGAGAAGCAGCTGGTCAGCCGGCGGCTCAACCGCATCAGCCCGGCCGGCGGCACCGCGATGTACGACGCCGTCGCCGAGGCGGTGCCGATGTCGCAGGACGGCGAGCACCGCAAGAAGGCGATCCTGATCGTCTCGGACGGCAACGACACCAACAGCCGCACCAGCGTCGGCGAGCTGAAGCAGATGATCCGCGACACCGAGGTGCTGGTCTACGCCGTGGGCATCGACGGCCAGCGCGAGACCGCGTTCGGCCGGCCGCGCTCGACCCCGCCGGTGGTGCGCCCGCCGGTGCGGATGCCCTTCCCGTTCCCGCGCGGCGGCGGCCGCGGCAATCCGTGGCCGCAAGGACCGACGTTCCCGGGCACGGGTGGCTCGGGGCGAGGCGGCGGCGGATGGAGCGGCGGCGCCGACGAGCGCGTGAACGTCAGCGCGCTGCGCGAGCTCACCGACGACAGCGGCGGCCGCACCGAGATCGTGCGCTCGGCGCGCGATCTCGATCCGGCGACCGCCAACATCGCCGACGAGCTGAGCAAGCAGTACTACATCGGCTATCCGGCGCCCGGTCATCGCGACGGCCGCTGGCACACCATCCGAGTCGAGCTGAACAAGCCCGGCTATACGGTGCGGGCGCGGCGCGGCTACATGGCGTCGCGATAGCCGCCGTCGACACTGTGACCACGCCGGCCGCCGCATCGCGTGCACGCAGCCACGTCTGGTCCGTGTCCGCGCCGTGAACGCGCATCGGGTCCAGCGCGCCCTCCAACGAGGTGCAGGTGGTCGTGCCCTGACCGGATCTACGCACGGTTCCGGCGGCGCGGTTTCATCGCGCCCGAGGCGTCCGGGGGCGCCGTCATCTGCGCCGGCCGTGTCCGTCCACGTCCGAGCACAACCGGCGGTCTCCGCTGGTTTTCCTGAGGAAATTGCCTGCACGTGCGGCTCGTTCGAGTTGGCACGCGGCTCGCAATGGAGGAGGTCGTGCGGCGACGCCGCATTCGCTGGCGACACCAAGCGGCGATCTTCGACATCTGTTGGAGCCGACGTCATGTTCACGCGGATTGGCACCCTGACTTTCGCACTGTTCCTCACCACGGCGGGCGCGGCGATCGCCCAGCCCGAGCGTGAAGGCCTGCAGATCTTCAACGACATCTCCAAGCAGGTCACGCGCTACACGCAGTTCACGATCTTCGACAGCGTCGACGCCAGCATCGACGACGGCGCGGTCGTGCTCTCGGGCTGGGTCACCATGCCCTACAAGAAGACCGACATCGAGCGGCGCGTCGCCAAGGTCGACGGCGTGACCTCGGTGAAGAACGACATCCAGGTGCTGCCGGTCTCGCAGTTCGACGACGAGCTGCGCTTCCGCATCGCCCGCGCCATCTACGGCAACTCGTCGTTCTGGAACTACGCGGCGATGGCCAACCCGCCGATTCACATCGTGGTCAACCGCGGGCACGTCACGCTGACCGGCACCGTCAACAGCAACGTCGAGCGCGTGCTGGCCCGGTCGCTGGCCATCGGCTTCGGCGAGTTCACGGTGAAGAACGAGCTGCGCACCGACGCCGAGGCGCGCGAGGCGCTGGAGAAGATCACCAACTAGGGGCGGGAACCGGGGCTCGGGACCCGGGCCTCGGAACGATGCGGACTGGGCGCGGGCCTTCGGGCCCGCGCCCTTCGTCCGTCAGGGCTGCACCGGCGCCCGCGGCGCGCCCATCCGCCGCACCCACCAGATGAAGAGCGCCAGCGCGGCCAGCGCCAGCAGCGCCATCCCGGCGAAGAGCGCCAGCGTCTGGAACAGGATCGAGTCCTGTTCCATGTGCACCTCGATGGCGATCGGCTCGCCCTTCGCCCGCGCGGTCAGCGGCTGTTCCCAGGAGAGGATGTTG
Source organism: uncultured Acidobacteriota bacterium (assembly GCA_963786365.1). GTDB lineage: Bacteria > Acidobacteriota > Vicinamibacteria > Vicinamibacterales > UBA2999 > CAWAYR01. Next base: position 69,610 of record CAWAYR010000003.1, read on the forward strand.
CCGCGCTCCACGGTGCGGCTGGGGGCGTTGTGGAACGGGATGCGGCTCGGCAGGTGCAGCCGCACCGCCACCAGCTCGTTCGCCCTGCCACCCCACGTTGCCCACGTCCTTGCCGGCCGCGGCGGTCATCTCCTGGACGAACACCCACAGGCCGCCCCGATCGACGAACTGGTAACGCGACCACGCGAAGGGCGGCCGTTCGCCCAGGCGGCGGATGTCGTCGACCTCGAGCCGCAGGTGCACGTAGCGCCGGCCCTCGCGCCGCGACAGGCTGACCGAACCGACCGTCACGCCGGGGCCCTGATAGAACTCCCGCACGTCGTTGCGATCGAGGCGGGCCGACGGGTCGAGCGGCAACGGGGCGTCGCGCAGCGCGACCAGCGCCGGCACGGCGGCGTTCACGTAGACGGTCGCCGAGCCGTCGAGGCGCAGGTAGACGTCTTCTTCGTATTCGTACTTGCGGGCGATCGCGTCGCGACACGCCGACAGCGGCAGCCCGGCGGCGACGACGAGGGCGAGACCCACCACGTGCCGCAGCGCACGAGCCGTGCGCCGGGTTCTCGCGCCCGCGAGGTTCGGCATCTGCACCATAATACTGGCCGCACCGATGCCCGAGTCGCGGTCGCTCTTCCTCATCGACGGCAGCAACCAGATGTATCGCGCCTACCACGCGATCCGCGGGCTGACCGGTCCCGACGGCCGCTCGACCAACGCCGTCTACGGCTTCATCACGATGTTGAGGAAGCTGCTGGCGGATCATCATCCCGAGTTCATCGCCGCCTCGTTCGATCTGCCGACGGCGACGTTCCGCGATCAGATCGCCGCCGACTACAAGGCCAACCGCGCGCCGATGCCCCCCGACCTCAAGGATCAGATCCCGTGGGTGCACGAGGCGTGCGAAGCGATGGGCGTGCCGATCCTGACCAGCGAGGGCTACGAAGCCGACGACGTGATCGGCGCGCTGGCCCGCCAGGCGGCGGCCGCCGGGTTCGAGGTCGCCCTGGTCACCGGCGACAAGGACTTCTTCCAGCTGGTCGACGGGCCGATCCGCGTCTACAACCCCAAGGACGACGGAGCGTGGTTCGACGCCGCGGCAGTGAAGGACAAGTTCGGCGTGCTGCCGTGGCAGGTGGTCGACGTGCTGGCGCTGATGGGCGACTCGACCGACAACGTCAAGGGCGTGCCGGGCATCGGCGAGAAGGGCGCGCGCGATCTGATCGCCACCTACGGCTCGCTCGACGCGCTGCTGGAGCGGGCGTCGGAGGTCAAGGCGAAGAAGCAGCGCGAGGCGCTGCTCGCCCACGCCGACGACGCCCGGCTGAGCCGGCGGCTGGTGACCATCGACACCGAAGTGCCGGTGACGTTCGAGCCGGCGGCGCTCCGGTTCCGGGGCGCGTCGCGCGAGCGCTGCTACACGCTCTTCTCGACGCTCGGCTTCCGCACCCTGGTCCCCGAGTTCGCGCCGACCGCCGAATCGGTGGTCAAGGACTACGCGGTCGTCGACACGATCGCCGCCGTCGCGGGCGCTGGCCGACGAGATCCGGCGCGCCGGCCGCGTCGCCCTGCACGTCGTGGCCGACGGCGACGCCGGCATGCGGGCCGGTCTGGCCGGCCTGGTCGTGGCCACCTCGGCCCGGCAGGCGCGCTTCCTGCCCTTCGGCGAAGCCACGCTGGTCAGCGACGCCGGCCTCGACCGCAGCGAGACGCTGGCGGCGTTGAAGCCGGTGCTCGAGGACGCCGCCATCGCCAAGGTCGGGCACGATCTCAAGTTCGCGGCCGTGATCCTCGGCCGATGCGACATCGCGCTGGCCGGCGTCGACCTCGACACGATGATCGCCGCCTATCTGCTCGACGCCTCGCGATCGAGCCAGGACCTCGAGCCGGTGGCCCTCGAACAGCTCGGCTACAAAGCGCTCACCGCCGACGAGGTGCGCGGCAAGGGCGCCAAGGCGGTGTCCTTCGGCACCCTGCCGCCGGCGGCGCTGCTCGACTACGCCGGGGAACGGGCCGATCTGTCGTGGCAGCTCGCCGAGCGCTTCGCGCCCGAGCTGGACCGCGTCGGCGTCTCCCGGGTCTATCGCGACCTCGAGCTGCCGCTCCTTCCGATCCTCGCCGGGCTGGAGCGGGTCGGCGTCCGCGTCGATCCGCGCGTGCTGGGCGCCCAGGCCACGCAGATCGAGCAGGAGCTGGCGACCCTGCCAGGCCGAGATCCACCGGCAGGCCGGCGAGCCCTTCAACATCGGATCGCCCAAGCAGCTCGGCGACATCCTGTTCGAGAAGCTCAAGCTGCCGGTGCTGAAGCGGACCGGGACGACGCGCACGCCGTCGACCGCCGTCGAGGTGCTCGAGGAGCTGGCGCTGACCCACGATCTGCCGCGCTTGATCCTCGAGTGGCGCAGCCTGTCGAAGCTGAAGGGCACCTACATCGACGCACTGCCGACGCTGGTGCACCCGGTCACCGGTCGCGTGCACACCGTGTTCAACCAGGCCGTGGCCGCCACGGGACGTCTGAGCAGCAGCGACCCGAACCTGCAGAACATCCCGATCCGCACGGCGATCGGCCGGGAGATCCGCCGCGCCTTCGTCGCCGCGCCCGGCGACGTGCTGATCTCGGCCGACTACTCCCAGATCGAGCTGCGGGTGCTGGCCCATCTGTCGGGCGACGAGACGCTGACCGCGGCCTTCGCCCGCGGCGACGACATCCACGATCAGACCGCGCTCAAGGTGTTCGGCGCCAACAGCGGCCTCGACCGGCACGAGCTGCGGCGGCGGGCCAAGATCGTCAACTACGCGCTGCTCTACGGCAAGACGGCGTTCACGCTCTCCAAGGACATCGGCGTGTCGCAGCAGGCGGCGCAGCAGTTCATCGAGGCCTACTTCGCCGGCTTTCCGCGGGTCCGCGGCTTCATCGACGCCACGCTCGAGGAGGCGCGACGAACCGGCGTCGTGCGGACGATGTTCGGCCGGCAGCGCCCGGTCCCCGAACTCACCAGCAAGAACGGCCAGATCCGCTCGGCGGCCGAACGGGTCGCGGTGAACATGCCGATTCAGGGCACCGCCGCCGACATCCTCAAGCGCGCGATGATCGACGTCGATCGGCGGCTGGCCGCCGAGCTGCCCCGGACGCGCATGATTCTGACCGTGCACGACGAACTGCTGTTCGAGTCGCCGCGGGAGGAAGCCGACGCCGCCGCGTCGCTGATCCGCGACGCGATGGCCAACGCCGTCGCGCTCAGCGTCCCGCTCGACGTGGACGTCGGGATTGGGGAGAGCTGGAAGGACGCGAAACCCTAAGAACAGGGACCGGGGACCAGGGACCGGGGACCCTGATCCCCGTTCCCTATGCGTCACTTCCACTTCTGTTTGACCAGCTCCCACTCCGCCCGGAGCGCCGTCTCCCGCCCCTCGCGTTCCCCGTCGGGGGCTTCCTTGCCCCGATCGGGAATGATGCCTTCGCGCACCAGGCGATCGACGTCGGCGCGCAGCGCCAGCGCACTCGCGCCGGCAATCGGCGCCCGCACCCAGGCGGCAATCGCCGCCTGCCAGGCGCGATCGAGCTCGCCCTGGGCCCGCAGACCTGCCGCCAGCCAGTACGAGGCGGCGCGGGAGCCGGGGTTCTTCGCCTGTTCGATTTCCATGCGCGATACGAGCCGGGCCAGCATCTGCGCCCGGCGCGAGGTCACGTAGGGCGCGGCCCACCGCTCCATCGACGAGCCGTACCAATCGAGCACCGACTCGCGGGCGTTCTCGCCGGCGGCGGGCGCGATCTCCATCGCCGACTCGAAGATCTCGGCGGCCGCGCCGAAGTCGTCCTCGAGGAACAGCGAACCGCCGAGGGCGATCAGGAACTCGGCGCGATCCGGCGTGCCGAGCCGCTCGACGCCCACGCCCCCCAACGCCGAGCGCGCCGCGCCGAGGTCGGCCGGATCGGCGAGCTGTCGATAGCGCTCGAGGTGGGCGCGGGCGAGCACGATCGCGGCGGCATCGGCGGTCTCCGGCGTCTTTCGCGCGGCCGTGGCGGCGGTGATGGCCTCGTCGAACTTGCGGTCGTTGAACAGCTGGCGGGCCCGGGCCAGGTCCTCGCGCGTGGCGAGGAGCGCCGTGGTTCCCAGCAGCATCGCCAGCACGACGGCGCACGCCCGCATCATGCGCGCATCGTAGCACAGCAGCCGCGGAAATCTCTCGTAACGTATTGAAAACATTGCAGTTCAGCCCAGCCGTCCGGATCCGGGTCTGTTACAATGTCGGCTCGATGTCCGAGCCCGTCATCGTCGCCCGATCCGACCATCCCATCTCACGCTCATCGATCGACCCCGATGCGTTGAAGGTGCTCACCCGGCTGCACGAGGCCAACTACACCGCGTATCTCGTCGGCGGCAGCGTCCGCGATCTGCTGCTCGGCCGCCGGCCGAAGGACTTCGACGTCGGCACCTCGGCGCATCCCTACCAGATCAAGAAGCTGTTCCGGAACTGCTGGATCATCGGGCGCCGCTTCCGCCTCGCGCACGTGAAGTTCGGCGACAAGGCCATCGAAGTGGCGACCTTCCGTCAGCACGTCCCGGCGGCGCCGGCCGAGCTGCTCGCCGACGACGATCGACGCCGAGCCCGAGACCGAGGAGCGCGCCGGCGAGGCCCGCGACCTGCAGATCCATCGCGACAACACCTTCGGCACCCCCGAGGAAGACGCGTTCCGCCGCGACTTCACGGTCAACGCGCTGTTCTACAACATCGCCGATCGCTCGATCATCGACTACGTCGGCGGTCTCCAGGACGTCCGCGACCGCGTCATCCGCTCGATCGGCGATCCCAACGAGCGCTTCCAGGAGGACCCGGTGCGCATGTTGCGCGCGGTGGTGCTGGCGGCGCGGCTCGACTTCACGCTCGATCCGCCGGTCGAGGCGGCGATTGAGGCCCATCGGCACCGGCTGGCACACGCCTCGCCGGCCCGCCTGATCGAGGAGTACTACAAGGTGCTCCGTTCGGGCGCGGCCGAGCGGACGTTCCAGGATCTGGCGCGCTATCGGCTGCTGGAGCCGATCACGCCGGAGCTCCAGGACCACGCCGCCGACGAGGGGTTCCTCGACGCGCTCGACGCGCTCGACACCTATCGCCAGCGCTTCGAGTCGGCGCCGCCGACGCTCTCGAATCCGATTCTGCTCGGCACGATGGTCGTGCCGCTCGGCCTGATGCCGACGCGCGAGCGGTCGGCGCACGACGACGGCGAGGCCGCAGAGGCCGAGGACGACGCGTTGATTGCCACGCCCGTGCCGGTCGGCCGCCGCCGACGGCGCCCCGGCCCACCCGAGCCGCTGTTCAAGATCGGCCTGCTGCCGATCGCCCGCCGCGACACCGACCGGCTGCGCCAGCTGCTGGCCGTCCAGCGGCGGCTGCAGGACATGGAGGCCTCGCCGCGCGCCAAGCGCGCGCTGCTGCACCGCGGGCCATTCGAGGACGCGCTCACGTGGCTCGACGTCCACGGCCGCGCCCCCGAGATCGTCGAGCACTGGCGCGGCTTCATCGAGGCCAGCTCGTTGCCGCCCTCGCCGACGACTGCCCGGGGTGACGAGGACAGCGCCGCCAGCCAGAGCCGGCGCCGGCGGCGCCGCGGCGGACGCCGCCGCGGCGGTCGGCGCTTCGGCGGCCCGCCGGCGGAATGACACCTGAACTGCGGCTGGCGGCGAGGGGCGCTAGCCCTTCGTCCGTTCGAATTCCTGCATGAACTGCACGAGCGCGGTGACGCCGGCCTCGGGGAAGGCGTTGTAGATCGACGCGCGCATGCCGCCGACCGAGCGGTGGCCCTTCAAGCCATCGAGCCCGGCCGCGGTCGCGTCCTTCACGAACCGGTTCTCGAGGTCCTCCGACGGCAGCCGGAACGTGATGTTCATCTGCGAGCGGCTGTCGCCCTGGGCCGTGCCGCGATAGAAGCCGGTGCGGTCGATCTCGGCGTAGAGCGCTCCGGCCTTGCGGGCGTTGACGGCGCCGATGGCCGCGAGGCCGCCCTGCGCCAGCGCCCATTTCATCACCAGACCCATGAGGTAAATGCCGAAACACGGCGGCGTGTTGTACATCGAGCCGTTCTCGGCATGCACCGCGTAGTTCAGCATCGTGTGCAGCGACTTGGCCGACCGCGCCAGCAGGTCCTCGCGCACGATCACGAGCGTGACGCCGGAGGGGCCGAGGTTCTTCTGGGCGCCGGCGTAGATCAGCCCGTACTTGGTGACGTCGATCGGCCGGCTGAACATGTCCGACGAGGTGTCGGCCACCAGCGGCACGTCGCCGACCGCGGGCTCGGCCTTCCATTCGGTGCCGAACAGCGTGTTGTTGGTCGTGACGTGCACGTAGGCGGCGCCCGGGGTCAACGTCAGCTCGTCCTGGCGCGGGATGCGCGCGAAGTTCTCGGATTCGGTCGACGCGGCGACGTGCACGGTGCCGACGCGCTGCGCTTCCTTCACCGCCTTCTGGGCCCAGCCGCCGGTCACGATGTAGTCGGCGGTGGTCCCGGGCGTGAGCAGGTTGAGCGGCACCATCGAGAACTGCAGCGAGGCGCCGCCCTGCAGGAAGAGCACCTTGTAGTTCGGCGGCACACCGCCCAGGGCGCGCAGGTCGGCCTCGGTCGTGGCCAGGATCGCCTCGAAGGTCTTCGACCGGTGGCTGATCTCGAGTACCGACATGCCGACGCCGGGCAGGGCGACGAGGTCGCGCTGCGCGGCGAGCAGCACGGATTCGGGCAGCACGGCGGGACCGGCGGAGAAGTTGAAGATGCGCTGGGTGGTCGTGGACATGACGCGGAACTCGGGGCTCGGGGCCCGGGCTAGGAGCGCTCGCCGACGCGGCGCTCGCACTGGGTGGCAACGCCTACGATGACAGAGAGACGAGCTGCACGTCGAGGACCTCGGCGTGGGCGCGGATGGCGTTGACGGTGGCGTCGCCCGGCGCGCCGTCGAGGTTGACACGCGCGACCGCGGCTTCGGCGCCGTCGAAGATCACGTTCTCGGTCTCCTGCACGTTGAGCCCGGCGGCGCGCAGCTCGCCGAACACGTGCGCCAGCACGCCCGGGCGGTCGCGGTGACGCACGACCAGCATGTGCGTAGCCGGGGTCGTGCGGGCCAGGTTCACGACGTTGGGCACCCGGCCGGTGTCCTTGAAGGTGCGCACGATCCGCACAGTCTCGGCGGCGATGGCGTCCTGCGCCTGGTCGGTCGAGGCACCGATGTGGTGCGTGCCGTAGACGCCGGGCAGCTGCACGATGCCGTCGGTGAAGGCCGCGGTGGCCGAGGTCGGCTCGGCCGCGAAGACGTCGAGGCCGACGCGCAGCCCCTTGTCGCGGATCGCGGCTTCGAGCGCCGGCTGATCGACGACCTCGGCGCGGGCCGTGTTCACGAAGAAAGCGCCCGGCTTCAGATGCGACAACAGCGCGGCGTTGACGAATCCGCGGGTGTCCTTGGCGAGCGCGAGGTGCACGCTCACGACGTCGGCGGCGGCCACGGCTTCTTCGGGCGAGTCGACGATCGCAATACCGAACGCATCCTCCACCCGCTCGCGTTCGGCGGGGTCGTGGTCGAAGCGCCGGCTCCAGGCCACGACCGGCATCCCGAACGCGGTGGCGCGCACCGCCACTTCCTGGCCGATGTTGCCAAAGCCGATCAGCCCGAGCGTGCGGCCGTGGAGGCCGCGCGCCTTCGAGTACTCCTTCTTGTTCCAGGTGCCGGCCCGCAACTCCGCCACGTTCTCGGGGATGCGCCGGTCGAGCGCGAGCATGAGCCCCAGCGCCAGCTCCGCCACCGCGACGGCGTTCTTGCCCGGACAGTTCGACACGTAGATGCCGCGCCGCGAGGCCCCGGCGACGTCGATCGTGTTCACACCGGCGCCGGCCCGCACGATCAGCGACAGCGTGCCGGCATCCAGCACCGGCGCCGGCACCGGCGTCGATCGCACGACCAGCACGGCGGCGCCGGTCGCGGCCACGGCCCTGGCCAGGGCGGCGTCCTTGGCGTCGGGCTCGTAGACGACATCGCAGCCGATCGCCCGCAGGCCGTCGAGGCCGCTCGCCTCGAATTTGTCCGCTACCAGCACTTTCATCACGACATCCTCGCGGGCGCCCCGCCCGTCACACCAGGTGGCTCAGCACGCCGTCGCGCAGCTTGGGTTCGAACCACGTCGACTTGGGCGGCATGATCCCGCCGGCGTCGGCGATCCGCATCAGGTCATCCACCGAAACCGGGAAGAGCGAGAACGCCACCGCGAACTGCCCGCCGTCGACGAGACGCTCGAGCTCGGCGGTGCCGCGGATGCCACCGACGAAGTCGATGCGCTTGTCGGTGCGCACGTCGGTGATGCCGAGGAGCGGCGTGAGCACGCCGTCCTGCAGGCGGCTGACGTCGAGGGCCGCGTCGGGTCCGACGCCGGCGGGCGGCGCGCCGAGGTCGAGCGTCGACCAGGCGCCGGCGAGGTAGATGGCGACCAGCCCCTTGCGCGCCGGCGACGCCGGGCCCCCGGCGGTGACGGCGAATCGCCCGGCCAGGGCGGCCCGGAACGATTCGGGACTGCATCCCTGCAGGTCACGCACCACGCGGTGATACGGCAGCACCTGCATCTGCGCATCGGGGAAGGCCACGGCCAGGAAGCGTTCGTGCTCGCCCGGTCCTTCCGCCTCGAGCGCCTGATGGGTGCGGAACGCACTGGCCGCACGATGATGGCCGTCGGCGATGTAGAGGGCCGGCACGGCCGCGAATGCCGCGACCAGCGCCGTGGTCGACGGCTCGGGCGCGCGCCACAGCTGATGACGAACGCCGTCCGCGGCGGTGAAGTCGAAGAGCGGCGGCTGGGTCGAGACCTGGGCCACCACGGCGTCCACCGCGACCGAGCCGCGGTAGGTGAGGAACACCGGACCAGTTTGCGCGCGCAGGGTCAGGATGTGGCGGGTACGATCGTCTTCCTTGTCGGGCCGCGTCTTCTCGTGCTTCTTGATCAGGCCGCGGGCGTACTCGTCCACCGAGAAGCACGCGGCTACGCCGGTCTGGACGTGGCCGCCCATGTGGAGCCGGTAGACGTACAGACTCGGCGCCGTCTCGACGACCAGCGGGGCGGCGCGCCGCAGCCGGTCGAAGTTGTCGGCCGCCTTGGCATAGACCACGTCGCTGTAGATGGGCGTGCCGGGCGGGCACTCGATCTCGGGGCGGGAGACGCGCAGGAAACTGAGCGGCTCGCCCGTGGCCAGCGCCTCGGCCTCGGCGCTGTTCACGACGTCGTACGGCACCGCCGCGACCCGGCCCACGGTCTCGGGCGTGGGGCGGAGCGCGGCGAAGGGAAAGATCGCAGCCATGAGTGGGAGTATTTTATGGCGATGACCGACTGGCGCGTGCGGCCGATTCGGGCGGCGTGGCTGGCGCTGTGCCTGGCGGGACTGCTGGTCGCCTCGCTCGAGGCACAGATCCGTCATCCGATCAGCGGCCGCGTAATCGCGCCGGTGATGGGCGTGGGCGGGGCCGGCTGGCTCGAGCGTCCGGAGCGCGAAGACGAGGAGGCGCCGACCAAGGCGATCAGCGCGCTGGGGATTCAGCCCGGTCAGGTCGTGGCCGACATCGGCGCCGGATCCGGCTATTACACGGTGCGACTGGCGCGGGCCGTCGGACCGACGGGCCGGGTCTTTGCGACCGACATCCAGCCGGCGATGCTCGACCTGCTGCGCGCCAACGTCACTCGCGCCCGGCTCGAGAACGTCACCTCGGTGCTTGGCGCCCCCGACGATCCCAAGCTGCCGGCGGCGTCGATCGATCTGGCGATCATGGTCGACGTGTACCACGAGCTCGCTGCCCCGCAGGCCTTCCTCCGCCGGCTGCGGCCGGCGCTGAAGAAGGACGGGCGGCTCGTGCTCCTCGAGTTCCGGAAGGAGGATCCGCGCGTGCCGATCCTCGAAGTGCACAAGATGAGCGTGCGCGAAGTGCGGCAGGAACTGGAGGCCGAAGGCTTCCGCCTGTCGGCGGTGCTGAACGACCTGCCGTGGCAGCACATCCTCGTGCTCACGGTGGCCGAGACCCCCTGACGCCAGGCGCGACGGCCGGTGGCACGAACCGTGCTCCGCTCCCCTCCCGGAGGGGCCATGAGCGTCAGATCGTGTACAGAATTGACCACCATGCGGTATTTCGTTGCCCTGTTGGCGGTCGTCGCCTGGGCCGGCGTCGCCGAGGCGCAAGGGCCCGGGATCCGCGGCGGCGTGTCGGTCGATCCCGATCAGTTCTATGTCGGCGCCCATTACGAAACTGGTGCCCTCGTCGATCGCCTGCACTTCCGCCCCAACGTGGAAGCGGGCTTCGGCGACGACCTCACGACCATCGCCCTCAACTTCGACTTCGTCTACAAGTTCCCGCACCGCAGCAGCTGGGGGATCTACGCCGGCGGCGGGCCGGCGGTGAACTTCTACTCGTTCGACACCGGCGGTGACGACGACACCGAGACCGAACCCGGCCTCAACTTCATGATCGGCGTCGAACAGAACTCCGGGCTGTTCTTCGAATTCAAGATCGGTGCGATCGACAGCCCGGAACTGAAGTTCGGCGTCGGCTGGACGTTCCGCTAGCGCCGCCCGATCCGGCGGCGGCGTTCACGCAATTTCCGGACGCCTGACCAGGCCGTCGGCGGCCGCGCATCGCTGCGCAGCGGCGTGACCGGGTGCCGCTGCGCGGCGACGGTCCGTCGTGCGACGATGGGACGCTGACATGCGCACCACGTACGCCGGCGTGGCGGTCGTCGCCGTTCTCATTGCGGTGGTCGCGGCGGGCTGGCTGACGCCCTCTGCTCCGGCCGGTTCGTCGCTCACCGGCGGCACGACCCGGACCAGCGACCCGACCCCGGCCGGGGCGTTGCGCGCCGACGCCGTGGTGCTCGTGGATTCGTCGAGTCCAGACCACGGCGATTTCAGCCGGCTGATCGCCCCGTATCTCGACCACCTCGGTGTGCCCTACAGCCTGGTCGACGTCGCGAGCGGCACGCACGACGCCGAGTTGGCCGCCTACAGTCTGATCGTGGTCGGCCACCGCGGCGTCGGCGGGCGACGACCGACGGAGGCGTCGTCGATGCAGGCGCTGATCGAACGGGCCGTGTCCCACGGCACCGGCCTGGTGACCTTCGACACCGAGGTCTGGGTCGACGGCGAGGCCCGGTATCCATTCGTGCAGCGCGCGCTGGCGTTCGACCCGGCGCCGGCGGCGGCCTCCCGCGGCGTCACGTTCTCGCCCCCCGGCGAGGTCACCACCGTCGATCTGTCGGCGGACGCCCATCAGCAGCCGCCGTTGCCGACGACGACCGATCTCGCCGCCCTCGACGACGGCGACGGCCAAGTGGACCGAGTATCTGCTCCCCGCCCGCGGCTTCCCGGCGGTGATGGCCGCGGTCGACGAATTCGAGCGCCACGGCCTGCCGCCGATGCGCTTCAGCGTGAGCGGCCTGGCGCCGGGCCGATACGACGTGATGGCCACGGTCTACACCGGCGCCCCGGGGCAGGACATCCGCTACTACTTCGGCTTCACGGGAGAGGATCCGCGCCACCGCCATGTCGACGCGGTCGGGGGCAGCGGCGGCACCGAGGAACACACCGAGTACCTGATCGGACAGGCCGACGTCGGCCAGGGCGGCGGCTTCGAGCTGACGGCGCAGGACGCCGACCTCCTGCGCGGGACCTATCCGGTGTTCGGCTGGGCGCGTCTACGGCTGGTGCGGGCGGCGCCAGGCGCGCCGCCGCCCCACTACCTGGCCTCGGCCCACGCCCGCTACGAGCGGGTGCCGACGGCGGCGATGACGCTGCCGGGTCTGCGCCTCCGCGACGAGGCCGCCGCCGTGGCCTTCAGCGGCGACCAGCCGCTGCTCGTCGCCGGCACGCTGGGCGGCGGCCGCGTCGTGCAGTGGGCGACCTACGAGTGGATGCGCACCGACGTGCGCGGGCCACTGGGCGGCCTCGACGATCTGGTCTGGCGCAGCCTCGTCTGGGCCGCGCGCAAGCCCTTCGTCATGCAGGTGCTGCCGCCGGTCCTGACCATGCGGATGGACGACGAATCGGGGCCGCTCGAATGGCTCCACACCGCCATCGGTTTCGGTTTCAAGCCGTGGGTCGGCGTGTTCCTCGCCCACATCGACGATGCCGAAGCGCGCGAGCTGTCGGCACTGGCCCGCACCGGCGCGGCCACGGTGTCGGTGCACTCGTTCGACGACCGGACGTTCTTCTACTTCGATCACGCCGGACGGCGCGAGTGGCCGACCTCGACGATGACCGCCAATCTGCGCCGGGCGCAGGACTGGCACCGCCGCTACGACATCCCGCCGTCGACCTACGTCGTGCCCCACTACTACGAGATCGGCACCAATGCGTTGCCGGGCCTGGTGTCGATGGGCGCAGAGTACCTGGCCGTCCACATGCCGCCCGGGCGGCCGTACGGCGCGCCGTGGCTCGAAGAGGGGCCGTTCCGGCGCGGCGTCCGCGGTCCGAGCATGTCGACCGCCTCGGTCTACTACAACGACGTCATCGATCTGCCGGCGCCGGCAGGGCTCCAGGGCCGGCTCCACAACTGCGTCACCGAGATCCGCGACGACGCCGGCTACGAGTGGTATCCGACGCCGGAGGTCGACGTGACGGTCGGGCGCGGGATTCGCCAGCTGCGGCGGGCGCTCGACAGCCGCGTGATTGCCACGCTGTTCACCCACGGCTACTTCATTCCGCCGATCGGCGCCGAGTCGTGGCGCACGATCCTCGAGCGCATCACCACCGCGGTGGCCGACCACGCCCCGATGCAGATGACCATGGACGCCGCCTGTGCGCTGGCCCGCGGCCAGCAGACATCGACGATCGCGTCGGCGATCTACGAGCCGTCGGGCCGGCAGCTCCGGATCCGGCTCACCGGTCACGCCGAGGTGGCGACGTCGTTCGCGGTGTTCGAGAACACCTCGGAAGGGGTCGCCGAACGGACCGAATGGGTTCCCCCGTTCACGTCGGCGGTCGACTACGTCGCATCGATGGCCACGGCGCCCGCTGCGGCGCCGGCCGCGACGGCTTCGCCCCGATGACGACTCCGGCGCGCGTCGCGATCGATTCGGGCCGGGAACGACTGCGTGTCGCCGCGGTCGTCGCGTTGCTGGCGGTGGCCGCGTCCTACAACCAGCCAGGCTGGCCGGCGACCTGGCTCGACGAAGGCTTCGTGACCAACGGCGCCGAGACGGTCCTCGAACGCGGCCTCTATGCCAGCTGGTCGTTCGAGGGGCCGCGGATGGTGGACCAGCCGCTGGTCGCCAACGGCCCGGGCGTGGTGCTGCCGGTGGCCGCGAGCCTGCGCGTGCTGGGCGTCGGCCTGTGGCAGGCGCGGGTGACAGCCGTGGTCTTCATGGTGCTCTGCGGGCTCGTGTTGTACCTGACCTCCCGCCGCCTCGGCGGCCCGCTGGCGGGTCTGGTGACGGTCGCGATCGTCCTGGCGATGCCGCGCGAGGGATTTCTCTACTTCGGGCGCATGGCGATGGGCAACGTCCCGGCGCTGGCCTATTTCTTCACCGGCGTGCTGGTGTGGATGACGGCGCTCGAGCAGCGGCGCACCGCCCTGGCGCTCGCTGCGGGTCTGCTGTTCGGCGTGGCCGCCGTCACCAAGGCCCAATGGTCGGTGGTGCTGGTCCCGTCGCTGCTGGTGGTCTGGCTCGTCGACCGCACGCTGCAGCGGCCGCCCAACGACGCCCGGCACGCCGCCGCCTTCGTCGGCACCGTCGGCGTCGTCGCCCTGTGGTACGCCGCCCGATTCGCGCTGCTCGGCGCCGAGGGCTTCGCGCGCGACCTCGCGGCCGTGCAGTCGAGTGCGCAGTGGACCGTATTCGCGTTCGATCCGGTCCGCCGGACGCCGGGCAGCGTGTGGTATCTGCTCCGCTCCGGCATCTGGGTGGTGTGGTTCCTCGGTGTCGGCTACGCGACGTGGACCGCGTGGGAGCGGTCGCGAGCAGCGAGCACGGCGATCCTGCTGGCGACGGTGGCTACGGCGTGGCTGGCGTGGTACGCGATCGTCTCGGTGGGCTGGGAGCGCTATGCGTTCGAGCCGCTGGTGATGTCCTCGGTGCTGGCCGGCGCCGGAATCGCGCACGGTCGGGAGCGCTGGACCGGCGCGATGGCACCGTCAGTCGCCCGCTGGCGCTGGCTGGCGGCGGCCCTGGTCGCGCTCCTGGTCGCGTATGTGGCGGCGCATGGCCTGAACCGCGTGCGCGATCTCACCGCGGTGCCAGACACGTCGGCCCAGGACTTCAGCGCCGCGCTCGAACGGCTGGTCGGCCCGGCCGAGGTCGTCGAGTCGTGGGAGTGGCAGCTCGACGTGTTGACCGACCGGCGGGTGCATCATCCACCCAACGTCCTGGTCGATCGCCACACGGGACGCATCTTCTTCGGCGCGGCGGTCGACACGCGCTACGACTGGCGCGAGTGGTCGCCGGCGTTCCTGGTCGACGGCCCGTTCTCCAAGTTCACCGCGGCGTACGCCGCCGACCTGGCGAGCGGCTGCTGCGCGCTGGTGGCGTCGCACGGCCCCTACGACCTGTACCGGGTGACCGCCGCGGCCGGCGCTCAGCGCACGACGCGATAGAGTTCGTAGTCACCGGCGCGGAACGCCAGTTCGCACCGTTGGTCCAGGAACTGCTGCGGATAGAGGCCTGACCAGCGGCTGAACCAGCCAACGGCGACGTACTGGGCCGGCTGGCCGGCGACGTCGTACGGCGGCGACGCCCATGGCACGCCGAATTCGTTGCGCGCGATCACGCTGTTGAGGGCGCGGGTGGGCGGCAGGACGAACTGCCGGTCGTTGACCAGGAACGCGATCGGCCACTCCCAGGTTTCGATTCTCGCCTCGGGCGCGACATTGGCGCTCAGATAGGCGGCGAACTGCTGGGCGTCGGGCGGCGGCGGCCGGAAGATTCCCTTGGCCAGGGTGGCGGCGTGCTGGCCGAGCAGGACCGCGACGAACGCGGCGGCGGCTACCTGTGGCGCCAGGTCTGCCCAGGAGCGTTTCCAGAACGACGACGTCGCGGCGCGCCTGGCCCGGAACACGACCGCGTCGACGAGGCCGGCGATCGGGATGACGCCAAGGGCGATGGCCGGCAGCGCGTAGCGGCTCCAGCCGGGCGTGGCCGCCGTGAACCAGGCCAGCCACACGCCGACGAACACGGCTGGCAACCCGCGCCGCAGGTCCGTCTCACGCCCGCTGAGGACGCGCAGGAGGGCGAAGGCCACGGCCGGCAGCAGGAGCAGGCTGAACTCGCTGCGCGCCGCCAGGCCGAGGGCTCGCCGCACCGTCGACGGCTGCAGGAACGTCCGCACCTGCGGGCCGGACGCGGCGGCGAATCCGGCGAGGAGCTGGCCGAAGCCGGCCGGGCCGAGCAGCACAACGAGCAGCAGCACGTGCGCCGCCGCGGTGGCGACCATGGCCGCGGGGATCACCCACGCGAAGCGTGGCAGCCGGCGGCGGCCCCACCATTCGGCGGCCCACATGATCGGCAGGCTGGGCACCAGCACGATGCCGAACTGCGGCTTCACGGCGGCACAGGTGGCCAGACAGACGCCGGCGATCGCCGCCGGCCAGGCCCGCTCGGTGTCGCGCCAGCGCAGCCAGAAATACACGCCGGCCAGCCACCACATCAGGGCCGGCACTTCCGCCATCATCTGGCGGCCGTAGAGCAGCGGCGCGGTCCAGTAGTCGTCGGGCTGGACGAAGATGAAGAGCGCCAGCGCCAGCAGCGCCGCCGAGGCCCGGTAGAGCCGGCGGGTGACCGCGAACACCAGCGTCGCCGCGATCATGAACTGCGCGGCGATGACGAGACGGGCCTGGAGGAGACCGACGCCGAACAGCTCGAAGGCCGCGGCGACCGGCAGGTAGAAGGCCGGCGAGATGAGCACGACCGTGTCGGTCGGCCGGAACTCGGCCCCGCTCAACGGCGCATAGCGGCCGTGGAGCACGAGGTTGCGGGGGATCTGCAGCCACCACCCCTCGTCGAACCAGGTGGCGGGATAGCGCTCGATGTTGGGCACGAGCAGCCCGGCCGCCGCCGCCAGCAGCAGCGCGAGGCCGACCGCCTGCCACCGGCTGAGCGGGACGAGGGGGGCCGCTCCGTCCCCGTCGGGCCGGTGCCACCGCCCGACCGGCACCGGTCTCAGCCCCGCGCCCAGCGGAGATGCTGGAACCCGACGTTGATCGCCGACTTGATCGTCGAGATGTCGGTGGACAGCATCTTCAGGTAGGTGAGCATCGGTCCCGGCCGCATCGCCCATTCACGGAAGGCGCGTTTCTGCCGGTACTCCAGCTCCTCGGCGCGCAGGTTCGGGTAGTCGAGGACGGTCGACTCGTCCATGTCGACCTCTTCCCACCGCGCGCCCTCGCGGAACCAGCCGTTCTTGGCGACTTCCTTGAAGAACGGCGTGCCGGGATACGGCGCCGCGATGTGGAAGAGCGCGATGTCGAGCGGCAGCGCCTTGGAGAAGGCGATGGTCTGCTTGATCGTCTCGACCGTCTCACCGGGCAGCCCGATGATGAAGTAGCCCCAGTTGCGGATGCCGGCGGCGCGCGACCAGGCCAGCGACTGCTTGGCGCGTTCCGGGTCGACGCCCTTCTTGGCGTGCGCCAGGATCTCCTTGTTGCCCGACTCGAGGCCCCAGGAGATGAAGTGGCAGCCGGCCTTGGCCATCAGCTGCAGCATCTCGAGGTCGACGAAGTCGACGCGGCTGTTGCAGGTCCACTTGATCTTGACGTTCTGGGCGAGCAGCTCGTTGCACAGCTCGACGACCTGGTTCTTGTTCACCGTGAACAGGTCGGCATACATGTGGATGTTGTGGACGCCGAGGCGGCCGAGCTCCTTGATCTCCTCGACCAGCTTCTTGGCCGAGCGCAGCCGCATCGTCGGCCCGTAGGAGACGTGCTTGATGCAGTAGGTGCAGCCGGCCGGGCAGCCGCGGCTGGTCACGATGAAGCAGAACGGCCCCTTCAGCAGCGGCATCCGGTACTTGGTGAGCGGCAGCAGGTCGTAGCGCGGCATCGGCAGGTCGTCGAGGTCGGCGATGAACGGCCGATCCGGGTTGACCACCACTTCCCCGCGCTGGCGCCACACCAGGCCCTTCATGAAGCTGTAGTCCTTCTCGCCGATGCCGAACTTCTTCGGCTCGTAGGCCGCGTCGTGCTTCTTGAAGAGCACCTCGATGTTCTCGGGACGCGAGAACTGATTGCCCTCGAGATGGTCGATGAGATCACGCAGCGTGAGATCGGGCTCGCCGCGCAGCCCGAAGTCGAGCGACGGGTAGGGCCGCAGGGTCTCGCGCGGCATCGGCGTGATGTGCGTGCCGAAGGCCATCGTCACGGCGCCGACCAGCTTGGCGAGGAAGGTGCCGTAGAGGTCGTTCTGCAGCGTCGGCGCGGTGAGCTGGGTGACGTAGTAGCGCGGCCGCTCCTTGCGGATGATCTCCTCGAAGGTCTTCCAGTCCATCCGCTCGGCGACGGCGTCGACGACGCGCACGCTGTAGGTCGGCTGCAGCAGCGCGGCCATCTGCGCCAGCGACACCTGCGGCCAGATCATGTTCTCGCGCGAGCGGCGGCCGACGCGGTGCTGCGAGCGGATCCAGATCGCCCCGTCGGGGGTCGGTGGATTGACCAGCAGGACATCGACGTTGCTCTTCTCGCCGCGGGCCGCCGCCGACTGGCGGGCGATCTCGTCGGTATCGGGATGCACCATCGGCAGCACGATGGTGCGGGTCTTCTCGCCGACGTTTCGGAGCGCCTTGGGCGCCGGGGCGGGAGCGGGGGTTTGGTCGTTCGTGCTCACGAGCTTCAGGCCTCACGTCCGCCGGTGCGCCCACTGAGCTCGGCGAGCACCGACATGATGAGCCACCAGAGCGCGAGCTGGAGCCCAACGAGAATCAGGAGTGCGCTGCCCGACAGATACAGCCACAGCCGCTCGATCGGCCAGCCGCGCAGGGACAGCACCAAGCTTACCGCGGACATCACCACGCCCGCTACCAGCGATCCGAGGCCGGCCGGGAGGAAATGCCGTTCGATCGGCGTCGAGAACAGCGGCTTCTTGAAGAGTCCCTGGCGGATCGGCCGATGATGGAAGAGCGAGACCAGGTAGTTGAAGGCGGCGCCGAGCGCGAAGATGCTGACCCCGGCCACGCCGAAGACCAGCGCCGCGAACACGCCGAAGACGCCGGCCGGACCGAGGGTCTCGGTGCCGCTCAGGCGGGCCACAATCAGTCCGAGGGCGACGGCCACGGCGACGCCGATGCCGGCCAGGCCGATGAGGCCGAGGATGCGCACCGGGTTGTAGGTCAGCGCCGTCCAGACGATGGTGCTGAGGAACCGCAGGCCGTCGCCGGCCACGCTCAGCTTCGACTCGCCCTGCCGCTCGCTGTACGGGATCGGCCGCTCGACGACGCGAATCCGCTCGTGCACCGCTCGCGTGCTCATCACCGGCGTGAGGTTCAGGCCGTCGGGCAGCGGCGAGAGGAGCTCGAGGGTCGACTTGCGGAACACCCGCATGCCGCTGGCCGAATCGGTGACCGCCGCCCGACCGACGATGGTCAGCAGGCGCGCGAAGAACAGGTTGCCGATGCGGCGGATGAGCGGCATCTCGGTCTGAGCGCCGGCCAGGCGCGAGCCGATGACGAGGTCGGCCCGATCCTCGACGATCTCGCGGACCAGGTTCGGGAACTGCTCGGGCGGGTAGGTCGCGTCGCCGTCGAGGAATCCGACCAGCTCGTGCGACGCGGCCGCGAAGCCGGTCTTGAGCGCGGCGCCGTAGCCGCGGTTGACCTGATGCCGGATGAGTCGCACTTGCGGGAACTCGGCGATGACCTCGGCCGAGCCGTCCTTCGACCCGTCGTCGACCGCGATCACCTCCAGCTCGTCGACGCCGACCCGCTTGAGGTCGGCTTTGAGGGCCAGGCAGCGCTTGAGGGTCTCGGCGATGGCGTCGCGTTCGTTGTAGACAGGAATGCAGATGGAGAGACCCGTGCGCGGCAAATGGCCCGGGCCAGACGTGGCAAGTGCGATCATGACGGTCTGCTGGCTGCAAAGGCCGTACCCCGGCCACGCAGGGGTGGCCCTCCCCTCCACATCAGGCCGGGATCGGGTGAATTGCCAGGATTGTCGGCCAATCGGACCCCGCCACGCCGCCCCTTCTCACGGTCAATCGATACAAATGTCTACTGGGAGGCAGACTTGGATCTGGCGATTGTGGGACCAGCCTCGTCAATAGCGTGCAGGACTGCGGCCCGGATCGCGGCGACGTCGTAGCGCTCGAGGACCAACGCCCGGGCATTTCTGGCCAGCGACGCTGCCAGCGCGTCGTCGTCGAGGACCCGGATCACGGCGTCGGCGAACGCCTGCGGGGTGTCGGCGACCAGCAGGTGCTGCTCCGGCACGACGCCGATGCCCTCGCACCCGACCGTCGTCGAGACGACCGGCAGCCCGCGGGCCATCGCGTCCAGGATCTTCACGCGCATGCCGCTTCCTGCGCGCATCGGCACGACCAGGACCCGGCTGGCCTGCACGAAGGGGTCGATGTCGGGCACCCAGCCAGTCAACTGCACGCCGGGGGCGCCGCGGCACTCGTCGGCGACGGCGCTGTCGTCGCGCCCCACCGACGTCAGCGTGGCGTCGGGCCGGGCCGCCTGCACCTGCGGCCACATGTCGCGCACGAAGGTCACCAGCGCGTCGGCGTTGGGCGGCCAGTGCAGCCCGCCGAGGAACAGGAGCCGGGGCTCGCGCGTCAGCGTCGCGATCGGGGTGGTGCCGGCGGCGTCGACGGCAATCGGCACCTCGACGAAGTGCACGTCGGGGCCGGCCAGGTCGGTCAGGGCCTGGCGGTCGACGTCGCTGACGACGAACACGAGGCGGCTGCGCCGGCAGACGTCGGCTTCGTAGCGGCGCACGCGGCGCCACTCGACCGCCGCCGCGGCGCGGGTCAGCGGATTCGGCCGGGTCCCGGCGAAGCGCTGCAGGATCGCGTACTCGACGTTGTGCGCGTCGTAGACGATCGGCAGGCCGAGGCGGACCGCGTACTCGGCCATGCTGAGGTGATCGCAGTAGACCAGGTCGGGCCGCCACCGGACGGCTTCGGCCTCGATGGCCGCAAACACCGTGTGGTTGAAATGACGCCCCACCGAGTACGGCGCCCCGGCCAGACTGCGGACGGCGAACCAGGCTTCGCGGGCCATCGACCGCCGCACCAGGTGCAGCGCGGTCAGGTACACCCAACACCTCGAGCGACACCCGATGCACGCGCTGGGCGTCGTCGCGGATGAAGGCGTGCAGCCGCACGTCGTGGGCATCGGCCAGCATGCGCAGGGTGTGGAAGGTCTTGATCCGCCCGCCCGAGTCGAGGGGATACGGCACGGTCTCGGTGATGAAGAGGATGCGCATCGGGCGCCGCGAAGAGTATCGGGCATTCCCGGCCGCGGGTCACCTGCGCCGCCGCCGGCCTGTCGTAGGATGGGGCATGGCCCGCCGGCTGCTGTCGATCGCGCTCCTGGTCGGCGCCCTGGGCGCCGCCCGCGCGCCCGGCGCCGCCCGCGAGGAGGCCAGCCACGCGATGGGGCTGTGGACGCCGCATCCGATTCACGACACCTGTTCGGCCGCGTACCACGACTCGTTCTCGGCGCTCGGCACCGACGGCAAGCGCTATCCGACCTGGCATCCGCCCGAGGGCGTCGAGCAGGGCACGCCGTGCACGTTCGGTCACGAGCACGGCCGCGATCCGCGCGGCTCGGCGCTCCTGGCCGACATCGAGGCGCAGTACGGCGGCGTGCTGTTCGGCTTCGCCAACCAGCAGCTCGACGAGTACAACCGCGCCGCCCGGCACAGCGACGGCATGCGCCACGAGGATCACGTCGGGCACAAGATCGAGTGGGAGAACGACGTCGAGGTGTTCGAGTCGACGACCAATGGCGGCGAGGGCCGGCGGGCGCTCGACATCCGCTGCGACTTCCTGATGAAGATCCATCAGGGCACGCACAGCGCCGACGCCTTCGCCAACAATCTCCACGAGCTGCTCTACGCCGTGCAGTGCCGCGACCGCGCCGACGGCAGCGTCGGCACCAAGCTGATCGCCTACACCCTGGTGCAGTTCGGCACGCCGGGCGGGTTCTCGGAGGGCGGCGTGGCCGGCGGCTTCGCCGTGGTCGAGGTCGGACCGGCGACGCCGCGCCGGTCGCCGACCGGCAACGGCCTGCGCTCGATTCCGACGATCGGACGGGTGCAGCCGGCGGTGCTGGTGGCGCCGGGCCAGGCCTCCGACTACTCGCGTGGGCTCTACGAAGACTGGATCTCGGGCAACTACCTCCGCAAGAGCGAGTGGCAGGATCCGATTGCCTACTTCGACCCGCACTTCGCGGTGTTCCTGCCGTCGCGGTTCTACTGGCCGGCCAGTCGCCGTCGCTGCCGGGCACGGCGCGCACCGCCGGCGACGAAGCGGCGCGGGTCGGTCGCAGCATCGACCTGTGCTACGCCGACGACGGGCAGCGCCAGGCCCGCGGCGGCGAATGCGACCGGGTGCCCGACGGCCTGCCCCGCGTCGGCTGGGACGATCCGCGCTCGCCGTTCGACGGCGTGAAGCGCGAGTTCTATTTCAACCAGACGACCCTGGCCAACGCGCGTGGGCCGGCCACCTGGTACACCGACCCGTTCGGCGGTCACGCCAGCACGAAGCCGTTTCCGGGCGCGATTCGCCAGTACGTCGCCGTGGTCGACAACCGGAAGCGCAACGACCGCGGCGTGATCGGCGTCGCCGGCCGCACCTACCCCTTCGAGTCGCTGGCGTTCGGCAAGGATCGCTGGTACGGCGGGAAGGGCGTGCACGCGCCGAACTGAGCGGGGACCGGGGATCAGGGACCAGGGATCGGGGACAAGCGACGTCACGATGGACCACACGCTCGCACAGTCAGCGTGACTGCGTGACGCGTGATCTTTCCCTGGTCCCCGGTGCCCCGGTACCCGAGTCCCTGCGTAGTTGCCGCCGAGATCGTCCATGCCGCCGAAGTAGATCGGCACGGTCGGCAGGGGCGGCGGCGTGGCCCGCAGGTCGCGGATGACGCGGGCGGGGGCGCCGACGGCCAACGCGTTGGCTGGGATGTCGCTGGTGACCACGGCGCCGGCGCCGACGCAGGCGTTCCGGCCGATCGTGACGCCGTCGAGCACGATGGCGCCGGCGCCGATCCAGGCGCCGTCCTCGATGCGGATGCCGACGGCGGTGATGCCCTGGTCCATGATCGGCCGGTCGGGATCGCTCATCACGTGGTTGACGGCCAGCACCTGGACCCGCGGACCGAACAGCACGCGATCGCCGATGGTGATGCCGCCCTGGGCGCGCATCAGCGTCTCCTCGCCGAGGAAGGTGTGCCGGCCGATGCGGATGCCGGCATGGGGGATGTTGCGGAAGTTGAAGACGTGCAGCCGGCAGCCGCTCATCAGCCACGACTCGTCGCCGATGGCGATGCCGCCGAGCCCGCCGTGCAGGTAGACGCCGTGGTCGAGGTAGACCTTCGCGCCGAGCGTGATGTCCTCGGGCCGGATCATCCGCACGTGATCCTCGATCGCCGGCACGCCGCTCGACTTGAGGAACAGCTTGTAGAGGACGCCGCGCAGGCCGATGCCGATCAGGCTCGGCATCCAGCCGAGCAGACCCTGCAGCGTCTCCCCGACCACGTAGTGCCAGGGGCTGCGGCTGCGCTGCTTCAAGTAGAAGCCGAGTTCGCGGATCATGCGCCGATCACCGGGACGACGGCCGCGCGGCGCACCTTGAAGACGCCGGCGGTCGGCGCCACGTAGACCGGCTCGAAGAGCGGCGACTGCGCCGGTGAGAAGGTGCCGCCGGCGGCGCGGATAGCGGTCGGTCCACACCACGTAGGTCACGCCGTTGTCGGCGAGCAGCCGCTGACGCCAGGCGTCGTCGACGCGATCGGAGAAGAAGCGATCGACGAGGTCACGCCGCGCGAGGTACTGGTTGGTCATCGCCCAGTGGGCCAGGAAGGCGCGGGTGCGCCCCTGATTGGGCACCCATCGTCCCACGGACTCGACCGCCAGCGCGACGTCGGCGGGTCCGGTGGTCACGGCCAGGACGTCGAGGGCGGCGTGCTCGTCGGCGGTGACGTAGAGGTCCGACGCCGGCCGGCGCAGCTCGATGACCCGCCACGCCAGCAGGTAGAGGTTGGTGGGCAGCACCAGCAGCGCCAGCAACAGTGCCGGGGCCCAGGCAGCGGCCCGCCGGCCGGCCCGCGGCTCGGTCCACGTCGTGATCGCCGGGGCGACACGCGCGCACCACAGATCGGCGGCGAGGATCGCGAGCGGCACGTGCAGAGCGGCCAGCAGCTTCACCTGGAAGACCGTCGGCACGTAGATGATGACCACGCCGATCAGGGCCCAGCACGCGGCGAAACGGCTGCCGGCGTGATCCCACGCCAGCCCCTTCAGGCGGAGCGGCGGCGAGCACGAGCGGCGCGCCGAGCAGCACCACGAGCAGCGGCGGCGCCGGCGTCCACACCCCGGCGTTGACGTACTGTCCGAGCACCGACCGCCACAGCGCATCCGACGAGGTCAGGTACTGGTAGTAGCCGGCGAGCGGCGCCGAGCAGGCGAGGATCACGACGATCGCCCACGACAGCCGCCACGGGATCGCCCGGGCCCGCACCAGCTCGACGATCCAGAACGTGCCGACGACCGCGTAGACGACCACCAGGTCGTAGGCGTGCAGCAGGGCGACGCCGAGCGCGCCGGCGGCGCACGCCGCCCACGCGGCGGGGCCGGGCGCCGTGTGCACGCGGAATGCGCCGACCAGCGCGATCAGCATGAAGCCCTGCGCCAGCGGCAGATACGGATAGGCGAAGAGGCCGAACCAGGTGTTCGGCTCGGCGAAGTAGATGGCTTCGGGGAACGGCGCGTCGGCCAGGCCGAGCGCGTACTTGGCGACCACGAAGATCCATCCGAAGCCGCCGCCGGCCAGCGCCAGCCAGAACGCCACCCGCGCCTGATCGCCGCTGCGCGCCAGCCGCAGCATCGTCACCGCGAGGGCCGGACCGACGACGACGGCGGCCGCGATGCGCCACCACTGGAACAGGGCGGCGAACGACAGCCCGAAGAGCGCCTGGACCTGCGCCAGCATCCACATCGCCGGGTTGAGGAAGGTGGCGGCATTCGGCTCGGGGGTCATCGTGTTCGGAATGAACAGCCCCTGACGCGACGACGTGACCCACGACCAGTACTGCGCGTGGTCGGGGACGTCGAACATCAGGCCGGTGTAGACGCGGCCCTCCGGCGCCGCGGCGAACCCGACGAGATACGGGGCGCTGGCCAGCACCAGACAGGCGAGCGCACCGGCGAGCCCGAGCCGGATCGCCGGCCCGAGAGAACGTGTCGTCGGTCACGGCCGGATCCCTTCCCTGGCGGCGGCGACGACGTCGAGCAGCCGCCGGCCAATCGCCTCCCAGGTGTACGTCGAACGCACCAGCGCCCGGCCCTCGCTCGACAGCCGCGCGGCCAGGGCCGGGTCGTCGAGCAGCCGGAGCACGTCGGCGCTGAATCGGTCGGCGGTGTCGCTCGACCAGCGCGTGGGTGCCGTTGACGACGTCGAGACCTTCCACGCCCTTGGCCGTCGACACGACCGGCGTCCCCAGGGCCAGCGACTCGAGCACCTTCAGGCGGGTGCCGCCGCCGACCAGGAGCGGCACCACGGTGGCGGTCGCGCCACCGACCGCGTCCTTGACGTCGGGCAAGCGCCCGGTGAACCGCACGCTGTCACGGTTCGGCATCCGATCGAGCGGCAGATCGCCGGTGTCGCCGGTGACCCACAGCGTGACGTCGGGCCTGACCGCCCGCACCCGCGGCATGACCTGGTTGAGGCACCACACGACCGCCTCGAGGTTCGGTGGATAGGTGATCGCGCCGGGATAGACGATCCGCGGCGGCGTGGCGATCGTCCGCGGGCGGGCGAGATCGGCGCCATCGGCGCCGTTGGGCACGACGTGAATCCTGGTCGGCCTCGACGCCGGCCGCGACCAGCGCCGTCCGCTCCGACTCCGACGCGACGGTCACCGCCGCCATCGTCGCCGAGAGACGCGACAGGTAGCGGGCGTGCTTCCACCACGTCAGCCGGGCGCGGAACCGCCGCCACGAGCTGGTGGCGTGCGCCGACAACGCCTCGATCTGGCGCGGCTCGGCTTCTTCGAACACGCGCGGGACAGCGACCTCGTCGAGGTAGCGCGCCGCGTTCAGCTGGAGACCCACCGCCACGTCGGCACCCGCCCCGCGGGCGCGCACGAGCGTCCGCACCTCAGGATCGTCGGTCTCGACGAGCGACCGCGGGGTGCCGCTCAGCAGCCCGCTGGCTGGCGGCGCGCAGCGGCGTGAACGGGCTCCGCGGAATCACGGTGACGTCGCGGCAGAACGTCCGGAGGTGGGCGACGGCCCCGCTGTCTGGCGGGGTCGGCGCCGCAAACGTCACCAGGTCGAGGACGTGGCGCCGACGCCAGCGCCCGCAGCAGGTGATAGGCGCGCAGCGTGCTGCCATTCACCGTCGGGTACGGGCACCAGGTCGAGACCACCAGCAGCTTCATGACGCCCGCACGTCGTCGTAAAGGGCGAGCAGCGCCGTCACTTCCTCGTCGGTCGTCCGCCGGCGGCGGCGCCGCCGCCTCGAGCCGCTCCAGCAGGCCCGGCTCGTCGAGCAGCCGCGCCAGCTGGCGCTCGAGCGCGCCTGGATCGGCCGGGTCGAACAAGCAGCCCGTCGGCGCCATCGGCGATCAGCTCGGGCGATCCACCCAGCGCCGACGCGACCACGGGCACGCCAGCCGCCTGCGCCTCCTGGATCACCAGCGCCGCGACTTCGTGCCAGACCGACGGCACGACGACGGCGTCGGACGCCGCGAACAGCTCGGGCAGCGCCTCCCGGCGATACGGGCCATGGAACGTGATGCGGGCGTCGTCGCCGGCCAGTCCGCGCAGCGTCGCGACGTAGTCGGGATAGGGCGTGAGCGGGCCGTGGATGTCGAGGGTGATCGGCCGATCAGGGAGCGCGCGGACGGCCGCGACCAGCAGGTGCACGCCCTTGTGCGGCGCCAGCTGGCCGATGAACGAAAGCCGGAGGCTGGCGCCGGCGCGCTGGCGGCGACGCGGCATGGCCGGGATGCCGCAGCGGCTCGCGCGCACCCGCTCGGCCGGGTAGCCGATCGCCGCGACCTGCTCGGCCACGAACCGGGTCGGCGCCAGCACCACTCGGGCCGAGGCCAGCAGGTCGGCGAGCCGTGCGCGGCGGTGGTCGATCGGCGCCACGGCCCCGCCGATCAGCGCGCGCCATGCCAGGGAGCGATCCTTGGCGCGCGATGGACGACCGCCGAGCAGCGCGTCGACCAGCCGGTAGCGGCGCCGGTCGGCAGTCAGGCACCAGGCACACTTCGCGGGCCGCTCGGGACCGCTGCAGATCTCCCCCGACGGATGCAGGAGCGTGACCCGGGGACACGCGAACCAGTAGTCGTGCAGCGTGAGCACGACCGGCGTGCCGGTGCGGCGCGCCGCGGCGAGGGCCGGAGCGCCGAGCAGGTAGCCGCTCTGAACGTGCATCACATCGGGACGGGAGGCGCGCAGGTGCTGCTCGAACCACGCCTCGGTCGGCGGATGGTCGTAGAGCAGGTGGAACGGCCGCGACGCCGGCATCGTGACGGTGAGCCGGTGGATCTCGACGTCGTCGGCGCGATCGGTGCTGGCCGCGCACCCGTCGGCCGCGCCAGTGGCGACGGCGTCCACGGCGACGCCCTGCACCCGGTGACCGCGGGCCGCCAGGTTGCGCATCAGGTGCTGCGTGTACACCTCGACCCCGCCCAGGAACCTGGGTGGCAGGTGCGGCGACACCTGGAGCACGTGCATGGGCTGAGTGGCCCCGTTGCTCACGCCACGTGCGCGTGGCACGCGGCCTTGACGGACTCGAGCACGTACTCGACCTGCGCGTCGGCCAGCGAGGGGTACAGCGGCAGCGTGATGGTCGAGTCGCCGACCCGCTCGGCGACCGGGAACTGGCCGCGCCGGTAGCCGTGCTCCTGCCGGTAGTAGGTCAGCAGGTGGACGGCGCGGTAGTTGACGGCCACGCCGACGCCACGCGCCTGGAGGTCGGTCAGCACGGCGTCGCGGCGGTCGGGATCGACCCAGATGGTGAACAGGTGGCGGGCGCTCCGGCAGCCGGGCGACACCTTGGGGTAGGCCACGCCGATCGCGTCGAACCCGGCCTCGTACTGCCGGCAGATCGCTTCCCGGCGCGCCAGCCGCTCGGCGACGTGGCGGGTCTGCGGCAGCAGCAGCGCCGCCTGCAGGTCGAACATGTTGCCTTTGAAGCCGAGCTCGAGCATGTCCCAGTGCTGGTAGGTGGCCGTGTAGCGGTTGGCCGCCTCCTTGTTCATGCCGTGGGTCCGCAGCAGGCGGATGCGGTCGAGCAGCTTCTGGTTGCGGGACGCGACCGCGCCGCCTTCGCCGCACGCCAGGTTCTTGGTGGCGTAGAAGCTGAAGCAGGCGATGTCGCCGAGCTGGCCCGGGCTTGACGCCGTCGCGCTCGCCCTCGATGCAGTGGGCGCAGTCCTCGATGATCGCCAGGCCGTGCCGATCGGCGATCGCCCGCAGCCGCCGCATGTCGACCATGTTGCCGTAGAGGTGCACCGGGATGATCGCCTTGGTGCGCGCCGTGATCGCCCGCTCGACCTGGTCGAGATCGATGTTGGCGGTCACCGGATCGCAGTCGACGAAGACCGGCGTCGCGCCGCAGTGCAGCACGGTGTTGGAGGTCGCGATGAAGGTCATCGGGGTGGTGATGACCTCGTCGCCCGGGCCGACGTCGAGGCCCTTCAGGGCCAGGAACAACGCCGTCGTGGCCGAGAACAGCCCGACGGCACCCGACACGCCGAGATAGCCGGCGAGCCACTCCTCGAACGCCTTGGTGCGCGGCCCGGCGGTCAGGAACACGCCGTCGAGCACCTGTGCCACCTCGGCCGCCTCGTCGGCGCCGAGCGAATGCCGGTAGAACTCCACCTTCACGATCCACCTCCGTGCGGCACCGGCCTGGTGTCCGTCGCCGTGATTCGCAACGCCATTCGCGGGCGGGGTTGCCGCGCCATCAGAACAGCCGGCCGGAGAGCGACACGTCGTCGAGCACGGCGCGCGCCTTGATCAGCCAGGCATAGTAGTCGAGCGTCTTGGTCCGCGGCTCGCCGAACGGCAGCACCGTGCCGGTGGTCATCCGGTGCCGCAGCTCGGCGACCGAGTCGGGAATCGAGTAGAGCGTACGGAAACCCAGCTCGCTGTGGATGCGATCGAAGTTGACGTTGTAGGTGCGCCGATCGGGGTCGTCGGGGACCACCTGGATCGACACGTGCGGCATGACGTCCCGAACGATGTGCGCGACGTCGACGACGCGGAAGTTCTGTTCGTTCGAGCCGACGTTGAACACCCGGCTCCGCACCTTCGGCTCGGGCTGCTCCATGATGTGGATGAAGGCGCGGGCGACGTCGCGGACGTGCACGTTGGGCCGCCACTGCTGGCCGCCGCCGAGCACGTAGATGACGCGGTCGGTGAAGGCCTTGGCCGTCATCAGATTGACCAGCAGGTCGTAGCGCATGCGCCGCGACGGCCCGTACACGGTGGCGTTGCGCAGGATGGTCACCGTGAAGCCGCCGTCGGCCAGCGCCAGCAGCTGTTCCTCCGCGCGGATCTTGCACTCGGCGTAGAGCGAGACCGGCGCCAGCGTCGAGTCCTCGGTCAGCGCCAGATCCGAGCCCTGGCCGTAGACCGAGCAGCTCGACGAGAACACGTAGCGCTTGACCCCGGCGGCCTTGGCCAGCGTCGCCAGCCGCACGCAGCCGTCGAGGTTGATCTCGCGGGTGATTTGCGGATCGAGGTCGCAGGCCGGGTCGTTGGAGATGCCGGCGAGATCGAAGACCACGTCGACGCCGGCCAGCACCGCCGGGTCGAAGGTGCGGAGGTCGTCGCGGACCAGCGTGAAGTTGCCGTGTTTGGCGATCGTGCCGAGCAGATCTCTTCCGAAGAACACCCGGTCGAGACAGGTGACCTTGTGCCCGGCGTCGAGCAGTTGCTCGACCAGTTCCGTGCCGATGTAGCCCGCGCCGCCTGAAACCAATACCGTCGCCATTCCCTACGCCTCCGCTGTCTGTACGCCGGCGGCGATGGCCGCCAGGCGCGGATGACCGTGCCACACCAGATCGGTGGAGACGGCCACGAATCCGTGGCGCTGGTAGAAGCGGCACGCACCGACGTTCTCGGCTTCGGTGACCACGCGGACGCGCGTGGCACCCCGTTCCCGGCAGGCCACGAAGCCGTGCTCGAGCAGCACGTGGCCGAGGCCGGCGTTGCGATATCGGTCCTGGATGCCGATCAGGTCGACGGTGCCGACCTGGCCGTGGAACCGCAGCGTGTTGAGCCCGGCCAGGCGCTCGCCGTCGTAGGCAAGGATGGCCTCGCCCGCATAGCCGCGCTCCAGCGAGTTGGTGATCCAGGCGTCGTAGATCGCGAACGCCCGGTCGCGCGGGATGCGGGTGTCCTTGAAATAGCGGCTGGTCTCACCGAGCAGCGTCGCCAGCTGGCGCCGGTCGTCGGCCGGACAGGGCGGCGCCCCCTCGGAGAGGCGGCGCAAGCGCAGGCCGGGCGGCGGCGCCGGGGCGGCGGCGGCGGCGTCGAGCCGGCGTTCGTAGATGCAGCGGACGCTGATCACTTCGAAGCCGAGCCCCTGGAGCTCCACGTTGACGTCGTGCGCGCACGGCGCGAACACGGTCAGCAGCTCGGCGTCGCGGGTCGCCAGCTCGCGGAACGTCGCCCGCGCCGCGGCGTCGAACACGAACGGCGCGCCGTCGCTGACCCGCGCCTTGTACACCGGACCGCCGAGCGCGCCGGCGTCGAAGGCGTCGGCGACGACCTCAATCACGCCCGGCTCCGACGGTCAGACGCACGACCGTGGCGCGGTCGGCGTCGGCGTCGCCGAGCACCTCGTCGACGATGTAGATCGGCCGATCCTTCATCTGCTCGAAGATGCGGGCGATGTACTGGCCGATCGCGCCCAGCGTGAACAGGATGAGACCGCTGAAGAAGGTGACCGCGGTCATCAGCGACGCCCAGCCCTCGGTGGAGAAGCCCCACAGGTAGTAGCGGACGATGACCGAGATGCCGAACAGCAGCGCGCCGGCCGAGACGGCGCCGCCGAGGTAGAGCACGAAGTACAACGGCTTGGCGGAGAAGGCCGTGACCGTGTCGGCCGCCAGCTTGAGCATCTTGCCGAGGCCGTACTTGGTCTCACCGGCGTAGCGCTCGCCGTGGACGACGGCCACCGACGTCTGCTTGAACCCGACCCAGGCGGTGAGCCCGGTGAACAGCCGGTGGCGCTCGCGCAGCCGGCACAGCTCGTTGACGAAGCGGCGGCTCATCATCCGGAACACCGCCCCGGTGATCGGGTGCGGGACGTCGGCGAGATAGCGCATCAGCCGCATGAAGAGCGCCGAGGTGGTGCGCTTGACGAACGAGTGGCGGCGGCTGAGCCGCTCGGCGTAGACCAGGTCGAAGCCCTCGTCGAGCTTCGCCGCCAGCTTCGGGATCTCTTCGGGCTGGTCCTGGAGGTCGGAATCCATCGTCACCACGCGGTCGCCGCGGGCGTAGTCGAGCCCGGCGGCCAGTGCGTAGTGATGCCCGAAATTGCGCGAGAAGCGCAGCCCTCGCACTCGCGGGTCGGCGGCGTGGAGTGCCTGGGCGATGGTCCACGACTCGTCGGACGAGCCGTCGTCGACCAGGATGAGCTCCCAGCGCCGCTCGGCCAGGCGGTCGAGCACTGGCGCGAGCCGGTCGGTACAGGGCCTGCAGGTTGCCCGCCTCGTTGAAGAGCGGGGCAACGACCGAATAGGCGATGTCGCCGTGCCGGGGTTCGATCGTACGCGGGCCTCGCATGCCGGCTCCCCGCGGTGCAAGACCAATACCAGAGGACGTCGTCATACCGGTGTTTGCAGTCGCGGGAATCCACCGTCCGACAGAGCCAGAGGGTGGGCGCATTGGGCCCCACCGCCGCCGGAGTCGGGCCGCTCCCGCCTGCCGGCGCCGCTGGGCTGGGGCTGCCTCAGGATACAGAATTCCGCTTGGGTGCTGACTTTGTTCCGCACCCGAGCCGATTCACCAGCGCCGGCCGGAGGCGTGGTCCCCGTCAATCCGTGTCCGTGGGCATTACCGTGAACCCCCGGAGGCACCGACGGTGCCGGCCGCCGGCACAATACTTGAACCCAGGGTCGGCCGGCTGCCGATCCGCCTTTCCGTGACCCCGACCTCTCCCGCCTCGACCCTCGTCCGCCATGCGTCACGTGGCCTCGCCACGAGGGCGCCGCTTCGCCTCGGCATCGACGTGCGCTATCTGTCGCACGGTCTCGTCGGTGGCGTGCACACCTACGTGGCCCGGTTGATCCCGGCGATGCTGACGGCGTCCGATGTCGAGTTCGTGCTCTACGCCGACCAGAAGGCCCCGCTCGAGATCGAGCCACCGCCCGGCGTGTGCGTGCGGACGCTGCCCTGGCGCCACGGCGTCTCGACGGTGATCAACGACCTGGCGCTGGCGCGGTGGATGGCCCGCGACGAAATCGACGCCGCGTTCTTCCCCGCCAATCAGGGCGTCGGCCCGCGTGGAGCGACGTCGGTCGTGACCATCCACGACGCGATCAACCTGCTGCCGCTGACCGAGACCCTGCGTCCTCACGGGCATCGGCCGACGTGGCGGACCCGCGCGATGACCGTCTACCTGCACCTGCACAGCACTCGCGCCGCCCGCCGCGCCAGTCGCATCGTCACCATGTCGCACTACTCGCGCGACACGCTGGTCGAGGCCAGCGGGCGACCGGCCGACGACTTCTCGGTGGTTTACCACGGCGCTCCGCCGGCGGTGCCGTTGACCCCCGAGGATGTCACCGCGGCGGCGCGCGACGCCGGCATCGCCACGCCCTACGTGCTGGCCGACGGCTTCAAGAACCCTGCGGTCGTGCTGCGCGCCGCGGCGCGGCTGGCGCCGGCGCTGCGACGCGAGCTGGCGTTCGTGTTCTTCGCGCGCCACGCCGAGGTCCTCCCGGAGCTCGCGGCGGCGGCAGCGGCCGGCAGCGTCACGCTGCTCGTCCGGCCGACGACGGCCAGGCTGGCCGCCCTCTATGCCGGCGCGGCCGCGTTCGTCTTCCCGTCATGGGTCGAAGGTTTCGGCATTCCCTTGCTCGAGGCGATGACCTACGGCGCGCCGATCATCGCCTCGGATCGCGGATCGATCCCGGAAGTGGCCGGCGACGCCGCCGTCATCGTCGACGCTGAAGACGATCAGGCCCTGGCCGCGGCCCTCACCCGGGTCGTCGGCGACCGCCAGGAGGCGGCCCGCCTGCGGGCTCGCGGCACCGCGCGCGTCAGCGAGTTCACGTGGCGGCGATCGGCCGACGAGACGCTGGCGGCGATCCGGCGCGCGCGCGCCGATGATCTCGCCCGGCGGAGACGGGCATGAGCGGACCGCCGCCCGACGTCTCGGTGGTGATCGTCAGCTGGAACACGCGGGACTTCACGCTCGCGTGTCTGGCGTCGCTCCCGGCCGCGGCAGCGTCACTGGGCTGGGATGCCTGGGTCGTCGACAACGCCTCCGACGACGACTCGGTCGCGGCCATCCGCCGTGAGCATCCGGGAACGCGGATCATCGCCAACGGCACGAACCTCGGGTTCGCGGCGGCCAACAACCAGGGCATCGTGGCCTGCCGCGGCCGGTACGTCCTGCTGTTGAACAGCGACACCGTGATGCCGCCCCGGTCGCTGCAGTCGCTCGTCGCCTTCGCCGACGCGCACCAGCGTGCCGGTGTCGTCGGGCCGACGCTGCTCAATCCCGACGGCTCCTACCAGACCGGCCCGACGCCGTTCCCGTCGCTGTGGACCGAGACGCTCTCGGTCACCGGCGTCGGCCGACGGCTCATCTATCGCGGCTACCCGAGCCTGCCGGCACGGCGCGCCCGCGTCGCACGGCGCGCCGACTACGTCGGCGGCGCCTGCATGCTGGCCCGGCGCGAGGCCATCGACGCCGTCGGGTTGCTCGACGAGTCGTACTTCATGTACTCGGAGGAACCGGACTGGTGCTGGCGGATGCACCTGGCGGGCTGGGAGACCTGGTACACGCCAGCCGTCACGGTGACCCACTTTGGCGGTCAGAGCACGCGCCAGGCGCGCGACGCGATGGTGGCGGCGCTGTACCGCAGCAAAGTGCGGTTCCTGCACCGCCATCGCGGCACCTGGTCCGCAGCGAGCACGGCCGCCGTCGTCGTTGCGGTCAGCCACATCCGTTATGCGCTCAGGTCCGCCGGCGGCCTCGAGCCCCGGGGCGTCGCCCTGGGTTTCCGCGACCTCTGGCCGACAGGGCAGGATCCGGCGACAGGAGCCGGTCAGAGAGAAGAAAGACCTCTGTCAAACAGATAAAGTAGCCCGAAGTTGAGGAGACAACGCGGGAGACCATCGTCGCCGCGCGGTATTCCCGGTCCGCTTGTGATGGCTCGAAACATGCAAAGCTCGCCCTCCATGCAGAAGTGCCGCTTCGCGGGCGTCGTCGCCCTCGTGCTTGTCGCCGCCACGGCGCAGGCGCAGGACAACGCCGCCCTCGGCCGGTATCCGCTCGGCAGCTCCGCCAGCGTCACGCCGGCCGTCGTGGTCGTGGGCGGGTACGACACCAACTTCGTGCGGGCAACCGACGGCGAGGGCGCTTCGGAATTCTATGTCGCGCCGCAGCTCGACACGTTTCTCGGCCGCGGGCGGACCAAGGTCGTCATCTCAGGAGCCCTGGAAGCGCAGAAGGTCCAGTCGGGTAACACGTTGAACCACTTCGGCAGCGCCCGCGGCGAGTTCGGCAACTCGCTCTTTGTGGTGAGCGGAGCGGCGTCGTATCGCAATCACTTCGCGCCGCCCACCGACTTCGTCGGCTTCGAGATCGGACTGAAGTCGCGACGCATCGAGCGCGATTTCCTGGGCGCCCTTGCCTACAGCCCGGGCCGCGTGCGGCTGTCGGCCGATGCCGCCTACCTCCAGCTGCGCTACGACGCCGCCGAGGTCTATCAGGGGTCGAGCCTGCATGACAACCTCAACCGCAACACGCTCTGGCTCAACGGCAACGCCGAATTTGCCATCACGCCGCTGACCTCCGTCACCGCCAACGTCGGGCACGTCGAGGACAACTTCCTGTACGCGCCAATCCGCGACGGCAACGGCTGGCGGGCGCTGGGCGGCATCCAACTGTCGACGCGGGCGCTCATCAACGGGTATGCGCGTCTCGGCATGCTCAAGTACGGGGGGAGGATCTCGCGCATTTCGTACACCGGCCCGGCGCACATGGTCGGGCTGCAGTACGCGCGTCGAACGGTGTTCCTCGACCTCCAGGCCAACCGCGACATCCGCTTCAGCTTCGATCCCTTGCGGGGGTTCTACCTCTCGAACGGCTTCGACTTCTACGGCATGGTGAAAATGGGGCGGCGATTCGAGACCTTCGCCCGCGCTTCGACTCGCACGGTGGAGCCGAGGGGGCCGGCCGCCCTGCTGGAACCGAAGCGGCGCATCTGGGTGGCCAAGGGCGGTCTCGTGTATCGCCTCAGCCAGTTCACGCGGTTCGGGACCGAAGTCGAGCATTATGTGTATGGTGGTGAGGGTGGCTTCAAGGGGACGCGCATGACCGGCTTCTTGATTTGGGGACCCGAGACTCTGCAGCGGCTCGATCGGCCGCTGCCAGGACAATTCTGATGACTACTCGAGAATCGTCCTCGTTGGCCTGGGCGCGGCGGTTCGCCAGCCTGGCCGCCTGCCTCGCGTTGTCACTCGGCACGGCGGCCGCGCAAGGCACCTACAAGGTGGGCGTGCGCGACGTGCTCAAGGTGACGGTCTGGTCGGAAGCGAGTCTCACCGGCACGTATACGGTGACGCAGGCCGGAACCATCGCGTTTCCGCTCGTCGGCGCCATCGACTGTCGGGGCCTGACCACCGAGGAGATTGCCGCCAGCTTGCGCACCAAGCTCGCCGACGGCTATCTGATGAACCCGCAGGTCAGCATCGACGTGGCGGAGTTCAACAGCCAACGCGTGTTCGTCGTCGGCGAAGTGCGCACGCCCGGACCCGTGCCGCTCACCGGCTCGTTGACACTCATCGAAGCGCTGGCCCGCGTCGGTTCGCTCACCGAGACGGCTGGCGGTGAGCTGCTCGTGATTCGGCCGCCGGCTGGGCGCACGACCAGCGGTCCGGTCCTTCCCGGAGAGCCGGGAGCGCAGGAAGTCGCGCGGGTCGACGTGCGGTCGCTGCAGGACCGCGGCCCGAGCACCAACGCCGCGCTGCAGGATGGCGATACCATCGTCATCCCGCGCGCCGAGTCGGTCTACGTGTCGGGTCAGGTGAACACGCCGGGGACGGTGCCGTACAGCAAGGACCTCACGGTGCTGCAAGTGATCTCGCAGGCCGGCGGCCTCACCGATTCGGGGTCGAACAAGAAGTTGAAACTCGTGCGCATCGTGGATGGCAAGAAGGTCGAGATGAAGACGAGCCTCGGAGAGAAGCTACAACCCGGCGACACCTTGGTCGTCGGCACGCGGTGGTTCTGATGGCCAAACCAAGACGCCGCGCCGACCAGGGCCCGCAGGACGGTTCGCTCATCGCCCGCGGCGGCGACGCCAGCATCTGGGATCACATGCGCACGGCGGTCAGGCACCGCTGGTGGGCGCTCCTCGGCTTCGTCGTGCTGGGAGCACCGCTGGCCGCGGTGACCCTGACGACGACACCGGTGTACCTCGCGCAGACGCGGGTGCTGGTCTCCGATCGCGCCGCCGCCACTGCCGTAGCGTTGAGCGAACGTCCGAACGATCGCGGCACCGGCAACGGCCTCAATGCCGAGACGCTGACCGAGGTCGTCCGAAGTCGGGCTCTGGCCCGGGTCACGATCACACAGCTGGCGCTCTGGCAGACGCCGGAGTTCGCGCCGTTCGCCGTCGGCGCGACGACCGACGAGGACCGCGCGCGGCAGTTGATCGACCCGTTCCTGGGCCGCCTGTCGGTCGGGATTGTCCTCGACACCCAGATGCTGGTGATCGGGTTCGAATCCACCGACCCGGCGCTGGCCGCGCGGGTCGCCAACGAATTGGCCAAGACCTTCATCGGGCGCGACCGCGAGTCGCTGTTCGCCTCGGCGACGACGGCCGCCGACTGGCTGACCGAGCGGCTGGCCGAGCAACGCAAGCAGGTCGCCGCAAGCGAGACGGCACTACAGGAGTATCGCGCCCGACAGGATGCCCTGTCGCTCTCGGAACGGCAGAACATCGTCGGGCAGAAGCTCGCCGACTTGAACGCGTCGGTCACGAAAGCGAAGACCGATCGCATCGGGCGGGAAACCCAGTACCGCATGGTGCAGTCGATCAAGAACGACCCGGTCGCCCTCGAGTCGCACCCGCTCATCGCCGCCAACGGCCTGGTCCAGACCCTCAAGACCCAGGTGGCGCAGCTGACGCGCCAGGACGCCGAGCTCGCCAACCGTCTCGGCCCGAAGCATCCGGACCGGGTGCAGGTCGCCACCGCGCTCGAATCGACCCAGGAACGCCTCCGGACCGAGCTCGCCAAACTGGTCGGCGGGATCGAGTCTGCCTACCAGTCGGCAGTGACGGAGGAATCGAGCCTCACCCAGGCATTGAACCAACAGAAGAGCGAAGCATTCGATCTCGATCGCAAGGGCGTGGAGTACGCGGCGCTCGAACGGGAGGCGGTCAGCGCCCGCCAGATCTACGACGCACTGCTCCAGCAGACCAAGCAAGCGACGATGACGAGCGAACTGCAGCAGAGCACCATGCGCGTCGTCGACCCGGCCGAGCCGCCGTCGGTGCCGGTGCGTCCCAAG
Organism: uncultured Acidobacteriota bacterium; assembly: GCA_963786365.1. Lineage (GTDB taxonomy): Bacteria > Acidobacteriota > Vicinamibacteria > Vicinamibacterales > UBA2999 > CAWAYR01. The sequence continues at coordinate 106,543 of CAWAYR010000003.1, forward strand.
CGGAACCAGGGGCTGGCGGCCGCGGCGGTGCTGGGCCTGCTCGGCGCGGCCGGCGGTGCCACCGGGCGCGAGTACCTGCGCCGTCGCGTCGCCTCTCCTCGCGACGTCGAGCAGCGCCTCGGCCTGCCGGTGCTGGCGCTGGTCCCACGGGCCGTGACCGCCGAGGCCGGCGACAACGTGGCGTTGTCGCCGCTTTCGGCGGAGGCCTTCCGCCGGCTGCGCGCCAACGTCATGCTCGCCTGCGACGACCAGGAACCCGGGAACGTGATCGTGGTGACGAGTGCCGCGCCCGGCGAGGGCAAGTCGTTCGTCGCCTCGCACCTGGCGCTGGCGCTGGCCGCGGTCGATCAGCGCGTCGCCCTGATCGACGCCGATCTCCGCCGGCCGCGCCTGCACACCATGTTCGATCGGCAGCGGGCGCCAGGGCTGGCCGATGTCCTGCTCGGACGGCGCAGCACGGCCGAAGTGCTTCGTCCGGTCGACTCCCAGGGCCTGGCCCTGGTGCCGAGCGGCATCCCGACGAAGAAGGCGGCCGAACTGCTGTCGCTGCAGACGTTCCGCACGTTCCTGCAGGAGCTGCGCGGTGACTTCGACTGGATCGTGATCGACTCGCCGCCGGTCATGGCGGTCGCCGACGCCACCGTGCTCGCGCACGACGCCTCCGGCGTGCTGTTCGTGACCAGCGCCGACGACACGTCGCTCGAAGCCGCCGACACCGCGCTGGCCGAACTGCACGCCGCCGGCGCCAACATGGTCGGCGCCGTGCTGAACCGGGCGCCGCTCACCAAAGAGGCCTTCTACTACTCCCGCTACTACCGGCCCGAGTACGACGCCTACATCACGCCCGAGGACACCGACGCCTCGGCGGTCGAAGCGCCGCTCCGATCGTGAATCCTGGCGGCTGGCTCGCCCCGGCGAGCCTCATCGCGCTGGTGCTGACGATCGTGTTCGCCGTGGTCGCGTTGCGGCGGCCGTCGCGCGCGATTCTCACCTACGCGGTGCTGGGCGCGGCGCCATCGGTCATCCAGCTCGGCGCGTTCAGCGGCCGCACGATCAGCCAGGGCCTGCTGCTCGCCGAGGCCCTGGCGACCGTGCTGGTCGGCGTCTGGCTGACGCGACGATCGGGCGAACTGCGGGTCCTCAAGACGCCCTTCGACGCGCCGCTGCTGCTCTTCGCCGCGGCAGCGATCGCCTCGCTCATCCTGACCCTGGTGATGCCCGACCAGGGCGCCGCTGGCGATATCTCGCTGGCCGTCTCGGTCGGCCAGCTGCTCCTGGTGCTGTGGCCGATCGGCATCTATTTCGCGTCGGCCGAGTTCGTGACTACCAGCTCGCAGGTCAACCGGCTCCAGCGGATCGTCGTCGTCCTGGCGCTGTCCCAGGTCGTGATGCCGTTCATTCCGGCGGCCGGCGATCCCTACATGTCGTGGGTCTGGACCTTCGGCCTGTTCGCGTCGCCCTTTGCCATCGCCGGCGTCTTCGCCACGCGGTCGGTGCCGGCGCGCGATCGGCCTGATCGCGATTGCCCTCGCCCCGTTCGTCCGCGGCGTCGTCGAAGGCAAGGTGTTCCTCTACGCGTTCGCGCTGGTCGCCATCGGCACCGTCCTGTGGGTGCGGGCGTCGCGAGTCGTCGCGCTGATTGTCGGACTCGTCGCCGCGGTGAGCCTGACGACGATGGTGGTGCTCGGGCCCGACGCGGCCCTCGCCCCGGTCGCGGGTCTGGTCGACCTGGAACGCCGGCAGCAGAGCTTCGCGGCCCGGGGCGGCCGGCTCGAACTGGCGAGGGTGGCATTGGAGATCTGGCAGGATGCGCCGATCTTCGGGGTCGGGCCGGGCAACAGCTACGCCTACATGCTGCAGCGCGCGACGATTGGCACGCCCCACAACCAGTACCTGAACATCCTGGTGGAATTCGGTGCGGTCGGCCTGGTGCTGTGGTGCTGGTTCCTGGTTGCGGCCTTCAGGACCGGCCTGCGCATCTACCACTCGACCGTCGACCCGGCACGGCGCACGTTCGTGCTCGGCTGGCTTGGCGCCTTTGCCGGCATGGTCGTCGGCGGCGGCACCGGCGATTTCATGATCCACAGCATCCGCAACGGCGGGCTCGAGCTGTTCCAGGCGTACTACCTGCAGTGGGTGCTGCTCGGCGCACTGGTCGCCGTCCAGCGCATCGAGGCGGCCGCCGATACCGAGATCCAGGCCCCGGAAGTGACGCAGCGGCGTCGCCTCAAGCTCCGCCAGCGGCCATCGCTGATCACCTCGCGACTGCCGCGACCGCTCCGCGCGTAGGCGGGTGACCGCCAGCGGCCCGGGCGGGCGCGACCTCGGCGTCAGCGTGGCGACTGGGGCAGGGTCGAGGGCGACGTCTCGAGACCGGCCAGCCAGGTGGCGAGTGCGGTCTGCGTCGGGTCGATCGCCAGCGACACCTTCGCGGCGTTGGCCGCCAGTGTCAGCTCGGCCCGCGACCGCCGCCAGTTGCTCCAGGCCGTGAGCTCATCGCTGATCGCCGGCAGCCCGTTCAGCAACTGCGCGGCCAGCTCGATGTCACCGGTCCACATCGCCGCCAGCCCGTAGGCCTTGCGCGTCGAGAGGTTCAATCCGTCGGCGGCGTAGGCCGCCGCGAGGTGGGCGCGCGCCTCGGCGTGCCGGTCGAGATCGAGCTCGAGGATGCCGAGCCGCCGCAGCGCCGGCGCATCGGCGGCGTTGGCGGCCAGGGCCAGGGTGAATTGGCGCTCAGCCTCGCCCGGCGGGGTGCTGCTCGTGCCATCGCCGAAATCGGCGCGCGCCTGCGCCGCGGCGCCGAGGTTGGCATGCCACGCCGCGACGACCGGGCCGCGGCTGCCGACGACCACGAGAGTGACGAGCAGCGCGACGGCGAGAGGGGCGAGGACCATGCTTCGGGTCGCGCGCACGTCGTGCCGCGCCACCGTCGCGGCCAGCAGTCCGGTGAGGACGAAGAACGGCACCCAGGTCCACAAGTCGACCGACTGGCGGGCGTCGCTGAACCCGTGCAAGTGCACCGCCAGCAGGCCGATCCACAGGCCGCGAAAGCGCCAACCGAGCCCGGCGCGTTCGCCCGCCGCCGCGGCCACGGCCGTCGCCGCGGCCAGCGCCCACCACGACGCGAGGCCGGGCAGCCCGAACTCCAGCCAGATCTCGAGCACGAGGTGGTGGGCATAGGTCAGATACGGCACCTGGATGAGCAGCGCGTACTTCGAGAGGCTCGCCGCAAACTGGTCGCCGGCGCCGATGCCGGTGAACGGGGCGTCGCGCAGCAGCGTCAGGGCGTCGCGGTAGACGTCGAGGCGATCGGGCCGACCGGCGAGCGCTGCCACCGACATCCACCACGGCGTGCTCGACCACATCGCGGCGCCGAGCACCGCCAGACCCAGGGCAACGGCGGCCGCGACCACGAAGCGCAGCCCGGGAGCCGGCAGGCGGAACGACGCCCACAGGCCGACGGCCGTGGCCGCGATCACCGCGAGCAGGGAGCCGCGCGAGGCGGCCGCGGCCAGCACCGCGCCGAGCACGACGGCGGCAGCCGCCGCCACTCCCCGGGTGGCCACCGCGCCCCGACGGCTGAGGGCGAGGCCGAGCGCGGCGCCGAAGACCCCATCGAGCAGCGTGGCGATGCTGTTCGGGAAGGGCGTCCAGATGTCCCACTGCGGGAACCGGGCGCTGATCCGCAGCGCCAGGGCATGGATCGCCGGCAGCTTGGCGTCGAAGGCGAGATGGCGGTATTGCGTCAGGAAGTAGAGGGCGGCGAGCGTCGTCGCGAGAACCAGCAGCATCTGCACGGCCGGCCCGAGGCCGGCTCGATGGCGGCCGGCCCAGGCGATCGCCGCGTACGCCGCCGCGCCGGCCGCGATCGCCTGCGCGGTGACGAGGGCCGAGCCACGTTCGGGGGCCGCCCACACGCCGACCGCCGTCGACGCCAGCAGCGCCGCCATGGCCACGTGGACGGCCGGGCCGACGGCGAGGCTGCCGGCGGTCTTGGTCGAACGTGGGGACGTGCTCATCGCCCGCTCCGTTTCGCTGCCTGCTCGATCGCCGAGACGTAGACCGCCATGAGGGATTGCGCCAAGTCGGCCCAGTCGTGGTGCTGCTCGACGTAGCGGCGCCCGGCCGCGCCGACGGCGTCGCGGTGCTGGCGATCCTCGAGCAGCCGCACGACGGCCTCGGCGAATTGCCCGTCGTCGTCGACCGCGATGACGTCGCGGCCGACCACGGCGTCGAGCGCGGCGCACGCCGACGACGACGTCACCACCGGCACCGCCCGCGCCATCGCCTCGAGCACCTTGTTCTGGATGCCGGCAGCGTAGACCAGGGGCGCGGCGAGCACCGTGGCCCCGGCCATGACCGCCGCCATGTCGGGGACGAAGCCGGTCACCTCGACCCGTCCCGGTGCCGCCAGCGCCTGGAGCGCCGGCGACGGATCCTTGCCGGCCAGGACCAGCCGCACGTCGGGGCGGCGCTGCCAGACGCGGGGCATCACATTCCGTGCAAGCCGCAGGGCGGCCGCCTCGTTGGCGTGGTAGCTCATCTTGCCGGCGAAGAGCACCGTGTGGCCGTCGTCGGCGGGCGCCCCTGGCGGCGCGCCCAGATCGACGCCGTTGCGCAACCCGCGCACGAACGACGGATCGGCGTCAGGGGCCAGCGCACGGAACTGCTGCGCTTCGGCCTCCGACGACGCCAGCACGCGGTCGAAGCGGGTGGCAAGCTGGCTCTCGAAGCGGCGGGTGCGGGCGAGGTCGAGCCGGGCGACTGCGCGCTGGGCCAGGCCCGGGGCCAGCTGCACGGTCTGCTCGAACAGCCGGGTGATGCAGTCGACGCCGTCGTAGACGGTGGCGCAGCGACCCGGCGTCGGCGCGAGCAAGGCGCCGCGCAGGTGTTCCACGTGCACCACGTCGAAGCCGCCCTGGTCGACCAGCGCGCGGATACGTCGTTCGGCGCCGCGGTGCCGGGCGTAAGCCGCCTGGATCGGCACCGACGAGAACATCGCCGCGGCGGCGTTGGCGAGGGTCTGCGTCCGGCTCAGCGGAAACACCTCGAACGCCGCGCACGCCGCGCCGACGCTGAGGTCCGCCAGGGCCTGATCTTCGGGCGGCTGGACCGCCACCAGGTGCACCTGGCAGCCCAGCCGCGCCAGCGCCCGCACCCACTCGTAGGGCCGCACGCGGATGCGCGACGGCACGTACGGGGCTACGAAGAGAACGCGCATTCCTGGACTGGCCGCCGGTTTCGCCACGGGTGCTGCCAATTATGCGGGTCACCCCGCCGCCCCGTGACGTCAGTCGCCGTAGCCGCCCGGATGCTGCTGCCGCCAGCGCCAGGCGGTGGTGATGATCTCGTCGAGGCCGGGGTAACGCGGCGCCCAGCCGAGCACCTGGCGAATCCGGTCGGAGCTGGCCACGAGCGTGGCCGGGTCGCCGGGACGCCGCTCCGCCCGCACCGTGGTCACCTGACAACCGGTGACCCGTTCCACCGCCGTCACCACTTCGTCGACGGTGTTGCCGGTGCCGGTGCCGATGTTGAACCAGTCGAGCCCGAGACGATCGAGCGCGTCGAGCGCCAGCAGGTGGGCGTCGGCGATGTCCGACACGTGCACGTAGTCGCGCACGCACGTGCCGTCGCGGGTCGGGTAGTCGCTGCCGTAGACGTTGACCGACGGACGGTCGCCGGCGGCGACGTCGAGCACCAGCGGAATCAGGTGGCTCTCGTGGCGGTGGGCCTCGCCCCGCGCCTCGGTGGCGCCGGCGGCGTTGAAGTAGCGGAACGACGCCGATTTCAACCCGTAGGCGCGATGGTACCAGGCGATCATCCGCTCGAACATCAGCTTCGACTCGCCGTAGGCGTTGATCGGCTGCTGCGGGTGGTCCTCGGTCATCGGCACCGTCACCGGCTCGCCGTAGGTGGCGGCCGTCGACGAGAACACCAGACGCGTCACGCCGTGGCGGCGCATCGCCTCGAGCAGGGTGACGCCGTTGACGGTGTTGTTCTGGAAGTAGATCGCCGGATCGGACACCGACGTGGCGACCGTGGTCTCGGCCGCCAGATGCACGACGGCGTCGATCGGTTCGGCCGCGAAGATGGCGTCGAGCGCCGCCGAATCGCCGTAGTCGGCCTCGACCAGACGGCACTCCGGCGGCACCGCCGCGGCGTGCCCTTCCTGGAGGTTGTCGATGACGACGATTCGGTGACCGCGGGCGAGCGCCCGCTCGACGACGACGGAGCCGATATAGCCGGCTCCGCCCGTGACGAGCAGCGTCATGCGGTGAGAGCCGTGGCGCCGTGACTGGCGAGAGCGGCGATCTTGGCGCGCGCGTGCAGACACGCGAGATGCGCCGCCACGCCCGCCACGTCCTCGATCCGCTGCACGCTGTTCGAGGCGACCACGACGGTGAGGCTGGCCAGCGCCTTCAGCGGCGCGCCGCCCTGGCCGGTGATGCCGATCGAGGTGGCGCCATGCAGGTTGGCGTACTCCATCGCCCGCAGCACGTTGGGCGAGCGGCCGCTGGTGCTGATGCCGATGACGACATCGCCCGCGGTCATGAACGTCCGCAGCTGGTCGGCGAAGATCTCGCCGTAATCGAAGTCATTGGCGGCGGCGGTGATGGTGGCGGCCGAATCGGTGAGCGACATGACCCGCAGCCGTTGCTGCCCGGGCAGCGCCGTGAGCTTCGACAGGTCAGCAGCCCAATGGGTAGCCACGGCTGAGCTGCCGCCGTTGCCGCAGATGAACACGGTGCGCCCAGCGGCGTGGGCATCGACGATCGCCCAGGCCATCTGCTCGACGACCGCCTGATCGAGGTCGCGGAGTGCGGCGTTCAGCTCGGCCATGTAGGCCGCGGCCGAGAACTGGTTGGTCGGGAGGGCGTCCATCTCAGTACGCCCCCTCTCCGCGGAAGACGACCAGCGGTGTCTTGAGCAGGATCCGGAGGTCGAGCATCAGGCTCCAGTGCTCGACGTAGTGGACGTCGAGCTCGACGCGGCGCTCGTAGCTGGTGGTCTGGCGGCCCGACACCTGCCACAGGCCCGTCATCCCCGGCTGGACCGACAGCAGGGTGTCGACGTGCTTGCCGTAGCGGGCCAGCTCGGGTTCGGTCACCATCCGCGGCCCAATCAGCGACATCTCGCCTCGGAACACATTGAAGAGCTGCGGCAGCTCGTCGATGCTGTAGCGGCGAATCACCCGACCGATAGGAGTGATACGGGGGTCGTTGGGCAGCTTGTGGTTCGTCTTGAACTTGGCGAACAGCTCGGCGTCGGCCTCGAGGACACGGTCTGCATCCACGCGCATCGAGCGGAATTTAAAGGCATCGAATGAGCTTCCGCCCCGTCCCACGACACGCCGCCGGTGCAGAATCGGCCCGGGCGAGCCGAACTTGATGGCCAGGATCGTGGCGATGAGCAGCGGCGCCAGCAGCAGGCAGACGGCGGTCGCGGCGAGAATATCGATGGAGCGCTTCACGAAACGAAGCCAGCGGCCGGTAGCGGCCGCGGGCCAGAATGCAACGGCGTCGGTTGCGATGGACAAACGGTGTCTCACGTCAGGGAAGTCCAAATGCCCTTACAGATAGCAACCGGTGTACCACCGCGTACAGAGCTGTCAGACGCGTGGCAACTCTCTTGCTGACAGAAGGTTAGCTGCCCTCGAGGCTTTGAAGTAGGCCGGGTTTGTCTGTGCCGGTCCTGCCTTTTGGCATCCGAGGGCTAGGATGAACGACTTCTCACCTATGCGCGCGTATCTCTTGGCCGGCGGACGGGGTGAACGGCTGCGGCCGTTGACCGATAGGGTGCCAAAGTGCCTGGCTCCGGTAGGCGGCCGCCCTTTGTTGGCATATTGGCTGACTTTGTGCCGTCGGGAGGGCGTTTCCGACGTCCTGCTCAACGTTTCACACCATTTCGAGATGGTCGAGGCCTTCCTGGCGAGCTGGCCCGAGCCGACGCCCCGGGTCACGGTCGTGCGGGAGCTCGAGCCGTCGGGCACAGCGACCACCGTGCGCCGCGAGCGCTGGTTCAGTGACGGTGCGTCGGACGTCTGGGTGTTCTACGCCGACAATCTGAGCGACCTGCGGCTGGCGCCGATGCGCCGGCTGCACGACGCCCACGCCGGCCTTCTGACGGTCGGGCTGTTCCACACGGCGTCGCCGAGCTCCGCGGGAATCGTCGAGCTCGACGCGACTGGCAGAATTGTAAGTTTCGTCGAGAAGCCCGCGAACCCGCAGAGCGACTTGGCGAATGCGGGCGTATATCTGATGCGTGCAGCCGCGCTCGACGCTATTCCGGACGGGCCCGGGCTGGTCGACTTCGGGCAGCACGTGCTGCCGACGCTGGTCGGCCGGATGCATGGATACGTCATTCCCGATTTCCACGAAGACATCGGCACGCCCGATCGCCTGGTCCACGCCACGGCCGGTTGGGCGGCAAGGACACCGTCTTGATCATCTCGCGTACGCCCTTCCGGGTCAGCCTGTTCGGTGGCGGCTCCGATTTCCGTGAGTACTACCGACGCGCGCCCGGTGCCGTCCTCACGCTGGCGATCAACCGCTACATGTACGTCACCGTCAACAAGCGGTTCGACGACACCATCCGCGTCTCCTACACCCGCACCGAGATCGTGCCGCGCCTGCGCGACCTGCAGCACGAACTCATCCGCGAGGCGATGCGGGTGGCCGACGTGACCAAGGGCGTCGAGATCACGACCATCGCCGACCTGCCGGCCGGCATCGGCCTGGCCTCCTCGTCGGTGCTGACGGTCGGCGTGCTGAACGCGCTGTTCGCGTATCGCGGCCAGTTCGTGCCGGCCGGCGACCTGGCGGCGCTGGCCTGCAAGATCGAGATCGACATCCTGGGGCGGCCGATCGGCAAGCAGGACCAGTACATCGCCGCCCACGGCGGGTTCCAGTTCATGCGCTTCTACGGCGACGAGCGCGTCACCGTCGAGCCGATGTACTGCCGGCCCGAAACCGCGCAGGCGGTGGTCGAGCAGCTGCTGCTCTTCTACACCGGCATGACGCGGGCCGCCGGCTCGGTGCTGGCGCAGGCCAAGAAGCGGATGACCACGCGCACCAGCACCCAGGATGCCATCCACCAGCTGGTCGGCCTGGCCGAGGACCAGCGGGCGCGGGTCGCCGACAACGACGCCACGGGGATTGGACCGGCGCTGCACGAGGCGTGGCAGCTCAAGAAGCAGATGGGCACGCGGGTCTCGTCGTCGCTGCTCGACGGCTACTACGACCGCGGCCGCAAGGCCGGCGCCACCGGCGGCAAGATTGTCGGCGCCGGCGGCGGCGGCTGCCTGCTGCTGGCGGTGCCGCCCGAGGCACGCGCCAGCGTCCGGCGGGCCATGGCCAAGTGCGGGCTGCGTGAGATTCCCATCGCGCTGGAGCCGGGCGGCACGACAATCATCCACGCCAGCGATTGGGAAGCCCCGTCGAGCGGCGACGCGCGGGTCTCGCGCTTCGGCAGCCGCCGTCTCGCGCCGTTGGCCGGCGACGCCAAGGAAGAGGCCTCTTAGAGGCTATCCGGCCAGCGCGGCGATGGCCTGGGCCAGGCCCTGATTGGCCGGCGAGTCCGGCTCGAGGAACTTCACGGCGAAGCCCTGGACGCGATCGACGTAGACGACCTGGGCCGGGAGGCGGAACGACTGCCCGTGCAGCTTCAGCTCGATGCCGATCTTCGCGCCGACCGGCTGACTGGCGTAGGCGTCGATGAAGCAGCCGCCGACACTCAGGTCGGTGATCCGACAGTCGCGCATCCCGGATGCGCCGTCCCAGCTGCCTTCGAATGGACCGACCAGCCGGGCGGTGCTCCGGCGTTCGTTCGCCATGCAGCCCGTCCCTTCCAGCTCCGGGTCTGGCCGGAGCGCTCGTCTGACGTATCGGCGCGACGCGGCAGCCCTGGTATAGGATCGGGGCCTTTCCTGGACACCGCGTGCACCCAGACCTCCAAGAAGCTATCACCTTCCACCACGCCATCCTCGCCGAAGGCTCCAAAGCCCTGGTGGGCTACCAGGCGGCGAAGACCCTCGCCAACGTCGTCCTGCTGTCGGAGATCCCGACCACCTACGACAAGAAGGAAAACCGGCAGGTCAACGCCGGCAACCTGCTGATTCGCGGCGTACCGGGGGTCGGCAAGACGTTTTTCGGCGTGATCCTGGCGGCGATCTCCGACGCGCGGTTCGCCCGCATCCAGGGCCGGGCCGACCTGCAGCCGACCGAAGTGGTCGGCTTCCAGATGATCAACCCGGCCAGCGGCGAGCTGATCACCGAGTTCGGGCCCCTGGCCTCGGCCGAAGTCATCCTGCTCGACGAGATCAACCGGATTCCGCTCAAGAGCCAGAGCGCGTTCCTCGAGGGGCTGCAGGACCGCACCGTCACGGTCGGCAAGACCACCTACGAGCTGCCGGCCTTCAGCTTCGCCATCGCGACCATGAATCCGATCGAGCTCGGCCAGGGCACCTTCCCGCTCTCGGAGGCGGCCACCGACCGCTTCGCCGTGATGATCAACGTCGGCTACCTCCCGCCCGAGGAGGAAGCCAAGCTGGTCAACTTCGACTTCAAGCACGTGCGGCTGAACGCGCTGATGTCGAAGGAGCGGATTATCGTCCTGCGGTCGCGGATCAACGCCGAAGTGTTCCTGCACGAGCGGCTCGGCACCTACATCCAGCAGCTGGTCGCCGCCACCCGCCCCTACAACGCCGACACCGACTGGCTGCGCCACTCACCGTCGGAGCTGGTCGAACGTGGCGTCGACCTGGGCGCCTCACCGCGCGCGATCATCGTCTGGGGCCGGCTGGCCAAGGTGTGGGCGCTGCTGGTCCGCGGCCGCGACGAGGTCTATCCCGAGGACATCCAGGACCTGGCGCCGTACATCCTCAGCCACCGCATCTGGCTGGGCCCGCACGCCGCCAGCCACGGTCTGACCGCCGAGCTGGTGGTGAAGGACGTGGTGGCCCGGGTGCCGATTCCATGAGGACCCGCGAGCAGGAGATCGCTCCGCTCGTCAACCTCTCGCAGATCAGCGAGATCGAGCTGGTCATCCTCAAGCGGATGCGCGAGTTCACCCTGGGCGAGCACCGCAGCCTCTTCCACGGCAACGGCTTCGACTTCGTCGGCCTGCGGAATTGGGAGGCCGGCGACCGCTTCGCGCAACATCGACTGGGCACAGTCGAGCCTGACCAACTTCTCGCCGCTGGTCATCCGCGACTTCGAGCAGCCGTCGACCGCCGGCGTCGTGGTCGTCGCCGATCACTCGCGCTCGACGCGGTGCGGCGTCGACGCGCTGCCCGAAGGCACGGTCGGGCCGGCGGCGGCGCGCGGCAACGTGCTCATCGCCCACGCCGTGGCCCGGGCCATCGCCACCATCGGCATGTCGGCGGTGTTCTTCCAGGACACCTTCGGGATGGTGACCTTCCAGGGCGGCTTCGAACAGCTGCAGGCGATCCGGCCGCGGGTCGGCAAGAACCAGGTGATCCACTGCCTCGACGCCTACCAGTACCAGGAGGGCCTCGAGGATCTGCGCCGGCTCGACAGCCTGAGCGGCTCGCTCGCCGGCTTCCTGCGCAAGACCTCGCTCGTGCCGGTGATCTCCGACTTCCTGTTCGACGACATCGATCCGGTGCTGGCCGAGCTGGCCCACGTCAACGTGCAGCACGACGTGTTCCTGGTCATCATCGACGCGACCTTCGCCTATCGCCTGCCGGCGGTGTCGGCGGGCTGGGTCGAGGCGGTGGACGTGGAAACCGGCCGATCACGGGTGGTATCGCGCGGACAGCTGGCCGGCATGGCCGAGAAGGTCCGCGGCTGGCAGGACGAGGTGGCCGAGAAGGCGAAGACCGCCGGGCTCGACGTGCTGCGCGTCGACCTGGATGACACCAAGAGCGACATCGCGCTGGCCGAGTTCGCGGTCGAGCGCAGGCTGAGGAAGAGATGAGTAGACGTCTGGGGTTGGCGGCCGCGGCCGCGCTGATGCTCCTGGTGCCCGCGCCGGCGAGGGCCCAGGCCCCGCCGGCCACCGGCGCCGTGGTCGTCGAGGCCGATCCGGTGCGCTGCTGGTGGCGCACCGACCGCGCCTCGATCCGCATGGGTGAGCCGTTCACGGCCGTGCTCACCTGTGCGGCGCTGGAGACGGCGTCGACGCGGGTCGTGGTCGATCGCTCACGCCTCGATCCGACGGTGTTCGCCGTGCCGCCCTTCGACGTGCTGGGCGGCACCACGGCCGAAGACGCGACCACGGCGTCGCGCCGCTTCTTCCAGTACACCTACCAGCTGCGGCTGCTGAACGACACGGCCTTCGGCCAGGACGTGTCGCTGGCCGGGCTGGCCCTCACCTACCGCATCGACACCCTGACCAACGAGGGCACGACCTCGCAGGGCCGCGACCAGAGCTACAGCCTGCCGGCGCTCTCGCTGCGGGTGCTGTCGCTGGTGCCGGGGGCGTCGCGGGACATCCGCGACGCCAGCGCCCTCACGTTCGGCGATTCTGGAATCGCGGCGCTTCCGGGCCCGGGCCCTGGGCATCGTCGGCTGGGTGCTCTACGCCCTGGCCGGGGCGGTGCTGGCCCTGGCCGCGGTCCGCGCCTACGGCGCCCTCGGCGCCCCGGCGAAGGCGCGGTCGACACTGGTCTCGGGACGGGCCATCCTGCGGCGCGCCGGCCAGGAGCTGTCGGACGTGACCCGCGCCCGCCAGGCCGAGGGCTGGACCGACGTCCTGCTCGGGCGCGCGGCGGCGGCGATGCGCGTCGTCGGCGCCTACGCCGTCGGCCAGGCCGCGTCGCAGAACATCGGCCGCGCCGCCGCCGCCCTCGACGGCCAGCTCGCGCTCAGTCAGGGCCTGCTGCGGCGGCGGCACGCGCTGGTGTCGTCGTCGGTGACGCCGGCCGACCTCGAGACGGCGTCGGCGTCGAGCGGCGCCGTGCAGCGGCTGCGCGACGGGTTGACGGCGGCGACGGCGGCCCGATTCGGGCGGGCCCCGGTCGACGAGAGCACGGTCGAAAGCGCGGTGAGCGCCGCCGCCGAGCTGGCCAGCGGCCTGGCCTGGCGCCACTCCTGGCCGGTGGAGCGATGGACGCGGTTCACTCGCCGCGTCGTCGCCTGGCAGGGCCGCTGATGAGAATTCTCGCCGCCATCTCGAGCTTCGTCGAGCGCGCGCTCGCCGACTGGCGCGAGGTGCGGCTGTCGGAGCTCGTCTTCGGCGAGAAGGATCTGGCGCTGCTGGCGGTGCTGGCGCTCACCGGTGTGGCGCTGGTGGCCCTGGTCGCTGCGCTCGGTCAGCCGGCGCACGCCGGGCCGCGGTCACGTCGTGCTGCCGGCGATGCTCGACTCGTGGGTGCGGCACTGGGCCCCGACGATGCGTCACCTGCCGCTCATCCTGGCGCTGACCGGGGTGCCGCTGTTCGCCATCGCGCTGGCCGATCCGGCCACGCCGCTGTCGCGCCGCGAGGTCACCCGCCCCGGGCGGCGCATCAGCCTGATGATCGACGGCTCCTCCAGCATGCTGGCGCCGTTCGCGTCGCGCAACCTCACGACCAAGGACGCGCCGATGGAGGCGACGTTCTTCACCTCGGTGGCCGCGGCCGAGCGCTTCGTCCGGCTGCGCATGGACGGCGGCTACCGGGATCTGGTGGCGCTGATCGAGTTCGCCGACACCGCCTACGTCATCACGCCGTTCACCACCGACTACGACAACATCCTGCTCAGCCTCTCGCTCATCGGCAACATGGGCGAGTGGGAGAACTTCCCCGACCGCGGCACGGTGATCGCCCAGGCGGTGGAGCAGGCGGTGTCGCTGTTCCGCGCCTTCGACTTCCTCGACGCGTCGGGCAACCTGATGGTGATCTTCAGCGACGGCGAGGACGCCGAGGTCACCGAGTCGGGACGCAACATCGACGACGTGCTGTCCGACGCCGTCAAGGCCAAGGTGCCGGTGTACTTCGTGCGCATCAGCAAGGGCAACACCAAGCTGCCCGACGCTCTGTGGCAGCGCGCCATCGCCAAGACCGGCGGCCGGTTCTATACCGCGGTGGACGAAGCCGCGGTGCTGCGCGCCATCCGCGAGATCAACCGGGCCGCGACCGGCACGGTCGAGGCGCGCGAGTACAGCGCGCGGCTGCCGCGCTTTGCGCCCTACGCCCTGGCGGCGCTGTCGCTGTGGGTGGTGGCGGCGGCGTTGCGGCTGCTGGCGCCGCAGTTCCGCACGTTTCCGTAGCTGGACTGGATGAAGGAGTTCGAATCATGAGATCGGCTGTCGGCTATCTCGTCGTCGCGCTCGTCCTGTTCGTCGGTGGACGGGTGCTGTTCGGCGCCTCGAGCCTGGAGCAGCGCACGGCCGACGCCGAGCAGGCGCTGCTGACGCTGCGCTACGGCGACCTCGACAAGACCTACGACGCGCTGGCGACCGAGGCGGCCGATCGCGCGCCGCTGCCCCGGGTGTCGCAGGCGCTGGTCGCGTCGCTCAGGGCTCAGCAGTCGACGACGCGCTACTGGCTGGGTGCCTATGGCCGGCTCGAGCCCCAGCGCGACGCCGCCGGGGCGCTGGCCGAAGCCGATCCGCTGTTGCTCGAGCTGGGCGCGCATGCCGCCTACCGCACGCGCCCAGAACATGGCCGACCAGGGCGCCGCCGTGAAGCGCATCGACGACATCGTCCGCGCCTACACCGACGTCGTCCGGGCGCGGCCGGGCGACGAGACCGCGGCCTGGAATCTCGAGTTCGTGTCGCGGGTGCGGGCGCAGTTCGCGCAGAGCCGGCAGCCGGCCTTCCCCGAGCCCGAGACGCGCGGCCTGGCCGGCGATCTGCCGCTCGGCCCGACCCTGCACGGCGCGCCGGGCGAGCCGCCGCCGGGCGCCGACATGAAGCAGTTCAAGGTGGTGGTGCCGATGCGGCCCGACGAGCGCAAGCAGCTGCCGCAGGGCGCGAGCGAGGGCGAGCCGCGCAAGAAGCGCGGCTGACGATCTTGCAATTGGTGCCAGGCACTGAACACTGTTCAGTGCCTGGCACCAGGACTCCGATGACACTTCCCACCATCGACTGGCAGGCGCTGGAGTTCGGGCAGCCGGAGTACCTGTGGCTGCTCGCCGCCCCGGCGGCGCTGCTGGTCGTGTGGGGGTGGCAGTTCCTCCGCCGCCGCGCCGACGTGCGGCGGTATCTGCGCCACCGCGCCGTGCCGGTGCGGGAGCGGTTCTCGATCTTCGGCGGCCTGCTCTTCTGGCTGTGCCTGGTGGCGGCCAGCGCCTGCGTGGTCGTGGCGCTGGCCCGCCCGCAGGTCGTCACCACGCGGGTGCGCCGGGCCGGCGTCGACCTGGTCGTGCTGCAGGACGGCTCGACGTCGATGCGGGTGACCGACGTGCCGGCCGGTGACCGCTGGAAGCGATCGATGGCGTTCCTGCGCACCCTGGGTGAGGCCATGCGCTGGGACGGCGACCGGCTGGCGATGACACCTTCGCGCGCATCGCCACGCCGCAGGTGCGGCTGACCAAGGATCCGAACACGTTCTTCTTCTTCATCGACCATCTCACCGAGCCGCCGTTCCGCGCCGAGGACGACGCGTCGTGGGATACCAACATCGAGATGGGCATCTCGTGGGCGCTGAAGCTGCTCGACCAGGACGAGCGCATCATGGGCCGGCCCTCGGTGAACGCCAAGGCGTTCCTGCTGCTGTCGGACGGCCAGGCGTGGAGCGGCGAGGTCGACCGCGCGCTTCGGCATCGCGCGCGAGCGCCGCATTCCGGTCTACGTGGTCGGCGTCGGCACCAGCAGCGGCGGGTTCATCCCCGCAGCCGCCGTCCGACAATCCCGCCAAGACCTCGGCGCCGATCTACTCGCGCCTCGACCGCGAGTCGCTGGCCGTCATCGCCGCGGCCGGCGGCGGGCGTTACATGGAGCTCGACCGCGAGCTCGACAACGACATCGCCGTCACCGTGATCGACCAGGTCCGCAAGCTGGCGCGCGGCGGCGTGGAAGAGGGCGCCGACGACGTCTACTGGCCGTGCCTGGCCGCGGCGGCGCTGTTCCTGCTGCTCGGCATCGCCTGCGTGCGCGACCGCGCCGAGCTGGCCCTGGCCACGATCGGCGCCTTCGCGGCGTTGTCGGTCGTCCAGCTTCTGTAACCACACCGGCCCGCCGGGTGGCCGGCAACCTTTCGCCGCCCGCCCCCGTCTACTCCTATTGCAAACCCATAGGAACAGGACTATCGTTCCTATGAGGAGGGCCATAGGACCATGACCCAGGCCGACAGGAACGCGGTGTGGCAGGGCACGCTGTCACTGATGGTGCTGCGGACGCTGCTCACCATGGGCGAGCAGCACGGCTACGGCATCGCTCGCCGCATCGAGCAGACCAGCGAGGGCCGGCTGTCGATCAACTACGGCACGCTGTATCCGGCGTTGCTGAAGCTCGAGCAGGAAGGGCTCATCGCCTCGGCGTGGGGCACCTCCGAGAACAACCGCAAGGCCAAGTTCTATCGCCTCACCAAGGCGGGGCGGAAGCAGATCGAACGCGACACGAAACAGTGGGAAGCGACGTCAGCCATCATGACGCGCTTCCTGACGCCGGGCGAAGACTGACCGCTCGGGGAAGGACAGGACATGCGGGTGGTGCGCGGATGGCTGCATCGGGTGCTGGGGATGTTCGCGGGGCGACGAGCCGAGCGCGAGCTGACCGCTGAGATCGAGAGCAACCTGCAGCTGCACATCGACGACAACATGCGCGCCGGTATGAGCGCCGACGAGGCGCGCCGCCAGGCGCTCGTCAAGCTCGGCGGGGTCGAATCGACCAAGGAGGCCTATCGCGATCGGCGCGGGCTGCCTGGGCTCGAGTCGCTCGGTCCGCGATCTGCGCTACGGTCTGCGCACGCTGCTCAAGAGTCCTGGGTTCGCGCTGGCCGGCATCGTCATCCTCGGCCTCGGCATCGGGGTCAACTCGGCGATCTTCACCGTGGTCAACGCCGTGGTCCTCCGGCCGCTGCCGTTCGCCGATGCCGATCGCATCGTGCGGCTGTGGCACACGCCGCCACAGTCGACGTTCCCCGGCATGCGGACGTTCTCGCTCTCGCCGGCCAACTTCCTCGACTGGGAGGCGCAGAGCTCGTCGTTTGCGGCGATGGCCATCTACCGCGGCCGTCAGCCGACGCTGACCGGCCAGGGTGAGCCCATGGCGGTGCGCAGCCTGGTCGGGTCGGCGAGCCTGCTGCCGATCTTCGGACTGCAGCCGATCCTCGGGCGCGGCTTCACCGCGGCGGACGACCGCGCCGGCGCCGCGCAGACGGTGCTGCTCAGCGAAGGGTTCTGGCGCACGCGCTTCGGCGCCGATCCCACGATCCTCGGCCGGCCGATCCTCCTGAACCTCACGCCCTATACGGTGATCGGCGTGGTGCCGGCGCCGTCGTTCCTCGAAGAGATTCAGGTGTGGACCCCGCTGCTGTGGGGCGCCACCGACATCGCCGAGCGTGCCAACCACAACTACCGTGCCGTCGGGAAGCTGCGAGCGGGCGTGCCGATCGCCACCGCGCAGGCCGACCTCGACACGATCTCGGCCCGGCTCGAGCAGCAGTATCCCGCCGAGAACAAGGACTGGGGCGCCCTGGTGGTGCCACTGCAGGACGATCTCGTCGGCGACGCCCGCCTGTCCCTGCTCGTGCTGCTCGGCGCGGTGGCACTGGTGCTGCTCATCGCCTGCGCCAATCTCGCCAACCTGCTGCTCGTGCGCACGCACGGACGGGCCAAGGAGATCGCGCTGCGGGTCGCGCTGGGCGCCAGCCGGGCGCGGGTCGTGCAGCAGCTGCTCGCCGAGGGCGTGCTGCTCGGCATCGGCGGCGGTCTCACCGGGTTCCTGGCCGCATCCTACGGCGTGCCGGCCCTGGTGGCGATTTTCGGAACGGCCCTGCCGCGAGCACAAGAGGTGGCCGTCGACGGGCGCGTGCTGGCGTTCACCGCCGCCGTTTCGCTGGCCACGGGACTGCTCGCGGCATTCGTGCCGGCCTGGCAGTTGAGCGGACGCGACGCCAACGACGCGCTCAAGCAGGGCGCCAGCCGCGGCAGCTCGGCGGGCGGCGACGGCCGGGTGCGGCAGCTTCTGGTCGTCTCGGAGGTGGCGCTGGCGCTGATGCTGCTCATCGGCGCCGGGTTGCTGATGCGCAGCCTGACCAGCCTGCGCGCCGTCGATCCCGGCTTCGACGCCAGGAACGTCCTGACGGCGTCAATGGGCATCCCGATGGCCAAGTACAGCACCGAAGCGCAGCGCAACCAGTTCTTCGACCGGGTTCGCGAGCGCGTCGCCACCCTCCCCGGGGTGGACGCGGTGGCGTGGATCGACAGCTTGCCGACGCAAGGGGGATCCACGCAGTACGTCGCGCCCGAAGGAGCGCCGCCGCTCCAGGACTCCGAGCTGCCGACGGTCGCCGTCCGGGTGCCCTCGCCCGGATACTTCGCCGTGGCCCGCATCCCGCTGCGGGCCGGCCGCGATTTCACCGACGGTGACACGTTCGGCAAACCTGGGGTGATCATCCTCAGCGAGCGCACGGCGCAGCGGTTCTGGCCGGGCGAGAATCCGCTCGGCAAGCACGTGACGCTGAAGATGATGTCCCCCGAACCGCGGGAGGTGGTCGGCGTCGTCGGCGAGGTGAAGATGAACGGCCTCGATGCCGGCATTGCCGACTCGGAAACGGCGATCTACGTGCCTGCGGCCCAGATCGCCTACAACGGCGCGCTGCTGGTGGTGCGCACGACCATCCCTCCGGATGCGCTGGCGGAACCGATCGTCGCCGCGGTTCACGAAATCGATCCCGAGCAGCCGGTGCTCGACATCCAGACGCTGCAGCGGGTGCTCGAAGACTCGCTCGGCCAACGGCCGTTTGCGATGTGGCTGCTCGCCGCCTTCGCCGGACTGGCGCTGATGCTGGCCTCGGTCGGCGTCTACAGCGTGCTGGCCTATGCCGTGCGGCAGCGGGTCCGCGAGATCGGCATCCGGATGGCCCTGGGCGCGCCGTCGACCGGCGTACTCCGGATGATCGTCGTCGACGGGCTCAAGCCGACGCTGGCCGGCGTCGCGCTCGGGCTGGTGCTGGCCGCGGCGCTGGTTCGCGTCATGGAAACGCTGCTGTTCGGCGTGAGCCCCTACGACCCGGGCACCTTCACGCTGGTGGCGGCGATCGTTGCCGGCGTCGGCCTGGTGGCGACGCTGATTCCCGCCTACCGTGCGACCCGCGTCGACCCGATCGTCACCCTGCGCGCCGAGTAAGTCGCTACCCACGACGCGCGCTGCGACGGCGCGGCACTCCAAATCGCCCGCGTTTGCAGCGCTGGGCCACGGGCACGTGCCTTGCAGACCATATCCACATGAGGCGACGTGTGCGCGTCCAGTGCGCCACAATGGTCGTTGCCGCCTCGATCTGTGGCGGCTGGCTACCCTGCGCCGCGCAGTCCGCGCCGGCCGAGCGCGACCGTCTCCTGGCCGTGCAGGTCCTGCTCGACCGTGCCCGCTTCTCGCCCGGCGAGATCGACGGCGCGTCGGGCGCCAACACTGTGCGGGCGATCGAGGCGTTCGAGCGCACCCGTGGCGTGAAAATCGCCGAGGCGATGGCCGGCGCCGAGGCGGCGACCGTGACGTACACCATCGGCGAGGAAGACGTGAGCGGACCCTTCATCGATGCCATCCCCGACGACATGATGGAGAAAGCGAAGCTGCCGCGCCTCGACTACACGTCGACCCTCGAGCTGCTGTCGGAACGCTTCCACGCCGCACCAGCGCTGCTGCGCCGGCTGAATCCGTCGGCGACGTTCGCCGCCGGCGAGAGCATCGTCGTCCCCAACGTGATGGTCGCCACCGTCACCACGCCACCGGCGGCTCCACCCGCGGCGGCAGTGACCGTGACCGTCTCGAAGTCGAAGTCGCTCCTCATCGTGGCCGACGCGTCCGGTCAGATCGTGTATCAAGCCCCGGCCACGACCGGCAGCGAGCACGACCCGCTGCCGATCGGCGAGTGGACCGTCACCGGCGTGGCGCGCAATCCCAAGTTCCACTACAGCCCCGATCTGTTCTGGGACGCCGACCCGGGTCACGCCAAGGCGACCATTCCCGCGGGACCGAACAGCCCGGTCGGTGTCGCGTGGATCGACTTGAGCAAGCCGCACTACGGCATCCATGGCACTCCGGAGCCGGGGACAGTGGGGCACACCGCCTCGCACGGCTGCGTGCGGCTCACCAATTGGGACGTGGCGGCGGTGGCCGGCCTGGTCGCCAAGGGCACCAAGGTGGTGTTCGTCGAATGACGCATGTGACGCGGCGGCGGCACGTGGCGGCGCTGGCGTTCGCCACGACGTGTGGCTTTCTGGCCGGCATGGCCGTCATGGCGGTGCTGACGCTGATGTTCCGCGCCGAGCCGTACGTGCCGGGTCCGGTCGCGGCAGCGCTGACCGACCGGCCCGAGATGCCGCCGCCCGATGCCCGGCCGGCCGTGCACGAGACGCCGCAGTCGGTGGCGGTACCCGACGCCACGCTGGCCGACGCCCCGGCCGCACCGGCCGACCCGCCGGACCTCGACCAGGCCGTCGACGATCTGCGCCGCCGGCAGCTCGACATGCCGCTCCGCACCATCGAGCGAGCGGCGCTGCGCAGTTCGTTCGACGAAAAGCGCGGCGGATCGCGGCGTCACGAGGCGATGGACCTGCTGGCTCCCCGCAACACGCCGGTCATCGCCGTGGAGGCCGGAATCATCGCTCGCCTCTTCAACAGCAAGGCCGGTGGCATCACCATCTACCAGTTCGATCCGACGACGACCTACGCCTACTACTATGCCCATCTCGAGCGCTACGCGCCCGGCCTGGAGGAAGGCGCGACGGTGTCGCGGGGACAGGTGATCGGCTATGTCGGCACGTCGGGAAATGCCCCCGAGAGCACCCCGCACCTGCACTTCGCGATCTTCGTCCTGAACGACGACAAGCGCTGGTGGCAGGGCACGCCGATCGATCCGTTCACCGTGCTGAAGTAGCCGCCCCGGTGGCCGGCCGGTCAACGCGAGCCGGACCGGCGCCGTCTAAGGGGCCATGCCTAGCGTCGTCCGCGACCTGTTCCAGGGCTTTCGCTTGCTCGCCCGCACGCCGGGGTTCGCCGCCACCGCGGCGCTGACCCTGGCGCTGGGGATCGGCGCCACGACCACGCTCTTCAGCGTCGTCAACGCCGTGCTGCTCGACCCCTTGCCCTTCCCCGACTCCGGCAAGCTCATCCAGGTGTGGCGGAGCGAGCTCCCGGCGCTCACCTACGGCTCGGCCTCCTACGCCCGCTATCTCGACTGGAAGACCAGTCAGCGCACGTTCACCGAACTGGGGGCCTGGTCGCCTCGCGGCATGACGCTGGCCGGCGCGGACGGCCCGGAGCGGGTCGGCGGCGCCACCGCCTCGGCGTCGTTCTTCCAGGTGATGGGCGCCGCGCCGACCGTCGGCCGCTGGTTCACCGAGGCCGAGGACCAGCGCGGCGGCGAGCCTGTGGTGGTGATCAGCGACGGGCTGTGGAAACGTCGCTTCAAAGCGGCCGCCGATGTCCTTGGGGCCACCGTGCAGCTCGACGGCGCATCGTTCACGGTGATCGGCGTCGCGCCGCCTGGGTTCTCGGAGATCTGGCGTCCAGAGGTGTGGATACCACTCGGGCGTGACGCCAACGCCTCGAATCGCGGCAACAACTACCTGCTCTCGTTCGGCCGCCTGCGTCCTGGCGCGACGCTCGAGTCGGCCCGCCGCAGCCTGGGCGAACTGGCCACGCAGATGACCCGCGAGCACCCGGACGACCGCTACACGTTCACCGCGCGCGAACTGCACGACGTCGTCACCGAAGGCGCCACCCGTGGACTCTGGCTGTTGCTCGGCGCCACGGTGCTGCTGCTCCTCATCGCCTGCACGAACGTGGCGAACCTGCTGCTCGCCCGCGCGGTGGTGCGCGAACGCGACCTCGCCGTCCGGGCGTCGCTCGGCGCCAGCCGCGCGCAGCTGTTCGGCCAGGTGATGGGCGAAACGGTGGCGCTGGGGCTGCTCGGCAGCCTGGGCGGACTGGCGATGGCGTGGGGGCTGCTGCGCCTGTTCGTCGCGATGGCGCCGGCGAACTTCCTCGGATCGCCGCCATCGCCCTCGACCTGCGCGTACTGGGCTTCGCCGTCGCCGCGGCGGTCGTCGCCGGGCTCGTCGCCGGGCTGGCGCCGGCGATGCACCTGCTGCGGTCCGACGTCAACGCCGTGGTGCGAGCGGGCGCGAGCCGCAGCGCCACGGCCGGCCGTGCCCGAGGCGCGAGCCGGCTGCTCGTCGTCGGCGAGGTGGCCCTGGCGCTCGCCCTGATGACGACCGCCGGGCTGATGGTGAAGAGCCTGCTGCGGCTGCAGGGTCAGGACCTCGGCATGACGCGCGAGCCGTTGCTCACCTTCGCGGTCGGCGTGCCGGCGTTCGTCGCGCCCGACGGCGCCGCGATCGAACGATTCCAGGTCGAGTTCCTGCGCCGGCTTCGCGCCGTGCCCGGCGTGGCTCAGGCCTCGGCCATCGACATGCTGCCGGTCGCCGCGACCGGTCACAACGGCCCGGTGCGCCGTCCCGATCAGACCGGCGAACGCGACGGCGTGCCGGTCACCGAAGTGCGCGTGGTGATGGACGGCTACGCCGAGGCGATGGGGCTCCGGGTCGTGGCCGGCCGCGCCATCGACGACCGCGATCGCGCCACCAGCCCGCCGGTCGTGGTGGTGAACGACACGGTCGCCGCCCGGCTGTGGCCGGGACGGCCGATGCAGGAGGTCGTCGGCCAGCAGATACGGGCCGAGGCGCTCGACGCCGGCGGCGTGCTCAGGGAGGTCGTCGGCGTGGTTGCGGGCGTGCGCTCGCGCCGACCCGACCTGCCGCCGGATCCTGAAGTCCACGCCCCGTTCGCGCAGCTGCCGGTCGCGACGATGAGCTATGTCGTACGCGCCGACGGCGATCCGGCGCGGCTCACCCCGCTCATCCGCACCGCCCTGGCCGGGCTGTCGCGCGACGTGCCGATGGCCGCCGTGCGCACCTTCGACGACGTGATCGCGACCGCCACGCGGACCTCGGGCGTGCTCTCCTGGTTGAGCGTGCTGTTCGGCGTGCTCGCGGCCTCGCTGGCCGTGGTCGGGATCTACGGCGTGATGTCCTACACCGTGGCACAGCGCGAGCGCGAGCTGGCGATTCGCGCCGCCGTCGGCGCCACGCGGCCGAGCCTGCTGGCGCTGGTCGTGAAGGACGGGCTGATGATGAGCGCGGCCGGTATCGCCGCCGGAGTGCTGATGGCGTGGGCGGCGTCGGGCGTCCTGCGCTCGTTGCTCTACGACGTGAGCACGACCGACGCGGCGGTGTTCGCGGCCGCCGCCCTCGGCCTGGCCGCCGTGACCCTGGCCGGCTATCTCATCCCGGCCGCGCGTGCCTCGCGCGTGCAGCCGGTGACGGCGCTCCGCGCCGAGTAGACGCTACTGGCCTGGGGTTGCCCGGGCCGCTCCATCAACGCGATGCGCGCTCCCGACGGGCCGGTGACGCACGAGAATTTCGTGCGGGTAGGTGCCCAAACGCTCGTAGAAACGGGCATGCTTCTCACCGACGCCGCGGCGGGATGGCGGGACACGAAGCGCAAGAACCTCGTCGATGTCTTGCCGGCGCGACCGCCGCGGTGGCGCGATTCGCCGCACTTCCTGGGCGAGACGTCAGCCCAAAGCGGCGCCTCACCGCTTTCTGATCCGCCCTGAATTCCAGCCTCCACGGTGAGGCCTGGCTCCCGTCCCCTGAAAAAATAGGGATCCGCGTGTAAAAAAGTGTGTAATCGCCGGAAATTACGGGTAATCTAGGCAGCGACTCAGCCGCGATCGTTCGCGGCGCCCGGCCCCTCCGCCGGGGAGGGTGGCATCCACGAGACAGGCGGTGGCGGTTGCGTGGGGCTTCTAGTGCTGTGCGCCACTGATATTCGCACCGGCGGTGCGCCGGGCAAGGGGAAGTGATGGCCAAGATGATGTCGAAGTCAGAGCTCGTCGGGAAGATTGCGGCCGACGGCGGCGGCAAGCTTTCGAACAAGGACGTCAAGGGCGTGCTCGAGTCGCTGGCCAAGGTGGGCTACAAGGAGCTCAAGAAGAGCGGCGTGTTCCTGGTGCCCGGCTTCGCCAAGTTCGTGGTGGTGAAGAAGGCGGCGACCAAGGCCCGCAAGGGCATCAACCCCTTCACCGGCGAGCCGACCACCTTCAAGGCGAAGCCGGCGCGCAAGATCGTTCGCGCGCGTCCCGTGAAGGCCGCGAAGGACTCCGTGGCGTAAGACGTCACGACACGACACGGTCCCGAGGGGCTTCGGTCCCTCGCGGACACGGTTCGGGCCGCACGGCACCTCGTGGCACCGTGCGGCCCGTTCCTTTTTGGCGGCCGACGAGTCTAGACGAGTCCGGCCTTGTAGAGGGCCAGCAGCCGGGTCCACGCTCGCTCGGCCTCGGGCTTGTCGTAGATCGGCTTGCCCTCGGCCGGCGGCATGTCGGCCACGCACCAGCCGTGCAGGCCCTTGTAGACCTCGATCTCGTAGGTCACCCTGGCGGCCTCGAAGGCCTTCTTCAGGTCGTCCTTGGCGGTCGGCTGCCGCGCGTCGTCGTTGGACGCCACGGCGATGAGCACGCGGCCCTTGATCTTCGGCGCCAGCAGGTGCGGGCTCGACGGCTGATCGGTGACCAGGCCGCCGCCGTGGAACGAGGCGCCGGCGCCCATGCGATCCGGCACCGCGGCGAGCGTGCGGATGGTGAGTGGTCCGCCCATGCAGTAGCCCTGGACGCCGATCTTGCGCGCCTTGTCGACCTGCGGCTGCGCGTCGAGGAAGGCGATGAAGGCGACGACGTCCTTCTCGGCGCCACCGGCCGCGGTGGCCGAGGCCATCAGCGGCTGGACCTTGGCGCGGTCGGTCGGATTCGAGAAGCTGAAGGTCGAGATGTCGCCGAAGACCGGTGACTTGGCGACCCGGTAGAACGGGTTCGGCACCAGCACCGAGTAGCCGACTGCCGGCCAGCCGCTTGCCGATGTCGCGCATCGCCGGGCGCAGACCGAACGCATCCGGCCAGATGATCACGGCGGCATGGGCACCGCTGGCGGGATGGATGAAGGCCGCGTCGCAGGTGCCGTCCGGTGTCTTGATCTCGACGTTCTTCTCGGTGACGGGCATCGCCGGTTGCGCGCCGGCGTCGCCGGCGGCAGCCAATTCCGGCGGCGATCGACATCGCCACGAAGTCGCGTCTGGTCAGGTCGTCCATGAATCCTCCTCGCCAGCTTACTGCGTGGCGCCGTCCTTGATCGTCGGGTACTTGATGCCGAACTGCGGCCGCCATCTGGTCCATGTAGGTCTTGTACTTGGTCTGGTCGAAGTAGTACTTGCGCATCTCGGGACGATAGCGGTCCATCGTCGCCTTGTTCATCCACGTCGCCGGCTGGTCGGTGGGCCGGATGAACGGCGTGTACTTGCGCTGCTTGAGCTGCACGTTCTCGAAGTAGTCGCGGGCCTGACGCACCAGCTCGGGCCGCAGCACCAGGTCGAGCGCGGTCAGCGCGGTGACGCGGGCGCCGGCGTTCACGCCCTTGTGCGCGATCGGCGTCGCCATCGGGATGGCGTTGGCCCAGTTGTGGCCGGGACCGGCCTGGAAGTTGGCGGGATAGCCGAGCACCACCGTCGGCACGGTCCAGGTGATGTCGCCGACGTCGTCGGACGGGCCGCCGAACTTCTCTTCGTCAGGGATCATCTCGCGGCCGCGCAGCGCGCCGATCGCGCCGGTCGCCAGGCCGATCTCCGGCACCTTCATGGTGCGCTGCGTTGCCTTGGCCAGCGCGATGTCGGCGTCGCTCCACTGCGGCAGGCCGACGTGCTGGACATTGGCGTGCATGGTCTCGGCCAGCGTGCGGTTGGTGTGGCGCGGCCAGGCGGTGCCGAGCACGCGCGAGGTCCACTTGGTGTTGGTCATCAGCGCGGCGCCGTCGGCCATCTTGTCGCCGATGTCCCACATGTTGCGGATGGTCTCGTAGTCGGTTTCGCGGAAGTAGTACCAGACGCTGGCGTTGCGCGGCACGACGTTGGGCTGGTCGCCGCCGTTGGTGATCACGTAGTGGGTGCGCTGGGCCAGGCGCAGATGTTCGCGCCGATAGTTCCAGCCGACGTTCATCAGCTCCACGGCGTCGAGCGCACTGCGCCCCCGCCACGGCGCCGCCGGCGCTGTGAGCGGTCTCGCCCTCGAAGGTGGATCGACCGACACCAGGCCGCTGCCGCCGCCATCGCCCCAGCTCGTGCCGAGGTTGGCGCCGACGTGGTTGTAGAGCACGACGTCCACGTCCTTGAACATGCCGGCGCGCACGTAATAGGCCTTCGTGCCGAGCAGCTCCTCGGCCACGCCCGGCCAGATCATCAGCGTGCCCGGCAGCTTCTCGCGCTCCATGATGCGCTTCACGCCCAGGGCCGCCACGATGTTGAGCGGCGTGCCGGAGTTGTGGCCCTCGCCGTGGCCGGGCGCGCCCTCGACCATCGGGTCGTGATACGCCACGCCGGGTTTCTGGTTGCCCTGCGGGATGCCGTCGATGTCGGACCCGAAGGCAATCACCGGCTTGCCCGATGCCCCATTTGGCCACCCACGCGGTGGGGATGCCGGCGACGCCGTCTTCCACCGTGAAGCCGTTGTCGCGCAGTAGCTTGCCCAGGTAGCGCTGGGTCTCGACCTCCTGGAAGCCGATCTCGCCGAAGCTGAAGACCATGTCGTTCATCTGCTGGCCGAGGTCGAACATGGCCGGCGACGAGACGTCGGCGTCGAGCGCGGCCTTGAGCGTGGCGACGCGCGGATCGACCGGCGCCGCGCGGCGTCGGCTTGGCCACGGGCGGCGCGGCGGCGGCCGCTGTGCCTGTGGCATGTCCATCAGCGCCACGACCATCACGACAGCGGCCAGGACGGCGAGCGAGTTCGTCTTCATGCGCGGATTATGCCCGAGCCCGGGCCCGGGGCGTGACATGGTTATGGAACGCCATGATTCCCTGGAACCTGCTGGGCAAGACGTCGACACCGAGCGGCAACGAGATGGCGCTCATGCACCAGCCGGGCGAATTCCTGATCCTCGCCGGCGGCAAGACGCTGATGTCGAGCCGGTTGCACGGCTCCGAAGAGGCGATGGCCGAGATGGCCTGCGGCCACCTGCGCACGCTCGACTCCCCGACGGTGCTGATAGGCGGCCTGGGGATGGGGTTCACGGTGCGGGCGACCTTGAATCTGCTGCCGGCAGCGTCCACGGTGGTCGTGGCGGAGCTGGTCGCAGGGGTCGTCGAGTGGAACCGGGGCCCCTTGGGGCACCTGGCCGACCATCCGCTCGAGGACCGGCGCGTGCAGGTGGAAGTGACGCCGGTGGACCAACTGCTGCGGGCCACGAAGTCGCGCTTCGACGTGGTCCTGCTCGATGTGGACAACGGCCCCTCGGCCTTCACCACCGAGGGCAATGGCTGGCTCTACACCGACTCGGGACTGGCGGCGACCAAACGCGCGCTCAAGAACGGGGGAACGCTGGCGGTTTGGTCCGCGCAGGAGGATCGCCGGTTCGAGCAGCGGCTCAAGCACGCGGGGTTCGCGGTGACCGTGGAGCGGGTGCGGGCCCGGCTCAAGAAGGGCGGCCCGCACCACGTGATCTTCGTGGGCCGGCTGGGGCGGCAGCCGTAGGGCAGCACTGCCGTGGGGCAGCACTGCCGTAGGGCAGCACTTTGCGCCTCATCCGCTGGGCAGCGCTTTAGTGCAGCCTGGCTGCTACGAGCATCAGCGCTTGGCGGCCTGAACGATGACCGGCCGCACCGCCGCCGTCCAGGCCACGTAGCCGGCCTCGTTCAGGTTGAGGCCGTTGTCCTGGTAGAAGTCGGGCCGCGGCTGGCCGTTGGCCCCGAGCAGCGCCGCCTCGACATCGGCGTAGGCCGCCAGCGCGTCGCCCTTGATCGCCGTCTGCACCAGCGCGTTGGCCTTGCGGATCGTCTCCTGGTGCTTCCAGTGCAGCGGGCTCGGCTTGGTGCCGATGACGACGACCGGCGTGCCTGGCAGTGACTTGTGGATCACGGCCAGCAGCGCCGCGGTGTCGGCGGCAATCTGCTCGGCGGTCTTGTTGGCGGCCACGTCGGCATCGCCAGCGTAGAACACGATGTGCGACGGCTTGTACGGCGTGATGATCCGCGGCGCGAAATGAATCGTGTCGGAGACGTGTGAGCCGCCATAGCCGCGCTTGATGGTCTTCAGGTTCGGGAACTCCCGGGCCACGTCCCAGTAGCTGATGCTGGAGCTGCCGACGAAGAGGGTGCGCGCCGGGGACCGGCGGCGACGTCCGGTCGGCGGCTTCGAAGGCGGCGATGTCCTTCTCGAACCGCGCGGGATCGGGGTTCGGCGCCGGCGCCGCGGACCAGCCCTCCGCTTTGCCGTCCTGGGTCACCGTGGTGGTGATGCGAAACAGCTCGCCCTCCGCGGCCGGAATCACGTAGTTGAAGCCCACCGACGACGAGCTGGCCAGCGTCGTCCACCCGCCGGTGGCGCGATCGAGCTTGTCGATGGCGTACTTGAACTGCTTCTGGCGTGTACCACGGCGCGATGCCCAGCCACTTCGACTGCAGCTTCATCACCAGGTTCTGCGCCTCGCGGTAGTCGCGATTGGCCACCAGCACGTAGTCGCGGTCCTGGCTGTCGCGGAAGAGGCCGGTGACGAAACCGGCGCGGCCGTCCTCGGCGATCGTCTGCACCCAGTGCTCCTTGGGCGCGCTGCGGGTGCCGGCCGGGAACGGCGCAGTGTGGAAGACGTCGATCGAGGCGAGCGGCGCCAGCACGCGGCCGAGCGGCAGGATCTCCTTGTTGATCGCAGCCACGTCGCGGCCGACCGGCGTCAGGGCGCCGCTGCCGGCAGTGAAGATCATGTCGGCGTGGAACCACTCGACGCCGGTGACGCCGTAGGCCAGCGAGGTGTAGACGCTCTGGCGCAGCTTGCGGTCGTTGTCGGCGAGGCGCGTCGTGTCGCCCCACTCGACGCCGGGATTCGCCGACACCTCGAAGCACGCGGCGAGCGGCACGCCGGCGCGGATGGCCGCCTCGCGGAACTGCTCGAGCTTCTCGAAGTAGCGGTCGCTCCCCCACCACCATTGGTAGTAGTCGAAGCTGAGGAGTGGCGGCCGCGCCTGCGCCATGTAGCTGCGCAGGAACTCGCCGGTCGTCGACAGCATGTTCACGAACGGCACCTGGCGCGGCGCCGCCGAGCGGAAGGCCTTGAAGCGCTCGCCGATGCCAGGGAACACGGCTTCGGGGAACGGCTCGTCGCCGAGGTGATAGCCCCACACGGCGGCGTTGGACGCGAGTCCTTTGGCCACCGCGGGATTGTCCGTGTGAACCATCCCCTTCAGCCCGTGCTTGACGAGCGTCTCGAGCTCGCCTGGCTCGGCGTTGATCACGGTGAAACCCGCCTCGGCCATCACCCGCGCCCGCGTGTCAACGCCGTCGACCTTCGGCGTGTTCCACGCGTAAATCCAGAAGTCGCGCGTGGCCACGCCGGGCGCCGGCTGAGCGAACATGGCTGTCGACCATGCGCCGCTCAGCACAGCGAGCGCGAGGAGCAGACTGAGGCGGGATTTCATCCGGCCATTCTATGCGCCGAGCACTTTCATCACGTCCTCGTCGTTGTTCACGGGGATCACCTCGAACTCGAGGAGGTCGGTCCACTCCTGCATCCACTTGCCGATGGCCACGCCGTCGTTGCTCTCGGCCAGCAGGAAGCCATGGCCGCCGCCGATGGCGTGCCACCGGCCGTGCATCTTCACGCCCGCGCCGGGCATGCCGCCGGTCTTCTTGAATCGTTCCTGGGCCGCATTGCGAACGTCGGAACCAAACGAGTAAGTGATCATGAACAGCATATTAGGGAGCTCCTTGGCGTGGCGGTGCGATGAGATGCCCGCCGATCCGACCTATCCTACGCCCCCAAGGTCACGGTGACGCGACTATCCGCAGCTGCGGCGCAGCGTCAGATTCCGGCTCGCTGCTGACCAGGCATCCGACGAGTCCCGGTTCCGGTGCCCGGTACAACGCTGCGATAGCCGTTTGTGACCGCTGGACGGCAGCTCCGTGAGACTGCCTGATCCCCTCAGCTTTCTCGCGCTTGTCGGATCTCCAAGCGGGCACCTCCACAGGGCCTCGCCGGACGCCTGATCAGCTGCGAGCTGGCGTCGGCGCCGCGTCGTAACCTGCGTCTGCTCACTCTCCAAGAAATACTCAGGACGTCGACAGTTCATTCGTGATCTGCGGCGATCACGACTCTTTGATGCGCGCGGCGCTAATATCGGGCCCGTGGCGTCCGCCCAGCCCAGCCGTAGTATTCCCGCGCACTATTCCGCAAGCCTGGTCGACTTCGTCGTTGATCGTTCTGAGGCCATTTTGGGAGTTCTCACGGCGGCGACTGGCGGCACGCTCGAGGCAACACAACGCGACGCGTGGGTCGAGGAAATCGACATCCTAAAGCGGTCGATCTTGGCCCTCGAGGGCACAATCTATCTCGAGTTTGACATCCCGAGGCTGGGCAGCCGTGTTGACGCAATTGTCGTGTCAGGCCCGGCCGTAATTCCGATCGAGTTCAAGTGCGGCGACCGTTCGTTCTCAACGCACGGATACAACCAAGCTTGGGATTACGGCCTCGACCTCAAGAATTTTCACGAGGCCAGCCACGAGGCCTCGATCTTCCCGATACTCGTTGCGACCAACGCACCTGACAGCGACACCGCCTGGAACAGTCGAGGCGACGACGGGGTGTGGGCCCCCAGGCGCTCTAATGCGGCTCGGGTTGGCCAAAATCCTTCTGGAGACCACCGCTCTCGCCTCAGGTCCCTCGATTGACGCGCATGCCTGGGGCATCGCGTCGTATCGGCCAACGCCGACCATCATCGAGGCTGCGCGGGCGCTGTACTCACGCCACTCCGTCGAGGCGATCACACGCAACGATGCAGGGGCTCAGAATCTGAGCGTCACTTCAGGAGCCGTCGAGGAGGTCATCGAGACGGCGCGGAGCACCGGCTCCAAAGCCATCGTCTTTGTAACGGGAGTTCCGGGAGCGGGCAAGACCCTTGTCGGACTTGACATTGCGACGAGACGTCGCGAGCTTGGGGACGCAAGGGCCGTGTTCCTCTCTGGAAACGGACCATTGGTCGCTGTGCTTCAGGAGGCCCTCACCCGGGATGAGTTGCGCCGCCAGCGGCGCGACGATGCGAAAAGGCCAAGTCCGGCAGATGGTCAAGCCTTTTATTCAGAACATCCATCACTTTCGTGATGAAGGTGTCCGGAACCCAGCGTGCACCATTCGACCACGTTGTGATCTTCGACGAAGCTCAGCGCGCTTGGGACCGCAGGAAGACCGCGGACTTCATGAAGCGAAGGAAGGGAATCGCCGACTTCAGCCAGTCTGAGTCAGAGTTCCTGATCTTCTACCTCGATCGTCACAGCGATTGGGCGGTGATCGTCTGCCTCGTTGGAGGTGGTCAGGAGATTCATACGGGGGAGGCAGGAATTTCAGCATGGTTGGCGGCAGTGCGCGATTCGCATCCCCATTGGCAGGCATTCATCTCGCCCGAACTCACCGATTCCGAGTATGCCTCTGGGACCTCTCTTGTGGACCTCGGTAGCCACTTTCGCACAGACCGGCGGTTCCATTTGGCGAGCTCCATGCGCTCCTTCCGAGCAGGCAAAGTCTCAACATTCGTCAAGGCACTTCTGGACTGCGACACGGACAGTGCAAGGGCTAGCCTCGGTGAAGTGCGGAACAAATACCCGATTGTCGCTTCACGGAATCTCGACCGCGCCAAACATTGGGTTCGCCGACAAGCGCGTGGTTCAGAGAGCATCGGCTTGGTGGCGTCGTCCCAGGCCCAGCGGCTAAAGCCTCATGCGATCGACGTTCGCGTGGAAGGTCGATCCCGTTCACTGGTTTCTTGGTGAGCCGACCGACACCAGATCGAGCTTCTACCTCGAAGATGCTGCCACCGAGTTCCAGGTTCAGGGTCTAGAACTCGACTGGATTTGCGTCAATTGGGATGCCGACCTCCGACGTCGTGAAGCACAGTGGAGGTATCACTCGTTTCGCGGAGATCGATGGACCACGGTGCATAAGAGGCGAGCGGCAACGGTATTTGCTGAATGCCTACCGGGTGTTACTCACGAGAGCACGTCAGGGGATGGCGATTTTTGTGCCACCTGGAGATCCTGTCGACCCAACGCGCGAGCCTAGCTTCTACGACGAGACGTTCGCGTACCTCTTGAGCGTGGGCGTGCCAGAGATCTAGGCACACTTCGGCAACACCCGTTGTAGCATTCGTCCACCGCCCTGGAGCCCATCATGCTCACCCGCCGCACGTTCCTCGCCTCCACCACCCTCGCCGCTGCCCTGTCATCGCGCGCGGTAGCGGCGATGCCGCGTTCGGCTGAGCTGCTGATCCAGCGCACGGTCAAGCCAGTGGTCATCTCCGACTACTCCGGCTTCGAGTTCACCAACAGCGGCCCGGAGAACTGCGTCAGCCGCGCCTTCCGGCTCATCACCGAGGGCAAGGACGTGCTCGACGCGCTGATTGCCGGGGTCAACATCCCCGAGCTGGATCCGACCGAGACGGGGATCGGCTACGGGTCGCTCCCCAACGCCGACGGCGTGATCGAGCTCGACGCGTCGTGCATGCACGGGCCGTTGAAGCGGGCCGGCGCGGTGGCCGGCATCCAGGGCGTGCGGACGCCGTCGCTCGTCGCGAGGGCGGTGATGGACTACACCGACCACCACCTGCTGGTCGGCGCGGGCGCGCAGCAGTTTGCGCGCAACATGGGCTTCAAGATCGAGGACGACCTCAACACCGAGAATTCGCGCCGGCTCTGGCTGGAGTGGAAGCGGCGCGTGGATCCGGAGCACTACCTGGATCCCAAGGGCGAAGGGCGGAAGCCGTCCAGGCACGAGAAGGACCCGGGCTCGAGGCCGGGCTGTCGATGGTGCGCGATGGGCTCATCCCCGAGGGCAGCTTCTGGGGCACCATCAACTGCAACGGCATCAGCCCCAACGGCGACATCTGCGGTGTCACCACCACCAGCGGCCTGGCCTGGAAGATCCCCGGCCGCACCGGCGATTCGCCGATCCTCGGCGCCGGCCTGTACGTGGACAACGAGGTCGGCGCCGCCGGTTCCACGGGACGGGGCGAGGCCAATCTCTACAACCTGTGCTCGTTCCTGATCGTCGAGCAGATGCGCATGGGCAAGTCGCCCAAGGACGCCGGCATCGAGGCGCTCAAGCGCATCAAGGCCAACACCATCGAGAAGCGGCTACTCAACGCCCGCGGTGAGCCCAACTTCAACATCCGCTTCTTCGCGCTCAACAAGCGCGGCGAGTACGCCGGCGTGTCGATGTACCGCGCCGGCGAAACCAAGTTCGCCGTGTGCACCGAGAATGGCGCTCAGGCGCTGGAGCTGGAGCCGCTGCTGCCCGGGGCGCCCGAGGCCTAGCGCCGGGCCTTCTTTGCGGCGCGCCGTCTCGGGGCCTTCTTCGCTGTCGTCTTTCGTGCGGCTTTCCGAGCCGTCTTGCGTCCCGTCGCCTTGGGCGCTATCCGTTCCGGCAGCTCCTTCTTGCCAGTCGACCGATTCCATTCCTCGTAGGTTTCGTCCGAGATCTTGCCTTCGACGAGGAGCTGGGCGAACTTGCGCCGCTGCGCTTTGCTCTTGAAGGGCATGTGATCCAGTCTAGTAAGCGTCGCAGTTGTCCCGGACACTGCGATTAGGCGGTATTGATCTGCTCGAGCGAGACATAAATTGACAGCTGTCAGGCATATGATTTAGCTTAATTCATATGCGCACGACGCTGGACCTGCCGGCCGGGTTGGTCGAGGAAGCTCGCGACGCGATCGGCTTCAAGTCGAAGACCGATACCGTCGTGTTCGCGCTCAAGGAGGTCGTGCGGCGAAGCCGTCTAGACGACCTGAAGTCACTCGTGCGGCGAATCGACTTCGAGTTCGACCCGACGGACATTCGCGCACTCGACCGCAAACGCCGGTGATCGTCGTGGATACCTCCGTCTGGGTCGGTGTCAGGCGCGATGTCCGTCTGGCCGCCGCCCTCGACTCGCTCCTCGACGCCGACGAAGTGGCGCTCGCCCTGCCGGTGCGTCTCGAGCTGTGGGCCGGCACGTCACGGAAAGATCGTCGCGCCGTTGCCAGGACGTTCTCCGCGCTGGCGCAAGTCGTGCCCACCGAAGACACGTGGCGTCGGATGGCCGACGGGATTGCGCGCGCTGCCGATGCCGGCGAGCGCTTTGCATTCGTCGACATGCTGATCGGCGTCCTCGCGACGGACACCGGCGCGCTCGTCTGGTCGCTCGATTCGGATTTCGAGCGCATGGAGCGCCTCGGCCTGGTGTCGCGATACGACCCCCCTTTGCCCTGACTCCGCAGCGCACGGGAGGCGCGCGTCGCCCGCGGTGCTCTCCGGAGCTGTGTCCGATACAATCGCCGGCAGTGGCTCTCGCTCTCACTGCCAAGGAACGCGTCCATCTGAAGTCGCGCGCACATGCGCTCGAACCCGTCGTGCACATCGGCAACGCCGGCGTCACCGAGGCGGTGATCGCCGAGATCGAGCGGGCCCTCACCGCGCACGAGTTGATCAAGGTGCGGGCCGGCGGCCAGGAGCGTGACGAGCGCGCGGCGATCCTCGAGACGATCCTCGCCCGTACCGGCGCCGCGTCGGTGCAGACCGTGGGCAAGGTGATGGTGCTCTGGCGGCCAGCGCCCGAGGAGCCCGCGCCGGAGTCGTAGCCCCACCCGCCCAGACCCCCGAGCTCCCGGGCCCCACCCATCCCTCGGTTCGTCCCCGTCAGTTCGGCCGCCAGCCCGCTTTCCCTGCGGCGGGTGTCGGCCAAACCGCTGCGTGCGGCGTATGAAGCTGCATGCGTCTTACCGGCCTCGGCTCCGACCTCCGTTTCGCCCTTCGTCTGGTGCGCGCCGACTGGCGCTTCTCGGCCACGCTCGTCGCCACGCTGGCCGTCGGCATCGCCGCCAGCGGGGCGCTGTTCAACGTGGTCAACGCCACGCTGCTCAAGCCGCTCCCGATCCCCGACGAAGCGCGCGTCTATCGCCTGCAGGATTTCACGCTCGGCCGCGATGGCGGGCAGGTGCGCCGCTCGAACCGGGTGCTCAACTTCCTGGCCATCCGCGACGAGGCGCGCAGCTTCTCGCAGGTGGTCGGCATGCGCAGCCTGGAATGGTCGCTGATCGACGGCAGCTCGCCGGTTCCCGTATCGGTGGGCCTGGTGTCGGAGGGATCGTTCACGCTGCTGGGTGTGCGGGCGCAGCTCGGCCGGTTACCGACGCCCGACGAGGAACGCCTCGGTCTCGATGCCAGCGTGCTGCTGCTCAGCCACTCGCTATGGCAGCGGCAGTTCGCCGGCCGGCCCGACGTGGTCGGCCGCACCGTGCGCGTCGAAGATCGTGTGGCCACGGTGATCGGCGTCCTGCCCCCGGGGTTCCGCTTCCCCTACGACGTGGAGGCGTGGATGCCCGAGCGCGTGGACGCAGCCACCGAGGCCTCGCTGGCGGTGTTGGCGCGGCTCGCACCCGGCGCAACACGGCCGCAGGCGCAGGCCGAGCTCGACGCGATCGCCGCCCGCGCCGAAGCGCAACGGCCGATCGTGAATCGCGGCGTCGGCTTCGCGATGACGCCGGTGCGCGAGTTCATGGTCGAGGACCGTGCCCGCACCTCACTCGCGCTGATGGGCGCGGCCGTGCTGCTGCTGGTGCTGGCGTCGGCCAACGTCGCCAACCTGCTGCTGGCCCGCGGCATCCGCCGGGCCAAGGAGATCGCGGTGCGGGCCGCGCTGGGCGCCGAGCGGGCGCGTCAGGTGCGGCAGATGCTGGTGGAGAGCGTCGTGTTCGCCGCCCTCGGCACCGCGCTGGGACTGGCCATCGCCCATCCCCTCAGCACCCTGCTGGTCGGTCTCGTCCCCAACAACCTGAGCGATCAGCTCGGCCTGACCGAAAGCACGGTCGACTGGCGCGCCGCCTTTTTCGCCGCGGCCGTCACCGGCGTCGTCGGAATGCTGGCGGGACTCGTGCCCGCGCTGAAGCTGGCAGGGCGGACGTGAGCGAGACGCTGCGCCAGCACAGCCGCGGCGCCTCGAGCGGGCATCGGCTGATGCGCGCGCTGGTGGTCGGCGAGGTGGCGCTGGCCGTGGTGCTGCTCGTGAGCGCTGGGATGATGGTGGACAACCTGCGGCGGTTGCTCGACGCCGACCTCGGCCTGCGCGCCGATGCGCTCTATGCGATTCGGGTCTCGCTGCCGCCACGCTACGACACGGCCGCGCGCCGCATTCAGGTCGTCCGGCAGCTGCGCGACGCGGTGGCGGCGCTGCCGGGCACCGAGCGCTCGGGGCTGTCGTCGTGGAACCCGCTCGGCCGCGGCAGTTTCGGTGCCGCGCTCGAGTCGGAGGATCAGCCGCTGGCGCCAGGCCAGAGCGGCCTGATCGTGAACCACCGCCTGGTCACACCCGAGTGGCTGGCGACGGCCGCCGTGCCGCTGCTGCGCGGCCGGCACTTCACGACCGCCGACAGCGACGGGAGCCTGCCGGTGGCGATCGTGAGCCGGCGGCTCGCCGAACGGCTCTGGCCCGGCCAGGACGCGGTCGGGCGCCGCATCCGCCAGACGCGTCCGAACGATCCCTGGATCACCGTGGTCGGCGTGGCCGGCGACGTCCGCGACAGCGGCACGTGGGCGGAGACGTGGTACGTGCCCTACGAACAGCATGCCGGCACGCTGGCCGCGAGCACCGTCCACGTCATGGTGCGATCGCAGGTGGAGGCCGGAGCGGTCGTCGCGGCGCTGCGCCAGGCCGTCGCCGCGATCGATCCGCTGCTCCCGGTGCCCGATCCGTCGGTGATGACCACGCTGTGGCGCGACGCGCAGACGCCGCAGCGCATGGGCGCGATGGTCTCGGCGCTGTTCGGTGTGAGCGGCCTGCTGCTGGCCGCGCTCGGCACCTACGGCGTGCTGGCGTATCTCGTC
This sequence comes from uncultured Acidobacteriota bacterium, assembly GCA_963786365.1. Taxonomy (GTDB): domain Bacteria; phylum Acidobacteriota; class Vicinamibacteria; order Vicinamibacterales; family UBA2999; genus CAWAYR01. The sequence continues at coordinate 143,595 of CAWAYR010000003.1, forward strand.
TCGGCGCGGGCGCGGGAGTTCGGCATCCGCCAGGCGCTGGGGGCGCGTCCGCGGGATGTCCTGTCGATGGTGCTGCGCGATGGGTTCGTGCTGGCGTTGGTGGGGCTGGCGGTCGGCGGCGCGCTCAGCGTCGGGGCGGTGCAGGCGCTGCGTTCGGTGACCACCGAGTTGTCCGGCGTCCCAGGCGCGCTCCCGTGGATCGTGGCCGGCGCCCTCGTCACGGCGGCGCTCGTCGCTTCAGCGGTGCCAGCGCGCCGAGCCACGCGCGTGCAACCGGTCGACGTGATGCGCAGCGAATGAGGTACTCGGCAGGAATTGCTGCCCGTGCACGGCCCAGTAATGTAACGAACCGGTCTTGGTGCCTGGCACCGTGGTGCCAGGCACCAAGGACACGATCACTCAGCAATGTAACGCCACGGGCCGGTGGGCGTGGCGCGATACCAGATCGTGAAGAACGGGCTGCCTTGCGGCGTCTTGCCGTCCGCCGGCTTGGCATTCGGTCGGATGTGGCCGAACGAGATGCCGAGATCGCCGCTCGACGCCACGATCGCGACGTCGGTGGACCATTCCACGGGACTCGTCGGACCTGGCGCGCCGGCACCGACGTTCTTGCCGATCGCCGCGGCGCCGACGACATATCCGGCGGTGTTGGGCCCGCCCATGTTCACGGCGGTCTCGCTGCCCCACTTGGTGAAGGCGGCGCCCAGGCCCATCGTCTGCGCCTCGTCGGAGAACGCCCGCTCGGCGTCGGCGAGCGCTTTGCGCAGCGCCTCGCCGCGCGCGGCGTCGGCGGAAGGCGCCACCAACGCCGTCGGGAGCAGCGGCGCCATCGGCGTCATCGACACCTCGCCCTCGGGCCGGCGCGCCCGCTTGTAGCCGGCCACGCGCCAGCCAGTCGCGCCCTTGACCCAGTAGGCCATGTACTTGAGTGGCAGCGCGGTGCCGTCCTTGCGGTGCTGCGTCATGAAGCCGAACGTGAAGCCATGCTGGCCGTCTGCCGACAGCCCGGCGCGAACCGGCGTCCACTCGACGCGGCCGTCGACGTTGTCGGGATTGGCACGCAGCGCCGCCGTGACGGCGGCCAGGCCGCGATGCAGGGCCGCCGGCGGGCCCGGCATGATCACGTCAGGTGCGAACATCGCGGTGAGTGCACTGACCGCGTCGGTCTTGGCGGCGGCGGCCGAGAACCCGCGGTCGGCGGCCATCAGCGCCTCTGCGGCCGCGGCCGGCGTCTGCTGCGCTCGTGCCGGCACGGTCAGCGTCGCCGCTGCCAGCATCGCCAGCGCCATCGTGGTCGGCGACGTCATCGTGTCTCGTCCATGCCCGATGGTGTCGCAGTTCAGCGCGAGGGCCAAGCACCTGGGGACCAGTGGGGCGATCCCGGTTGCGAGCAGCACCGGGTGTACGGGAATGCCGGAGGACGGCCCGCCCTCGTCGACGTCGTCGCCGGGCACCGGCTGGTCGCGCGGCTTCAGTTTCCGTGCAACCCAGGTGAGGGAGTTCATGAGCCGTCGGCGCCTTGTGCTACAAACGGCGTTGGCGGGTCCCCGTCCGTCCCCGGCTCCCTCCGCCGTGGGCCCGCTTCACACGTGCAGGAGGCATCGCCATGGCCAGGAAGTCGCGCGCGGCCAAGCCGCGCGCCGCGAAGGCGCGCCGGGCACCGAAGGCGGCCCCGGCCACTGGTCCGGTCACGCTGGCGCAAGCCCGTGCGCTGGCCGGGCTGAAGGCGCCGGTCGCCCGCGGCGCCAAACATGCCCTCGCCGCCGCGCCGCCGTCGCCGGCCACGGTCGGCTTGGAGCGGCGTACCCTCCGCAAGAAGCAGGACCTGGAGCGCAAGCAGCGGATCAAGGACTACAAGGCCACGCTCTCGATCATGAAGAAACGAGGCGTGAAGGGCCTGGGCCCTAAGAAACCGAAGGGGGGCCGGACGCTGAAACAGGCGCCGAAGCCGCTGCAGATCTTCGCCGAGGGCGACTCGTGGTTCGACTATCCGGTGCCGTTCTTCGGCGGCGGCATCGTCCCGCGGCTCGAAGACAAGCTCGGCGTGCCGATTCTCAACCTGGCCAAGGCCGGCGACGAGGTGCGCTACATGCTCGGCGTGAAGGAGCGGAAGCTGCTCGTCCAGCAGTTCACCAACGGCTGCCCTGCGGGTGGACCGTGGGACGCGATGCTCTTCTCCGGCGGCGGCAACGACATCGTCGACAACCCGATGGCGCTCTGGGTCCGCGACTTCAACGCCGGCGTGCCGCCGTCGGCGCTGATCCACCAGGCGCGCTTCGACGCCGCCCTGACGCTGGTCCGTGCCGGCTACGAGGATCTCATCGCGTTGCGCGATGCGCTCAGCCCGCAGACCCACCTCTTCTTCCACGGCTACGACTTCGCCATCCCCGACGGCCGCGGCGTCTGCTTCCTCGGCCCGTGGCTCAAGCCGACCTTCGACCTGCGTGGCTTTCCCGTCGCAGGCGTCCAGGTTTGAGGTGATGAAGGTGATGCTGGCGAAGTTCGCCCAGATGCTCGCCACGCTGACCTCACCGACCGTGACGTTCATCGACGGCCAGGGCACGCTCGCGCCACAGCCCAGCTCGTGGCACAACGAGCTGCATCCGTCGAAGGCCGGCTTCAACGCCTTCGCCGCGCTCTTCCATCAGAAGCTCAAGGCCGCCTTCCCGACGCGGGTGCTCTAGGCTGGGTAGAATCCTGAAGAGAGGGATTCCCACATGAGACCCCCGCAGAAGAACCCGACGGCGCCGAAGACCACGAAGAAGAAGGCCGCGAAGAAGCAGACCCTTCGCGACGTTCCGCCGGTTCCCACCGCCAAGCAGATCGAGCAGTCGATCAGCCAGGGCAAGTCCGTCAGCCTCGATGAATTCGTCAAAGGCGTGAAGTTATGAAACGAAAGCCCAACCGAGCGGGCGCCGCCGCGGCGCGCCGGCGCCGGGCCGCGACCGGACAGGTTGGGCTCACCGCCGACGCGATGCGGCAGATCGCCGCCACCGCGCTCGACCTCATCGAACGCCTCTACGTGCATCTGCCGCTCAAGCGGTCGATGTACGCGGTCAACCCGGTCCAGCGCCTGCGGCTGCTCCATCGCCGCCTCGAGGGCGCCGTCACGGCCATCCCCGACCGCGAGTTCTACGACGACCTGCTCGGCACGTTCGCCGAACTCCGCGATCTGCACACGACCTTCGTGCTGCCGGAGCCGTTCCGCAGTACCACCGCCTACCTGCCCTTCTCGATCGAAGCGTGCGTGTCGCGCGGCCGGCGCGAATACGTCGTGTCACACACCTTCGCCGACGGCGAGCCGCTGCTGGCCCAGGCGCTGAACAGCGCGCGGGCGCAGGGCTTCGACCGCGGCGTCGTGATCACGCATTGGAACGGCGTCGAGATCGACCGTGCCGTGGCCGCCAACGCCCAGCGCGAGCTGGGCAGCAACCCGGCGGCCCGGCGGGCCCAGGGCATCGCCTCGATGACCATCCGCTGGCTGGGCCAGTCGCTGCCTCCCGACGAGAAATGGGTCGACGTCACGTTCCGCCCGAATCGTGCCCGGCCGGACCGGCGGGAAACTGCCCGCTTCGAGTGGCTGGTCTTCCAGCAGCACGCCACGCCGAGCGGGCACGGCGTCGCCAAGGCCGTCGCCAGGCTGCGCCACGCCATCGGCATGGACGAGCGCTGTGAAGTGGAACGGCAGGTGCGCCGCGAGCTGTTCCAGATGCGCTCCAAGGGCCCGCTGCCACGCGCCTTCGGCGAACACCAGCCGGTGACCAGCGTGATGGAGGACGTGTTCCCGGCGTGCGGCAACGTGACCACCCGCGCCGGCACGTTCGGCTACCTGCGCATCGCCACCTTCAACGTCGAGCACGATCGGCCGTTCCTGCGCGAGTTCATCCGGCTGGTCGGAAAGCTGTCGCCCAGGGGCCTCATCATCGACGTGCGCGGCAACGGCGGCGGCCTCATCACCGCCGGCGAACGGATGCTGCAGCTGCTCACGCCGGGCCCAATCGATCCGGTGCGCTTCAGCTTCCTGAACACGCCGCGGACGGCGCGGCTGGCGGCCAGCTACCCGTTCCTGCGCCAGTGGAAGGCGTCGATCGATCAGGCGGTGGAAACCGGCACCGACTTCTCCCAGGGCTTCCCGCTGTCGTCGCTCGCCCGCTGCAACGACATCGGGCAGAAGTACCAGGGCCCGGTGGTGCTCATCACCGACGCGCTGTGCTACAGCACCACCGACATCTTCGCCGCCGGGTTCCAGGACCATCGCATCGGCACGATTCTCGGCGTCGACCCGGCCACCGGCGCCGGCGGCGCCAACGTCTGGGAGTACTCCCTCATCTCGCAGCTGGCGGCCGATCCGGTGGCGCTGCCGGTGCAGCTGCCGAGCGACGCGTCGTTCCGCTTCGCGGTGCGCCGGGTGACCCGCGTCGGCGGCAACGCCGGGCTGCCGCTCGAGGACATCGGCGTCAGACCCGACATCGAACATCGGCTCACGCGGCGCGATGTCCTCTCGCGCAACTTCGATCTCATCAACAAGGCGGCCAGCCTGCTGGCCCGTCAGGCCTGGCAACAGCTCTCGGCCACGCAATCGGGGGCGCGGACGTGCCGGGTCACGACCACCAACATCGAGATGGTGGACGCCTACCTCGACGACCATCCGGTGCGGCATCACCGCGTGCGCGGCAAGACCGCCACGTTCAGCCTGGCGCTGCCGCCGCTGGCGCCCGGCCGACGGCACACGCTGCGGCTCGACGGGTTCCGCAAGGAGCGCCTGGTCGCTGCCACGCGCCTGCACGTGCGGTAGCGTCGGGAGCAGTCACCGACTTTCCCACTCATACCCCACCCCCTCCGTTCCGATCGAGCGAGGCGACATGGCCAAGAGACACCGATTCGTATCGTTTGTGGCAACACGACGTTCGGCCACCGAAGAAGTCCGAGCGCACCATCATCGCCAAGGTGCGGGCCGAGGCCCCAGGTCCAACCCGGGCGCCGGCCGGCACCTTGTCGGGGAGTGCCCGGGCGGTGCGGTCAGCCGGCGTGCCGACCGACTCGGCGCTGGTGCGCCTGCTCGAGAACGGCTACGCGTCGCACATCAAGAACGTCTTCGACGAAGGCCCGGGGGCACGCAGCGGGCGCTCGCTGTCGATGCTGGGAGGCGCGGCCGGTGGCGCACGGCGCGGCCCGCGGGCGGCGCGCCCGGCGCAGCTGGTCGAGATCGGCGTCAGCCGGGGGACGAGCCCGGCCCAGCTGGCCGCGCAGGTCGAGCGGATGAAGGGCGTCGAGTACGCGTTCGTGCCCCCGGTCCGCACGTTGTTCGGCCGACGTACAGACCAGGGCCGCCGATCCGATGGCGTCGCGGCAATGGGCCCACGGCGCCATCCGGCTGGGCCACGCGCGGGCGGCGGCGCGGTTCAACAACGCCACCAGGCTCACCGTCGCGGTCGTCGACAGCGGCATCGATCCGAAGCATCCGGATCTGAAGGCGGTGATCGCCGAGTACAAGAACTTCATCGGCGGCTCGGACAAGGACTTCGTCGGCCACGGCACCCACGTCGCCGGCATCATCGCCGCGACTGCCGACAACGGCCTGGGCATCTCGGGCGTATGCGGCGCGAAGATCCTGGCGCTCAAGGCGCTGCCGCGTGACGGCGAGGAGTTCGACGCCCCCGGTTACTACCGCGCGCTCCGTTACGTCATCGGGCGGGCCCAGGTGCTCAACCTGAGCCTCGGCGGCGACCGAGACCCGGCTGAGATCGACGTGCTACGCGACGTGATCGACGCCGGCGTGGTCGTCGTGGCGGCCATGGGCAACGAGTTCAAGGAGGGCAATCCCATCGAGTACCCGGCGGCGATCGCCGAGGTCTGCGCCGTCGGGGCCACCGACGACGTCGACAAGCGCGCCGGGTTCTCGAACACCGGCCGTCACATCGACCTGGTGGCGCCGGGCGTCTCCATCCTGTCCACGACGCCGACCTTCCGCTACGACGAGGGCGAACGCGATTACGACTCGTGGGACGGCACCTCGATGGCGACGCCGCACGTCGCCGGCGCCGCGGCGCTCGTGCTGGCGAAATCGCCGGGCAGCACGCCGGCGCAGGTGATCAAGACGCTCACGTCCTCGGCCGATCGCGTCGCCGGCGCCAAGAAGGGCAGCCCGTCCTACGGCGCCGGCCGGCTCAACGTCGAGAAGGCGCTGAAGTAGCCAGGGCGGCGTAGAATCGAGGGAGAGGCCGGACGTGAAGCTCATCGTCAAGGTCGATCCCAAGCGCGCCAAGAATCCCGCCAAGCACGTCACCAAGGTGCTGCGCGACGCTGGCTCGGCGGGCCGCGCCGAAGAGGTGTTTCCGGGGCTGCGGTCGGGCGCGAGTGCCGGGCTGGTCTCGGTGCAGCTGCCCGACGCCCCGGACGCGAAGGCCCGGCGCGCCACCATGAAGGCGCTGCGCGACGACGGGGCGATCGCCTACGTCGACACGCCCAAGCCGCGGCGCCCGCTCTGATTGCGGCCCGCGTGATAGACTCGCGCGCTCGAATGGATTCCGCGCTCGACCCCGAAGTGGACGCCGAGGCGGCGCTGCTTGCCGGGCTGCGCGCCGGTTCCGACGACGCGTACGAGGCCCTCGTCCGGGCCAACTCCTCCCGGTTGCTGACCGTGGCCCGCCGCATTCTCGGCACCGAAGAGGACGCCCGCGACGCGCTGCAGGAGGCGTTCATTTCCGCCTTCAAAGCGCTGCCGCGCTTCGAGGGCCAGGCGCGCCTCTCCACCTGGCTGCACCGGATCGTCGTCAATACGGCGCTCATGAAGCTGCGCAGCCGCAAGCGCAAGCCCGAAGACTCCATCGACGCCCTGCTGCCGGGCTACAAGGACGACGGCCACCAGGCGATCGAGCCGGTGGAATGGGCCGACGGCGCCGACGTCGCCCTCGAACGGGCCGAGACGCGGGCGTTCGTCCGTGCACAAATCGACAAACTGCCGGAAAACTACCGTACCGTCCTGCTGCTTCGCGACATCGAAGAAATGAGCACCCCGGAAGCGGCCGACGCGCTGGGCATCACCGAGAACGCCGTGAAAATCCGCCTCCATCGCGCCCGTCAAGCGCTCCGCGCGCTCATCGATCAGCGCCTTCGTCCCGCGTCCGCATCCGGCGCGGTGAGGAAACCGTCGTGACCTGTCGCGAGTGCAACGACTTCATCATGGCCTACCTCGACCGCGAGCTGCCGACCGACGTGCAGGCCGGCTTCGAGCGTCACCTGTCGCACTGTCCGGCGTGCGCCTGCTACCTGCGGCAGTACCAAGCCACCGTGGCCGCCGGACGCATCGCGTGCCAGGACCCCAACGCGCCGGCTGACGTGCCCGAAGAGTTGATCAACGCCATCCTCGAGAGCCGGCGGCGCGCCCAGTAGGTCGGCGGTCGCCGCGAGGGTCGGCGCCCGCCTTCACCGCAGGTGGCGCCCGCCATCCACCCGGATGGTCTCGCCGGTGATGAAGTCGGTCTCGATCAGGGCCAGCACGGCCTTGACGATCTCCTGCTCCCCGCCCCACCGCCCGAGTGGCGTCGCCGCGGCCACCTCGGCCTTCTCGTCGTCGGTCATGTCGGGCGGGGCCAGAATCGGGCCCGGGGCGATGGCATTGACGAGGATGTTGGCCGGCGCCAGCTCGAGCGCCAGTGCCTCGGTCAGCGCCACCACGCCGGCCTTGGCCACGTAATAGGCGACGAAATCGGTGTAGTGCGGGCGGCCACTGCGCGACAGCCAGTCGGCGAAGTTGACGATGCGTCCGCCCTCGCCGCGGGCGCGCATCTCCCGCGACGCCGCCTGGCCGCACAGGAAGGCCGACTTGAGGTTGATGCTCAAGTTGCGGTCCCAGGCCGCTTCGGTGAGCGTGTCGAACGGCTCAGGGCCGTACACCGACGCCATGTTGATCACGACGTCGATGCGGCCCAGCGCCTTCACCGTGCCGGCGACGAGCGCCTCGCAATCGGCGGCCTTCGAGACGTCGGCCTGCAGCGCCACCGCGCGCCGGCCCTGAGCCACCGCATCGGCGACGCCCTGCTCGGCCTCGCCCTTCGAGCCACGGTAGGCCAGCGAGATGTGGGCGCCACGCGCGGCCAGCTCGTGGGCGACGACCAGGCCGATGCGGCGCCCGCCGGTAATCATCACGACTTTGTCGGTGAGGTTCATGGTTGCTCTGATGAATGGCCAAGCGTGTGAGCGAAACGCTCCGCTCACCAGAGACAGCGTGACGCTTGTGCTCTACGCCGACCCGGCCCCGGTCGCGGCGTCGCGCCGGTAGCCGAACGTGGGGATCCACCGTGGCACTGCCCGCGTGTAGTCGTCGTACGCGCTCCCGAACTGCTGCCGCAGCGCCGGCTCCTCGTAGCCAATCACGAACAGGTTGACGGCGCCGAACCAGAATAGCCAGAACGTGAGGAGTCCGGCGGACCGTGTCAGGAGCCACTCGCCGAACACGATCGTCGTCACGCTCAAATACATGGGATTGCGAACGAAGCGATAGAGGCCCTGCACCACGAGCTGGCGTGGCGGGTCGACCGGCGCCAGCGTGCCCCGGCCGCGGCGCGCGAACTCCCAGATGCACGCCGACAACAGGCCGCTACCGAGGCCAATGCAGACGAGGCCGAGGACGTGCAGTGGATTCCAGATGCTGATCCGTACGTCGGCGAGACCGAAATACTGCCACGGTATGTAGCCCGCGAAGACGCCGGGCAATGCGGCGGCCCACGCGACGCTGCGAATGGCGAGCCAGACCGACGACGCCACGTTGTTGCCAGTCTTCACACGGGGTCCGTGCGCATGTCGCAGCCAGCCACACCGGATCACGCCGCCAACGAGAAGGGCGGGTACTCGTCCACCAGCAGCAGCGTGTAGGCCTCGACGCGGAGGCGCCACCGCAGCGCACCGACGCCGAAGCCGTAGAGCGAGGCCGGATATGCCCCGGTGAAGAGGATGGCGAACCACGCCACGATGGTGGTGACGCTCCACACCACGAAGACGAAGAACAGCACGACGTAGTGCGGCACGATCAGCAACGGGCGGAAGAACACCGTGGTCCGGTTCCGCGGTTCGGGTGGATCCGCGACCTCGAGCCGCGCTGGATAGCGTCCGTCACCGAACGGCGGGTAGGCGTCCTCGAGCAGCATCAGGTAGGCCAGCGCCCGCACCCGCCATTGCAGATAGAAGAGCGTGATCCGGCGGATCGCCGGGATGTGGTTGCCGGCGAACACGATTGTGAACCAGCTGACGATGGCCACGGCAATCGCCACGGCTCCGAGCAGCCCGCTCTCGCTGGCCAGCGACGTCTGGCCGTCGGTCTGCGTCGCTACGCCGATGCCGACCCCGCCGACGATGATGACGTGCGGAATCGCCAGGAACACGCGCAAGCCGGTCGTGAGCCGGTTCCGGTTGGCGACGACCGGGTCGACGTCGACGGTCACCGGATAGGCCACCACTCAGGCTCCTTTCCGGTATCGCTGGGCCACCAGCCCCGGCCCCGGCCCCAGCAGCAGCGTGCCGTCACCCATCACCTCCATGCCGTGGTTGCCGGCCGATGGCGCCCAGCCGAGCAGCCGTCCCGAAGCGCCGTCCACCTTCAGGAGCCAGCCCGGCGAGAGGTTCGGCTGCTGGCGCGGCTGCGTGGCCAGCCACATCGCCGTGCCCTCCGCCTTCAAGCCGAACGTCTTGCCATAGCCGGTCCATTCGCCCAGGAACTTCCCGGACTGATCGAAGCGCTGAACGCGGCCGTTCTCGCGGTCGGCGACGTAGACCACGCCGGCGCCGTCGATCTGGATCGAGTGCGGCAGGTTGAACTGGCCCGGGCCGGTGCCGGCCGTGCCCCATTCGCGCACCTTGGTGCCGTCGGCCGTGTACTCGAGGACCCGCGCGTTGGCGTAGCCGTCGGCGATGAAGACGTGGCCATTGGCCGCGAACGCGATATCGGTGGTGCTGCAGAAGTTGTTACCGCACGGCGAGGGCTGCCCGCCGACCAGGATGTCGAGCAACTCGCGACCGTCGGGCGTGAACTTGCGCACGTGCGAGCTGGCGGCGTCGGTGGTCCAGACATTGCCTCGCGAATCGACGCGAATCGCGTGCGGCATGACGAACAGCCCCTTGCCCCACGAGCGCCGAACCGTGCCGTCGGGCGCCACCGCCACGATCGGATCGGCCTTGTCGCCGCGCTGGAGCAAGTAGACCGTGCCGTCTGGCGCCGCGGCGACCCACGACACCATGCCGAGCGCGAAGCCGGACGACGGCGGCGTCACCAACAGAGCCGCCGGCTGCTGCGCAATCCGCGGCGCGGCGGCGACCAGGGCCCGCAGCGCCGCCTCAGCGGCGTCGGGCGGCTTCTGCGGCGGCGGAGCCTGCGCGCCAAGCCCGACCATCGAGCCCACCGCCACCGCGAAGACGAGCACGCGTAAGGACATCACTCTCCCATATCCGCTACGGCATGTCGGGCGGCGGCACCCGCTTCTTGCTGGCCTGCTCGAAGGCGTAGGCCAGCGCGATGAGCCGCGGCTCGGTGCACGCGGTGCCGGTGAACGCCACGCCAAACGGCGCCGGCTTGGCGGCGAAGCCGCCGCCAGGGGCGGCGTCGGGGCGTTGGGCACCATGCCGAAGGGCACGACGACGATCGGATAGCCGGCACGCGAGGTGAGGTTGGCGCCGCTGCTCCCCGGCGTGAGGATGGCGTCGAGCTTGTGGGCCTTCAGCACCGCGTCGATGCCTTGATCGCGGCTCAGCCGGTTGTCCTTGGCGACGTCGGCGTCATTGCGCGCCTTGTCGCGCACCACGTCCATCTCGTCGGAGATGTCGAGGCGCGACTGACCGAAGCGCATCGCGTCGGCCTTGGCATGCGCCAGGTTCCACTGCCGCAGTTCGGTCAGCGTCTTCACCGGCGCGGCCGGGCCGAGGCTGGCGAGCCAGGCGTTGAAGTCGCGCTTCATCCCGTACTTGAAGTTCACCGTGCAGGTGGCGTCGCCGCCCTTCTTGTGTTCCGCGCCCTGGCAGTAGTCGAAGAGCAGGAAGTTGTCCGCGGGCGACGTCGCCAGGATGCTGGGCACGTCGGCGGGATCGACGACCTCGGCGCCCTGGGCCTTGAGCAGCGTGATGGCGTCGGCCATCACCTTGGCCTGGTCGGGGTTGAGCCCGCCGCGCGGCGTCTTCTCGCCTGGCGCGGTGACCGGGTCGATGTAGAACGCGCGCGGCACCCCGATGCGCGCGCCTTTGAGCGCGCCGGCATCGAGGAACGCGGTGTAGTCGCGGTTCGGCGGCGGGGAGCAGGCCTTGGTGGCGGCGTCGTTCGGATCGGGCGCCGGGCTCTCGAGCACGCCCATCAGCACCGCGGCGTCGCGCACCGTGCGCGCCATCGGACCGGCGGTGTCGTGGTCGGCGGTGATCGGGATGACCCCGTAGCGGCTGATGCGGCCGATCGTCGGCCGGATCCCGGCCAGCATGTTGGCGTTCGACGGGCTGATGATCGACCCGCCGGTGTCGGATCCGACGCTGGCCGCCCAGAAGCTGGCCGCGGTGCCGGCGCCGGAGCTCGACCCGCCGGTCGGCAGCACCGGGCGGCCGTCGAACGTCTCGTCGCGCGGGTCCATCCGCGGGTCGTACGGGTTGTAGGCGAAGCCGGCCACGCCGGTGTAGTTGGCGACCATCGGCGTCGGCGCCCCGGCGGTCCAGTGTGCCAGCTCGGTGAGCACGGTCTTGGCGATGATGATCGCGCCGCCGTCGCGCAGGTTCTTGGTCAGCGTCGCGTCGTAGGGCGGCATCAGGTCGCGGAAGGCCAGCGCCCCGCCGGTGGTGCGGATGTCGGTGGTGTGGATGTTGTCCTTGAGCGCGATCGGGATGCCGTGCAACGGCCCGCGCAACCGTCCCGAGGCGCGTTCCTTGTCCATCGCGTCGGCCTCGGCGAGCGCCTTGGCGTTGACCGTGATGATCGCGTTCAGCCGATCCTCGTAGGTCGCGATGCGCTCGAGGTAGCGCTCGGTGAGCTGACGCGAGGTGACGCGACCCGATTGGAGAGCCTGCTGCAGCGCGGCGATGTCGGTCTCGACGACCGAGAACGGCGCGGCGGGCGCCGGCGGCGGCGCCGTCGGCTGGCTGCCACCACAGCCGGACGAGATGAAACCAGCGGTGATCAAGGCGAGCAGTCGTCGCTGCATGGCAGTCGGCTCCTTCAGGTCCGTCCACGAACCGCACACTCGTCGCGCGCGCTGGACGATCTCCGGGCCCGGTAATGCTACCGCGGTCAGCACCCCATTCCTCACGCCGGATATAGTGGTCGCCGCCGCCCGGTCACGACCGGCCCGATTCGTCAGGAGCAGCCACGCCATGCGCCGAGTCCTCCTCCTTGCCCTCGCCGTTTCCTGCCTCGCCATCCTGCCGGCGCGCACCCAGCCGCGCGGACTGAAGGTGCACATCTCGGTCGACATGGAAGGCATCGCCGGCGTGGTCACCGGCGATCAGCTCGGCCCGACCGGGTTCGAGTACGGACGCTTCCGCGAGTTCATGACCCGGGAGGCGATGGCAGCCGTCACTGCCGCCAAGGAGGCCGGTGCCACCGAGATCATCGTCGCCGACGCCCACGGCAACGGCGAGAACCTGCTGATCGAGGAGTTCCCGCCAGACGTGAAGATCGTGCGGTCGTGGCCGCGGGCGCTGTCGATGATGGGCGGCCTGGACGCGTCGTTCGACGCGGCGATCTTCATCGGCTACCACGCCTCGACCACCAACCCGGCCGGCGTGCGGGCCCATACCTTCTCGAGCGCGACGCTGACGCGCGTCGCCCTGAACGGCGTGGAGATGACCGAAGGCTCATGGAACGCGGCCATCGCCGGCCATTTCGACGTGCCGATCGTGATGATTTCGGGCGACGACGCCGCCATCGCCGAGGTGCGCAAGGTGGTCGGCAACCTCGAGGGCGCCGAGACCAAGAAGTCGCTCGGCTTCCACTCAGCGCTGACAGTCACGCCGGCGGCAGCGCAGGCCGACATCGCCGCCAAGGTCAAGGCGGCGCTGGCCCGGCGTACGAGCTTCCGGCCCTACAAGCCGCAGGGACAGATCGCAGTGGACGTGACCTTCAAGCACTACATGCCAGCCGAGGTCCTCGCCTATCTGCCGCTGTTCGAGCGTACGAGCGCACACTCGGTCCGCTTCCGCGCCAAGGACATGGTCGAAGCGTCGGCGATCATGGAGTTCGTCGGCGAATACCGCCCCGATCTCACGCCGTAGGAACAGGTCGGCGCCGGAAACCCGCGCCGGGGGCCAGGCCCCAACGGCACAGTTCGTGCGCAGATTCCATGCCGAAGGGGCCAGGCCCCTCAGGCGATTTCGTCGGCGTGGACGGCACGGGCCAGCGCGTCGGCGCGCTCGATCAGGCCCTCGCGCACCAGCCGGTTGAGCGAGTCCTCGAGCGTGAACGAGCCGGCCTTGCGGGTCAGCGTGATCTCCTGTTGCAGGTGCTGCAACGCGTTCTTGCGCACATGCTGGCGGGCGCCGTAGCTCATGAGCAACAGCTCACCGGCGGGGACGAGGCCGCCGCCCTTGCGCGGCAGCAGGGTCTGCACGTAAACGGCGGCGAGCGCCATCGCCAGATCCTGCCGCACGGTGGCCTGACGCTCGGCCGGGAAGGCGTCGGCGATTCGGCCGACGGTGGAGGCGGCGTCGGTGGTGTGCACGCTCGAGTAGACCACGTGGCCAGTCTCGGCGGCGGCCAGCGCGATCTGCATCGTCTCGGGATCGCGCATCTCGCCGACGACGATGACGTCGGGCGCCTGCCGCACCGCGGCCCTGAGCGCCGTCGGGAAGTCGGGCGCGTCGATGCCGATCTCGACGTGCTCGACGATCGACCCCTGGTGGCTATGTTCGTACTCGATCGGATCCTCGATCGTGACGATGTGCTTGCGGTCGCGCCGGTTGATCTCGTCGACGAAGGCGGCCAGCGTCGTCGTCTTGCCGGTGCCGGTGGCGCCGCCGACGAGCACCAGACCGCGCGGCAGGCGCGACAGCGCCTCCACCCCCGGCGGCAGGTTCAGCGCGGCCAGGCGCGGCGGATGCGGCGGCAGCACGCGAATCGCCGCAGCCGCCCGGCCGCGCTCGCGGTGCAGGTTGACCCGGAAACGACCGGCCCCGGCCCGGAGCCGCGCGTCCACGGCGGCGCCGGCCTGGAAGGCGCGCGCGGCGTGCGGCGGCAGCGCGGCCAGCACCGTCTGGGCGATCTCGTCGCCGTCGAGGGGCGCCTCCCCGGCGAGCGGCGCCAACCGGCCATCGACGCGCGCGCTCGGGGCCACCCCGGCGACGAGGAGCAGATCGGTGGCGCCGAGCTCGCGCACGTGCGCGAGCCACTGTTCGAGACGCGGCGACACCGTGCCGGCGGCCGGCGCCGACGACTCGTCGTCGAACGCGTTCAGCTCGTCCACTGCGCGATCGAGATCGGTCATGACTCGTTCGAGTATCTGCCAACTGTGTCAATAGCGCAGCACCGGGCAGCCATTGGTGCCAGACCCCGCCACCAGCGGTGGTGGGCGCTGGGCGGCGAAGCGGATCAGCGCGGTGGCAGCAGCGCCTTGCGCACCTTGGCGACGACGGTGAAGTTGGGATCGACGATGTTGGCCACCTCGATCTCCAACGCCTGCCCCATGAACACCTGGGCGCCGCGCTCCGACATCTTGTAGTCGGCCATCAGCCAGCGCTGCATCTCGCTGTTGGCGTGCTGCAGCGCCTGCAGCAGCGGCCGCGCGCTGCCCAGGACCATCACATGGGTGTCGCTCTCGAGGCGCGGCCAGCCAATCGCCTTGGCCTTGACCAACTCGACCGAGAACTCGACGTCCATCGACGTCTCGAGCCCGGTGCCGACCACCTCGCCCTCACCCTGCCGGGCGTGGCCGTCGCCGAGGAAGAGCAGCGCGCCGGGCTCGTTGACCGGCAGCATCACTTTGACCCCGGCGGTGAGGCCGGCGTAGTCCATGTTGCCGCCGTAGGCTCCGGGGGTCGCGGTGCTGTAGGCCTCCTTGCGTGCCGGCGCGACCCCGAGGCAGCCGAGCATCGGCCGCAGCGGCAAAGTGATCGCAGGCGTGATGTCGGCCTCGGCCAGCGTGGCGGTGCCGGCGGCCTTGTCGATGCGCCAGTTGACCCGGCGTGCCTCGCGGTCCTGCCGTCCAGCGATCGCGGTGGGATCGGCGGCATAGGGCGCCAACAGACTGCTGGAGTAGGCGGTGGTCCGGTTGGTCTCGATCTTCTCGATCGTCACCACCAGCACGTCCCCGGGCTCCGCGCCTTCGACGAAGAACGGCCCGGTCTGCGGATTGGGTCCGGGGGCGCGGGTCTTGCCGTCCCAGTCGACGCCGCCGGCGTCGATGGTCTTGGTGACGACCCGGTCGCCGGGCTTGATCCGCAGCACCGGCGGATGCGCGAACGAGAACGTGTTGAAGAACCGCTCGGGCACGAAGCGGTGCGTGTCGGCGTCGACAACCGCCGCCGACGTCGCCAGCGCCAGCGCCACCAGCAGCGCGGACCTCGTCACGGGCCGGGCGGGCGTCATTCGGCGGTCGCGGGATCGATGATGGCGCGCACCCGCGCGACGCTGTTGGCCGGGAAGCACGCGATGCCGTGGAGCTGATCCGACGACAGCGAGCCGGCGCCAGGAATCTCACGTTCGATCACGGACTTGGGCATGGCGTCCCCCTCACGGTGAGCGGTCGCAGACGTCGCGACACCGTGGCATCGTATACCGGAGGGCGACCTGCGCCACCCTGGCGTCAGGGTCAGCGTTGGCCGAAGCGGCGGTTGAGGTCGGCCGACGGCGTCCCGAGCGCCAGGCGGCTGAACGTGCCGCGCTCGGCGATCTCCTGCGCCGCCGCCATCAACCCGCCCCACGCCGCCCGGGCCAGTGCCCCACCGACGCTGATGCGCCGCACGCCGAGCGCCGCCAGCTCGGCCACGGTGGCGAAGTCGGTGTGCGCCAGCACGTTGACCGGGCGCGGCGCCACGGCGCGCACGATCGCGTCGATGTCCTCGGGGGTGCGGATACCGGGCGCATACAGACACTCGGCGCCGGCGTCGGCGTAGGCCACCAGCCGGCGAATCGTCTCGGCGAGGTCGGGACGCCCGGCGATGAATCCCTCGGAGCGCCCGGTGAGCAGCACGCCGCTGCCGCTGGCGTCGATGGCGAGTCGCGCCGCCCGCACCCGATCGACCGCCAGAGCGAAGGGATACAGCGGCTCGCCGCTGTCGCCGGTCGAGTCTTCGATCGACAGGCCGGCCACGCCGGTGCGCGCGGCGCGCGCCACGTTCGCCGCGACGTCGTCAGGCACGACCGCGAAGCCGCCCTCGAAATCGGCATTCACCGGCACGTCCACGGCGCCGGCGATGGCCGCGAGATGGGCCAGCGCGTCGTCGAGCGGCACGTCGTTGTCGCGGCGCCCCAACGCCCACGCCATGCCGGCACTGGTGGTCGCGAGCGCCGGAAATCCAAGCTGGGCCAGGACGCGGGCGCTGCCGGCGTCCCACGGATTCGGCATCACGAAGCAGCCTGCCTCGTGCAGCGCGCGAAACGCTGCGACGCGATCCGCGGTCGTGCTCATCCCCGGGTCCTCTGCCCGCGGCCCAGGGCGGCGCCCATCACTGCTCGAAGGTGTGGAGCGTGGGCTGCGGCTGGCGGAACTGCGCGAACAGCGTGTCGCGCGCGGCGTCGAACGCCGCCCGCAGGACGGCGGGCACCGGCTCGCCGGGCGGCAGGTTCTGATGCTCGGTGATCGGATTCACGTAGCGGCCGTCGCGGCGCAGGCCGTAGTGCAGGTGCGGCGCGGTGGCCAGCCCGGTGCGGCCGACGTTGCCGACCAACTCGCCCTGACCGACGCGCACGCCGGCGCGGATGCCCGCCGCGATCGCCGACAAGTGCATGTACTCGCTCTCGTAGCCGCTGGTGTGCCTGACGCGCACCGTGCGGCCGCCGCCGCCGGTCCAGCCGGCGAAGCTCACGACCCCGGCCGACACGCTGATCACCGGGGCTCCCGACGGCGCGCCGTAGTCGACGCCGTTGTGAGCCCGGGCGTAGTTCAGCACCGGGTGCAGGCGCGAGCGCGAGAAGCGCGAGGTGATGCGCGGCTCGAACTTGAGCGGCGACTTGAGGAAGAAGCGGCGCAGCGACCGGCCCTCGGCGTCGAAGTAGGAGGCCTTGCCGTCCTCGAGCGTGAACCGCATCGCCTGCAGGGTGCGGCCGTTGTTGACGAACTCGGCGGCTTGCACCGGGCCATAGCCGACGAACTGGCCGTCCTCGCGCACCGACTTCTCGACCACGAGGCGGAAGGCGTCGCCGGGCTGCAGATCGCTGTTGAAGTCGATCTCGCCGCCGAAGATCTCGGCCATCGCCAGCGCCAGGTCGAGGCGCTCGCCGGCGATGTCGAGCGCTTCGCTGAGCGAGGTCGCGTCGCGGTCGATGCGGCCCTCGACGACGGCGCGGGTCGTGGTGCGCGGCAGTTCGACGACCTCGGCGGTGAAGAGCCCGATGTCGCCGTCGCGGCGGCTGGCGCGCAACGCCCGGGTCGGGTCGATCTCGGTACTCGAACGAACGGATGCGGCCGTCGAACAGGCGCTCGATGCGGTAGATGTTGCCGGCGCGCAGGCGGCGCACGTCGAAGCTCGAGGTCACGGCCTGCACCAGCGCCGACAGCTCCGACTCGGGCAGCAGGTGCTTGCCGAGCATCCCCGCCACGGTGGTGCCGTTGGGAACCACGGCCGAGATCACGTCGGAGTCGGGCGGCAACAGGATGTCGGCGATGCGGCGCGGCGCATCGGTGAGGACGTTGCCGGTGTCGTGCGGCAGGCGGTCGCGCACCACGGCGAGGCTGGCGCTCAGCGCCAGGCTGATCACGCCGATGAGCACCTGGGTGCGGCCGCGCATGCGCATAAGTGTGTAGACGCCCGAAGCGGCCGGTGGGCCTGGGTCCGCCCCGCGGGCGGGTTACCGGCCTCCCGGGCGCGGCGCGGTGGCGCGCTCGGTGGAAGGCGGAACGAGGCCCTTGATCCGCATGTAGGTCACCAGGTTGCCGTAATGCTCGTTGCTGTGGCTGATGTTCTGCACCAGGACCTGGCCCTTCGGCTGCTGGCTCTGCCCCATGGTGATCATCTCGGACAAAGCGCCGTCGGTCTGCATCTTGTAGACCGAGTCACAGTAGGCCACCGCGGCTTTGAGGCCGGTGACCAGGGCGGCTTTGCCGACGATCTTCTCGAAATCCTGTTTGTTCGGATTGGCCTCGCCCTTGACGCGCGCGCAATAGCCGAACTCGGAGTTGGCCACATGGCCGACGAAGCCGGCGAAGGTCCGCACGTCCTTGGTCGGCTGGAAGGCGAACTCGGCCTCGGGCATCTTCTCGGCCGCCTCGACGACGTTGCGCGCCACGTTGGCGTGCATGCGGTCGAGCGCCTCGGCCAGCGCCTTGCCCTGGGCCAAGGCCGGGCTGGCCATGGCCAGCGTCAGCAGGCACGTGGTCATCGCTCGCGTCATCGGCGGATCTCCTGGAAGCGCAGGATTCTACCCCACCGTCCCGCCGCCGACGTGCACATAACTTACCGGATTGGCACCAGCAGTTGAGCGGTTGTGCCCGGCTCCACCCGCACGACCTGGGTCGATTTCCACCCGGCGCGCTCGAGCACCACCTGGTAGTCGCCAGGGGTCACGTCGCGCAGCGTGAGCGGCGTCGACCCGCGCGCCTGGCCGTCGATGGTCACGCGCGCCGCCGACGGCTCGCTGCGGACTTCGAGCACGCCGGTCGACGACACGCCCTGCAGCTCGACGTACTGCGCTGTCTGCACGCCGGCGCGGATCATCAGCGGAATGACCCGCGGCTCGGCCGTGCCGACCCGCAGCTGCAGCACGTGGGTGCCGGGGGACACCCGGACCGTGAGCGGCGTCACGCCGCGCTCCTCGTCGTCGATGGTCACCTTCGCACCCTCGGGCCGCGACTGCACGACGAGCTCGCCGTCGCCGGCCAGCCCCGCCGACGGCCGCGAGTACTGCCACGCGAGCAGACCGCCTTGCAGGAGCACCAGGGCGGCCATGGCCGCCACGGCGCGCGGCGAACGCCACCATGGCACCGGAGCGTCGGTGGCTGGTTCCGGCTCTGGCGTCGCTGCGACGTCGTCGGCGCCGAAGCGTCCTCGTACGGGCGCGGCGGGCCACGGGGCGCGCGCGACCTCGGGCTCGACCACCGCCGGAGGAGGTTCGGGACGCGAGGCGACCACCGGCACCTCGGCCGCCGGTTCGGCGGGGGCGACCGGCGGCCAGACGATCGGACTGGGGGGCGCCGGCGTAGCCTCGACCGCCTGCGCAGCGGCGGTGGCGCGAACACCGGAAGCGTGATGTCCGGCCGCTCGGCGAGCGCAATGGCGGCAGCATTCGGAGCCGCGCCCAGGTCGGGCGCGCCGCCGGTCGATTCGGCGGCTTGTCGAAGGCCACCGCTGGCAGGGCCCAGTCGTAGGTCGGGGCCGGCATGTCGAGGAGCCCCGGGGGCGGCGACGCGGCCGGGGGCTGTGGCAGCTCGAAGACCGGCATCAGCCGCTCGAGACGCGCCATTGCCAGATCGAGCTCCATCGGCTGCGCGATCAGCGAGGCCTCCGCGGCGAGCAGTTGCTCGAGGGCGAGGCGGGCGTCGAACAGCGACGCGAAGCTGCGCTCGTGGAGCTGCAGGGCCCGGGTGAGCCAGGTGCGCAGGCCGTCGGACAGCGGCGCGTCCACCACCGACCCCGTGCGCTGGCGGGCACTGCCGACCAGTACTTCGAGGCGTTCTGGGAACTCGTCGTCACGAAGACGGCGGCCGGCGACCAGCGAGAGCATCGTGACGCCGACCTGGGCGACGTCGCCGCGCGGCGACACGGCCCGGTCGCCGGTGCCGGTCCGCGGCGCCGCGACCCGCAGCGACCGCCACAGCCGGTCGGGATCCCAGCCCAGCGTCTCGATGGCCGATCCGAGCACGTAGTCGGTGAGCACCACCCGCCCCTGGGGCGTGAGCAACAGGTGCTCGGGGCCGAGCGCCCCGCTGGCCGTATCGCGATTCTGGTTCGACAGCATCGCCGCCGTCGGCAGCAGCTGCCGCAGCAGCAGCATGACGACGCCGATGTCGAACGTCAGGTTCTCGGTTTCGGCCACGTCGAGCAGGTCGGCCAGGCGCCACCCCTTCACGTACTCCGACACCAGCGTCAGCCCGCCCAGGGGGTCGGTCTCGATGCGCTGGGTGCGGGCGTACCAGGTGAGGCGAAGGCTGCTGAGCTTGGTGACGCGTTCGCGGAGGGCGTCGGCAAAGCCGGGGTGCTCGGCCAGGGCGGAGTCGACGTGGAGCAGCTCGACCGGCGGCTCGTCGCGACTGACCCGAACGACACGGCGGCCGAAGCCATCGACGAAAACGGGACTCGACTCGATCATGGGAACCCGATCCGAACTACAAACTTCACACCACCCGGCCGGCAGGCCCGGCCGGGCCGGTCGGCGCGGAATCAGCCGGGAAGTCTTGGGTCGGGTGGTTCGGCTCGGTCCGGCCCGCTGAAGCCGGCTGCCCCGATCTCGCACGGGTATTACAATCGCGTAATCGTCCGGCGCCAGACCTCGAACCGGGCGCTGCCGCGTTGGTCGGGGCTGTTACACTGCGCCTACACTGCGCCGGTCCACACGGTACTGCCGAAGCTGGCGCGTCCAGGCACAGGCACACCGTTTGCGCTCGATGGATACTGTCGTTCTGCTGTCGCTTCTCGCCGGATTCACCACGGGCGCGCTCGCCGCCTGGGTGCTGGCGCGCGGCCAGTTCCGCCGCGAGCTGACCGAGTCGATCTCCACCCACCAGGCGACCGTGAGCGCCGCCCAGGCGCTCTTCCACCAGACCACGCGGCGGCTCGGCGAAGTGCAGCACGAGCTCATGCGGTCGCGCGAGGACCTCGAGAAGTCGCGGACCGAGGGGTCGGCGCTGCGGGAGGCGCTGGCCCGCGCCGGGGCCGAGCTCGAACACCAGCAGCAGGTCATCCCGCAGCAGATGGCCGTGCTCGAACAGGCCCAGCTGCAGCTGCGAGACAGCTTCCAGGCCATGGCCGGGTCGGCGTTGAAGTCGAGCAACGAGGAGTTCCTGAAGCTGGCCCACGAGCGCTTGTCGGGGCTCCAGAAGGACGCCGCCTTCGAGATCGCCCGCAAGCACCAGGCGTTTGACGAGCTGGTCGCGCCGATCCGTGACGTGCTGCAGCAGGTCGACCAGAAGCTGGGCGAGGTGGAGAAGAACCGCGTCGAAACCGGGGCCGAGATCTCGTCGCTGCTCGAGGCGATCGGCCGCAGTCAGACCCAGCTGCGGGCCGAGACCACCAATCTGGTGCGCGCCTTGCGCACGCCGACCGTGCGCGGGCGCTGGGGCGAGATGCAGCTGCGCCGCGTGGTCGAGATGGCCGGCATGCTCGAGTACCGCGACTTCCACGAGCAGTCGACGACCGCGATCGACGGCGTGCGCGTCCGGCCCGACCTGCTGGTGCGGCTGCCGGGCGGGCGCACGGTGGTGGTCGACGCGAAAGTGCCGCTCGAAGCGTATCTCGATGCCCAGGACGCCACCGACGACCACACCCGCGAAGGCAAGCTGGCCGATCATGCGCGCCAGGTGCGCGACCACATGACCAAGCTCGGCGCCAAGAGCTATTGGGAGCAGTTCCAGCCCTCTCCCGAATTCGTGGTGATGTTCCTGCCCGGCGAGGCGATCTTCCAGGCGGCGTTGCAGAACGACGCGCGCCTGATCGACTTCGGCGTCGGCGCCCAGGTGTTCCCGTCGAGCCCGCTGACGCTGATCGCGCTGCTCAGGGCCGTGGCGCATGGCTGGCGGCAGGAGCGGCTCACCCGCAACGCCGAGCAGGTGAGCCGGCTCGGCAAGGATCTCTACGACCGGGTGCGGCACCTCACCGACCGGATGGAGACGCTGCGCGGCCGGCTCGATGCCACCGTGCGCGCCTTCAACGACACCGTGGCCACCTACGAGGGCCGCGTGCTGGTCACCGCCCGCCGCTTCCGCGATCTCGGCGCGGCCACCGGCGAGGAAATCGGGGCGGTCGGCGAGGTCGAGGCGACGCCACGCTCGCCGCTCGGCGTCGCCCGGCTGTTCCTGGCGCACGGCGGCCCCGAGCCCGACGGCGCGCCGCCGGCCGAGCCGGCGGCGGCCGACGTGTTCGAGCCCGAGGCGTCGACGGCCGTGGTCAGCGACCGCTGATCACGCGGCGACGTGAGTTCAATAACGACATCCGTTGGAGGTTTCCGTGCGCCGAGTGTCCCGTCTGCTCGTCCTGGCCAGCGTTTGCGTGATCGCCGCGTGCGGCAGCCCGCCGATGGAGCCCAAGGCCGACGCTCCGGCGCCGGCACCGGCCGCGGCGCCTGCACCCGCCGCCGAGGCGACGTCGGTCACCGGCAAGCCGCTCTACGCGATGGAGCTGCCCAATCGCGCCGAGCTCGAGGCCAACCTGAAAAAGGCCGAAGACGATCTCGCCACGGCGCCCGACAGCGCCGACGCACTCATCTGGGTCGGGCGGCGTCAGGGCTATCTGTGGCGCTACAAGGACGCGATTGCGACCTTCACCACGGGCATCGAGCGTTTTCCGACCGACGCGCGCTTCTACCGCCATCGCGGCCACCGCTACATCACGGTGCGCAATTTCGACGGCGCCGTCGCCGACTTCGAGAAGGCGGTCACGCTCATCAAGGGCAAGCCCGACGAGATCGAACCCGACGGCGCGCCCAACGCCGCCGGCAAGCCGCGCAGTTCGCTGCAGTTCAACATCTGGTACCACCTCGGGCTCGCCTACTACCTGAAGGGCGACTACGCCAACGCCAAGCGCGCCTACGACGAGTGCATGAAGGTCTCGACCAACGACGACTCGATCACCGCGACCAGCGACTGGCAGTGGATGACCTACATGCGGCTCGGCGACAAGGCAGCGGCGGCCAGGGTGCTCGAGCGCATCACGCCCAAGATGGACATCCTCGAGAACGGCTCGTACCACAAGCGACTGCTGATGTACAAGGGCCTCGAGAAGGTCGAGTCGCTGCTCGACACGACCAACGCCGACGACCTCACCGTTGCCACGCAGGGTTACGGTGTGGGCAACTACTACTTCGTCACCGGCGACACCGCGAAGGCCAGGGAGGTCTTCGACCGCGTGCTGGCCGGCAAGCAGTGGGCCGCCTTCGGCTACATCGCCGCCGAGGTCGACCGGGCCAAGATGAATTGAATAGCGGCTGGGGCGGCGGCTAGCGGTCGTGGCTAG
This sequence comes from uncultured Acidobacteriota bacterium, assembly GCA_963786365.1. Classification (GTDB taxonomy): domain Bacteria; phylum Acidobacteriota; class Vicinamibacteria; order Vicinamibacterales; family UBA2999; genus CAWAYR01. The sequence continues at coordinate 166,875 of CAWAYR010000003.1, forward strand.
GGAGCGAGGCGGCCGAGGGCCAGCGCGGCCAGCTGGCGCAGCGTCTCACGCTGCGCCGCGGGCGTCGCCGATGGCTGCCCATAGCTGAGGCTGAGCAGATGGCGGCCCTTGATCGCCACCCACATGCCGCCGCTGTCGTTGTAGCCCCAGGCGCTGCGATCGCCGAGGCCAGCCGCGGGGCTGAGCTGCATGGCATCGAGCGACCCCTTGCTGACCTGCATCATCGTGACGATGCCGCCGGCCGCGGCGCCGGCCGAGCCGAACTCCACGACGCTGAGCGTCAGCAGTCCGGCGCCCACCTGCTGCGTGCACGACCACGACATCGCCTCCAGATCGGGATCCTCGATCGGCCCGTCCGGCGTGATGCCGGTCGGCGCCACGCCCAGGCTGGCGCGCACTTCAGCGGGGGTCAGCAGGCGACACGGATCCGGCGCGGCCGCCAGCATGGACACCGTGGATATCAGCACGAGCAGGGGCGTCGGCATACGTGGCTCCAGGGTTCACCCTACCATGCGTGCCTCGCGGCCGACGGTTTGACGGCATCGGCTGCCGCCACCAATAATGGCGCTCGGCGGTGGCGGGCCAGGCGTCCGCCGCGTCCGCGAGGGCGGGGTCTCGGGCGGGTCGTCTCGACCCGCGATAGCAGGAGGTCGTGATGATGCGCTCGCTCAGCTTGCTCCCGGTGCTGTTGATGATGGGCTCGGCCACGGCGGCTCACGCGCAGGCACCCGCCGATCCGCCGACGCCCACCGACGTCAAGCCGGGCAGCATCACCTGCGACGAATGTCCGTATCCACACCCGTCGTCGTACCTGCAGTTCACGGCCTACGGGCAGGATCTGCGGATCGCCTACATGGACGTCCAGCCAACCGGCCCGGCCAATGGCCACACCGTGGTCATCTTCCACGGCATGAACTTCGCCGGCTTCTACTTCGGCGGCCCGATGGAGGTGCTCCGCAAGGAGGGCTTCCGCGTGATCGTGCCCGACCAGATCGGCTTCGGCCGCTCGTCCAAGCCGATCATCCCCTACAACTTCCACGACATGGCCCTGAATACGAAGCGCATCCTGGATCACCTCAAGATCCAGAAGGCGATGGTAATCGGCCATTCGATGGGCGGCATGCTCGCGGCGCGCTTCGCGACGCAGTATCCGGACGTCACCGAGCGCGTGGTGATCTACAACCCGATCGGCGTCACCGATCCGCGATGGGAGCGGCCGTGGACGACGCCCGATGAGGGCTACAAGCGCAACCTCGGGGCGACCTACCAGAGCATGCGCGCCGGACTGTTCCGCTACGTGTCACACAACCCGGCGGCCTGGAACGCCGAGTTCGAGAAGTACGCGCGCGTCCGCTACGCCTGGACGCTGAGCGGGGAGTGGCCGCGCCTGGCGATGGTGATGGCGATGTACCAACAGGTCACCTACCTCGATCCGGTCGTGACCGACTGGTCGCACATCAAGGCGCCGACACTGGCATTCGGCGGCGCCGAGGACAGCCTGGCCGGCCCGGTGAAGCTATTCCAGGATCGGATGAAGTTCATCGCCGACAGCGTGCCGAACGGAAACGGTAAGCTGCACCTGATTCCCGGGCTCGGCCACGTGCCGCACCTCGAGGACCCGGCCAAGACCTATCCACCGCTCATCGCCTTCCTGAAGGAAGGGCTCGTCGGCGGCACGTCGCGCCAGTGAGCGGGCGGGCAATCAGCGTCGCTCGAGCTCGGCGCTGATCCGCGCCAGGAACTCGTCGGCGACACGCCGCCAGCCCAGCACGTTGAGCGGCAGCTGCGCTCTGGCGCAGCATCCGCGTATTCTAGCGGTTCGATGCCGGCGCCGGCTTCGGGGTGCGATGTGCTGGTCGTGGGCGGCGGGCCTTCAGGCGCCACCGCGGCCCGGTTGCTGGCGCTGTGGGGCAGACGCGTCGTCGTGGTGGCCCGTCCCCAGGGCGACGAACCCGACCTCGCCGAGTCGCTCACCCCCTCCTGCGGAAAGTTCTTCGACCTGATGGGCATCCGTCCGGCGATCGACGCCGCCGGCTTCGTCCACAGCCGCGGGCACACGGTGTGGTGGGGATTGCCGGTGCCGCGCGTGGAGCCGTTCGCCGAGGGCCTCAACGGCTGGCAGGCCACGACCGGCCGTCTGAGCCAAGTGATGCTGGAGGCCGCGGCCGATGCCGGGTGCCAGATTCAGCGCCGGGCACTCACGGCCGACGAGGTGCTGGCGTGGCCCGCCAGCTATCACCTCGATTGCACCGGCCGGGCCGGAGTGCTGGCCAGGCCCTACGGACGGCGGCGCTACGAGCCGGGGCACCGGACCGTGGCGCTGGTGGGCCGATGGCGGCGCGACGACGCCTGGCCCCTCGACGACCCCTCGCACACGCTCCTCGAGTCCTACACCGACGGCTGGGCCTGGTCGGTGCCGCTCGACGGACGCGATCGCGCGCTGGCCGTCATGGTCGACCCGAGGACCACGGCGCTGACCCGCGGCGATGGCGCGGCGGCCGTCTATCTGGCGGAGGTGCGAAAGACCCTCCACCTCGCCCGGTTGCTGACGGGGGCCACGCTCGCCGGCGGCCCGTGGGGATGGGATGCTTCGATGTACTCGTCCGACCGGCCAGCCGGCGACTCCTGGCTGCTGGTCGGCGACGCCGCGTCGTTCATCGACCCCCTGTCGTCGGCCGGCGTGAAGAAGGCGATGGCGTCGGGGTGGCTGGCCGCGGTGACGCTGAACACGGTGCTGGCCCGGCCCGACCAGAAGGACACGGTCTTCGCTTTTTATTCGTCACGCGAAGCCGAGACCTACGCCCAGTTCCTGGCCCTGACCCGGAGGCATCTGAGCGACGGCGCCCCGTCCGACCATCCGTTCTGGACGGATCGCGCGGTCGCCGCCGTGCCCGACGGCGACGACCGTGCCGCCGTCCAGACGGCCTTCGATCGGATCCGGGATGCGGCAACCCTGACCGTCGAGGTCGCGCCCGGTGTCCGCTTCGAGACTCGTCCCGCACTGGCCGAGCGCGAGATCGTGCTCGAACGCCGGCTGATCGCACCTGGAAACGACGACGGCGTCCGCTTCCTCCACGGGGTGGATGTGGTGACGCTGGCTGAGCTGGCGCCGACCGTGCGGCAGGTGCCCGACCTCTACGACGCGTACGTCCGCCAGGCCGGCCCGGTGGACCTGCCGTCGTTCCTCACGACACTGGCCACGGCAGTCGCGCGCGGCTGGCTGAGGGGGCCCTGAATCTGTGCTACAACTGGCCCTCACCCCATGGCATCGATGGCCCGTATCTCATTCCTGGTCCTCACATATTGCTGGGCGCTGAGCGCGGCCCTGACCGCCGCGCCGGGCGCGCAGGCGCCGGCCGCTCCGCAAGCCGCGGCCGCCCCGGCGCCCCCGCCGCAGGTCGGCATTCCGGTCACCGACCAGGCGGTCGTGAAGGCGTGCGGCGGATGCCATCGCCCGGACGACAAGCAGCAGCTGTCGCGCATCTCGTTCCGGCGCACGACGCCCGAAGGGTGGGAGCGGACCATCACGCGGATGATGGCGCTGAACGGCCTCAAGATCGACGCGCCGGCCGCGCGCCAGGTGGTGAAGTACCTGTCGAACGCGCACGGCCTGGCCCCTGAAGAAGCGCGGCCGATCCGTAACGAAGTCGAGCGGCGACTCGCCGACGAGACGGTGCCGAAGGAGATCGAGGGCACCTGCAATGCCTGCCACTCGGTCGGCCGGATCCTGTCGCAGCGGCGCACCCGCCAGGAGTGGGAGCTGCTGATTGCGATGCACCGCGGCTATTACCCGATCATCGACCGCCAGACCTATCGCCGCATGAGCCCGGCGCCGACCGGCCGCGACGACCAGGGCCGCCCGCCGGATCTGCGGCATCCGTCCGAGAAGGCGATCGACTACCTCGCCGAGGCCGACCCCCTGACGACCAAGGAATGGGCGGAATGGTCGGCGTCGATGCGGCCGGCGCGGATCGAGGGCACGTGGGCGTTGTCGGGCTGGGAGCCGGGCAAGGGACCGGTGTTCGGTCGCGTGGTGCTGGCGCCGGTCGGCGGCGCCGCCGACGAGTTCACCAGCCAGATCACCTATACCTACGCGCGCACCGGCCAGCAGCTGACTCGCGCCGGGCGCGTCACCATCTACACCGGCTTCCAGTGGCGCGGACGCTCGACCGTGGGCGGCGCCGAGGACTCGGCGCTGCGCGAGGTGATGTTCGTCGAGCGCGACTGGTCGAAGATCGAGGGCCGCTGGTTCACCGGCGGCTACGACGAGGTCGGTGTCGACGTGAAACTGACGCGCGTCGGCCGCGACCTGACCCTGGTCGGTCTCGACCACAACGGGCTCCGTGCCGGTGCGACCGGACAGTCGCTGAAGATCTTCGTGGCCAATCCGCCGGGGGCGGTCCAGGCGCGCGATCTGGATTTCGGTGCCGGCATCACCGCCACCGCCGCGTCGGTGGCCGGCGAGGTCATCACCGCGACCGTCGACGTGGCCCAAAATGCGGCCATCGGCCCGCGCACGCTGGTGCTGGGCGCCGCCACGCTGCCGGCGGCGGTCACCGTCTACGACAAGGTCGACTCGGTGCGGGTCACGCCGACCTGGAACATGGCCCGCACCGGCGGCGTGGTGTTCCCGAAGCAGCTGGCGGCCTTCGACGCCTGGGCGTATCAACAACGGCGCCGACAAGAAGCCGAACACCGCCCGACGACCTCAAGCTCGACGCGGTGACCGCCACCTGGAGCGTCGAGGAATACAAGGCGACCTTCGACGACGAGGACATCAAGTTCGTCGGCACCATCGACCAGGCGTCGGGCCTGTTCACGCCCAACGTCGACGGGCCGAACCCGCAGCGCAAGGGCGAGCGCAACAACATCGGCGACGTCTGGGTGGTGGCGACCTACACTCCGCCGGGCGCGGCGGCGCCGCTGCGCGGACGGTCGCACCTGCTGGTCGCGCCGCCGCTCTACATCAAGTTCGATCCCACGGTGACGCCATGAGCAAGCCCCATCTCCGACGCTCGGCGTCGGCGAATTCCATTCGTTCGAAGCCTCGGGGCAGCACTTCGCCTACATGGTGCCGAGCGCGGCCGTGTTCGCGTTCGACGACTGCTCCACGGCCGTCGTCGAGCTGCTGCGCGAACGGCCACAGACGCCGGCGGAGCTGCTGGCGGCGCTCGGCGATCGCTTCGGCGCCGAGGCACTGCGCGACACGCTGACCGAACTGCACCGCGTCCGCGCCATCGAGGAGCAGGGCGTCCGGGCCGCCGGCGCCGAAGATCATCCCGCTGGCGCCGATGCCGATCCAGACGCTGGTGGTCAACGTCACCAACCAGTGCAACCTCTCGTGCGAGTACCGCTACGAGTACGGCGAGGACAAGATCGTCGACACCGAGAACGGCAGCCAGCCCAAGTTCATGAGCGCCGAAACGGCGCAGGCGGCGGTCGACCTGGCGCTGAAAGAAGCCGGCGTCGGCAAGACCGCGCACATCACGTTCTTCGGCGGCGAGACGCTTGATGAACTTCAAGGTGCTGAAGCCGACGGTCGGTCTACGCGCGGCGGACGGCCGCCGAGCAGGGCAAGCTGGTCGACTTCAGCCTGACCACCAACGCCACGCTGCTCCAGCCCGACGTCATCGATTTCCTGGCCGACGAGCGCATCGGCGTGACCATCTCGATCGACGGGCCGCAGGAGATCCAGGACAAGTTCCGCGTCTTCAGCAACGGCAAGGGCAGCTACGACATCGCGGCGCCGAAGATCAAGGCGCTGCTCGCCCGGCACACCACCCGGCCGATCGGCGCCCGCGTCACGCTGACCAAGCAGACGCTCGACGTGCAGCGCATCTACAACCACCTGTTCCACGACATGGGGTTCTGGGAAGTGGGCTTTGCGCCGGTGACCACCGCGCCGCAGCGCGGCCATGCCATCGACGACGCCGGCTACGACGACCTGCTGGCGCAGTTCCGGGCCCTGGCCCAGGATTTCCTCCAGGCGTCGCTGCAGAACAAGCACCACGGGTTCTCCAACGTCCGCGAGACGCTGCAGGAGATCCACCACGGGCATGCCAAGGCCTATCCGTGCGGTGCCGGCATCGGCCTGCTCGGCGTCGCCACCGACGGCCAGGTGTCGCTGTGCCACCGTTTCGCCGGCTCGGACGCGCATCGCTTCGGCTCGGTGACCGAGGGCATCGACCGGGCCAAGCAGGCGTCGTTCCTCGAGGATCACCACGTCGCGCACAAGACCGACTGCAGCCAGTGCTGGGCCCGGCCGATCTGCGGCGGCGGCTGCTACCACGAGGCGCACACCCGCTACGGCGACACGACCCGGCCCAACCTCCATTACTGCGAGTGGATCCGCGGCTGGACCCACACCTGCCTCGAAATCTACGGCGAGCTCGCCGTGAAGAACCCCGCGTTCCTCAAGGAGTTCGACGGAGACGACGATGAAGCACCTCAGCGCCATTAACAAGAAGGCCGCGCGGGTCGTGGCGGCGACGGAAGCCGACGTGGTGGCCCTGCAGCAGGGTGGCGGCACGCCGCAGCAGCCCGAGCAGCCGCACATCCCGCCGGGCTGTTCGCTGGTGTTCTCGCCGGGCTGGGAGGCCGATCACGCCGGCGGCACCGCCGGGCTGTGCTCGCCGGTCGAGCGCGACCTCTTCGACTGCCACATCGGCTGCTTCTGGCCGGCCCACGTGCCCGATCAGCTCAATCACGCCCCCGACTGGACGGCCAAGTGCGCCGTGGCCCAGAAGGACTGGCGCAAGATCGACCTGGTGTTCCCCGGATGAGGCTCGCCATGCGTCGCCTGCTCGCCGCCGCGGCCGCGGCCGCCGTCGTCGTCGCCGTGATGCCCGCCGTGTCGGGCCAGACCGCCGCGCGCGCGGCCAAGCCGGCGCCGATGCTCTCGGGCGGCAACGGCACGATGTACATCGGCACCTACAAGGGCGAGATCGAGATTTACGACGAAGCCACCGAGAAACTGGTAGACAAGATCGTGCTCAAGACCGGGGTCGCGCGGTCGGTCACGCCCTCACCCGACCGGACGCGCTTTTACGTCCTCGAACTGGCGCTTCGATGAAATCGAGGTCGTCGACATCGCGACGCGAAAGACCATCGACAGCTTCAAGCTGACGGTCGGCAACAAGCACCTCCGCGTCAACAACCTGCAGCCGGATCCGAACAACAAGTTCCTGATCCTGATGTACCGCACCGCGACCAAGCTGGTCGACCGCTGGGAGATCGGACCGCCGACCATCCAGCAGTACGACCTGACCACCCACCAGTTCACCCGCACGATCCCGTGGCCGAAGGGCGACGAGCGCGAGAACGTGAACATGCGGCTGGGGCCCGACGGCAAGCACCTGTTCATCTTCGGCGACGAGGTGACGGTGCTCGAGACGGCCAACTTCACCGAGGTGGAGTCGTGGCCGTACGCGGCGCCGACCGAGCCCGGGCTGGGCCGGATCAATCTCGGACCGTCGCACGACTTCTACGATCCGCCCGGGACCTTCACCGGCCTGTTCACGATGGCCGACGCGGTGCAGAAGCGCCGGCTGATGGGCATCGGCCGGGTCGACCTGGTCAACCGCAAGGTCGACTTCCAGCCGATCGGACCGGCGCAACAGGTGTCGTTCGCCAAGTCGCCCGACGGCAAGCGCGCCTACGGACTGGTCCAGGAGATCGGCCACTACGAGATGTGGACCTTCGATCTGGAGAAGCCGGCGGTGCTGAAGCGCACCGAGTTCGAGGGCCGGCCGCGCATGGCGGTGCGCGTCAGCTCCAACGGCAAGCTGGTCTACGTCTACGTCGCCGGCGCCACCGTGGACATCTGGGAGGCGGCGACGCACAAGTACCTGCGCACGATGGCGCTCGGCGGCGACCAGACGACCGAGCTGTTCGTGGTGCCCGCGGCCACACCCACGGCCACCGCGGCCCGCTGAGCGGGCGAGGACGCCCCGTGACGACCCCGAACGCCCGACGCGGATCTGCGTCGGGCGTTTCTGTTTCTGGCGCCGTACTGGCGGCGGCTGGTGCTGGTGATGGCGATCAGCCTGGTCAGCACCGGGCTGTCGCTGGTCACGCCCTACCTGTCCAAGGACCTCGTCGACCAGGCGCTGGTCGGCCGCGACCTCGCCGCCTTGTGGCGCATCGTCGGGCTGTTCGCCGTGCTCGGCGTCGCCAGCTACGTGTTGAACGTGGTGAGCGGGCTGCGCTACACGCGGGTGTCGGCGGCCATCCTCTTCGACATGCGGCTGGCGGTGTACGCGCACCTGCAGCAGCTGTCGCCGCGCTTCTACGCCCGCACCCGCCTCGGCGACATCGTGTCGCGGCTCAACAGCGACATCGGCGAGATCCAGCGCGTCGCCGCCGAGGCGGCGCTGGCCTGGGTCGGCAACGTCCTGTTCCTGGTCGGCTGCGTGGTCATGCTGCTGTGGCTCGACTGGCGGCTGGCGCTGGTCACGGCGGCGATCATGCCGCTGAGCCTGTGGACGCTGGTGCGTTACCGCCGCCGGCTCGAAGCGCGCGTCGCCGACTTGCGCCAGCGCAGCGCCGACATCGGCAGCTTCCTGATCGAGACGCTGCAGGCCTCGACGCTGGTCGTGACGTCGAACGCGCAGGGGCGCGAGCGCAGCCGCTTCTCAGGGCTGAACGACCGCTTCGTCGCCGCGTTGATGGGCATGCAGCGGCTCACCTATCTGGCCGGCGGCCTGCCCGGGCTGATCGTGTCGCTGGGCGCCTCGGCGGTGTTCCTCTACGGCGGCTCGCGCGTGTCGACGGCACGCTGACGCTGGGGACGTTCGCGGCGTTCATCGCCTATCAGATGCGGGTGATGGCGCCGGTGCAGGCGCTGATGGGCCTCTACACCTCGCTGGCCACGGCCAAGGTGTCGTGGCGGCGGGTGCTGGAGCTGCTCGACGCGCCGCTCGACGTGCGCGAGCCGGCCGGCGGTCATCCCCTCCCGGCGGTGCGCGGCGCCGTCGAGTTCGCCGACGTGTCGGTCACCACCGAGCGCGGGGTGCCGGTGCTCGACGGCTTCAACCTGCGCGTCGATCCCGGCACCTCGGTGGCGATCGTCGGCGCCAGCGGCAGCGGCAAGTCGACGCTGGCCTACCTGCTGCTGCGGCTCATCGACCCAGACGCCGGCGTCGTGCGGCTCGACGGCCACGACCTGCGGACGCTGCGCCTCGAGGACGTGCGGCGGCACGTGGTGTTCGTCGAGCAGGAGCCGACGCTGCTGCACGCCTCGATTGCCGAGAACATCCGCTACGCGCGGCCCAGCGCCGATGACGATGCCGTCGCCCTGGCGGCGGAGGCGGCCGGCCTGCGAAGTTTCGTCGAGCGGCTGCCGCAGGGCTTCGCCACGATGGTCGGTGAACGCGGGCAGCAACTGTCGGCGGGCGAGCGGCAGCGCGTCGCCATCGCCCGCGCGTTCCTCGCCAATCCCTCGGTGCTGGTCCTCGACGAGCCGACCGCGGCGCTCGACCCGGTGCAGGAACGCCACGTCGTCGAGAGCTACCAGGCGGTCATGCGCGGCCGGACCTCGATCGTCATCTCGCACCGCCAGGCGGTGGCGATGGCCGCCGACCGGGTTGCGGTGCTCGACGGCGCGCGGCTGGTCGAGACCGGGTCGCCCGAGTCGCTGGCCCGCAGCGGCGGGGTCTTCGCCCGGCTCTTCGCCGGGGCCAGCACCCGCGTCAACGCATGACGCTCGCCGGTTTCGGCCCGGGCCCGGTGCGCGCCGCCGACTACCCGGGTGCAACCGGACGGGGCGTGCGGGTCGCGGTGATCGACAGCGGCGTCCATCCCGCGCATCCCCACGTCGGCCCGGTGGCCGCGGGGGTGAGCATCGCCGCCGACGGGCGCCTCGGCAGCGATGTCGTCGATCGGCTGGGCCACGGCACCGCGGTCGCGGCCGCCATCCGCGACCAGGCCGCCGAAGCCGAGATCGTGCCGGTGAAGGTCTTCGACCGCGAGCTGCGGGCCACCGTCGACGCGCTGGAGGCGGCGATCGACTGGGCGATCGGCGCCGGCGTCCACGTCATCAACCTCAGCCTGGGCACCGCGAATCCCGCCCACGAGCTGCGGCTGGCGGCCGCCGTGGCCCGGGCCGTCGCCGGCGGCGTGATCCTGGTGGCCGCCGGCCCCGATGCCGGCACCCGGTGGCTGCCGGGCAGCGTGCCCGGCGCCCTGCCGGTGCTGCTGGACTGGGACTGCCCGCGCGACGAGGTACGGGTCAGCGTCGACGGCCCGGTGACCACGCACCGGGTGATCGCCCGCGCCAGCGGCTACCCGCGGCCGATTCCGGGCGTCCCGCCGGACCGGAATCTGAAAGGCGTCAGCTTCGCCGTCGCCAACGCCACGGGACTCCTCTGCCTGCACTTGTCGTCGCGACGGTGACGTCGCACCGGTGCCCGGTCAGACCCCATTCTGGTTGGGGCCAGACCGGGGTCTGACCCCGCGACTGCCCGCCGAGTGACAAAACGACTGAGACGTCGATATTTTGTTTGCAATCAAAACTAAAGATCGGCTATTGTCCGCGTCTCAAGCCGACGCCCAGCCAGGTTCCGGGGCTCGGATCGCCAATTTGTTCTGAAGTGAGTCAAATGCGCCGAATCAACACCAACCGCTTTCGAGTCGCCACGCGCGGCACCTCCCGGGCGATCAACAGCCAGATCGTGCTGAATCTGGTGCGCACCCACCAGCCGATCTCCCGGGCCGACCTGGCGCGGACGATGGGCGTGGGCCGCGGGGCGGTCACCCTGATCGTCAACGATCTGCTCCGCCGCCGCTTGATCGTCGAAGGCGCCACCGGTGAGACCGTGCGCGGCCGCAAGCCGACGTTCCTCTACATCGACGCCCGCCGCCGCGCCGTGGTCGCCGTCGACATCCGCGCCAGCGAGACGTTCGTCATGCTCGCCGACCTGCTCGGCAAGCCGATCGCCGGCGTGACGTCGTTCGCCACGGTGCGCAATCCGAAGGCCCTGGTGCAGGTGCTGGCCAGACGGATCAAGGCACTGCTCGCCGAGCACCCCGAGGTGCACGCCTGCGAGGGCATCGGCCTGGTGGTGCCCGGCATGGTCGAGCACTCGACGATGACCGTGCTCCACGCCCCGACGCTCGGCTGGCGCGACGTGAACCTGCGCGAGCCGCTGGCCGCCGCCACCGGCATCCCGGTGCAGATCGAGAACTCCGGCCGTGCCTGTGCGCTGGCCCAGGCCTGGGCGCTCAAGTCGGATGGGCCGGGCGCCGGCGGCGACCTGGTGTTCGTGAGCGTCTCGGATGGCGTCGGCGTCGGCGTGATCATCAACGGCGAGGTGATGCGCGGGCGTCACAACATCGCCGGCGAGTTCGGCCACGTGCCGCTGTCACTCGACGGCCCGCGCTGCTCCTGCGGCTCGAATGGCTGCTGGGAGGCCTACGTCTCGAACCGCGCCACCCTGGCTCGGTATTTCGGACGCCCGATCACGGCCGACAACGGGCCGGTCGATGCCGCCCGCGCTCACTTCACCATCGACGACCTGATTGCGCGCGCCCGCGGCGGCGACGCCAAGGCGGTGGCCGCCATCGAGGCGACGGCGCGCTACCTCGGACTGGGACTGGCGTCGGTGGTCAACGCGCTCGACCCGTCGCGGGTTTACGTCGGCGGCGAGATCACGCAGGCCTGGGATCTCATCGAAGGCACGGTGCGCTCGGCCCTGGCCGAGCGCACGCTCACCCCGGCGGCCGCCGGCACCGAGATCCGCCCGGTGGCGGCCAGCGAACACCCGCGCCTGCAGGGCGCCGCCGCCCTGGTCGCCGCGCCAGCGTTCGCCGCGCCGATCGTGGCCTGACGCGATGGCCATCAAGGAGATGCGCGTGCCCACCGATCTTCGCCCGCTTGCCGCCGCCACCTGCATCGTGCGCGACACCGCCGCCACCAAGGGCCGCACGCTCGCGCTGTCGCCCGGCACCGGGCCGTCGCGGCACCTCCGCTACGGCCGCGTCATCCTCGACGCCGGCGACGACGCCGTGCAGTTTGCGACCGGCACCTTCGAAGTGGGCCTGGTCTGCCTGGGCGGTGCCGCCACGGTCACGGTCAACGGCCAGACGCACACGCTGGATCGCTACGACGCGATCTACGCGCCGCGCGACGGATCCGTGCAGGTGGCACCAGGGCCGGCCGGCTGCGACCTGGCCGAGATCGCCGCACCGGTCGACGCGGCGCACGACGTGCAGGTCGTGCGCTTCGCCGAGATCCGCCAGGACCCGACGCTGCACGTCGACGCCGGCGGGCCGACCACCAAGCGCGATCTGAACGTGCTGATCGGCAAGAACGTCCGCGCCGGCCGGATCATGGCCGGCGTCACCTTCAGCCAGCCGGGCAACTGGACGTCGTGGCCGCCGCACGAGCACGCCGCGATGCTCGAAGAGGCCTACCTCTACATCGACATGCCGGCGCCCTCGTTCGGCGTCCAGCTGGTCTACACCAACGCCCGCGAACCAGAGGTCGCCACGATCGTGCGCGAGGGTGACCTGGTGGTGATGCCGCAGGGCTACCACCCGAACGTCGCCGCGCCCGGCGGCGCCATCAACTTCCTGTGGATGATGGCCGCGAACCGCGAGAACGACGACCGGCAGTACGGCGTCGTCAACGTGCATCCCGACTTCGCGGCACAGGGATCGGGCCTCGACTCGGCACGGAGCACACGATGAACAACCCGAACCTAGTGACGGCGTTCCAGCACACCGACTGGGCGTCGATTCCGATGGAGCGCATCGCCGACGGCATCGAGCGCCAGATGATCTGGGGCGAGCACCTGATGGTGTGTCGCCTGCGGTTCGCGCCGCACGTGATCACCGCGGTGCACGCCCATCCGCACGAGCAGATCACCATCGTCGAGCGCGGCTCGGTGCGGTTCACCGTCGACGGCCAGGATCGCGTCGCCTCGGCCGGCGACGTGCTGCACTTTCCGCCGCACCTGCGCCACGGCGCCACGATGCTCGACGACGAGGTCGTGCTCGTCGACATCTTCTCGCCGATCCGCGAGGATTTCCTGCCGGCCGACCGCCGCTGAACGGAGCCGCTGGTGGGAGCCGACCTGTTTCGTCTCGACGGCCGCATCGCGCTGGTGACCGGCGCCTCGCGCGGCCTGGGCGCGGCGATGGCCGCCGCCCTGGCCGAGGCCGGCGCCGACGTGATGCTGCACGCCAGCAGCGCGCCGCCCGAGGCCGCTGCCAGCGCGCTGGCCACCCGCACCGGCCGCCGCGTCCGCGCCGCCGCCGCCGACCTGCGTGAGGTCGGCGCCGCCGACGTGCTCGTCGGCGCGACGCTCGCGGAGTTCGATCGCATCGACATCGTCGTCAACAACGCCGGGACGATCCGCCGGCAGCCGGCCGCCGAGCATGCCGACGCGTTCTGGGACGAGGTGATCGCCGTGAACCTGTCGAGCGTGTTCCGGCTGTGCCGGGCCGCCGGCCGGCACATGCTCGCCCGCGGCAGCGGGAAGATCGTCAACGTCGCCTCGCTGCTGTCGTTCCAGGGCGGCATCACCGTGCCGGGCTACGCGGCGGCCAAGGGCGGCGTCGCCCAGTTGACCAAGGCGCTGGCCAACGAGTGGGCGAGCCACGGCATCAACGTCAACGCCATCGCGCCCGGTTACATGGAAACCGACAACACAGCGGCGCTCCGCGCCGACGCCACCCGCGCGCGCCAGATTGGCGAGCGCATCCCGGCCGGCCGCTGGGGACGTCCGGAGGACCTGGCCGGCGCGGCGGTGTTCCTGGCCTCGCCGGCCGCCGACTACGTGCACGGCCACGTGCTGGTCGTGGACGGCGGCTGGATGGGACGGTGATTACGCGATGACCTCAACCGCCGCCACCGTGCCTGCGACCAGCGCCGCCGCCCCGCGCGTGTCACTTGCTTCGATTTTCGCCCGGCTGGTCGGTCCGGCCGCGCTCACCGCCGCCGGGATGATCGGCGCCGGTGCGGTGGCCACGCGCCTGCTGGCCGGGGCCTGGTTCGGGTTCGACCTGCTGTGGGTGGCCCTGCTCATCGTGCCGATGGTGGTCATCACGCTGGACTCGGCCTCGCGAGTCGGCATCCTATCGGGCGGCCGCGGCATGGTCGACATGGTGCGGACCGAGTTCGGCCCCTGGCTGGCGTGGGCCATCGTCGTGCCGATGGCGCTCGTCAACATCGTCGTCAACATGAGCCAGATGTCGGCGATGGTCGAGGGCAGCTACGGCGCCCTGGGCATGCTGCCGCCTTCGACGCCGGACACCGGCCTGGTCGTCGCCGCCATCGTCCTCACGCTCGTCAGCGTGGTCGCGGCCGTGCTCGGCGGCTACAAGCGCGTCGAGAAGATCATGACCGCGCTGCTGCTGGTCATCCTCGCCTGCTTCATCATCGTGGCGATCAAGGGCCTGCTCGACTGGCGCACGTGGATCGCCCTGGGCCGCGGGCTCATCCCGTCGGTGCCGGATCCGGTGCCGGTGGTCGGCACCGACCGGGTGCGCGACGGCTTCACCCAGGTGATGGCCATCGCCGGCCAGGGGCTGGCGCCGGCGGTGTTCCTGTCCTACGGCTACCTCGCCCACAACGCCGGCTACAGCGTGGCCGACGTGAAGCGCACGTTCTGGAAGACGGTGCAGAACCTCGGCGTGATCTGGGGCCTGTTCTCGGTGGTGGTCATCGTCGCCGGGGCCACCGCGCTGCACGCGGTCTACACCGGAAGCGGCCCGAGCTACCTCGGCGTCAGCCACTACTCGCAGGTGGAGAGCATCCCGGTGGCCGGCATGGTGCTCGGCCCGGCGCTGCCGGGCGCGCTCGGCTTCCTGGCGCCGCGCTTATTCTCGCTCGGCCTCTTCGCCGCGGCGTTCACCACGCTCATCTCGGTGGCGCTGACGATGACCTACTTCTGCCTCGATTTGGCCCGCCGCGACTGGCGCTTCACCGCCGACAACCGGCTGTTCAAGATCGTCTTCGCTGCCTGGATCGCCGTGCCGGCGCTGGTCGCGCCGTTCTGGCAGCTGCCGGCGCTGATGAAGGCGATTGCGGCTATGGTCGGCAACCTGCTGATGGCGCCGGTCGCCGTCGCCGTGATCCTCTACTTCGCCAACCGTCCGTTCATGGGCGCATACCGCGCCAACGCCGCCCGCAACGTGCTGCTCGGCGTGACCCTCCTCTTCGCGCTGGCGCTGGTGGCCAACGGCCTGCGGGGATGGTTCTGATGGCCGCAGCCCCATCCCGCGTCGACGTCGTCCGCGCTATCGAGGCGGTGGGAGTAGTGGCCGTGGTGCGGCTGCCCGACGCCACGCAGGCCCGCGACG
>CAWAYR010000004.1:0-186309 GCA_963786365.1 uncultured Acidobacteriota bacterium
CGACGATGCGTGACGGCGTGCCGGGCAAGCCCCACGACTGCAGGACATCGAGCGTGACGTAGGTGTAGATGGTGTTGGCGCTGTCATCCCACGACGACGCAAGCGCCACGACGCGGCCGTGCACTGCCGCGGCGCTCGCGCGGGCGAGCACGTCGTCGGCGACCAGACGCGACGACGCTGCCGCTGGGACGGCGACAATAATCGCAAGTGTGAGGATCGAAGCAAGACGCAGCAACTTTCGAGTCATGCTGCGTAAGGAGCAAGCGAGATGCCCGCTTCTCAGCTACGAAAAGCGTCGATTGGCGTCGGTTGTGAGCAACCTGCCGCCCACCTTGTGGCAAGCCGCTACCGCGGAAAGTGCGAACAAACACCGTGCAGAAATTTCTTCACGGTAGGTATTTTCTGCATGTCCGCAATCGCACAGCGGAGTACGTCGTCTTTGACCTAAGGTACGACGACGAGCGCCACTTCGTTCGAAGCGGCGCTGATGCCGGCGGCGTTCACCGCGACAACGCGCACGTAGTACGTAGCCGCGGGAATACCCGATCCCGCGAGACCGGTGCCGTTCACGGGAATCTGGTACGTCGTGGCGCCAGGTGTATGTCCGGCGAGCAGTAGATAGCTCGACGGTGGTCCACCAGACGACGGCGGCAACCACGTGATCGCGACGTTGCCGCCCGCACTCGCCGACGCGGTGAGATTGCGCGGCGCACCGGGCGGCGCCGGGCCGACACGAATCACGTGATCGGCGGTCGGCGCACTGATGCCGGCGGCGTTGCCCGCGACCACTCGCACGTAGTACACGCCGTTGGGCACGCCGGGCACGACCAGCGCCGTGCCGGCGACGCCCACCGCAGCGATGTTCGCGAGCCCTTGTGCGCTGCCGGCTTGCAGCTGGTAGGCCGTTGGCGCGCCGCCCGTCACCGGGGCGCTCCACGTGATCGTCACGGTGGAGCCGGAGACGAGCGAGTTGAGATTGGCCGGCACACCGGGCGGCGCGAGCGTGGCACCGCTCGGATAGACCGCCGACATGCCGGCCAAATCGTCAGCCTGGAGCGGCAACGACGTCGTGCGGCTCCCGCAGTTGGATGAGATCGCCGGGTACATCACCGCCGGCCGCGCCGCAGCGTGGCCGAAGCCGATGGCGTGCCCGAGTTCGTGCGCCAGCAGCTCCTCGTAGCAGCCGGTCGACATCCACGAGAACTTCGTCCCCGGGTTGTCGGTGACGACCATGCCCTTGGTGATCTTCCAGAAGCTCACGCCGTTGACGACGCGCACGTCGCTCGACGTGAAATAGGCACCGCCGATCGCCAGCGTGGAGCTGGCGTCGGAGATCTCGCCGCACGGGTCACCGTAGGTGACCGAGATGCGGCCGTCGGAGGGTTCGGTGTTGTTGAAGCAGCGGGCGCTGCGCGCGATGCCGGATTGCAGCCGCAGCGACCCGGCGGCGGCCCACAGTCCCGCGGCCTGGGCGAGCTGCGTGAGGCCGCCACCGGCGAACTGCGGATGCCCGCCGCTCTGCGTGTCGACGTAGACCGGGCTGGCGCTGTCGGCCTGATGCCAGCGGGCGGGTGTTCCGGGTGAGGAACGAAAAGGCGGCGACGTCTCGCTCGGCGGCGCCACCGGGCAGTGCCGGCGCGACGACGGCGTCGGCCGCCGACGCGCGCGCGCCGACCAGGGCCGCCAGCGTCTGGAGCGTGGCCAGCGAACGGTACTCGCGCGACACGACGACGGCGGGATCGGTGCCACGCACCTCGCGCGTCATCGCCGCGGCCGGATCGGCCGAGGCGGTGAGCGTCCACTTGCCGTGCTCGAGGCCGGCCACCGACAGCGTGCGATCGCGAGGCCGCAGGTCGAGGAACAGCAGCACCTCTTCGCCGACCTCGAAGCGCGCCTGTCCGCCGATGACGAGCGCGGTGTCGTCGACCACGCCGCCCAGCTGTTTCACGACGACGCGCGCCGGGCTACCGGCCAGCCCCCACGACTGCAGCACGTCGACCGCGACGTAGGTGTAGATCGCATCGGCGTCGGCATCCCAGGCCGCGATCACCGTCGCGACGCGGCCGTGGACGGCCGCCGCGCTCGCCCGCGCCAGATCCTCGTCGGACACCGTGCGTGACGACGCAAGGGCGGTGACCGGCAGCGCCATGGCGATGGCCACCGCCGCGAGCAACCCTTACGCGCAAGGGGGACGGCGCTCGACATCGGGCCCCGGGAGTGCAAGCGGGGTGCCGCTGGGCCGTGGTCAGAACTGCGCGGAAATGGTCGCATGGAGGCCTCTCGCGTGCCGGCAACTGCACCAGCTCGCGACACGGCCCTTTCAGTCCTGCAGCGCCGCCGGGTCGCCGCTCAGGGCGCGGGTTGCAGCATCAACTTCGACGTAGTCATCGCGTCGACCTTGGCGCGCGAAAAGGTCATCGGCACGTACCTTGCCCTGGCCCCATAGCGGCGCCAGATCGCCGTAGTGCGGGCTGAGCGGCTGCGCCGATTGCCCGGGGGCATTGAGCCCGGTCGAGTTGTCCCAGTCCTTGACGTCGAAGACGAACGCGTAGGACGCGCCTGACGTCTGGTCGGCGCCGCTCTCGGTGGCCGAGGAGCTGGCCAGCAAGTGTACGCGTCGCCGCTCTTGGGCACGGCCGGGATGGTGAAGAGGTCGCGGGTCGCCACCGATCCCGCCAGCGGATGCGTGAAGCGCGCGGAGTGGATCTGCCCCCACGGAATGTCGGCCCACTTGTCGCCGTGAGCCTTGCGCAGGTCGGCCACGGCCTGCTCCATCGCCTCGACGAGGATGCGGTTGCGCGCGGTATCGCGCTGGAGCTTGTTGGCACCGTAGGCCGCATCGGGCTGGGTCATCCACGCGATGACCCGTCGCGGATCGAAGGCGCGGAAGGTGGCGCGCTGCGCCTCGGGCACGTGCGGGCCGTAGGCCAGCGGCTGGAGGCGCAGGAACCAGTACTCGAAGATCGTCGCCGCCGTGGACGTCTTGTCGAGCACGTGGTTCCACGCGAC
Source organism: uncultured Acidobacteriota bacterium (assembly GCA_963786365.1). Lineage (GTDB taxonomy): Bacteria > Acidobacteriota > Vicinamibacteria > Vicinamibacterales > UBA2999 > CAWAYR01. The sequence continues at coordinate 3,010 of CAWAYR010000004.1, forward strand.
GAGTTGCCCGATAGCCGTGGCGGCGTCGGCCGACGGCGCCGGGTCCGACGGCTGGTTGCCAATCGTCAGGCCCGCCATCGGCGTTCGTCCCAGTGACGACGGGCCGGCGTTGGCGGTGACGGTGCTGGGCGGCCGCAGTCGCACCTGGCGCAGCAGCGGCACCAGCGCGCGCGCCGGCAGCGAGGTGGCGTCCTGCTGCAGCCGCTCCATGTCGGCGAGGGCGAAGGGGCCGGCCCGGCTCAGCACCTCGAACGCGCGCTCGTAGCGATACGGGGCGCTGTACTCGTAGCCGAGCGGGATCTTGTAGCCGGGGACGATCTTCGGCACGACGTCGTTGTTCGAGCTGTTGTAGAAGCCGCGCTGGGTGTTCTTGCTGAACGGCAGCTGCGCGAAGGGCACGAAGCCATCCCACTCGGTACTGGCCGTCCTTGCCCGGCACCGGCATCAGCCCGTCCCAGTTCTTGCGCTGCGGCGTGAGCGCGACGCCGAAGTAGGCGAAGTTGCCGTCGACGTCGGCGTAGACCAGCGAGTGCGACGGCAGGTACCACGCCTTGGGCAGCGCCGCCGTGAACTCGTCGAGGTTCTTCGCCTGCATCACGTTCAGCGAGCCGAGATAGCCGGCGCCGCCGGGCTCAGCGCCGACCCACTTCAAGGCGTAGGCACGGTGGCGGGTCGTGTTCTCGTGCAGGACCGGCCCGTGCCGCGTGAACGACAGGTCCACGGGCTCGGGTTGGGCGCGGCCCTTGACCGCAATCAGATCGCGTTCGACGGTCATCTCCTCCCACGCACCCTTCCAGCGATAGCGCTTGGGATTGGCCGGATCGGTCTCCTCGACGTAGAGGTCCTGCTGATCCATGCCGAGGATGGTGAAGCCCCACGCCACGCGGTCGTTGTGGCCAATCGAGATACCGGGCAATCCCGGCTCGGTCGCGCCGATGGCGTTCCAGCCTGGCGCGTTGAGGTGGACGACGTAGCGCAGCGCCGGATTCACCACCTCGCGATGCGGGTCGTTGGCGATGATCGGCATCCCCGTCACCGACTTCTTGCCGCCGATGACCCAGTTGTTGCTTCCGAAGCCCGCGATGTAGTCAGCGGACTGATCCGCCACGCCGAGCTCCGCGTCCCGGTCCCCGGCCCCGGGCCCCGAGCGCCGAGCCGCGCCATCGGCCGAACGCAGTTCGGCCGGCGTGAGGTCCCACCTGATGTCGTTGGCGCCGCGCGTGAGCGCCAGAATCTCCGGCGTGATGTCCTCGAGATCCAGTCCGGGCGGGACGACGAACGGCGTCTCGGGATCGGTGGGCTTCAGCTCGCGCGTCTTCTCGAGGCCGAGCGCCTTCACGTCGAGCGCGCGCTGCACTTCGCCGGCCACGTTGCGCGACAGCGTCCAGCCCGGCATCCGCGTGAGCAGCGTCTTGGCGGTCCAGTGCGGCTGGGGCTGGAAGCCCATGATCCCGAACTCGACCGGCACCTTCCGTTCGTCGAGGGCGTGCTGGATGGCCGCGTTCACGCCCTGGGCGAAGGCGGAGAAGATCACCGGCCCCTCGGGGTGGTACTTGCGCATCTCGGCGTCCCAGTCGCCGCGGAAGGCGAGCAGGCGCGCGAATCGATCGCGGGTGAGGTAGTTGGGCCCGAGCACCTCGGCCAGCTTGCCCTCGCCGTTGCGACGCCACATCTCGAGTTGCCACATCCGGTCCTGGGCCACGGTGAAGCCCTGGGCGAAGAACAGGTCGTAGGTGTTCTTGGCGTAGATGTGCGGGATGCCGTGCTGGTCGCGCAGCACCTCCACCGGCTCGCGCACGCCGCGGGCGATGATCGTGCCCTGGTGCTGGGCCAGGGCCGCCTTGGCCAGCCGCTCGAACTCGGCGCGGCGATCCGCCGGGACCTGCTGCGAGGAGAGCGGCGCAGTGGCGACGCCGAGAACGACGGCGAACAGCAGGGCGGACGATGCGCTGGGTGCTCATGGCGCGCATGTTACGCCCGTTGCAGGCGCCTCCGCGGCGGGCGGCGCGCTCAGGGCAGTCGCCTGGCCCGGAGGCGGAGCAGACGACCTTGATCCGGTGGGAAACCGGGTAGGCCTGGTGCCTTTGGCGGGAACAGACTCGGATGCCAGCCGCCACGCATGACGCCGTTCGCGGCGTGGGCGTTGGGCGGCAGCAAGAGATGGCCGATTTCGTGCGCAATCGCACAGGCCAGCACGGACGCGAGCGCCAACTGGTGTTCGGCGGCGAAGTCCTCCACCCGATCCATGAAGACGTAGGCCTGGGTTCCCCGGGTGCCGTCGCCGGGGCTGGGCGCCACGCCCATGGCCTCGGGGCTGATGCCCCGCGGCGCGGTCTTCGTGGTGATGAACGTCACAGTCAAGCGGCGGTCAACGTCGCCGGTGGACGGCACGCCCCAGATGACCGTCACGCCGGCGGCGCCGTAGATGCCCTCGACGAGTTCTCGCGCGTGCGTGCCGCCTTGAGTCACCAGACCACGCGGATCGTCGAGCACGACCGCCACGACCGGGTTCTCCTGGAGCGTCGCTGCTGAGCTCGCTGCCGTTCCGGGAATCGCCAGCCCCACCACACCAGCCCCGCCATCGCCAACCCCGCTCAGCGCTGTTCGAGCCATCTCGCGTCCTCCCCCGCGCCCGGAGGGGCCGCGGTCGAGGGGGAATGCGGGAAGGCGGTCGAAATGGGTGAAGGGGTGGCCGGATGGCCCGTCGGGAATCGCGGTTACAATCCGCGCCATGCCGGAACCGGCGCCGGTAACCACGCTCTTACGGGCCTGGAGCGGCGGCGACGAGGCCGCTCTGGGGCAGCTGCTGCCCCTGGTCGAGGCGGAGCTCCGACGTTTGGCGCGGGCCTACATGGCCCGCGAGCGGATCGGCCACACGCTGCAAGCCACGGCGCTCGTCAACGAGGCCTTCCTGCGCCTCGTGGACGCGCAGCACGTGCAATGGCAGGACCGCGCGCACTTCCTGGGTATCTCGGCCAGGCTGATGCGACGCGTGCTGGTCGACCACGCGCGCTCGCGGGGGATGCAGAAGCGGGGTGGCGGCGGCTACAAGGTGCCGTTGGACGAGAACATGGCGGTCACCCCGGCCGCAGACTTCAACCTTCTGGTCCTCGATCGCGCACTAGAGTCATTGGCCGCCGTCGACGAGCGGAAGAGCCGCGTCATCGAGATGCGCTTCTTCGGCGGGATGACGGTGGAGGAAACGGCGGAGGCGTTGCGCGTCTCGACCGACACGGTGAAGCGCGACTGGCGGTTGGCGAAGCTCTGGTTGCTGCGCGAGATGGAGGGGGCGCCCTCGTGACGTCCTCGGATCGTCGCCGGCGGGTGGAGTCAATCTGCCACGCTGCGCTCGACCTGGTGGGCGACGCGCGGCTCGCCTACGTGCACGAGGCGTGCGGCGACGATACGGTGCTGCGCGCGGAAGTCGAGAGCCTGCTGACCCACGCGCGGGGGGCCGAGGGCTTTCTGGACGCAACGGGCGGTGCGGTCGCTGCCGAGGTGTTGGCGGGTGCGGCCGGTGTCCCGGCACGGCCCGGGTCGCTGGCGGGCACGCGCCTGGGATCCTTCGACGTCGGGCCGCTGATCGGCGAGGGCGGCATGGGCCAGGTGTATCGCGCGCGCGATGTGGAGCTGGGGCGCGATGTCGCGCTCAAGGTGCTGCCGCCCGAGCTGACCGCGGACATCGATCGCCTCGCCCGTTTCGAGCGCGAGGCGCGGCTGCTCGCCGCGCTGAATCACCCGCACATCGCTGCCATCCACGGCGTCGCCCGCGGCGCGGGCCAGACGGCGCTCGTCCTCGAACTGGTCGAGGGCGAGACCCTGGCCGCCAGGCTCGCCAGGACGCCGCATCGTCTCGACGTCGAGCCCGCGCTCCGCCTCGCCCGGCAGATCGCCGACGCGCTCGAAGCCGCGCACGCGCAAGGCATCGTGCACCGCGATCTCAAGCCGGCCAACATCATCATCACCCCCGCGGGGACCGTGAAGGTGCTCGACTTCGGCATCGCGCAGCGCACGCCGCTCGGCGCCGGCGCGGCCGGCACGATCACGCACCGCGGCGACCGCGGCCGGCATGTTGCTCGGCACGCCGGGCTACCTCAGTCCGGAGCAAGCGCGTGGGCAGGCCGTCGACACACGCACCGACATCTGGGCGTTCGGCTGCGTGCTCTACGAGATGCTGACAGGACAGCGCGCGTTCGCCGGTCGCTCGGCGTCGGACGCGATCGCCGCCACGCTCGAGCGCGAGCCCGACTGGACGGCACTGCCTCCAGGCACGCCCTGGCCCATCAAACGCCTGCTCCATCGCTGTCTCGCGAAGGATCCACTGACGCGCATCGAACAGGTGTCGATCGCCGGCTACACGCTCGACGAATCGAGCCTCGCGCCGAGTGCCGAGTCATTCCGGGGTGCACGCGTCGCCCTCCAGCAGGCTGCGGTCGGCGGCCCCGTGGCTCGTCGCCGCGGTCTGCGCGACCGCCGCAGCTGGCGCGCTGGCATGGAGCGCGACGCGGCCTCGTCAGGCGCCCGCGACACTGGAACTCCGAGCGACGATCGCGCTGGATGAAGGCACGACGCTGCCCCGGGGCTTCGGAATGGCGCTCTCGCCCGATGGCACGACCATCGTCTATCAGGGCATCCGCGACGGCCGGTCGCAGCTCTTTCGGCGGCGTCTGTCCGAGGGCACGAGCACACCAATCGATGGCACGGCTCAACACTTCGGGCCGTTCTTCTCGCCGGACGGGCAGTGGCTCGGCTTTCACAACGGCACCGTCCTGAAGAAGATGCCGGCCGCGGGCGGTCAAGCCGTCACGATTGCGCAGCTGCCATCGATTGCCGGCGCGAGTTGGGGTGAGGACGGGTTCATCGTCGTCGGCACGATGCAGGAGACCGGCTTGTTCCGCGTGCCGTCGGCGGGCGGATCGCCGGAGCTCCTGACGGCGCCGACCGCCGAGGATGCCGGCAACGATCATCGCTGGCCGCAGGTCCTTCCTGGCGGGCGAGGCGTGCTGTTCTCGGTGAGCACGGGCCCGGAGGACACGGCGCGGATTGTGGTGCTCGACGCGCGCACTGGCGCGCGAAAGGACCTGGTGACAGGGAGTGCGTCGGCGCGCTACGTGGCCACCGGCCATCTCGCGTACACGCGTGACGGCATGCTCTTCGTGCAACCATTCGACCTCGGGCGGCTCGAGCTCACCGGATCCGCGACGCGCCTGGCCGACGGCGTCGACGAGGCCTCGAACGGCGAGCCCGAGTACGCGTTCTCGGACGCGGGCGCCCTCGTGTATGGGCCGGGCTGGTCGGGCGGCAATCGCGATCGACTGGCGCTGGTCGATCTCGCGGGCCAGAGCACCCTGACGTCATTCCCGGCCGGCGCCGCCGCCTTTCCGCGGTTCTCGCCCGATGGCCGTTTCATCGCGTTGTGGGTCGGCGGGGCGAAGAACAACGTCTGGATCTACGACGTGACGCGTGAGGCGTCGACGCAGGCCACGTTCGGCCGCTACCACCTCCCTTCGTGGTCGCCTGCCGGGCAGCTCACGATGTCCAAGGGCCCGCCCGATCACCTCCAGATCGTGCGCCGTGACGCGTTCGGCGACCTGGACGAGCCGCTGACGGATGTCGGTGTCCCGAGGTTCCACGGTAGTTGGACACCGGATGGCCGCACGCTGTTCTTCGATCGCCAGGGGCGTGACACGGGTTGGGATGTGTTCAAGATCACAGTCGGCTCGCCGGTCGAGCAGCCTGTCATCGTGGCCCGGGGAGACCAGCAGTATGCCCGCGTTTCGCCTGACGGCCGATGGCTCGTCTACGTCTCGAACGAGGGCGGCCGGAATGAAGTCTTCCTGCGCGCGCTCGACGGCCCCTCCGAGCGGCGCCAGGTCTCGGTCAACGGCGGTGTCTACGCAGCCTGGTCGCCAGACGGCAGACGCATCTACTTCCGCCAGGGCGGGGCCGCCGGCACGCAAAGGCCGCTCTGGGCGGTCGACGTGACGACCACGCCGACCCTGTCGGTCGGCCGGCCCGTGATGCTCTTCAACGCCAACGCCTATGCCAGAGGATTCGACGTCTCACCCGACGGTCGTCGCTTTGCGATGATCGAGCGAGCAGCCGATGCCGGCACGTCAGCAGATACAGCTCGTGCAGCATGCGCTGCGACCGACGGTCTCGGGCAGCCGGTGACGCCGACTTCGCGGCGATCCTCGGGCGAGTCGCCGATCTGGTCAGGTGACGTCGCACCCGGGTGTCCGGGCCAATCTCACCGCCGGGCGCGACGTTCCTCGGGCGCGCGACGCTCGTCCAATCGCCGCTCAATGCCCCGGGGCGGGCCGAACTCCCAGAGGCGCCGGTCGGTGCCGGCGCGGCGGCCACTGCCACGACGTTCGCTGCGCAGCGCCAGCGCGGCGCCAGCGTCATCAGCAGACAACTCGCGCCGCAGGCGCACCGCCCGGCGCGTGGGCTCGACCACCTCGAGCAGCGCGTCGTGCACGGTGCGGGCACGATTGTCGTCAGGGGTGTCGCTGAAACGGTGGCGCAGAAGGGCGGCGGCGGCCAGCACGGCCTGACGCTGCCACACGTCGAGCGCGCCGCCGCGCTCGGCATTGGCGGCCCGCGGTGGCGATAGCGCCGGCATTCGGCTGGGGCTACCGGCCATGGAACCTCGCCAGCAGATCGGGAAGATGAGGCACGTAGTCGGCCTGGTGACGAAGCGGCAGTCGGACGCCGGACCCCGTCGGTCGCGGCGGTGTGTGGGGTGATGTCCTCTGGCGTGCTCCGACGCTCGCCGGTGCGGTACTCGGCGCCGGTGCGGCGCTCGACGCCGTAGGGCGATCCGTCGTCGCGGATTCGCCGCTCCTGGAAGCGACGGTCCTGGCTGGCCTGCCGATCGTCGGCTACCGGCCGGAACACGCCCGAGGCGGTGAGCCGGCTCGGCGGCGGCGTGCGCAGTTCGGGTGGCAGCGCCGGTATCCAGCCGGCGGCCGTGGGGAAGGCCGACAGATGGCGCCGGCGACTCGCCCGGTAAGGATCCGCAGCCGATGGCCGCAGAGTCCCGTACCGAGCGTGTCGCCGACATGGACGCTGGGGAAGGCCCGAAGCCACGCCACGCCGCATTCACCAAGACGTTCCGCGCAGCGGCATGAAGCCGTGCGCGAAGTCCCTCGTCGTGGGCGAACCAGCCTGACAACGTCGGCGGAAGGACGTTCATGTCAGGCACCGAAACAAATCCCACGAACGGGTGCTTTTAGCGGCGTAGATGCGGTCAGGAGCCAAGCTGCAGGCAGACAAGGCAAATCCCGTGCTCAAGAACCGGGTCGCCCCGAGCCCCGGGGACCCGAGCCCCGCCTAGTGCCGCTCTTCTTGCACGCGCCCGAAGCCGAAAGCGGCATCGGCCGCGGTGGCGGTGCCGAGCACGCTGCGGACGAGAATCCGGCTTGCCAACCACGCCAGCGTGGGATCGGCGTCGGTGCCGAACGAGAAGAGCTGGTGCGGGTACTGACGATGCGCGCCGACGAGCGGGAAGCGATCCGGCGCCGCCACGATCGGCGACGACCACCCGAACTCGGGCGCCAGGCCGGCCATCACCGGGAACCGCCGCAGGCACTGGTACATCAGATCTCCGGTGCGCTGCACCAGCGCCGCCTCGCGCTTGCGCTCCGGCAGCAGCGGGCCGTCGCCGCCGGTGAGCAGCAACCGTCCGTCGGTGGTGGCCGTGGCCGTGAACGGCGCCGCCACGTCACAGACCACGAGCTGACCGAGGGCCATGGCCTTGCGCATCGCCGCCGGCATCGGGGCGGTGAGCACGTGGAAGCGCTCGAGCGCTCGGACATGACGATCGAGGGTCGGTGCGAGCGCGCCGGGCGCATCGGTGCAGATGACGACGCGCGACGCGCGGATGGCGCGGCCGGCGACGTGCACGGTGGCGTCGGTGCGCGTGAACGTGATCCGGGTCACCTGCGATCGCTCGAACGCGGTCACGCGCGCGGCGGCGACGCGGGCCACGGCCGCGGCGATGACGCGCGCCGGCTCGATCAACCCGGCGCCGGGCAGCCGCATGGCGGCCGCCACCTCGGCCGATGTCACGCGGGTGAAGGCAGGGCCAACCAGGGTCTTGGCCTCGAGACCGGCGGCGGTGCGGGCGACCGCGTCGCGATCCCAGCCCTTGGCGGCCACGTCGACCAGGCTGAGCAGGGGGCGGGGCTCGTACTTCACCACCGCCTTGGCCTTCTTCATCGCCGCGGCGAGCGACGGCCCCGCCTCGGCCACCGACGTCAGGAGGGTGCGCGCGAGGCGCCGGCCATGCATCGCCTCGAGCGCCCGATAGTCGCTCGTGGCCAGCAGCCCGGTCAGGCCCGAGGCCGCCCCGCTGCGGCCGCCACCGAACCGGCCGGCGTCGAGCAGCACCACGCCGCGTCCGGCGGTCTTGAGTCCCCACGCGGTCAGCAGGCCGGTGAGGCCGCCGCCGACCACGACGACGTCCGCCGCGTCGAGCGTGAGGGCGGTAGGAAAAGCGCGTGCCTTCGCGGGGGGCGAGCGCCCACGGGGACATGCCGTACCGGATGCGACTCATCGAGGGCGGATTGTAACGGATCGCTCCCGCCGCCCCGGTCCGGCTAGCGCGCGGCAGCGGTGCGGGCCGGGCCCCGGCCCTCACGGTCGAGCAGGGCGCGCTTGCGAGCAGCGCCCCAGCGATAGCCGCCGATGCCACCCGCCTTGGGCACGACCCGGTGGCACGGCACCACCACCGCCACCGGGTTGCGAGCGCAGGCGCTCGCCACCGCCCGCACCGCCGCGGGTCGGCCCACGGCCGCGGCCACCTCGGCGTAGGTCCGCGTCTGGCCGGCGGGAATCGCCTGGAGGGCCTTCCACACCCTCCACTGGAAGGCCGTGCCTTGCACGTCGAGGGGCACGCCCGGCACGGCGCCCGGGGCGCCGTCGACGGCGCGGGCAATCGCCTGGGTCCACGCCGCCGGCGGCGCCGACTCGGACACCTGCGCCTTCGGGAACTCGCGGCGCAGCTCGTCGACCAGGGGGCGGTCGTCCGCACCGAGCCGCACCGCGCAGACACCGGTCGGGGTGGCGGCCACGAGCAGCCGGCCCAGCGAACACGGCACGACCGCGTAGCCGATGGCCACGCCTTCGCCACGCCGGCGATACGCCGCCGGAGACAGCCCCGATCCGGTGGGCCGGTGCGCCGAGACGCGGCTGGGCGAGCCGTAGCCGGCCTCGTAGGTGGCCGTGGTCACGTCGCGGCCCTGCCGCAACGACTCACGGAAGCGCTCGGCCCGGCACGCCGCCTGGAACTCGCGGGGCGACACGCCGGTGTGGGCGGTGAACGCCCGCTGGAGGTGCGACGGGCTGAGCCCGGCCAGCACCGCCAGGTCGGGCAGCGCCACCGTCTCGTCGGCGTGGGTGCGCAGGTAGGCGGCCGCTCGGGCCACCGCCTTGGCCCCCGCGGTGACCGGACGGGCACCGTCGGGCTTGCAGCGCAGGCAGGCGCGGAACCCGGCGCGCTCGGCGTCGGCGACGTGATCGAAGAACCGCACCTGGTCGCGCCGCGGCCGCCGGCTCGGACAGGTCGGCCGGCAGAACACCCCGGTGCTCTTCACAGCGTAGACGAACCGCCCCTCGGCATCGGCCGAGCGGGCGAGCACCTGCGCCCAGCGCGGGTCGTCGTCGAACAGGCGTGGCATGGGATCGGAGCTGGTGAGAAGGGCTGGAAGCATCATGGCACGAGGGTAGCGACGCGCGCCCGGGCGCGCGATCCGGCGCGTGCGGCTCGAAGTCGGGGATCGGGGACAGGGACCAGGGACCAGGGAAGAACCTCCAACGGAAGTCACGCCCGAGATGCGCGCAGCGTTAGCGCGTGACTGGCGTGATCCGCTAGTCCTGGTCCCTGAGCCCTGGTCCCTGGCCCCGGTCCCTGCATCGGACTGCTAGGATCCAGAGTCCGATGCGCCGCCACGTCCTCCGCTTCCTCCTGCTCGTCGTGGGCGTCGCGGTCGTCGTCACGGCGGCCGGTGGCGGATACCTGCGCGTCGTGCTGGGGCGCAGCCTGCCGGTCACCGATGGGACGCTGACGCTGGCGGGTCTGGAACAGCCGGTGACGGTCGCGCGCGACGCGCTGGGCGTGCCGACGATTCGCGCGCAATCGCGGGTGGACCTGGCCCGCGCCACCGGCTTCGTCCACGCCCAGGAGCGCTTCTTCCAGATGGACCTGCAGCGGCGCCAGCCGGCCGGCGAGCTGTCGGCGCTGGTCGGCGCGGCCGCGCTGAACGCGGACCGGGCGATGCGCATCCACCGCTTCCGGCACATCGCCCGCCAGGCACTCACCTTCTCGCCCCCGAGGACAAGGCCGAGCTCGACGCCTACGCGGCCGGCGTCAATGCCGGGCTGGCGGCGCTGACGGCGCCGCCGTTCGAGTACCTGGTGCTGCGGACCACGCCGGAGCCGTGGACGCCCGAGGACTCGATGCTGACGGCGATCGCGATGTCGGTGACGCTTGCAGGGCGCGCAGTGGGAGTACGAGGACACGCTCGGCGCGATGCACGACTTGCTGCCTACGCCCCTGTTCGAGTTCCTGGCCGGACGAGCCAGCGACTGGGAGAGCCCTATCTCAGGCGACCCGTATCCGGTGCCGCCGATACCGGGTCCCGGCGAGATCGACATCCGGAACGGGCGAATCAACCTCGGACCCCGTCACGAAATCTCGCGGCCCGGCAAGACCTCGTCGCGCCGGCCGGAACCGCGGCCCGGGGAAGGTCTGCCGTGGTGGGCGCGGCTGCCGCGCGACGACGAAGCCACGCTGGGCAGCAACAACTGGGCGGTGGCGGGCACGCGCTCGACGACCGGCAGCGCCATCGTCGCCAACGACATGCACCTGCGGCTGACCGTGCCCAACATCTGGTACCGCGCCGCCTACGAGTACCCGGACGAGCGGCGGCCCGGGACGACGCGGCGGCTCGTCGGGGTGACCCTCCCGGGCGGGCCGCAGATGGCCGTGGGCAGCAACGGCGACATCGCCTGGGGCTTCACCAACTCGGTCGGCGACTGGTCCGACGTCGTGATCGTGGAGCCGGTCCCGGGCGATCCCGACGAAGTACCAGACGCCTGACGGGCCGCGCGCCTTCGACGTGCACCCGGAGACCATCGCGGTCAAGGGCGGCGCCCCGGTTCTGCTCGACGTGCGCTGGACGATCTGGGGTCCGATCGTCGGCCTCGACCACAACCGCCGCGAGCAGGCGCTGAAGTGGGTCGCCCACGACCCACGGGTGCTGTCCACCGACGCGGCGCGCATCGCCCAGGCGCGCAGCGTGGACGAGGCGCTGCAGCTGGCGGTGGGCGCGGCCCTGGCGGCGCAGAACCTGCTCGTCGGCGACCGCGACGGCCACATCGCCTGGACGATCTACGGCGCGGTGCCGCGGCGGATCGGCTTCGCCGGCGACGTGCCGACGTCGTGGGCCGACGGGACGCATCGCTGGGACGGCTATCTCGGCTACGACGAGCACCCGCGGGTGGTCGACCCGCCCGACGGCCGGCTGTGGACCGCCAACGCGCGGGTGGTCGGCGGCGAGATGCTGCAGAAGATCGGCGACGGCGGCTATTCCGACGGCATCCGCGCCTGGATGATTCGCGAGAACCTGCAGCGCCTCGACCAGGCCGACGAGCGGGCGCTCTTCGACATCGCGCTCGACAACCGCTCGCTGTTCCTCGATCGCTGGCGCACCGTGCTGCTCGCCGCGCTGACGCCCGAGGCCGCCGCGGCCGCGCCGCTGCGCACCGTCGCCCGGCAGCTGGTGGACGGGGCCTGGACCGGCCGGACGTCGGCCGACTCGGCGGCCTACCGGATCGTGCGCAACTTCCGGCTGACGGCGTCGCGGATGGCCTTCGACGCCATCACCGGCGCAGTCCACGGCGGCGGGCGAGGCCTTCGACCTGGGAACGGTCCGCCGCATCGAAGGGCCGCTGTGGCGTCTGGTCCACGAGCGTCCGGCCCATCTGCTCGACCCGCAGTTCCCGACCTGGGACGCCTTCCTGCTCGCCGCCCTCGACCGCACGCTGGAGTCGCTGACGGCCGGCGGCAAGCCGTTGGCCGATCGCACCTGGGGCGAGGCCAACGCCGCCGACATCGTGCACCCGCTCGCCGCCGCGGCGCCGTGGGTCGCGCGCTACCTGTCGATGCCGCGCGCAGGCGCTGTCCGGCGACACCTACGTGCCGCGCGTGCTCACGCCGCGTTCCGGCGCGTCCGAACGCTTCGTCGCCTCACCCGGACACGAAGCCACCGGCATCCTGCACATGCCGGGCGGGCAGAGCGGCCATCCGTTGTCGCCGCATTTCGGCGATCAACAGCGCGCGTGGGTCGACGGCACGCCGGTGCCGTTGCTGCCGGGCGAGCCGATGCACATTTTAACACTCACGCCGTAGCGGGCCGATCCCGACGTCGCCGTCGCTGCGGATGCGTCGGAAATCCGACGACGCGACCGCTTTCGTGATCGCCAGCGTGGTCGAGCCTGACGCACGTCGATACCACGCTTATTCAGGCGATCCGCGCGCGGCGAAAGTGATAGGCTGACGCTCCCCAGGTTCACGATGTACCCGATTCAGCTCGCTCTGCTGGGCGCTGAAGCGTTGGTGATGGCCACGCTGGTGCTCGGCGCTCTTTCGCAGTCGCACCTTGCTCGGCCTGTCGCCGCTGTACATCGTGCTCGGCGGCTTTCAATACCTCGAAGCGTCGCTCAGCCTGCGCGTCGAAGTCGCGCCCGGCTGGCTGATCTATCCGGCGTCGACGGTGATGTTCACGGCCACGCTGCTCGCCGTGCTGCTCGTCTACATCAAGGAAGAGACGACCGAAGCGCGCAAGCTGGTCTACGGGCTGGTCCTCGCCAACATGGGCCTCACGCTGGTGGCGCTCATCGTCAGCGAACACCTGCGTATCCCCGGCAGCGCCGTGCCGGCCGGCCTCAGCACCTCCGCGCTCCAGGGCAACGCGTGGGTGGCGGCCGTCGGCACCACGCTGCTGCTGTTCGACGTGATCGGCATCATCCTCGTCTACGAGTTCGTGAGCCGCTTCGTGCGGCCGCTCTTCTTCCGCGCGTTCCTGGCGCTGCTGCTGGTGGTGTCGTTCGACAACGCGTGGTTCACGCTGCTGGTCCAGGGGCCGACCAACCCGCTGTACCAGTCGCTGCTGCTCGCCGGGTTCGCCGGCAAGGCGACGCGGCGCTGCTTCTACACCGTGGCGCTGTGCATCTACCTGCGCTTCTTCGAGCCGCAGCGGGCCACCGTCGGCAGCGGCGACGTACAGGACGTGTTCCAGACGCTGACCTACCGGCAGCGCTACGAGGAAGTGCGGCAGCGCATGGTGCGCGACGCGCTCACCGGCCTCTACAACCGCGGCTACTTCGACGAGGTCCTGCCGCGCGCGGTGGCCCACGCGGCGCGCTACCAGGAGCCGCTCAGCCTGCTGCTGGTCGACACCGACCACTTCAAGACGATCAACGACACCTACAGCCACCTCACCGGCGACCGGGTGCTGCGGCTGGTCGCCGACACGCTCGGCGAGCACGCCCGCGCCTCCGACACCGTGTGCCGCTACGGCGGCGACGAGTTCATCGTCATCCTCGCCGCGGCCGATTCGAGTGCTGCCAGCGCCTTCGCCGAGCGCTTCCGCCGACGGTTGCGCGAGCGGGTACGGGCGGCGGTGCCGAGCCTGCCGATGGACGAAGTGACGGCCACGGTGGGCATCGCCACGTTCCTCGAGGATCCGGTGGCCTCGGCCGACGATCTGGTGCGGCTGGCCGACAACCGGCTCTACGTCGGCAAGCGCGCCGGCCGCGACCGCGTGGTCTGGCACGACCTGCCGAACTCGGCCTGACCGGCCGCGCCGCCCTGCGCGGTAGAATCGCCGCTCACGCCGGATTCGGCCCGTCCGGCCGCCACGAAGGAGCGTCCCATGCGGACTCCGCACGTCGTCGTCGCCGCGATGCTGGTGAGCGGCCTGGCCTCGGTGGGCGCGGCCCAGGCTCCGGCCGAGCCGGGCTACCTGCTGCCGCCGAAGGTGATCGTCGACATCCTCGACCAGCCGCCGCCACCCGACGTGGTGCTCAGCCCGTCGCGCGACGTCGTCGCCGTGCTCGAGCACGCCGCGATGCCGACGATCGCCGAGCTCGCCCGGCCGATGCTGCGACTGGCCGGATTGCGCATCGACCCGGCCACCAACGGCCGGCACCGGGCGCGCACGGCGCGCGCGCTGACGCTGAAGGCGGTGGCCGACGGCGCGGTCCGGCCGGTCACGCTGCCGGCCGTCGCCGGCGCTGACCTGGCTCGGCTTCTCGCCCGATGGCGTCCGCTTCGCCTTCGCGCACACCAAGCCGACCGGCATCGAGCTGTGGATCGGCGAGACGGCGACCGGGCAGCGCCAAGGCGATGCCCGGGGCGGATCTCAATGCCGTGCTGGGTCCGCCCTGTTCGTGGGTGGGCATGGGCGCCAGCACTCGTCTGTGCCACTACAGTGCCCGGCCGCGGCGCGGCACCGGCGGCGCCGGCCGTGCCGACCGGCCCGAACGTCCAGGAGCATCGCGGCGGGGTTGCGCCGGTGCGTACCTACCAGGACCTGCTGACGTCGGCCCACGACGAGGCGCTCTTCACGTTCTACGGCACCAGCCAGCTGGTGACGGTGAACGCCGCGACCGGGGCGCGCACGCCGCTGGGCCGACCGGGCCTCAACGCGCAGGTGCTGCCCTCACCCGATGGTCAGTACACGCTGGTCACGCGGCTCAGCAAGCCGTACTCGCGCCTGGTGCCGTACACCGACTTCGGCAAGACCGTGGAAGTGTGGGATCGGGTCGGCGCGATCACGCGGACGCTGGCGACGCTGCCGGTCGCCGACGACGTGCCCAACGGCGGCGTGCTGCCCGGTCCGCGCGGCTTCCGGTGGCACCCGCTCGAGCCGGCGACGCTGGCGTGGGCCGAAGCCCTCGACGGCGGCGATCCCAAGGCCAAGGTGCCGTTCCGCGATCGACTGAGCTCGCTGGCCGCGCCGTTCAAGGCCGATCCGGCCGAGTTCGTGAAGACCGAGTACCGCTTCAGCGGGCTGGTCTGGACCGACGCCGGCCTCGCCCTGGTCTCGGAATTCGATCGCACGCGCCGCTGGACCCGCACCTGGGTGATCGAGCGCGACGGGTCGGCGGCGCGCAAGCTGTGGGATCGCAGCGCCGAGGATCGCTACGGCGACCCGGGCACCGCGCTGCGCCGGCTGCGCGCCTCGGGCACCGAGTCGATCGTGCAGAGCGGCGACACGATCTTCCTGGCCGGCGCCGGCGCCTCCCCGCAGGGCGACAAGCCGTTCCTCGACACGCTCAGCCTCTCGACGCTGACCACGGCGCGCAAGTACCAGATGACCGAGGGCTACGAGCCGGTGGTCGGACTGCTGTCGGACGACGGGTCACGGGTGCTCACGCGCTTCGAGACCCGCGCGACGCCGCCGTCCACGCTCGTCCGCTCGACTACCGACGGACGGCGCGTGACGCTGACCTCGGCCACCGATCCCGCGCCGCTCATCTCCTCGGCGCAGAAGCAGCTCCTCACCTATACCCGGGCCGACGGCGTGCAGCTCTCGGCCACGCTCTACACGCCCGCCGGCTGGACGCCGGCGCAGGGCCGGCTGCCGCTGCTGCTGTGGGCCTATCCGCGCGAGTTCGTCGATCCCAACGCCGCCGGACAGGTCACCGGCTCGCCGCAGCGCTTCACCGCCGTGAGCGGCGCCAGCCACCTGCTGCTCCTGACGCAGGGCTACGCCATCCTCGACGACCCGTCGATGCCGATCGTCGGCGCCGGCGAGACCGCCAACGACACCTACGTCGAGCAGCTGGTCGCGAGCGCCAAGGCCGCGGTCGACAAGGTGGTGTCGATGGGCGTGGCCGATCCGGCGCGGCTCGTCGTCGGCGGCCACAGCTACGGCGGCTTCATGACCGCGAACCTGCTGGCGCATTCGGATCTCTTCCGCGCCGGCATCGCCCGCAGCGGCGCCTACAACCGCACGCTCACGCCCTTCGGCTTCCAGAACGAGCAGCGCACCTTCTGGGAGGTGCCGGCAGATCTACGCGCGGATGTCGCCGTTCAACCACGCGCACCTGATCAAGGAGCCGGTGCTGCTCATCCACGGCGAGGCCGACGACAACAGCGGCACGTTCCCGATCCAGTCGGAGCGGTTCTACGTGGCGCTCAAGGGCCACGGCGCGACGGTGCGCTACGTGACCCTGCCCTACGAGGCGCACGGCTACGCCGCGCGCGAGTCGGTGCTCCACACCGTGGCCGAGATGCTCAACTGGGCCAACGAGTGGACCAAGCCGGGGGCGACCAGCACGGCGCAGCCGCAGAAGTAGCCGCCCGCAACGATCGCGCCGCCGCGTTGGGCCGGCCGGGTTTGACACCCGGCCAGCTCTTCTGTAGGGTTGTCGGCCTCCGAGCGGCACTGCCCGCTGGAGGCCCCCATGAACCTGACCGCTCTCGTGAAGCTCGGCGTCGCGACCGGCGTGGTGATGAACGTGCTCGACTTCCTCGTGCAGGGCATGCTGTTCGCGGACATGTACGCCGCCGCGCCGGCGTTTCGCAACACCAACGACGTCATCCCCTACCTGATTCTCGGCGACTTCGTGGCGGCGTTCGTCTTCTGCTGGGCGTATCTCAAGCTCGGCGCCGCCACTGGGCGCGGCGCCAGCGGCGGGGCGCTGTTCGGGTTCTATGCCGGAGTGCTGATCGGCTTTCCTACGTGGATCTTCGTGCATCTGCTCATCAACGGGATCCCGTATGGCATGGTGTGGATGATGACAATCTGGACGGTGATCGGCTACGTAATCGTCGGCGCGGTGGCCGGCGCGCTCCACAAAGCGTAACGCCGCCGTGGTCGGGCGCGGCTCCCCTCAGGGGGCCGCGCGCACCAAGCTCAGGGTCTGGATCTGCGGCGTGTTGGTGGGCGCCAGCAGGACCGAGCCGTGCACGCGGCCGAGGGCGCAGCGCCACGTGAAGTCACCAGAGAGCGCGCCGGTCGGGGCAATCGGCGACGAGGTGTCGCACGTGCCGACCTGAGCCTTGAGCCCCGCCAGGTCGCGGGCCCAGTGATCGGCGTCGCGGTCCATCAGGAAGTTCATCGCCAGCAGCTCACGAGCCCCAGTCACCGCTCCCGATTCGAAGATCCGGCCGGCGGCGGCGTAGGCCGTCGCCAGGGTCGGCGGCACCGGAGTCGGGCGCGCCTTCAGCTCGCCGGCGCGGTGCAGGGCGACGGCCGCGTCCCAGACCGGCGAGCGCGGCCCGGCGTAGGTGCGATTGGCGAGCGCGAAGATGCCCACGCCGTAGTCGGGCAGCACCAGCACGTGCGAGCCGTAGCCCGGATAGCCGCCGCCGTGGCTCAGCGTGAGCCCGAGCTCGCAGTCGATCGCCGCGGTCATCCCCATGCCGTAGGCGGCGGCTTCGCGACACGCGTCGCCGCCGCTGGCTCCGGGGCGCATCCGCACCGTCCGCGTAGTTCAGCCCTTGTGACAACTCGCGCACGCTCGACCGTCGCACCGGCCCGGTCTCGGCGCCGTCGCGCGGCGGCCACGCCGACAGCAGATACGCCACCCACTTGGCGTAGTCGGTCGCGCTCGTCTGGATCCCGCCCATGGCGCCGAAGGCGCCGTGCGCCATCGTCGGCTCGAGCTTCCACGCGTCGTCCTCCCAGCGATAGCCGAGGGCGCGGCGGTCGGCCGGCGCGGCCGCGACGTCGTAACCGGTGGCGGTCATCCCCAGCGGGGTCAGCAGCGTGCGCTGGACGAAGTCCTTGTACGGTTGCTGCGAGACGTTGGCGACGATCCGGCCGAGCAGCGCGTAGCCGAGATTCGAGTACTCCATCGCGGTGGCGGTCGGCCGGGTGAAGGGCACGCCCTCGCGCAGCAGACGCGTGAAGTCGTCCTCGGGCAACGGGGTCTGGCGGTCGCCCCACGGGTCGTCGGTGACGAAGCCGGCGGTGTGGGTGAGCAGTTCGCGGACGCGGATCCTGGGCGAGTCCTCGGTCGGCGTGCGCCACCCCTTCATCTCGGGGACGTAGGTCTCGGCCGGGGCATCGAGCACCAGCTTGCCGTCGTCGCGAAGCTTCAGGACCGAGAGCGCGGTGAAGGCCTTGGTCATCGAGGCGATGCGGAACAGCGTGTCGGCGGTGACCGGACGCTTCGCCTCGATGTCCTGCACCCCGGCGCCCTTCACGTGCACCAGCCGGCCGTCCTTGACCACGCCCCAGACCATGCCCGGGATGTGGGCGTCGAGGCGGTAGTGCTCCATGCCGCGGTCGATCTCGGCGAGCACGGCGGCGTCCTGGGCCTGCGCCGGCCGGGCGGTGGTCGCGAGCGACATCACGACGACGAGGGCGACGGCGAAGTGAGGCGCTGAAGGGCGTGGCATGAGAGCTCCTGGAACGGACTAGATCAGCACGTCGCGGGCGGCGAGCACCTTCTGAATCGCCTCGGCCGGGGTGTCGGCGATGGCGGTGAGGTGGCCCATCTTGCGGCCGGGGCGCGGATCGCGCTTGCCGTAGAGGTGCAGCTTCACGCCGGGGACGGCCAGGGCCGCGTCCCAGCGCGGCTCGCCCTGCTGCCACACGTCGCCGAGCAGGTTCGACATCGCGGCCGCGCGCACCGGCGCCGCCGAGCCGAGCGGCAGGCCGCAGATGGCCCGCACCTGCTGCTCGAACTGGCTGGTGACCGCCGCGTCGATGGTCAGGTGCCCGGAGTTGTGCGGCCGCGGGGCGATCTCGTTGACCAGCACCTTGCCATCGGCGGTCAGGAAGAACTCGACACACAGCACGCCGACGTAGGCCAGCTCCTCCATGATCGCCCGGGTCACGGCGACGGCCTCGGCCACGGCGGCGGGCGGCATCCGGGCCGGCCAGACCGACAGGTCGAGGATGTGCTCACGGTGCATGTTCTCGATCGCCCCGTAGTGCGCGAACGCACCATCGAGGCCGCGGGCGGCCACCACCGAGAATTCCAGGACGAAGTCGACCACGCGCTCGAGCACCGCGGTCTGGTGGCCGACCAGGCCCCACACCGGCTCGAGGTCGAGCGCCGAGGTGATGCGGTGCTGGCCCTTGCCGTCGTAGCCGAAGGCCGCGGTCTTGAGGATCGCCGGCAGGCCGACCCGCTCGACGGCGGTGGCCAGCTCCTCGAGCGACTCCACCGACTCGAACGGCGTGACCGGAAAGCCCTTCAGCCGCAGGAAGGCCTTCTCGCGCGACCGCTGCTGGGTGACGTGCAGCGCGTGGCCGCTGGGCCGCACCGGCACGATCTCGGCGGCGGCATCGGCGGCGGCGGTGGTGACGTTCTCGAACTCGAAGGTGATGACGTCGACGCCGCGGGCGAAGGCGCGGATCGCGTCGAGGTCGTCGTAGTCGGCGTCGAGCTCGACGTCGGCGATCTGGCCGGTCGGCGTGTCGAACCCGGGCGAGAGCGTGTGCACGCGGTAGCCCATCCGGCGCGCCGCGATCGCGAACATCCGCCCGAGCTGTCCGCCGCCCAACACGCCGAGCGTGGCGCCGGGAAGCACGATGCGGTTCACGGCAAGGTGTCTTCGCGCACCGAGCGCGACTGCGCCTCGCGGAATGCCTTGAGGCGGGTGGCCAGCTCGGGCCGCTCGGTGGCGAGAATCGCCACCGCCAGCAGGCCGGCGTTCTTCGCTCCCGGCTTGCCGATGGCGAGCGTGGCGACGGGCACGCCGCCCGGCATCTGCACGATCGACAGCAGCGAGTCGAGGCCCTGGAGGGCGGCGCTCTGCACCGGCACGCCGAGCACCGGCAGGATCGTGTGGGCGGCGACCATGCCCGGAAGGTGCGCGGCCCCGCCGGCGCCGGCGATGATCACCTTCAACCCCTGGCCCTCGGCCCCGGCGGCGAACTCGGCCATCCAGGTCGGGGTGCGATGGGCCGACACGACCTGCTTCAGATAGGGCACGCCGAAGTCGTCGAGCACGGCCGCCGCGTGCGACATCGTGTCCCAGTCAGACTTCGAACCCATGATGACGGCGACGAGCGGAGCTGGCACGGTGGGCGTCTCGGGGAAGCGGACAGCTTAACAGATGGCGGGGCTCGGGTCCCGGGTCCCGGGGCTCGGCACGATGCTCGCTCCGCATGACGATCACGCGGGATTTCACGGCTCGCGTGGCCGAGCCGAAGTAGCGCCGGCCGCGCCGGCGGCAGTCCCGCCGTTCATCCCGGTCCAGCTGGCGCGACGCGTCGGTCGGCGCAATCCCGCGCGCTACACTGGCGCTATGTTCATGCGCTGCTTCGCCCTCGCCGGCACCGTAGCCGCCGTGTGCCTGATTCCGCCAGCGGTGCGGGCGCAGGCGCCGGCGGCGCCGGCCACGCACCTGACGGTGCCGTATCAGGAGTTCACGCTGGCCAACGGGCTGCACGTCATCCTGCACCGCGATACCAGCGTGCCGGTGGTGGCGGTGAACGTCTGGTATCACGTCGGCTCGGGCAACGAGAAAGTCGGCCGCACCGGCTTCGCGCATCTCTTCGAGCACCTGATGTTCGAGGGGTCGAAGCACGTGGCGGAAGGCGCCTTCGACACCTGGCTCGAGGGCGCCGGCGCCAACAACAACGGCTCGACCAACACCGACCGCACCAACTACTACATCGACGGTCCCGCCAACGCGCTCGAGCTGATGCTCTTCCTCGATTCGGACCGCATGGGCTACCTGCTCGACACGATGAGCCCGGAGCGGGTCGACGGCCAGCGCGACGTGGTCAAGAACGAGCGGCGCCAGAGCTACGAGAATCGCCCCTACGGCATGGCCGAGCTCGAGCTCGACACCCTGCTGTGGCCGAAGGGCCATCCCTACAGCTGGTCGACGATCGGCTCGATGGAGGACCTCAGCGCCGCCAGCCACGCGGACGTGCAGGAGTTCTTCCGCACCTACTACGCGCCCAACAACGCCAGCCTCGTCATCGCCGGCGACATCGACCTCGCGACGACGAAGAGCCTGGTGGAGAAATGGTTCAGCGACGTGCCGGCCGGCAAGCCGGTGCCGCCGGTGGCGCCGCCCGCGGCGATGCTGACCAGCGTGACGCGCAAGACGGTCACCGACCGGGTGCAGCTGCCGCGGCTGTACCTGGCGTGGCTGACCCCGGGGCTGATGCGGCCGGGCGACGCCGCCCTCGACGTCGCGGCGTCGCTCTTGACGAGCGGGAAGAACTCGCGGCTCTACAAGCGGCTGGTCTACGACCTGCAGATCGCCCAGGACGTGATGGCGTATCAGGGCTCGCAGATGCTCGGCAGCGCCTTCTACATCCAGGCAACTGCGCGGCCCGGCAAGACCGCCGAGGAGCTGCAGAAGGTCATCGACGAGGAGATCGACAAGCTCGCGGCGGCGCCGCCGGAGGCGCGCGAGCTCGAACGCGCGCTCAACCAGATCGAGGCGTCGTTCCTGCGGCAGGCCGAGCGGGTCGGCGGGTTCGGCGGCAAGGCGAACCAGCTGAACGCGTACTACACCAACACCGGCACGCCCGACTTCTTCAACGAGGACCTGGCGCGCTACCGATCGCTCGACGCCACGGACATCTCGTCGATCGTGCAGCGCTACCTGCCCAAGGATCGCCGCGTCGAGATGATCGTCCTGCCCGGAGGCTCGAAATGACGCGCAGGAATCGGAATCAGCCCGGCGCCTGCCGGTGCCGCGCACCGAACGGCTGGTGCCAGTGCCTGGCACGCAGGTGCTGGGCGTCGCAGGTTCTGGCCACTGTCGCAGTCGGTGCAGCAGGCGCCCGATCGCTCGAAGCCGCCGTCGCTCGGTCCGGCGCCCTCATTGAAGCTGCCGGCGGTGCAGAAGTTCACCCTCGGCAATGGCCTGCGACTGTGGCTGCTCGAGAACCACGAGGTGCCGCTGGTGCAGGCGAACCTGGTGGTGCTGTCGGGCGCCGCTGCCGACGTGCCCGGCCAGTTCGGCGCCGCGAGCATGACCGCCGCGATGCTCGACGAAGGCGCGGCCGGCAAGGCCGCGCTCGCGCTGGCCGACGAGGTCGAGTTCCTGGGCGCACAGCTCTCGACCGCCGCGTCGTTCGACGCGTCGGTGGTGCGGATGTCGACCCCGGCCGCGAAGCTCCCCGACGCGCTCGGTCTGCTGGCGGCGGTGGCGCTCGCGCCCGACTTCCCGCAGCAGGAGCTCGACCGGCTGCGGACCGAGCGCCTGACCGCGCTGCTGCAGGCCCGCGACGATCCGCCGACGCTGGCCGGCATCGCCTTCCCGCGCCTGCTCTACGGCCCGGAGCACCGCTACGGCACCGCCGCCGGCGGCACCGAGGCGACGCTGAAGACGCTCGGCGTGGACCAGCTGCGCACGTTCCACCGCGGCCACTACCGGCCCGACAACGCCGTGCTCATCGTGGTCGGCGACGTCACGCCCGCGGTGCTGCGCCCGCTCGCCGACCAGCGCTTCGGCGCGTGGAAGGCGGCCGGCCCGGCGGCCGCGCCGTTCCCGACCCGGGTCGCCCCGCAGCCCGGCAAGCGGCAGATCTTCATCGTCGACAAGCCGGGGGCGGCGCAGTCGCAGATCCGCATCGGGCTGGTCGGCGTGCCGCGGGCCACGCCCGATTACGTGGCGCTCGACGTGTGGAACACGATTCTCGGCGGCTCGTTCACCTCGCGCCTCAACAGCAACCTGCGCGAGAAGAACGGCTACGCCTACGGCGCCTCGTCGCGCTTCGACATGCGCCGCTCGGCCGGGCCGTTCCAGGCCGGGGCCGGGGTGCAGACCGACAAGACCGCCGAGGCGCTCAAGGAGTTCTTCAACGAGCTGAACGGCATGCTGCAGCCGATCCCGGCCGACGAGCTCGAGAAGGCGAAGAACTACTCGGCGCTGTCTTTTCCCGGCGAGTTCGAGACCAGCGGCCAGCTGGCGGTGAAGCTCGAGGAGATGGCCATCTACGACCTCCCCGAGGAGACCTTCACCGGCTACGTCGGCCAGGTGCAGAAGGCGACGGCGGCGGACATGATGCGGGTGGCGAAGACCTATCTGCTGATGGATCACCTGGCCGTCGTGATCGTCGGCGACCGCGCAACCATCGAAGCGCCGGTGCGGGCCACCAACCTCGGCCCGGTGACCATCGTGCCGGTCGACGACGTCCTGCGCTGAGTTCCGCGTTGAGGCCGGCGGCGGCTGGGCGGACGGTCGACGGGCGAGGTCGCCTTATGCGGACTGCGCGAAGCGGCGACGGTAGGCCCCGGGCGAGGTGCCGACGCGGCGGCGGAAGTGATGCCGCAGCGTCTCCGGGGTCATGAACCCCGACAGCTCGGCGACGCGCTCGATCGACGCGTCGGAGGTCTCGAGCAGCCGTTGCGCCGCCAGCACCCGCTGGTGCGTGAGCCACTGGTGCGGCGTGGTGCCGGCCTGCGATTCGAACCGCCGGGCCAGCGTCCGCAGCGACATCTTCCCCTTGCGCGCCAGCGCCGACGCGTCGAGCGGCTGATCGAGCCGCCCGCTCGCCCATTCCATGATCGGCGCCAGCGATCCGTCCGGCGACGCCACGGCCGCGGCCACGAACTGCGACTGGCCGCCCTCGCGATGGGGCGGCACGACCATCCGCCGCGCCACCTGGTTGGCGATCGCCGAGCCGTAGTCCTGACGGACCAGGTGCAGTCCCAGGTCGATGCCGGCGGCGCTGCCGGCGGCGGTGTAGACGTTGCCGTCCTGGACATAGAGCACGGACGGTTCCACACGCACGGCCGGATACGTCGCCTGCAGTTTGCTCGCGTGCCGCCAGTGCGTGGTGGCACGCCGGCCGTCGAGCAACCCCGCGGCGGCCAGCACGAACGCGCCCGAGCACACCGACATCAGCCGCGCCCCGCGGTGGTGGGCGGCGCGCAGCGCGTCGAGCATCGCCGGCGGCGGCGGCTCGTCGAGGTCGCGCCAGTTGGGGATGACGATCGTGCCGGCGCGGGCCAGCATCCGCACCGAGTGCGTCGGCAGGATGCGGACGCCGCCGGTGGCGCTGAGCGGCGGCTCGTCGTAGCTGACGACCGCGAAGTCGTACCACGGCACACCCAGTTCGGGCCGGCGCAGCGCGAACACCTCGGCCACGATGCCGAACTCGAACAGGCTGAGGCCGTCGCACACCAGGGCGACGACGAGGCGATTCGCGGGTCCGGGAGCGCGGCGGGAAGCCATGGCAGAATCTTAACGCAACTTGTCATTCCTGCCACTCGACTCTGGCCATGCTTCGCCGGCACACTGACGCGCATGGCAGACCTCCGCTACCCCGTCGGCCCGCTGACCCCCAAGGTGCCCTTCACGGCCGCCGATCGCGCCGCTGCGCTCACGGTGCTCGCCGAGGCTCCGGCTCGCCTGCGCCTGGCCGTGGCCGGACTCAACGACGGCCAGCTCGACACGCCGTATCGGCCTGGCGGCTGGACCGTCCGTCAGGTCGTGCATCACGTGTTCGACAGCCACGTCAACGCCTACCTGCGGACCAAGTTCGCGCTGAGCGACGACGGCACCACCATCAAGCCGTATCCCGAGGCGGTCTGGGCCGAGATGACCGACAGCCGCACCGCGCCGGTGACGCTGTCGTTGACGCTGCTCGACGCCCTCCACGAGCGATGGCTGATCGTCCTCCGCTCGATCGAGGCGGCGCAATGGCCGCGCACGATCGTGCATCCCGAGCGCGGGTCGATGACGCTCGACGACGTCCTGGCGATGTACGAATGGCACTCGCGGCACCACACGGCCCACATCACGTCGCTGCGCGCACGCGAGGGCTGGTAGGCGGCCGGCGCGACGGCGCCAGGGAAGCCGCACGCTAGAATCGTCGCGCGTGGCGCGAATCGTCCTGGCGTGTTGGGGGTCGTACGGGGATCTGTTTCCCTACCTCGCCATCGCCACCGAGCTGAAAGCCCGCGGCCACACGCCGGTCATCGCCTCGTGCCCGTACTACCAGGGGTTGGTCGAACGCGAGGGGTGCGAGTTCCGACCGCTCCGGCCCGACGTCCAGCCCGACAACACCGCCCTGCTCGAGCGCATCATGGACCCGCAGCGCGGGTCTGAAGTGATCATCCGCGAGCTGATCGTCGCCAGCCTGCAGCACAGCTACGACGACCTCACCACCGCCGTCGAGGGCGCCGACCTGCTGGTCTCGCATCCGATCACGTTCGCCGCGCCGCTCGTCGCCGCCACGCGCGGTCTGCCGTGGCTGGCCAGCGTGCTGGCGCCGCTGTCGTTCTTCTCGCTGCACGACTTCCCGGCGCTGCCCAACGCCCCGCAGATCGCCCCGCTCACCCGGCTCACGCCGTGGGCCGGACGGGCCCTGATGGCCTTCGCCCGCCGCATCACCCGGCCGTGGGTCGCACCGGTGGTGGCGATGCGCGCCCAGCTGGGCCTGCCGCCGGCCGGCGATCCGCTCTACGAGGGGCAGTTCTCTCCGTACGGCAACCTGGCGCTCTTCTCGCGCGCGCTCGGTGACGCGCAGCCCGACTGGCCGCCGCGGACCACGGTCACCGGCTTTCCCTTTTTCAACCGGGCCATCCCGATGCCGCCGGAGCTGAGTGTGTTCCTCGACGCCGGCGAACCGCCGATCGTGTTCACGCTGGGTTCGGCGGCGGTGAACGCCGCCGGCACGTTCTTCGACGAGAGCGCCAGGGCCGCCGCCGCGCTGGGCCGTCGCGCCGTGATGCTGGTGGGACCGAATCCCGCCAACGTCCCGGCTGGATTGCCGCCCACCGTGATGGCCGTCGAGGGCGCACCGCACGACCAGCTGTTCCCGCGGGCGTCGCTGGTCGTGCACCAGGGCGGCGTCGGCACCACCGGGCAGGCCATGCGCGGCGGCCGGCCGGAACTGGTCGTGCCCTTCGCCCACGATCAGCCGGACAACGCGTTCCGGGTCAAGAACCTCGGCATCGCCCGCGTCCTCTATCCGCCGCGCTACCGGGCCGACCGCGTCGCCCGCGAGCTGCGCACGTTGCTGGCGGATACCGCCTACGCGCGTGCCGCCGACGCGGTCGGGCAGAACGTGCGAGCCGAGGGCGGCGCCGTCGCGGCCGCTGACGCGTTGCTCGCGGTCCTGCCGCGCCAATCTGCGGCGCCGTGTCTGGCCCCAGCCAGAACGGGGTCTGACCCCCCGTACCCCTCGGTAGCGGAAGATGCTCTTGGCCACGAACCACACGTTGGCCGGGCGCTCGGCCAGCCGGCGCATGTACCACGGGAACCAGTAGGTGCCGTAGGCGATGAGCACGCGCACGTTCTTGCGATCGCGCGCCAGCCGCCGTTGCTCGCCGCGCTGGATGCCGTAGAGCATGTGGATCTCGTACTCGGTGGACGGCAGTCCGGCGGCGTCGCCGTGCTGCTCGATCGCCTTGATGATCGCCGTGTCGTGGGTCCCGAACACCGCCCGGGAACCGCTGGCGCGCGCCCCTGGGCTGAGCATCAGCTGGGCCAGCTTGACGTAGTTGGCGTCGACGTCGGCCTTCTTGGGAAAGGCGATCGCCGGCGGCTCGTTGTAGGCGCCCTTCACCAGGCGGATGCCGATGCCGCGAGCGATCATCGCCGCCGTGTCGTCGGCGGTCCGGTGCAGGTAGGCCTGCAATGCCACCCCGATCCGCGGGATCTCCTGGCGCAGTCGCCGCACGACGTCGAGCGTGCGATCGACGTAGGGCGACTGCTCCATGTCGACCCAGAAGTAGTTGCCGGCCTCGTCGGCCTTGCGCCCGATTGCCAATGCGTTGGCGAACGCGCGGTCGGGATCGACGTCGAGCCCGAGCTGGGTCAGCTTGATCGACGGCTCACAGGCCAGACGGCGCACGCGCACCTCTTCGATGACGCCGAGGTAATGGTCGGTGACGCGCTGCGCTTCGGCCAGGTCGGCGACGTTCTCGCCCAGCCGCGTGAACACGGCGCCGATGCCTTCGGCCGCTTGTGCGGTCGCGGCGTTCAACATGTCGGCGGCGGTTTCGCCGGGCATGAAGGTGGCGACGGCGCGGCGCACGAACGGCGCCTTGACGCCGTGCTCGCGCATCCACTGGCTGTCGGAGATCTTGAGCAGGGCGGTCCGGGCGAGGCTCATGCCCGATCACGATACGATGACTGCCGTGTGCGCCGCGACTGATTCCCCCGGCCAGACGGAATCGCGCGGATGACGCCGCATGTGATCGTGATCGGCGCCGGCGCCGCCGGCGCTGATGGCGGCGATCGCGGCGCGCGAGGCCGGCGCGCAAGGACGACACTGATCGAGCGCACCGCCGACGGCGGCCGCAAGATTCTGATCAGCGGCGGCGGACGATGCAACGTGCTGCCGGCTCAGGCCGCGCCGGAACGCTTCGTCAGCGACTCGCCGCGGTCGCTGGTGCGGGCGCTGCTCGGCGCCTGGCCGCTGCGCGAACAGCGGCGCTTCTTCGAAGGCGATCTCGGCCTGCCGCTGACGGTGGAGACCGACAGCGGCAAGCTGTTCCCGGCGTCGAACCGCGCGCGCGACGTTCGCGACGGCCTCGTCGGCGGGCTCGCGCCGCCGGGCGTGGCGCTGCGCTTCGCCACCACGGTGACCGGGGTGCAGCGCGGCGAACGGCGGCTGGCTGGTGACCACCTCGAGCGGCGAGCTGCCGTGCGACCGGGTGGTCATCGCCACGGGCGGGCTGTCGGTGCCGGCCACCGGCAGCGACGGCCTGGGCCTCGATCTGGCGCGGGCGCTGGGCCACGTGGTGCATCCCACCTACGCGGCGCTGACGCCGCTCACGGCGGTGCCGGCGGCGCACGCGGCGTTGTCGGGCGTGTCGCTCGACGTGCGCCTCGACGCGGCGTCCACCCGCGAGCGGGCGCGCGGCAGCGGCGGCTTCCTCTTCACGCATCGTGGTTACAGCGGACCGGCCGTGCTCGACGTGTCGCACGTGGCGGTGCGCAGCCAGTGGCCGGGGTCGGCGCCGGCGACGGTGCGAGTGACGTGGACGTCGTTGGACGCCGCAGCGTGGCGATCCGCCCTGGCCGACGCTCGCGGGCGGGTGACGACGGCGATCGGACGCCACCTGCCCCAGCGGCTGGCCGACGCGCTCGTCCGTGAGGCCGGCGTGCCCGACGACCGCACCTGCGTGCAGCTCAGGCGCGACGAGCGCACCCGTCTCCTCGGTCTGCTCACCGCGTATCCGCTGCCGTGGACCGGCGACGAGGGCTACCGCACGGCCGAGGTCACCGGCGGCGGCGTGGCGCTCGACGAGGTGCACCGCGCCACGCTCGAGAGCCGCCGCACGCCCGGCCTCTACTTCTGCGGCGAAGTCCTCGACGCCTTCGGTCCGATCGGCGGCCACAACTTCAGCTGGGCGTGGTCCACGGGCCGGATGGCCGGTCTCGGCGCGGCTCTGAACCGCGCCTGATCACCAGTCGGTACAACGGCGTGTCCCGCGAGTTGGTCGCGGTTCGCGACTTGACCTCTGCCCGGGCCCGAGGTACTTAAACCATTACGTTAAGCACGACCGGACGGCCCGCCGCCGCCATACAGGCAGCGAATCGTGCCGCTGGTCCCCCAGGTCCAGCCATCGGGGCGTCGCCGCCGAACCCGGGAGCGGCCATTCCGTCTCCGCAGGCAGGTCGACAGCAACGGGCCTGGCTTGACTTTCGCCTTTCATTCGCATTATGGTGTTCGGCTTCCAGGAGCAGGTGTGAGCGACGCTATCGACGACTTGTCGGCCCTCAAGAATCGAGCGGGCGCCCCTCAACACCGGAGGACGCCGCTGGAGCCGTTGGGTTGCGCTGCTCGTCATCCTGGGCGCCGCCGGTGGCGGTGCCTACTGGTGGATGAACCGCGTCGTGCCCCTCGAGGTCGAAGTGGCTCAGGTCACGCAGCGAGCCGCGGGCACCCAGGCGTCGGTGCTGAACGCGTCGGGCTACGTCACCGCCCGGCGCCGCGCCACCGTGTCGTCCAAGGTCACCGGCAAGGTCGTCGAGGTGAACGTCGAGGAAGGCATGGCCGTGCGCGAAGGCCAGGTGCTGGCCCGGCTCGACGATTCGACGGTCCGCGCGTCGCTCGAGCTGGCGCGGGCCCAGCTCGAAGCCTCGCGCCGGGCGGTCCCCGAAGTGGAGGTCCGGCTGGAAGAAGCGCGGCTCAACCTCGGCCGCCGCGAGCGCTTGTCGAAGGACGGCCTGGCGACACCGGCCGACATGGACCAGGCCCAGGCCGAGGTCAACTCGCTGATCGCGCGGATCGCATCGCTACGCGAACAGATCCTCGTCGCCGAGCGGCAGGTGGCGCTGCAGCAGACGGCGCTCGACGACACGGTGATCCGGGCGCCGTTCTCGGGCGTGGCGCTCAGCAAGGACGCTCAGCCCGGCGAGATGGTGTCGCCGGTGTCGGCCGGCGGCGGCTTCACGCGCACCGGCATCAGCACCATCGTCGACATGCGATCGCTGGAGATCGAGGTCGACGTCAACGAGAGCTACATCAACCGCGTCACGGCCAAGCAGCCGGTCACCGCCGTCCTCGACGCCTACCCGGACTTCGAGATCCCGGCCAAGGTGATCGCCGTGGTCCCGACCGCCGACCGGCAGAAGGCCACGGTGCTGGTGCGCATCGGCTTCACCGAGCTCGATCCGCGCATCCTGCCGGACATGGGCGTGAAGGTCACGTTCCTGCGCGAGGAGGCGGCGGCCGCGGCCCCTGCCGCCCGGCCCGTGGCGCTCGTGCCCAAGGGCGCCGTGCGGGCCGAGAACGGCGCCAGCTACGTGTTCGTGGTCAAGCAGGACACGGTGGAGCGACGGGCCGTGCAGACCGGCGGCACCGACGGCGACCGGCTCGAGGTCACCGGCGGGCTGTCGTCGGGCGAACGCATCGTCGTGTCGCCGCCGGCCGAGCTCGCCGCCGGCACGCCCATCGTCATCAAGCAGTGAGGAGCACGCGTTCATGAGCGCACTCGTTCAGGTCAACGGCGTCCACAAGTACTTCACGCGCGGCAGCGAGCGCATCGACGTGCTGAAGGGCGTGAACCTCCAGATCCCGCAGGGCGACTTCGTGGCGCTGATGGGGCCGTCGGGCTCGGGCAAGACGACGCTGCTCAACCTGCTGGGCGGGCTCGACACGCCGTCGGGCGGATCGGTGGAAGTGGCCGGCACCAACATCGCGGCGCTCTCCGGCGGGCAGCTCTCGCGCTGGCGCGCCCACCACATCGGCTTCGTGTTCCAGCTCTACAACCTGCTGCCGGTGCTCACCGCCGAGCGCAACGTCGACCTGCCGTTGCTCCTCACCAGCCTGTCGAAGGCCGAGCGCAAGAAGCGCGTCGGCATCGCCCTGAACGTGGTCGGGCTGGCCGAGCGCGCCAAGCACTATCCGCGGCAGCTCTCGGGCGGCCAGGAGCAGCGGGTCGGCATCGCCCGGGCCATCGTCACCGACCCGACGCTGCTGCTCGCCGACGAGCCGACCGGCGACCTCGACCGCAAGTCCGGCGACGAGATCCTCGATCTGCTCGCCGCCCTCAACGAGAAGCACGGCAAGACGATCGTCATGGTCACCCACGACCCGCGCGCCGCCGAGCGCGCCAAGCGCACGCTGCACCTCGAGAAGGGCGTGCTGCTGGAGGAGGCCGCATGAAGTACCTCCCGCTCTTGTGGAGCAGTCTGTGGCGGAAGAAGGTCCGCACCATCTTCACGCTGCTGTCGGTGTTCGTCGCCTTCCTGCTGTTCGGCCTGCTGATGACCATCCGCACGGCGTTCAGCTTCGGGGTCGACATCGCCGGCATCGATCGGCTGGTGCTCATCCACAAGGTCAGCCTGATCATGCCGCTGCCGGTCAGCTACCTGGAGCGGCTGCGCGCCACCGAAGGGGTGACGCTGGCCACGCACCAGTCGTGGTTCGGCGGCGTCTACCAGGACCCGTCGAACTTCTTCGCGCAGATGGCCGTGGAGCGCGAGTCGTTCCTGCAGGTCTACCCCGAGTTCCGCATCCCGCCCGAGCAGATCGCGGCCTGGGCCGCCGACCGGCAGGGCGCGATCGTCGGGGTCGATCTGGCCAAGCGCTTCAACTGGAAGATCGGCGACCGCATCCCGATTCAGGGGACGATCTGGCAGCCGAAGGGCGATGGCCAGACCTGGGAGTTCAACATCGTCGGGATGTACGACGGCGAGCAGGGCGTGGACAAGACCCAGTTCTTCTTCCGCTACGACTACCTCAACGAGAACCGGCGGGTCGGCGACGGGCTGGTCGGCTGGTACGTGGTGAAGATCGCCGACCCGTCGCAGGCCCAGGCGATGGGCGCGAAGTTCGACGACATGTTCGCCAACTCGGCGGCCGAGACCAAGACCACCACCGAAAAGGGCTTCGTCGAGGGCTTCGCCAAGCAGGTCGGTGACATCGGCGCGATCATGGTCGCCATCCTGATCGCGGTGCTGTTCACCATGCTGCTCGTCGCGGCCAACACCATGGCGCAGTCGGTCCGCGAGCGCACCAACGAAGTGGGCGTGCTCAAGACGCTCGGCTTCTCCAACGGGTCGATCCTGGCGATGGTGCTCGGCGAGTCGGTGCTGATCGCGGCGCTCGGCGGCGCCGCCGGCCTCGGGCTGGCCTGGCTGATCGTCCAACAGGGCGATCCCACCAACGGGATGCTGCCGGTCTTCATGCTGCCCGGACGCGACGTGGCGGTCGGCGGGGCGCTGATCGTCCTCTTGGGACTGGTGGCCGGCGCCCTGCCGGCGGCCACCGCGATGAACCTGAAGATCACCGACGCGCTGCGCAGAGGGTGACGATGTTCCACTGGATTGGTCAGACCGTCGCCGTCACCCTGCTGAACCTGCGGACGATCCCGCAGCGGCTCGGGTCGTCGGGCGTGGCCATCGTCGGCATCGCCGGCGTGGTCGTGGTGCTGGTGTCGGTGCTGTCGATCGCCTCGGGCTTCACCGCCGCGATGTCGGAGGCCGGGTCGCCGGCGCGGGCGCTGGTGATGCGCAGCGGCGCCGACAGCGAGATGACCAGCGGGGTGAGCGGCACCGAGTCGGATCTCGATCCGCCAGGCGCCCGGCATCCGCCGCGACGGCCAGACGGCGCTGGCCTCCTCGGAGCTCTACGTGATCATCGACCTGCCGAAGATCAGCACCGGCACGGCGGCCAACGTGCCGATGCGCGGCATCGGCCCGCAGACCCTGGGCGTGCGCGACAACGCCTCGATCGTCGAGGGGCGGATGCTCGAGTTCGGCACCAACGAGGTCGTGGTCGGACGCGGCCGCCAGCGCCCAGTTCACCGGTCTCACCCTGGGCAGCCAGGTGCGGTCGGGCCAGAACACCTGGAACGTCGTCGGCATCTTCGAGGCCGACGGCGGCGTCAACGAGACCGAGATCTGGTGCGACGTCCGCGTGCTGCAGGGCGCCTATCGCCGCGGCAACACCTACCAGCTGGTGGTCGCCAGGCTCGACTCGTCCGACACCTTCGACACCTTCCGCGACTGGCTCACTGCCAATCCGCAGTTGAACGTGCAGGTGCGGCGCGAGACCGAGTACTACGCGCAGCAGTCGCGGGCGCTCTCCAGCCTGATCCGGACGGTCGGCTTCGGCATCGCGGCGCTGATGGGCATCGGCGCGGTGTTCGGCGCCATCCTCACGATGTACACCGCGGTGTCGACGCGCGCGCGCGAGATCGCCACGTTGCGCGCCCTCGGTTTCAACGCCACCTCGGTGGTGGTGTCGGTGATGGCCGAGTCGCTGGCGCTGGCGGCGATCGGCGGGGTGATCGGCGGCGTCGTCGCCTATCTGGCGTTCAACGGCTATCAGACCTCGACGATGAACTTCCAGACGTTCAGCCAGGTGGCGTTCGCGTTCCGGGTCACGCCGGCGCTGCTCGTGCTCGGACTCGTCTACGCGCTGCTGATGGGGCTGGTCGGCGGGTTGTTCCCGGCCATCCGCGCCGCCCGGCTGCCGATTCCGGCGGCGCTGCGCGAGCTCTGACGCTGGAGTCTGACCCCTTTCTGGTCCGGGCTTGACTAGGGTCTGACCCGTCCCGCTGCTCGGCGCATGGAGTGGCAGGATCCTGACGACTCTTGTCGCTCCTGCCCCTCGATCGGTCGGTACCTGCTGAGCGACACTCGCTCGAGTCGGCCGTGGCTGCGCGTGATGTCGTCGATCTCGTCTTGCTGGGCGCGCTCTGGGGCGCGGCGTTCCTGTTCACGCGGATCGCCGTGCCGGAGTTCGGCCCGGTGCCGCTCATCCTGGTGCGGGTGACGGTCGCGGCGGCGGTGCTCGGCGTGCTGATCGCCTGGCGGGGTGGCCTGCGCACGCTGCCGGCGAACGCCGGACGCCTCTTCGTTCTCGGCGCGATCAACACCGCGGTGCCGTTCTCGTTGTTCGCGTTCGCCACCATGACGCTGCCGGCCGGCCTGTCCTCGGTCCTCAACGCCACCGTGCCCCTGTTTGGCGCGGTGACCGGCGTGGCGTGGTTCGGCGAAACGCTGACCGCGCGCCGCGTTGCCGGCCTGCTCATGGGATTTGCCGGAGTGGCGGTGCTGGCGTGGCCGAGGCTGTCGGCGGGCGGGGACCGGACCGCGCTGTTGGCGGCCTTGTCGGCCACCATGCTGTACGCGCTGGCGGCGCACTACACGCGTCGCTACCTCACCGGCATGGCGACGCTGGCGGTGGCCACCGGGAGCCTGTTCGCCGCGACTGCGCTCACCCTGCCCTTCGGGGTGGCGTTGTGGCCGACAGCGAATCCGTCGACGCTCGCGTGGGGGTGCGCGATCGCACTCGGCGTCGGCTGCACCGCCCTGGCCTACGTGCTGTACTTCCGGCTGATCGCCCGCACCGGTGCGGTCACCGCCCTCGCCGTCACCTACCTGATCCCGCTGTTCGGCGTGACCTGGGGTGCGCTCCTGCTGGACGAACGGCTGCCCGCCAGCGCGTTCGCCGGCGCCGTGGTCGTGCTCGCCGGCGTCGCTCTGACCACGCGCGCCGCCGCCGCGCCGAGTGTGGTCCAGTAGTATCGTGCACTCGCGGGACTGAATCGGCCGCTCGATCCGGGGCGTCCAACTTCCTGACGCCCGCCCGCTCGAGGACACGGCATGGAGACCTACTACCACCCTCCCGATCTGGCGAAGTTCGGCGACATGGGCAAGGACGCGCCCGAGCTGTGGAAGAAGTTCATGGAGTGGTACGGCGCCGTGTTCGCCGAGGGCGCGCTCAGCGAGCGCGAGAAGGCCCTGATCGCGCTGGCCGTGTCACACGCCGTCCAGTGTCCGTATTGCATCGACGCCTACACCTCCGGCTCGCTGGAAAAGGGCGCCACCCCGGAGCAGATGACCGAAGCCGTGCACGTGGCCGCGGCGATCCGCGGCGGCGCGTCGCTCGTCCACGGCGTACAGATGCGGAATCATCTGGACAAACTCTCGATGTAGGGACTAGGGGCTCGGGGCTGGGGGCAGGTAGGGCTCGTCACATAGCCGCACACTCCGCTCGGCAGTGCACACGGTCCCGCTGGTCACGATCCTGGTACGTCTGCACATGGCGCTGCCGACGCTCCTGAACTCGCGATCGCCTCTGGCCGCACCGGCGGCCCAGCGGTCGCTGCTCGCCGGCCTGCCGCTGGCGCGCTCGTTCGAGGAGGCGGTCGCGGCCAACGGTGCAGCGCCGCTCGCGGCGGCGGGCGTGGACGTGCTGCAGGTCAACGTCGGCAAGCGCTGCAACCAGGCCTGCCACCACTGCCACGTCGACGCCGGGCCCGATCGGCGCGAGGTGATGCCCGACGCCGTCCTCGACGCCTGCCTGACGGTGCTGGCCCGCTCGGCGATCCCGACGCTCGACATCACCGGCGGCGCCCCGGAGATGCATCCGCGGTTCCGCGATCTGGTCGTGCGGGCGCGGCGGCTCGGGCGCCGCGTGATCGATCGCTGCAACCTGACCATCACGACGCTGCCCAACTACAGCGACCTGCCGCGCTTCCTCGCCGGTCAGCGGGTCGAGGTCGTGGCCTCGCTGCCGTCGTATGCGGCCTCGCAGACCGACCGGCAGCGCGGCGACGGCGTGTTCGAGGCGTCGATCGCGGCGCTGCGCGAGTTCAACGGCGTCGGCTACGGCGTCGACGGCACCGGCCTCGAGCTGACGCTCGTCACCAATCCGGTGGGCGCGTTCCTGCCGGCGGCGCAGGCCGCGCTCGAACGCGACTGGAAGCGCGAGCTGCACCGCCGCTACGGCATCGTGTTCACGCGGCTCTTCACCATCACCAACATGCCAATCAGCCGCTATCTCGAGTGGCTGGAGCACAGCGGCAACCTGCAGCCGTATCTCGACCGGCTCGTGCAGGCGTTCAACCCGGCCACGGTGCCGGGGGTGATGTGCCGCACCATGCTCAGCGTCGGCTGGGACGGCCGGCTCTTCGACTGCGACTTCAACCAGATGCTCGATCTGCCGGTGATGGCCGGCCAGCCGCAGTCGATCCTCGACCTCGCCGCCGACGACGCCGGGCTCGCCCGCCTCAGCCGACCGTCCCATCGTCACCGGCCCACACTGCTTCGGCTGCACCGCCGGCGCCGGCAGCAGCTGCGGCGGCGCCACGACATAGGCGGCACATGATCAGCCACGGCCTCCGCGTCGCCACCGTCGCCGCCGTCGTCACCGCGCTGGTGCTGCAGACCGCGGCAACCGTCTCGGCCGACGAGATCAAGGTCATGACCTCGGGCGCCTTCACCGCGGCGTATCTCGAGCTCGCCGCCGAGTTCGAGCGCCAGACCGGCCACCGGATCGTCACGGAGGCCACCTCGATGGGCGTCGGGGCGACGTCGATCGAAGCCAGGCTGGAGCGTGGCGAGGCCATCGACCTGGTGATCGTCGCCGCCGATGCCCTCGAACGCCTGATCGGACGCGGCCACGTGCGCGCCGGGACCCGTGTCGATCTGGCCCGGTCGGGCATTGCCATGGCCGTGCGGAGCGGCGCGCCGAAGCCCGACATCAGCACCGTCGATGCGCTGCGGCGCACGCTCCTGGCTGCGGGATCGATCGCCTATTCGGCCAGCGTCAGCGGCACGTATCTGTCGACCGAGCTGTTCCAGCGGCTGGGCATCGCCGACCAGGTGCTGCCGAAGAGCCGGCGGATCGACACCGAACGCGTCGGCGTCGTCGTCGCCCGCGGCGAGGCCGAGCTCGGCTTTCAGCAGCTGAGCGAGCTGCTGCCGATCGCCG
Organism: uncultured Acidobacteriota bacterium; assembly: GCA_963786365.1. Lineage (GTDB taxonomy): Bacteria > Acidobacteriota > Vicinamibacteria > Vicinamibacterales > UBA2999 > CAWAYR01. Next base: position 39,141 of record CAWAYR010000004.1, read on the forward strand.
GCATCGACGTCGTCGGGCCGCTCCCGGCGGAGGTGCAACGCGTGACGACGTTCGCCGGCGGCATCGGCAGCGCGGCCACGCATCCCGAGACCACGACGCGATTTCTGGAGTTCCTGGCCTCACCAGCGGCGGTCCCGGTCATCCGCAAGAGCGCTTTGGAGCCGGTCACACGCGGCCAGCTGCACTGACGCGACCGTCCGCTGTCGCGCCCTTCAACCCTTTCGCCCGCGCCCGGTCTAAGCATCCGGGACGCCTCGGCCACTCTCTCCCGCCAGGCCGCCCCGGGTTGTTCGACGCGAAGGAGGCGACATGGGTCTGAGGCGATGGTGGGAATCCACCGCCGCGACGCTGCTGGTCTGTGCGTTCGCGGCAACGGCATCGGCGCAGCATCGACCGGCGAACGCGCTGAACTGGGCGTTCGGCGGCACCGTGCACACGGTGGCGCGGGCAGGGAAGGTCGCGTTCGTCGGGGGGCGCTGCGGGCGGTGAACGCCGCCGGCGCCGGCGCAGCGTCGGCCGAAGTGCTCGTCGTCGTCCCCTGAAGACGGCCACGGAGCATTGGCCACCTCCGCCTGCCGGCCAACCGCGCCAGGCAGGCGGAATTGATTCAGCCGAGACGGGCCGCTACTCCAGCGCAGCCAGCAAGTCGCGGGCACGGCGGGTGTCGGCATGGTCCTCGCCAACCGAGGAGTCGAGGTGGCGCACCGCCTGCGTCAACGACGCACGGGCCTCGGCGTTGCGCTCGGCGGCGTGAAAGGCGCGGCCCATGGTGAGGTGGGCTCGACCCACGACGCTCGACAGCGAACCGGCTTCGCCTCTCGACAGTTCCAGCGCCAAACCTCGCTCGGCGTCGGTCACCGCGGCGGCGGCCCGACCCTGCACGAGCGCCAGGTTCGCCCGCCGCAACAGCCCGCGGGCCAGCAGTTCCCGGCCCTGCGTGCTGCCTCGGCGTGGCCACGGCGCGGTCCGCGGCGGAGCGGCCGCGCCGACGCCGCGGGCCTCGTCGAGCAGCGCCTGCTCGGAGGCCAGCGCCGCAGAAGGCGACGTGGCCCGGCGGCAGGCGCCCTTCTGCAGCCGCTCGAACTCGGTCAGCAGCGCGGCGGCGCGGGCGAGGTCGCCGTGCTCCCGGAACGCGGGTCGCGCGGAACAGCATCGACTGCACCACCACCACGTCGTTGCCGAGCCGGCTGGCTTCCGCGGCGGCGCGTTCGGCGATGTCCAGAGCCTCTCGACGCCCGTCCCTGCTCCAGCACCGGGCGGGCCAGGTTGTTGAGCAGCATCGGCGAGACGCTGGTGCCCCCGCCATCGGCACTGCCGATCTCCACGGCGCGTCGAAACAGCCGCTCGGCCTCCCTCGGTTGCCCCAGCAGGTAGCGGGCCAGCCCCCAGTTGTTGAGCAGCGTGCCGGCCATCTCGGTGCGATCGCGGCCCATGGCCGCCAGGCGGCCAAAGGCCGGCTCGAAGGCGGCGCTGGCTTCGCTGTTGCTGTCCGGCGGTCGCGAAGCGACTCGGCCAGATGCATCGCGACGTTGAGCTTCGCCGCTCCGATCCCGAGGCCGCGACACGCAGCAGACGGTCGGCGGTTTGCGCGTGCGCCAATGTCGGCCGCGGACGTCGCCCGCCTCGCGCGCCACCTCGCTGGCACGCAGATCGCAGAACACGCGGTCGAGCAGGAACGGCCGGTCGGTGGGCACTTCGGCCAGTCGCGGCGGCGAACCAGCGTCTGCGCGCGCGCCACGTCGTCGCCACGCGCCAAGGCACCGGCAAGCGCACAGGCGGCCTTGGCCGCGCGTCGCCGCGCTGGCGGCAGGAAGGGCGAGCGACAGGTCGTAGGCGCGGTCACGCGCGGCGGGCGTTGTCGTCCCGTCTTGCGACGGACTGCCGCGCCGATGGACGACCGCGCTTCGACCGTCGGTCTCGTCCGGCGGGTCGACCGGGTGATTGTTGAGCGAGCTGCTCGGCCCGGCTCAGCAGGTCTCCAGCCGTGAACGGCCTGGCCGAGCGGCGCGGCGTCCGAGAGCAGGAACGCGTTCATGTCGTTAACCGACTCGGCGCGGGCCAGCTGGCGCATGGCGAAATCGCGTTCCGCCGCGGCCCGCGCCGCCTGCACCGGTGCTGGCGGCGCCGCCCAGCGTGGCGACCGCCGCGACGCTGCCCGCGCCACCGCCAACCGGTTGCGGCGGACGAACTTCACGACCCGGTAGCCAAGGGCATCGGCGTGTGCGCGCGATCGGCTCGTGGGCCAGCGAGCGGCGGCGATCTCGGCCAATCGCCGCCATCGACGGGTAGCGCTCGCCCGGCGCCTTCTCAGCGCCGTGGCGACGATGGTATCGAAGTCGCCGCGCAACGCTCGCCGCAGCCGGTCCGGCCTCGTGCCGCGCGCCTCGGCGATCGCCGCTGGTGTGCCGCGTCAGACGCGCATCGCCGTCGGCGACACGGTCTGACAGGCGCGGCGGGTTGGTGGCGACGATGGCGTGCAGCAGCCCGGCCGGGCTGTCGAGCCGGGCTCGGCGGGATGACGCCCGGTGAGCAGCACGTAGAGCAGCACGCCAAGGGCGTAGACGTCCGTGGCGGTCGACACCGTCTCCACTTGCTCACCTGCTCCGGCGCGGAGTAGGCCGGCGTCAGGACGCGCTTCACCGTCGGCGTCAGCGGCGTGACCGCGTGGACGCCGCTCGGCGTCGAGCAGCCGGGCGATGCCGAAATCCAGCAGCTTGACTTGGCCGTCGGCGGTGACCAGCACGTTGAGGGCTTGAGTCGCGGTGCACGACCAGGTTGGCGTGGGCGTGCGCCACCGCCGCCAGGACGTCGAGGAACAGCCGCACGCGGTCGCGTCGAGGTCGACCCGCCGGCGTCGCAATAGCTGATCGGTCGGCTCGCCTCGACGTGCTCGAGCACGGATAGGGCTGGCCGATCGGCGACACGCCGGCGTCGACGAGGCGGGCGATCTGCGGATGCGTCAGGCGGCCGAGGATCGCCTTCGCGCGCGAGCGCTCCTCGCCGGCGCGGCCGACCAGCGCGGCGTTCAGCAGCTTCACCGCCACCCGGCCCTCGAACCGGCCGTCGGTGCGTTCGGCCAGCCACACGCTGCCCATCCCGCCATGACCGATCGGCTCGACCAGCCGATACGCGCCCAGTTGCAGCCCGGTCAAGCGCCGACCGCGTCGGCTCAATGGCGGCGGCGCCGCCGAGGTAATCGTGCTCCTCGACCGCATCGCACTCGGCGAGCCAGCGGGCGATGTGCATCGGCGAGTCCGGGGCCTGCGCGCGAATCGACGCCAGCCAGGCGGCGCGCTCCGCCGAGGGCGAGGTCGAGGGCGGTGTCGAGATAGGGACTCGCCGACTGCCAGCTGTCGCGATGGGTGGTTGGGCTTGGGCTGCGGGCGCGTCAGGCGGGCGATCGGCGTCGCCAATAGTGCGCGTGCAGGTAGGCGCGGGCCTTGGTCCAGTGGCGGCGAATGGTCCGCTCGGACAGCCCCTTCATCGCCGCGATCTCCGTCGAAGGTGAAGCCGCAGAAGATACTTCAGGTCGACAATCTCGGCCAGCAGGGGCTCGACACTCGGCAGATCGTCGAGCGCGTCGCTGATCCGGCCAAGCTCGGCGGCTGCCGACTGCCACTTCGAGCGCATCTGTGGAGATCGCCGTCGGGTCGAAGAGTCCGCCTCGCTTCTGCGCCCGGCGGTTCCGCGACGGAGTCGACGATCAGCCCGCGCATGACCCGGGCGGCGTAGGCCATGAACCGGTGGCGATCGGGGAGGGCGTCGCCGCTTCGCTCGACTGGCGAGGTACGCCGGGAGCTGGCTGGTGCGCCGAGCGACACGCCCCAGCCGTTCCTGGCCAGTTCCTTGGTGGCGATGCGGTGGAGTTCTGAGTAGAGCGCGGCGAAGAGCGCCGAGCTCGAGGCGGAGCTCTCCCTGCTCCGCCGAGGGAGAACAGCAACGCGAGCGTCGAGCTGGGAGGCGTCTCCATCGCGAGCCCCTGCTCGGTGGTTTCCTAAGGCTACTTCAGTGGCATGTCCGATTGGCCTGTCCGTTTTGCGATCGGGTGAGTGAGGCCCAATTTCCGGGCATCGGAGGATTCATGACGCGCCTGCTCCCCGTCCTGGTCGTTCTAGCCGCCGCCGCTCGACGCCGTGGGTCGCGCTGAACGCAACATCTGGGCACTCAGTGGCAATTGCAACCGTTCTGAACGTCGGACACGTCAGTCGACGAGAACGGCGTGCTACGCCTCGACGGCTACGACGACCAGTGCGGCGCCGCCCAGCGGGCGCCGCTGGTGGGCGTCGCCACCCGAATCCCGACGGCACCATCGGCTTCGGGATGAACGTCGTCACCGTGCCCGGCGGGCGAGGCGTGCAGATTGGGCCGCCCGATCACACTGGCCGACCTCGGCGGCTCGTGGAGGGACAGCGCCGGCAACTCGGGCACCTTCGCCTTCCGCGCGAGTCGGGCGGCAGATCCCGGCCGGCGCCAGTGACCCCTGGAGGCGGGACGACGATTCCGCCGACGTTCGCGCTGCTGAATGACGGCGGGTCCCTGGCGCGGGGCACCTTCGGCACTGGCGCGATTCCGGCCTCGAACATCGGCACGCGCATGATGTGGCATCCGAGGAAGCCGGCGTTCCGGGCCGGCCAGGTCGCGGTCCCCGCCTGGGACGATGTCAACGTCGGAGAGCACAGCACCGCCTGCGGTCTCAACACGTTCGCCGTCGGGCAATCCAGTTTCGCGGCGGGATCGGGCGCCGAGGCGACCGGGATCGCCAGCACCGCTTCGGGCTCGACGCCCAGGCGACCGGCAACACGCACGGCGTTTGGCGCCACCACGTGGGCGGGCGGGCACTACTCGCTGGCCGCCGGAGGGGCGACGCACGCCATGGCTACGCCAGCACGACGTTGGGATTCTTCGCCGAGACCACGGCGGCGGCACCAGGCTCCTTCGTCTACGGCGATGCGTCGACGCAGGCGGCCGGCGCCTACATCCGGTCGATCAGCCCCAATCAGTTTCTGGTGAGGGCCTCCGGCGGCGTGGTCTTCTGGTCGAGTCCGGACACCGTCTACCCGACGAGCCCGGGCGTCATTCTGTTCACCAACGCCAGTAGCTGGTCGTCCTTGTCCGACGTCAACAGCAAGGAAAACTTTGTCGACCTGGAAGACGAGGAGGTGCTGAGCCATATCGCGCGCATGCCCGTGCGGCAGTGGAACTATAAGGCGCAGGGCGCGGCCATCCGGCACATGGGACCAACAGCGCAGGACTTCCACGCCGCGTTCGGGCTGGGCGAAGACCCGCTGCGGATTAGCACCGTCGATGCGGATGGCGTCGCCCTCGCCGCAGTTCGCGCGCTCGAAGCGCGGACGCGCGAGACGAACGAACGCCTGACGCGCGAGAACGACGAGCTGCGGGCGCGTTTGGCGCGCCTCGAACAGCTGTTGGACCGAAAGTGAGGCCGGCCATGCGAACACACTTGCTCACGACCCTCGGAATTTTCGTGGTGATGGGTTCGGCGCCGTCCCTGGCTCGAGCCCAATCGCTGGGCACGTTCAGCTGGCAGTTACAGCCCTACTGCAACGTCGTCTCGGTGAGCGTGATTCAGCAAGGCGCGGTCTACACCCTGGACGGCTACGACGACCAATGTGGAGCCGCGCAGCGGGCGCCGCTGGTCGGTATTGCCACGCCAAATCCCGACGGGACCATTGGTCTGGGTTTGAACATCGTGACGGTGCCCGGCGGACGCGGCGTGCAGGTCGAGGCCCGAATCACGCTGACCACACTGGGGGGCCCGTGGACGGACGGCGCCGGCAACAGCGGCACGTTTGTCTTCGGCGCGAGTACCGGCGGCAGTCCGCGGCCGGTGCCGACGACTGGAGGAGGGACGACCATTCCGCCCACGTTTGCCCTGCTGACTGACGGCGGCTTCCTGGCGGGAGGGACCATCAACGTCGGAACCATCCCCGCGTCCGGAAGCGGCACGCGCATGATGTGGCATCCCCGCAGGGCGGCGTTTCGTGCCGGCAACGTCACTGGCACCACCTGGGACGATGTCAACGTCGGCAACGAAAGCGTCGCGTTCAATAAGAACACCACGGCGAGCGGTGTCTTCAGCGCCGCATTTGGCGACAGCACCATTGCGAGCGGGCAGACGAGCACCGCCATGCGGCTTCTTCACCACCGCCGGTGGCGAAAGAAGCACGGCGATGGGCTCCGGCACCACCGCCGGCAGCCTGGCCAGCACCGCGATGGGCTACCAAACGACGGCCAGCGGCACCTACAGCACGTCGATGGGCTTTCAGACCGTGGCCAGCGGCGTCACGAGTTACGGCGATGGGTTCGGTAACCAACGCGGCGGGTCTGGTCAGCACGGTTATGGGCACCTACGCGGCAACCTCCGCCGCAGCCCCTGGATCGTTCGTCTACGGCGACCGATCGACGGTGGGTGCAGGTAATGCGGTGGTCACGTCGGTCTCGCCGAACCAGTTCCTGGTGCGCGCCGCCGGCGGCGTGGTGTTCTGGTCGACGGCCGGCACCACGTTCCCCACGAGCCCTGGCGTTGCGTTGTTCACCGGCGACTCCGCCTGGTCGACGCTCTCCGACGTCAACTCGAAGGAGAACTTTACCGATCTTGTCGGCGAGGACGTGCTGGCGCGTATCGCGCTGATGCCAATTCGCGAATGGAACTACAAGGCGCAGGACGCGGCCATCCGCCACGTCGGTCCCACTGCGCAGGACTTCCACGCGGCCTTTGGCTTGGGCGTGGAGCCCCGGCGCATCAACACCATCGACGCCGACGGCATCGCGCTGGCGGCAATCAAGGCCCTCGAAACCCGCACCCGCCAAATGCGTGACGAGAATCGCGAGCTCCGGGAGGCGCTGGCCGAGCTGCGACGTGAACTGGCGGTCTTAAAAACCAGCCGCTGATCGACCGGCCCGGCGCGTTGCACACAACTCGCGCCCGGAGCCTCATGCAGCTCGGCAATAGGACGATAAGATGGAGGCGTGCGCCCATATCCGCGGCGCACATCCGTCGTCCTCGTGCTGCGTACCTCCGTCGGGATCCTGATCTTCCACGACGTCGAAGTCCTCGACTTCGCCGGGCCGTTCGAGGTGTTCTCGCGCACTCGGCTGATGCCGGGCATCGAGTCACGGCGCTCCGACGAATCGGCGCCCTTCACCGTCTTCACCGTGGCCCGCAGCCCTGAGCCGGTGGTCACGACCGGCGGGCTGCGCGTCGAGCCGCACTTCGCCTTCGACACCTGCCCCGCCGTCGACGTGCTGGTCGTGCCGGGCGGCTTCGGCACGCGGCCGCTGCTCGAGGACACCCGGGTGCTCGACTGGATCCGCACCACCGCTCGCTCGGCCTCGCTGACGACCTCGGTCTGCACCGGCGCGCTGCTGCTGGCCCGGGCCGGGCTCCTGCGCGATCGCCAGGCGACGACCCACTGGGGCGCCCTCGACCTGCTCGGATCGATCGATCCCTCGATCGCGGTGGAACGCGTCGGGCGGGTGGTGGACGATCGGGTGATCACGTCGGCGGGCGTCTCGGCCGGCCTGGACATGGCCTTCCACGTCGTCGCCAAGGTCTGCGGCGAAACCGTCGCCGCCGAGACGGCCCGCTACATCGACTATCCCTGGGTCCGCGGCTACGCCGTCGGCCGCCCCTGATCGCGCCGTAGCGCGCAGCTATACTTGACGCCCGGGGCGCCCGTCAGCGCGCCCTCCGCCACGTCAAATACCGTGCTTCCTGCCCTGAAGTCCGACCTTCCGGTCGTCGCCGTCGAGTTGCGTCCGCCGCGCGCCGAACTCGAAGCGGCCGCCGGCATCGACGCCTGGATCGACACCTACCACGCCATCCGCGGCCTGGTACGCCAGGGCGTGCGGGTCATGGTCACCGACAGCGCCGTCGGCGCGCAGGAGGAGAACAACCTGCGCCACCTGGTCAACAACCTCGGCCCCGACGTGCCGCGCAGTCGCGTGGTGCCGTTCCTCACCACCAAGCACTCGCTCGAGTTCTGTCTCGCCTACGCCGACCAGGTGGTGCAGCACGATTTTCCGGCGCTGGTCGTCCTCGGCGGCGACAAGCACGTCGGCCGCGCGCGATCGGTGGAGCACGCCTGGCAGCTGCGTCGCCTGATCCGCGATCGCCATCCCGCCCTGCCGCTCGGCGGGTGGGCCAATCCTGCGGCCGATCCGGCCCGGCAGGTGGCGTTTGTCGGCGGCGGCGACTTCACCGCCGACTTCTATCTGACGCAGATCGTGTCGCACCACCGGCTGGGAGACGTCGAAGCCTTCCTGGCCGAAGCCGATCGCGCCCACGTCTCGGCGCCGGGAATGTTCGGCGTCTTCTACTATCGCAGCGCCAACGCCGCCACGCTCGACGTGCTGAGCCAGTTCCTGCCGGTGCCGGTGGCGGCGCTCCGGGCCGAATTCGCCGCCGGGGCCACGCCGGTCGACGTCTGCGCGCGTTCGATCCGCGAGCTGCGGGCGCTCGGCGTGCGGCATTTCTACGTGAGCAACCTGCCGCTGGCGCGCACGGCGAGCGTCCTGCGCGCCATCCTCGATCGCGCCGGCCTCGTGACCGGCGCCGCGTAACAGATACGTTCCATTCGCCCCCTCGGGTCGCAGGTTCGCTGCGTACGCTTCGTGTTGTGTTATGGGCTCCTATATCGATTCCGTTCCGATGTCCGGCATCGTGCGCATCCGCGACATGATGTACACGATCAAGAACCCGTACCGCCTCGACCAGGGCGACGTCAGCTTCGATGCGCCCGACACGGTGAAGCAGGCGATGATGCGGGCGATCACCGACAACCACACGCACTACCTGCCGACCACCGGACTGCCGCGGCTGCGCCAGCTGGCGGCGCAGAAGCTGCGCGACAAGAACCACGTGCCGGTCGAGCGTGACGACGAGGTGATCGTCACCAACGGCGGGATCCACGGCCTGTTCGCCGCCTTCCACGCGCTGCTCGAGCCGGGCGACGAGGTGATCCTCCCCGATCCCCAGTGGCCGCCGACGATGGCGATCGTCCAGTGGGCCGGCGGCGTGCCGGTGCAGGTGCCGCTGCACGAGTCGCTGGCGTTCCGCTGGGACCTCGACGAGCTCGAACGGGCGATCACGCCGAAGACCAAGGTCCTCTACCTGAACTCGCCGAACAACCCGAGCGGCGGCAGCCTGACCCGCGCCGACCTCGAGCGCCTGGCGGCGATCGCCCGCGACCGCAACCTGTGGGTCGTGTCCGACGAAGCCTACGAGGACGTGCTCTTCAACGCCGAGCACGTCAGCATCGCCTCGCTGCCCGGGATGTACGAGCGCACGATCCCGTGTTACACCCTCAGCAAGTCCTACGCGATGACCGGCGTCCGGGTCGGCTATTTCGCGATGAAGGACGCGGCGATGCGGGCCCGGGCGACCAAGCTGGTGCTCTACACCGCCAGCAACGTCAGTTCGATCGCCCAGTACGGCGCAATCGGCGCGCTCGAAGGCTCGCAGCAGTGTCTGGCCGACTTCAAGACGGAGCTGAAGGCGCGCCGCGACCTCTTCTACACCGGTCTGCGCGAGGTCGCGCCGCACGTGTTCTCGGGCAATCCGCCCGAGGGCGCCTTCTACGCCTTCGTCCGCATCAACCCCGACTGGGCCCGCGAGATGAAGCTCGATCGCACCGAGTCGCTGTCGTGGGCGGTGGTCGAGTACCTGATCAAGCACGGCCGCATCGGCTGCGTGCCGGGCCAGGACTTCGGCCCGCAGAGCGAAGGCTACATCCGCTTCTGCACCGCCCGGAGCCGCGAGGAGCTGCACGGCGCGCTCGAATCGATGCGGGCGGTGCTGGCCGCCGCGGCCGCCTAGCCGCGGCCGCGCGTCCGCTGGCCGAGGTCGCCCTGGAGAGCGGCCCGGTGGCACAATCGTCGGGTCTTGGCCGCGCCATCAGGGGTTCCGACGGGGGCCGCGCCTCCCAGCGGCGGGCCGACGCCCGCCGGCGGCCGGATCCTGTTCATCGACCTGGCGCGGGCCATCGCGGTGCTGCTGATGGTGCAGGGCCACACCATCGACGCCCTGCTGCACCCCGAGTACCCGGACCAGCCTGCAGTACAACGCCTGGCTCTACCTGCGCGGGCTCACCTCCTGCACGTTCCTCTTCCTCTCCGGGGCGGCGTTCAGCCTGACCGCGCTGCGGCACTGGGAGGAGCAGCGGCGCTTCTCCCGGCGGGCGCTGAAGCGCATCCGCCGGCTCGTGTTCTTCCTGGCGCTGGGCTACTTCGTGAAGTTCCCGATGGGCAAGTTCGCCCACCTGCAGTACGCCAACGACGAGCGGTGGCGGTCGTTCCTGGCCGTGGACGTCCTCCAGAACGTGGCGTTCACCCTGCTGCTGCTGCAGGCGCTCATCTGGGTGATGCGGACGCCGCGGAAGTTCGCCACGGTCTGCGCCTGGGTCGCCGGGCTCATCGTCGGGCTCACGCCGATCGTTCACGGCATGGACTTCCGGCAGTATCTGCCGCTCAGCATCGCGGCATACCTGAACCACAGCACCGGCTCAATCTTCCCGCTGTTTCCGTGGGCCGGGTTCACGCTGCTGGGGGCCACCTTCGGCGTGACCGCCGGACCGTGGGCGACCCGCGACCACCTGCAGCCGCTGGCCCGCGGGCTGTTCCTGGTCGGCGCTGCGCTCGCCATCGGCGCCGGTCTGCTCGGGGAGTACGGGTGGCTCGACTACGGCGTGCACGACTGGTGGCGGGCCAGCCCGCTGTCGTTCGTGCAGCGCTTCGGGTCGGTGCTGCTCCTGCTGTCGATCGTCGCCGGCATCGCCAACTACGTGACCCGGCTCACCCCGCCGCTGCAGGGACTGGCCGAAGAGTCGTTGCTGGTCTACGCGGTGCACGTGGCGCTGCTCTACGGGTCGCTCTGGACGATGGGCCTCGGGCCCCGCCTCGGGCCCCAGCCGCCGGGTGTGGTGCTGGTGTGGGTCGTCGTGATGCTGCTGGCGATGACCGGGCTGGCGCTCGTCTGGAACGACATCCAGCGCCGGCATCCCCGGCTCGCCGTGGCGTGCCGGGTGGCGACGCTCGCCGTGCTCGTCTACCCCCTGGTCTGAGCGCCGGCTCGCCCGGGACGCAGGCGGCCGCCGCGATCGGCACTGGACCGAACGGGGTCGGTCGGCACATGCTGACCGCAATGACCGCTGCCTACAGCATCCGCCCCGCGACCTCGGACGACATCGACGTGCTGGTCGGGTTCACCCTGGCCGAGGCTCGCGATGCCGAGCGCCGCACGCTCGACGTCGAAGGGGCGCGGCGCGGCGTGCGTGCCGCCTTCGATTCGCCGCCACGCGCCGCCTACTGGGTCGCCCACACCGTCGAGGGCCGGGTCGTCGGCAGCATGTCGGTCGTCTCCGAGTGGAGCAACTTCCTCGGCGGCGACTACTGGTGGATTCAGAGCCTGTACATCCTCCCCGAACACCGCGGCCAGGGGCTCGTCGATCAGCTGCTCGCCTACCTGTCGGCGCGGGCGATGGCCGCCGGCGCGCTCGATCTGCGGCTCTACGGCTACGACACCAACGAACGCGCGCTGCGGGCGTATCAGCGGTGCGGCTTCGGCCTGACGCCGTACGTGGTGCTGACCAAGCCGCTGCGCGGCCGATGACCGACGGGCCGATGCCGGGGACGCGGCTGCGGCCGGCCAGGCGCGACGACCTGCCGCGCATCCTCGCGATCTACAACGACGCGGTGCTGACGACGACGGCCGTCTTCCACTACGCGCCGCAGACGCTCGAGACGCGGGTCGCGTGGTTCGAGGAGAAGCAGGCGGCCGGCTGGCCGGTGATCGTCATCGCCGACGCCGTCACCGACATCACGCTCGGCTTCGGCAGCTACGGCCCCTTCCGCGCCTGGCCGGCCTACAAGTACAGCGTCGAGCACTCGGTCTACGTGCACGGGGAGGCGCGCGGGCGCGGCATCGGGCGTCAGGTGGTCGAGGCGCTGGTCGGCGAAGCGGAGGCCGCCGGGTACCGCACCGTGATCGCCGGGGTCGTCGCCGACAACGCCGCCAGCCTCGCCCTCCATCGCCGCCTCGGGTTCGAGGACGTGGCCCGCTTCCGCGACGTCGGCTTCAAGTTCGGGCGCTGGCTCGACCTCTGCTTCCTGCAGAAGATGCTGCGCGGCCCGGCGACGCCGGTGGAAGGCTGAGCCCGGCGGACGGGCAACTACTTCAACTCGGCCTGCGCGAACACCTTGAGCATGTCGAGCTCGGACGGCGGGCGCAGGACATGGCCGGCCGCGAAGGCTTCGGCCTGCGGGTAGGCGGAGGCGCGCACCCGCGCGGCGGCGGCCTCGAGGTCGTAGCGCGTATGCCGCGGCGACACCTCGGGCCCGAGCAGCAGCCAGTAGGCGCCCGGATCGCCGAACGGCATCCCGACACTGCCGGCGTTGACGACCCGGATGCCGCGCACGGTGCGATCGAACGGCATGTGCGTGTGCCCGCACACGACCACCGCCGACTCGACGCCGTCGAAGACCTCGAACAGCCGTTCTTCGGCGGTGAGGCGCGTGAAGATCTCGACGTCGTTGCGCGGCGTGGCATGACAGAAGAGCGTGTCGCCCAGGCCGTGCACGTGCAGCCGCACGGTCGCCGGCCAGCCGGCAATCCGCGTCGCGTCGTCGTCGGTGAGCGTCGCCGCCGACCAGCGGATCACGTCGCGAAAGGCCTCGGGCACCTCGCGGCTGATGTCGCCGCCGCGACGCTCGGTCAGCACGACGCGATCGCCGTTGCCGGTCAGGTAGTGCACCGGAAGGTCGAGCGCCGCCAGGCAGTCGATGGTCTCGCGCGGCATCGGCCCGGGCAGCACGTCGCCGCCGACGACGACGGCATCGACGCCGGCCCGCCGCACCTCGTCGAGCACCGCCTCGAGGGCCGGCAGATTGCCGTGGATGTCGTAGAGCGCGGCCAGGCGCATGGCCGTCGTCACGCCCCGAACTGACGCAGGTGGTGGTCGATGTGCAGGTGGACCAGCGCCCCCCAGTCCTTGCGGGTCATCGGCCCGAAGGCCGGGTGCGCCGCCGCCAGCGTGGTCGCCTGGCCGAGCCGGTCGAGCAGTTGGGCGAACGCCGCCTGCTCGGTCGCCAGATCGGCCGAGCTCGACCGGGCGAGCAGCTCAGGTGCGGTCGGCGCTCCCTTGGGCATCGGCAGCACGTGGATCAGGAGGTAGCGCACCGGCGCCAGCCGCAGGAACGGCGGCGCCTTGGCCTCGACCTGCAGCTCGCCCAGCGTCATCAGCGTGGCCTCGTTCAGGTGGGCCATCATCGCGGCCACCGAGAACTTGCCCCATTTGGCGGTGTGCGCTGGCGTGAGGGTCTGTGCACGACGGGCCAGATTGGCGCGAACGGCGGGATCCCAGACGGAAGCCATGGCGGCATCCTACCGCCACCGAAACCGACATGCCATTGTCTTGTCGTGTCCATGACCGCGCAGCGTCTGTCTACGAATTGTCAACGGAACTCAGCGGCGAGACGTCCCAGCGATGCGGATCGCCCTTGTCGCTGATTCCCTGCCGTAATACAGTCCGACCTTTGGCACGCCTGTCTGCAAGGGTCGATCGTTGCCCCGTCGGCTCCCGCTCTTCTGGAGGACCGCGCGTATGAAGCGTCTGTTTCCGTTCGTCCCGATCGTGGTCGCGCTGGCCGCGGCGGCTTCGTTTTCCTATTCGTCACTGGGCGCCCAGTCGCGAGCCACCGCCACCAACGTGCCGGTGATTCCGCACGAGGCCGTGCCCAACTTCTTCAAGAACCCGCCGGGGATCTACACCGGCGAGAACATGGGCATCGCCACCAACTCGAAGGGCAACATCTACATCTACCACCGCGCCTTCGAGACGCGGCTCTTCGAGTACTCGCCGCAGGGCACCTTCATCCGCGAGATTGGCCGCAACAACTACGGCTTCGCCTTCGCCCACTCGGTCCGCGTCGACGCCGAAGACAACATCTGGGCGGTCGACGAAGGCACCGACATGCTCATCAAGTTCAACCCTGAGGGCAGGGTGCTCATGGTGATCGGGCGGCGCGAGGACCCGACGCAGTCGCTGCTCAACATGCCCGGCCCCGGCGTCTACCACGGCCGCAACGAGAAGTACCGCTTCGGCCGCCAGACCGACGTCGCCTGGGACCAGCAGGGCAACATCTTCGTCAGCGACGGCTACTTCGATGCCCGCGTGGTCAAGTACGACAAGTACGGCCGCTTCATCAAGGCGGTCGGCAAGCGCGGCAGCGCCAACCTCGAGTTCAACACCCCGCACTCGATCGCCACCGACTTCCAGGGCAACGTCTACGTCGGCGACCGCGGCAACGCCCGCGTCCAGGTCCTCGACAACAACCTCAACTGGAAGGCCAACTACACCAACGTCGGCAACCCGTGGGGCGTGTGCGTGTCGGGCGGCCCGGGACCGAAGAACCCCGGCAAGCAGTACCTCTTCTCGACCAACTCGTGGCCCGACAGCCAGCCGGCCGGACCAGCGGAGTACACCGGCGAGGTCTACAAGATGGAGCTCGACGGCACGATCGTCGGCAAGTTCGGCAAGGCCGGCAAGGCGCCGGGCGAGTTCGCGACCATCCACCAGATGGACTGCCGCGACCCGAACGTGATCTACACCGCCGAGATCAACGACTGGCGGTCGCAGAAGATCATCCTCAAGCCGACGGCGACGACCAGCCAGGGAGGTGCGCGATGATCCGCGGCCGCCTGCTCTACGGCTTGGCCGCGGCACTGGTCGCCGGCGGCGTCATGGTCGGCGCCCAAGGCGCCGTCCCCGAGATCGCGTTCGACTCGAACGCCGATCTGCTGCGCACCCCACTCGACGTTTTCGTCGGCGAAGTGGGCGGCGTCGCCGCCAACTCGAAGGGCCAGATCTACGTCTACACGCGCACCGGGCATCCCTACGCCACGCTCGGCGACAACCGCACCTTCTACCGCGGCGGCGCCAAGCTGTTCCAATTCGATCCCGCCGGCAAGTTCGTCCGTGAGCTGGGCCAGGACGTCTACGGCTTCAACGGCGCCTATGGCCTGCGAGTCGATCCGCAGGACAACGTCTGGACCATCGACGTCGGCGCCAACCAGGTGGTGAAGTTCGACGCCGAGGGGCGCGTCGCGCTGGTGCTCGGGCGCAAGCCTGAAGTGATGGCGGTGCGGCCGCGCGAAGGCGGCGCACCCGGCGGCGGCGGGGGTGGTGGTGGTGGCGGCGGCGGAGCCGCGGCGGCCAACCGCAAGCCCGGCGAGGGCGTGCCCGGAACGGGCTTCGCCAAGCCGACCGACGTCGCGTGGGACAGCGCCGGCAACATCTACGTCACCGACGGGATCGGCGCCAACAACCGCGTCGTCAAGACCGACAAGTTCGGCCACTTCATCAGCCAGTGGGGCTCCACCGGGGCGGGCCAGGGCGAGTTCAACGGCGCCAAGGCCATCGCCATCGACAAGGCCGGCGACGTCTTCGTGCTCGACGCGGGTAACAAGCGGGTGCAGGTCTTCGACGCGCAGGGGTCGTTCAAGCGCGAGTTCGCCTTCAGCGGCACGCCGCTGACGATGTGCATGACCCGCGGCGCCACGCAGTACCTCTACATCTCGCATGCCGGCGACACCGACGGCATGGACGATGCCGCCATCTTCAAGGTGGGGCTCGACGGCAAGGTCATCGGCAAGTTCGGCAGCGCCGGCAAGCGTCCCAAGGAGTTCGGACTGGCCAACTCGATCGACTGCCGCAGCGAGAACGAGCTGCTGGTCGGCGAGCTGACCAACTGGCGGGTGCAGAAGGTGACGCTGAAGGGCGGCGCCGCGACCCGCTGATCGCGAGGCTCGTCGGCGCGCAGGGCGGCGGCGGTTCGCCGCGTCGCCCTGCGCGCCGGCGGCCAGAATGCGCGGCTCCCGGCTCGCCGTGCCGGCCGGCGCCGTGGCCGATTTGACCGGCACCGGCAACCCCACCAGAATGCGGCATGCGCGTCGCCCTTCGCGCGTCGTTGCGCGCGTTCACCCACCACCCCTCGCTGTCGATCACCGTCGTGGCGCTGTTCGCGCTGGGCGTGGGGTTCGCCGGCGGCCTGTGGGCCACCGTCGATGCGACGCTGCTGCGCCCGCTGCCATTCCCTGACGCCGCCGAGCTGGTGGCGGTTCGCGAGTCTCATCCGGATCGCGGCGAGATGGCGGTCACGCCAGCCTCGTTCAACGACTGGGCTGGGGCGATGCCCGCCTTCGCCGCCGTGGGCGGCGCCTACGCCGTCGACGTCAGCGTCGCCGCCACCGGGCTGCCCGAGCGCCTGGCCGGCTCCCTGGTCACCGACCGATTCTTCGACGCCTGGCAGGTGGCCCCCGCGCTCGGCCGCCATCTGCTGCCCAGCGACTTCGTCGCCGGCGACGCGGTGGTCATCGGCCACCGGGTATGGCTGACGCACTACGCGGGGCGCTCCGATGTGCTGGGCGCGGTCGCGCGAGTCGATGGCCGCCCCTACACAGTCGTCGGCGTCATGCCCGCGGACTTCCGCCTGCCCGGCGGCGGGCAACTCTGGATGCCGTGGGTGATGTCGAACGAGGAGCGCGCTGAGCGGCGCTACCACCTGATCGGGGTGATCGCCCGTCTGGCCGACGCAGGACAGGCGGCGCGCGCCGAGCGGGATCTGGAAGGGCTCTACGCCGGCCTCCGCCGGGTGCATCCGGAACTCGACGGTTGGCGTCCGGTCGTCCGGCCGCTGCACGCCGAGCTGGTCGGCGACGTGTCGCGGGCGATGGTCTTGATGAGCGCGGCGGTCGCGTGCCTGGTCGCCGTGGGATGGGTCAACCTGGTCGCCCTGCTCGCCGGCGCGTGGCCGGCCCGGCGTCACGAAGTGATGCTGCGGATGGCGCTGGGGGCCTCGGTCCGCCAGGTCGTGACGCAGTTCACCGTCGAGATCGCGGTGTGGGCGCTCGCCGGCAGTCTGCTGGGTCTCGGCGTCGCCCGAGTCGTCATCGCCGTCTTCGCCTCGTGGCTCCTCGGCGGCACGTTGTTCGAGTTCCGGCCGGCCATCGACGCGCGGCTGATGGCGGCGATCAGCGCCGGCCTGGCGCTGACGCTCGGCGCGATCGCGATCGGGCCGCTGCTCGCGTTCGTCCGGCGCGAATCGGATCTGACGCCACGGCGCCATCGGCCGACCGGAATCCGGTTGCGCTTCGCCGCCGGCGTCCTGCAGGGCGCCGGCTCGGTCGTGCTGCTCGGTCTGGCAACCAGCCTCGTCACCGGGCTGGGCCGGCTCGAGGCCGTCGCCGGTCCCGGCAGCGCTCGCCCGCGAATCGCGATGAACGTCACGCTGTCGGAGCTGCAACCAGCCGACGACGCGCAGCAACGCCGGTTCTTCGACCGGCTGCGGGAGGCGCTGGCGGCGCGCCCGGAGATCGCGGCAGTCGGCATGGCGAGCTACGTGCCGCCGACCCCGCCGCTGGGCACGGCACGCTTCGCGATCGCCGGGCGTGCGGCCTCGCCGACCGAGCAGGCCGCGGTGGCCGGCGCCGTCGATGCCGGGGCTTTCGCGCTGCTCGACCTTCCCGTGGTGAAGGGGCGGGGCATCGACGATCGCGACGGTCCGGGCGCGCCGCACGTCGCCGTCGTCAGCGAGGCGTTCGTTCGTCGCTATTTCCCGGGCGAAGACCCGCTCGGGCAGCAACTTCGCGTGGCCGGCGTGGCGGCGCCGTTGACCATCGTCGGCATCGTCGCGGACGCACGCCAGCCGCTGGCCCCCGATTCCCGGATCGAAGCGGTGCTGTACCTGTCGTACCGGCAGGTGCCATGGCCGTTCATGACGCTCCTCGTCGAGCCGAGGGGCGATCCGGCGGACGCCGGCCGGATCATTCGACAGGAGGTCGCGCGGCTGGCGCCGGGTCAGGCGGCCGGCGATCTGTGGGATCTGCGGGCGTTGCGCACGGCGTGGCTGGTCCCGGTTCGGTCGCGCACGGGGCTCGTGATCCTCTTCGCGGCGACCGCGGGGCTGCTCACCCTGGTGGGCCTCTACGGCGGCGTGACCCGCGACGTCGCGTCACGAGTCAGGGAGTTCGCCATCCGCGTGGCGCTGGGGGCCACCCCTGGTCAGCTGACGACGTCGCTAGCCCTTCGCGGAGTGGCGGCGACGGCGGCCGGCGCCGCAATAGGTGCGGCCGTGCTGCTGACGACAGCCACGCGCCTGCTCGGCCAGACGGCGGATTTCCCTGGTGTCGAGCTGACGAGCCTCGCCGCCGTCGTGGTGGCGATGACCGCGATCTCGCTGGTGTGCGCCTTTCTCCCGGCGCGCCGGGCGGCCCACGCCGCGCCGCGTGACGCTCTGCAGTCCGAATGAGCAGAAACGATCGAGCTGTGCAAGCTCGACCACTTTGCGGCCAAGTGGTGGTGGTGCGATCGGGACCAACCGATCGGGCCGGGCAGCGGCCTATTCGTGCCGCAGCGCGACCAGGGGATCGACGCGGGTCGACAGCCGCGCCGGCACGACACCGCCGACGATCGCAGCCACGATCAGGATCGTCGCGACCGCCGCGAGCGTCGCCCGCCTACTTCACGTGGCGGCCGCCGTCGACGCGGATGGTCTCGCCGGTCACGAAGTCGCTGGCCACCAGGAACGCCACCGCCTTGGCGACTTCTTCCTCGCCGCCCCACCGGCCCAGCGGCGTGGCCCGCTCAACGGCGGCGTGCTCGTCGGCGGTCGTGCCCGGTGGCGCCACGATCGGCCCGGGCGCGACGGCGTTCACCAGGATCTGGTCAGCCGCCAGTTCGAGGGCCAGCGCCTCGGTGAGCGCCTTCACCCCGGCCTTGGCCACGTAGTAGGCGAGGTAGCCGGGATAACGTGGCCGTCCGCTGGCCGCGATCCAGTCGGAGAAGTTGACGATCCGGCCGCCGCCGGCGCGGCGCATGTGCGGCACGGCGGCGCGGCTGCACAGGAACGCGGCCCGCAGATCGACCGAGAGCTGGCGGTCCCAGTGGTCCTCGTCCTGCTCGTCGAACGGCACCGGGGCGTAAAGCGAGGCCATGTTGACCAGGACGTCGAGACGGCCGAAGGCCGCCGCCGCCTCGTTCACGGCGGTGCGGCACTCGAGCGGATCGCCGAGGTCGGCGTGCAGCGTCAGGGCCCGGCGGCCAAGTCCGCGCACGACGGCGGCGGCGCGTTCGGCCGCCTCGGACGACATGCGGTAGGTGAAGGCGACGTCGGCGCCGCCCGCCGCCAGCACCCCGGCGACGGCGTCGCCCATCCTCGCTCCGCCGGTGATGAGCGCCGCCCGTCCCACTAGCTTCACTGCTGCCTCCATCGGCGGACGTCCCGCCTGTGCCAATCCTAGCCTGCGCAGCCGGTGCCGCCGGGACTGCTATGCTGCCCGCATGCTGTCGGGCCGATTCCGTGCGGCCGCCACCGGCGTCGCCGCCGTCGCCGTGCTGGCCGTGGCGCCACGCCCCCAGGCCGTGGAAGCCAACCTGCCGATGCAGGGCGTCGACGACGCCATCGTCTTCGCGCGGATGGCGCAGCGCGGCGCCCGCCTGGCGTTCCACGATCGCTACCAGCGCACGGTGGGCGGCACGGTCGGCCGGATCTCGATCGTGAGCGAGTACCGGCGGGTGGTGCTGCGCACCGAGGAGCACATCCGGCTCGGCGATCGCAACTACAGCGTGCGCCAGATGACCACCGAGCTCGAGCCGTTCCGGGGCCAGGTCGAAGTGATCGCCGAATTGACCTTCCATCCGCAGAACAACTACGTCGGCGTGCCGCTGATCGACGTGCTGCTGGTGCCGCTGGGCGTGTCGGCCACGGTCATGCCGTTCACCGCCGAGGCCACCGACCGTATTCCCCGGTTCGGGTTGTTCATGGAACCGCTACCCCCGGATACGCCGTGGTGGCCGTATCCGCCCCCGGTGGCCGCGACGGTGACACTGCGCGCCGAACCGGTGACCGGCGGTTGGGTGCAGGCGCGGTTCGAGGCCGGGCCCCTGGCCACCGGCCGCTTCGACGTCGTGGTCAAGGACGGCGTCAAGACCCTCGGCGCCGCCGCCTTCGACTTTGGCGCCCTGCGTTAAGATCGGCCCTTGCGCCGCCGCCGTCCACTGTCGCCGTCGCAGCTCCTGGCGTCGAGCTTCCTGGCGATCATCGCTGCCGGCGGCGTGCTCCTGTCGCTGCCGCTGGCCGCCGCCGACGGGCGCCACGTCTCGGTCCTCGACGCCTTCTTCACCGCGGTGTCGGCGGTGTGCGTCACCGGGCTCATCGTCGTGGACACCCCGGTCGACCTGTCGACGTTCGGTCAGGTCGTCGTCCTGCTGCTGATCCAGGCCGGGGGCCTCGGCTACATGACCCTCAGCACCGTGTTCGTCGCGGCGCTCGGCCGGTCGGTCTCGCTGCAGGAACGCCTGACCCTGCAGGAAGCCTTGAACGTGCAGGACATGGAAAGCCTGGTGCGGTTCGCCGGCACCGTGCTCAAGCTCACGCTGGCGATCGAAGGTCTCGGCGCGGCGATCCTGACCGTGCGATGGCTGGCGGTCATGAGCCCCGGCGAGGCGCTCTGGCGCGGGGTGTTCCACGCCGTCTCGGCGTTCAACAACGCCGGCTTCGCCCTGTGGAGCGACAACCTCGTCCCGTGGCAGGGTGACCTGACGGTGAACCTCGTCATCACCGGCCTGATCATCGCCGGCGGCCTCGGGTTCTTCGTCTGGTCCGAGCTCCTCGGCCTGCGCCGCCGGCAGGTGCGGCTCTCGGTGCACACGCGGCTGGTGCTGGTGGCCACTGCGGCGCTGCTGGCGGTCGGCACGATCGCGTTGCTGGCGCTGGAATGGAACAACCCGCGCACGCTCGGAGCGTTGACTGCCGGCGATCGGGTGCTGGCCGCCTGGTTCCAGTCGGTGACGGCGCGCACCGCCGGCTTCAACACCATCGACATCGGGGCGATGACCACGCCGGCGCTGTTCGTGATGATGGCGCTGATGTTCATCGGCGCGTCGCCGGGCAGCACCGGTGGCGGCGTCAAGACGACGACCTTCTCGATCACCATGGTGGCGCTGTGGTCGACGGTCCGCGGCGCCGACGACACCGTGATCTTCAAGCGCCGCCTCGCCGCCGAAGTGGTCGCCAAGGCCTTCTTCATCTCGCTGATCGCGTTCGTGGCGCTGAACGCCGTCGCCTGGCTGCTCCTGCTCACCGAAGGCCGCGACCTGCTGAAGACGCTGTTCGAGACCACCTCGGCGTTCGGCACGGTCGGATTGTCGATGGGCGAGCCGGGCACGCCGGTGAGCGCCGCCGCCTTCTTCTCTCCCACCGGCAAGCTGCTGATCATGGCGATGATGTTCATCGGCCGGGTCGGCCCGCTGACGCTGGCGATCGCCGTGGCGAAGCGGGCTGGCGCCCGACCGAAACTGCAGTATCCCGAAGGCAAGATCCTGATCGGATGATGAGACCACCATGGCCAAGCGCACATTCGCGGTAATCGGATTGGGGCGGTTCGGTTCCGCGATGGCCACGACGCTGTCGCAGCTCGGGCACGACGTGATCGGCATCGACGGCAGCGATGACCGGGTGGACGCCCTGGCCGACCAGGTGTCGCACGCCGTCAAGCTCGATGCCACCGACGAGCGATCGTTGCGGGCCGCCGGGATCAAGGACGTC
This sequence comes from uncultured Acidobacteriota bacterium, assembly GCA_963786365.1. Lineage (GTDB taxonomy): Bacteria > Acidobacteriota > Vicinamibacteria > Vicinamibacterales > UBA2999 > CAWAYR01. Next base: position 60,762 of record CAWAYR010000004.1, read on the forward strand.
GACGTGGCGGTGGTCTCGATCGGCGAGAACATCGAGTCGAGCCTGCTGGTCGTGACCCTGGTCAAGGAGCTCGGCATCCAGAACATCGTCGCCAAGGCGGTGACGCCGCTCCACGGCCGCATTCTCGAGAAGCTGGGCGTCTCGCGCGTGGTCTTCCCGGAGCGCGAGATGGCGGTGCGGGTGGCGCACAGTCTGGTCATCCCCAACGTCATCGACTACATCGAGCTGTCGGGCGACTTCTCCATCGTCGAGGTGCCGGCGCCGGCCGAGTTCTACGGCAAGACCCTGCGCGAGATCGGGTTGCGGGCCCGCTTCGGCCTCACCACGATCGCCATCAAGCGTGCCGTGGCTGGCCCCGGCGAGGTGGCGACGGTGTCGCCCGGCCCCGACGACGTCGTCCACGAGGGCGACATCCTGGCCCTGCTCGGCAGCAACGAGCGCCTCGGGCAGCTGGAGCAGACGCTCAAGTCGGCCCGGAGCGGCCACTAGGCGCGGGTCGCCGGCGGCACCGGCCGACCAGCGGCGCGATCTTGCGTTTACCTTCCACGTAAGAGGTTTCGACGGCCGTAAGGCGTAGAATCACCGGCGCGCCGCCAGACGGCGCTTTCTGGCCGAACCGGCCAGACCAGCGCTGGCGCGGATCCTGCCGCTGATGGACGTTTGCCGTGGACTGGCTGCGGCACTGCTGCACCCTCGAAGGAGTGTTCCCATGCGACCAACGACCAAGAGCCTGATCGCCGCCGCAGCGCTGCTGCTCGGCGTGAGCGCCCAGGCCCAGGCCCAGACCGTGCGCCTGACCGCCATTCTGTCCGGCGGCGCCGAAGCGCCTACGCCGCTCCTGAGCGGCGCCACCGGCACGGGCGAAGTGTTTGTGAACCTCGCCACCAAGGAAGTGACCTACAAGGTCCAGGTCTTCAACCTGCCGAGCGGGGCCACGGCCGGACACTTCCATGTCGGGTCTGCCGGCGTGGCCGGCCCGGTAGTAGTCGATATCGCACCGCCGCGAGACATCTCGAACGACTTCACGCTGAGCGGCACGGCCACGGCCGCATCGCTGCGGCCGAATGCCGGCATTGGCATCCGCGACTGGGACGACTTCATCCAGGCACTGGTCGGCGGCCAGAGCTACCTCAACATCCATACGGCCGTGTACCCCGGCGGTGAGATCCGCGGCCAGCTGACCGTCGCGCCCTAGCCCTTCCCGGCTTTTCACGTGCAAGATGCGGCCACGGTGGGACGCTCCGGCGCAAGGCGCCGGGCGGCCCGCACGTGGCCGTTATACTGATGGGCGATGAAGTTGTCGGTGGTCATGCCCTGCTACAACGAGCAGGCCACGATCCGCGAGATCGTCTCCCGCGTGCAAAGCGTGGATCTCGGCTCGATCGACAGGGAGATCCTCATCGTCGATGACGGATCGAAGGACGGCACCCGCGACATCCTCGCCCAGCTCGATGGCCGCGGCGGCGTGCGCGTCTTCCTGCAGGCGGTCAACCAGGGCAAGGGCGCGGCGGTGGCCCGTGGCTTCGCCGAGGCGAGCGGCGACTTCGTCATCATCCAGGACGCCGACCTCGAGTACGACCCGCGCGAATACCCGGCGCTGCTCCGCCCGATCCTCGAGGGCAAGGCCGATGTCGTCTACGGCTCGCGCTTCCTCGGCGCGCAGGGTGGCCACCGGGTGCTCTACTTCTGGCACTCGATCGGCAACCGGCTCCTGACGCTGCTCTCCAACGCCGTCACCGACCTGAACCTCTCCGACATGGAGACCTGCTACAAGGTCTTCGTCCGCGATGTGGCGCGCCGCCTCGACCTGCAGTCGCGCGACTTCGGCATCGAGCCCGAGATGACCTGCAAGGTGGCGCGGATGCGGGCCCGGATCTACGAGGTGCCGATCTCCTACAACGGCCGCACCTACGAGGAAGGCAAGAAGATCGGGCTGAAGGACGCGTTCAAGGCGGTCTACACGCTGTTGCGGTACTCGCGCTGGGAGGCGCCGGCCGGCGACGTCGGCGCGATGACCCTGCGCCGCATGGAAGGACTGTCGCCGTACAACGCCTGGCTCCACGGCCGCTTCGACGGGTTCCTGGGCCAGCGCGTGCTCGAGGTCGGCTCGGGCGTTGGCAACCAGACCCGCTACTTCGCCGACCGCGAGCGGGTCATCGCCTCGGACATCGAGCCCCACTACCTGCGCGAGCTGAGCCGCAGGTTCGAGGACAGCAAGAACGTCCGGGTCGCGTCGTTCGTGTTCCCGCTGCAGGAGTCGGACCGTAGCGACCTGCGCGGCGAGCGGCCCGACACCATCGTCTGCATGAACGTGCTCGAGCACATCGAGCACGACTCGGCCACGCTGCGCGACTTCGCGTCGGTGCTCGACCCCGGCGGCCGGCTGGTGCTGCTGGTGCCGGCAATGCCCTCGCTCTACGGGTCGCTCGACGTCGCGCTGAACCACTTCCGCCGCTACGACAAGGACGCGCTCACGAGCTGGTCGCCGAGTGCGGCTTCGACGTGCGCGAGATCCGCTACCTGAACCGCCCCGGCGTCTTCGGCTGGTGGCTCAACTCCCGCGTGCTGCAGGCGGACGGTGCTGCCGAAGGGGCAGCTGGGGGCCTTCAAGTGGCTGATGCCGATCCTCAAGCGCGAGGAGACGAGTCCACCGTCGTTCGGCATGTCGCTGCTGGTCCTCGGCACGAAGCGGTAGGGCTCGCGCGTGCCAGCGCCGACGCCCGCCGCCTCTCGCGTCTGGATCCTGGCGGTCGCCTACGCGGTCTCGGCCGTCGCCGTCACCTGGCCCCTGGGGATCCGGATGGCCACCTCGCTGGCCGGCGACTACGGCGATTCGGCGTTCGTGGCCTGGGTCATGGCGTGGGTCGGCGACCACCTCACCGCCGTGGCCGGCGGCGACCCCGGGGCATGGGCCGCGATGTGGCAAGCGCCGATCTTCGCGCCCGCTCCTGATGCACTGACGTTTTCGGAGCACTTCCTGGCGCAGAGCGTCCAGGCGCTCCCGTTCCTGTGGCTGACCGGAAACCCGCTGGTCGGGTACAACGTCGTGTTCCTGGCGACGCTGGCGCTGACGGGACTCGCCGCGCACTTGCTCACCTTTCACTTGTCGGGCAGCCACGTCGCCGGGGCCGCGGCCGGCCTCACGTGCACCTTCAACGACTACCGCTTCATCTGGTCGCTCACGCACCTCCACACACTGTCGATTCACTGGTGGATCCTGGCGTTATGGGGCTTCGACCGCTACGTCGCCACCGGCGCCCGCGGAGCGCTGATTGGCGCGACGCTGGCGCTGGCGGCGCTGAACTTCTCGTCGAACTACCTGCTGGCGTACTGCGCGCCGTTCACCGCGGCGTTCTGTCTGTGGTCGCTGCATCGGCACCAACGGCTCGCCGATTGGCGGGCGTGGTGTGGCCTCGCCGCCGCGGGTCTCGTCTCGCTCGTGAGCGTCGTGCCGATCGCGCTGCGCTACCTGGCGACCCGCGATGCGCTGCACGTCACCCGAACCGCGCAGGAGGTGGCCGGCAGTTCGGCATCGATCGCCGCCTATCGTGACGCGCTGCCGTGGATCGGGCCGCTCGCTGCCCTGGCGCTGGTCGGCGTGCTCGCGCCGCAGGCCTCGCGCCTGACATCGCGCGCCAAGTGGGGTCTGGCGGCGCTGGCGCTGGCCGCCGTGGCCTTGTCGTTCGGACCGGTGGTCACGATCGGCGACGTCACGCTGACCGGGCCGTACGCGCTGGCTGGGCCGCCTGCTGCCCGGCTTCGACGGGCTGCGTGTCCCCCATCGGTTCGTGGCCATCGCGACCGTATTCCTGACCGTCCTCGCCGGGGTCGGCGGCGCGTGGCTGGTGCGCTGGCGGCTGGGCGTCCTGGCCGTCGGCCTCGCCGTCGCCCTGACGACGCGAACCGCCTGGTCGCGGCCGTTCCCGATCGACGTGCCGCTCATCGCGGCGCCGCTCGCCCAACCGCCGGCCTATCTGCGGCCGTCGCCCGACCAGCCGCCGATCTATCGCGTCGTGGCGACGACGCCGGCGGACGCGATCGTCGCCGAGCTGCCGTTTGGAACCATTGCCTACGAAATCCGCTATACCTTCTTCACCCGTGCGCACGGCCGCCGCATCCTGAACGGCTACAGTGGCGTGCTGCCGCCGGCCTACACCGCCCATGAGGCGGCGCTGCGGGCGCCCCTCGCCGACGCCGCCTGGGCCTCGCTGGCGCCGGCGACCCACGTCGTCGTGCATACGAGCGCCTGGCCCGACGACACCGGCACCAGGGTTCGGGACTGGCTCGAGCAACACGGCGCTCACCGGCTGGCCGACGTCGACGGCGCCTGGCTGTACGAGCTGCCCTCGCGCTGACGCGCCGACCAGTCGCCGTACAAGACAACGGCCGGGGAACCGAAGTCCCCCGGCCGCCGCGTGACAGTGGAATCGGGTGCCGCTCTCCTGGTCCCTGATCCCTAGTCCCTGGTCCCTGTCTTACGCCAGGACCTTGATGACCACCCGGCGGTTCTGCGTCCGGTTGTCGCGGGTCTTGTTGTCCATCACCGGCTTCTCTTCGCCGAAGCTGATGGCGTTCATCTTGTGCAGCGGCACCTGGTGCTGCTCGTAGAGATACCGCTTCACCGCCTCGGCACGGGCCAGGCCCAGCGCCTGGTTGAACGCCGCGTCGCCGGTGTTGTCGGTGTGGCCCTCGATCTCCACATAGATGTTCGCCTTCTGCGACTTCAGCTGCGCCACCATCGTGTCGATGGCCGCCTTGGTCTCGTCGCTCAGGTCGTCCTTGCCGCGGGCGAACCTGGCCTTGTCGTCGCTCAGCACGGTTTCGAAGATCAGCTTGCGGCTGGCCGTTTCAACGGCCTCGGCGCGGGCGGAGGCGGTCCGGCCGACTTCCATCGCCTGGGTGCCGGTCTGCTGCGCCGCCTGGGCGTTCTGCTGCGCCGTCTGGGCCGCCTGGCCCGCCGCCGCGGCCTTGCCGTCGACTTCGGTGATCCGCCCTTCGGCGACGCGCACGCGCTCCTGCGTCTCCTCGAGCGACTTGCCCATCGTGGTGACCTTGTCGTTCACCTGACCGACTTCGGTGCGCACGAACTTCTTGGTCGCGCATGCCGGCGCGACCGCGAGCGTCAGAGCAAAGCAACTAATCACGAACATCGTCTTCTTCATGGGGTCCTCCTAAGACGCCTCTCGTCTGCCGCTAGCGGGGTCCTTCTCCCGCTAGAACTCGTTACTTCGCGCGCTGCCGTTCACGTAGCCGCCGCGCGCCCGAACCGTCAGGTTCTTCTTCGTCGTCCGGATCTCAATCGGGTGCCAGCCGGCTCCCGCGCTCGGCTCGAACGCGATCAAATACTGCTGACGCAGCTCGCGGACGATCTGCCGGGCCACCTTGCTCGTGTCCGACGGCGTGCTCGCATAGAAGAGCTCGCCACCAGTCCACGCCGCCAGTTCGCGGATCGTTCCCACCGCCACCGGCACGTCGTCCCCCTCGGACGGGCGGCCGTTGGCGTCGGGGTTGTCGATGGGCAGCACCACGGCGACGACGTAGACCGGCACGTCGATCTCGCTGGCGATACCCGAAACGTCGGCGGGCGTGAGCCGGCTCGCCGTATCGATGCCGTCGGTCAGCACGACGATGGCGCGGCGCTTGTTGGCCCGCTCCGAGATGCGCTTGGCCGTATCGGCGATGGCGTCGTGCAGCGAAGTGGCCCCGAACGGATCGACCTCCCCCAGCGCACCTTGAAGGGCACGCGTATCGACCGTAAACGGGGCCACCTCGTGCAGCCGGCTGTCAAAAGCAAACAGCGCGGCTTCGTCGCGGCCGTGCTCCAACCAGGAGAGCACATGGTGGGCCGCAAACCGGGCGGCAAGCGCTCTGGACGCCAGGTCCATGCTGCCGCTGACATCGAACAGGATGGCCACGCTGACCGGCGCGGCCTCAGTGCGGAACTCGGCGATCGGGCGGGCGACGCCCCGGTCGTAGACCTGGAAGTCGGTGGCGATGAGGTCGGGAACGGCCCGCCCACGCCGGTCGCGCACGGTGGCGCTGACCGTCACCAAGTCGACCCCGGACCGGAACACGCCACCCTGGGCGGGATCCTGGGGCTGACCGGCCTGGCCGGCGCCGCTGCTCTGGGCGGCCAGGGGGCCGGCCATCAGCAGGGTCACGAGGGATGCGACCACCGCATGCATGCCCTTCCCTATAACAACCCGCGTGCCATCGATGCGTATCTATTGAAAACATTGGGTTTACCTGAAATGACGAACGGGAAGGACCCACGAATTCGACCCAAAAAGGGGTAACTCTTACATGCCGGCTGTAAAGTCGTCCGAGCTGGCCCAGATGACGCTGCACGGATCGGCACCGCACAAAGGCGTTATCGGCGCGGACGGGCCAACGGGACAGGCCCGGGCCCCGCACCCGGGAGGGGCGCGAGCAGGTCGGGCGGGCTGCTAAGATCCCCCGGTCATGGCCACCACCTCGACGAGCTCGACCATTCGCGCGGCCGCGCGTGTCGGCCGCTTCTCCTATGCCATTCGTCAAGTGGTGGCCGAGGCGAAGAAGGTGGAAGCCACCGGCCGCACCGTCCGCTACCTCAACATCGGCGACCCGAACGCCTTCGGCTTCCTGACGCCGCCCCACCTGATCGAGGCGGTGGCCAAGGCGATGCGCGACGGGCACAACGGCTACACGGCATCGGCGGGCATCGCCAGCGCCCGGGAGGCCGCCGCCGCCGACTTCGTGGCCCGCGGCGTGCCGGTGTCGGCCGACCGCGTGCTGATCACCTCGGGCACCTCCGAAGGCATCGATCTGGCGTTGACCGCCATCGTCGACGAAGGCGAGGACGTGCTGGTGCCGTCGCCGACCTATCCGCTGTACACGGCCGTGCTGGCCAAGATCGGCGCCAATCCCGTCTACTACCGGACCGATCCGGCCCAGGGCTGGCTGCCCGACCTGGATCACCTGGCGCGCGCCGTCACGCCCAAGACCCGGGCGCTGGTGCTCATCGATCCCAACAACCCCACCGGCGCGGTCTATCCGGAAGCGGTCCGCCGCCAGCTGGTCGCCCTGGCCGAATCGCGCGGGCTGGTCATCCTCGCCGACGAGGTCTACGGCGACCTCGGCTTCGACGGCGCGGTGCCGGCGCTGGCGGCGATGGCCCCCGAGGCGGCGATCATCTCGTATTCCAGCCTCTCGAAGGCCTATCTCGCGCCGGGCTGGCGGGCCGGCTGGATGGCGGTCGGATCGACGCCGCGCCTCGACGGGGCCCTGGCGGCGATCAAGAAGCTGGCCGACGGCCGGCTGTGCAGCCCGGGGCCGATGCAGTACGCGGTGACCGCCGCGCTGACCGGCGACCGCTCGCACCAGGTGGCGTTCCGGACGGCGTTGCGCGAACGCGCCGCGCTGACCGCGGCGCGCTTCAACGCCATGCCGGGGATGACGGTCGTGGCGCCGCAGGCGGCGTTCTACGCGATGCCGCAGGTGACGCTGCCCAAGGGCCGGACCGACGAAGACTTCGTGCTCGGCCTGCTGCGCGCCAGGGGCATCCTGTGCGTGCACGGCTCGGGTTTCGGGTTGCCGGCCGACGGCGGCTACTTCCGCGTGGTGTTCCTCGCCTCGCCGCCCGAGCTGGGCGCCATCTACGACGACGTGGCCGACTACGTCCGCGAGTTCGTCGCGGCGTGACCGCCCACCCGCCGGGCCGCCGCCGGCCGGGCCCGGGTGCCCCGTGATCACCGTGCAGCGCCGCGGCGCCCAGACCGCCGCCGCCGCCGTGGCCTACGTCGCCCTCACCGTGGTGATGACGTGGCCGATCGCGGCCGGCCTCGGCCGCGACGTGCCGGCCGACCTGGGCGACTCGCTCCTCAACATGTGGATCATGGCGTGGGTCGCCGAGGGCGTCCTGGCGATGCTCGGCGGCCAGATGTCGTTCGCCGATCTCTGGAACGCGAACATCTTCCACCCGACGCCGCTCAGCCTGACCTTCTCAGAGCATCTGATCCCGCAGGCCGTGCAGGGCCTGCCGGCCTATCTCGCCACCGGCAACGTGGTGCTGGCCTACAACCTGGTGTTCCTGGCCACCTTTGCGTTGTCGGGACTCGGCACGTTCCTGCTGGTGCGCGAGCTGACCGGCAGCGCGCGGGCGGCATTCGTCGCCGGGCTCTTCTACGCGTTCTTCCCGTATCGCCTCGGCCAGTTCCCGCACATCCAGACGATCTCGTCGCAGTGGATGCCGTTTGCGTTGTTCGGCTTCCGGCGCTACTTCGACACCGGGCGGTGGTGGGCGCTGGCCGGCGGCACGGCGGCGTTCGTGCTGCAGGGGCTCTCGAGCGGCTACTACCTCTTCTACTTCGCCCCGGTGCTCGGCGGGTACGTGGTCTGGGAGATGGTCGTCCGCGATCGCTGGCGCGAGTGGGACACCTGGAAGGCGATGATGACGGCGGCCGGCGTGTCGCTGGCCTGCATGCTCCCGTTCCTGCTGCCGTATCAGGAGGCGAAGGACATGCTGGGCTTCACCAGACCGTATGGCGAGGTCGTGGGGTTCTCGGCCGACCTCTACGCCTACGCCCACACGCCGCCGCAGATGCACCTGTGGGGCTCGATCCTGAACCGGTTCCCCCAGGCCGAAGGCGACCTGTTCCCGGGAGCGGTGCCGCTGCTGGCCGGCGTGGCGGCAGCGATCGTCTGGATGTGGCTGGCCTGGTCGGGGCTGCGCGCCGCGACGAGCACGGCGCCGCCGCGCGAGCGATGGCTGGCCCGCGGCCTGATGCTGTTCGCCGGCCTCGGTGTGACCGCCGCCGTCGCCGTGGCGATCACCGGCGGGTTCGTCTGGGACGTCGGCGGCGTGCCCCTGCGCATGACCAACGTGCGCCGCACCCTCACCTACGTAGTCATCGCGGCCGTGGCCGCCCTCGCCGTGTCGCCGCGCGCCCGGGCCGCGCTGCGGGAACGGTCGGCCGATCTCGACGCCGTTCCTGCTCATCGCCGTCGCCTTTTCGGTGGTGATGTCGCTCGGCCCAGTGCCGCGGGCCGGCGGCGAACGCCTGGTCGGGATGAACCTCTACGAGACGTTCTTCGATGACGTGCCGGGATTTGCCGGGCTGCGCGCCCCGGCCCGCTTCGGGATGGTGGCCGGCTGCCTGCTGGCGGCGCTCGGCGGCTACGCGCTGGCGCGGCTCGAGCGCTGGCCGCGCAACGGCGGGATGGCGCTGGCGCTGGCCGGCGCGGCGTTCCTCGGCGAGGCCTACGCCGTGCCCATGCCCGAGAACCTGACGTGGACGTCGAGCGCACGGTATGCGGCGCCGTGGCCGTCGATCCACCGCGTGAACGACGGCCCGCTGGCTTACCGCTACCTCGTCGGCATGCCGCCGGACACGGTGCTCATCGAGCTGCCATTCGGCGATCAGGCCTGGGATCTCCGCTACGTGTACTACGCGGGCCTGCACGGCAAACGCATCGTGAACGGGTACAGCGGCTACTTCCCCGACGGCTACCGCGCCCGCGCCGCCCGGCTCGCCAACCTGTGGAGCGACCGCGACGCCGCGTGGCGGGCGGTGACCACCTCGGGCGCCAACCACGTGCTCATCCACCGCGACGCGTACCTGCCGCCCGAAGGCGAGGCGGTCATCGGCTGGGCTCGGCTCGCCGGGGCCACGCCGGTGGCGTGGTTTGCCGACGGCGACGTGTTGCTGGCGTTGCCACCGCACTGATCGCGCGATAGTCGGCCAGCGAACAGGACGGATACTGTCTGTCGTGCGGCCGCTCCCGGCCGACGGCGAGGTGAGGCACGCGCGATGCTGACCGTGGGACTGACGTCGGCGACATATGGGGCGACGGCGGCCGTCGGGGCCGGCGATCGTCTGCTCGGGGTGTGTGCCCAGGAGCGGGTGACGCGGGTACGAGGCGGGAATTCCGGCGCGGGCTGGCCCGACGCGGCGATCGACCTCCTGCTGCAGCGACTGGCCCGGACCCGCGACGACGTGAGCCGCTACGTGACGATCGAGGGCGGGCCCTACGCGCCGCCCGGGCGCACCAACCGGACGGTTGCGGTCGAGACGATCGACCATCACTTCGCCCACGCCTGCACGGCCTATCTGACCTCCCCGTTCGATGGCGCCGCGATCGTCGTCTGCGATCACGACGCTCCAGGCGTCAGCGTCTGGATTGGCGAAGGGGCCGAAATCCGCCGCGTCGACTGGCCGTGGACGGGCCTCGGGTTCGCCGAGGCGTACTCCCGCATCGCCGTTGCGGTCGGCGTCGAGTCCCCCGGCGCCGAACCGCGGCTGGAAGCGCTCGCGCGCCTTCACGCTCCTGCCGTTCCCGACTGGGCCCGTCCGCTGTTGGGCCGCGCGAACGACCACGTCACGGTCGATTCCGCGCTGTCGGCGGCCGTCGAACAGGCCCGCGGATCTCACGAGCCAACCGGCGCACCAGCGAGCGCGGCGGCCGCGGCGGCGCTGCAGGCACGCCTCGGGGAGCTGCTCATCGGATTCCTGGCCGAGGTGGGCGCGGCCACGGGTCTCCGGCGGCTGTGCGCGGGTGGCAGCTTGTTCTACCACTCGTCGATGGCGACATGGGCGAAGTGCGCCGATCACTTCGACGACGTCTTCGTGCCGATCGACCCCGGCAACGCGGGGCTCGCCGTCGGCGCCACCCTGCACGCGCTCGGGGCCACGCCGGCGGTGGCGGCGCCGTTCCTGGGACCGTCCTACTCGGCCGAGGAGATCAAGTCGGTCCTCGACAATTGCAAGCTGCAGTACGCGTGGGAGCCAGAGGAGCGGGCCGTGCAGATCGCCGTCAAGGCGCTGATGCAGGGGCGGCTCGTCGGATGGTTCGATGGCGCCATGGAGTGGGGACCGCGGGCCCTCGGCGCGCGCTGTATCGTGGCCAATCCATTCGCGCCGTACGTGCTCGAGAACCTCAATCGCTTTCTGAAGCGGCGCGAGCCGTGGCGCGGTTACGGGCTGAGCGGTCTCGAGGCCGCCGTGCCCGCGCACTTCGACGGACCGGCGCGCGCTCCGTTCATGGAGTGCGACTACCGGCCCCGCGATCGGTCGCGGTTCCGCTCCGTGCTGCCGTCCGAGGATGCGGTGCTGCGCGTGCACACGGTCGACGACGCCTCGCCGCCGCGGTTCCGTCGCCTCCTCGAGGCGTTCGGAGACGCCAGCGGCCTGCCGTTCCTCGTGAACACGTCGTTCAACGGGTTCCACGAGCCGATCGTGTGCAGCCCACGCGACGCCGTGCGGGTGTTCTACGGATCGGGGATCGACCTGCTGGTGATGCAGCAGTTCGTGCTCCAGAAGTAACCAGGCCGGGCCCGACCACGCCCCCTTCCCTCGTCTCTTTTCTGGTCCCTGTCTATACTGTCCCTCATGTCCGCGACCACCCGTGCCGATCCACTGGGCTTCCTCACGGCAGAATTGGACGCGCTGAGGGCCCAGGGGCTCTATCGCACGCTGCGGGTGCTCGAGGGCGAGGCGCTGGCGCACGCGACCTACGACCACCGCTCGGTCGTGAACCTCTCGTCGAACAACTACCTCGGCCTGACGACGCATCCGAAACTGCGCCAGGCCGCGCTCGACGCGGTGCGCGAGTTCGGCGTCGGCTCCGGTGCGGTGCGCACCATCTCGGGGACGATGGCGATGCACGTCGAGCTCGAGCGCCGGCTCGCCGCGTTCAAGCAGGTCGAGGCGGTCGTCGTCTTCCAGAGCGGGTTCGCGGCCAACGCCGGCACGGTGTCGGCGATCCTCAACAAAGACGACGTCATCATCTCGGACGCGCTCAACCACGCCAGCATCATCGACGGCTGCCGCTTGAGCAAGGCGCCGATCAAGGTGTTCCCGCACAAGGACGTCGCCGCGGCGCGCGCGATCCTCGAAGCGCTGCCCAAGGATCAGAAGAAGCTGCTCATCACCGACGGCGTCTTCTCGATGGACGGCGATCTCGGCGCACTGCCCGAACTGTGCGATCTGGCCGACGAGTTCGGCTGCGTCATGATGGTCGACGACGCCCACGCCAGCGGCGTGTTCGGGCGTCAGGGCCGTGGCACGGTCGACCACTTCGGCTGTCACGGCCGCGTCGACATCCAGGTCGGCACGCTGTCCAAGGCGATCGGGGTGCTCGGCGGCTACGTTGCCGGCACCCGCGACTTCATCACCTTCCTCCACCACCGCGCCCGGCCGTTCCTGTTCTCGACCTCGCATCCGCCGGCGGTGACGGCGGCGTGTCTGGCGGCCATCGACGTCCTCGAGACCGAGCCGGAGTGGATGGAGCGGCTCTGGGACAACACCCGCTTCTTCAAGGCCGGGCTCGAGACGCTCGGCTTCAACACCGGCAAGAGCGAGAGCCCGATCACGCCGGTGATCGTCGGCGAGGCGGCACTGGCCGCGACGATGTCCGACCAGCTCTTCACCGCCGGGGTATTCGCGCAGAGCATCGGGTTCCCGACCGTGGCCAGGGATCAGGCCCGGTTACGCACCATCGTCTCGGCCACCCACACCCGGGACGACCTCCAGTTCGCCCTCGACACCATGGGCAAGGTCGGACGGGAACTCGGCGTTCTATAGCCGCGTAGTACCTGGCGATGCCTTCGCTCTCGCGGGCGCGCGACTTCTTTGCCGCCTACACGCAGGATCTGACCAGCGACGAGCTGAGCCGGCTCTTCACGCGCGATACGCCGGAGGCCGCCCGATTCTTCACCCGCGGCGTCGACAGCAAGGCCTTTCGGGCGTTGCCGTGGCATCGCCGGAGCCTGCGCTGGACGCAGGCCTTCTTCATGGCGTTCGCCATGCGCCTCACGCCGGCGCGGCGCCTCATCTACGGGGTCGCGCTACTGGCAGCGGCGATCGGCGTGATCTCGCTGTTCCGCGGCTTCAGCGTGTTCGGCGTGCCGATCATCATCCCGCCGTTCTTCTTCCGCGTCGGCCTGCCGACGCTGGCCTTCGCCCCCGGCACGCAGTGGCTCATCTTCGCCTTCGCGCTGATGAACCTGCTGGTGCTGCTCGAGGTCTTCGACCGGCTCTCGCTCAAGCGCGACCTCGAGGTGGCCCGCGAAATCCAGCTGGCGATGCTGCCCGACGGCACGTGGGCGGCGCCGGGCGTCGAAGCCAGCGGCCTGACCCGGCCCGCCAACACCGTCGGCGGCGACTTCTACGACATCCTGCCCCAGCCTGACGGCCGCGTCATCGTCGCGCTCGGCGACGTCGCCGGCAAAGCCAGCCCGGCGGCGTTGCTGATGGCGCTCTTCCTGGCCATGCTCCGCACCCTTTCAGACGAGCACCTGGCGCTGACCGAGCTGGTCCGGCGCCTCAACATCCAGGTCTCGAAGCACGCCCCGCCGTCGCGCTTCATCACCCTGTTCCTCGGCTTGTTCGATCCGAGGACCGGCGAGCTCGAGTACGTCAACGCCGGACAGACGCCGCCGCTGCTGCTGCGCGCCTCGGGAGCGGTCGACAAGCTCTCGACCGGCGGCATCGCGCTGGCGATGTTCGAGCAGTCCACCTACCAGGCCGGCCATACCCGCCTGGATCCGGGCGACGCGCTGATCATGTACAGCGACGGCATCACCGAGGCCGAGGCACCGAACGGGCAGATGTTCGAGGAATTCGGCCTGGAGGCCGCCGTGCGGGCGACGCCGGGGGTGGCCGCGGGCGTACTCGGCCGGGCGGTGTTCGCTGCGGTCGATCACTATCGGCAAGGCGAGCGGCTCGCCGACGACCTCACCGTGCTGGTGCTGAGCCGGCCGGTCGTTCCACCTGTCCCCGGATTCGTCCCCGCGCCCTGAATCCCGGTGGCCCGGACCGGGCCAATTGGCGTCTAATCGGCTGAGACGACGCCATGCGTGCAGTTCTGGCAACCCTGCTCGTCGCGTGGACGCTACCGGCCATCGCCCAACCGCCGGCCGCCCCTCCGGATCCGGAAGAGCTGCAGGTGGTGCGCGTGCTGCAGCGCATCGAAACGGCGCTGGCGACCAGCGATCGCGCGGCGTGGTTGTCGCTCATCTCGTCCAACGCCGACCCCGATGTTGCCGGAGAGTTCTTCGACGCCGCCGTGCCGCGCGGCGTGACCCGCGCCGTGGTTCGCGAGCGGGACCGCGTGCCGCTCGACGGCGCGCTGCCCGGCGACGGCTACCGGATGATCGTCGAGGTGTTCGTGGAGAGCGGCCCGCGCGGCCAGCTCTCGACGTGGCGGCTCGACATCCGCCGTCCGACCGGCATCGTCGCCGTCGCCGGCGAGACCGACACGCCGTGGCGTGTGGTCGCGCACGACCGGTTGTCGCAGGTCGACGCGCTGCACCGCCTGGCCCTCGATCGCGAGCGCCACTACACGGCCAAGGACTTCGTGCTGAAGTCGGTGGACTTCGAGCTGCGCATGCCGGCCGGCAACGTGTTCGTCGCCAACACCGCCGAGGGGGTGTCGGCGCTGGTGCTGCTGGGCGACGGGCAGATGACCTTCCACCCGACGCCGAAGACCGAACAGGGCCAGGTGCGGCTCTTCGCCGGTGCCGACACCCTCGAGACGCGCTTCGACACCGCCTACGTGCGGCTGAGCCCGTACGACTTCGAGCAGTACCTCGCCAATGGCACCCTGACCGTCACTCCGCCCGAGGGCCGGCTCTTCGGCCGGGCCCGCGAGGTGTTCGACGACGAAGTGGCCAAGTCGTTCAGCCTCGACCTGAGCGACATGAGCCGCGACATCTGGTCGATCCTGCCCCAGCCCGGCGATATGGTGGCCGAGGTGCGGACCCGCCGCTTCCGCACGCTCACCTACGCGCGGTCGCAGAGCGAGGCCGAGGACGTCACGTTCTTCAGCCGCGAACGCAAGCGCAACATCTCGATCTACGCTTCGCCGCAGAAGCTGGCCAGCCGCGGCGCCTTCTACGATGAGGACGACCTCACCGAGTACGACGTGCTCGACTACGACCTCGACGTCGACTTCGTGCCGGAGCGCGAGTGGCTCACCGGCCGGGCGGTGATGCGGCTGCGGGTCAAGTCGTTCGTGCTCGGCGCACTCACGCTCACCCTCGGCGACACCTACACGATCTCGTCGATCACCAGCAAGGAACTGGGCCGGCTGCTGTTCCTGCGGGTGCGCAACCAGAACGGCGTGGTCGTCAACCTGCCCTCGCCGCTGTCGCGCGATTACGAGCTGACGCTCACCATCACTTACCAGGGGCGAATCGAGCGGCAGTCCGTCGACTCGGAGTCGATCGGCCAGGACCGGCCGCAGCGCCCCGAGGACCTGCCGACGGTATCCGCGGAGCGCAACTGGCTGCTGAGCAACCGCGCCCGCTGGTACCCGCAGCCGGGCGTCACCGACTACGCCCTCGCCACCATGCGGATCAGCGTGCCGCTCGAGTACGCGGTGGCGGCGTCCGGGGTGGCGGCATCGACGGAGCCGACGGCCGTGGCAGCGAGGCCGGGCGCGCCGGCCGGGCACTGGCTCTACACCTTCGCCACCTCGCACCCGGTGCGCTATCTGGGCGTGGTCGTGAGCCGGATGACGCGGGTCGACGCGGCCACGGTGGCCCTCGACATCGTCGTGCCGCCGCCACCTCCGCCGCCGCGGTCGGTGACACTGGCCCAGCTCATGGCGCCGCCCAAGCCGCCGCCGGTCGGCGGCCGCAACACCGTGAACCTGGTGGTGATGGGCAACCGGCGGCAGGAGAGCCGCGCCCGCGACGCCCTGGCTACGACCGCCGACGTCTTCCGCTTCTACGCCTCGGTGATGGGCGACGCACCGTACCCGGCGTTCACGCTGGCGATGCTGGAGAGCGACCTGCCGGGGGGCCACAGTCCGGCCTACTTCGCGGTACTCAACAACCCGCTGCCGACGACGCCGTTCGTGTGGCGTAACGATCCGGCGATATTCACCGACTTCCCGGAGTTCTTCCTCGCCCACGAGGTCGCCCACCAGTGGTGGGGCCAGGCCGTGGGCTGGAAGAACTACCACGAGCAGTGGATCAGCGAGGGCTTCGCGCAGTACTTCGCCGCCCTCTACGCCAAGGAGAAGCGCGGTGACGCCGCCTTCCGCTCGGCCGTCCGCAACCTGCGGCGGTGGTCGATTGAGCACTCGGATCAGGGGCCGATCTCGCTCGGCTACCGGCTCGGCCACGTCAAAGGCGAGCCGCGGGTCTTTCGGGCCGTGGTCTACAACAAGGGCGCCGCGGTGCTGCACATGCTGCGCCGCCTGATCGGCGACCAGGCCTTCTTCACCGGCCTGCGTGCCTTCTATGCCGAGCACCGTTACCGGAAGGCCGGCACCGACGACCTGCGGCTGGCGATGGAAGCGGCCGGCGGCGTGCCGCTCGAGCGCTTCTTCGAGCGCTGGGTCCTCGACACCGAGCTGCCGCGCGTGCGAATCACGACGGCGACGAAGACCGACGGGCTGGAAGTGACCTACGAGCAGCTGGGCGAAGTCTTCGACCTGCCGGTGACCATCACGCTGCAATACGCCGACGGCAGCAGCGAAGACGTCGTCGTCGTCATGAGCGAGGCCTCGGGGTCGAAGACGGTGCCGTTGAAGTCGGCGTTGCGGAGCGTCGAGGTCAACCGCGACGAAGCCGCGCTCGGCACGTTCGAACGCCGGTAGGCGCTAGCAGGACGAGGCCGTACAACAGCCGCGCGTCGACGTCGCGGGGCGACTCGCTGAGGTGCTGTTCGAGGTCGGCGAGGGCTTCGGCCGATGACCGCTGGTGGCGGCGACGCGCGCCGACGTCACCACGTCGGCGGACTGCGCTCCCGCCGCTGTTGCGGACAAACACAGCGCCAGACACGCTGCCGCGGACCTCGTCGTCACGCGTTCCAGTGGCACACAATCCTCGCCGTGTATTTCGGCATCCGGCTGGTCGAGCTTCAACCGCGCGGCCTCGAGCGGGCCGTTGGCCGCCGACCGGCCTCGGCCTCCATCTCGTTGACTGGATGTGACTTCCGCGCACGGCGCTGACCCGAATCGGCGCCGATCGCGTGATATGATTCGGCCCGCTATGGAACAGGTGACGCTCACGATCGACGGCGCGCAGGTGACCGTCCCGAAGGGCACGACGGTGCTGCAGGCGGCCATCGCCGCCGGCGTCGAGGTGCCGTACTACTGCTACCACCCGGGGCTGGGCATCGACGCGTCGTGCCGTGTGTGTCTGGTGAAGATCGAGAAGATGCCGAAGCTGCAGACGTCGTGCTCGACGCCGGTCGCCGCGGGCATGGTCGTCCACACCAAGGACGCCGAGAGCACCGAGGCGCGCGCCGGCGTCTTCGAGTTCCTGCTCATCAATCATCCGCTCGACTGCCCGGTCTGCGACAAGGGCGGCGAGTGCCCGCTCCAGGACTTCTCCTACAGCTTCGGCAACGTCCAGAGCCGGATGGACTTCCCGCGCCGCACCTTCGACGGCGAGGGCGTCAAGGCCGACGTCGACTTCGGCCCGACGCTGATGCTCAACCGCAACCGCTGCATCATGTGCACGCGGTGTGTCCGTTTCATGCGCGAGATCGACGGCGACGCGCAGATCGGCATCGTCGATCGCGGCCACGGCAGCGAGATCGCCACCTTCAACGAGCAGGGCGTCCACTCGATCCTGTCGGGCAACCTGATGGACGTCTGCCCGGTCGGTGCGATCACCACCCGGCAGTACCGCTTCCGCTCGCGGCCCTGGGACAACCCCAACGCCATCGACACGATCTGCACCGGCTGCTCGAAGGGCTGCGCCACCACCGCGTGGTTGAAAGCCAAGCCCGAGTGGGCCAAGGGATCGCAGCTGGTACGCGTCACCCCGCGTTACAACCCCGAGGTCAACGGCTTCTGGATGTGCGACATCGGCCGGTTCCAGTACCGGCTGGGTCGAGGGCGAGGGCCGGTTGCGGAAGCCGCAGCTGAAGGGACGGGACGGCATCGCCCAGGTGGCCACCTGGAAGGACGCGCTGGTCAAGGTGCGCGACCTGCTCAACGCCGCCGGCCGCCGTGACCCGGCCTCGGTGCGGTTCCTCACCTCGGCTCATGCCAGCCTCGAAGAGCTGTTCCTGGTGAAGCGGATCGCCGAGGAGCTGAAGGGCGAGGGCGGCGCGGGGCACGTCACGCTCTCGTGGCGGCGCTCGGCCAAGCCGCAGCCGGCGGACACGAAGTTCGTCGTCCCGCCCACCGACGCTCCCAATGTGCTGGGCGGGCGCGATCTGGGCTTGGCCGTGGGCGCCGGGCTCGATGGCGCCGCCGACCTGTCGGCGCTGCGCAGCGCCGTCGACGGCGGCCACGTCGACGTGCTGTATGTCGTCGATCCGGGTCCGGCTGAATCGATTGGCGAGGTCGGGTGGGTAATCGAGGCCCGTCAGGCGGGCCGTCTCAAGGGCCTCGTCTACCAGGGCGTGCTGGCGGGGCCACTGGCTTCGGCGGCCGACGTCGTCCTGCCGGGCGCCGCCTGGGTCGAAAAGGACGGCTGCTTCACCAACGACCAGGGCCGGGTCCAGGCCGCGTCGAAGGCGCTGGTCACGCTCGGCGAAGCGGTGGAGGACTGGCAGATCCTGACCAGCGTCGCCGCCGCTCTCGGTCTGCCGTTCGTGTACCAGACCGCCGTGGCCGTGCGCGCCGATCTTGCCGCCGCGCTGGCGTCGCTTCCTGCCTACGCGGGCCTGGGGGCGCAGACCTTCAACCGTCCGGTCAGCGCCGAGACCTGGCTCCAGGCGTCCAACCCGTCCGAACGATGGAAGTGGGACGCGATGTATCAGGACCTGCCGCCGGTGAAGGGCCACAACGTGCAGATGGAGCACGCGGCCAAGCCCTCGGTCATTCCGCTCCGGCTCGTCAACGAGCTCGGACCGGTGGCCGACTGAGCGTCGGCGCCAGCTTCCCGGAGCCGCACCGCATGCGTTACCGCTGGGGTCGCTGGTCGCTGGCCGTCGCGGCCATTGCCGCGGCCGCCGCGGCTTGTGGCTGGGCGCTGCAGCTCGATGGCCAGCTCCGAGCCACGCGTCAGACGGCGGCAATCGCCGCCGTGCACGCCGTCAACGCCCGCACCGCCCTCGGTGACGTGCGCCGGGCGGTGGCCGCGATGGCGTCGCCCGGGCAGGCCGCCGTCGCCTGGAGCCGGCGGGCATCGGCCGGCATCGACGAGGCCCGCACCCAGATGACGGCGCTGTTCGCGGTCGTTCCGCCGGCCGCGGCGCCGCGCGCATCGCTCGACGTCCTCGAACGGCTCGCCGAGGCGGAACGGCGGCTGCGCGATCACGCCGTGGGCGGCAAGCCTCTCATGGCCGCCGACGTCGCCTTCGCCGAAGCGACACCACACCTCGAAGCGCTCGAACGGCAGATTGCCGACGCGCAGAGCGCCGCGACAGCCACCGCCGAGGGCGAGGTCGCGGCGCTGCGCGATCGGCAGTCGGCGGCCCTGGCGGCGGCGCTCGCCGCGCTGGCACTGGCGGTCCTCGTGTTGGCGCCACTGCCGCGGGTAGACGCGGCGGCACCCGAGCTGCCGGTCGACGGGCCTGCTGGCGGAGGAGCCCCGGTGCCCGACCTGCCTGGCGTGCTCGCGGCCGAACCCGATCGGCCGATGCCGGTCGTACGCGCGGCCCCGGCGCTGGACCTGACGGCCCTGGCGGCGGTGTGCGGCGAGCTGTCGGCGATGGCCGACGCGCAGGCGTTGCCGGCGCTCCTCGATCGCGCGGCAGCCGCAATCGGCGCCCGCGGCGTGATGCTCTGGCTCGCCGACGGGCCTCGCCAGACGCTGCGGATTGCCGCCACCGCCGGCTACGACGCGCGGTTGATCGAGCGGATCGGACCGGTGGACGTTGGCGCCGACAACCCGACGGCCCGCGCCTTCGCCACCGGGCATGCCGTCGTCACCGGCACCCGCGAAGGGCGTGCCGCCGCCGCGGCCGTGCCGGTCATCGGCACCGGCGGCGCGTGCGGCGTGCTGTCGGCGGAACTGGGCGCCGGCGCGCCCACCGAGGTCGCGGCGGCGTCAGCCGCGCTGCACATCATCGCGGCGCAGCTTGCCACGCTGGTCGGATCCACGGCCGACCCGACCCCGATCGCCGACGTCCAGGCCCAGGGCTAGAGCAGCCCGCTAGACCGGAGGACGCGGCGGCCGGCGCGATCGCGCCGCCGGCTCCAGCGTTGCGGTCACCGTCGTCGACTTCTTGTCGCGTACCACGTCGAGGCGCACCTCGCGGCCGTCGCCGGCCTCGCGCAACTCCTCGACGAGCTCGCCGGCGTCGCGCACGGCGGTGCCGTTCACGGCGGTGATGACGTCGCCGGCCTTGAGCCCCGCCTGCTCGGCGGGCGAGGCGGCGGTCACGGTCGACACGAGGACGCCGCCGCCTTTCACGCCGAAGTACTCGGCAAGCTGATCCGACAGCGTCTCGACCTGCACGCCGAGCCGCGCGCGCGACGCGGCCATCCCGGGCACCCCGTCGAACCGGAAGTCGAACATCGGCCCGCGCAGCTCGGGCCGCTCGCGCAGGTCGCGCAGGCTGCGCTCGAGCTCGGCGCGGATTTCAGGCTCCACTTGCCGACTCCAGGCCCCGGCGGTCGCCGAGGCTGCCGGGGTGATGTCCACCGTCTGGCGGGCGCCGCCGCGCTCGAGGGTCATCTTCACGGTGCGGCCGTCGGGTGTCTCCTGCACGAGCCGCGTCAGCTGCCGGGCGCTGCGCACGCGCTCGCCGTCGAACTCGACGACGACGTCGCCTTCCTTGACGCCGGCCTTGGCGGCCGGGCTGTCCTCGTCCACGCCGTCGATGCGGACGCCCGTGGCTGCGGGCGCGTCGGGGTCGCTGACCAGGACGCCAATCTGGCTGCCCCGGCCGTCGAGCCGGATCGCGCGGCCGGCGCCGTCGGGACCGATGAACACGCTGTCGCGGCCCTTCCGCTGGGCCGCCACGCCGGCCACGGCCACGCCGATCAACGCCGCCAGGATGCCGCCGAGAATGATCGTTCGCTGATTCCTCATCGCGCTACTCCTCAGGACCCACGGGTCCTGTTCCGGGCCTCCCCGACCTCCGCAGAAGTCAGACGTGCTCGAGGCGGCCTTGGCCGGTGCGTCCCGGGGCGCAGTGGTCCGCACCCTATACTTGGGGCCGGAGCCCATGGACCCACGAGCCGCCATCGTCGAACGCGCTGAGCGCGAGGGCGTGAAATTCCTGCGCCTGCAGTTCACCGACATCCTGGGTGTGACCAAGAACGTCGAGGTGCCGGATCGCCAGTTCGCCGAGGCGCTCGACGGCGCCGTACTCTTCGACGGCTCGTCGATCGAGGGCTTCGTCCGCATCGAGGAATCGGACATGTACCTGAAGCCCGACCTCGACACCTTCCAGGTGCTGCCGTGGCGCGACCCCAGCGGCGCGCGCGTCGGGGCGATCACCTGCGACATCGCCAACCCAGACGGCACGCCGTTCGAGGGCTGCCCGCGCTCGGCGCTGAAGCGCGCCATCGCCCGCGCCAAGGCCATGGACTTCCGCATGGTGGCCGGTCCCGAGGCTGAATTCTTCCTGTTCCAGCGCAAGGACGGCGCGCCGTCGACCGCGACGCACGACACCGCCGGCTACTTCGACCTGGCGCCGGTGGATCAGGGCGAGGACGTCCGCCGCGAGATCGTCCTGGCGCTCGAGCAAATGGGCTTCCTGGTCGAGGCCGCCCATCACGAGGTGGCGCCGGGCCAGCATGAGGTCGACTTCCGCTACGACGACGTGCTGCGCACCGCCGACAACGTCAGCACGTTTCGCTTCGTCGTCAAGAACGTCGCGCACCGCAATGGCCTGCACGCCACCTTCATGCCCAAGCCGATCTACGGGGTGAACGGCTCGGGCATGCACACCCACCAGGCGCTCTTCACGGGCGACAAGAACGCGTTCTTCGACGCCGACCGCGAGTGGCAGTTGAGCCAGCCGTGTCTGCACTACATCGGCGGACTCCTCAAGCACGCCCGCGGCTACTGCGCCGTCACCAACCCGCTGGTGAATTCCTACAAGCGGCTGGTGCCCGGCCACGAGGCCCCCACCGCGATCGCCTGGTCCGAGAAGAACCGCAGCCCGCTCGTGCGGGTGCCGGCGGCTCGCGGTGAGTCGACGCGCGTGGAACTCCGACTGCCCGACCCGTCGTGCAATCCATACCTGGCCCTGGCGGTGATGCTGCGCGCCGGCCTCGACGGCGTGGTCCAGGAACTCGACCCGGGGCCACCGGTGAACAAGAACATCTACAAGATGAGCCACCGCGAGCGCCGGCACCTGCGCATCGACGACCTGCCCGCCAACCTGAGCGAGGCCCTGGACGAGCTGGAGAAGAGCGACCTCGTGCGCGACGCGCTGGGCGACCACATCGTCGAGCACTTCCTGGCCGCCAAGCGCGGCGAGTGGGACGACTACCTGCGTCACGTCTCGCCCTGGGAGCTCGAGCGCTACCTCAGCGTCTACTGACCCCTTCGGGCTCGGGGCCCGGGGCTCCGGGCTATGAACCAGCAAACCTTTCCAGGCCGGCTTCCGTCCAAGCGATTACCTAGACTGTCATGGTAATCGGGAGCCCTGATGCCGCCGCCCGGTAAGACGCCCAACGCCCTGCTCCACGGCGCCCTGGACGCCCTGATCCTCAAGTCCCTTACGCGCGGGCCGTTGCACGGCTACGCGCTGGCCCGCTATATCGAGGAAACCACCGGCGACGCGCTCCTGGTGGAGGAGGGGTCCCTGTATCCGGCCCTCTACCGGCTGGAACGGCGTGGCTGGGTCGAGGCCGAGTGGGGCACCTCCGAGCTCGGCCGCCGGGCCAAGCTCTACCGCCTCACCCCCGCCGGCCGGACCCAGCTGGATGCCGAGCTGGCCACCTGGAAGCGCTTCTCGACCGGAGTGTCGAAGGTGCTGTTCGCGTCATGAAGCGCTCCCTGCGCTCGTGGCTGTGGCGCGTGCCGGTCGCCCAGGAGGTGGACGACGAGCTCGCGTTCCACCTCGAGATGCGCACCCGCGAGCTGGTCGAGGCCGGCATGGACCCGGCCGAGGCGCGGCGCACCGCCCTGGCCCGGCTCGGCGACCTGAGCGCGCTCAAACGGACCTGTGTGGACCTGGGCAGAAAGCGAGATCGCGAGATGCGTATCATCGAGTGGGTCGACGAGTGCCGGCACGACGTGGTGTTCGCGCTGCGGCAGATGCGGGCGGCGCCCGCCTTCACGCTGGTGGCGGTGCTGACGCTGGCTCTGGGCATCGGCGCCAACAGCGCCATCTTCGCGCTGGTCGATGCCACGCTGCTGCGGCCGCTGCCGTTCCGTGATCCCGACCACGTCGTGGTGCTGGTGGAGCGCACGCAGAGCGGCGCGCGCAGTGGCGTGTCGCCGCTCAACCTGAGCGACTGGGACGCCGGCAGCCCGTCGATGACCGCGACGGCCGGGTTCACCAACGGCGTCGGCGGCATGGTGATGCGCGGCGTGGACGGTTCCGCAGAGACGGTGCCACGGCAGTGGGTGTCGTCGGGGTTCTTCGAAGTACTCGGGGTCCCGCCGCTGGTCGGGCGGCTGTTCCAGGCGGCCGACGACTGGGTCGAGAATGACTCCGTCGTCCTCACCGAAGCCTACTGGCGGACGCGCTTCAATTCCGACCCGTCGATCGTCGGCAAGGACCTGGTGCTCGACGGCGAGCCGTACCGCGTGGTGGGCGTGGCGCCGGCAGGGTTCCGCTGGACCGAGAACAACAGCATCTGGGCCCTCATCCGCATCCGTCCCGACCCGAAGCTGCGCACGGCCTACTTTTTCCGCGGGATCGGGCGGATCGCCGCCGGCGCGACCGTCGCCGGCACTCGCGCCGAAGTGACGGCCGTCGCCGCGGAACTGGCGCGCACGGTGCCTGAGAACCGTGGTCGCGGCGTGGAAGTGATGCCGGTGCGCGAAGCCATCGTCGGCAGCGATCTGCGCGTGACCTCGATGCTGTTCCTGGGCGTGGTCGGTTTCGTGCTGCTCATCTGCTGCGCCAACGTCGCCAACCTGCTGCTGGCGCGGGCCACGGCGCGCGGCCGCGAACTGGCGATTCGGTCTGCCCTCGGCGCCGGCCGCGGACGGGTCGTGCGCCAGCTGCTGACCGAGAGTCTCGTCCTGGCGGCGACCGGCGGGGTCATCGGTGCGGGCATCGGTTCGGCCATCCTGGCGGTCGCGCCCGCGGTCATTCCGGCCGGGGTGCTGCCGGCGTCGATCGCCGTGGCCTTCGACGCCCGCGTCGTAGTGTTCTGCGCGGCGGCGGCGGTGCTGGTCGGCGTGCTGTTCGGCATCGCGCCGGCGTGGCAGGTCGGCGACTTGACGTCGGCGCGGGCCATCGCCTCCGACTCTCGCACCTCCACCGGCGGCGGCGGCCGGTTGCGGAGCGTGCTGGTGGTGGCCGAAGTGGCCACTGCGGTGCTGCTGCTGGTGGGCGCCGGCCTGCTGTTGCGCACGCTGCTCGCGGTGCAGAACGTCGATCGCGGCTATCGCGCCGACCAGATTCTGACGATGGTGGTCGACCCCTTGGGGTCGCGCTATCCCACCAGCGAATCGCTCCAGCAGTTCTACGACGAGGTGGCGCGCGAGGTCGCGGCGGTGCCCGGCGTCCGCGGCGTCGCCTGGGCGAGCACGCCGCCGCTCGGCCCTTCGTACGCCGGCCAGCGGGCCGTCTCGATCGTCGGCGACACGCCGCCCGACGACAGTCAGCGGCCGTTGGCGGACTACCAGATCGTGAGCGGGTCCTACTTCGACACGATCGATCTGCCGGTCGTGGCGGGCCGAGCGTTCGCGCCGACCGACTTACGGCAAAGCCCGCTTGTCTGCATCGTGAACGAGGCGTTCGTGAGGCGGCACCTCGGTGCCCGCAACCCGATCGGCCACCGCGTCGCCCTGACGCCGGCCAACGCGCCGCAGCAGAAGCCGGTCGTACGCGAGATTGTCGGCGTGGCGCACCAAGTGAAGGGCCGGCCCGACGAGACCGAGGACCTCGAGCAGGTCTACGTGCCGATGACCCAGGCCGGGCTCGACGACACGTTTCTGCTGGTGCGGCCGGCGGTCGGGGACGCCGCCGCGCTCGCGCCGTCGGTGCGCGCCGCCATCGGCCGCATCGACACGGCGCAACTCGTGAGCGTCGGCTTGGCCCAGACCCTCGACGACATCGCCCGCGAGGCCACCTCGTCGCATCGCTTCCGCGCGGTGCTGGTCGCGGCGTTCGCCAGCCTGGCGCTGCTGCTGGCGATGGTCGGCGTCTTCGGCATCCTGGCCTATTCGGTGCAGCAGCGCACGGCCGACTTCGCGGTGCGGCGCGCGATGGGCGCCACCACGGGCGACGTGCTGCGCCTCGTGACCGGCAGCGCCGTGCGCGTGATCGCGGCCGGCGCCGTCATCGGGCTCGCGCTCTCGGCGGCCCTGACGCGGCTGCTCTCGACCGTGCTCTTCGGCGTGCAGCCGCTCGATCCCATCACCTTCCTATGGGTGGCGGCGGTGCTGACGGCAACCGCGGCAGTGGCGGTGGCCGGGCCGGCGTGGCGCGCAGTGCGCGTCGATCCGGCGGTGACGCTGCGGAGCAAGTGACGGCCCGGGGTTGGCACGGCGTGGCCCTCTCTGAGGTCACGTTCGTCCGCCGGCCCAGGACGCCGCCCTCCGGGTCACGGCGCGTCAGCGGAGCCGTTACCGGTGATTTTGCAGTGATTTCGCCCGAACCCGCTCGGCGCCGTCCGCGGCACGCGTCTTGATACTTACCGGGTCGAGCGCGGCGGGTCACCGGGGTGCGATCAATCAGGCAGGCGCTGGCATCGCCGCATCACGGCCGTGGTTTCACGATCCGTCGCGCTCACTGACACGACATCCAGTCGAGGTGGGAGGGCTTCAGATGCGTCTCAATCCCGACATACGACGATCACCCGACGACGCACACCACGCGTCGCGAGGGCCGCGACGATCACCCCACGACGCGCACTACGCGTCGCGGGGGCCCCGGTGGAAGAGCGCCGTCGTCGCGCTCGTCGCGGCCATCACCGTGGCATGCGCATCGGTGCCGGGGCGGCCCAGCGTCCAGCAAGTGAAGACGCAGTCCGGTCGATTCGTGGACCACTCGGTGACGATCAACGGCCGGGTCACCACATCGTGGGGCATCCCACTCGTGGGCTTCAACGTCTACCAGGTTGACGACGGCACCGGAGAGATCACCGTTGTCTCCACCGAGCGACGCGTTCCCGGACGCGGCGCCGAGGTCGAGGTCAAGGGCAAGGTCGAGGACGTGGCGACGCTGGGTGGCCGTCCGCTCGGGCTGCATCTCCGCGAACAGCGTGTTCGCTACCGCTAACCGCTAGACACTCAACGACTTGCTGCAGGGTCGGGTCGGCCACCATCCCTGGCCACCCGGCCCTTTTTCTGGAACGGGGCCGCCTGCCGTCTCCCGCCGGCCCGGCCCATTCCACGATCGATCCGGGCCTTGTGAATTCTAGGTACAATGTACGGCTCGTGGAGCAGCTCGAACACGCCTCGCCCATCGTGGACCTGGTGAACGCCCTGCTGGGACCGTTCGGTGTCCACGTCCCGAACTACCTGGTCTTCTGCGCGCTGATCGTGCTGTTCCTGGCGGCGCTGGGCCTGTTCATCCGCTCGCGGCTGAGCGTCGAGAACCCCGGCAAACTGCAGATCGTGCTCGAGGACATCGTCACCTTCATCGTCGAGCAGCTCGAGAACATGATGCCCCACAAGGGCAGGAAGTACCTGCCGCTGGTCGGCACGGTCTTCGTCTTCATCCTGCTCGGCAACCTGATGGGCCAGATCCCCGGGCTCGGTTCGCCGACCAGCAACGTGAACGTGCCGTTCGCGCTGGCCATCACGGTGTGGCTCTACTACCACGTCGAAGGCGTGCGGGCGCAGGGCATCGTCAACTACCTGCTGCACTTCGCGTTCCCCCCGGGCGTGCCGAAGCTGATGGCGCCGCTGATGCTGCCAATCGAGCTCATCAGCCACACCTCGCGCGTGATGTCGCTCACGCTGCGTCTCTTCGGCAACATCTTCGGCGAGCATCTCGTCGTGCTGATCATCGCCAGTATCGTGCCGTTCCTGGCGCCGCTGCCGATCCAGGCGCTCGGCCTCATCGTCGGCCCGCTGCAGGCGTTCATCTTCATGACGCTGACCGCGATCTACCTGGCCTCGGCGACGGCGGTCGACGAGCACCACTGACGCTGGATAGCGGCTAGGGCTAGCGGCTAGCGGCTAGAAAACTGACGCCCTCAGTCACACGACCGGCCGCTGGACTCCAACGGGCCGTTTTCTTTTCCGGCCGTGTGACGGTGTGACTGCGGATTCCCTAGCTGTCTAGCCGCTAGCCGCTAGCCCCTGATCCTGCGACAATTGCGCGGCCATGCGACTTCAGACCGCCCTCGTCCTCACGTGCCTGGCGGTCGTTCCACTTGCCGCGCAGACCAACAGAATTGACGTCGTCACGCCGGCGGCGCCCGAACTCGCCGCCTTCGGCCCGCACGCGGTCGGCGTGCGCACGCTCACTGCCGTCGATCGCAACCGCCCGGACATCCTGCGCACCACCGCCGGCGGACCGACGGCGCGCTACGACCGCACGTTCACGCTCGAGGTCTGGTACCCCGCCACGCTGGCGCCGGGGCAGCATCAGCAGGGCGAGTACCGCACGATCACGCGCGATCCGGCGGTGGTCGCCACCTTGCACGGCCGCGCCGTGCGCGACGCCGCGCCGCTCTCGGCCCCCGGCCCGTGTCCGCTCGTCATCGTCTCGCACGGCTATCCCGGCAACCGTTACCTGATGGGCCATCTCGGCGAGAACCTCGCCAGCAAGGGCTACGTCGTGGTGTCGATCGATCACCCCGACAGCACCTACGACGACCTGAAGGCGTTCGGCAGCACGCTCTACAACCGCGCCTTCGATCAGCTGTTCGTCGTCAACGAGCTGGCACGCCTCGGGGCGGCGGGATCGGGCTCGATGCTGGCCGGCCTCGTCGATGCCTCGCGCACCGCCATCATCGGCTACTCGATGGGCGGCTACGGCGTGCTCAACGTGATCGGCGGCGCCTATCGCGACGCCGCGGTCACCTTCCCGGCGTCGCCGCCCAACGGCCTGCTGCGCGAACGGACCGCGGCCGACCCGGCCTATCGCGCCTCGGTCGACCCGCGGGTGAAGGCAGCCGTGGCCATCGGCCCCTGGGGTATGCAACTGGGCTTCTGGGACGCCGACGGCCTCGCCGGCATCCGCACGCCGGTGCTGTTCGTGGCCGGCAGCGCCGACGAGGTGTCGGGCTACGAGAACGGCACCCGGGCGATCTTCGAGCAGGCCGTCAACGCCGACCGCTACCTGCTCACCTTCCTGAACGCCAGTCACAACGCCGGCGCGCCAATTCCCGCGCCCCGGGAAACCTATGCGTTCTCAGAGACGCTCAAGCTGTACCCGTTCGCCCACTACGCCGATGCCGTGTGGGACACGGAGCGGATGAACAACATCCTCGCCCATTTCGTGACCGCCTTCGTCGACCTGCACCTCAAGGGGCTGGCCGATCGCCGCGCCTATCTCGACATCGTGCCGCGCGGCCGAGGACGCCGTGTTCGCGCTCGACCGCGACGGCAGCCCGCAGGCGACGCACACCTACTGGAAGGGATTCACGCGCGGAACGGCCGTCGGTGACTCGTGCTCGAACACGGCGGCGCCGGCGAACGAAGTCTCGGGCAGGCGCTCGAAGACGGGCTCCGGTCAGGCCAGGATCTTCACCACCAGCGCCGTCTGGTCGTCGGTCTGCGGCGCCGTGCCGCGGAACGCCCGCATCGCCTCGAAGATCTGCTCGACGATGTCCTTGGCCGGTTTGTCGCGGTGGGCCTGGACGACCTCGGCGATCCGCGATGAGCCGAACTCGGCGCCGCTCTCGCTGAACGTCTCCGAGATGCCGTCGGTGCAGAACGCGAACACGTCGCCGGCATCGGCCGGGACGACGATTTCCTCGTAGGTCGTCGTGCCGAACGAGCCCAGCGGCACTCCGGGCAGGGCGATCTGTGCGCACTCGCTGCCGTCGGCAGCGCAGCGAATCGGGTACGGCAACCCGGAGTTGGCGAGGGTGAGCGTGTGCTGGCGCAGGTCGAACTGCGCGTAACACAGCGTGCAGTAGTACTCCTCGAGCTGCCGCTCGTGCAGGATGCGGTTGATCGAGGTGAGCATCGCCCCCGGTCCGCCCTGCTCCTTGGTGACCCGCTTGCGGAAGGTGCGGCCGCGCACGACCTCACCGGCGAACACGCTGTAGAGCGCGGCCGGCACGCCCTTGCCGGAGACGTCGCCGACGGCGACGATCAGCTGATTGGGCTCCGGCGCCAGGAAGTCGTAGAGGTCGCCGCCGAGCTCGCGGGCCGGCTCGAACTGCCACGCCACGTCGACCGTCCGCAGGCGTTTGGGCAGCTCCTTGGGCAGCAGCGCCATCTGCACGCGCTGGGCGAACCGCAGCTCCTTTTCGATCCGCTCCTCGTTGGCGAGGACCGTCTCCCAGAGACGCGCGTTCTCGATCGCCACCGCCGCTTCCGAGGCCAGGAGCGTCAGCATTTCGACATGACGTTTCGAGAACGCGTTCAGCTCCGGACTTTCGAGATCGAAGGCGCCGATGCAACGGTCCTTGACCAGCAGCGGCACCACCAGCTCGGAGCGCGCGTCGGGCACGGCGTTGATGTAGCGCGGGTCCAGTGCACGTCGGGCGCGAGCACGACTTCTTTGTGTTGAACGGCGTAGCCGAGCAATCCCTCGCCGATCCTCACCGCCGAAGTCTCCGAGCCCTCGCCGTAACGGATCGCCACCTTGAACTCGATCATCTGCGTGGCGTCGTTGACCAGGGCGATCCCAAAGGTGCGATAGTCGATGAGCCGTTTGACCAGGTGTGCGACCCGCGTCAGCAGCTCGTCGAGGTCGAGGATGGCGCTCATCTCGCGGCCGATCTCGGCCAGCGTCTCCATCGTCTCGGCGTAGTCGCGTTCCGATTCGAACAGGCGGGCGTTGGCGATGGCCTGGGCCACAGAGGCGGCGAACACGCGGAGAATCGCTTCGTCGTCCTCGTCGAAGGCGTTCAGCTCGCTGCTGAGCAGGTTGAGCGCGCCCAGCACCTTGCTCTTGTAGCGCAACGGCACCACGAGCGTGGACTGGGCACCGGGTGCGACGGCGATGTAGCGCGGGTCGGTGCGCACGTCGTTGAGGAGGATCGACTTCCCCTCCTGCACCGCGGCCCCGACCGTGCCTTGGCCGAGCTTCAGCCGGACGGACTTGGCGGCGTCCTCGGGATAGCCCTCGGCGTAGGCGATCCGCAGTTCCTGCGCCTTGTCGTCGACGAGATACACGGAGAAGACGCCGAACGGCGTCAGCCGCCGGATGAGCTGCGGGATCTTCGCCAGCAGCTGGTCGAGGTCGAGCACGCCGCTGACCTCGCGGCCGAGCTCGAAGAGCGTGGCCAGCCGTTCCTGGGCGGACGCACGGGTAGCGGCGGGCACGCCGTCGTCCGGCGTGTCGAGGTTTCTCGGAGCGGAGTCGGTCATTGGCGAGGCGTCGGGGACTTGCTGCTGTCAGCCGCGACGTAGGTGGTCACCCAGTCGCGGATGCGGGTGAGGCGGTCCTTCTGATGATAGTACTCCGTGATGCCGTGGCCTTCACGCGGGTAGACCACCAGCTCGGTGGGCTTGCCGCGATCCTTCAGCCCGCGGAACAGTTCCTGCGCCTGGCCGAGCGGCACCCGCTCGTCGCTGCCGCCATGGAGGATGAGCGTCGGCGTGGTCACGTTCTCGATGTGGGTCATCGCCGAGCGGTTCATGTAGAGCGGCAGCGTCTCCTTGTTGGCGATGCCGCCGAAGTAGCCGATGAGCACGCTCGGGATGTCGTTGGTGCCGTACATGCTCCACATGTTGGTCAGGCCGGCGCCGACCATCGCCGCCTTGAACCGGGTCGTCTGGGTGATGGCCCAGGCGGTCATGTAGCCGCCGTAGCTCCAGCCGATGTGCGCCAGTCGATCCTTGTCGGCGACGCCGCGGGCGATGAGCGCGTCGACGCCGGTCATGATGTCGGCGAAGTCGCCGCCGCCCCAGTCGGCGACGTTGGCGCGCAGGAACTTCTCGCCGTAGTTCGAGCTGCCGCGGGGGTTCGGATAGAAGACCGCCCAGCCCATGCCGGCCCAGACCTGGCCGCCTTCCAGGCCGCCGACACGGTAGTTGTCGAGGTGCGCGCCGGCCGGGCCGCCGTGGGCGACGACCAGCAGCGGGTAGCGCTTGGCCGGGTCGAAGCCGACCGGCTTGAGCAGGACGCCTTCGACCTCGAGCCCGTCGCGGCTCTTCCAGGTGACCACCTCGCTGGCGCCGAGCGCGAAGTCCTTCGCCTGCGGGTTGAGGTCGGTCAGCTTCACCGGCGAGGCGAAGCGGCTGTCAGCGACGAAGACCTCGGCCGGCGTCGCGGGCGAGTCCATCGTGAAGGCGACGCGTGAGCCGTCGGCGCTGAAGCTGCCGAGCTGCAGCGTCCGCTTGCGGTGAGCGCGGTGGCCCGGCCCGAGGCCAGGTCGAGCTCGTAGACGTTGACGTAGGCGCGATCGCCGGCGGTGAAGATCAGGCGGCGGCCGTCGGGGCTCCAGTGCGGGCTGCCGGGATCGACACGCAGATCGCCAGTGGCATCACGGGTGGTCTTGGCAGCCACGTCGTAGAGCATCACGTGCGACTGGCCGATCGTCCCCGGCGGCGTGCCGTCGCCGATCGGCGGAGCGGTCACCGGCTCCGACAAGTAGGCGATCTGCCGGCCGTCGGGCGAGTAGCGCGGCGACCCGTCGGGGCCGAGGTTGGTCGTGATCTTCTCGACCGCCTTCGCCTTGATGTCGGCGATGAACACGTCGCGCCGGCCGTCGCGCAGCAGCGGGGTCACACCGGCGGTCAGCGCGATATGCGCGTTGTCCGGCGCCCACGAGAGCGGGCCCGTGATCGTGAGCTCCTCACCGCCGGTCACCCGCGTGGCGGCGCGGCTGGCGACGTCGACCACCCACAGGTGCACGCGGCGGTAGTCGTCCTCGATCGCCCGCTCGTCGTCGCGGGCGCGAATCGCGGCGCTCTCGTCGGCCAATCGCGGGTCGGTCATCGTGACGGCGATGGTCTTCGCGTCGGGCGACCAGGCGTACTGCTGGATGTTCTCGGCGCCGTCGGTGATCGACCATGCCTCGCCGCCGTCGGCGCGCATCACCCACAGCCGGGTCTTCGGCTCCTCGTCGCCCTGCGGCCCGCGGGCCGACACGAAGCTGATGTAGCGGCCGTCAGGCGACCACGCCGGCAGGCTGTCGCCGCGCTCGCCGAAGGTCAGCTGGCGGGCCGGGGCGCTGCCATCGGCGCGGACGCGCCAGACGTGGGTGCGGGCGTCCTTGCGGACGGCACCGCGATCGGTCCGGTCGCGCCAGCCCCGCACCGTGAACAGCACCGCCGATCCGTCGGGCGAAATGGCCGGTGCTCCGCCGCTGAAGGCCGTGCCCACCGCCTTCAGGTCGAGGACGTCGTCGACGGTGACCGGCCGGGTCTGGGCCACGACTGGAAGCGGCGTGACCAACAGGGCGATCAGGGCGAGAACAAGGCGCATGGGGACTCCTCCCGGAACGGGCGCGGGAACCCGGAAGTATAGAACCTCTGTGGCAAATGGGGGCGTGGCACGGTGCTACCTCCCGATTCGAGGGGCGTGGGATACTGGTCCCTCCCGTGTCCTCGCTGACGCTGCCGCTCGACTACGCGGCCATCGCCCGGATCCTCCCCCACCGCTATCCCTTCCTGCTGGTGGACCGGATCACGGAATTCGAGCCCGACACGCGCATCGTCGGCATCAAGAACGTGACCGCCAGCGAGCGCTACCTGTCGCCGCCCGACGCCCGCGGCGAGCGCGTGCTGCCGCCGACCGTGCTGACCGAGGCCGTCGCCCAGGTGGGCGGCATCCTCATCCTCTCCAAGCCCGAGAACGCCGGCCACATCATCTACTTCCGGGGCATCGAGCGGGCGCGGTTCCGCGGCGCGGCCCGGCCCGGAGACACGATCGTGATCGAAACCCGGGTCATCCGCCTGCGCAGCCGGATGGGCCTGCTGACCGGGCATGCGCGCGTCGGCGACCGCGTCCTGGTGCGCGGCACCATGACCTTCGCGCTCGGCCCGAAGACCGACGGCACCGGCGACGCCCCCGAGTAGCCGCGCCCGACAGCGACGCGATCAGGCGCCGGCCGGCCCGCGGTAGAGGACCCGCCCGAGCCGCTTGTGCCACGGCGAGAACGCCGGGTCCGGTCCGCTCTCCTTCAGCGCCTGACGCACCTGGTGCAGCCGCGCGTCGAGATCGTCGACGGCCGCGAGGATGAACGCCTCGACGCTCTTCGGCTCCACCGGCGAGCCGCGGTCGCGGCTGCCGTGGTGCGAGACCACGAGGTGTTCCAGCTCGGCGCGCAGGTCGTCGGGGAAGCCGCTGATGCCCTTCGCCGTCTCGCGGACCATCACCAGGCCAAGGGCGATGTGGCCCACCAGGTTGCCGTCACGGGTGTAGCTGATGGCGCCGTTGTCGTAGGCCAGCTCCTGCAGCTTGCCGATGTCGTGGAGGATCGCGCCGGCCAGCAACAGGTCCTCGCGGGCGCCGTAGAGGCGGGCCAGGGCGACGCCGGCCGTGGCCATCGTCAGCACGTGCTCGAGCAATCCGCCGCGATACGCGTGGTGAATCTGTTGCGCCGCCGGCCACTCGCGCAGCGCCGTCTCGTGGTCGGCGAGGATGCGGCTGAGGAAGACGCGCAGCGGTCCGTCGCCGACGCCGGCGACC
Organism: uncultured Acidobacteriota bacterium; assembly: GCA_963786365.1. Lineage (GTDB taxonomy): Bacteria > Acidobacteriota > Vicinamibacteria > Vicinamibacterales > UBA2999 > CAWAYR01. The sequence continues at coordinate 94,493 of CAWAYR010000004.1, forward strand.
AGCCCCTGCAGCTCGGCCCACATGTCGCCGATCGGCCGCGGCGCGCTCGGCACGCACTCGTCCTCGCGAAAACCCTGGGCGGCATCCTGTTCGGGATAGACCCGGCGGAGGCTGGTGGCCACCAGCTGCAGCTCGCCGTTGTGGATGCTGGTGCGGCCCTCGACGCGGATGAACTCGCCGACCTCGAACTCTTCCTTGAGGCGTTCGACGTTCTCGAAGACGCGACCGGCCACCTGGCCGCTGGCGTCCTGGAGCACCAGCGCCAGGTACTCGCCGCCCTTGCCGACGCGCAGGTCCTTGCGGACGCACAGGTAGAAGTTCCAGCCGGTCTTGTCGGGTTCGAGCTGGGCGTTGCGGGGCAGGCGTGAGGACATCCGCACCGAGCGTACATCGCCGCGTCGCTGATCCAGCGGGCGCGGCCGGGCCGCCTTGACGAAGGCGTACGAGCTCGGCGCGGAAGCCCTGTCCCCGGGACCCGAGCCCCGCCCGTTGAGCTGTGGTACAACCGCCGGCACCTGATGAGCGCGACCGCTCTGCCCGTCCCCGCGTTCTGGCGCGAGGCCACCCCTGACGCCAAGCGCGCGCTGGCCGCCGCGTCGCTCGGCTGGATGCTCGACGCGTTCGACGTGATGCTCTACTCGCTGGTGCTGGCCGAGCTCGTGCGGGCATTCGGCATCACGCTCACGACGGCGGGGTATCTCGGATCGCTGACGCTGGTGGCGTCGGCGGTCGGCGGCGTGGTCTTCGGCGTCGTCGCCGACCGGTTCGGCCGCACGCGGGCGCTGTCGCTCAGCATCCTCCTCTACTCGGTGTTCACGGCGGCGTGCGGGCTGGCCACGTCGGTGACGATGCTGGCGGTGTTCCGGGTGCTGCTGGGCATCGGCATGGGCGGCGAATGGGCCAGCGGCGCGGCCCTGGTGTCGGAGACCTGGCCGGCCGCCACCGCGGCAAGGCGCTGGGGCTGATGCAGAGCTGCTGGGCGATCGGCTACGGGTTGGCGGCGGTGGTCACGGCACTGGTGATGCCGCGCGTTCGGCTGGCGGGCGGTGTTCTTCGTCGGGGTGCTGCCGGCGCTGCTGACCTTCTGGATTCGACAGCGGGTGCCTGAACCCGAGGCGTGGCGGGCCGCCAAGCGCGCCGCGCCGGTGCCCGGGGAGGCGGCGGGCGCATGGGCGGTCCTGCTCGGCCACCGCCTCGGGCTGACCGTGGTGCTGACGCTGATGAACGCCGCCACGATGTTCGCCTGGTGGGGTTTCAACCTGTGGATTCCGGCTTATTTATCGTTGCCGTTGGAACGCGGCGGCATGGGCCTGACCACGGCGACGATGGCCAATTTCGTGATCGTCATGCAGGTGGGAATGTGGCTCGGCTACGTGACCTTCGGCTTCGTGAGCGACGCGTTCGGCCGCAAACCGACCTACGTGGTCTACCTGCTGGCCGCGTCGGGGCTGATGTGGGCCTACGCCGTCTCGCGCGACCCGCAGACGCTGTTGCTGCTCGGACCGTTCGTGGCCTTCTTCGGCACCGGGTATTTCAGCGGATTCGGGGCGATCACCGCCGAGTTGTACCCGACCGCGGTGCGCGCCACGGCCCAGGGGCTGACTTACAACATTGGGCGGATCGCCAGCGCCGTGGCGCCGTTCGTGGTCGGCTCGCTGGCCACCTCGCGGGGCTTCGGCGTGGCGCTCTCGGTCGCCGCGGCGGCGTTCCTGGTGGCCGCCGCGCTCTGGATCTGGATTCCCGAGACGCGCGGCCGCGATCTCGACTGACGCCGCGAAAGCGCCGCATTTTCAGCGCGCCTCGACTGGATATACAGTATCGGGCATGACGACTGGCATTCGCATCGCTGCCGCCGCCGTCGCGCTGACGGTCTCGGCCGTCGGGGTGCTGGTCGCCCGACAGGCGACGCCCGCCCGTCCGGCGGCCCAGGCACCGCTGCCGCCGCTGAACACCGCGGGCTACGCGCTGGCGCGACCCCTGGCGGTCACCCGCGCCGCCTACGAGTTTGCGGCCCGCCATCCCGAAGTGTCGCGCTACGTGCCGTGCTACTGCGGCTGCGAGGCCGACGGGCATCGCAACAACGAGATGTGCTTCGTGGCCAAACGCGACGCCAGCGGCAACGTGACTGAGTGGGACACCCACGGGTTCGGCTGCGCGACATGCGTGGACGTGGCCCGCGAGTCGATGCAGTTGTACAACTCGGGAGCGGATCCGGTCAGCATCCGCGCTGCCATCGAGCGGAAGTGGACGCCGCAATACAGAACCAAGACGCCGACGCCTCCCGCACCCGCCAAGAAGCACTGAGGCGGGTGGGAGACGACCGCGCGGCGGCGTTCGCCCGGCTCTTCGAGGCGGTACACGAGGGCGTGTACATCGGGCTGCTCGGGCCCGCCTCGACGACCACGCTCGCCGCCAATCCGCATCTGAAGCTGGTCCTCGGCTATCCGCCGGAGGCGATCGAACGCGAGGTGCGGCCCTTTGACGCCTCGCGATTCGCCGACGACCAGGCCCGCACGGCGTTCCTCGAGCGGCTGGCCAGCGCCGGCTCGGTCGCCGATTACCTGCTGCGGCTGCGCAAGGCCGATGGATCGCCGGTGTGGCTGGAGGTCACGGCCACCGCCGATCCCGTCGACGCCACCGGCGCGATGCGCATCGAGGCCCTGGTCCGCGACGTCAGCGAACGCAAGCACCTCGAGGACCAGTCGCGCGATCTCTATTACCAGCTGCTGCAGACCGAGAAGATGGCGGCGCTCGGCCAGACGATCTCGGGCGTCGCCCACGAGCTGAACAACCCGCTCGCTACCATCCTGTCGTGGGCCGAGCGGCTGGCGCAACGGGCCTCGGGCGACGACGCCCTGAAGCGCGGCCTCGACGTGATCCTCAGCGAGTCGGAGCGCGCCGCCCGCATCGTCCGCAACCTGCTGACGTTCGCACGCAAGCGGCAGAGCACACGGGCGATGGTCGATCTGAACCAGATCGTCCGCGAGACCCTCGGCCTGCGCGCCTACGAGCAGCGAATCACCAACATCACGGTGCTGCCGGCGCTGGCCGCCGGCCTGCCACAGGTCTTCGCCGACGGCCACCAGGTGAAGCAGGTGCTGCTGAACCTGCTGATGAACGCCGAACAGGCGATGCTCGGGGCCCACGGCCGCGGCACGATCGTGATCCGCACCTGGCACGACGGCGCCAAGCAGATGGTCGTGCTCGAAGTGAACGACGACGGACCGGGAGTGGCGGACGACGTCCAGGGGAAGATCTTCGACCCGTTCTTCACCACCAAGGACGTGGGCAAGGGCACCGGGCTCGGGTTGACGGTGGCCTACGCGATCGTCCAGGAGCACGGCGGCCGGATCACGCTCAAGTCACAGCGCGGGGCCGGCGCGTCGTTCTTCGTCGAGCTGCCGGTGTCGGGCAGCAAGGCCGTGGCCCAGCGCCGCAGCCAGACCACGCCGCCGGCCGAGCCGACGCGGCGCGACGTGTTCAAGGGGGCCCGCGTGCTGGTCGTGGAAGACGAGCCGGCGCTCGCCACCGCGGTCAAGGAGGCGTTCTCGGATGCCGGGTTCGTCGTCGATCGCGCCGGCGACGGCGAAGAGGGACTGGCCCGCGTCGCCCAGCACCACTACGACCTGATCGTGTGCGATCTGAAGATGCCGCGCGTCGACGGGATCCGCTTCTACCGCGCCATGACCGCGGCCACGCCGGCACTGGCGCGACGCGTGATCTTCGTGACCGGCGACGTGGCCGGCACCGACGCCGAACGCTTCCTCGAGGAAAGCGGATGCCGGTGGCTCTCCAAGCCGTTCCGGCTCGCCGATTTGCTGCGCGCGGCGCGCGAGGCGCTGGCGTAGTCGATCACCACGCCGCGGCGCGAGGCGCGAGCGGCGGCGGCCGGCGACACCACCGAATCCGACTCGGGGAGGTCGGCCTTGGCCATGCGCGGCCGGTGCTCGAACGCGACCACGGCGTTGCGCAACGCTTCGATCGACGCGGTCGGGTGCACGTCGGGCCCGAGGGCCTCGCGCAGCCGGCGCAGAGCGCGGGCGTGGAGCTGTGAGACCCGCGACTCGTTGACGCCGAGCTCGGCGCCGATCTCCTTCATCGTGACTTCGCCGTAATAGTAGAGGGCGACGACGCGACGCTCGCGCGGTGGCAGCGTGCCGATGGCGGCGCGAACCCGGTCTTCCACTTCCTGGCGCTCGTAGGCGGCGTCGGGGCGCTCGGCTTCGACCGGCACGAGCACCGCCGGCAGCTGCGACTCGTCGACGTTGTCGGCGCACGACAGCGGCGACGTCTGTTCAATGGTGTTGATGCGGACGATCACCTTGCCGAGCCGCTCTTCGTCGGAACCGACGGCGGCGGCGAGGTCGGCGAGCGACGGCTCGTGGCCGAGTGTGACGCGCAACCGCTCCCGAGCCGCCTCAAGCTCGCGGCGCACGCGACGCACGCCGCGCGGCCAGGCGTCCTTACGCAGCGCGTCGATCATCGCGCCGCGCACGCGGCGCTCGGCGAAGGTCTCGAATTTGATGCCGCGCGACTCCTCGAACCGGCGCGCGGCGTCGATGAGCCCGAGGACCCCGTCCTGCACCAGGTCGCCCAGGTCGATGGAGTGGGGCATCGTAGCGGCGACTCGGCGCGCCAGGGCCTCGACGAACGGAAGGCTCGCTTCCACGCGGGGGTTGATGGTTTCGGCCAGCTGCTCGGCGGTCATGGGAATCGGGCTCCAGTCGCCGCCATCCATGGCGGACGCGTGGCCTCCTTGCAGCCCCGATGCCAGTCCCGCGCACCCCTGAAGAAGAGCGCGAACGGGCGCGCCGTCTGCGGCAGATAAAACCTGACGGTGCAATAACTTACACTCCTCGTGCGGCGGCGGTGTGCAGTGCCTGGAACGGGTGAGCAGCGCCACCAGATGCGCCAGGATCTTGACGACAGGCGACGCGTCTCGCCAACTGGGTGACGCGAAATGACGGCGGCCCGGATGGGCCTGACGGAGGAGGGAGGAGGCGGGCGGGGGGCGCTTACGCGCCGGCGTGTTCGCGGATCGAGCGCGCGACCGTCATCGCCTCGAGTGCGGCGGTGACGACTTGCGAGGCGCGAGCCCGCTGCGCCGCGTCGGGCGCCTTCGACTCGATCAGCTCGGCGTGCGCGAGTATCACGCTGAGCTGATTGTTCAGCTCGTGAAACAGGCCGCGCAGGTCGGTGGACCGCTCCTGCGGACCTGTTTCCAGTCGGGAGCCGATGGTCGAGTAGTTCACGGGCGATCTCGTCGTCGGTCGAGCGGCGGCGCTAGGCCGCGGGATTCGAGCCGGCGCGCGCGGTGCCGTCGGGCTGCCGCCACAGCGTGTCGACGAAGATCCGGATGCTGCCACCCGCGGTGCGCACGTATTCGACCTTCCCCGCTGCGATCCAGTTGTAGATCGTGCGCCGGCTGACACCCACGAGCTCGCAAGCCTTCATGATGCTAATCGTCTGACGTTCCACAGGTGGTTCTCCCTTCAAAGTGTGGTATCGGATGCTTGGTCGTGGGGATTAGAGCAGGTTTGTGCCAGCCCGAATCACGGATTTCGGTGTTGACGTCCGGAATCCGTTAGTGTCAGGATATTGACGCTCTTTCAGAGACCTCCCCGCTTGGCCGAACCCATCCATCTCCTCCTCGTCGACGACGAAGATGCTCTACGTACAGTGATCGCGGAACGCCTCGCGGAAGAGGGGTTTGCAGTCACCGAGGCCTCGTCCGGTGAGCAGGCGCTCGACAAGCTGGAGCGCTTTGCCTTCGACGTCCTGATTTCGGATTTGCGCTTGCCCGGCATCGACGGCCGCGAGGTGCTCGACGCCGCGCTGCGACGTTATCCGGGGATCATCGGCATTGTCGTTACCGGCTACGGCACCGTCAAGGACGCGGTCGACGCCATCAAGCGCGGCGCCGCCGACTTCGTGAGCAAGCCGTTTCAGTTCGAAGAGCTGCTGCACGTACTCGAATCGGCGCTCGAGCAGCGACGCTTGCGATCCGAGAACGCCTACCTGCGTCAGCAGCTCGAACAGCGCGATGGCCTGCCCGGCGTCGTCGGCCGCAGCCGCCTGATGCGCGATCTCTGCCAGATGATCGAGACCGTGGCGCCGAGCGCCGCGACGGTGCTCATCTCCGGCGAGACCGGTACCGGCAAGGAAGTGATCGCCCGCGCCATCCACCAGACCAGCCCGCGGCGCCAGCACCGCTTCGTCGCGCTCAATTGCAGCGCCATTCCCGAGACCCTGCTCGAGGCCGAGCTCTTCGGCCATGCGCGCGGCGCCTTCACCGGCGCCGTGGCCACGCGCCAGGGGCGACTCGAACAGGCGGACCGCGGCACGCTCTTCCTCGACGAAGTGGGCACGATGAGCGCGACGCTGCAGACCAAGCTGCTGCGCGTGCTGCAGGAGCGTGAGTTCGAGCGCGTCGGCGAGAACCGGACGATCAAGGTCGACGTGCGCGTCGTCGCCGCCACCAACTCGGACCTGGCGAAGATGGTCGCCGACGGCACCTTCCGCGAGGATCTCTTCTACCGCCTCAACGTGATCGCGCTGCAGCTGCCGCCGCTGCGCGACCGCAAGGACGACATCCCGCTGCTGGTGCAGCACTTCATCCGCAAGTTCGCCACCCGCGAGGAAGGCAACGGCCAGGTCCCCGACGTGATGCTGTCGCAGGACTCGCTGCGCCGGCTGATGGCCTACGCGTGGCCCGGCAACGTCCGCCAGCTCGAGAACGCGGTCGAGCGCGCGCTCATCCTGCGGGGCACGCGGGTGCAGGTCGAGATGGCCGACCTGCCGCCCGAGATCCAGGCCGTGCCGGTCGAGACCGCACCGTCGCTCGACCTGCCGGAAACCGGCGTCGATCTGCCGGGGCTCGTCAGCCGCATCGAGCGCGACCTCATCGGCCGCGCGCTGACGCGCACCGAAGGCAACCGCGCCGACGCCGCGCGTCTGCTCGGACTGAAACGCACGACGCTGGTCGAAAAGCTGAAGCGCCTGCCCGAACTGACCACGTAGCCGCGAAGCGCCCTGACGTCACGCCGACAAGAAGGGCGCGACGACTGAGCATATCGGCCTATATTTGAAGAAGGAGCAACGCAGCCTGCAGGGATCACCGTCGGTCGAATGCCGGCGAGACTCTCACTGCCGGCTACGACGACCGACATGCCGCCTCGATACGCCTATTGGACGATCCTGGTGGATGGCCAGGCCACGGCGTTCCGCGCCGCGGAAGCCGACGAGCTGCTGCCGACGCTGAAGCGCCTGCAAGTCAAGCAGCCCACTGCCGAGATGAAGTGGTTCGAGCGCGGCCGCTTGTGGCCGTCGCGCGACGAGGCGCGCGATCTGCTGCGCCGCGGCTACACCGTGGCCGCCGATGGCACCGTGGTGCCGCCCGACGACGCGCACGGTCGGGGCAAGAGCTGGCGTCCGGGCGGCGAGCACCGCGATCCGCGCGAGAAGTACCAGCTGGCCAAGAAGGCCAAGTGGCAGAAGTTCAAGCAGATGGTGCGGTCGCGGCCAGGACACGGCCCCAAATCCGAGGAGGCGCCGCCGCCAGCCGACGATCGCGCGTCGCCGCCGCCGGCGCCGCCGGTGGCGCCAGCCACCGACTGGCGTGGTCGACCAGTGGACCCCGATGCGCCGCCGCGGCCACCGCGGCCGCGCGGGCCGAAGCCGGAGTGGAAGGATCGCGGGCCGAGCGCACGCGGCCCCAAGCCCGAATGGCGCGATCGGCCAGCCGGTCCACCGCGCGGCCCCAAACCCGAGTGGAAGGATCGCGGGCCCAAGCCGGAATGGAAGGATCGCGGGCCGAGCGCACGCGGCCCCAAGCCCGAATGGCGCGATCGGCCAGCCGGTCCACCGCGCGGCCCCAAACCCGAGTGGAAGGATCGCGGGCCCAAGCCGGAATGGAAGGACCGCGCGCCGAGCGCACGCGGCCCCAAGCCCGAATGGCGCGATCGGCCAGCCGGTCCACCGCGCGGCCCCAAACCCGAGTGGAAGGATCCGCGGGCCCAAGCCGGAATGGAAGGATCGCGGACCGAGCGCGCGCGGCCCCAAGCCCGAATGGCGCGATCGGCCAGCCGGTCCACCGCGCGGCCCCAAACCCGAGTGGAAGGATCGCGGGCCCAAGCCGGAATGGAAGGACCGCGCACCGAGCGCACGCGGCCCCAAGCCCGAATGGCGCGATCGGCCAGCCGGTCCACCGCGCGGCCCCAAACCCGAGTGGAAGGACCGCGGACCGAGCGCTCCTGGGCCCAAGCCCGAATGGCGCGACCGACCGCCGGCTCCACGCGGCCCCAAGCCGGAATGGAAGGACCGCGGACCCGACGCGCGCGGCCCGAAACCCGCGTGGCGCGACCGCGGGCCGGCGGGATCCGGCTCGCAGGGAGCGCCGCGCAAGCCCTGGGGTGGCAAGCCCGGAGCCGGCCGCTTCCCGCCCAAAGGCGGCCCGAAGGGCACTGGTGGACCGCGCCGGAAGAAGGACTGAGGCGCGTAGCGCGTCGAGGTCGCGACCGACGTGCCGGCGCTGAAGGTCTGAACCGGCGGGAAGAGCTCAGCGACCGAACAGCCGCCGGAACGATCGCCCGACGCCACCGCTGCGCGCGCGGTCGAGTTCGAGCAGCGCATCGAGCGCCGCCGAGATTGTCGGCACGTGCTTCACGCCGTGCCGGACCGCGCCGGGTGGCAGGTCGGCCTCGTGCCCCGGCCACACCAGGAACGCGCGCGCCGACGACTCCACGGCCACGTCGAGGCAGTTCTCGGGCCGGTCGTCGACCACGGCGTCGAGCTGAAGCGCATCGGCGATCTTGCCGCGCGAGCCCTTCACGACGTAGACGCTCGGACGCTTGAAGCCGTGCGCTTCCAGCCATTGCTGGCTCTGCACCTGCGTCGTCGCGCCGGCTGCGGTCGGACGGGTGGTGATGAACAGCACGTCCCAACGGCGCTCGGTGGCCAGCGCCGCGAGCCGGGCGACGGCACCCGGCTCCATCTCTTCGAGCGTGGTCCAGAAATTCTTGGTCTTGAGCACGACGCCCCAGAGGGCGTCGAGCTGTCGAGGCGTCAACGCCAGGTCGCGCAGCGCCGGCCGTTCCTGGGGATCGGGCACGGCGATGTCGTCGCCGTCCGGATCGGCGTCCCGCGTGAGCCGCCGGGTCGCCACGGCGTGCATCGCCGAGGACAGGTCCGCGACCGTGCCGTCGAGGTCGATCGCGACGCGCAATCCGGCAACCACCGTCAGCGGCCCGCCGGCGACAGCACGTCGAGCTGGCGGCCCGACCAGGGACTGGCCGCGCCGCGTGGATGCTCCGCGGCGACGACGAAAAACTGCTCGACGACGTCGCGCACGGCCTGAATCGACTCGGCGCCGTTCACCGCAATCCGGAGGTGCGAGCCATTGTCGAATCCCTTGGTGTACCAGGTGCACAACGCGCGCACCTTGTTGATGACCCAGCGCTCGCGGCTGCGGGCCGGGCGCTGGTCGGCGGGCGCCGGCGGCTGGCTCGGCGCCTGATGGCGGAAGCCGGCGCGCTCCTGTTCGTGGTCCTGCAACAACAGGTCGATGTAGTCGAACAGGAACGTCGCGCGATCCGCCGCGGTGACTTCGCGCATCGGCCGCCCGCCGATCAGGTCCTGCGCCTGCGCCAGGATCCACGGATTGCGGAGCACGCCGCGGCCGACGAACACGCCGCTCACGCCCGAGCCGAGCTGTTCGACGATTTGTCGCGGCTCGATGCAGTCGCCGGAGCCGAAGACCGGAATCGTCACGCCGGCGGCGACCGCCCGGACGAAGTCCCAATCGGCCGACCCGGAATACGACTGCTTGGCGGTGCGGCCGTGCACCGCAATCGCCGCGGCCCCGGCATCCTCGACCCGGCGCGCCACCTCGGGCGCGGTGGTCTCGCCCTCGTCCCAGCCCTTGCGCATCTTCACGGTGACCGGGATCGACACCGCCTTGACCATCGCCTCGACGATGCGCGCGGCGTGAGCGGGCTCGCGCATCAGGCTGCAGCCGGCATTGTGCTTCGCCACCTTCGGCACCGGACAGCCCATGTTGATGTCGACGATGTCGGCGCCGATGCCCTCGACGACGCGTGCCGCTTCGGCCATCCGCTCAGGCTCGCCGCCGAAGATCTGGATCGAGACCGGGCGCTCCTCCTCGGTGTACTCCGCGTACTCGAGCGTGCGGTCCATGCCGCGCACCAGGCCTTCGCTGCTGACCATCTCACTGACGACGAGACCGCAGCCGCCGTGCCGCTTGACCAGGCGGCGAAAGGCGGTGTCGGTCATGCCCGCCATCGGCGAGACGACCAGCGGCGAGGTCAGCGCGACGGAGCCGATCTTCATCACGAGCGAGTCCGGAGGCCGTCGTGCGCCGGCCTCAGCGCCCCGGCGGCACGTGCCGCCGCCGCCGCGGTCTGCGCCGCCAGACCCGAATCGTAGGCCTTCTTGACCTCGTCGTTCTTCCACTCGATGATCGCCTGACCACGCAGACGTACCAGGTACTTCTGGAACTCGCCGCGGCGCTTCTGCTCGAAGACGCGCTCCGAGATCCGGTCACGGGCGTCTTCCATCGTCGGCGTGCCGCCGCCGGTGCGGCCATCGAGCTTCAGGATCTGGTAGCCGCGCGAGGTCCGGCGCGGCGCGGTGACGTCACCGGGCTTGAGCGCGTCGAGCTCCTTCTGCAGTTCCGGCGCCAGGTCGGTGTAGGGAATGTCGCCGAGCAGCCCGCCGTTGGCCTTCGACGGCGCGTCGGACATGTCGGCGGCGAGCTTGGCAAACGGCTCGCCGGCGGCGATGCGCTTGTGGGCGTCGGCGGCCTTGGCGGCCGCGGCCTCGTCGGCGGCGACGTTCACGCCTTTGTCCGTGGACTCGACCGCCACCAGGATCTCGCGCAAGGTCACGTTGGCCGGCGCGGCGAGCGTGGCCGCGTTGGCGTCGTAGTAGGCCTTCACCTCTTCGTCGGTGACGCTGATCTTGCCCATCACCTCGGTCTGCTGCACGCGGTTGACGAGCATCTGCTTCTCGAGCTGGCGGCGCAGGTCGAGCATCGTCAGACCTTCCTGGCGCAGCGCCGCCTGGAACTGCTCCTCGGTCTCGATCTTGTTCTCCTTGCGGATGTTCTCGAGGATGCTCTGGAACTGCTCGTCACCCATCGCGTAGCCGAGCTCCTTGCCGCGCTGGATGAGCAGCAGCTCGTCGACGGCGTCGACGATCACCGCCGGCGTGACCTCGGACAGCAGCTTGGCCAGCGCCGCGTCGTCGCTGCGCAGCGACGCGGCGTCGGGACGCTGACGGATGGCGGCGATCTGCCGCTGCTCGAGGTCGGTCTTGGTGATGATCTCGCCGTTCACCTTCACCAGGATCTGCTCGATGATGTCGGCCGACGGGGTCGAACCCGCCGCCGCGGTCACCGCCACCGCCAGTGCCATTGTGCGCAATGTCTGCATGGTGTCGTCCTGAACCTTCTAGTTTACCAGTCCCCGTGCTCCGACCGCGTCCGGTGACGGGCCGGGATCAGTCGTCGCTGAGGGCAATCAGCACCCCCAGTACACGGTCGAGCAGGCCGCCTTCGGCCCGCGGATCATCCGGGGCGCGGCGCTCGACCTCGGCCTTCGAGAAGCCGGGGGTGACCTCGCCGGCGGTGGCCCGGGCCGTCCACCACGCCCGGCTGCTGCGCACCGATTCGACCGCCCCTTCCTGCCGCAGATCCAGCTTCAGGCTGCCGGGCGGGACCAGCTGGAGGTCCGGACGTCCGCGCACCAGGGTGAGCAGCCGCGCCAGATCGACCCGCGTCTTCTCCCTGAACCTAAAGACGACGAGCGAGCCGTCGCGGTCGATGCTCTCGAGACCGAGCCGGTCAGCGCCGACCCGGACCCGGCCGAAGTCGGCAAGGTTGAGCAGGGCCGGCGGCGGCACGCCGTAGCGGTCGCGGGTGTCGTCGAGGACCCGCCGGATCTCCTCTTCCGAACGCGCCGAGGCGACCCGGCGGTAGATTGACAGGCGCTGGTTGACGTCGGCGACATAGCCTTCGGGAATCCGGAAGTCGACCTGCAGGTTGACCGCGGCGCGGACGTCGTCATCGAGGTCTTCGCCCTTCAGCTCCTTGACCGTCTCCTCGAGCAGCTTCATGTACATCTCGAAGCCGACCGAGTCGATCTGTCCGCTCTGCTGGCCGCCGAGCAGGTTGCCGGCGCCCCGGATCTCGAGGTCGAGGGCCGCGACACGGAAGCCGCTGCCGAGATCGCTGAACTCCTTGATCGCGGCCAGCCGCCGCTTGGCCACCGGCGACAGCGACTCCTCGGGCGGGATCATCAGGTAGGCGTAGGCCGGCCGGTCGCTGCGTCCGACCCGGCCGCGCAGCTGGTAGAGCTGTGACAGGCCGTAGCGATCGGCGCGGTTGACGACGATGGTGTTGGCGTTGGGGATGTCGAGGCCGTTCTCGACGATCGTCGTCGAGAGCAGCACGTCGTACTTGTGCGCCATGAAGTCGAGCATGGTGCGCTCGAGCGCGTCTTCGCTCATCTGGCCGTGGCCGATGACGATGCGCGCCTCGGGCACCAGCCGCTCGAGCAGGTTGGCCATCGAGTAGATCGACTCGACGCGGTTGTGGACCACGTAGACCTGGCCGCCGCGGGCCAGCTCGGTGCGCAGGGCGCGGCCGATCACGTTCTGGTCGAACTTGACGACGTGGGTCTGAATCGACAGCCGATCCTTCGGCGCCGTCTCGATCACCGACATGTCGCGGATGCCGACCAGGGACATGTTCAGCGTGCGCGGGATCGGCGTCGCGGTCAGCGTCAGGACGTCGACCTTGCGGCGCATCTGCTTGATGCGCTCCTTGTGGGCGACGCCGAAGCGCTGCTCCTCGTCGACGATGAGCAGGCCGAGGTCGCGAAAGCTCACGTCCTTCGACAGCAGACGATGGGTACCGACGAGGATGTCGACCTGGCCGGCGGCGAGCTGCTCGAGGATCACCGTCTGCTCGGCCTTGCTGCGGAAGCGCGACACCATGTCGACCTTGACCGGGAACGACGCCAGGCGGGCGCGCAGCGTCTCGAGGTGCTGGAAGGCGAGCACCGTCGTCGGCGCCAGGATCGCCACCTGCTTGCCGTCCATCACCGCCTTGAACGCGGCCCGCAGCGCCACCTCGGTCTTGCCGTAGCCGACGTCGCCGCACAGCAGGCGATCCATCGGCATCGACGACTCCATGTCGCGCTTGATGTCGGCGAGGGCGGTGGCCTGATCCGGCGTCAGCTCGTAGGGAAAGGCGGCCTCGAACTCCTCTTGCCAGTGCGTGTCGACACCGAAGGCATGGCCGGCGACAGCCTTGCGCGCCGCATAGAGCTTGAGCAGCTCCTCGGCCATGTCGCGCATGGCCTTCTTGACCCGGCCCTTGGCCCGTTCCCAGGTGGTGCCGCCCAGACGATCCAGCGCCGGCCGGCTGCCGCCGGTGTACTTCTGCACCAGGTCGAGGCGCTCGACCGGGACGAACAGCTTGTCGTCGCCGTGATAGCGCAGCTCGAGGAACTCGTGCGCCGTGTCGCCGACGCCGATCTGCTTCAGGCCGACGAACTCGCCGATGCCGTTGTCGACGTGGACGATGAGATCGCCGACCTTGAGATCGCGGAGATCCGAGAGGAACGTCGCCGCCAGCGAGCGCTTGCGCGTCGCGCCGCCGCGGTGACGGTCCTCCTCGAAGATGTCGGCCTCGGCGTAGAGCGAGAGGGCGGCGTCGGGCAGGCGGACACCGCCACTGAGCGTGCCGACGGCGACCAGCACCGCGCCGGCGCTCATCTCGCTGGTGCGGGTCGCCTGCTCGGCGCGGACGTCGTAGTCGGCGAGCATCTCGACGGTGCGTTCGGCGCGGCCCTGGGTTTCGGCCACGAACACGACGGCGTCGCCGGCAGCGCGGCGGTCCCGTACTTCCTGCACCCAGTCGGCAATCCGTCCGTGAAACCGCTGCGTCGGCTGGGTGGTGACGTGGCGCGGCACAGCGGCGGCGCCGTCGCCGCTCTCCACGTGGAGGCCGGTCACGGCGACGCCGCGGGCCAGACGGGCCACCAGATTCGCCGGCCGGCACGAAGAGGGCGGCCGGTGGCGGCAGCGACGGCGGCGTACTCGACCGGCCGAGCGCGTCGTCGTAGCTCGCCTGGGCGACGGCGAATGCCCGCTCGACGGCGTCGTTGGACTCATCGGGCTCCGACACGGCCACCAGCCCGCCCGCCGCCGCGGTCAGGTAGTCGAACACCGTGGACTCGCCCGCCGCGGCGATGGTCGTGTCGGCCTGCTCGCGCACCGGCACGACGAGGAACTGGTCGAGGGTCTCGACCGATCGCTGCGTGCCCGGGTCGAAGCGCCGGATCGACTCGACCAGGTCGCCGATGAACTCGATGCGGATCGGCCAGATTTCATCTGGGGGATAGACGTCGAGGATGCCGCCACGCACGCAGTACTCGCCGTGGTCGTCGACGGGATCCTGACGGTCGTATCCCGCCTCGCCGAGCAACGACGACAGCGCCAGCGGATCGATCTCCGCTCCCGTGCGCACGCCGAGCGAACGTGCGACGAGGATCGACGGCGCCGTCAGGCGCTGCAGGAGCGCCGGCGCCGAGGCGACGACGACTCGGGCCGATCCGGTCGCCATCGCCAGCAGCGCCCGCGCCCGGGCCGAACTGACGCGCATGTGCGGCGCCAGCGCCCGATAAGGATCGGCCTGCAGCGACGGAAACGGCAGCACCAGACCGGTCAGGGCCACGTCGCTGATGCCCTCGATCGCGCCGAGGAAGAACCGGATGTCGGCGACGGCGAGGTCGATGGCCGAGTCGGCGGGCACGACGTACAGCAGCACGCGGTCGGAGGCGTCGTGGGCGCTTGCGGCGACGGCGAGGGCCTTGGCCTGCGGTGTGAGCCCGGCCAACGGCTGAGCTCGTAGGCCCAGCGAGAGACTCGCGATCGCGCCTTTGAGCAGCGAGCGGACGACCAGCGAAGACGATGACGCCATGATCGCGATGCCGACGCTGTACGCGCAGAGTGCCAGGCTCGCCCCTGAAGGGCCCGCCTGGACCATCGACAAACTCCTATTGTCCTACGAACGAGAGGACAGCAGGTACCGGCGACGCGCTGTCGGCACACGTCCGCTGGCGTCGATCTTGCTGACCCGAAGGCGCGCCCGGCGTTATGCAGGATCGCCGTACGCCCCGATGAGTCGAGAACACACGAAAATGCCGCCGGGTTCACGTCCGCGTCGTTGGTTTCCGGTCCTCAACCCGTCAAGCGGTTGGCTGCTCGTGCTGGCGACCCTGGCGTGTGGCGTCAGCCCGCCGGATCTGCGTGCCCAAGAAGGCGAATCGGCGCCGTCGTCTCTCGTCGTCTCCGAGGTGCAGGGCCAGGTAGTGAGGCTGAGCTGGGACGCGCCCGCCGCAGCCACACCCGACCTGTATCTCCTCGAGGGCGGTTTCGCGCCCGGCCAGGTGCTCGCCAGCCTGCCGGTCGCCGGCTCGGCATCGTCGCTGGCGGTCACCCTCGCTCCGGGCGCCTATTACGCCCGCCTCCATGCGCTACGGAATGGCGTCCGCAGCCCGGCCTCGAACGAGGTGCGCATCTCTGTCGGGCTCGACGAGGCGCCGGCGGCACCGCAGGACGTCGCCGCGTTGGCGCTCGGCGCCGATGTCAGCCTGTCGTGGCGAAGCTCGTTCGAAGGAGGCGCGGTCGACGGTGTCGTCGTCGACGTCGCGGGGCCAATCTCCGGATCGTTGCCATTGCCGCCGACCGGCCAGATCGCGTTCGGCGACGTGCCCTGGGGCACCTATACGCTGACGTTTCGCGCGCGCAATGGCAGCGGCGTCACCTCCACGCCGGTGCCGGTGACGCTGACGGTGCCCGGCGCGACGATCCAGCCCCTCGTTTCGCCGAAGTTACCGGCCGGCGCCGCCCGGCTCCAGGTCCGCTACGAGAACTACCTGGCGCCGCGGCTCAGCCGAGTTCAGGCAGCGTGAGCATCTCGACGCCGTCGTTCAGGGTGCGACCGGCGAGTTCGACGCGATGCTCCGTCTCAAAGACTGGGTGGCCGCGCAGTTTCCGATGGGCAGTCCGAGTCCCTACCCGCCCTGGGACGCCATGACCATCCTCGACTGGATCCGTGCCGGCTACACCGGCGGATTCTGCGGCCAGTACCTCGCAGATCTTCCTCCAGGCCCTGGCGGCGTACGGCGTGCCGGCGCGATACCTGGAGGTGGGCACGGATTCCAATCCCTACAACCACTACACCACCGAGGTGTGGTCCAACGACTACAACAAGTGGGTGCTGCTCGACGTCGCGTTCAACAACCACTTCGTCCGCGGCGGCGTGCCGCTGAGCGCCGTCGAGCTGCGCGACGCCAAGCTGCAGAACCGGCTCGGCGAGGTGGAGGTCGTGCTCGGCGCGGTGCGCGCCGGTCATCCGTCGCCATTCGACTATCCGCAGCGCAGCGCCGAGCTGTACCACTACATCCGGTTCCACCTGAACGCGAATCACGTCAGCGCGCCCAACGAGCTGCCGTTCGAACGCTATCTCGACATGGTCGAGTGGCTCGATGGCCAGACGATTCCGTGGGAATTGAGCACGACGCCCTCGGAGTTCCCGCACGAACGGCCCACGGCCGTCGACACCGCCGACCGCACGCTCGTCGACTGGGCACCGAATCAGGTGTGGATCGCCGCGCGGCGCAGCGGCGTGATGCAGGTCACCCTCGACCTGGAACATTCCGTTCTGCAGCACAGCCACTACCAGGACCCGGGTGATCGACGCCGACGGCGCGGCTGGACGGTGGGCCACGCACACTGGGAATGCGCTGGTCTGGACGGTCAAGACCACGGACCGCGTGTTCCAGGTCCGCGGGGTGAACCTCAAGGGCATCACCGGGACCGATTTCGTCAGTCCAAGTCGCAGTTCCGTAAGGCCAGTCCGCGCTGGCGACACCGATCGGCGGGGCGTGGATCTTGCACCGCCGGCCGTCCGTGATCAGACGCGGGTCGGCGCGGCGCTCCATTTCGTCCTGGCTGCTGGGGCTGTTCGCCGCCTTGTGGGTGGGCGGCATGCAGGGTCGCGCGCAGCAACCCGCGGTGCCGTCGCTGCTCCAGCCAATGGCCGATGGCCGCATGCTGGCTGGCGCGGCGCAGCCTGGCACCCTCGACGCACGGGCCGTGTCGGTCAACCTCGACGCCCTCGCAGCCAATGTCATCGACGTCCAGGTGCCGTCGGGTCTGGTCGTCCGAGCGGAGCTCGACCGGCGCGAAGGCCACCGCAACGGCGCGCAGACCTGGGCCGGGCACGTCGCTGAATGCCCCGTACAGTTCCGTAACCCTGGTCTCACTTGCGGGGGTCGTGCAGGGCTCGATTCGCACGCTCGACGGGGCGTATTCGCTGGAGCCCGCCGGACCCGGCGTCCACGTGATCCGGCAAGTCGACCCGCGGCTGCTTCCGCCCGAGCTGGAGCCGCTCGCCGCCCCCGCCGATGCGATGGACCCGACAACCGACAACCCGCCCATTGCCGGCGACGATGCCAGCACCATCGACGTCCTGGTGCTGTACACGCCCGGCGCGCGCACTTCCGCGGGGGGCAGCGACGCCACGGTGCAGGCGAGAATTGCCCTCGGCGTGTCGGAAACGAACACCGGCTACGGCAACAGCGGCGTCACGCCGCGACTGCGGCTGGTCGGGACGCAGCTCTGGAACTACGTCGAAAGCGGATCGATCTCGACCGATCTGAGCACGTTCCGTGGCGATTCGGGCGTGGCCGCTCTGCGCAACACACTCGGCGCCGACATGGTCGGCCTGATCGTGGCCAACACCCCTGAAGCGTGCGGCGTCGGCTATCTGATGACCACGCTCTCGTCGGGGTTTGCTGCCAACGCGTACAGCGTGACCGCGTACCATGCATCAGCCCGAACTACTCGTTCGCGCACGAGCTCGGCCACAACATGGGCTCGTCGCACGCCCCGGAGGACGGTGGCTTCGGCTTGTACCCGTATTCCTTCGGCTACAAGCACCCCTCGAACCTGTTCCGCACTGTGATGGCCTACGACTGCCCGGGCGGGTGCCCGCGCGTGCTGTACTTCTCCAACCCGAACGTGAACTACTCCGGCGCCCCGACCGGCACGATGGCCCAGCACAACAACGCGCTGTCGATCAACAACGCCGCCAACACCGTGGCTAACTTCCGCCAGGCGGTCGGCGGCAGCAGCCCGCCGACGATCTCGGCGGTGTCGAATCTGTCGATCAACGAAGACTCGGCCACCGGATCAATCGCCTTCACCGTGGCCGACGCCCAGACGGCGGCGGGGAGTCTGGTCGTCACGGCGTCGTCGAACAACCCGGCGTTGGTGCCGAACACCTCGGCCGGCCTCGCTCTCGGCGGATCGGCGGGCAACCGCACGATCGTCGTCACCCCGGCCGCGAATCAGGCCGGCTCCGCGACGATTACCCTCACAGTGAGCGACGGGGCATTGACCGCGACCGAGCCCTTCACCGTGACCGTCAACGCGGTGAACGACCCGCCAGCCATCACGAGGTCGCCGGCGTCGGCCTCGATCGTCAGCGGCAGTTCGACGCAGACGACGGTCACGCTCACCGACATCGACTCGGCGGGCAGCGCGCTGTCGCTCAGCACCGCGTCGTCGAACACGACGCTGCTGCCCGCCGCCAACGTGACGTTCTCGGTAACCAATACGACCGCCGGCGGCCGCACCCTGCAGGTGACGATGACGCCGGCCGCGGGTCAGTCGGGCGCGGCCACCGTCACCTTGACCGGCTCCGATGGCAGTGCCACGGCGGTGACGACGTTCGCGCTGACCGTGATCCTGCCGGCACCGCCGACCGTCGCCCCGCTCGCGGCGCAGACCACTTCCGAAGACACCCCGCTGGCCGTGCCGTTCGCCATCGCCGATCCCGACACGCCGCTGGCGAATCTCGGCGTGCAGGTCTCAGCGTCCAATCCGGCGCTGCTGCCGGCGGGCGGCCTGGTCCTGAGTGGCACCGGGGGATCGCGGACGTTGACGATCACGCCGGCCGCCAATCAATCCGGCGGGTCGTCGATCACACTCACCGTGAGCGACGGGACGGCGATCACCTCGACCAGCTTCAGCCTCAGCGTGACGGCGGTGAACGACGCGCCGGTCTATGCGCCGGGAGCACCGGCGGCGGTCTCGACGCTCGTCTCGACCCCGACCACGTTCGCCGTCACGCTCACCGACGTCGATACCGCCGGAGCGATGCTCACGCTCAGTGGCGCCACGACCAACGCCACGCTGCTGGCCAACGCCGGCATCCTGATCGCGCCGGTCTCATCCACGGCCACGACCGCCACCTTCAACGTGACGCTGACGCCGGTCGCCGGTGCGGCCGGCGCCGGAAGCGTGGTCCTGTCGGCCAGCGACAGCCAGGCGTCGGTGACACGAACGGTCCAGGTCTCGGTCAGCGTGGCACCAGCCGGCCCCGACGCCCCGACGACGCTCACTGCGACGCCCGGGTCGGCGACGTTGAACCTGGTCTGGACGCCGGCGACGACGGGCAGCACGGCGACGAGCTACGCGGTGTACGTCGGCACGGCTCCTGGCGCGACGTCGCTGCCGGTACAAACGACGACCGCCACGGCGCTGACCGTCGCCATTTCCACCGGCAGTACCTATTACGCTCGCGTCCGCGCCCGAAACGCGTTCGGCGACAGCGCGCCGTCGCCCGAAGCGGTCGCGACGGTGACGGTGCCGCACGGCAAACCGGGGAAGCCGCCGAAGCCGCGCGTCTGGACGTCGGGCCGGACCGTGATGATGGACTGGGGGGCGCCGCTCGACGGCGACCCGGTGACGACCTACACGCTGGAAGTCGGGTCGGCGCCCGGCCTGGCCAATCTCGTCGTGGTGCCACTGTCGGCCGCCCGGTCGTTCAGCGCGGGTGGCGTCCCCGATGGCACGTTCTGGCTCCGCGTGCGAGCGGCCAACGCCTCGGGCGCCAGCGACCCATCGGAAGACGTCGGCCTCGTGATGGGCCCGTCGGGCGGGTGCGTGGGGCTGCCCTTGGCTCCCGCCGCGCTGGGATCGTCGACGGTGGGAAGCGTGGTCTCGCTCTCCTGGACGGCGCCGGCCGGCGGCGCGCCGACCGGCTACGTGCTCTACGCCGGCTCCGCGCCGGGCCAGTCCGACCTGGCGACCTTCAGCACCGGCTCGACGCTCACCGGCTGGAGCGGCGCCGCGCCGCCGGGTCTGTACCACGTGCGCGTGGCGGCCCGCACCGCCTGCGGTCTCGGTCCGGCCTCCAACGAGATCGCCGTCGCGGTCGGCGGTGCCGTGGCACCGGATGCGCCGACCCAACTGTCCGCGTCGGTGACCGGACGCGTCCTGTCGCTCCTCTGGTCGGCGCCGGCCACTGGCCCGTCGCCGACGACCTACCTCGTCGAGGTGGGCAGCGCGAGTGGCGTGGCGGACATCGCGTCGATCGACAGCGGCGGCGCGGGGACGTCGATCAGTGGCGGCGTGCCCGCGGGGCAATACTTCCTGCGCGTCCGCGGCCGTGTCGGCGGGGCGACCGGTCCAGCGTCGAACGAGGTCACGGTCGTCGTGCCCTGAGGGGCTCTCCGGCTGGCGCTACTTCGTCGCGCCTCGCACCTCGATCTCGACGAACTCGATCGCCGAGCCGCCGCGGTTGTGGACGACGTGGCTGCCGGCCGGCTGCCACACGAAATCGCCAGGCCCGTTGAGCGGGCTCCACGACGATCCCTCCGCGGCCGCGGTGCCGGGCGTCTGCATCACGATCACGACCGCGGTCGCGTGCCGGTGCGGGGCCGTCGACGTCTGCGGCTCGAGCACGAGCCGGTGCGCGCGATACCACCGGTTCTCGAGCTCGGGTTTCGCTGACAGCCCCGACACGTCGTCGGCCGGGCCGTCGGCACCGGCGGTGCGATTGGCGATGCCGACCAGGCGGAACAGCGAGGTGCCGACGTTGTTCACCCGGTGCGTGAACGGCTTCTCGACGTAGGTCACGACGCTGTTGACGCGGCCGGGCTTCTCGCCGCCGGCCGGCGGCGGCGGCGCCGGGGTCGCCGGCGCCCCGCCGCTCCACTCCTCGCCCAGCACCTGCGAGCGATTGGTCGAGCGGGCAATCGGCACATAGAGGATCGCGGTGTCGTGGGTGTGGAAGAGCGTCGTGTCGCCGGGCGGGATCTGGATGTCGTGCACCCGCAGCGACGGCGATTCGTAGACCACGTGGTGACGCGGTTCCCCGGTCAGCGGAACCGGTGCAGGCTCCTGTGCGGCGATGCGCGCGACCGGCACCGACGACCACGCCGCCACGCCGACGACGACTGCGATGAGTTGCGGGATGCGCACGCGGCCTCCTGTCCGGCGGAGCTTACCTCATCCGGCGCCAGAGGCGGCCCGCACCCGATCGAGGATGGTCGTCGTCGAGTAGCCAGGGGCGAGCGCCACTCGCACCACGCGGCCGCCGCGGGCCTCCACGACCTCGCGGCCGACGATCGCGTCATCGGCCCAGTCGGCGCCCTTGACCAGGACATCGGGCTGAATCGCCGCGACGATGGCGAGCGGGGTGTCTTCGTCGAAGATCACGACCGCATCCACGGCGGCGAGCGCGGCCAGCAGCTCGGCGCGCTCGTGCTCGGGCGTCACCGGGCGGTCGGGCCCTTTGGCCAGCGCACGGACCGACCGGTCGGAGTTGACCGCCACTACGAGGACGTCGCCCTGGGCGCGAGCGTCGGCCAGATAGCGGGTGTGGCCCGGGTGCAGCAGGTCGAAAACGCCGTTGGTGAAGACCACGCGCCGCCCGGCGGCTCGCTGCTCGGCCGCCCACGATGCCGCTTGCTCGGACGTGAGCACGCGACATCGCGTGCTATCCGGCCGAGTCGCCTGGTCCCCGGTCCCCGGTGCTCTGAACGTGATGTCGCCGGTGAACTCCCAGCGGTGAGGCGGGCGGTAGATGCCGACGTCCTTCTGCTTCGCCTTGACGCGAATCGTGTAGAGCTGGCGGTGGTAGTCGTAGGGGTAGCCGTCGAGCTTGTGGACGGCGATGTCGAACTTGTAGGTGCCCTCGACCAGGTCGAGCCGGTCGACGACGAACCGCACTTCGCCCTCGCCGCTCAGCCGGTCAGGTTCCAGCTCTTCGAGGTTCGTGTTGGTGCCGTAACAGCACACGCCGTCGCCGTTGAAGATGCCCAGGCCGAAGACGAAGTCCCGCGTCGGCTCGTGGGCGCGGTAGCCGATGCGCACGGTCAGCGGATCGCCGGTGTGGAAGACATGGGCCGGCTCGCCGTCAGCTCCGGTCAGGCGTCACCGCGGTGACCTCGACTTCGCGCGATCCCCACCGTCCCTCGGTGGCGGCGAACATGTTGGCCGGCGCTTCGGCGGTCTCGACCGGGTTCAGCGGCTGCGGCGAGTCTTCGTCGCGGGCGACCACGGCCTCGGCTTGGGCCACCCGCTCGGCCTCCTCCTTCGCCAGAAGCTGCTCCTCGGACTTCTCGACGTCGACGATGTAGGCGGCGACGACCCGCTTGGGGTCGCCCTCGCCGTGATTGCGTCCCCGGTCGAGCCACAGCGCCTGATCGCAGAATTGCTCGACCAGGTTCAGCGAGTGCGTGACCAGCAGGATCGTCCGGTTACGGCGGCGGAACTCGGCGAATTTGTCCAGGCACTTCACGGTGAAGCCCTGGTCGCCGACGGCGAGCACTTCGTCCACGAGCAACACGTCGGGGTCGACGTGGATCGCCACGGCGAAGCCGAGCCGCATGTACATCCCCGACGAATAGGTCTTGACCGGCGCGTCGATGAAGTCCTGGAGCTCGGCGAACTCGACGATCTCGTCGAAGCGCTTCTGGATCTCGCGCTTCGACAGGCCGAGCATGATGCCGTTGATGAAGACGTTCTCGCGGCCGGAGATTTCCGGGTGGAAGCCCGCGCCCAGCTCGATCAATGCCGAGATGCGGCCGTCGACGCTCACCGCGCCGGAGGTCGGCCGCGTGATCCCGGCCACGCACTTGAGCAGCGTGCTCTTGCCCGAGCCGTTGCGGCCGATGACGCCGTAGGTGCAGCCCTTGGGCACGCTGAACGACACGCCGCGCAGCGCCTCGAACGTCTCGTCGGGCTGCAGCTCGCTGACCAGGCTGCCCGAGAGCAGCGCCGACTTGAGGGTCGCGAACTGCTTCTTGCGGGCGTACCGGCGGTAGACCTTGGTGACGTTGACCGCGTCGATGGCGTTGGTCATCGGCGGCCTACACTTCCTCGGCGAACGAGTCGCGGAGCCGGTCGAACACGAAGTAGCCGGCCAGGAACACGACCACCGATCCGGCCGCGAGCGCCAGCAGCCACTTCCAGTGGCCGTGCGGGCCCGACGTGGAACAGCACCTCCTGGTAGGAGATCGCCAGGTGGGTCATCGGATTGAGGTTGAGGATCCAGCGGTAGTTCTCCGGCGCCATCTGCATCGAGTAGATGATCGGCGTCGAGAAGAACCACAGCGTCAGCAGGTTGGCGAGCAGGTCCTTGATGTCGCGGAAGTGGACGGTCAGCGCCGCCAGCAGCAGCGCCAGGCCGGTCGTGAACAGGAACTGCACGAACACGATCACCGGGAACCACAGCAGCTCCACGGGATCGAGCGGTCGCTGGTAGTAGATGAGGAACGCCGCCAGGATCGGCAGGCCGAGGAAGAAGTGCACCAGATTGGCCAGCACCGCGACGATCGGCAGCACTTCGGCCGGAAACAGCACCTTCTTGATCAGGTTGCCGCCCGAGATGAGGACGTTGGCCGACTCGGTGAGCGACGAGCTGAACCACGTCCACGGCAGGATGCCGCAGAAGAAGAACAGGCCGTACGGCCGGATGTTCTCCGGGTGGACCGTCGGCATGATCACCGTGAAGACGAAGGTGTAGACCAGCAGCAGGAGCAGCGGGTTGAAGAACGACCAGAAGAACCCGAGCACCGAGCCGCGGTAGCGCGCCTTCAGGTCACGGGCGACGAGCGTCTGGATGAGGCCGCGGTACTTCAGCAGGGCGCGCAGGTGGTGGAACATCGTGTCGCGGCGGCCGGTCCGCGGACTAGTCTGTCACGGCCGGCCTCACACGCGGCGCCGTGATTCGGCCTGCAGCTGCTGGATCGTGCGCAGCAGGGCGACGCGAGCGGTCTCGAAATCCAGGTTGGGCAGCAGGTCACCCTGCATCGCGGCGGCGCGAGTCATGCCGGCGAGGGCCCGCGACTCGTCGAGGTCTTCGGCCCGCTCGGCGACCTGCGAGAGCACGGTGACCTTGTCGGGCAGCACTTCCACGAAGCCGACCGACACCGCCAGATAGTGCTTGTCGACGCCCTTGCGGTACCACATCTGTCCGGTGCGCAGCGCCGCGAAGAGCGGCGTGTGTCCGGGCAGCACCCCGAAGTCGCCTTCCGACCCGGGCAGCGATACTTCGTCCACCTCGTGGGTGAACGACTGATCGGGGGTGACGATGCTGAGCGTGATCGACGTGGGCAGCGCCATGGTTCGAGCCGTTCCTACTGCTTCATCTGCGCGGCGTTGGCGATGACATCCTCGATCGTGCCCTGCAGGTAGAACGCCTGCTCGGGCAGGCCGTCGTGCTTGCCCGCGGCGATCTCCTTGAAGCCCCTGATGGTGTCGGCAATCGACACGTACTTGCCCTCGCGGCCGGTGAACTGCGAGGCCACGAAGAAGGGCTGCGACAGGAAGCGCTGGATTTTGCGCGCGCGCGACACGGTCAGCTTGTCCTCTTCCGACAGCTCGTCGATGCCGAGGATGGCGATGATGTCCTGCAGGTCCTTGTAGCGCTGGAGAATCTGCTTCACCTGGCGGGCGACGTCGTAGTGCTCGTCGCCGATGATCCGCGGGTCGAGGATGCGCGAGCTCGAGGCCAGCGGATCGACCGCCGGGTAGATGCCGAGCTCGGCGATCTGCCGCGACAGGTTGGTGGTGGCGTCGAGATGGGCGAAGGTGGTCGCCGGGGCCGGGTCGGTGTAGTCGTCGGCCGGCACGTAGATCGCCTGGACCGAGGTGATCGAGCCGTCCTTGGTCGAGGTGATGCGCTCCTGCAGCTCGCCCATCTCGGTGAGCAGGGTCGGCTGGTAGCCGACCGCCGACGGCATGCGGCCGAGCAACGCCGACACCTCGGAACCCGCCTGGGTGAAGCGGAAGATGTTGTCGATGAACAGCAGCACGTCCTTGTGCTCGGCGTCGCGGAAGTACTCGGCGACGGTCAGCGCCGAGAGGCCGACGCGCTGGCGCGCACCCGGCGGTTCCGTCATCTGGCCGTAGACCAGCGCCGCGCGCGACTTCGACATGTCGTTGATGTCGATGACGCCCGACTCCTGGAACTCGAGCCACAGGTCGTTGCCCTCGCGGGTCCGTTCGCCGACGCCGCCGAACACCGACACACCGCCGTGCTTGGTGGCGATGTTGTTGATCAGCTCCATGATGATGACGGTCTTGCCGACGCCGGCGCCGCCGAACAGGCCGATCTTGCCGCCCTGCAGGTACGGCTCGAGCAGGTCGATGACCTTGATCCCGGTCTCGAACATCTTGAGCTCGGTCGACTGATCGACCAGCTTCGGCGCCGGGCGGTGAATCGGCCAGCGCTCCTTCGACTCGACCGGCCGGTCGGGAAAGTCGACCGGCTCGCCGAGCACGTTCAGCACCCGGCCGAGCGTCGCCGGGCCGACCGGCACCGAGATCGGCGCGTCGGTGTCGAGGGCCTTCATCCCGCGCTGCATCCCGTCGGTGGGCTTCATCGCCACCGTCCGGACGCGGTTCTCGCCGAGGTGCTGCTGCACCTCGACCACCACGTCGATGGCGCCGGTGGTGGCGGTCTTGTCGGCCACCACGCGCACCGCGTTGTAGATGGCGGGCAGGCCGGCCTCGAACTCGATGTCCACGACCGGACCGATCACCTGGATGACTTTGCCGACGTTCTGAGTGTTCATAAGCGTTGTCGCTCTTGGCTTGTCGTGCTGTTCCCGAGACCCGAGCCCCGGGACCCGAGCCCCGCCCTAAGTTGCCTGTGCTCCGGCGACGATCTCGATGATCTCGCGGGTGATCGCCGCCTGCCGCACTTTGTTCATGTACAAGGTCAGCCGATCGACCATGTCCTTGGCGTTGCGCGTCGCGGCGTCCATCGCCGTCATCCGCGCCGCGTGCTCCGCCGCCGACGACTCGAGCAGCGCCCTGAACACCTGCACGCCGACGTGGAACGGCAGCAGCGCGTCGAGCACTTCCGTCGCCGACGGTTCGAACAGGTAGTCCACCGCCACCGCCGACACCGCCGGCTCGATCTCCAGCTTCGGGATCGGCAGCAGGCGCTCGATCACCACCCGCTGCGAAATCACCGACCGGAACTCGTTGTAGACGAGATACACCGAGCTGACCTCGGGACCGACGAACTCCTTGATGCAGGTGTTGGCAATGGCCTGGGCGTGCGACCACTGCACGTTCTGGAACAGGCCGACTTCCTCGTAACGCACCTCGAAGCCGCGGCGCTGGAAGAAGTCGCGGCCCTTGCGGCCGATCAGGGCCAGCGCCACCTCGCGGCCGGGCTCGGCCGGATGGTCGACGACGTACTGCGCCGTGGTCTTGATGATGTTGGTGTTGAAGCTGCCGCACAGCCCGCGATCGGCGCTGATCACCACCAGCAGCGTGCGCGCCGCCAGCGGGTCGTCCATGAGCAGCGGGTGCGCGCCGGTCTCGACCCGCGTCGCCAGGCTGTTGAACACGCGCAACATTTCCTGGGCGTACGGCCGGCCGCGGAGGATGCGCTCCTGCGCACGGCGCAGCTTCGACGACGAGACCATCTTCATGGCCTTGGTGATCTGCTGCGTCGACTTGGTGGCGCGGACGCGGCGGCGGATGTCGAGAAGGGACGGCATTGGGTGTCTAGTGACCCGTCGGGATCAGGGACCGGGACCCGGGCTAGGCGCGGGCTCCGGCGGCGGCGAAGGTCTGCACGAACTCCTTGATCGCGGCGTTCAGCTCGCCCTTCAGCTCGTCGTCGAGGATCTTCTTGGTCTTGATGGTGGTCAGCAGCTGGCCGAACCGGTTGCTCATGAAGCGGTGCAGCTCCTCCTCGGCGCGGCGCACATCCGGCACGGCGATGTCGTCGAAGAAGCCGTTGGTGCCGGCGTAGAGCGCGACCACCTGCTGCTCGACGGCGAGCGGCCGGTACTGCGGCTGCTTGAGCAGCTCGACCAGCCGCGCGCCGCGGTTGAGCTGACGCTGGGTCGCCTGATCGAGGTCACTGCTGCCGAATTGGGCGAACGCCGACAGCTCCCGGAACTGGGCCAGGTCGAGACGCAGGGTGCCGGCCACCTGGCGCATCGCCTTGATCTGCGCCGAGCCGCCGACGCGCGACACCGAGTTGCCGACGTTAATCGCCGGTCGCACGCCCTGGTTGAACAGGTCGGCCTCGAGGAAGATCTGGCCGTCGGTGATCGAGATGACGTTGGTCGGGATGTAGGCCGAAAGATCACCGGCCTGGGTCTCGATGATCGGCAGCGAGGTCAGCGACCCGCCGCCGTTGGCGTCGTTCAGCTTGGCGGCGCGCTCCAGCAGCCGCGAGTGCAGGTAGAACACGTCGCCCGGGTAGGCTTCGCGGCCGGGCGGACGGCGGAGCAGCAGGGAGATTTCGCGATACGACTGCGCGTGCTTCGACAGGTCGTCGTAGATGAGCAGGGCGTGACGGCCGCTGTCGCGGAAGAACTCGCCCATCGCCGTGGCCGAGTACGGGCTGATGTAGAGCATCGGCGCCGGGTCGGCAGCGGCGGCGGCGACGATGATGCAGTAGCGCAGCGCGTCGGCCTCTTCGAGCGTCCGCACCACCTGGGCGATCGTCGACTGCTTCTGGCCGATGGCGTTGTAGATGCAGATGACGCCGGCGTCCTTCTGGTTCAGGATGGTGTCGAGCGCGACCGCGGTCTTGCCGGTCTGGCGGTCGCCGATGATCAGCTCGCGCTGGCCGCGGCCGATCGGCACCATGCCGTCGATGGCCTTGAGGCCGGTCTGCAGCGGCTCGCGCACCGGCTGGCGGTCGACGACGCCCGGGGCCAGCGTCTCGATCGGCGAGAAGCTCGTGGTGGCGATCGGGCCCTTGCCGTCGATTGGCTGGCCGAGCGCGTTGACGACGCGGCCGAGCATCTCCTCGCCGACCGGCACCGAAATGATCCGCCCGGTACGCTTGACCGGGTCGCCTTCCTTGATCGAGCGGTCCTCGCCGAGCAGCACCACGCCGACGCTGTCCTCCTCGAGGTTCAGCGCCATGCCGACCACGCCGTGCTGGAACTCGAGCATCTCGCCGGCCATGGCGCGCTCGCAGCCGTGCACGCGGGCGATGCCGTCACCCAGCGAGATCACGGTGCCGACTTCGGCGACGTCCACGTCGACGGCGAAGCCGCCGATCTGGTCGCGGATGATCTTGGAGATTTCGTCTGCTCTGATGTCCATAAGTCTGTCGCTCGAACAGCGGCTAGCGGCTGGCGGCTAGCGGCTAGAAACGCTTGCTACGCCTGTCCCACCAGCTGTTTGCGCAACTTCTCCAACTGCGTCTTCACCGTGCCGTCGTAGACCGTGCCGCCGACCGTGGCCATCACACCGCCGATGAGGGTCGGGTCGACCACCGCGTCGACCCTCACCGTCGTGCTGGTCACGGTGCTGAGCCGGGCCTCGATCGCCCGGGTGGCCTCGGGCGACAGCGCGACCGCGGATCGCACCTCGGCGCGTTGCACCTTCTGCCGAGCGAGCAGCCGCTCGCGGTAGATGGCGAGCAGCTCGTCGAGCTGGCCGAGACGGCCGCGCTCGGCCATCAGATCGATCAGCCGACGGGTCACCGCGCCGAAGCCGAGTCGATCGGCGAGGGCAGCGGCGATCTTGCGCTTGCCGGCGGCCCGCACCGAGGGCGAGGTGAGCGCCTGATGCAGTTCGCGATGGGCGTGCAACGTTGCACCGAGGCCGGCGAGGTCGCGGTCGATCGCGGCGGCATCGGCGTCGCTGGCGGCGACGGCGAGCAGGGCCTTGGCGTAGCGGGTAGTGGCAGTGCGGGTCGACATCGTCAGAGCCCCTTGACCTGCTGCACGTAGCGATCGACGAGGCGGGCGTGGTCGGCCGGCGACATCTCGGTACCGAGGCGCTGCCGGGCGAGGTCGAGGGCGAGCGACGCCGCGTGCTCGCTCAGCTCGCGCTGGGCGGCCTTGAGCCGCGCCTCGATCTCGCGCCGGGTCTGCGTCAGCAGCCGGTCGCGTTCGGTAACGGCGGCGGCGGCGATCCGGGCCTCTTCGGCGGCAATCTCCTGCGCGCCGCGGACGCGCAGCGCGTCGATCACGCCGGGCAGCGCCTTGACCTTGCGATCGACGTCAGCCAGCTGCGCGGTCGCCGTGCGATTCAACTCGGCGGCGTCCACCAGGTCCTTGCGGATCTGGCTCGAGCGACCGGCCAGGTACTCGCCGAACGGCACGCGCAGGAAGTAGTAGAGGCCGCCGCAGAGGACCAGGAAGTTGAGGGTCGGCCACAGCAGTCCCGCCAGGCCGCCGTGCTCGGCCGCCGCCGCATGGTCGTCGCCGGGCGCCGCTGCTTCGTGTCCGCCGGCCGGCTGCCCGGGCGCCTGGGCGCTGGCCGGCCCGGCGGCGGCGATGGCCACGGCCGCCGCGAGCGAGAGGATCCGGAGCTTGCGCCTTAATTCACAAGCCCTCGGCCGCGGGGTGGAGGCGGGCATCACTGCGGCGTCCATGGGTTAGGCGGTGCGGCCAAGCACGCGACCGACGATGTCGCCGGCGAGCGTGGCGGCATCGCGTTCGAGGGACGCACGCGCGGCTGAGGCCTGATTGGCCAGCCGGGTGGTGGCGTCGTGCAGTGCTCGTTCGCTTTCCTGTTTGGTCTCGGCCATCACGGCCGCGCGTTTGGTCATGGCGGTGCGACGCGCGTCGTCCATCTGGGCGTAGACCTCGGTGCGCGCGGCCGCCAGCGTCCGGTCGTACGTGGCCGTGGCGTCGGTGGCCTTCTGGGCGGCGGAGGCGGCGAGCTCACGGGCATCGCGCACGGCCCTGGCTCGCGATTCGGACATCGCCAGGATCGGCTTGAAGATCAACGTGTTCAGCACGAACACGCAGAGCAGCAGCAGCGCGATGACCCAGAGGACCGACAGGTCCGGAATCACAGGATGGGGCCTCCGACGGAACCGCCTGAAAACGGCGGTCCAAACGCCCTTTTATACCATTGCAGGTGCTGCGGGACAAGACAGGCTGGGACGGGCCGGCGGTTGTGCGGAGCCGGTTACTGGTTATTTCACCTAACCGTAATAGTTCTGTCGGTCAGCGAAATGACTCCGCCAATGACGGCAGCCTGGACACCCCCCGTGGCGAGTCGGGCGAGCGCCAAGCTCGCCTGTCCGGGGTCCAGGGCGAGGAGGAGCCCACCGGAGGTCTGTGGATCGAACAGCAGGTCGGCGAGCATCGGGGGCACGCCTGGATGCATTTCGACGGCGCTGCCGAAATGGCTCCGGTTGGTGTGCAGACCGCCCGACTTGTTTTGTGCCACCAGGGGCAGGACGCCCTCGATCACCGGCACGGCTGCGGCGTCGATTGCGATCGACACCCCGCTGGCGATCGCCATCTCACTGGCGTGGCCGAGCAGCCCGAAACCGGTGACGTCGGTGCAGGCGTGGACCGCCAGGTCGGCCACCGCCTCGGCCGCGGCGCGATTGAGCGCGCGCATGCCGACGACCGCGCGCGCCGCGACGTCCTCGGGCGCGCGTCCGAACTTGATCGCGGTTCCAACGATGCCCGTGCCGATCGGCTTGGTCAGGATCAGCACGTCGCCGGCGCGGGCCCCGGCGTTACGCCAAATCCGGTCCGGAGGGACGGCGCCAGTCATCGCGTAACCGAACTTGATCTCGCGGTCGCGCACCGTGTGGCCGCCGAGGAGCACGACGCCGGCCCGGCGCAACGTGTCGTGACCACCGCGGAACACCTGCGCGATGGTGTCGGCGTCGACCAGATCCTCGGGGAAGCCGGCGACGGCCAGCGCCGTGAGTGGCCGGCCGCCCATGGCATAGATGTCGCTCAACGAGTTGGCCGCGGCAATCTCGCCGTAGATGTAGGGGTCGTCGACGATCGGGGTGAAGAAGTCGACCGTCTGCACCAGAGCCGGTCCGGATTCCCACGCGTACACACCGGCATCGTCGGCAGTCCTGAAGTCGACCAGGACGCGCGGATCGGTCTCGACCGGGATGTCACTCAACACGTGAGCGAGCTCGCCAGCGGCGAGTTTGCTCGCTCAACCAGCGCAGCTCACCAGCTCGGTGAGACGCTTTTTCTCGATCGGCATGGAGGGATCTTACAGGACAAGGGACCGGGGACCAGGGAACAGGGAACAGCTAGAACGCTTGTCAGGCCGCGTTCCGCGGCGTCACAACCAGCGTGATCCTGATAGCGACACGTTCCCGTCCCGATCCATT
This sequence comes from uncultured Acidobacteriota bacterium, assembly GCA_963786365.1. Taxonomy (GTDB): domain Bacteria; phylum Acidobacteriota; class Vicinamibacteria; order Vicinamibacterales; family UBA2999; genus CAWAYR01. The sequence goes on from CAWAYR010000004.1 coordinate 125,967, forward strand.
CCTGGTCCCTGAGTACTTGCTGCTGGCGAGATCGCCGCCGTAGGTCGGCCACTCGCCCGGCGGCGGCTCAGCCACGAGCAGGCTCGCCGCCATGACGGCGAGGGCGACGAGCCAGGCAATCACTCGTGGATGCTCAGCCGCTGCTGGGTCAGGTTACTCGTAGAGGCGTTGCAGTTCGTCTTCCGACGTGAAGCCGATCACGACGCTGCCGCCGCGGCCGCGGCGCACGATTTCGACCGGGGCGCCGATCGCACGATGGAGCGCCTCCTCGGCGGCACGGGTGTCGGCGTCCTTGGCCCTGGGCGCTGGCGGCGGCGATCCGCGCGATGGCGCCAGGGCCCGCTTCACCAGCGCTTCGGTCTCCCGCACCGACAGCCCGCGGGCGATCACCTCACGGGCGATGCGGCGCTGATCGGCGTCGCTGGGCAGCGACACCAGCGCCCGCGCATGTCCCATGCTCAGCGCGTTGGACGTCACCTCGGCCCGGACTTCGGGCGCGAGCTTCAGCAACCGCACCGTGTTGGCGACCGTCGATCGGTCCTTGCCGACGCGCGCGGCGATGTCGTCGTGGGTGAGGTTGAACTCGACCGCCAGCCGCTGGTACGCCGTCGCTTCTTCGATTGGGTTCAGATCCTCGCGCTGCAGGTTCTCGACCAGGGCCCACTCGAGCAACTGTGCTTCGGCGCCGGGTGGCACGTCCTTCACCACCACGGGCACACGGGTCAGTCCGGCGCGCTGCGCCGCTCGCCAGCGGCGTTCGCCGGCGATGATCTGATAGCGATCGACGCCGGTGCGGCGGACGACGACGGGCTGGACGACGCCGTTGGCGCGAATCGACGCGGCCAGACCGTCGAGCCGGGCCTCGTCGAGGTGGAGGCGAGGTTGGAACTCGCTCGGTTCGATCTGATCGACGTCGAGCTCGATCGGCGCGCGCGACGGCGCGGCCAGCGGGGCGTCGGGGATGAGGGCGCTGAGGCCCTTGCCGAGGGCGGGTCGCTTCTCCATGGAGACTCCGAAGTCAGGCAGCGGACTGGTCGTAGCCGCGCGTGAGCACCTCGTGCGCCAACGCGAAGTAGGCCTCGGCGCCGCGTGATCGGGCGTCGTAGACGACGCCGGGCACGCCGTGGCTCGGCGCCTCACCGAGCCGCACGTTGCGCGGGATCACAGTGCGGAAGACCTTCTCCTTGAAGAAGTCGCGCACGTCGCTGGCCACCTGTTGCCCGAGGTTGGTGCGCTCGTCGTACATCGTCAGCAGCACGCCTTCGATCTCGAGCGCCGGGTTGTAGGCAGCGCGCACGCGACGCATGGTGCCGACGAGATCGGCCAGCCCTTCGAGTGCGAAGTACTCGCAGTGCAGCGGAATGAGCACCGTGTCGGCCGCGACCAGGCCATTCAAGGTCAGCAGGCCGAGCGACGGCGGACAGTCGATGACCACGTACTCGAAGCGATCCTTGACGGCGTCGATGAAGAGCTTCAGGCGCCGTTCGCGATGCGGCAGCGCGATCAGTTCGATCTCGGCGCCGGTCAGCTCACGGGTCGCCGGCGCGAGCGAGAGCCGTTCGACCGAGGAGGGAATCACCACCTGCGCTCCGGCCACACCCGGATCGTCGGCCAGCAGCGCATCGTAGACGCTGCCGTTTTCCGCCGCGCGCTGCTTCAAGCCGAGGCCGCTGGTGGCGTTGCCCTGAGGGTCGATGTCGACGAGCAGGGCGGCGTGGCCACTGAGGGCGATGCCGGCGGCGAGGTTGATCGCGGTCGTGGTCTTGCCGACCCCGCCCTTCTGGTTGGCGACGGCGATGACTCGTGTCATTTTGTTATATGACCAAATATTAGTTCGTTGCTTCCGGAGATTACCGCTGACTGCCCATGGCGTCAACCCGATTCGCAGATCGTTTCACGTGAAACGGCTGGCGACGAGATCTTTCCGGAGCAGCACCAATCGGCTTCGATTGCCCGGCAGGAGATCGAAGACGCCGGCGTTTGCCAGTGGCGGAACCGGAGGAACATGCGCGGCCTGCGAGCTCGTGAAGCTGAGCAGGTAGCCGCGCGGTCTTCAGGAAGGCCTGCAGCGTCGTCATCACCTTCTGATCCACGCGCACGGCGCGAATCGACACCGCCGACATCGCCTCGTGGAGGTCTGATCGCGTGAGCAACTCCTCGAATCGCGCGGTCAGGACGTCGGTCTCGCGCAAGTCCAACGTTCGGGCGACCTGGCGGAGGAACACCGACTTTCGCACCTTCACCTCGACCATGTAGAGGGCGAGGTCGGGGCGCGCCAGCTTGAGCGGAATCGCGGGTGAACCGCCGCCCGAGCCGGCGTCCAGAAGGGCTGTCGCGTCCGGGGGGATGTAGCGGGCCGCCAGAACGGGCTCGATGAGCAGGCGATCGATGGCCGCGTCGGTTCCGCCGCCGTCGAGAGCAAACGCGGTCAGATTGACCTTCGTGTTCCAACGCGCTAACTCGAGGTGGTACGCCTCGAGACCCGACGCCAGCGACGGGGCCAGGTCCAGACCAACGGTCCTGGCGCGCCGAATCAGGCGCTCACGCACCTTTTTCGCGCTCACGCGCTGATGTTACCGCTGGCTCGCGGCTCCGGCGCGCGCGATGTGGGCCGAGAGCAGCGCCGTCGCTGCGGAGGTCATGCCGGGAATCCGCGCGGCCTGGCCGATGGTATCCGGCCGGACCTCTTCGAGCCGCTGAACGACCTCGGTGGACAGCCCTGGCAGGCCCCGGAACGCGAACTCCACTGGAATTCGCTGCGCCTCGGCCTTCTGTGCCTTGACGATCTCGGCGTGTTCCCGCCGCAGATAGCCCTGGTACTCGCACCTCGGTCTCGAGCGTCCGAAACTCCTCGCCCGTCGGGTCGAGCGCGCAGTCCAGCGGAATTCCGGTCCTGACGAGGTCCGCCGCCGAGACGTCAGGGTGGCGAAGCGCCTGCGTGGCCGGCACTCGCTCCCCGGAGCCGAGGACGAAGGTCCGCTCGGCAAGCGTCCGTCGATTCGCGGTCAAGCGGGCGGATCGCGTCCTGGAAGGCGTCCCAGCGCTCGTCGTCCACCAGGCCGACCTGCCGGCCGAGCGGGGTCAGCCGCAGGTCGGCATTGTCGGCCCGCAGGTGGAGTCGATGTTCCGCTCTCGACGTGAACAACCGGTACGGCTCGAGGCACCCCCGAGATACGAGGTCGTCGACCATGACGCCCAGGTAACCCTGGGATCGCGCGATGGCCACCGCGGGCAGGCGCCTGGCCGCGCGGGCGGCATTGAGCCCGGCCAGCAGCCCCTGCCCGGCCGCCTCTTCGTAACCCGATGTGCCGTTGATTTGTCCGGCCAGGAACAGCCCGCGCATCCGTTTCGATTCCAGGCTGCTCGACAGCTCCGTCGGCTGAATGAAGTCGTACTCCACGGCATAGCCAGGCCGAAGCAGGCGCGCGGCGCTGAGCCCAGGCAACGAGGCGACGACCTCCTGTTGCACGTCGAGCGGCAGGCTCATCGACAGGCCGTTGATGTAGATCTCGTCGACGTCCACGCCCTCTGGTTCCAAGTGAAGAAGGTGACGCTCCCAATCCGGGAAACGCATCACCTTGTCCTCGAGCGACGGGCAGTATCTCGGGCCGATCCCGCGAATCGTGCCGTTGTAGAGCGGGGATCGGCCGATGTTTCGCCGAACGGCGGCGTGGACACCGTCGGTCGTGTGCAGCTGCCAGCACCTCACGGCGTTGGTCAGGGGAGCTCGAGTCATGAACGACAGCGGCGTCGGGGCCTGGTCGCCGTGTTCCACGTGGAACTCCCCTCGGGCGACGCTGCCTTCGAAGTCGATCGACGCGGCGGACAGTCGCGGCGGGGTTCCCGTCTTCAACCGCCCGCCGCGGAAGCCGAGGCCCCGCAGCTGCTCGCCCAGGTGAATCGACGGAGGTTCATCGACGCGTCCCGCGGGTCGGCTCTCGTCCCCGACATGGATGAGGCCGTTGAGGAACGTCCCGGTCGTAATCACCACCGCCCTCGCCTGCAGCTCGCCGGCCGTCCAGCAGGCTGACGCCGACGACGGCGCCGCCTTCGACCAGGATCGCCCGAACGTGACCCTCGACGACTTCTATCGCCGGGTGGCCCTGGATGGCCGCTCGCACCCACTCGCGCGTAGCGCCTCTTGTCGGCTTGAGCGCGGGGCGCCCAAACCGCCGGCCCTCGGCTTCGATTCAGCACTTTGAACTGAACGCCAGTCGCGTCGATGGCGCGGCCCATCAAGCCTCCCAGCGCATCGATTTCGCGGACGAGCTGACCCTTGGCGGTGCCGCCGACCGCCGGGTTGCACGGCATCGTGGCCATCGACGACGTCGACAGCGTGCAGATCGCCACGTCGCAGCCCAGGCTCGCGGCCGCCCACGCCGCCTCGCAACCGGCATGACCGCCGCCCACGACGACAATATCTACTTTAGTTGTCATATTTAGTAATTCAATGCAAAATTGCGATATCTCGTCGAGTCATCGTCATTTGCCGATGCAGAAGCGATTGAAGATCTCGGCGAGCATGTCGGGCGCGGCACTGGTGCCGGTGAGCTCGTCGAGGGCCTGCCGCGCGCGCACCAGATCGGCGACCAGGAACTCTTCGGGCACCTCACCGGCCAGGCGGTCGATCGCCTCGCAGGCGTGCGCCAGGTGGGCGCGCGCATCGCGCAGGTGGGCGCGCTGTCGCTCGTTGGTCACCAGCAGGTCACTGGCCGTGGTGGCCGCGTCGGCGTGCGCCGACAGCTGCCCGGTCAGCGCCGCGATGCCGCTGCCGACTGCCGCCGAGACCATCAGCGTCGCGCCGTGGCACATCCTCGCCCCACGCCGACGGCAAGTCGGCCTTGTTGGCGACGACGACACGGGCCTGCCCGCTGGTCGCGTCCAGCACCGCGCGATCGTCGTCGCCGAGCGGCCGTGATCGATCGAGGACGACGATCACGAGGTCGGCATCGGCCGTCACCGCCCGCGCGCGCCGAATGCCCTCCTGCTCGACGGCATCGGCGGCGCGACGTACGCCCGCGGTGTCGACGACCTGCAGGTGGGTGCTGCCCACCAGCGCGTGCTCGGTCACGAGGTCTCGGGTGGTGCCGGCCGCCGGCGTGACGATCGCGCGGTCGTGGCCGACCAGCGCGTTGAAGACACTCGATTTTCCGACGTTCGGCGCCCCGGCCACGACCACCAGGAAACCGTCGCGAAGCCGCCGCGCCTGCGCCTCGCCTTCGGCCAGCCGGTGCACCTGGCCGTGAAGGTCATGGAAGGCGGCGGCGGCACCGGCGCGGTCGATGAAGTGATAGCCCTCGTCGGGAAAGTCCATCGACGCCTCGAGACGCAGATGCAGCTCGCCGAGCGCCGCCGTGATGCCGGCCACGGCCGTCGACAGTCCGCCTTCCAGGTGACCGACAGCCAGCCGCGCCTGCGCCGGCGACACCGCCTCGACCAGCGCCTGCACCGCCTCCGCCTGCAGCAGGTCGATCTTGCCGTTGAGGAACGCGCGCAGCGTGAACTCGCCGGGGCGCGCCGCCCGCGCGCCATGGCCGGTCGCTGACGCCACGACCGCCGCCATCACCACCGGACTGCCGTGGGTCGAGATTTCCACGACGTCCTGTCCGGTGTAGGACGCCGGTCCTGGGAAATAGGTCAGCAGGGCGTCATCGGCGACCTCGAGCCCGTGCAGCCGCGACCGGGTCGCCCGACGCGGCGCGAGCGGGCGGGTGCGCCGCGCCAGTGCCAATGCGATGTCGTGGGCGGCCGGGCCGCTGAGGCGCGCCATCGCGACGCCGCCGCGACCGGCGGGCGTGGCCACCGCCACGATCGTGTCGTCGGTGGAGAACACCCTGCTCCCTGCGGCGCCGTGGCGCCGGCTACTTGACCGAGATGATGACCGTCTTCTCGAAGGCGTCGCCGATGCTCTCGGAGGTCACCGATTCGACGGCGGCGACGGCCATGTGCACGATGCGGCGCTCGTAGGGATTGAGCGGACCCATCTCCTGCGCCAGGCCGGTGGACTTGGCCTTCTCGGCCAGGAACGCCGCCATCTGGTGCAACTCGGCGTCCTTGTCGCGCCGATACCCGTTGCAGTCGACGACCAGCCGCCGCTCGTCGTTGCGGTCGCCGCGGAACGCCGAGCCGACGATCTGTTGCAGGGCCTGCAGGGCCTCGCCCTGGCGCCGGGTGAACACCGACCCGTCTTCGCCGTCGAGGTTGATGCGGACGCCGTCGGTCTCTTCTTCGGCTGAGGCCGTCAGTTCCAGGCCCATCGCGTCGACCACGCGCTGGACGAAATCCACAATCGGAGCCGTGTTCATCGCTTGCCTCCCACTGCCGCCGGCACTTTGGCCGGTCCGATCAGCCAGTTGGTGAAGTACTGCTGCCCGATCGCCCACAGATTGCTCACGAACCAGTAGACCACCAGCCCACTCGGCGCCCACAGGAACATCACCGTGAACATCACCGGCATGAACATGAGCACCTTCTGCTGCACGGGATCCCCGGTGCCCGGCTGCAGCCGCTGCTGCCAGAGCATGGTCACGCCCATGAGCAACGGCGTGATGTACCACGGATCGTGCAGCGAGAGGTCGGTGATCCAGCCGGCGAACGGCGCGCCGCGGATCTCGATCGCCTGCGACAGCAGTGAGTAGAAGGCGAACAGCACCGGCAGGGTGAGCAGCATCGGCACACAGCCGCTGGCCGGATTGACGCCCTTGGCCTTGTAGAGCGCCATCACTTCTTCGTTCATCTTCTGGCGCGCCGGGTCGGTCATCTTCAGGTGCGAGTAGCGATCCTGGATGGCCTTCAACTGCGGTTGGAGCTCCTGCATCCGCCGCATCGAGACGACGCTCTTGTGGCGCAGCGGCCACATCACCAGGTTGATGAGGATAGTCAGGATGACGATCGACCAGCCGTAGTTGCCGACGAAGCCGTTCACCCATTGCAGCGCGCCGAGCAGCGGCACCGCCAGGATCGCGAACATCCCGAAGTTGATCACCTTGGTGAACTCGGGATTGACCTGACGCAGCGCCTCGAACTGCTTGGGGCCGACGAAGAACCGCAGCGACGGCGGCGGGGCGTCGAAGGCGGCGCTGAACGACACCAGTTGGCGGACGGCCGCGGCGTTCTGGGGATCGGGCAACGGCTGGTGCGTGAAGTCGACGCGCTGACTGCCCGGGGCGTCGACGACGGCGGCGACGAAGTAGTGGTCGTCGATGCCGAAGAAGCGGAACACGCCCTGCTGCGCTCCGGCGGTGCCGGCCGCGGCGCCGGCGAAACGGGTGACGCTGCCGTCGCGATAGACGAAGCCTTCCGCCGGATAGACGTAGTTGCCCGAGAAGAACCCGCCCGAGCCGGCGGTTCGCGCGATTTCGTCCCCCAGCCCGGGGCCCCAGTGCACCACGACGTTGACCGGGGCGCCCGCCATCGCGACCTGCGGAGTGAGCGTCACGGCGAAGCCGGTCGGCTCGAACGCGAACTGCTTCCGGATGCGAAGGCCGTCGGCCCCTTCGTAGACGAACGAGAGCACCGCCGGCGTGGTCGTCGCGTCGATGCGCTCCGGCGCCAGGTTCTCCACCGCGAACAGCACGTCGTTCATGCGCGCGCTCTGGCCGGCGTCGGCCGTGCTGAGCGAGAACGGCAGCACCGCGCCGTCGGTCGTGGGCACGAGATCCAGCACCGTCCCAGCGGCGCTGCGGTAGCCGCGCAGCCGCCAGTGACGCAGACGCGCCCCGCGATTGGTGAACACGGCCTCGACGTCCGCCGTGGTCACGACGAACTCCCGCTCGCGCTCGTCGGCCTGCACGGCGGCGACGACCGGAATGGGCGTGGCGGGCGTCAGGGTCGCCGGGTTGGTGGTCGGAGAGGCGCCGGACGCGGCGGGAGACGGGGCCCCAGCCGGTTGGGGTGCAGTCTGGGTTGGCGGCTCGACCGGCGGCGGAACCAGGCTCTGGTAAAGGAACAGGACGAGAAACGACAGGCTGATGGCGAGCAGGACGCGACGTTCCATGGGGGGTCAGGCTACTGATGAGGTACGGGATCGGAGCCCGAACCGCCGAGGGGGTGACAGCGGGCCAGGCGCCGGAGTCCGTACCAGCCGCCCTTGAGCACACCGTGACGGATCACCGCTTCCTTCATGAAGTCGGCGCAGCCAGGGACGTATCGACAAGTGCCTGAAAAATAAGGTGATATGAGGTACTTATAGCCCGCGAGGAGGGCCAGGACGAGCCGGGTGGGAAGGGGAAGGGCGTCTGCCATGCCGCACGGCCGATTCCACGAGTGATTCGAACTCCTGCCGGGAAGCCACAAGCGGCGCCTTGACCATGGCCTCACGTGGCATGACGACGATATCGAGACCCGCCGGCAGGTCGAGGTGGCGGAAAATCTCCCGCACCCGCCGCTTCGCGAGGTTCCGTTCTACTGCTCCGCCGACCTTCTTGCTGGCGGCGATCCCGACCCTGGCCCGACCGGTGCCGGCCCGGCGGACACAAATACTCATGAGCTGGCCGTGCCGCTTGACGCCGGTTTCGAACACCCCAGTGAACTCGCTCCGGCGGCGCAGCCTCGCGCCACGCGGAAACGTCCGGGTCATCGGCCGTCAGGGACGAACTCAGGCCTCGTCGGAGACGGTGAGACGTTTTCGACCCTTGGCCCGGCGCCGTTTCAGCACCAGCCGGCCGTTCTTCGTCTCCATCCGGACGCGGAAGCCGTGCGTCTTCTTGCGGCGGCGGGTGTTGGGTTGGAACGTTCGCTTCCCTTTGGCCATTGTCTATGTCGTCCCTGAAACCACGCAGTGTACCGTCGGTTTGCGCGGCGTGTCAACGCACCATCCCTAGTGGTCCAATCGATAAGTAGCGGATTTTCCTAGGAATTTCGCTGATTCGGGAGGCCCGAGCGCCGCGAGGCCTGTGCTACAGTCTGCCCTTTCGGCGACTCGGGCTGACGGGGTCCGTGGACGTCGATTCGGCTGAAATCGCCCGGTTTTCCACAGGTGTGGAAAACCCTGTGGAAAAGCGCGGAGCGAGTTCGCGGAATATGTCTGCAAATGTCTGGGACCACGTACTGGCGAAGGTCGAAGGCAAGATCAATCGCCACAGCTTCTACACGTGGTTCAAGCCGACGAGCTTCGTGGCCGACGACGGCCACGCGCTGACGATCCGGGTCCCCAACCCGCTATTCAAGGACTGGCTCACCAAACACTACGCGGTCGTGCTGTCGGAAGCCCTGCGTGAGTCGGGGCGGGCCGATGCGGTGCTGACGTTCCTGGCGGCGGGCTCCGAGCCCGCCGATGCCACCCACGAACCCGCCGAGGACACGGCCGTCGCCGAAGCCGCACCGGTCACGGCCCAGGGACTCAACGCGCGCTACACCTTCGACACCTTCATCGTCGGCCCATCCAACCAGTTTGCCCACGCCGCCTGCCGGGCCGTCGCCGAAGCCCCGTCCCTGTCCTACAACCCGCTCTTCATCTACGGCGGGGTCGGCCTCGGCAAGACCCACCTGATGCACGCCATCGGCCAGTACGTCGTGCAACACGCGCCGGCGCTGCGCCTCACCTACATCTCGTCCGAGCGATTCATGAACGAGATGATCAACGCCGTGCGCTACGACCGGATTCTCGAGTTCCGCGAGCGCTACCGATCGGTCGACGTCCTGCTCGTCGACGACATCCAGTTCGTCGCCGGCAAGGAAGGCACGCAGAACGAGTTCTTCCACACCTTCAACGCGCTCTACGACGCGCAGAAGCAGATCGTGCTCAGCAGCGACCGCCCGCCTCACGAGATTCCGCGGCTCGAAGAGCGTCTGCGATCGCGATTCGAGTGGGGCCTCATCGCCGATGTGCAGCCGCCCAATCTCGAGACCAAGGTGGCCATCCTGCGGAAAAAAGCCGATGCCGAGGCGGTTCCGCTGCCCGACAACGTGGCCATGTACATCGCCACGAAGATCAAGTCGAACATCCGCGAACTCGAAGGATCGCTCATCCGGCTGCTCGCCTACGCCTCGCTGACCGGGCGCACGATCTCGATCGAACTGGCCCAGGAGGTCCTCCGCAACGTCATCGACCACGACGACCGGGCGGTCACGCTCGAGCAGATTCAGAAGTACGTCGCCGACTACTACCAACTCAAGGTCACCGAGCTGAAGTCCCGTAACAACGCCAAGTCGGTGTCGATGCCGCGCCAGGTCGCGATGTACCTCTGCAAGATGCTCACGCATGCGTCGCTGCCCGAGATCGGCAAGACCTTCGGCGGCAAGCACCACTCGACGGTCATCCACTCGATCAAAAAGATCGAGGACCTGCGGAAGAAGGATGGAGATTTCAACAACCTGGTGACCAGCTTCCTCGAGGCGTTTCGTTAGCCGATTCGTCGCCCCGGGACCATCCGTCCACGCTTTCCACAGGCCCCCGGTGTCAGGCCTGTGGACGCCCGAGAGGGGCGCCGGACGACCCCCGATCGACACACAGCCCACGGCCCGCGAACCGCAGAAAATTCAACAGTTCAACCTGTTGAAAATGAAGGCTTTACTGCCCCGCGTTATTTGGTTTTCCACGGGCATTCCTGTATACTTTTCTATCTTCTCTTTCCCTCTCTAGGTCTCTATAGGGAACGTGCGGCTCGCCCGCCACTCGAGGTCATCGCAGACATGGAACTCGTCGCCCGGAAGGCCGATCTTGTGCGGGAGCTGCAGTTCTTCCAGCAGATCGTCGAGCGCAAGAACACGATCCCGATTCTGGCGAACGTCCTGATCGAGACCGACGGCAACAGCATCCGCCTGCTCGCGACCGACATCGAAGTCACGCTCACGAGCAGCTGCGAGGCGGCCGTCGATCGTCCTGGCTCGGCGACCCTGCCCGCCAAGAAGCTCTACGAGATTGTCCGCGCACTCCCCGATGGCGACGTCAAGGTCTCGGCGTCGAAGGACGGCAACCACGTCACCGTGTCGGCCGAGCGCTTCGAGTCGAAGATGCCGACGATGCCGGTGGCCGACTTTCCGACGCCTCCGACCTCCGAGCTCGCCAACGCGACGACCATCCCCGCGGCCGCCTTCCGACAACTGATCGCCAAGACGCAGTTCGCCATTACCGGCGAGGACACCCGCTACTACCTCAACGGCGCGCTGTTCGTCGTCAGGCCCGACTCGATGACCATGGTCGCCACCGATGGCCATCGACTCGCGCTGGCGACCGCGCCGCGGACCGGCGGCAAGGGCGACGAGATCAAGGCCATCCTGCCGCGCAAGACCTTGTCCGAACTCGGCCGCCTGCTCGCCGACAGCGACAAGGACGTCGAATTCGAGCGCGGCGAGAACCACATGTTCTTCAGGATTGGTCCGCGCCTGCTGGTTTCGCGGATGATCGACGGCCAGTTTCCGGCCTACGAGAAGGTCATCCCCAAGGGCAACGACAAGCATCTCGAGTTCGAGCGCGACCGCCTGACCAGCGCCGTCAAGCGCGTGTCGATCCTGTCGAACGAGCGATCGCGGGCGCTGAAGTTCACCATCGACAAGGGCAGGGTCGACGTCACCACCAGCAGCCCGGAGTTCGGCGAAGCGCACGAGCCGCTGACCGTCGACTACAGCGGCACGCCGATGACCATCTGCTTCAATGCCCAGTATGTCGTCGACTTCCTCAACGTGGTCGATGTGGAGACCGTGGCACTCGACGTGAAGGACGATGTCAGCCAGGCGGTGTTGAAGCCGGTTGCTGCCGACGGCTACGACTACACCTACGTCATCATGCCGATGCGCGTGTGATCGAGGCTGCCATTGCCGCCTCGCTGTCGCCACTCGAAATGAAGGGTTGATGTCGCAATCTGAGACTCCGTCGCTGACGCCGCCGGGTCATTCCGCCGCCGACGACTACGGCGCCGACAAGATCAAGGTGCTCGAAGGCCTCGAGGCCGTTCGTAAGCGCCCGGCGATGTACATCGGGTCGACCGGACCGACCGGTCTCCATCACCTCGTCTACGAGGTGGTCGACAACTCGATCGACGAGGCCCTGGCCGGCTACTGCACCGAGGTCAACGTCTCGATCCACCTCGACGGGTCGGTCACGGTCATCGACAACGGCCGCGGCATCCCGGTCGACATGCACGAGAGCGGCCGGTCGGCGGCCGAAGTCGTGCTGACCGTGCTGCACGCCGGCGGCAAGTTCGACAACGACAGCTACAAGGTCTCGGGCGGGCTGCACGGCGTCGGCATCTCGGTGGTCAACGCGCTGTCCGAGCGCCTCGACATGGAGATCTGGCGCGGCGAGAAGGTCTACGTGCAGACCTACGAGCGCGGCACGCCGCTGGCGCCGCTCAACAACACCGGCGTCACCGAGCGGCGCGGCACCAAGATCACCTTCAAGCCCGACCCGCAGGTCTTCGAGACCACCGAGTTCAGCTTCGACGTCCTGGCCCAGCGCCTGCGTGAGCTGGCCTTCCTCAACGCCGGCATCGTCATCACCTTGGACGACGAGCGCGACGAGAAGAACCACCGCTTCCATTACGACGGCGGCATCAACTCGTTCGTCGAGCACCTGAACAAGAACAAGGGCGTCGTCCACGACAAGCCGATCTACATGCGCGGCGACCGCGACGGCATCGACGCCGAAGTGTCGCTGCAGTGGAACGACAGCTACAACCCCCAGGAATTCTCGTTCGCCAACAACATCAACACCCACGAAGGTGGCACCCACCTGTCGGGCTTCCGGTCGGCGCTGACCCGCACGGTCAACGCCTACGCGCAGCGCAACAACCTGGCCAAGGACCTGAAGGACACCACCATCAGCGGCGACGACATCCGCGAGGGGATGGTGGCGGTGATCTCGGTCAAGATCCCGCACCCGCAGTTCGAGGGACAGACCAAGACCAAGCTCGGCAACACCGAGGTCAAGGGCATCGTCGAGGCGATCGTCAACGACAAGCTCGGGCAGTTCCTCGAGGAAAACCCGGTCGTCGCCAAGAAGGTCGTGCAGAAGGTGGTCGACGCCGCCCGGGCCAGAGAAGCCGCTCGCAAGGCCCGCGACCTGGTGCGGCGCAAGGGCGCGCTCGACGGCAGCTCGCTGCCCGGCAAGCTCGCCGACTGCCAGGAACGCGATCCGGCGCAGAGCGAAATCTACATCGTCGAGGGCGAATCGGCCGGCGGCTCGGCGAAACAGGGCCGCGATCGCCGCTTCCAGGCCATCCTGCCGATCAAGGGCAAGATCCTCAACGTCGAACGGGCCCGGCTCGATCGGATGCTGAGCTCCGACGAGATCAAGACGATGATCGCGGCGCTCGGCTGCGGCATCGGCACCGAAGACTTCGACATCGAGAAGCTTCGCTACCACCGCATCATCATCATGACCGACGCCGACGTCGACGGCTCCCACATCCGGACGCTGCTGCTGACGTTCTTCTATCGGCAGATGCCGATGCTGGTCGAGCGTGGTCACATCTTCATCGCCCAGCCGCCGCTCTTCCACGCCAAGCGCGCCCGGGTCGTGAAATACCTGAAGGACGAGCGCGACCTCGAGAACTTCCTGGTCCACCGCTCGGTCGAGTCGCGGATCGTGCGCCTGCCCGACGGCACCGAGTACACCGGCCAGCCGCTCGAGCGCATCCTTCACACGATCGCCGGCTATCAGCGCGTGCTGCACGCGGTGCAGCGTCGCGGCCACGCCGCCGACATCGTCGAGGCGCTGCTCGACGCCGGCGCCCGTGACCAGTCATTCTTCGAGCGCGAGGCCGAGCTGACGGCGATGGCCGAGGCGCTGAGCACCGCCACCCGCACGGTCTCGTGCGTGCGCGACGCGGAACACAACACCTGGGCGCTCGCCGTCAACGATCGCAGCCTCGGCTACCCGCGTACCGACACGATCAGCGGCGCGTTGATTGCCTCGGCGGAATACCGGGCCCTCGACGCCTCGTACGCCGAGATCGGGCCGCTGGCCCGCGGGCTCCGCCGCGGCGGCGTCGACGTGCGGCTGGCGGCCGGCAAGGCCGACGAACCCGAAGAGCCGGCCGAGCCCGCCGAGAGGCGTCAAGACGCCGGAGACGGTGGCGGAGTTCGCCGAGTTCGCCGCCGCGGCCGCGGTGGCCCCGGTCCGGTCCGGCCGGCCAAGGACGCGCCGGTGAAGATCACGTCGCTCGACGCGTTCGTCGAGCACTTCCTGGCGCTCGGCCGCAAGGGCGTCGCGGTCGGCCGCTACAAGGGTCTCGGTGAGATGAACCCCGAGACGCTGTGGTCGACGACCATGAACCCCGAGGGGCGCACCTTGTTGCAGGTGCGGGCCGAGGATCACACCGAAGCCGACATGATGTTCACCACGCTGATGGGCGACCAGGTAGAGCCGCGGCGCAAGTTCATCGAGGACAACGCGTTGGACGTGCGGAACCTGGACATCTGAGTTTCGAACGGCGGCTCGCGGCTGGCGGGTAGCGGCTAGGGAGACGACGACGAAGCCGCGCCGGCCGAGCAAAACGACGCATGACCGACGAGACACGCGTACCCGTCAACATCGAAGACGAGATGAAGCGCTCGTACCTGGATTACGCCATGAGCGTGATCATCGGGCGGGCGCTTCCCGACGTGCGCGACGGGCTGAAGCCGGCGCACCGCCGCGTCCTGTTCGCGATGCGGCAGATGGGCCTGGCCAGCAACCGCGCCTACCGCAAGTGCGCCAAGATCGTCGGCGAGGTCATCGGCAACTACCACCCGCACGGCGACGCCCCGGCCTACGACACCCTGGTCCGCCTCGCGCAGGACTTCAACATGCGCACCACCCTGGTCGACGGCCAGGGCAACTTCGGCTCGGTCGACGGCGATCGGCCGGCCGCCTATCGCTACACCGAGGCGCGGCTCGAGGCCGTCGCCGAAGCGATGATGGACGACCTCGACAAGGACACCGTCGACTTCGTCCCCAACTTCGACGAGACCACCACCGAACCGACGGTCCTGCCCACCGTCTACCCGAACCTGCTGGTCAACGGCTCGACCGGCATCGCCGTCGGCATGGCGACCAACATCCCGCCGCACAACCTGCGGGAGGTCATCGACGGCGTGGTGTGGGTCATCGAGCAGAACGCTGATGACGCCGCCCGACGCGCCGGCGATCACGCGCGAGCAGAAGCTGCGCGAGCTCATCAAGCTGATTCCTGGACCGGACTTCCCCACCGGCGGCCTGATCGTCGGCCGGCGCGGCATCCACGAGGCCTACGTGACCGGCCGCGGCGGGATCCAGGTGCGGGCCAGCGCCGAAATCGAACCGATGAAGAAAGGCGATCGCCAGCAGATCGTCATCAGCGAGATTCCGTACCAGGTCAACAAGTCGAAGCTGATCCTGCACATCGCCGACCTGGTGCGCGACAAGACCATCGAGGGCATCTCCGACATCCGCGACGAATCCGACCGCGACGGCATGCGGATCGTGATCGAATTGAAGCGCGGCGAAGTCGGCGAGGTCGTCCTCAACAACCTCTACAAGCACACCCAACTCCAGCAGACCTTCGGGATCATCACGCTGGCCATCGTCGCCGGCCGGCCGCGGGTGCTGTCGCTGCTCGAGGTGATCGAGCACTTCATCGAGTTCCGCCGCGAGGTGGTCCGGCGCCGGATCGAGTTCGAACTGCGCAAGGCCGAGGCCCGCGCCCACATCCTCGACGGCCTCCGCATCGCCCTCGACCACATCGACGCGGTGATCGCCCTGATCCGTGCCTCGAAGACCACGCCGGAGGCCAAGACCGGACTGGTCGCCACCTTCGGACTGTCGGAAATCCAGGCGCAGGCGATCCTCGACCTGCAGCTGCAGCGCCTGACCGGGCTGGAGCGGCAGAAGATCCTCGACGAGCTGGCCGAGCTGGTCCAGCTGATCGAGAAGCTGCGCACCATCCTCGGCAGCCAGGCGCTGCTCCTGCAGATCATCGTCGACGAGCTGAAGGCGGCGCAGGCGAAGTTCAGCGACGCACGCCGCACCAGGATCATCGAGGACGAGAGCGAGTTCAGCATCGAGGACCTGATCGCCGACGAGGACGTGGCGATCACCGTCACCGACACCGGCTACATCAAGCGGACGCCGATCTCGACCTACCGGAACCAGCGGCGCGGCGGCAAGGGCCGCATCGGGATGCGGACCCGCGAGGAGGACGTGGTCAACCACCTGTTCGTCGCCTCGACGCACTCCTACATGATGATCTTCTCGGACCGCGGCCGCGTCTACTGGCTCAAGGTGCACGAGATCCCCGACGTCGGCGCCGACGGCCGCGGCAAGTCGATCGCCAACCTGGTGCAGATGGAGGACGGCGAGAAGATCGCCTCGATGGTCGCCGTCCGCGACTTCGACGACGCACACCACGTCGTGATGGGCACGCGTCAGGGCACCATCAAGAAGACGGAGCTGTCCGCGTATGCCAATCCGCGGGCCGGCGGCATCATCGCCATGGGGATCGACGAGGGCGATGCCGTCATCGCCGTGCAGATCTCCGACGGCGCCAGCGAGATCTTCATCGGCAGCCGCGACGGCATGGCCATCCGCTTCCCTGAGGAGGACGTCCGCCCGATGGGCCGGACCGCCTACGGCGTGCGCGGCATCAGCCTGCGCGAAGGCGATCAGGTGGTGGCGATGGAGGTGGTCAAGCCCGGCGGCACCCTGCTCACCGTGACCGAGCTCGGCTACGGCAAGCGGACGCCGCTCGACGAGTACCGGGTGCAGAGCCGCGGCGGGTTGGGCCTCAAGAACGTCGAGATCACCGAGAAGAACGGCAAAGTCATCTCGATCGCCCAGGTGGACGGGGCCGACAAGGAGCTGCTGCTCATCACCGAGCAGGGCAAGATTCTGCGCACGCCGACCGAGGACATCCGTACAATCGGCCGGGCCACGCAGGGCGTGCGCCTGATGGATCTCGACGAGGACGACCGGCTGGTCTCGGTGGCGCTGGTGGACAAGGACGACGAGACGCCGGCGGAGGCGCCAGCGGAACCGCCGACCGAGCCGCCCACGGAGCCCTCGCCGACGAACTGACCGAACACGACCCGGGCCCCCCGGGCAGAGGAGGACGAGATGGCGCGCGATCGACGTCGGGCGGTGCTGGTCTTGGCGGCGGCCCTCGGTCCGATGGTTCTGCTGGTGACCGCGTGTTCACGCCCGCCCGAGCAACAGCTGCTGACGCAGTTCTTCCGCGCTGCCAAGGCCCGCGACAACACCACGCTGGCGATGATGTCGGCGGTGGTGCTCGACCCGCGCGAGAAGGGGACGGTGGAGGATTTCTCGATCACCAGCGTCAGCCCGGAGGCCCGCACTCCGCTCGACCTCCAGGCGCTGCTTCAGGCCGAACGTCAGGCCCGCGACGCCGAGATGGAGTTCGCGAAGCGCAAGATGGAGTACCAGACCGCCAACCTGCCGATGCTCGAGCAGGTCGTGAAGCTCGAGCGCGACCCCAAGGCGAAGATGTCGGCGTCGCAGCAGGCGGTCAAGACCGCCTGGGACAAATGGCGGGAAGAGAGCACGACCTTCACCAGGGCGGTGTCGGCGGCGCGGACGGCGGTCGTCGCCGCGACCGGACCGGCCGCCGCGTCGCTGACGCAGCCGGGGCAGGCGGCGTTCGATCCGTCGGCGTTCCAGGGCGAGATGGTCACCAAAGACGTGGTCCTCGACGCCCAGGTCCGCAATCCGCAGGGCCAGACCGCGCCCGCCACAATGACCCTGACGATGACCCGCGCCGTCGGCACGATGGCCGGGCAGCCGCGCGAAGGACGGTGGATCATCACCAAGATCGCCGGCGTGTAAACACGACGCCGGCTTGCTAGGGACCGGGGACCAGGGACCAGGCGCTACGCGAGCTCGAGCTTGGCGTACTTGGCGCGCAGGGTCTTCTGACCGACCGAGGTGAAGCGGACGACGACCTTGACGTCGTCGTCCAGCTCTTCGATCGACACGACCGTGCCGACCCCGAACATCGGGTGGCGCACCTTGCCGCCGGCGCGCAGGCCGCCGCGACCGGTCTGATCTTCGTCTTCGGGGGCGTACTCGCGGCGGCGGGCCGGTGCCTCGTGCCGGTACGGATTGGGCGCGTAACCCCAGCCGCGCGCGCTCGCCCGCAGCTGCTCGGCTCGCGACTCTTCGTGCCGCAGCAATTGGGGCGGAATCTCGTCGAGGAAGCGCGACGGCTCGGTGCTCTGGTACTCCCCGAACACCCGTCGCCGGGCGGCGCTGGTGAGAACCAGCTCGCGCCGCGCCCTGGTGATCCCGACGTAGCACAGCCGCCGCTCTTCCTCGAGCTCGGCCTCGTCCTCCGACGCCCGCGAATGCGGAAACAGCCCCTCCTCGAGGCCGGCAATCACCACCATCGGGAACTCGAGGCCCTTGGCCGAGTGCAGCGTCATCAGCAGTACCTTGGCCGACCGGCTGCCCTCCGGCTTGTCGACGTCGGAAAGCAGGGCCAGGCGGTCGACGAAGTCGGGCAACGTCGCATCGGGGTTTGCGAGCTCGTACTCGCGGGCCGCCGAGACCAGCTCCATCAGGTTCTCGGTTCGTCCGTCCGCTTCTTCGCTGCGTTCCTCGCGCAACTCGCGCAAGTAGCCGCTTCGGTCGAGCAGCAGGCCGAGAATGGTCGACACCGGCTTCTCGGCCGCCGTCGCGGTCACCTCGAGCAGCATGTCGCGAAACGCCTGGAGCGGCGAGAGCTGCCGGCCCGACACCAGCCCGCGGGTGACCGCCGCGTCGAGCTTGGCCCAGAGAGAGACCGCCGACTCGACCGCGGTCAGACCGGCGAGCAGCGGCGGCGCGTCGAGGTCGGGAGCGCTCGGGTCGATGCGCTCGAGCGCGTCCATCACGCCTTTGCCGATGCCTCGCGGCGGCACGTTGATGACGCGGCGCAGCGCCACGTCGTCATGCGGGTTGAGGACCAGCTTGAGATACGCCAGCGCGTCCTTGATTTCCTTGCGCTCGTAGAATCCCGTGCCCCCCAACACCGCATACGGGATGCCGGCCTGGCGCAAGCCGTCTTCGACGGCACGCGACTGGGCATTGGTGCGGTAGAGGACCGCGGCGGTGGAACGAGCGTCGTCGGCAAAGCCGCGACGGATGGTCCGCACGATGAAGTCGGCCTCATCGAGCTCGTCGGCGCCGCGATAGGTGACAATCGGCGCCCCACCGGTCTGATCGGTCCACAGTACCTTGTCCTTCCGGCCGCGGTTCCGGCTCACCACCGCCGATGCGGCGTCGAGGATCACCTGGGTCGAGCGGTAGTTGCGCTCGAGCTTGACCGTGACGGCGTCCGGGAAGTCGTGCTCGAAGTCGAGGATGTTCTTGACGTCGGCGCCGCGCCACTTGTAGATCGACTGATCAGGATCGCCGACCACGCACAGGTTGCCGTGGACGCTGACCAGCTGCTTCACCAGCAGGTATTGCGGCCGGTTGGTGTCCTGGTACTCGTCGATCATCGCGAAGCGGAAGCGGCGGGCGTAGCGCTCTCGCACCGCCGGCACCCGGTCGAAGAGCTCGACCGTCTTGAGCAGCAAGTCGTCGAAGTCGAGGGCGCTGGCGTCGCCCAGCGCCTTGAGATAGCCGGAATAGAGGCGGCCGATCTCCTTGTCGCGGGGATTCCAGGTGTCGGCGAACGCCTCCGGTCCCTCCATGCGGTTCTTGGCATGGCTGATGCGCGACAGGACCATGCGCGGCTGGTAGGTGGAATCGTCGAGGCGGTACTCGCGCACCAGCTGCTTGACCACCGACTGCTGGTCGGCCGAGTCGTAGATGGTGAAGCTGCGCGACAGGCCGAGGTGGTGCGCCTCGCGCCGCAGCAGTCGCGCGCACAATGCATGGAAGGTCGAGATCCACATCGTGCGGCAATCTCGATCGAGCAGGCCCTCGACCCGTGTTCGCATCTCCTCGGCGGCCTTGTTGGTGAAGGTGACGGCGAGGATCTGGTCGGGGTGCGCGTGCCCTTCGAGCACCAGCCACGCGACCCGATGGGCGATGACCCGGGTCTTGCCCGAACCCGCGCCGGCCAGGATCAGCAGGGCGCCATCGACGTGCTCGACCGCGGCCCGCTGTTCGGAGTTGAGGGAGGAGAGCAGATCCATTGACGGGGCTGGGGACTAGGGGCTGGGGACTGGCGCGTGCGCGTGTCACGGAACGAAAGACTCGTCTTTCACCCGCGTGACGCCGGCACGCCCCAGTCCCTAGCCCCCAGTCCCTAGCCCCTATTCTACCGTCACGCTCTTGGCGAGATTCCTCGGCTGATCGACGTCGCAGCCGCGCCGCACGGCGATGTGATAGGCGAGCAGCTGCAGTGGCACGGTGATGACGATCGGCGCCAGCAGCGGCGACATCGCCGGGACCGCGATGATCGAGTCGGTCTCGGGGTCGAGCAGCCGCCACAGCGCGTCGTCGCCGGCCGTGGTGAGGGCAATCACCGAGCCGCCGCGCGCCTTGACCTCCTGGATGTTCCCCTGCATCTTGTCGAAGACATGGTCGTGCGGCGCGATCGCGACGACCGGCATCTGCTCGTCGATGAGCGCGATTGGCCCGTGCTTCATCTCGCCGGCCGGATACCCCTCGGCGTGGATGTAGGAGACCTCTTTGAGCTTGAGCGCGCCTTCGAGGGCAATCGGGTAGTTGATGCCGCGGCCCAGGTAGAGGAAGTCGCTCCGTGAGTGGAAGCGCGAGGCGATGTCCTCGATCTGGGGCGCACATTTGAGCACGTGCTCGATCTGCTGCGGCAGCTGCAGCAGGTCGGCGATGTGCGCCTTGCGCTGCTCGGCCGACAGGGCGCCGCGGGCCTGCGCCAGGTGCAGCGCCAGCAGGTGCAGCGCGACCAGCTGGGCGGTGAAGGCCTTGGTCGAAGCGACGCCTATTTCCGGGCCGGCATGGGTGTAGATCGTGCCCTCGCTCTCACGCGTGGCCATGCTGCCGACGACGTTGCAGATCGCCAGGCTGTGGGCGCCCTGGCGGCGGGCCTCACGCAGGGCGGCCAGCGTGTCGGCGGTCTCGCCCGACTGGGTGATGGCGACCGCCAGGGTCGAGCCGTCGGCCAGCGGCCGGCGGTAGCGGTACTCCGATCCGTAGTCGACCTCGACCGGGATGCGCGCCAGTTCCTCGATCAGGAACTTGCCGACCAGTGCCGCGTGCCACGACGTGCCGCAGGCGATGAGGGTCACGCGCTCCACCGCGCGCAACATCGCGTCGTCGAGCCCGGTCTCGTCCGGGAAGATCGTGCCGGTCTCGAGCGAGACGCGCCCGAGGACGGTATCGCGCACGGCCGCCGGCTGCTCGAAGATCTCCTTGAGCATGAAGTGCTTGTAGCCGGACTTCTCGGCGGCGATCGGATCCCAGGTGACGCGGGTCGGCGTCTTGGCGATGGTGTCGCCGTCGAAATCCGAGAACACGGCGCCCTGGCGCGTGACCACGGCCATCTCCTGATCGCCCAGGAAGACGACGTTGCGGGTGTGGGCAAGGATCGCCGGGATGTCCGACGCCACGAAGAACTCGCCGTCGCCCAGCCCGACCACCACCGGCGGGCCGTTGCGGACGGCGACGATCTTGAACGGGTCGTCGGCCGAGAGCATGACCAGCGCGAACAGGCCCTTCAGCCGCGTCATGGCCCGGCGAACGGCACTCTCGAGCCCGTCGGCGCGCCACTCGCGCTCGACCAGGTGGGCCACGACCTCGGTGTCCGTTTCGGTGACGAAACGGTGACCTTGTGACTGGAGCTCGCGCTTGAGCTCCAGGTAGTTCTCGATGATGCCGTTGTGGACGACGACAATCCGGCCGTGGCAGTCACGGTGCGGATGCGCGTTCTCCTCGGTCGGCCGCCCGTGGGTCGCCCATCGCGTGTGGCCGAGGCCGAACTCGCCGGTCAGCGGGTCGGCGGCCAGGACCGTCTCGAGGTTGGCGAGCTTGCCGGCGCTGCGCCGGATCGCCAGGGCGCCGTTAGACACCACGGCGATGCCGGCCGAGTCGTAGCCTCGGTACTCCAGCTTCCGCAGCCCCTCGATGATGAGCGGCACAACGGGCCGGGGCCCGATGTAGCCGATGATGCCGCACATGGTGTCGTTGGCCTCCGCCGCGGCTACTGGTCGCCGCCGTCCTTGTCCCCTGCCGCCCGGGCCGTGGCCCAGCCGGGTTTGTTGGTCTGACGGCCGCGAGAGATCCCCAGGGCGCCGGCCGGAACATCCTGGGTGATGGCCGAGCCGGCCGCCACGTACGCCCCCACTCCCACCGACACTGGCGCCACGAGGGTCGAATCGCTCCCGACGAAGGCCTTGTCGCCGATCGACGTCCGGTGCTTGGCCCGGCCGTCGAAGTTGCAGGTGATGGTGCCGGCGCCGATGTTCACGCCGGACCCAACGGAAGAATCGCCAATATAGGACAGATGACCAATTTTGGTGCCGTCCCCAACTGTGGATTTCTTCACTTCGACGAAGTTTCCGATGTGCGATCGTGCTCCAAGTGTTGTATGTGGACGAATTCTGGCAAACGGCCCAACATGCGCATCGTCGCCAATCTTCGAATCCGCGATCACCGTGTGGTTGAACACCGTAACTCGGGCCCCGAGGGTGGACGCCATGACTCGGGTTCCGGCGTGGAGCTCGCACTGCCCGCCGATAGCGGTTCGGCCCTCGAGAAAGACAAAGGGGTGAACGATCGTGTCCGGTCCGATCGTCACGTCAGGTCCGATGTAGGCGGTGGCCGGATCGATCAGGGTCACACCGGCCGCCATGAGGGCGGCGTTGATTCGATCCTGGAGCAGCCGGGCTGCGACAGCCAGTTCGGCGCGGGTGTTGATGCCCCGGATCTCATCCGGGTCGCCGAGCCGCTCGGCCAGGACGACCCTACCGGCCTTGCGATACACGTCGACGAGTTCAGGCAGGTAGTACTCGCCCTGCGCATTGCTGGCGCCCAGACCGTGCAGGGCCTCGAAGAGCGAGGTGAGGGCGAACGCGTAAATGCCACTGTTGATTTCGGTGATGGCGCGCTCGTCCGGCGTGGCGTCGCGATCCTCGACGATCCGCTGCAGCGTGCCGTCCGAGCGCACCACCCGGCCATAGCTCGACGGATCGGCCAGATCGGCCGTGGCCACCACCAGCGATGCGCCGAGTTCGCGGCGCACGGCGACGAGCTGCTCGAGGCTGGCCTTGGTGATCAAGGGCGCGTCCCCCGACAGCAACAGCACCGTGCCCTGCCGACCCGTCAGGACCCGCTCGGCCTGCAGCAACGCGTGCCCGGTCCCGAGCTGTGGTTCCTGGATAACGAAGCGAATGTCGTCGGCGTCGGCGAACCACTCCCGGACCTCGTCGGATCCGTGACCGAGCACGATGGTGATCGAGTGCGGTCGCATCGACCTGGCGGCGCGGATTACCCACTCGATGACCGGCACTCCCGCGGCCCGATGCAGCACCTTCGGCAGTGCCGACCGCATCCGCGTCCCCTTGCCGGCCGCCAGCACCACGACGTGCAGGTCGTCGGTCACGGTCGTTTCCTCCACTGCGCTGCGCGTTCTGCCACCGTGTTTCGGTTCTGACGGTACCGCACGTCAGGTCCGCCCCCGCTGGACGATGTCGTAGACCTCGTTCGCCGAGAGGCCGGTCGCCGTCGCGACGGCCCTGGCCGCTGCGCGGGCCGGCAAATCTGTTATTTGACCAAACATGACGCGAATCTCGTCGTCCGTCGGTCGAGTGCTCGACCCCGACGCCTCGGCCAGCCGGGGAATCACCAGGGTGAATTCGCCGGCGACTGGGTCGACTAGGCCGATAATCTCCGCTGGCCGCCCCGAGTATCGGGACTCGTGCAGCTTTGTGAGCTCTCGGAATACGATTATTCTGTCATTCACCAGAACATCTAATTCTTGAAGCGTTTGAAGGATTCTGTGTGGTGCCTCGAAGGCGACGACCGGGCCGTGGACAGCGCGGGACGCGACATCGGTAAACCATTGTTTTCTGGCTTTTCCCCTAGCGGGTGGAAACCCGGCGAACGAGAACCACTCGCTGTCCAGCCCCGAGGCTGACAACGCTGCCATCACCGCGCTCGCCCCAGGAATGGGCTCGACCCGAAATCCGGCCGCGGCCGTCGCGGCCACGAGCTTCGCGCCGGGGTCGGAGATGGCCGGCGTGCCCGCGTCGCTGACCAGGGCCACCGAGTCGCCCTGCCCGAGCCGCTGCAGGACCGTCGCCGTCCGCGCCTCCTCGTTGTGCTCGTGCAGGCTCAACAGCGACGCCGTGCTCCCGAGGTGGCGGAGCAGGTGACCACTGCGGCGTGTGTCCTCAGCGGCGACGAGCGGCACTTCCCGCAGGATACGAGCCGCCCGAAAGGTGAGATCCTCGAGGTTGCCGATTGGCGTGGCGACGACGAACAGCGTGCCGGCCATCGTGACGGCTTTTTATTGTACCATTGTGAGATGCTCGATCCCCGACGCCCCGGACCGAGCAACGGATCGACGTGGCCGAGCCTTTCCAGCATTTCATCGACGATTACCTCGCCTATCTCTACGAAGCGCATCCGACCAGCGCGACGTTGGATGGCAACCACGTCCACGACGACCTCCTCGATGACCTGAGCCGCACGGCGATCGACTCCCATGCCGGGGCCCTGGCCGGCTTCGGCCGCCGCCTGCAGGCCATCCCCACCGAGGGGCTCGGGTCGATCGACCAGGTCGAGCATCGGATTGTCCGCGCCAACATCGAATCGCGGCAGTTCGAGGTCGAGGGCATCAGGTCGTGGGAACGCGACCCGCACTACTACGGCCAGATTCTCGCGGCCAGCCTGGCGCCCCAGGCCCTCTTCGCGTTCGCCTCGGAGACCGATCGAGCCCGCCGCGTGCTCTCCAAGCTTCGCCAGGTTCCGCGGCTCGTCCAGGCGGCGCGCGACAACGTCAAGGATCCACCGGCGATCTTCGTCAAGACCGGCATCGACACCTTCAACGGCGTGGTCACGTTCATCGACGCCGACCTGCCCCGGGCGTTCGCCGGCATCGACGACATGCACCTTCTCGCCGACCTCGCCGACGCGTCGGCCGAGGCCACGCAGGCGCTCTCGACGTATGCCCAGTGGCTCGAGACCGAGGTGCGTCCCAAGGCCAAGGCCTCGTTCCGGCTCGGGCGCGAGCGCTTCGAGCGCAAGCTCGAACTCGACGAGGGGCTGTCCTATTCGTGTGAGCGGTTGCTGCTCATCGCCGAGCGGGAACTGGCCAAGACCCAGGAGGCGTTCCGCACGCTGGCCGGTCGGCTCGACAGCGGCGACCCGGTGGAAGCGTGGCGAACGGCGAAGAGCGCCCACCCGCCCCCGGCACGCTGATCGCCACCGCGCGCGAACAGGTGAGCGAGCTCAAGACCTTCCTGGCCCGTAGCGGCGTCGTCGATGTCCCGGACGGTGAAGACGTGCAGGTGGCGCCGAGCCCGGGCTTCCTCCGCTGGTCGGCGGCGAGCCTGTGGATGCCCGGCCCGTTCGAGACCCGCCAGGCCGCGGCCACCTACTACCTGACCGACGTGCTGCGCTCGTGGCCCGAGGAACGTCAGATCGAACACCTGCGCGACCTGAATTTCCCGACGCTGTGGAGCATCTCGATGCACGAGGTGTTCCCCGGTCACTTCCTCCACTTCCAGCACCTGCGCAAGGTCGAGTCGAAGGTGCGGCGGTCGACGTTGCTGGCGCCGATGTCCTACATGGAAGGCTGGGCCCACTACGGCGAGCAGATGATGATCGAGGCGGGCTTCGGCCGTCGCGATCCGCAGGTGCAGCTCGGCCAGTTGGCCGAGGCGCTGGTGCGGCTGGCCCGGTTCATCGTCGGCATCAAGCTCCACGCCGACGACTGGTCGGTCGAACAGGGCGTCCGTTTCTTCCAGAACGAGGCCTACCTGGAGGAATCGCACGCGCGCCGCGAGGCCGAGCGCGGCACGTTCGATCCGGGCTACGTCGTCTACTCCGCCGGCAAGCTGATGCTGCTCAAGCTGCGCGCCGACTGGCAGGAGCAGCAGGGCGGCAAGCCGTCGCTGCGCGCCTTCCACGACGCGCTCCTGGCCCAGGGGTCGGCGCCTTTCTGGGCGCTGCGCCGGCTGATGCTCAAGGCGCACGCCGACGAGGTGCTGGAGTAATGCCGCTCTACGAGTACCAGTGCGAGTCGTGCGGCCACCGCTTCGAGGTGATTCAGAAATTCTCGGACGCGGCCCCCGTGTGCCCGAAATGCGGCGGTGCGGTGGAGAAGCTGGTGTCGTCGCCGGCCATCCAGTTCAAGGGCAGCGGCTTTTACCTGACCGACTACGGGCGCGGCGGCAAGAGCGACATGGCGCCGTCCAATGACGGCAAGGCCAGCGCCGGCGAGAAGGCCGAGAAGGCGGACAGGGGGGCCGACGAGAAGGCGACAAGGCCGACAAGGCCGACAAGGCCGAGAAGGGCGACAAGGCGACAAGGCCGACAAGGCCGGCAAGGGCGAGAAGACCGGCAAGAGCGACACCGGCCCGTCCAGCGGGTCGAGCGGCGAGTCGAGCGGCGCCAAGACCAGCGACAGCAAGCCCGCCGCCCCCCCGCCCACCAAATCCGATTAGCCGGCTATTTCGAGAAACCCTGCTCGGCGAGGTACTTGCGGAACGGCTCGGCCAGGTCGGGCCGCCGCAGCGCGAAGTAGACCATCGCTTTCAGGAAGCCCAGCTTGTTGCCGGCGTCGTGGCGCACGCCGTCGACTTCGAGGGCGTAGAGCTTGCGGGTGGCGAGCAGTCGCTTCAGTCCGTTGGTGAGCTGAATCTCGCCGGTGCGATCCGACGCCGTGGCTTCGAGCGCCGGGAAGATGTCGGGCGTCAGCAGGTAGCGGCCGATGATCGCCAGGTTCGACGGCGCTTCGGCCCGCGGCGGCTTCTCGACCATGTCCAGGATCCGGTGCACGCCCAAGCCGACCTCGGGTGCCGGCTCCACCGCGAGGATGCCGTAGCTCGAGACCTCGTCCAGCGGGACGCGCTCGACCGCGATGACCGGACTCTGCACCTTGTCGAACACCGCCAGCATCTGCTGCAGCGCCGGCGGCGTCGCGTCGAAGATGTCGTCGCCGAGCACGACGGCGAACGGCTCATCGCCGACCAGGTTCTTGGTGACCAGCACGGCATGGCCAAGACCCAGCGGCTCGCCTTGCCGGACGTACGACAGGTTGATCAGGTTGGAGACCTGCTTCACGGCCTCGAGCAGGTCGTGCTTGCCCTTGCTGGCCAGGAACGCTTCGAGCTCGGTCGAGACGTCGAAGTGGTCCTCGATCGCGTTCTTGCCGCGGCCGGTCACCAGCACGATGTCGGTGATCCCCGACGCCACCGCCTCCTCGACGCCGTACTGGATGATCGGCCGATCGATCAGGGTGAGCATCTCCTTCGGCATCGCCTTGGTGGCGGGCAGGAAACGCGTGCCGAGGCCGGCGGCGGGGAAGACGGCCTTACGGATCGTCGAAGACATCCGTAATAGGATACTAGCTGAGCGCCGACTGACATGCTGGATCCCGCTTTCGTTCGCGACAATCTCGAGACGGTGCGGGCGGGCTACGCCAACCGCGGCGTCGATCTCTCGACCGAGCTCGAGCAGCTCGCCGGCTTCGAAGCGCACCGGCGGCGAGTGATTCCGCAGCTCGAGGGACTCAAGCGCGAGCAGAACACCGCCTCGGATGAAGTGGCCAGGGCCAAGCGCCAGGGCCTCGACGCCAAGCCGATCTTCGAGGCCAACAAGATGCGCAGCCAGCGCATCAAGCAGATGGAGATCGAGCTCGAGGGCATCGAGAGCCAGCGCAACCGTCTGATGACGGGACTGCCCAACGTCCCGCACGCCTCGGTGCCGGTCGGCAAGAGCGCCGCCGACAACGTCGTGGTGCGGACCGTGGGGCGAGCCACGGGCGTTCGACTTCGAGCCGCTGGCGCACTGGGACCTGGGACCGCAGCTCGGCATCATCGACTTCGAGCGCGCGACCAAGATCGCGCGGGCCCGTTTCGCGGTGTTGATGGGGGCCGGCGCGCAACTCGAGCGCGCCCTCATCAATTTCATGCTGCAGCTCCACTCGGACGAGCACGGCTACACCGAGGTCGAGCCGCCGTTCCTGGTCAACAGCGCGACCCTGTTCGGCACCGGCCAGCTGCCGAAGTTCGAGCAGGACCTCTTCAAGATCGGCGGCGACTGGGACCTGTACCTGATCCCGACGGCCGAAGTGCCGCTCACCAACCTCTACCGCGGCGAGATCCTCGACGGCCGTCTGCTGCCGATCCGGTACACGGCCTACACGCCGTGCTTCCGGAGCGAAGCCGGCTCGTACGGCGCCGACGTGCGCGGCCTCATCCGCCAGCACCAGTTCGACAAGGTCGAGCTCGTGAAGTTCACCACGCCCGAGCAGAGCTACGACGAGCTCGAAGCGCTCACCGCCAACGCCGAGGAAGTGCTGAAGCGGCTGGAGCTGCCCTACCGCACGGTCTGCCTGTGCACCGGCGACATGGGCTTCCAATCCGCGAAGACCTACGACATCGAGGTCTGGCTGCCGAGCCAGAAGACCTACCGCGAGATCTCCTCGTGCTCGAACTGCGAGGCGTTCCAGGCCCGCCGGGCCAACATCAAGTTCCGGCCGCAGGGCACCGGCAAGGCCGAGTTCGTGCACACCCTGAACGGCTCGGGGCTGGCCGTCGGTCGGACGCTGATCGCGGTGCTCGAGAACTACCAGCAGCGCGACGGATCGGTGGTGATCCCGGCGGCGCTACGCCCGTTCATGGGCGGCCGCGACGTGATCGCGCCCCGATAGGTCGTCGAAGGCCGATCGCCGCGATTCACGGTCGGCACCGCGCTGCGATCACCGTGCGGTCTGCGCCTGGCTCGACCGGACCCTTCCGATGGCGATCGCCAGGACCACGGCCGCGACGGTCAACACCGCGAAGACTGCGGCCACCAGCTGGGCGACCCGCCACATCAAGTGATCGACGACTTGAACGGCCACGGTCTCGGCCTCCCGGGTGATCGCCGCGTGCTCGGCGGCGACCAGCGCCTGCAGTTCCTTGATCACCGTTGCGCGCTCACCGGAGAGGTGTTCGAGGGCAGCGATACGCTCGTCGCTGACCGCCCGCAGTGCCGTGATGCGCTCCTCCTGCAAGAAAGCTCAGGGTGCGTCCCAGCTCGACGTGGGCGCCACTCAACGCGGCCTCTCGTTCGCGCAGCGATGAGACGCGGGGCGTCCTCCATGACCACCCCAACCCGTTCCAGTGCCGCGCGAGCCGCGCCACGCCGGCGGCGACCTGCTCTGACGACACCGTGACGCGCTCGGCGAGCGGCAGCACGCCGTTGACGCCGAGCGTGGCCGCCAGGTCCATCGCGATCAACTGGGCCTCCCACCGCGCCTGGCGGAACAGGTGATCGCTGTACACCTCCAGCCGACGGCTCAAGTCGTCCGCGGTGGCGGCGAAATCAGCGATGGCTTCTGCGGCGCTGAACGACGCGCCGACGTTTCGTTCCAATGCCCGGCTGATTGACGTCTCGCGGTCCCTGATGGCGTATCGAATCGGGTGGTCCAAGGCCCACTGATTGACGTAGGCCTGCAGCGCCGAGACGTCGCCCGATACCGTCAACGTGCCGGTCATCGCGGCGAAATCGCGCTCCATGCGGCGCACGGTCTGCAGGGCGATCGACGCCGATTCGCCAAGGGCGGTCCGCCCGGGCCCGGTCTCGAAGTAGCCGGTCAGCTGTTTGAGCAGCACCCAGGTGTCGACCACCGCGTTGATCGGATCGGGCTCGAACAAGGCCTCGCGCAGGGCCGGGACAGCCTCGATCTTGAGCTCGATCGCGGCCCGCTTCACCGCCGGGTCGGACGTGCCGGCGATGATCTGGTCGGCCGCCCGCTCGATCTCGCCGCTCATCGGGTCGAGCAGCGAGCGCATCCGCAGGCGAATCTGGTTGTCGCTCAGTGCCATGTCCACCCTGCTCGAGGGCCCGCGGCGGCGCCTCCATTCGCTGGCCGGCGATGGTCGAGGCACAGCCGCTGAGGCCGAGCAGACCGCCGACCCACAGCGTGAGGCACAACG
Organism: uncultured Acidobacteriota bacterium; assembly: GCA_963786365.1. Classification (GTDB taxonomy): domain Bacteria; phylum Acidobacteriota; class Vicinamibacteria; order Vicinamibacterales; family UBA2999; genus CAWAYR01. Next base: position 155,937 of record CAWAYR010000004.1, read on the forward strand.
CTCGTCTGGTCGTCATTCGGACGCCTCCACCCCTAATCAGCGAGCTGCGCCTGTCACTTCCCGGCCCCATCGGCGCCGTCCGGCGCCCTGCCGACGACGCCGACACTGGCAATCGCGTCGCCCTTGTTGACGGTCGGCACGGCGCGAACGTAGAGCACGACGCCCGCGGCAGTAGCGCGCACCTCGACGAGCGGCCGGCCGACGTAATCGGTCACCCGGCCAATCGTAGTACCCGCCGCCACATAAGCTGCCGCGCTCGACGTGTGGATAGAAGATGCCCGAATGTTCGCTGGCGACGTCGGCAAGACGATCGATCCAGACCGGGTGCTGCCACCGGCGTCGGCGCGCCCGGCAGCATCTTCAGATGCCGCATCACGCTGAGCGTGCCGGTCACGAGCGCCGCCACGTCGTGCGGCTCGACCGTGCCGGCGCGGCCGGCCTCGACGGTGATCGACGGCTTGCCGCGGGTTGTCGCGGTGTTCTCGAGGTAGCGTGAGTCGGCCGGGTCGGTCGGCCGTCCGGTGGTGATGATGATGTGGTCGAGGCCGAAGGCGAGCACCATCGCCAGCGACGCGGCATCCTGCGCGGCGCGGCCGGTCTTCTGCCAGTAGGAGTACGGCCGCAGGTTCTCGTCGATGTCGCCGCCGTGGAAGTCGATGAGGTGATCGCTCTTCTCCACGACCTGCCTGGTGATGGCGTACGAGGCCCGTTCGGTCTGGGTGCCGTCTGGCCGCCCCGGGTACATGCGGTTCATGTTCTTGCCGTCGACCGGATTGAGGTGCGGCACGATCCGCTGGAACGACGGCACGTTGAGCAGCGGCACCACGATCACGGTGCCCGAGACCGTGGACGCGTCGATGGTGGCGGCCAGCTGCTCGAGCGCGATGATCGACGCGTACTCGGTCCCGTGCGCGCCGGCCAGCAGTGCCAGCACCGGTCCCGGTCTGGCGCCGTTGACGACGACGACCGGAATCGACAGCGCGGCGTCGCTGCCCGCGGCCACCTCGATGGCGCCAGCCGCGGTCTGGCCCGGTGCCGCCTGGCCGTGCCGACGACGAACGGCGTCTGCTCGGCCGCCCAGAGGCTGGTCGACGCCGCGATGGTCAACGGTACCACACCCGAACACGCGCATCGGTGTCATGGCCCCTCCGATTGGGAGTGACGGTGGCGACGTGGGTCACTGCCAGGGACGAGAGGCGATCTTAGCGGGCAAGCCCGCGATCCCACGAGTGAAATTGCCTGATCCGATCACGGAACCGGCCGAGACAGCTCGGGGCGCGTTATCGAGCGCGAGGCCGTCGAGCCCGGCAACTCACTCTAGAGGCGAGCCATTGCTCTTGTTACCGGCGCGGCAGTAGCTGGTGCTCCTGGCGTCGTGCTTCGTGCGGAGATCGGCGGCGAGGTTGCCGACGCGCAGCGCCGCAGCGGTTTCGAACTGTTGCCGCCGGCCGCCGGCTCGTGGCCGTGCCCGTCGACACGACCGGCGCGGCTGCTCTCAAATCCATACTGGGTGGCAGGGTCGCGACCCGGATCCGCGAGGTCTCACCTCGCCTTTGACGTCTCGCCCCGGTGGCTCCATCCGTAAGGCCTTGACCGAGTCTGCTCCCGTCGTGCGCTCTGTTATCCTTAAGAATACGCGGAGGGATGGCCGAGTGGTTGATGGCGGCGGTCTTGAAAACCGCTGTACCTGAAAGGGTATCGGGGGTTCGAATCCCTCTCCCTCCGCCAACTCCGCGCTGCGGAGTTGGCTGGCGGGAGAGGTCTTCAGGGATCGCGCGACGCCGACTGGCGTCGCGACTTGCCACGAATCCCTGACGTGGCTCGCCTTCGCTTCGCTCGGCTCGCGGCATTCGCTCACGCACACCGGGGTAACTCGCGCTCAGGAGTCCCCGTCAGCATCGCGCCTTCGCTTCGCTCGGCTCGCGGCGAATCCCTTTCCCGCGGAGCAGCCTCATTGCTTGACGGGCATGAGCACACCAACGGCCTTCCCGGCAACGAGGACGACGATGGGTTGGCCTGGCCCGCTCATTCGCAGCCGCACTGAGCCGGCTGGCACGGTACGGCGCAGGTAGTCGATGTAGGTCGCGCTCAACGCGACACCGCCTCGGTCCTTGTGGGACGCGGTTGAGAACTGCTCCAGCAACCTCGCGGCAAGTTCCCGGTCAGGAAGCTTGGCGGTTTGGCCAGCGCCGCGTCGATGGCCAGACCGCCGTCGGTGACGAACGTCCGGCCGTCGCTGGTGCGGATGATGCCCTGCCACGTTGGATCGCGCCGGCGTGCCAGGAGCCGTCGGTTTCATCGGCGTCTGCGCCAGGAGTCCCTGGACGGCCGATGACGGCGAGCGTTCACCGCTCGCGTGGGCGAGATGTGCCTCGGTCGGGCGCGTCGTAGGGCGCCGTCGACCCCGCGCTCGTCAGTCCTCGCCGCCACGTCCGCGGCCGCTCTTCACTCCTGATCGCCGCTTCTTGTCCGTGAGCCGCCGCTCCTTGGCGGCTCGACCGGGGCGGGTCGGGCGCCGGGTGCGCGGGCGGATCGCGGCCTGTTGCACCAGCCCGACCAGCCGGGCGCGGGCGGCGTCGCGGTTCATCGCCTGCGTACGATGCTCGCGGCTGTCGATCACCAGCACGCCGTCGCTGGTCATTCGGCTCCCGGCCAATGCCGCCAGGCGCGACTTGACCTCGTCGGGCAGCGACGAGCGGGCCACGTCGAAGCGCAGCTCGACGGCCGTCGATACCTTGTTGACGTTCTGCCCGCCGGGTCCCGAGGCACGGACGAAGCGCTCGTCGATTTCGCGCTCGTCGATGGCGATTGCCGGAGTGATCGCGATCATGCCGCCCGCAGGTTACTTCAGCCGATCGTGGACGACGCGGCCGCCGACGATGGTCATCAGCACCTCGGCATCGCGCAAGCGCGGCTCCGGGCAGGTCAGCGGATCGTCCGACAGCACGACGATGTCGGCGAGCTTGCCCGACTCGAGCGAGCCCTTGTCGCGCTCCTCCATCATCAGCCAGGCGTTGCCGGTCGTCGCCATGCGCAGGGCTTCGAGCCGCGAGATGCGCTGATCGGCGCCGAGCACGCCGCCCGAGAGCGTGTCGCGGGTGACGAAGTGGTAGAGCGTCCACAGCGGCGGATAGGGCACGACCGGCGCGTCGGTTCCCGACGACACCGGGAGGCCGGCATCGAGGTAGGTGCGCACCGGCGTGGTCAGCGCCGCGCGCGACGGGCCCCAATACGCGACCAGGCTGGGGCCGGCCAGGTACAGGTGATCCTGGACGGCGAGCGCCACGCCCAGGGCCTTGATGCGTGGCAGGTGATCGGGGCGGCCGATGAAGGCGTGCTCGATCGACCAGCGGCGCCCGCTGATCGACTTCGCCGCATGCGCCTTCTCGTAGGTGTCGAGCACCAGGTCGATCGCCGCGTCGCCCACGGCGTGGGTGGCGACGCGCCAGCCGCGGTCGTTCAAGCCGGCGACCACCTGCTCGAAGGCCGGTCGCGTCATGATCTGCAGGCCCTTGAAGGCGCCGCGCTCGCCCCACGGCTCCTCGTACGGCTCGCGCATCAACCCGCCCTCGAAGCCGCCGTCGACGGCCAGCTTCACGCCGCCGACGCGCAGCCACGCATCGCCGTCGCCGTCGTGCAGTCCGGAGCCGTCGAGGGCCGCGAGCACCGCGGCCGGGGCGCCAGCGGGTCGCAGCAGCGCGTTGACACGCATCGTCAGGGCGCCGCGCCGCTGCATCTCCTGGAGCAGCCGGTAGTCGTCCACCGAGATGCCCGGGTGCCGCACCGTCGTGAGTCCGGCGGCGTGGAGCTTGGCGTATTCGGCCTGGCGGGCGGCAATCAGCTCCTCGCGCGACCGGGTCGGGCGCGGCCGGCAGCCGGACCAGCCCCTTGGCGGTGTCCACGAGTTCGCCGTTCAGCCGCCCGTCGGGATACTTCGTGATTCGCCCTCCGGCCGGCTCGGCCGTGCGCTCGTCAATCTCCCAGCGGCGCAGCGCCGCCGTGTTCACCACGTATTCGTGGCCGCCGCGCACCAGGACGACGGGGTTGAGCGGCGCGACCGCGTCGAGGTCGTCGCGCAGCGGCAGGCGCCGCTCGCGCAGCTGCCCTTCGTGCCAGTCGCTGTTGGAGACGATCACCTCGCCGGGCTTGACCGCCTTGACCCGCGCCGCCACTGCCGTCGCGACGTCGGCGAGCGATCGCGCCCGCGACAGGTCGACGCCGGGACCGCCTCCGGCGCCGTGCAGGTGGTTGTCCATCAGGCCGGGAATCGCCGCGCGCCCACCGAGATCGATGAGCCGGGTGTCGGGACCGGCCAGCGCGCGCATGGCCGCGGACGTGCCGGTCGCGACGATGCGATCGCCAGCGATGGCCAGGGCCTCGACGGTCGTGTTCGCCGCGTCCAGGGTGTGGATTCGCCCGTGGAACAACACCAGGGTGGGCACCGGCGGCGCTTGCGCCGCCAGCGATATGGCGGCAGCCACGAACGCGACCATGAGCAGGCGCGAGAAGAACCGCATCGCCGCATGCTGCGGGCCGGCGCGTGCCATGTCAAGCGGCGGCGACGCCGTGAGCGCCGGCACTACAATGCGGCGCACCCAACCCGGAGGGGCCGTCCATGTACGTGGGTCTCATCGTCGCCGTCGGTCGTCGCGCTGTTCGTGATCTCGCTCTACAACCGGCTGGTGCGGATGCGCAATGGCGTCGAGAACGCCTTCGCCTCCATCGACGTGCAGCTCAAGCAACGCTGCGACCTCATCCCCAAGGTCGTCGAGGCGATGCGCGAGTACATGTCGCACGAGCGCGGCACGCTCGACGAGTTGACGGCACTGTGCGAGAAGTCCAGCGCGGCGTCCACGGGCAAAGACGAGCGCCTCAAGCTCGACCAGCGGATGGCGGTGCTGCTTCGCGGCCTGATGGTGCGAGCCGAGGCCCACCCGGATCTCAAGGCCCGCGAGACCGTGTCGATGCTCCAGCGCTCGCTCAACGAGGTCGAGGCGCAGATCGCAGCGGCGCGGCGCACGTTCAACGCGGCCGTGACCGCCTTCAACACCGGGATCGAGGTGTTCCCGGCCAGCCTGGTCGCCGGGGTGTTCGGCTTCGGCCGTCGGGGACTGTTCCAGGCGGCGGTCGACGAGCGCGCCGTGCCGAGCACCAGCCGGTAAGGCCCGGTGGTTTCCGGCACTGGAGATCGACACGCTCCAGTGGGGGCGGGCGACCGCACATTGACCGCCCGGGCCGCCCCGGCGGATCATCGCTGCATCTCACCCGGAGCCATGATGCCGACCACGCGACTGCTCGCCCTGTTGCCCACGTTGTGGCTCGCCGCCTGCGGCGACGCCAACACCTCGTCGTCGACCGCCGCGGCGCCGGCGCGGCCCGGGGCCGTGGCCGACGTCGCCGCCCTGGCCATCGACGATCGCGTCGCCGGCACCGGCGCCGAGGCGCGACCCGGCATGATGGTGTCGGTGCACTACACCGGCTGGCTCTACGACCCGGCGGCCGGCGACAAGCGCGGTCGGAAGTTCGACAGCTCGAAGGATCGCGGGCAGCCGTTCGAGTTCCAGCTCGGCCAGCGCGACGTCATCGCCGGCTGGGACGAAGGGGTGAAAGGCATGAAGGTCGGCGGCACGCGGATCCTGACCATCCCGTCGGCGATGGGCTACGGCGCGCGCGGTGCCGGCGGCGACATCCCGCCCAATGCCGCGCTGGTCTTCGAAGTCGAGCTGCTCGGCGTGAAGTGACGCTGGCGCGCTGCGCCCACTTCGGCGCGTGCGGCGGCTGCCAGTGGCAGGACGTGGCCTACCCGGTGCAGCTCGAACGCAAGCGGGCGTCGCTGGCCGCGCTGCTCGCCGCGGCGGTGCCGAGCGGGCTGCCCGACGTGGCGCCGGTCGTGCCGATGCCGGTCGGCGACGACGGCATGCCGTGGGGCTTCCGCCACAAGGCGGCGTTCGTCTTCGGCAGCGGGCCGCGCGGGCTCACCATCGGGCACTTCGCGGCCGGTGGCCGGGCGATCGTCGCCGTCACCGAGTGTCCGGTCCACGGCGACCGGGCCAACCGGATCGCCTTCCGCCTGCACGACGAGCTGGCGCGGGCCCGGGTCACGGCCGCCGGTCCCCGTCTCGACGGCGTGCTGCGGCACGTCATCGTGCGGACCAGCGCCGACGAGCGCGACGCCGTGGCGCTGCTCGTCGTCACCCGCAACGATCCGTCGCTGCGCCGGCCGGTCCGGGCGCTCCTGGCCTCTCCCGATCGACCCGACGGCCTGTTCCTCAACCTCCACGATCAGCCGTCGCCGTACATGGTGGGCCGCACCACGATCCGCCTCGACGGCCACGCCCACGTGCGCGAGCGTCGTATCGGACCGACGTTTCTCGTCTCGCCGACCGCGTTCTTCCAGACCAACCCGCTGGCCGCCGCGGCGTTGGTCGACATCGTGCTGGAGGCGGCCGGTCGCGATCGCCGCCGTGTCCTGGACCTCTATGCCGGCAGCGGGCTGTTCGCCCTGCCGCTGGCGCTGCGTGGCCACGAGGTGACGGCCGTCGAGGAGAACCGCCAGGCCGTGCACGACGCGGCTCGCAACCTCGCCGTGAATCGTCTCGACGCCGACGCGGTGCGATGGCTGGGCGCCCGGGTCGAGGATGCCCTGCCGTCGCTCGAACGGCGTGGCGCCGACGTGGTGGTGCTCGACCCGCCGCGGCAGGGGTGTCCGCCGCGGGTGCTCGACGCGGTGTTCGGCCGGATCGCGCCCCCGCGGGCGATCTACGTGTCGTGCAACCCCGAGGCGCTGGCCGCGGAGCTGCCGGCGATTCTGGCGCACGGCTACCGGGCCGTGCGCGTGCAGCCGGTCGACATGTTCCCGCACACGCTCCATGTCGAGGCCGTCGCCGTGCTCGATCGCACCCGACAAAATCGAACGTCGACCCGTCCGGTGCCTGGCACCAGGGTGCCAGGCACCCGGGCTCGGCGGGTGCCAGAATCGTGACCAGGCCATGAGTGACGTCAGTCCCCTGCCGGTTCGCCCGGCGGCCACCGTGATCGTGCTGCGGCCCGGCGCCGTCGATGCCGAGGCGTTCGAGGTGCTGATGGTGCGCCGCAACGACGCCGTGGCGTTCATGGGGGGCGCCTACGTGTTCCCCGGGGGGCGCGTCGACGACGCCGACGCCGTGTCCGACCCCGCCGTCGTCAACGGTCTCGAGGCCGTCACCCGCTGCGCGGACCTGGGGCGCGACGGCGAGGTCCGGTACCGGATGGCGGCGATTCGCGAGTTGCTCGAAGAGGCCGGCGTGCTGCTGGCGACGCGCGACGGCGTCCCGGTGGATGGCGCCACCGTGGCCGCACTGAGGGCCGCCCAGGCGAAGGGGGAGCCGCTCGCCCGTCTCGCCGCCACGCACGGCCTCCGGCTGGCGCTCGACGCGGTGATGCCCTTCGCACACTGGGTCACGCCGCCGGTCGAAATCCGGCGGTACGACACCCGCTTTCTGATGGCCCGCGTGCCGCGCGGGCAGGACGGCAGCCACGACCAGGGCGAGACGACGGCCCTCGAGTGGCTCCGTCCGGCCGAGGCGGTGGCGCGTGGCGCCCGGGGCGAGATCCTGCTGCCGCCGCCGACGTGGACGACGCTGAAGCGCCTAACGCGATTCGCGTCGGTGGACGAGGCGTGGCGCTGGGCCTCCCAGACGCCGATCGTCCGCATCGAGCCTGGCTTCTCGCGTGAGGGCGGCGTGACGCGACTGATGCTGCCGGGTGACCCCACCTATCCGTTGCCGGACGGCCTCGAGCCCCTCGAGGACACCCGCTTCGAGCTCGCCGGCGGCGCGTGGCGTCCGGTCCGTCCCTGACCGGGTGTCGAGGCGCGTGCCGCCCGCACGTCATCGCCACAGGAGAATCCGCATGCTGCGCCTCGTCGCCTTCGTGCTGCTGGCATGGACGACCGCCCCGGCCGCCGCTCAGCCGGCCATGCCCGCGCCTCCCGATCCGGTCATCGACTTCATGACCGGCCGCTGGGAAGGCACCGGCACGATCCTCGGCCAGCCGGCCCGGGCCGAGCTCGACTGGACACCGGTGCTCGACGGCCGCTTTGCTCGGCTGACCTGGCTGAGCCATATCGGCGCGGCGCCCAAGGTTCAGCGTTTCGAGGGCCACGCCTATTACCAGCGCGCCGCCGTCGGCCGGGCGACGTGGTTCGACTCCAGCGGCATGGTGCGGCCGATTCGCGCCGCGATCGACGGCGACGCCCTCGTGGCGACGTGGGGCACGCCGGAAACGGAACTCGGCGAGACGACGTATCGGCGGGTCGGGTCCGATCGCCTGGAGGTGACCGACCGGGTCCTCGGCAAGAACGGCGAATGGCGCGAGTTCGGCCGCTCGACCCTGCGCCGCCTGCCGTGAAGGTCCGTGTCGGCCCGCGGGTAGACTACCGGGCATGACCGACCTGCCGGGCGAGCCGCCAGCCTCGCTCGCGGATCCGCCGCCCGACGATGCGCCGCCCCCCGTGCTCGATGCGCCGCCGGACGTCCCGCCGGCCCCCGTCGATCTCTCCCCCCGGCCGTTCCGCTTCACCGGCAGCGGCAGCGCGTACTTCCGCATCTGGATCGTGAACCTGCTGCTCAGCCTGGTCACGCTGGGCATCTACTCCGCATGGGCCAAGGTGCGGCGCTTGCGCTACTTCTACGGACACACGGCGGTCGACGGCGGCTCTTTCGGGTATCACGCCTCGCCGATTGCCATCCTCAAGGGCCGGCTGGTCGCCTACGGCGTCGTGCTGCTGCTCGCCGTGGTCAGCAACGTCGCCCCGATTCTCGCCAGCATCCTGTATCTCCCGTTGCTCGTGCTGATGCCGATCGTGCTGGTGCGCGCGTTCCGCTTCCGCGCCGCCAACTCGTCGTATCGCGGCATCCGCTTCGGCTTCGACGGGATGGAGAGCGACGCCTTCCGCGTCTACCTGCTGTTCCCGCTGTTCGTGCCGCTCACGCTCGGGCTGATCTATCCCTTCATCGTCGCCCGGCAGCGCGAGTTCTTCGTCGACAACAGCCGGCTCGGGCGCTCACCGTTCAGGCTGGCGCTGCCGACCTGGCCGGTGTACCAGATCTACGGCCTGGCGGCGCTGGTCGGGCTGGGGTGGCTGGGGCTGGCGCTGCTGAGCGCGGCCGGTGCGGCGGTCGCCGGCGGGAGTGACAGCCAGGATCCGACCCTGACGACGGGCGTCGCGGTGGCCGCTCTGTTCGCGTACTTGGGGGTGGGCGTGCTGTACGTGTCGGTGCGCACGGCCTTCGAGAACCTGGCGTGGAACCACACGACGATCGACGAGCACCGCTTCGAGAGCCGGCTGCGGATCCCCCGGATGCTGGCGATCTACATCGTCAATATCGTGACCATCGCGGTCACGCTCGGCCTCGCCGTGCCGTGGGCCCGGGTGCGGCTCGCCCGCTACCGCGCCGAGTCGCTGACGGTGCTGCCGGCCGGCCCACTGCTCGCGGCGGCGGATGCGTCCGGGGGCGACGAGTCCGCGACCGGCTCGGAGCTGAGTGAGGCGATGGATCTCGACTTCGGGCTATGAGCAGCGCGGCTCCGCCAGACCGACCTGTCGACGCCTGCGGGCCTCGCGGCAAGCGTCTTACTCACGGACGGCCGCGACGTCGCAGCGCGAGCGCACGCGTGCGGGTCAGCGTCGAGGCCGGTGTCGTGCACCTGCGCGGCGACGCCGTCGACCTCGCCGTCCCGGTCGGCCGCGTCCGGCTCGAGCCGCGGCTCGGCGATCTGCCACGCCGCCTCGACCTGCCCGATGGCGCCAGTTGCCTGGTCGAGGCGCCGTTCGAGTTGCCCGAGGTCGCCGGGGACGCGCCGGCCCGCGTGGAGCGGTGGGTCAACGAGCTCGAGATTCGATGGGCACCCGCGCTCGTCGCCGCGGCACTGGTCGTCGCCGGCGTGTGGGGCGGCATCGTCTTCGGCGTGCCGGCGCTGGCGCGCGTCGTCGCCGCGCGCATGCACCCGAGTGTGGAGCGGCAGATGGGCATGCAGGCGCTGGCGACGCTCGATCGCCTGGCCCTCGGGCCGTCGGCAGCTCCCCGAGGCGCGGCGGGCGGCGCTGGCGGCCCGCTTCGACACCCTCGCCGGCCTGGCCGGCGGCCGCTACGTGCTCGAGTTCCGCAAGAGTCCGGCGGTCGGGCCCGAACGCGTTTGCGCTGCCGGGCGGCACCGTCGTGCTCCTCGACGAGCTGGTCGCCGCCGCCAGGCACGACGACGAGATTGCCGCGGTGCTCGCGCACGAGATCGGGCACCTGGTCGAGCAGCACACGATGCGCCACGTGTTGCAGACGTCGGTGGCCGGCGTGGTCGTCGCCGCCGTGATCGGCGATGTGCTGTCGCTCTCCTCCTACGCGGCGGCCTTGCCGGCGTTCCTGCTCGACGCGCGCTATTCGCGTGCCTTCGAGCGCGAGGCCGACGGCTTCGGACTGGGGCTGCTCGACCGCGCCGGCATCGATCGCGGCCACTTCGTGCGCTTCCTCACCCGCATGGAGCAGGAGCATCCGAGCGGCGTGCCCGGCTTCCTCTCCACCCACCCGCGCGCCGAGGAGCGCGGCCGCGACGCCGAACGGCTAGACGGCGGTCGCGTCGTCGCCGGTGCAGAACTTCAGCGACCGTCGGCGTCGCCACGATCGCCGGTCGAGTATTCCTTGGACTAGTCGGTGTTGATGTAGCGATAGAGGACGCGGATCAGGCGATAGGCGTCGGGCATGGTGTCGCGCGCGAACGACACCGCGTCGGGCGCCGAGCGTTCCATCTCCCGGAACGCGCTCGCCACCTCGGGAATCGTGACGTCGCGGAAGCGCATCGTCACCTTGTAGGGGCCGGTGCGCACCGGCGCCGGCTTCTTCGCGGCGGCCACCGCCTGGCGGGCGCCCGTCCTCGATCTGGCGCCGCGCCTCGGCCAGCGGCAGCAGCTCCACCGCCCGGGTGTTGATGGCGCGCTTCACCGCCACGGTGCGCACCGCCGGGGCCGAGGCCTTGACTTCTTCGACGGCGGCGTCGTCGCCGGTCACCAGCGCGACGGCCACGCCGTACCACGCGGCCATCGCCGCGTTCATGCCGCCCTCACCCACCGACACGCCGTTCACCTGCAGGTCGCGCACCACGCCCGAGCCGGTGTGCGCGAACAGGCCGCGCGGCGCCTCGGCCTTGGCGTGGTAGCCGACGAAGATGACCGCGTCGAAGGTCTCGTCGAGGCCCTCCATCATGCCGTGGCGCTTGAAGCTGTGGCTGATGAGACGCGCGCGCGGGTCGAGGTCCTCGGGCAGCAGGTTGCGCTGCGAGCCATGCGAGTCGTTGACCACGACCTCGGTGGCGCCGCCGGCGAAGGCGCCGCGAATCGCGGCGTTGGCGTCCTCGGCCATGAGCTTCCGCGCCCGGCGCGTACTCGGGCTGTCCGGCCGACGTCTGGTCGTTGCCGTTGACGCCGCTGATGCCCTCCAGGTCGACCGAGACGTAGACCTTGCGGGCCTGGGCCTGGGCCGGCGACGGCGGCAGCGACAAGACGACGACGGCGAGGGCGGAACGAGACACAGCGCGCATGCGGACCTCCGCGCGCGATTCTACTCGCGGAGGGCGGAGCTTCAGCTCCGCCACCCGGCGGCTCTAAAGAGCCGCCCTACGACTGCGGCGGGTCGGGGCGCTGCAGCACGGCCTCGACGAAGTCGGCTTCGGGCAGTCCGCCCATGACCTCGATCGCGTCGTTGACCACCGTCTTCGGCACGCCCGCTCACGCGGTAGCGCCGCGACAGGTCCATGAACTCGATCGCGTCGACCGAATCGGCGGTGACGTGCGGGTTGGCGAAGGCCAGCTTGTGTGCCAGGACGACCGCCCTGGGACAGTGCGGTCAAGTCGGGGTCGTGAACACCTGCAGGTGCAGCGGCTCGGTCACCGCGGCCAGCGCCGTGACCGTCTCGGGCTCGAGCTCCGGGATGCCGGTGCCGGCCAGGAGCACGGCTTCGACCAGCGACACGAACTCGTAGCCGGTCGGCGCGCCGTAGAGCCGCATCCGTGTGTCGGCGCCGTCGGACAGCACGACGATCGCCGGCGACTTGTCGACCTTGTACTTCGCCCGGTCCTCGGTATCGAGGACGAAGTTCTTCTCGACGACCGCGATCTTGTCGTGCAGCGACGCCACCTCGTCGAGCACCTGCTTGGCGACCAGCCCGCTTTCGCTGCCGCCGAAGGTCTGGGTGAAGAGCAGGAGATCGACCTGCTTGCCGATCGGCGCGAGGTGCTGAACCAGGGTCGTGCGGTCGGCGTCGGAGAGCAGGGACATGGGGCGATTCTACAGGGACTAGGGACCAGGGCTAGGGACTCGGGATGCACGGTCACGCTGTCACGTTGCCGAACCGCCACGGGCTATGGAACGCGCAGTGTCACGGTGCGCTCCCCGGTCCCTGGTCCCTAGCCCCGAGCCGCCAGCCGCTAGAAATTGAAGAGATCGTCGAACGCCTTCTTCGCGCTCGAGGCCGACTCGGGCGAGCCGCTCGTGGTGCCGGTCGCCGCCGCCGGCGCCGGTGTGGAGCTGGTCTCGCGCTCGAAGCTGGTGCGCGCGGTGTAGTGCTCGCAGGTGTTGGCGGCGTCCTTGGGCGAGATGCGGGCCGGGATCTGCTCGCTGCACTCGAAGCGCGCGCTCGGATCGAAGTTCACGCACTGGACGCAGGAGTGGAGGTTGGTGCCGCACTTCTCGCACTTGCTCAGGGTGAGGATCTCGGCCTCGACCGGGGCGCCGCAGCGGGCGCACTTGGCCACCTGGCGGTAGCCCATCATGCGGGGGTTCTTCGCGCCTTCCGACGACATGCGCCGGGTGCCGGCCGGGGCGCCCGGCTCGCGCTCGGGGCGGCGATCCCCGCCCGGTGGCCCATCGCTCCGCGGCCGGCGGTCGCGGTCGTCGTCCTGGTAGCCGTGTTGGCGGTATTTGCGGTCGGACATGGGGCGCTGCTTTCGGACGCTGTCGGCGGTGGACTATCGGGTGGAGGTCGGACCGGGTCGCGGCGCCAGCGCGATGAGCTGCTCGGCCAGCTCGCGCAGGCGCGGCACGTTGTCGAGATTGGCGAGCAGCACGCTGGCCACCCGCGCGCGCGGCTCGCGCAGCAGGTAGGTGGTGCCGCCGGTCGCGCCGCCGCTGTGCGCCACCCGCAGCCGGCCGCCGTCGTTGCTGATCATCCAGCCGAGGCCGTAGCCGGTGAAGGCGCCGGAGTTGAGGCGCGCCGACGTGTACATCTGCTCCAGCGATTCGGGTCTGAGCAGCCGGCCGGTGTTGAGGGCGATGTCGAACCGCGCCAGATCGAGGGTGGTCGAGATCATCCCGCCGCCGGCCCATTTGACGCTGAGATCGACGTACGGGGCCTGGAACCACGAGCCCGGCACTGCGCCGCGGATGTATTGATGCGCCCGCCACCGCACCAGCTCCTGCGGGCGCTCCAGGAACGTCGAGGTCATGCCGGCCGGACCGAAGATGTTGACGCGCAGGTACTCGTCGAACGAGCGGCCCGACGCCGATTCGACCACGCCGGCCAGCAGGTTGTAGCCGTAGGTCGAATACGAATATTGCTCGCCGGGCGCGAACAGGAGCGGATCGTCCATGAAGACGGCCAACGCCCGCTCGACCGTGGGGTAGGCCTCGCGGCTGTTCATCTCGTTGCCGCGATAGTGGCGGATTCCCGAGGTGTGGGTGAGCAGGTGGCGGATGCGGATCTCTCCCTGCGGCTTGCGCGGGAACGACGGCACGAAGCGCTGGATCGGATCCTCCAGCGAGACCAGGCCGCGCTCGACCAGCTGCATCACCGCCGTCGCGGCAATCGGCTTGGAAATCGACGCGATGCGGAACACCGACTCCGGGCGGACCGGCGCGTTCTGCTCGATGTCGGCGAAGCCGAAGCCCTGGGCCCAGACGACCGACTCCCCGACCACGATCGCGGCCGACAGCCCCGGCGTGCCCAGCGCGACCCGGGCGTCGTCGGACAGCCGGGCGAGCACGGCGGGATCGCGATCGCCCAGCCCCCGCGCCGACTGGGCCGACACCGCGGCCGACAGCAACAGCACGGGCGCGAAGCACGAGGACGGGACGGCGTGGCAGCCGAAGGCGCATGTGCCGGGTGGGGCTGGCCGTGCGTGAAACCACGGACGGCTAGGGCGAGTTATGCGCCCGGCGATATCGGACTGTCAAGGCCGAAAGCGCGCGCGGCACGCCGCGCCGCGTGGCGAAGCCAGGGGCGAAGGCGGCACGAACGAGCGGGCAGCAGGCGCGTCCCGGCCGGTCCCGCGGTGCTTGACTCCCGGCGACGCAGGATGATAGAAACAGCCGCCTTCACTGCGGCGTAGATCCGCGCCGCAAGTAAGCAGTCGAAGCGGGGAAAACCGGCTTGGCCCAGACGGAAGCAGAGCTGCTCGACAACCCTGTCGCGGGCCATCCGGCGCTGATCCTGCGCTCGCCGGATTTCCACTCAATCACCGAGGCCGTTGCCGAGCCGGTCGAACGGGAGACGCCGATCGGCTGGTGGCTCTTCTTCATCCCTTCCCTCGGGCTCCTCAGCCTCCTCGGCATCGCGGTCTCGTGGCTGTTCTGGGAGGGGATCGGCATCTGGGGCCTCAACCAGCCGGTCGGCTGGGCGTGGGACATCACGAACTTCGTGTTCTGGGTCGGGATCGGGCACGCCGGAACGCTCATCTCGGCGATCCTCTTCCTCTTCCGCCAGACCTGGCGCACCTCGATCAACCGCTCGGCGGAGGCGATGACCCTCTTCGCGGTCATGTGCGCCCTGACGTTCCCGGGGATCCACGTCGGACGCGTCTGGGTCGCCTACTGGATGTTCCCGCTCCCGAACCAGATGGGCACGTGGCCCAACTTCAGGAGCCCGCTTCTCTGGGACGTCTTCGCGGTCAGCATCTACGGAACCGTCTCGTTCCTGTTCTGGTACGTCGGCCTGATCCCGGACCTGGCGACGATGCGCGATCGGGCGAAAACCCGCACCCGGCAGCTCGTCTACGGGGCCCTGGCCCTCGGATGGCGGGGCTCCCAGCGGCAATGGCATCACTACGAAACCGCGTACCTCATTCTCGCCGCCCTGGCGACGCCGCTGGTCCTCTCGGTGCATTCGATCGTCTCGATGGATTTCGCCGTCTCCCTCATCCCGGGATGGCATACGACGATCTTCCCGCCCTACTTCGTCGCCGGCGCGATCTTCTCCGGGTTCGCCATGGTGCTGACGCTCATGGTGATCTGCCGCAGGGCGTTCCGCCTCGAGCACATCGTCACCCTCCGCCACTTCGACTACATGGCGAAGATCATGCTGGTGACCGGGACGATGGTCGGCTACGCCTATGCCACGGAGTTCTTCACCGCGTGGTACAGCGGGAACCCCTACGAGATCTTCACGTTCCTGAACCGCGCCGGCGGACCGTACGCCTGGGCCTACTGGATCATGGTCTCCTGCAACGTGATCAGCCCGCAGATCTTCTGGTTCAAGAAGGCGCGCACCAGCATCCCGATCCTGTTCGTGGTGTCGATCGTCATCAACATCGGCATGTGGTTCGAGCGGTTCGTGATCATCGTGACGTCGCTGCACCGCGACTTCCTGCCCTCGTCCTGGGGCTACTTCAGTCCCACGATCTGGGACGTGATGTGCCTGCTCGGAAGCTTCGGGCTCTTCTTCACGATGTTCTGCCTGTTCGTGCGCTTTCTGCCGATGGTGGCCACCGCCGAGGTCAAGACCGTCCTGCCGCAGGCCGATCCGCATTGGCAGCCCGGACCTGAACACGAGATCCCCGAACGCCAGATCACCGAACACCAGATCGTCGAAGCCCCCAGGTCGCCGCGGCCCCTGCCGACGAGGAAGCCCGCTCCCGATGGAGCTTCCAGATGCCGATGCGTCCCGCGGCTGCCGCAAGGGCCCGCACTACGGAGTCCTGGCCGAATTCGCGACGCCGGCGGACCTCTATCACGCGTGCGAGCGGGTGCGTGACGCGGGCTTCACCCGGTGGGACGCCCACAGCCCGTTCCCCGTCCACGGCCTGAGCAAGGCGATGGGGCTCCGACGCTCCCTGCTTCCCTGGATCGTCCTCGTCATGGGACTGACGGGGGCCACGCTCGGGTTCGTTCTGCAGTGGTGGGTCCACACCAGCGCCTACCCCCTGGTGATCAGCGGCAAGCCGTTTTTCACCTGGCCCGCCTTCATTCCGGTCACCTTCGAGGTGGCCGTCCTCTTCGGCGCGCTCGGCGCCGTCTTCGGGATGTTCGGCCTGAACCGGCTCCCGATGCACCACCATCCGCTCTTCCAATCCAAGGTCTTCGAGCGGGCGAGCGACGACGCCTTCTTCATCTCGATCGAATCGTGGGACCCGCGGTTCGATCCGTCGGCCACCGGGACGCTGCTGAAGTCCCTCGGCGCACGAAGCGTCGAGCTCCTGGAGTCCTGAATGACCTCCGAACGCGATCACGTTGCGCTGCGGCCCGAGCAGGTCACGATCCCGCCGGGCCACGCGTGGAATCGCATTCCGGTCATTGCCGCCGCCGTCGCCGTGCTGGGGGCGGTGGCCTGCGCGATTCTCGGGGCGGGAAATCCGAAGCAGTTCTTCTTCTCGTGGCTCGTGTCGTTCCTGTTCTTTCTGAGCCTGGCCCTCGGCGGGCTCTTCTTCGTGCTGATCCAGTACGCGACCCAGGGAGGATGGGGGATCGTGCTGCGACGGATCGGGGAGACGATCTTCGTCGACGCTGCCGGTGATGGCGGCCCTGTTCCTGCCGGTGCTGCTTCGGCCTGCACGATCTCTACGAATGGTCCCACGCCGACGCGGTCGAGCACGATGCGCTGCTTGCGCTGGAAGGCGCCGTACCTCAACGTGCCGTTCTTCCTGATCCGGGCGGCGCTCTATCTTCGGCATGCTGGTCCTTCATCGCCGTCGTCTATTACCGCGGCTCGCAGTGGTCAGGACGCGACGGGCGATCCCGCGGTGTCGGCCCGCCTGCGCAAACTCGCCGGGCCCGCCATCATCGTCCTCGCGCTGACCCAGACCTTCGCCTCGATCGACTGGATCATGTCGCTCACGCCGCACTGGTACTCGACGATGTTCGGCGTCTATTTCTTCGCGGGCTCCTTCGTCGGGTTCATCGCGCTGCTGTCGTGTCGTCGCGGTGGCGATGCGCGCGGCGGGGCTGCTCGACACGGTCATCAGCGCCGAGCACCTGCAGGACATCGGCAAGTTCCTGTTCGGCATTCACGGCGTTCTGGGCGTATATCGCCTTCTCTCAGTTCTTCCTGATGTGGTACGGGAACATGCCGGAAGAGACGATCTTCTACAAGGCGCGGATGGAAGGGTCCTGGTTGACGGTCTCGGTCTTCCTCATGGCGGGACACTTCGTCGCTCCGTTCTTCTACCTGATGGGGCGGAGCCGTCAAGCGGAAGGGAGTGACCCTGGCCGTCGGGGGAGCGTGGCTCCTCGCCATGCACTTCGTCGATCTCTACTGGCAGGTCATGCCGACGCTCCATCCCGAGGGGTTCAGTCCGTCGCTGCTGGACGTCGCGGCGCTCGTGGCCGTCGGCGGATGCTTCGTGGCGGCGGCGAGCTGGCTGATGCGACGGCATGCGCTCGTACCACTGCGCGACCCGAGGCTGGCCGAATCGCTGGCCTTCGAGAACGTCTGACTGCGCCGAGCCTCGACGGGTCGGAGCGCGAGTCGAAGCCGGACCGCGGCCCCCGAGGCTGGCATGATGAGGTTGCACCGATAGCGGGCCCGGTATAGAGTCGGCCCATTCGAGAATGGGCACAGGCAGCGTCGGCAGCGACGACCCGTCGACAGGTTCAGGGTGCCCCGAGCGACGTCGAGGGGCGAAGGAAACGAGGTTTGCGATGACCAAGGAGCTGAGCATGCGCAGGACTGGGAACAGGTTGTGGCTGGCGGCTGGGCTGGCCACAGTGTTGGTCTCGCCGGGTGTGGCGGCCGCCGCGAACATCACCGGAACCATCACCTTTGCCGGGAAGCCTCCCGCGCTCAAGCCGCTCGCCATGGACGCCGAGCCCGTCTGCCACAAGAAGCACGGGGCCAAACCGGCGGCGAACGAGGCGCTGGTCCTCGGCCCCAACAGCGCCATGGGGAACATCATCGTCTGGGTCTCGAAGGGGCTGCCGGCGGGGAAGACGTATCCCGCTCCCGTCGGCTCCGGTGGTCCTCGATCAGGACGGCTGTGTCTACAAGCCGCACGTGATGGGGATCATGGTCGGACAGACCTACCGGATCCTCAACTCCGACGGCATCCTCCACAACATCCACACGCTGCCCAAGATCAATCCGGCGTTCAACCGCGGGCAGCCGGCGACGGTCAAGGAGATGACCACGACCTTCCCCAAGCCGGAGAACATGTTCCAGGTCAAGTGCGACGTCCACCCGTGGATGAGCGCCTACATCGGCGTCTTCACGCATCCCTTCTTCTCGGTGACGAAGCCGGACGGGAAGTTCACGCTCTCGGGTCTCGACGCCGGGACCTACGAGATCACCGCCTGGCACGAGCGGCTGGGAACGCAGACGGCCTCGATCACGGTCACCGGCGCCGAAACGAAGACGCAGGACTTCAAGTTCGCCGTCCCCGGCGCGAAGTAGCGATCGGAGAAGAGGCCCGATGAGTGAGCCAGGAGGTCGTCGCCGCACCACATCCGCACGTCGCACACGAAGCCCATCACGAGGAGCTCGGCTTCTGGCGCAAGTACGTCTTCTCGACCGATCACAAGGTCATCGGCATCCAGTACGCCGTCACCGGCCTGCTGTTCCTGCTGTTCGGCTTCTCGTCTGATGATGCTGATGCGGTGGCAGCTCGCCTACCCGGGCGCCGCGCTGCCGCTGATCGGCAACCTCTTCGGCGAGGCGCGCATGCCGGGCGGGACGATGCTCCCGGAGTTCTACAACGAGCTCGGGGCGATGCACGGCACCATCATGGTCTTCCTCGGCGTGGTGCCCCTCGCCGTCGGCGGATTCGGGAACTTCGTGCTCCCGCTCCAGATCGGAGCCCCGGACATGGCGTTCCCGAAGATCAACATGGTGAGCTACTGGTGCCTCTTCCTCGGCGGCATGACCATGCTCGGCAGCTTCTTCGTCCCCGGCGGGGCCGCCCAATCCGGATGGACCTCGTACTCGCCTCTGGCCAGCATCGCCGGTACCGGTCAGACGTGGTGGCTCATCGGGATGATCTTCCTGATCACCTCGTCGCTGCTCGGCGCCGCTCAACTTCATCACGACCACCATCCAGCTCCGCGCCAAGGGGCTCACCTTCATGCGGTTCCCCTTCTTCGTGTGGGCGCAGCTGGTCACGTCCTTCCTCCTGCTGCTGGCCTTTCCGCCGCTCGAGGCCGCCGGGGTCATGCAGCTGATGGATCGGGTGGCCGGCACCAGCTTCTTCCTGCCGAGCGGCCTGGTCGTCAGCGGCCAGGCCCTCACCAACGCCGGTGGCGGCAACCCGCTCCTCTGGCAGCATCTGTTCTGGTTCCTGGCGCACCCGGAAGTGTATGTCCTGATCCTTCCCGGACTGGGCATCGTCGCCGAGATCATCGCCAACAACACGCGGAAGCCGCTGTGGGGCTATCGCTCGATGGTCTACTCGCTGATCTTCCTCGGCTTCATGTCGTTCATCGTCTGGGCCCACCACATGTTCATGACCGGCATGGGCACGGCGATGGCGGCGTTCTTCCAGACGACGACGATGATCATCTCGATCCCGTCGGTCGTGATCCTCACCGCCCTGATCATCTCGCTGTGGGGCGGATCGATACGCTTCAACACGCCGATGCTCTTCGCGCTCGGCTTTCTCCCGATGTTCGGCATCGGCGGGCTCACCGGGCTGCCGCTCGGCTTGAACATCGCGGACATCCCGCTGCACGACACCTACTACGTCATCGCCCACTTCCACTACGTCGTCGCTCCGGGATCGATCTTCGCCCTCATGGCCGGGATCTACTACTGGTATCCGAAGGCCACCGGGCGGATGATGAACGAGACGCTCGGCAAGATCCACTTCTGGGGCTCGATGGTCTGCATGAACGCCATCTTCATGCCGATGTTCATCATCGGGATGGCCGGCGTCTCGCGGCGCCTGTTCGACGCTGGATCGGCCTACGACTTCGCGCAGCCGACCATGCACTGGAACGTCGTCTCGTCGTGGGGCGCGTGGATCCTCGCGGTCTTCCAGCTGCCCTTCATCTTCAATTTCTTCTGGAGCATCCGGAACGGGCAGCCGGTCGGCGACAACCCGTGGCAGGCGACGACGATTGAGTGGTCGGCGCCCTCGCCGCCTCCGCACGGCAATTTCCACGGCACGCCGCAGGCGTACCGGGGGCCCTACGAGTACAGCGTTCCCGGCGCGGCCAAGGACTTCGTGCCGCAGTTCGAGGCCTGATTCGCGATGGACATCCCCTACACCGTCGAGGTCCGGCGCGACACCGGCCTGAACAACGGCAAGATCGGCATCTGGCTGTTCCTGGCCTCGGAAGTCATGCTGTTCGGCGCCCTGTTCGCCAGCTACATCCTGATCAGGACGGGGGCGCCGAGCTGGCCGCGGGGCGACACGATTCTCGACGTCCCGCTCGCCACCTTCAACACCATCGTCCTGATTTCGTCCTCGGTCACGATGGTCATGGCCTGGGCGTCGCTGATGCGCCGCCGCTTCCCGACGTTTCGAATCTACATGGGGGCGACGATCCTGCTCGGGTTCGTCTTCCTGGTGGTCAAGTACTTCGAATACAGCCACCACCTCCATCTGGGGGAATATCCCCGCACCAACAACTTCCTCGCCATCTACTACACCCTGACCGGCCTGCACATGCTCCACGTGGCCGGCGGGATGGCGGTGAACGCCTATTTCTGGGGCCCCGGCGCCAAGCTCTGGAAGACGAATCCGGTGTGGTTCACCAACCGGGTCGAGCACTCGGGCCTGTTCTGGCATTTCGTCGATCTGGTCTGGATCTTCCTCTTCCCGACGCTGTATCTTCTGTAGGCGGCATCCATGACCAGCGACCACGCAGCGACCGGCGACCACGCGGCTGACATCGGTCACGACCCGGCCGAGATCGACAAACACGTCAGGGTCTACATCACCGTCTTCGTCGCGCTCATGGCGCTGACCATCATCACGGTGGCGGTCTCGTACCTCGACCTGTCGACGCCGATGGCGGTGGCCGTGGCGCTGTTCATCGCGACCATCAAGGGCGCGCTGGTGGCGGGCTACTTCATGCACCTGCTCTCCGAGAAGAAGCTGATCATCGCGGTGCTCGCGCTGACGGTCGCGTTCTTCTTCGTGCTGCTGGCCCTTCCCGTCCTCACCCACAGCAACGGCTTCTGGATTCCCGAATGAACCTCAGGTCGATCCACGCGGTGGTGATCCTGTTCTCCGCGGCCCTCGCGGTGGTGTTCGGTCTCTGGTGTCTGGACCTGTACCGGCGACAGGACGGGATCGACCGCCCTGGTCGCGGCCGTGGCGTCGTTCACCGCGGCGCTCGGCCTGGTCGTCTACGACTCGTGGTTCCTGCGCAAGACGAGGGCGCTGCGATGAACACCAACTCGATTCGTCTCGGAACCACCCGCGTTCTCATCGTGGCGGCCGCCGTGTTGATCGGCGGCAGCTCGAGCGTCTACGCCTGCCCGGTCTGCTTCGGGGCCGAGGAAACCCACCTGATCGACGGGGCGAAGCTCGGTATCCTGGTGTTGCTGGCCATCACGCTTGTCGGTGCAGGGTGGGTTCCTGGGCTTCTTCCTCTATCTCCGCAAGCGCGCGAAGCGCATCGCCGACACTCGACCTCGATATCGAATGGTCGGAGCTCCAGGGAGGAGCGTCGAGATCATGACTGAGTGGCTCGGAATGCCCCCACTGGCCGCGGCTCACGGCGGCCAGATCGACAGCCTGATCGGCTGGATTCACATCTTCATGCTCATCCTGTTCGTGGGCTGGGGAGGGTTCTTCCTCTACACGATCGTTCGTTTCCGGCAATCGCGGAATCCGGTGGCGGACTACCAGGGGGTCACGTCGCACCGGTCGACCTATCTCGAGGTCGGCGTGGCCGTGGTCGAAGCGGTGCTCCTGATCGGATTCGCCATCCCGCTGTGGGCCGCGAGGGTCGACGCCCTGCCCCCGGCGGACGAAGCGCTGGTCGTTCAGGTGACCGGCGAGCAGTTCGCCTGGAACATGCACTATCCCGGTCCCGACCGGGTATTCGGCCGCACCGACATCAAGCTGCTCGACCTCCAGTCGAACCCCCTGGGGCTCGATCGCACCGATCCTGCCGCGCAGGACGACGTCACGACCGTCAATCAGCTCTATCTGCCGGTGAACCGGCCGGTCATCGTCAGGCTCAGGAGCAAGGAAGTCATCCACAGCTTCGGCGTGCCCGAGTTCCGGGTGAAGCAGGACGCCATCCCCGGGTTGACCATCCCCATCTGGTTCATCCCCACCGTCACGACCGCGGAGATGCGGACCCGGACCGGGAATCCCGCCTTCCAGTACCAGATCGCCTGCGCGCAGCTGTGCGGCCTGGGCCATGCCCGGATGCGTGGCTTCGTCACCGTCCAGACCGCCGAGGAATTCCAGAAGTGGATGGACGAAGCGGTCGCCGAGGCGGCGGCGGCGGCCTCTGACCCCTTCCGCTAAGGACTAACCGAACATCTTCGGCGTCGGCATCCGCGCGCGGATCCGTTCGAGCTCTTCGACGGTCACGCGGTCGAGGCCGCTCTTGCGGCACGTCTCCTCGACGGCCCTGACGACCATGCCCCGGACGAACGCGGGGATCTTCTTCATGCGCTCGGCGGCCGCATCGTCCCAGGCGATGGTCGTCGGCGATTCGGGGCCGTACTCGAGCCCGGCAGTCCCCGGCGCCCCGGCGACGGCCGGACGGCCGCGGATGGCCCCGCTGTCGCCAAGGCTACGGCGGGCAAGGAGAAGTGGGGACCCGGCGAACGTGCCGGGGGTGTGGGTGCAGAGGGGATCCTCGGCCATCACATCGCCGGTCATCCCGTAGGCCCGGGCGCGGCAGCCCCCGCAGTGGCCGTTCATCTCGCACTCCCCGCACCGCCCGCCCAGCGAGGTGCGGCGGCGAATGCCGGTGAACAGCTCCGAGGACGTCCACAGGTCGGCGAGACTCGAGCTGCGAAGGGTCCCGGCGAAGACCGGCAGGTAGGGGCACGGGGTGACATCCCCGTTCGGCCGTATCCCCATGTAGTGCGTCCCCGCCGGGCACCCGCCGGCCCCTCCGGAGTAGGTCCTGATTGGCCGACAGGCCGGGCAAGGACGGCCTGCCCGGCGCTTCGAAGGGCGCGCGCCCGATCGGCTGGCGTCGGGACCGCATCGGTCGGCGTGCCAGCCTTCTCCAGCACGGTCTTGATGTAGTGCGGAGCGCACTTCGCGTTCACCAGCATCCGGCGGTCGTACTTCCGCTGGATCCGGTAGAGCGAGGCGAGCACCTCGTCGGTACTGCGCCGGGCTGATGTCCGAGACGAACTGCCCACGCCCGGTCGGCACCAGGAAGTAGAGGTTCCAGACCTTGGCGGCGAGCCGACTGTAGGCGAAGTCGGCGATCGCGTCGAGCTCGCCGAGATTGTGCGAGCCCGCGGTCGTCTGCACGATGAAGGGGAGCCCGGTCTTGTTCAGGATCTCCGCTCCCTCCACCGTGTTCCGCCAGGCGCCGCGCACCCTCCTGAAGCGGTCGTGACGCTCGGGATCGAGCGCATCGAGAGACAGCGAGAGCCCGCGCGCCCCGGCCTGTGCGAGGTGCCCGGCCACGTTCTCGGTGATGCGCACGCCGTTGGTGCCGACGACGACCCACAGGCCGCGCTCCGACGCGCGCCGGACGATCTCGAGGATGTCGCGCCGCAGGAGCGGCTCGCCGCCGGTCAGGATCGTGATGCATTCAGGCGCGAACGCGGCGATTTCGTCGATGACCCTGAAGCACTCGTCGGTGCCGAGCTCGCTCCGATCGGCGAAGTTCTCCGTGCCGACCAGAGGCGCGCCGCCGGCGTCGAGATAGCAGTGCTCGCAGGCGAGGTTGCAGCGGTAGGTGAGGTTCCAGGAGACGACGTAGGGCCGGGCGAAGTCGCTGCTGTCCGGCTGCGGCATGTTCATGATCGGGCGACGACTCACATGCCGAAGAACTCGCGGGCGTCGTCGAGGATCTTCTCGTCGACTTCCAGGGCGCCCTTCTCGCGAGCGAATTTCTCGATGCCGGTCCGCGCCATGGGCCGGACGAACTCGGGAATATTCGTGAGCCGGGCTTCCGCCGCGGCCGTCCACCGGACGGGGGGCGGCTCGCCGGCCGGGCCAGGTTTTCCCTCGCCGCTCCCCGGAATCATCGCGGAGAACGGACAGCTTCCCCCGGACGGGCCCGCGTCCGCTGAAGCTCCGGCGCGGCTCGACGCCGCCTCGCCGGCCCCTGGACCGATCCGCACGCCGAGTGACTGGACGACCTGTGTTTCGTAGGCATTGGTCAGCATCGCCATCTCGTAGCCGCACTCCGGACACGAGTAGACGACCGAGAGCGAGCCGCGCTCGGGCGGGCCGATGGTTTGCAGCTTCATCGGGCTGTCGCAGGGGACGCAGAGGAACTTCATCGCTAAGGATCCTTGCCTGAGGTTGTCGATTCGAGGCGGTCCAGTAGTTGCTGCGCCACGTGATCCAAGGCGCGGCCAACGGGTGTATTGGGCAGTTCCGCGAGAGGCATCCCGCGATCGCAGTGCTGTGCCAGCTCGGGATCGAAGGGGACGGCCCCGAGGCAGGGAATCTCCAAGCCCGATGGCCCGCCCTGCGGAGGCTGGTCGGGCGAGGCAAACAGCGGCTTGATGGCGTTGCAGTCGCGGCAGTAGTAGCCGCTCATGTTCTCGACGTAACCGAGGAGGCGATTGGGTCCCTTCGACAACGCGGCCACCGAGCGCGCGACCACGCCTCGTGCCACCTCGGAAGGGATCGTCACGAGCAGGAACGAGGTCCTCGGCCCGAGAAAATCGGCGTACTGGACCGTGCGCTCGGCTCCCGGCGGCAGATCGAACATCAGCAGATCGAGCGCTCCCCATTCGAAGGCGCCGAGGATCTCGCCGAGGCAGGGCGAACTCCCTCGTGGCGCGCCAGGTCTGGGACTCTCCGTGCGCCGCGCTCTCGAACTCGAGCGACTCCGACTCCGGGATCAGCGAGCCCATCGAGAAGACCCCGATCCCGTTGCTGGTCCGCGGCAGTGCGACCTTGTGGCTGCCGGGAACGAACAGCGCCCCCTGGACGCCGGCCATGCGCGCCTGTGAGGGGCCGTTGAAGTCGGCGTCCAGGATCGCAATCCGAAGCCCCCGGGCGCGCAGGGCGCCGGCGAGATGCAGCGTCAACGTGCTCTTGCCGACTCCCCCCTTGCCGGAGCCCACGGCCACGAGATGGCGCACGCCGGCGAGCCCGTCGGTGATGCGGGCGCGCTGCTCGGCAACCTGCTCGAGGATTCTGGATCCGCCGTCGCCGACGATGTCGTGGTAGCCCTTCATTTGACGCAAGGGTTGATAGCTTACACCGCCGTCGCCCAAAGACGAGCTTGGGTCCGGGATCGCAGCTTGCATATGAATCCCTGGATAGAAAGGAGCTGAGCAATGGACCTCTTCACCGCCATTGTGGTCGCGCTTGTGCTCTTAATCGGACTCTGGGTTCCGTACTACCTCTGGTACATCCGTAGCGGGAAAGCGCAAGGACACACCTGGTTCACCTGGTGGAAGCCCCGTGGGCATTCCGACATTGGCCCGGACATCGGTGGCTCCCGGCAGACTCGCCCTGGCGCAGACGATGCGCGCGGGGCTCATCACTGAGATCGCGCGGTCGCGGCGTAGAGCACATGTCCGCCGGCGGGTCGGAAACCGAGCATCTCCATCAACTCGCTTGAGACCTCCGCCGGATGGACCTTCGGGAACCGCAAGGCCCTCGCGTCCTGGGCGCGGAGTTGAGCGAGCAGCTGCTTCTGACGGGCCCCGCCATCCTCGATGAAAGACCGCAGCGACAGAATTTCGGTTCCCTCCACGCCACGGTCCACGAACAGCACGTAGGCCTCGATGCGCTCGTCGGACGCAACGGCGAGTCCAGCGATGTCGTCCTTCCTTGCGGTCAGCGTCTCGACCGATCGCTCCCAGCAGACCTGAGGATGATCCTCGCCAAGAAGACCGTTGGCGGCCAGATCGTCGATGGTCACCGGGAACACAAACATGCCGGCCGCATCTCCGCACAACGCTCGCTTCGCGATCCAGCACATAGTCCGTCAGCACCGCTTCCTGGAGATAGCCGCTTGCGACGAACAGCTCGCGGGTCGGCGTGAGATGTCTCCGGGACCTCAGCGACCATTTTCGGCGGGCCGAGAATCGCCAGCTTCGAGCTGAGCGAGGTGAGCAGGTGACGCCCATGACCCTGTCGCCGATGATCGGGATGGACGGCGATCTTGTGGACGAGCGTACCTGACGGCCGTTTCGCGCCGATCAGCACGCCGATCGGGTCGGAGCCCGCGAAGGCGACCATGCAGCTGCTGCACCAGACCTGAAGGTCGCGGATCGACCGCTTGAACGTGGCCGGCGTCATCGCCGGCTGGTCGGGAAAGTACGGCGACCAGCAGCGATTCAGCGCGTCGACGAGCAGCGACACGTCGTCGGTGCGGCAGAAGCGGTACGACGACAATCGCGTTTACCCCGCCGGAGCCTCGGCGAAGGCCGGCGACGGATCAGTGCTCGCGATTGTCGCCGGGCTTGTGTGGCACGTTCAGCGAGCTCACCTCGTTGAGGTAGCCGCTCCCGTTGCCGACGGCCGGGACCACTTGAGCTTTGGTTTGGGCGTCGACGATATTGCGCGATTGCTTGTCGTCATGACCCACCTCCACCCCACGGCGCTCACCACGCGCCGCGGGCCCCGGGAGCCGGCGCCGCCGCTGCCGCGCCCTTGCCCGCGTTCGGGTAGGCGGCGATCACCTCGGCCATGATCTTCTTGCCGATCTCGATGCCCTCCTCGACGAGCCCGAGATCGATCGCCGTCACGGCGCGCTCACGCGCCAGCCCCTCGACCCGCTCCTGTGTCTTGTTCCGCATGAACCCGGCCGGCACGCGCAGGATCCGCTGCGTGGCGTCCTCCGCCCACTCGAACGTCGAGATCAGCGGGTTCTTCTTGTCGTCGCGCGCCACGAGCTTGGCTTCGCCAGGTGACGCCGAGCCGCCTGGCGCGGGCGCGGACTCGATCTCGAGCGGCGCTCCCGTCTCTTCCTCGATCACCTGCCGGGCGAATTCGAGCGTGATCGTGTCGAGCTTGGTCATGCGCGCGCGCTTTTCGACCCGCGCCTTGACGCGCCGCCGCTGATAGGCGTTCTTCATGGTCCAGAGGCCCTTCCTCGCGTCCTCCGACCAGCGCAGCTTGCGTCCGTCGTACGTGGTCTCCTCCTCGAGACCGCCCTCGGCCGCCGCAATCTTCTCGATCATCTCCTGCGAGATCACCTCGAAGTCGGTGGCGCCGCAGACGGTGCACTTGACGGCGCCGCTCTGCGTGGCGGCGACGCCGCACGATTTGCACATCGACACGGGGCCGGACTTCGCCCGCTCGAGCGCGACCGCTTCGGCCAGCGCCTTGGTCGCGGCCGACGCGCTCTTCGGCATGAACCGGTCCATCGCGTCGTCGATCACCGCGTTGGTGATGACCGAATGCCCCTTCTCGAGCGCCAGGCGCAGGACCCCGGTCCGCGCGATGCCCTTGACCTGTTCCGGCACGTTCTTCATTCGCGCCTCGGCCTCGGGCGTCCAGCGGATGGTCTCCTCGGCGCGCACGTCGATCGTGGGCACCTCGAGGCGCGTGGAGAGGAGGACATCGCACGGGGCGCCGCGGAGGATGTTCTCCACGTTGCTGCCCAACGCCGTCTCGTCTTTCGGGCTGTGGACGCCAATGCGGCCCAGCACGATGAGGAACGGATTCGTCTTGCGCGCGTAGTCGATGATCTTCTGGAAGGGCTTGCCGTCGAGGAGCGTCTTCTTGATCTCGACGCCCGCCTCGTTGGCCATCCGCTCGGCCACCTCGAGATGCGACTGGTAGATCTGCGCGAGCCCGGTGTCGATGATCTCTTCGTGCAGCTGATTCTGCTCTTCGAAGCGGAAGACCTTCGCCGCCTGCTCGGTGAGGACGTTGACGATGCCGTTGAAGACGGAGTAGTGCAGATAGGGATCGTAGACGGCGATCGTCTCGACCTTCTTGCCGAACGTGCGGGCCAGGTCGATCGCGGTCATGAGCGCGCCGAACGACTGGGGACTGCCGTCGACGCCGACCAGGATCGTGTCCCGCTCCGCCTCGCCCGGCTCGGGCACGTGCTTGACCACCCAGACATCACGGTCGGCCTGGCGGGCGACGCGTTCGCAGACCGAGCCGATCACGCTGTCGCGGGCGCGCCCGATTCCCAGCGCGCCGATCACGACCAGGTCGTGCTGTGAGCCGACGATGTCCTTGAGGATCTCGGCGTGATGCTTCCCGTCCATCATCCGCGGCTCGAACTCGATGCTCGACTCTTTGCATTGGCGCGACATGCCGTCGAGATAGCTGTCGGAGATGAGCTTGAGGCCCATCGTGATCAGGCTGTCGTGGATCTTCCGCTGGCGCTCCAGTTCCACCTCGTCGATGTACTCCTCGGGCAGGGTGTACTCCATCTGCCTGAAGCGATAGTCGTGCAGCTTCGCCGCGTAGACGTGGCAGCCGACCAGCTTCGCCGAGTACGCCTTCCCCAACGCCAGGCTGCACGCGACAGCGCGGTTGGAGTGGTCCGAGTTGTCGACGGGAACGTAAATGCTCTTGTACATAAATCCTCCGACCGGCCCGACAGTTCACGCTCTGGTGGCTGCCGGGTGGCTCGGCTCACCGCCGAGCTCCTCGCGAGCGCGAGAGCCGTGGCGCCACCGTACCCAGCCGACGATGGCCAGTTCGATGACGAGAATGAGTAGCCCGGTCCGCACCATCGGGCCGACGGCCGAGGTGGTGACTTCCGGCTCGAGGTAGAGGGAGTACCAGGAGGTGAGACCACGCCGGTTGCCACGCTCGCGCGAGAAACCGTCCCAGACCGAAAAGGCGATCGGCAGGAACGCTCCCGGGCGTGAACGGGGCGCCGGCGCTGGCGCGAAGCGGCCGCTTGAAGATGACCGACCATTCGCCCTGGTCGTAGCTGGCGACGCCGGTGACATCGCCGGTGTCGTTGGGGGCGACGTCGGCGCTGCCGCGGCCGGTGAACTGAAGGGGCTCGGGGCGGGCCAGATCGAAGAACCAGAGATCCACGGAGTTCTGGCCGTCGCCGAAGATGAAGTAGGGCTTGCGGGCGCTGGTCGGCACCGCCGAAGGAATCTGGATCGAGACAGCGTCGGAGAACTCGGAGGGCGCGCCGGCTGCCGGTGTGTCCGCTTCAGCAAAGGGATCCGCTGCTGCCGGCTGGGCGACTTCCTGGTCGCCGAAAGCCGCCCTCGACGGCGCTGCCGCGCCGCCACTCTTCTCCTCCTCCTCCTCCGGCGGCACCGGGAAGCATCGGCCCGTTCGTTCCCGTCTTCTCCGCGCCCATGTCGTGCCAGCGAACGAGCAAGGCCAGCGATTCAGAATCGTAGATGGCCTGAACGGTCACGGAGGTGGTCGGCGGATGGAACGCGCGCGGCTGCTCGATGATCTGCCCGATGATCGGAAAGCGGGCGACGGGAGCGGACGCGAAGAGCGCGGCCCCCTTCGTCAGGTCGATCGCATCCAGGGACGGCTTGGCGACGACGAGGTTGGTATAGCCAGGCTCGGCGCTCTTCGAGAGCGACACGATGAAGTCGGTGATCGCCCATCGTTGCTCGGCTCGAGAGGCTGTCGGTGAACGACGGCATCGGCGTGCCGTTAACCCCGTGCTCATCGTCCGGAAGATGTCCTCGCGGGTCGGCCCGACCCGGAAGGTCCAGGGGTGCGCGAGGTCGGCCGCGCGTATCGGCGGCCGAAGTCGTCCGTCAGCGTTGGCGCCGAAGGCCCGTCGCCCCGGCCGAGGTTGCCGTGGCACTTCAGGCAGCCGGTCTCCTCGTAGAGCTTCTTCCCGAGCTCGATGGACTCGCCGTGGCGGCCGGCCCGCTCGGAAGCTCCACCGGCTGGGGGGACGTTTTCGGGGTTCGTGAAGTCGGGGAGAAGGTGGTCAGGTAGTAGGCGAGATCCGACACTTCCTGGTCGGTCAGATTGGGCCAGGCGGGCATCGAGGTATACGGCATGCCGCGCCGGATGATGTTGACGAGGTCCTGATGGGTCGGCAGGGCCCCGTTGGGGTCGTCCGCACCTTGAACCGGCCGCTCGTGAAGTCGCGTGGCCTGGGATTCAGGTGCGCGGTGGCGTAGCCTT
>CAWAYR010000005.1:0-112658 GCA_963786365.1 uncultured Acidobacteriota bacterium
CGCTGCGGCTGAAGCCGCACGTAAAAAGGGGCTGCCTAACCTCCGAATGCAGCCGACGCGCGGTCTGTTGCTAGTCGGCGCGCGGCTGATTCGGCTTCGTCTTCATTCGTGGCTCTCGGCCTGTTCTCGGCGTCGAGCCGTTCCTCGGCCTCGCCTCGGAACAAGCGGGACCGAATCCAGACTACATGCTAGTTGCATAGAAGGAGGCGGATTGTATGACAGGATAATCGAGACGTTGCGGGCTGACAAAGGCTTCGGTTTCATCAAGGTTTGGGACGGTTCGCAGTACTTCTTTCATCAGAGCGCCATCTACGGCGAGGGTATCGAGATGTTGCGCGAAGGTGACAGCGTGGAGTTGAGCTTGGCCGGGCGAACCAAGGGGCCGCGAGCTGAAAGCGTCAGGCGCACGTCCACCTAGGCAGATGCCTCCGCCGCCACTTGCTCGATGGCCAGGTCCGTCGTGTCCCGTAGCCCCCTGCGCCCGACGCACGCGCGCGTGCGCGAGCCACGCGGCTCCCTCGGATCGCTCCTCAGAATTCGACGGAGTCTGCACCGCTCCGAGAGGCGGCGGGATAGGCGGGGCAGGACCCCCCAACCACGGACGCGATGTTCGCCGTGGCTGCGCGGACGCAGCCCAATGAGGATGACCTCGCGCCGGCATGTGGGAATAGTGGAGGCGGCGGGAGTTGAACGCGAAGGCGGCGTAATCACTAATAGTTGATGGCGCGCGGCTTCTGGCGATAACGCGTTCATTCGGCGGCACTTGCGCTGCCCGTCGAGTTCACTGAAGTCCTCGGGAAACACCCGAAATCGACCCCTTCTTGGAGGGATATTGGAGGCGGCGGGACACCTGTCCCGCCGCCCGACTATGGACGCAGGAATCTGCCTTCGCAGAGCACGATTGCGTCCGCACAATCCTCTCGTGGCTTGATGCGAGACGAAAGGCGGGGTCCAAACCGTCACCTTCGACCCCCAGTCTCGAGCCGGCAGCGCCGGACTATGATTGGCGAAACATGACGCGCACACTCCTCTTCCTGTCGGTCCTGTCACTTGTCCTGCTCGCCGCCTGTGCTGGCCAAGTACCGCTCCGGGCGACGCCGCGGCCCGGCCGCGGCGCCCGCGCGCGCTGCCGCTCCCCGCGGCCGTGGACGGGTGGCGCGAGTATCCACTTCGCGACGGGGTGATCTCAATCCAACCCGCGAAATGGAGGACCGACACGGTCGATATCGCCGTGCCTGCCGGCAAAGGCCTGGAATACAAGCTGACCATGAAGAAGGATGCGACGCTGGTCTACAACATCAGCTACGGCACACTCGCCGAGCCCGGCATGATGCTCAGCGAGTTCCACGGCCACACGAAGCAGGTCGACGGCGTCGGCGACCTGATGTTCTATTTCAAGACCGGCGGCTCGCCGCAGAGCGGCATCTTCACCGCGCCGTGGGACGGCATCCACGGCTGGTATCTCAAGAACGACAGCCCGAAAGACGTCGTCGTGAAGGTGGAGCTGGCGGGCTTCTACGGCTCGAGGTCACGTAGCGCGGCGTGACGTCCTCGGCACACCCCCGAATCGACCCGCTTCTTGGCCGGATGTTGGAGACGGCGGGACAGATACCCTGACCGCACCTGAATGGACCTGCCACCCGGACGACGAGAAGCCGATGGCCACGGTCGGGCCGGGCGTCTGTGAGATTCGGATACACGTTGAGGGTATAGGGTTTTCTACATAGCGACGCTGGCGGACGCGATTTGCGTGCTCCATCCGTTTGAGAAGAAGTCCCAGATACCGTCCTCACCGCACAACTTGGGACGCCGCGTCCTCCGAGTCCATCCATACCTCTTCGCCGCCCTCGACGTCAAGGGACCGGGTCCGGAGATCGTCGCCCCGGCGTGAACGGCTCGAGTCATTCTGCTTCAGCCAGCCCCTCGCCGGACGCACTCTCCCTACCAGTAGAGAAGGGCGCGTTCGGCAGCAAGACCTGTCTGCGGCCGGTGGGGGCTTCTCGTCCCGGGCAATTGTCGGAGGAACTGAACAGGCCGTCGCGATGCCGTTGGCTGGTTAATGGAAGGGACAAACGTGCATCGGGACGACCTAGGACTCGTGATGCGTCTCATCGAGCACGTCCTCACGTATGCGAAATAGGCGCGGCGGGTCTGGCACAGTCTCGGGTAACCGGGCTCGTGATGTGGTACGAGCCGCGAAGTCGTGCTCATTTCAGCGCACCGTTTATCGTGGCGAGGTGCGGACGTAAGCGCCGGGAGTGCTGCGGACCGCCTCCGCCCCGAACGGGGTGACGGAGAAGCCAGCGCCGCGGATGCCCCGACAGCCTATGCCGTTGCTGGGCCGAGATCGCCATCTTGACCGTGATGGCGACGGTAAGTGTCACCCGCTCCGCGTCCTGGGCTGAAGACCCATTGCGCCACGCTGCAGAGGCCGCTGCGTCGAGGGTGGGCGCCAACGACCAGCCTACACTCGATGCAAAGGGGGCGCTCGATGTCAGCACCGTGGCTTCGATCTGTCGTGCGCACGCCTTGGTATTTGATAGCGCAATCGGGCGGGACGAGAGAGCCGGGGACTCCAGGAGGGCGCCATGGCGCCCTCCCAAGGAAATGGTGCCGACGCGCCTAGGATTCGCGGACGTCTCGGCGCGCGGACCCTTGGGGCCCTGCCCTAGAGCTGTTACGCGTACCCATCTACACCAACCCCCCTAAATGTCAGAGTGCTGCAGGCCGGTCTCACCAATCGCCATGATGGGATATCGGTGCACGGTCTCGGCGGATGGGCGCCGGCTGTTGTACGGACGCGGCGAGCGCTCCGTGAAGCTGTGGAAACTAAACCTGGCGCCGTCCGCCGCGGCTCCTGCGCTCTTAACCTCTTCGGGCTCAGCTGCACCGGCAATGAGGACGCGCCAGACTGGAGCGCAGACTACCTAAGCATGAGAGGAAGCAATGTGCGTTTAAACGGTGCGCGATCGGCGTACAGGCCATTGCTTCGCCCGACGCTGGATGGTCCTTGTCGATGCACTTAGCGGCCGCCGCTTCAGACGCGCGGCCGATGGCGCGTCGGCCGAAGCCACGCGCCGGACCGGCTGCGCGCACTACACTTGGCAGGGCTGAGGGTGTGCACACCAACGGCGGTCCGGCCACCTCGGTGTGCCGCCGAGCCGGGACCTACACGGCAGGCCGATTGGACGCCAAGGCGTCAGAGTCGGCCGGTCAGGGCCATAAACAACAGAATCAGCAGGATCAGCCCTAGGCTCCCACCCACACGGGGCCCACCAGCATAGAACCCACCCCCACCAAGCAGAACCAGCAGAATGATCAGGATCAGCAGTGTGCTCATGCGGGCAGCCTACTGCGTCTTTGGTCGGACAGCAACTCGCGCGAGAGCACCGCAGGTGGACCGTGTTCTCGGTCGGAGCGTCGCCTCCGGTCGGCGTCGCAGAGAACACGGCGAGCAGCGGGTACACGGTTCTTCTCGGCTGACCGCAACTGGCTGGCAACGGCGGCATGAGGACCAACACGCTTGGCACCCCCGTGGTGAACGCCGGCGAGCGGAAGGCACGTGTCGCGAATCTAGAGTCGGCTTATCGACCCCGGCGAGCGCGATAGGCGCTAGGGAATCGCAGCAAGTCTCGATTCTCGAGCACCCCGTCAGGAACAACGGACCCCCGGGCCGTCACTTCGAGCATGGCTCCGCCAATCGCGCTGGGCTCAATCGCGCGTTTTAGTGGCCTGAGATCCAGAGGGGCGACGTATACCATCGCGCACGCGCGCCCTCGCGAAGGACCCCGCCGGGACGGTAGGACACTACCGCAGGCCCGTGCCCGCAGCCGTCTCGAAGAGCGCCTGCTCGGCGCGGGCCTTCTCGCGTGCCCAATGGAACCAGCTGCGGCGGGACGCCCCGCTGCCGCTCACGAGGTGGAACGACAGCGGGGCCGATCGGCCGCGGCGTGAGCCATGCGCCCACGAAGTGCATTGGATAGTCGACGTGAATCCGAGAGTATTCCTCGTCGGAGACATTGAACGCGCTCGTCCCCAACGCCCAGTACACGGCATCGACATCGGTGAGCATCGGCGCGAGCGCCAGTAGTCGAGGAAGTCCCTGTGGGTCCACACCGTGACGCGCCCCGTGGTGGCAGCAGTGTCGATGGCGGGCGTGCGCCGACGGGTGACCACGTGCACGGCACGGACGCCGGGATTGCGAAGCATCGCGTCGAGCACCCCCTCGCCAATCAGACCGGTAGCCCCGAAGACGGCGACGGTGGCGTGCCGGGAAGGATTCGCGTCGCCGGCCGGCAGATACTCGTCCCCGAGACGTGAATACACCGCGGCCGCGGCCACCACCAGCACGACGAGCGACAGCCGCGCGCGTGCGGAAGGGGACCTGCGCCGTGCTTGCGTTGGCGGCCGCTGAATGTCCATCCTCAAGACCATCCGCAATCAGTTGCTGCGAGGTGTTTCATGTGCCCGCCGAAGCAGGTCCTCTTCGTGAGGTGCTCGCCGCACTGGCGGAGTGACGTCTCAGTTGCCGTGCGGTGATGCCAAGGCCACGCCGGACCTCTTCTGCGTCACCATCTGCGCGACCAACCGTGCCGTTTCGGTGGCGGCCGCGGCGGGCGGCTTGCCCCGCGGATGCACGCCGCAGATAGCCGTGGTGGCGGCATGATCAAGGCTGCGCGTCCACCGCGACTGCCCGGCCTCGTCGCGCCCGTAGGTGAGATACACCGACAGCGTATTGAGACCCGTGCCAGGGCGCTCGCCAATCACGTGGATCACCACGGCTGCCGCGACCAGCGCCCCGATCTCGTATCCGACGCGGACCCGCCCGTTTGTCACGACCACGTCTCCTTGGCCGACGTGGTAGCCAGCCTCGGCCAGCATCCGCCGGAGTGGCGGCAGATACGCGCGCAGGTTCTCGTTCACGGCATTCGCATTCAGCCCGTCTGAGATGATCATCTGCACCTGGGGCGGCCGTGCCGGATAGAGCGAGCGAATGGCGTGAGCGGACTCACGAGCCAGAGACTCGCCGGAGGGCGGATGCGCCAGGTAGTCGTCGCGGTCCCGGGCGGTGGTGCGGACGAGTACGGGACGATTGGTCGCGTCTCTGACGACGCCTTCATCCAGCGTGGCGTAGAGCGCCTGCCGCGCGTGCGAGTAGAGGGCGTTTACTCTGGCGTCTGCTTCGAGTTCCCCGTTGCCGCCAACATCGAAGCCACGTTCGCGGACGTTCTGTAGACGTCTGCGACCGACGTCTTCCAGCGCTGACAGCGTCCGGTGGTCGCCACCGGCCTTCACGTAAGCTGCATACAGGCTGACAACCCGCGGCGAGGACGGCAGCCGCTCGCCGTCATCGACCGCCACGCCGAGGCTCGCGAGT
This sequence comes from uncultured Acidobacteriota bacterium, assembly GCA_963786365.1. Taxonomy (GTDB): domain Bacteria; phylum Acidobacteriota; class Vicinamibacteria; order Vicinamibacterales; family UBA2999; genus CAWAYR01. The sequence goes on from CAWAYR010000005.1 coordinate 5,378, forward strand.
CGCTGCTCCATCGTCGATGCCGGCCGCCGACGAACCAACCTGCGGAGACGCGGGTGGTCGCGAAACGACGTGGTCAGGTATCCGAGCATCGGGTCGGCATTGCCCGCGACAGCCATGAGATACGCCGGCGCCGCCCGTGCCACCACGCGCTCGGTGACCTGCTTCAGTGCTGCCGGCGTGATACCCATGTGGAACGTCGCGCACACGTCGAGGCCCATGGTCAGGCCGTGCAGCTTCGCCATGACGATATCCTCGAGGCACACGCGCTCGAGTTGCTCGTGGGTCTTGAACACCTCTGGTCCGATGAATCCCGCGACGTCATTGACGATCATCCATGGGCGGGCCTGCGTCGCCCCCGCGTTGGCGGCGTTGGCAGACCGCGACGTGCCGATCGCCTGGCGCAGGTGGCGAGCCAACCCGTAGGTTCTCGCTTCGAGCGTGACCATGTCTGCGCCCTCGCCACACCCATTCGTCACCTCCGCGCCCTGTCCGGTCTCGAAGTAGAGGCCGTCGAAACTTCGGGTGAGGTCGAGCAGGCCGGCGACGTCCAGTCCGACCATGCCGGCGAGCGCTCGCGAAGTTCCCGCGAGGCTCTGAAAGCCGACGTCGACGTGCGTGTGCCGTTGTGCCTGGCGCTGCTTGACGATATCCGAGAGGACGCAAAAGCGGGTGGGTAGCCGCAGACGGCGCACGACCTGCTCGAGAAGCTGTTCGAGCCGAATGATCGTGTCGAGGTCGTCGGCCGCCGGATTGAGACCAATGATGACGTCACCGCAGCCGTAAGTGAGCCCTTCCAGGATCGAGAACAGGATTTCGTCCTCATCGTCGCCAGGGCTGTTCGGTTGGATGCGGGACCCGAAGTGCTGGGCCGCGCCGATCGCCGCACCTTCTCCGTCCAGTGGGTTGAAGAGCGCGCGCGCCACCGACGAGAGCTCGTCGTTGGTCATGACCTTGACGACGGCCGCTATCGCTTCACTGGCCAGGGCGTCCTGATAGCGCCGCGCCCATGCGACGGCGCCCTGACCCAGCAACGCGGCCTTCATCTGGGCCATCGTCAGCGAGTCCAGCTCGCCGTCGAGCCGTTGGACCCGTGAGCGCGCCAGCGCCGAAGTCAAGTCGTCATCTACGATGACGGACCGTCGTACTTCGCCGATGGTGGTGGCCAGCAGCGTGCCCTGGGCATCCTCGCGCAGTAACGGGTCTGCGGTTCCGCCAACTGGGAGATCTCCCTCCCGGAATGGATTCGCCTGAGCCAGGAGGAGGCGCAGCCGGCTGTCATCCATACTCACTGATCATCGCGGAGTTGGCGCCACCTGTATAGTCGACGACCGGCTGGCCGCAGGCTACTGCACCTCAGGCCGCCCGACCGCGGCCTGCCAGCGTTTTGCCTGCACGTAGACCTTTCGATAAAGCGGTAGGTCGGCACCGGCATGGGCAGATCGTAATTGAACGGCTCGGAGCTGGCAGGCGCCTTCCTGATGACGTACACAATATCCGCCTAGGTCCACCGCGCCGAGCACCGCTCCAGGATCCGCCGTGAGCGACGATTCGGCGCACCGAACATCGCGACCGTGAATGTCACCGACACACGTTTCACGTTCAATCCGGGCCCGCGCCTTCTACTTCCTCCGCGTGCGCGCAAGGGAACGTCGCCGCCAGCGTGAGCGCGCTGTTGACGGAAATGTCATCAAAGTGGTCGTGTTCGCCATTCACACCCTGTCGCACTTCCGGCACGATGGCAGAACGCGCATGATGCTCGGGCCAGGCGCCATGTGATCTAGCTTCCGGAACGCTTAGTGCGCGTTCGTCGAAATGCGTCTAGAAAGTCTGCTGCCACGCAGACTCCTGAGATGGCGCGTGCGTCGACTCGAGCGGTTTTGCGTGTCTTCGCCCTGCAGGTTCAGGCATTGCCGCGAACCCTGCGCACCAAAGCGTTGATGGCGCCGACCTTGCTGTGTCTGGCTCGCGTCGAGGGTCTGCAAGGGTCAGCCGGGGCACGTGACAACGGATCACACAAGACTTGACACGCGTGCTCCGATTTCGCCGGCAGTTCGGGACAACAGAACGCTGAAACATGGTCAATTCGATCGATGCGCACGATGCGCACGATGCGCACGATGCGCACGATGCGCACGATGCGCACGATGCGCACGATGCGTGCGGTAGTGCCAGGGTCGTCGTTCGCCGTCAGGTATCCCTTCCCCGGATACGTCGGTCCCGGTTTTCCATTGTTGGACAACAGGTCGTGGGATGGAGCCGGCGCAGAGGGCGGGTGATGCAGTTCACCTGCTCGCGTTTTCGGTCAGGAGGCTGAGATGAAGAAGATTGTGTGACCGCGACGTTGATCGCGGGTGTGGTGGCTGTGGGTCTGGCAAGCGTTACATTCGATCCGGCGACGGGTGCCGGGTTTGTCGGCAAGGGCGACGTGCAGTTGGAGTACGGGTGGAACAATGCGCAACTCCAGGCCAATGCCGCGACGGTAGAGTTCCGCTACAACTCCTCCACGGAGACCGTCACCACTTGGACCTGCTCGCGGACGAACCCGGCCGGAATCGAGGTGGTAACTCCTCGGAATCGGTCCGTCACCACGAGCATTCAGGGTGTCATCGACACAATCGCGCGCGAGCGCAACCAGGTCACAGGGTTCATCCTGAGTGGTTGAATGGTGCCCCAAACGTGAGCCAGGAGACTGACGGGCAGCCCCTCGAAAGCTGCCCGGCGGGCCCATCCGGCGATCCGTTCACGTATGACGGAAACGCGCAGTCAGTCACCAATCAGCTCGGTGGCGGTCTCGAAGTGGGTTACGCCGGCGGGAACTGGCAGCCGATCCCGTAGGCAGTCTTCTATCGAACCACAACGAGGGCGGATGAGTATCCGCCCTCGTGCTTCTCTGGTTCACCATGCGCGCACCGCTCGCTCTCACGTGCTTGCTGAGCCTGTGTGGGGCGGGCATTCTGCCCCTCCTCTTCAGCCGGCCAGGATACTGCTGCGCCTTCGCGCATGCCGGCCGTCTCGGCCGGCGCGCGCGTCCAGTTCCAGCTCCCTGTCAAGTCCGTTCCCAACGCCGGCGCCCTCCACTTCGACGTGCAGGGTCTCGGCGGCGCCCGCGTCGTGACACCCGACGATGGATGGCTCATCTGGGACGAGGCCACCCAGCCGCGGATTTCCATCGGCGTCGTCGTGCCGGCCAACGCCGAGCCCGGCGAACAGCGCCTCGCCCGCGTCAGTATCACCCTGGCCGACGGCGAGCAGCGCATCCTGGAGGCCGTGGCGCGCGTCACCCCTGCGCTGGACACTCGAGGTGCAGGCCCGGTGCCTCCCCCGCGCGCGTCCACGACACCGGCCGCAGCGCCACCGGACCGTCGCTCCGCGGATGCACCACGCACCGTGGCCGGCACCGTCGAGTCGCTCGTCGTGGCCGCCAACGCCGCACCGCAGGCGCCCCTCGTCAGCCGGTCCGCCGCTCCGCACGCCCCCACGCCGCTCCTCGCCAGCCAGCCTTCTCAATCGGCTGCGCCGGACGGGACCGCTTCGGTGACACGCCCCTCCGCCGGGCTCCGCGGCCCGCGCGAGATCGAGCCCGAGGTCATCCCCTCGCCCCCCTCCACCTCCCCAGGCAGCGTCGTGCGGCTGATTTACAGCGTCCTCAACTTCGAGGAGATGGACATGCGCGTGCGGCTGCGGGTCAATCTGCCGCCCGGGTGGCCGTGCTCACCCCTGAATTCGCCACGCAGGAATACACCATCGCGGCGCTGGATGAAGTGGACGGCGAAATCCTCGTCACGGTGGCCAAGGACGCCAACCCTGGCCAGCGGCAGCTCGTGAAGCTCATCGCCGAAGTCTCGGGAGAAACCGGCGTCTACGAAGGGCAGAACATGGTGAGCATCACCCGTGGCGGCGGCGTCAAGCCCGGGCAGACCGCGCTCACCGGCACGACGACCATCGGGTTCTCGCGGCTGGCGCCGTCGGGCGCCGCTGCGCGGAGTGCGGGAGGCGTGGCACTCTCGGGCAAGCTCGATGCGAAGACCACCGTCTCGCTGTCGGGAGGGCGCGACCAGAACGACACGGTCACCAACTACCGCTACAACTTCGAGCCGACACGCGTCACCGGGACTGTTCGGCGCAACGGGCTCGACCTGACGTTCGGCAACGTGCTGTCCTCGGCCGGCACCACCCTCACCGGCCCCAGTGTGCGGGCGCGCGGAGCAACGGTGCGGCAGACCACCGGGCGGTTCATCGGCGACGTCACGATTGCCCAGCCCACCACCTACACCGGCGACGCCAGCGGCCACCTGCTGCGCGGCCGCGCCGGGCTGAACCGCGCGTTCGGCTCGATCTCGTTCGTAGCCTCGGATTTCAGTCGGCCGACGGGCTACACAACACTCCTCCCGCCGGTCACGGTCCTGGATCCGGACGAGGCCGAGCGGCAGGCCATCGAGCGGAGGCTGGCCGAGAGCCAGGCGCGCAACCGGGTGATCGGGCTCGGCATCGAGACGGAGCTACGCCGCGGCCAGACGCAACGCCTCACCACGCGCGTCGGCGCCCTCAGCCTGTCGAACTCGTCGGGGCTGGATTGCACGGCGCCGGCGGCCGAAGTGGGCTACGGCTACAACACTCGCGACTGGACCCTGAACCTGCGGTGGCGCGACATGCCGGAGTCGATGCAGGGGGTGCAAATCGGCGGCGACGAAATCTTCGCCGACACCGCCGTCCGCATCGTCGGCGAGCTTCGCCTCACCGCGCAGCACTACTCGTCTTCGTACGAGACGACCGGGCAACTCTTCTCGTCGCTGAGCAACGGGACCTCCGTCGGCGCCCGCTACAACCGCGGCGGGTTCCGGGTCGATGCGCGCGCGAACCACCGCGAGTCGTCCTTCAACGCCACCAGCGTACGGCGCACCGGCTCGGTGTATTCGGGTTCCCGATGCAAGCCTTCTCGCTCAACACCGGCGGGGAGTTCGGCTTCTCGGAAGGGCCGCGCGGGAAGGAGCCGCTGGGCTTCTACAACGCGAACCTCCGCTGGGCCGGCGACCAGGGTTTCGGGTCGCTGGTGGTCAGCCAGGTGCAGAGCGACGGGCAGCCGGTTCAACGTCGGCTCGACCTGCTCGGCTCGGTGAAGATGGGGCTGTACCAGGTATCGGGCGGTGCCTGGGTCACGGAAGGCTATCTCGCCGGCGGCTATCCCGGTACCTGGACCAGCCTGGCCGTCCCAATCTTCCTGGACCTGACCGCAGTGGTCGGCGTGGAGGTACGCGCCGCTCACCTGGACGTCGTCGCCAGACTGGCGCGGCTCGTTCTCGCTGCGACGTCCGCTAACGGTCCCGCTGCCGTTCCTCCAGTCCAGCACCTCGGCGCCGGCGGCCCCCACCGCCCCCAAGTAGCATGGGGACGCCTTGCTAGCCCCTCGGTGTGCAGCAGACGGCGCTTGAGCGGCTCCGCCTCCGTCACGCTTGAGACAACCACCTGGTCCGGTGAACTCGGCGCCCGCCGCCCAGCCGCGTTCTGCAACGTAGCGCCGCAGCTCCAGCAGTTGGTTCTCGACGTGCTGGTCGTCAGTGCTGACAGCGCGCCACACCGCTTCGGCGGTTGCGATGCCGTCGCGGCCCTTCAAAGGCGGCAAGGCCATCCAGAAGATCGAGGTCGAGCGGCCACCGTGAACGCGATCCGACTGCTCGACAACGGACAAACAGTCGGAAGTTTTGGAGATTTGTTGGAGACGGGGCCGGCTGAGCGGAGCGAAAATGGGAAGGACGTCGGGGAGTTGTGCTGTCTGGCGGCGCCGAACGGCGCCGCCGACTGTCACTAAACGACCGCCGCCGAACACCGGCTGAGCGGAGCGAAGATGGTGGAGGCGGCGGGAGTTGAACGCGAAAACCGCGAAATCACTAACTAGCTGATGGTGCGCGACTTCTGGCGATAGCGCGTTCATTCAGTGCCACTTACCGCCGCCCACCGAGTCCACTGGCGTCCTCGAGACACACCCGGAATCGACTCCCTTTGGAGGGATATTGGAGGCGACGGGACACCGGTCCCGCCGCCCGACTATGGACGCAGGAATCTGCCTTCGCAGAGCACGATCGCGTCCGCACGATCGGTTCTCGTGGCTTGATGCGAGACGAAAGGCAGGGGTCCAAACCGTCACCCTTCGACCTCCAGTCTCGAGCCGGCAGCGCCGGACTATGATTGGCGAAATATGACACGCACACTCGTCTTCCTGTCGGGCCTGTCACTTCTCCTGCTCGCCGCCTGTGCTGGCCAAGGTACCGCTCCGGGCGACGCCGCGGCCCCAGCCGCGGCGCCCACCAGCGCGCTGCCGCTCCCCGCGGCCGTGGACGGGTGGCGCGAGTATCCACTTCGCGACGGGGTGATCTCAATCCAACCCGCGAAATGGAGGACCGACACGGTCGATATCGCCGTGCCTGCCGGCAAAGGCCTGGAATACAAGCTGACCATGAAGAAGGATGCGACGCTGATCTACAACATCAGCTACGGCACACTCGCCGAGCCCGGCATGATGCTCAGCGAGTTCCACGGCCACACGAAGCAGGTCGACGGCGTCGGCGACCTGATGTTCTATTCCAAGACCGGCGGCTCGCCGCAGAGCGGCGTCTTCACCGCGCCGTGGGACGGCATCCACGGCTGGTATCTCAAGAACGACGGCCCGAAAGACGTCGTCGTGAAGGTGGAGCTGGCGGGCTTCTACGAACTCGAGGTCACGTAAGCGCGGCGTGACCTCCTCGGCACACCCGACAGCCAATGCTGTTACTGGGCCGAGAACGCCATCTTGACCGTGATGGCGACGGTACGTTCACCGCTCCGCGTCCTGGGCTTGAAGACCCATTGCGCCAGCGCTGCAGAGGCCGCTGCGTCGAGGCTGGGCGCCAACGACCAGCCGACACTCAATGCAAAGGGGCGCAGTCAGCACCGTGGCTTCGATTTGTCGTGCGCACGCCTAGGTATTCGATAAGCGCAATCGGGCGGGACGAGAGAGCCGGGGACTCGAGGAGAGGGCGCCATTGGCGCCCTCCCAGGAAAATGGTGCCGATGCGCCTAGGATTCGCGGACGTTCTCGGCGCGCGGACCCTTGGGACCCTGCCCGGTCTGGAACGTCACGACCTGGCCTTCGTGGAGCGAGTCGAACGACTGGCACGCCGACTGATGGAAGAAGTACTCCTGGCCCGACTCGTCGGCCACGAAGCCGAAGCCCTTATCCGAGACGATACGCTTGATGGTGCCCTTGGATGACATGTGAACTCCCAGTTCATCTGAACTGAAAAACGCCTTCGGATCGAGGCACGGAGAATCCCGCGCCATTCGCTCCGACTCGTCTGCGTGGTCCAGAAGGGGTTCGTGCAGCCCACAGGGATGGTGGGCGAGGCGAATGCAGTTCAGGCTCAGCGTAGAAGCGGCGTGTCGACGAGCCTCAAGTCTATCAGGTATTGGCGCCGGCCCCGGCTCTGTCGCTCCGAGAGTTGCGGGCGCACGGCTCTGAAGTGCACTCGGCGTTCCAGACAAGCGCAATTGCCGATGAATATTGGCTTGGAGTGGTGAGCCGCATTGTCGGACAGCCCTCGCCCGAATCGCTCGGTACGCTTGCCGTCCGCATCGCGACTGCCGCAAGCGTCGTCCGTGAGCCAGGGCTTGTACTACTTCTCGCCGGAGCGCTCTTGGCTGGCGTACGCCTCGAACCAATCGGGGCTTTCTGAAACGCGGAGGTGGCGGGAACTGTCTCTGACGCCGCGATTACACCCCGCGTGGAATGGGAATCGGAAACAACCCGATCGCCATCATTCCACCAGCGCTTCCTTCTCCCACCGGCTTGGGAAGGTGATGGGGCCCGTCGACACTAAATTTCGCCAGTTGGAACCAGCTCGAAGGTTGGCTGCGCCAGGTCGACCGAGTGCGACGAGCGGCGTGATCGCCGTCGGCACCCTCAGCCATACCACATCTTGTGTAATTGGCTTCGGTGGCCGAGTGCGTCAAATGCCGAGCTTGTTACGCAAGTAGTCGCTGGTCAGATGCTTGAGCACGTTCATCGGCTCGCACTTCTTGTCCCCGTCGCTGAAGTGGATCGGGCCGATTGCCTTGCGACCTTGATCGCAGCGGCGTTTAGCTTCCTGTTGCGCTTGCCGATGCTCATGAGCGCGCCGCCCATGCCGACGCGCACCCAGTTTTCCTCTTTCGCGATCGTATTGCCGATCTTCTCGACGCAGCCCAGAAAGAACTCATCGGTGAGCCGCTTGTCCTTCTTGTCTTTGGCCAGCTCGTATACGAGTCCGTAGCCGCATCTGCGCCGGACGGGGTCTTCGCTCGCCATCCAGCCCTTCGCGATCGCGAACGCGATGGGGGACTTGGGGAGGGTGGCATCGCACGAGCTGAGCACGTGGCTGAGCATTCCTGGCCCCGCGCCGTCGACCTGCTTTTCGACTTGGTCGCATGTGAGTTGTCTTGGGTCGTCGATGAGCAAACCGATGATCCTTGCGTCGTGGTTGCGTTCGTTCCAAAGTGTGAGCGCGAGATCGTGGTCGCGCCCAACTTGTTTCGCAATCGCACGGAGCTTGGTGAGGCCGATGCCGAAACTGGTCAGCCCGCCTGTGCGGTGTTCCATCTCCTTCCAGTTCGCCTCCCCCCGCACGTCGCGGTTGTCCTTGAGCAGGTCGAGGACCTCGGTCTTTGTCATGGGGCGAGTTTACTGTCGACTGACCCGCGGCCGCGAGCAACGTGGCCAGGGTCGAGGACGATGACAGGCGCGAAAGAACACTTCCCGCGTTGGCAACCGTGGGTACGTGTGCCCTGCGAAGATGTCGCCGTAGCTCGAGGCCGCGCTGTCGAGCCAATGAGCGAATCTGTGTACCCTAGAGCTTGGCATCATGAGCTACGACGTGGTCGTCATCGGCGCAGGCGCTTTCGGGTGCAGCCTTGCGTACCACCTCGGGAGAGCAGGTCAACGCGTCGCATTGATGGATCGTGTCGAAGTAGCGTCGCAGACTTCTCCACGCGCCGCGGGCCTGTTCAAGCACGTTCAGTCGACCGCGACACGCACCGCGCTCGCCGCGTTGAGCGCGCGCAAAGTCATCAACTTCGAGCGGGAAACCGGGATACCGTTGCCGGCTGTCTGTTCGGGAAGCCTGATGGTCGCGTCCAAGCCGGCACATGCCGAGCATCTCAGGCGCGAAGTCGGTCAGGCGCGAGCGTGGGGTGTGAAAGTCGAGCTTGTTGACGCGGCCACGGCCAGCCGCTTGATGCCGATCCTGCGGGCGGAAAAACTGCTGGCCATCGCGCACGTACCGGACGATCTCTACATCGATGAGCCGAAGCAATTGCTCGATGCCTACCTCCGAGCGGCCGTTTGCGCTGGTGTCGATGTGCTCCCGCACACCATCGTGACCGGTATCCACGTCGAGCATGGCCAGACCCGCGGCGTGGTCACTAGCCGCGGCGTGACCGACGCACCGGTCGTGGTCGATGCGGCTGGTGCCTGGGCGCGCGCAGTGGGCGCACTGGCCGGGGCGTATCTCCCTGTCGTGTCGCTGCGTCATCAGCTGTACATCACGGATGCGATCGATGGGATGGAAGCACAATTTCCGATCGTTCGATTCGTTGATGCCGCCGTCTACGCGCGTCCCGCGCGCCAGGGCATCATGGTGGGAGCGTTCGAAGCGGACCCATTGCCGCTCGACGTCGGGCATCGCGAAGGTTTTTCGATGGAGCACACACCCCTCGATTTCTCGGTCCTGGCCAAATCGCGCGCGACCATCGAGGAGTTTGTGCCCGCGTTGAAGGACGCGACGGTCCGCGAACATCGCGGCGGCCTTTTTACGATGACGGCCGATGGGCAGTTCTTTGCCGGCCCGGTGTCCGACATCCGTGGTTTGTGGGTGGTGACCGGATGCAACGGGAGCGGCTTTTCGTTCTCGCCCGGGCTCGGGCAGACGGTGGCTGAATGGATTGTCGACGGGACCCCGTCGATTGACCTGAACGAATTCTCGCCGACGCGCGTGTCAGGCAAGCCACTCGACGAGGCCCAACTCACGGCGGCGTGTGTGTGGCAATACGCGCACTACTACGACCCGGCTTCGTAGCGGTCGCGCAAGCTCCCCCTGATCGAGCTGCTTCCGCAGCGATTGAGGACTGGCCAACGAGGGGTGGCGGTTATAGAGTCAGGGCCGGGTCCATCGCGTAGCAGTTCTGTCCACCTTCGCGGCTGCGCCGCTTCGGCGGACAGCCTCCACGCCTGTCGGCAGCGCTCGCCTGCGCTGGCGAAGCCAGCTGGAGCTGCGAGCGCAGCGAGCGTTTCCCGGAGCGGAATGGCAGTGTCCGGCGGAGCTTGGTCGCGACAGCAGCGGGCCCCGTCGAGGGCGTTACGCGGCGCCGTTGAAGCTACGGGGACTGATCCGCCAGCCGACGCTACTGCTTCGCCTCGGGATTCCAGTTCAGAAGCAGCGTGATCGGCGCGGTGGTGGCGTCGCCCACGGGCTGGTTGATCAGGAACCGGCCATCGCGCGCGACCGCGTATGCGGCCGGTTATGCGTCACGGACCCGCCGCCCACGATGCGGGCCGGAAACAGCGCCACCGGTGTGCCGGCCTCGAACGAGGTGCCCGCGGCGGTGACCGGCACCGCCATCAGCGTCGCGTCCGGCGCCAGGAAATAAAGTTCCTTGCCGTCCGCGCGCCACCGCGGCGCCACGCCGCCCGCGGTCGACACCTGCCATTTGCTGCCGGCGGCGGGAAACGGCTGCACCACGACCTCGAAACGGCCCGATTCGTTGGTCTGATACGCCACCCAGCGCCCGTCCGGTGAGAACTGCCCAAACGCGTCTTGAGCGGGCGTGGCCGCGACAACACGCTGCGAGTGGTCGGGGCTGGTCATGTCTAGCGCCCACAAATCGCGGCCGGTGGTGGGGTTGAGCTCGTAATATACCAGCCACCGGCCATCCGCTAGACCAATCCTGCGGCTGCTTGGCGTTGGGTGAGTCCACCAGCCGTTCCTCGGTCCCCGACCCGTTCGACGGCTTCACGTACAGGTCTTGGGCGCCGGTTCGGTTCGACGTGAAGGCGATCCGCATCCCGTCCGGCGACCAGACGGGATTGATATCGGTGGCCGCGTCGAAGGTCAAGCGCGTCATCCCGCCACGGACGGATCCAGCAGCCAGATGTCGGCGTTGCCCTGTACCGTGCGCCTCGTCGCCACGCGCCGGCCGTCGGGCGACAGTCGGGAACCTGAAGGTCATTCGAGTCTGGCTCGCCGGCGACGGCGACGGCCTTGCCCGTCCGGTCGACCCAGGTGAGCTGTCGCGACGCCCCGCCGGCGGTGCGGTAAGCCACCGGGCCCGCTCGCCGACCGGCGAAGGCCCCGCGGGAAAGACCGTCCACGCCGACGCGATCGGCCAGCGTCACGGGATCGCCTGTCGATGCCCCGCCAGCAAGGTCCAGTCGGCGCGCCACGAGCGTCCCCTGTCGGACGAAGACCACCCAGTCCGGCGGCAGGAACGCGCCCGCCGAGTCCGCGGCCGTCAACCGCTGGGTGCGCCGCCGTCGAGCGACCCCAGGTAAATGCCGGCCGCCTCGGGTGTGCCCGTCGCGTAGAACAGAAACTGACGGCCGTCGGGGAGGACGTGCGGAAAGCGATGGCTCGACTGGCGTGGTGGATCGAGCCGCGTCACCTCCACCGGCTCGCCACCGGCAGCCGAGACGCGCCACAGAGGGCCGGCCGTCTGCTGCGGAAACAGAATCGTGCCGTCCGCGCTCCAACTGCCGCCGCGGAACGGTCGGCTCAGGGTGACCAGCGCCTGCGGCGCACCGCCGCCGAGGTCGAGGCGGAGGAGCTTGCCGGCCGCAAAGAACCCGATCGAGCGGCTGTCGGGCGACCAGAACGGAGACGTCGCACCCTCCGTGCCCGCCAGCGGCCGCGCGTTGGCCTGATCGAGCGGGCGCAGCCAGAGCCGTGACGGCCCGTCGCCGGAGGCGACAAAAGCAAGGGGCCGGCCGTCTGGCGACAAGGCGAACTGCGCCGGCGCGTCGGTGGCGGGCGTCGTGATCTCGACGGCGCATCTCAGGTGGAGCGGGTCGGCGCCACCTCGCGCAGATGGCGCACGGCGGGCGTGGCCATCGCCGCGATCAGCGCCGCGGCAACCGCGAGGCGGCCATCCAGGGGATCCGGCCGCGCGACGATGCGGTCGTCGTCGGGGTCACCTGTGGTGCGGTCGTCTCGAATGCGCCTTCCAGCGCGAGGCGCACATCGCCGATATCGCGCAGCCGCTGACGCGGATCCTTCTCGAGGCAGCGGCGCGAGCAGTCGTCGAACGCGCGGCGGCGTCCGGCGGGCAGTGCCGCCCAAGTCCGGCTCGCGCTGCAGCACGTGCGCCAACGTGTCGGCGACGTCTTCGCCCTCGAACGCCGCCGGCCGGTCAGCATCTCGTAGAGCACGCAGCCGAACGCCCAGATGTCGGCGCGCTTGTCGACCGGCCTGCCCGCGCGCCTGCTCGGGACTCATGTACGCCGCGGTGCCGAGAATCATCCCGGCCTGCGTCATCGCCGGCGACGTGATCGTCGGCGACTGCGACAGCGTCTGGTCGACGCGGCTGCCGGCTCCATCGCCTTCGCGAGGCCGAAGTCGAGCACCTTCACCGTGCCGTCGGGCCGCACCTTGATGTTCGCCGGCTTCAGATCGCGATGGATGATCCCCTGCTCGTGCGCGGCTTCGAGCGCGTCGGCGATCTGCTTCGCGATGGGCAGGGCTTCGTCGAGCGGGATCGCGCCGCTGGGCGATGCGCTGCGAGCAGTCGTCGCCCTCGACGAGTTCCATCACGAGCGCGGTCGATGCCCGCCGCTCTCTTCCAGGCCGTAGATCGCGGCGATGTTCGGATGGTTCAGCGACGCGAGGACTTCGGCTTCGCGCTGAAAGCGCGCGAGCCGATCGGCATCGCCGCGAGCGACGGCGGCAGGATCTTGATCGCGACCTGGCGTTCAGCTTGGTGTCGGTGCGCGATACACCTGGCCCATGCCGCCTTCGCCGATCTGCGCGGTGATTCGTAGACGCCGAGGCGCGTGCCGGGAGTGAGGGCCAAGCGGCTGGGAGTATAGCGTTTAGCGTCGCGCGAGGCGATCATCCTGGGAACGCCGCAGTGTAGGCCGCCGGGCTGTCCTGTGGTCACCGCATCCCCAGCGTCCCACCGCCCTCGCCGCCGTCAAGGCGCTCCGCTCCGGCGAATCACGCCAGGCTGTTGACGCCGTTCGACCATTGCGTACACCCGAGTGGTGCGGAGTAGGTCGGCCGCATCATCGACCGTGAGCAGCTGCGCCGGCGCGTTCTGTTCCGCTCCGACGATTTGCTAGACTGGCTCGACCAGAAGCGCGCGCCATCGCTGAAGGAGTCACAGCGATGAGCGTCACGGTCCAGACCGTACGTGAACGGCGGGTGGGAGGTGGACATCAGGGTCCAGCTCCCGGACGGCAGCCTGGTTCGCGAGCGCAAGAGTCCTCGGCGTCGAGCAAGCTGGCGGCGCAGAAATGGGCTGAATCTCGCGAGCGCGTGCTGCTCGTTCACGGCAAGCCCAAGCCGGTGCCCAAGGAGGCAATCCAGCAGATACCCACGTTGCAGGACTTCGCCTTGCGCTTCCTCGACGGATACGCAAAGGCGAACCGGTTGAAGCCCAGGATGCGGGTGCACCTCGCGAAGGCGTTCGGCAACGACTCAGCAACCTCAGGTTGGCTCGGTCTGAGGCAATCAGCGCCTCCTTCTTGGCCCGAGTCCAACCCTTGATCTGCTGTTCTCGAGCCCGGGCTGCGTCTATCGACTCGAACAGCTGTCGAACATCAGTTCGACAGGTCGGCGCGCAGCGGTGTATTGAGAGGCTGAGCCGTCGACATGCTTGGTCAGGCGGGTAGCGACGTCGTGGGTGGAGCCTACGTAGTACGAGCCGTCCGAGCAGCGGAGGGGTGTCGCAGAAGGCCATAGGTGTTGGCCCTTCGACTCGTCGCTTCGCTCCTCGCTCAGGGCATTCGACCCGGTCGATCGCCTGCCATGAGCGAGGCTTGCGCCTGGGCCGTTAGGCAGGCGAAGGCCGAGTCGAATGGTGGAGGCGGCGGGAGTTGAACCCGCGTCCGAGAGCTCGTCCTCGCAGGACTCTACATGCGTGTCCGCTTCTGGGTTCTCGTGCCCGCCGTGTGGAAGCGGCGAAGTACCGTCAGGCACCAGACCCGGTAAATCTCACCTCCGCGCGCCGAGCCGCCACGCGGAAGCCAGCCAGTTTGATGGCGTCTGACCCCCGACCACCTGGCGAGGCCGGGGCAGACGCTCACAGCGGTTTAGGCTGCGAGAGCGTACTGAGTATCCGCAGTTAACGGATGGTCCATCGGATTAACGAGTCAATGGGGCTCGGCATGCATCCCGCGATTCTGCACCCCCGTCGAAGCCAAGTCGCCCCCGAGGAAGCGCCGCGCGCCGGCCAACGTCACGGCCACGCAACCGCCTCTCCATAATAGCACCCGTCCTGCACGAGCCGGCACGGCTGAGCTCGGTGCAGAATTGCCCGTGATTTCTTGACGGCCGCGGCCACCGCTCCCGATAATGCGGACAGGGCGTCCTCCCGATAAATCCAGTGGAACGGACGCCCGCCGGCGTTCGGGGGCTCGTTGGCCGGCGGACCGCGCACTCCCCAGGCGCGCAGGCGTCGTAACTCGCCCCTGATATCGGGACCTGCCATGTCGCTGGAAGATCGCCTCCGCCAGTCGTTCGCCGCCGCCCTCGACGAGGCCCGCGGCAAGCTCGACGCCGAGCTGCAGTCCACCCTCGCCTCCGCCCACGACGAGCACGCGCGGGAACGCGAGGCCGCCGTCGCCGAGGGCCGCCAGGCCGCGCAGGCCGAGCTGAGCCGGGCCTTCGACGAGGAGAAGGCCGTGCTGCAGTCGGGGCACGAGTCCGCTCTCCAGGAGCTCCGCGCCGCCGCCGAGGCGACCCTTGCGGCGGCCCGCCAGGACGCCGAGGCAGCGCTCGCAGCGGCCCGCCAGGAGGCCGAGACCACCCTGGTCGCGGCCCGTGTCGACGCCGAACGCGGCCAGCTCGAACAGAGCCGGCTGCAGCAGCAGGCCGACGCTCACGCCGCGGCATTCCGCGAGACCGAGCACGCCCGGGCGCGCGCCGTCGATGCGCTGGTGGCCGGCGCCCGGCGTATGCTGGATGGCGTGAAGGCGCTCGACGGCGCGACGTCGCTCAGCGAGGTGCTCGACGCCCTGACCGCGGCGGCGGCGGCCGAGTCGGGCCGCGCGGCCATGCTGGTGGTCAAAGGCGATCGCCTGCTCGGCTGGCGCACGACCGGTTTCGGCGAGCTCGACGCCCAGCCGCGCTCGATCGAATCGTCCACGGCCGACGCCGATGCGTTGGCGCGCGCCGTCGCCACCGGCAAGCCGGTCGTGACCGGCAGCGGACCGGCGTCGAGTGCCCCGGCCTTCGTGCCGGCCGACGGCGGCCGCGACGGCATCGCCGTGCCGTTGCTGGTCGGCGGTCGGGCCGTCGCCGTGGTCTATGCCGATAGCGCGGACGTCACGGCCGAGGCCATGTCGTCGCAGGCGGCCGTCGAGGTGTTCGTTCGCCACGCCGGCCGCTGCCTCGAAGCGCTCACCGTGCAGCGCGCCGCACAGGCGCGGACCTCCGCCGTCAGGGTGAGCACCTCGGCATGACGGCCGCGGCCGGATCGCGCTGCGCAGGTCGGCGTACCCGCATTGCGGGGCTGACGGGCGCGGTGGCGATCGCGGTCGTGGTGATCGACGGACAGCGGCCGCTGGGCCAGGAGGCCGCCAGTGGCGGGCCCGGGCTGCGTCCCACGGCGCACGACCCGGTGCCGTCCGAGCTCTCGAGCTACTGGCTCACCCAAGCCGCCGGCACCGCCGTGACCCCGGCGCTCCGCGATTTTGCCCGCGCCGTCGCCCTCATCGACGACGGCGGCGACACCCGCTCGGTCCTGCCCCTGTTGCAGTCGTCGTCGCTCGACACGTCACTGCTCGGCGATCACGTCCGCTACTACCGCGGCCTGGCCGCGCTCGGACACGACGATCTCGAGACCGCCGAGGCGGCCTTCGGAGCGGCGTCGTCGGGTGCGCCCAGCGCGATCGCCGCCGAGGCGCTGGTGCGGCTGGGCGAGACCCATGAACGGCAAGGCCGGTATGCGGCGGCGGCGGCCGCCTACGCCAAGGCCCTCGCCGGCCGTCCAGCCGACCCCGGCGGGCTCGCCTACAAACTGGGGGTGGCGCTCGAACGGGCTGGCGATCTGCCCGGCTCGATCGCCGCGCATCGCCGCGTCTACTTCGAGTACCCGCTGTCGCCGGACGCGTCGGCCTCAGGCGACGTCATGAAGCGGCTCGGTGCCCTGGACGCCGACTTCGATGGCCGGCTGCTGCGCGAACGCGCGCGCGCCGACGCCCTGTACACAGCGCGGCGCTGGGCGCTGGCGCGTACGGCTTATGACCGCGTCTACGATCTGGCGGATGGCGACGCCAAGGCGAGCGCCGCGGTGCGGCTCGCGGCCACCGACGTGCAGTTGAAGCAGTACCGCGCCGCCGTCGACCGGCTGCGGGCGCTGGCCGCGGAGGGACCGCATCAGGCCGAAGCCCGGCTCCACCTGGCGCTGGCGGCGCGCGGGCTGGGCCAGATGGACGACTACGAGCGCGGCGTCCGCGATCTCGTGACCGCCTTTCCTGACAGTCCCTACACCGAGGAAGGCCTGAACGCGCTGGCGACCTCGTTCGTCCTCGACGACGACGACGCGGGCGGCCGCGGCAATTTTCGGCGAGATGGTGCAGCGGTTCCCGGCCGGCCGGTTCGCGCGAACGCGCCGCCTGGAAAGCCGGCTGGTGGGCGTATCGCCAGGGCGCGATGGCCGACGCCGTGCGCTTCTTCGAGACTGGCGCCGCCAGCTTCCCGCGCTCCGATTACCGGCCGTCGTGGCTCTACTGGAGCGCCCGCGCCAAGGAGCAGCTGGGCGACGCCGCCGGCGCCACCGCCCGCTACACGCTGGCCGCCACCGACTATCACAACAGCTATTACGGCCGCCTGGCGCTGCGGCGGCTCGGGCGTCCGTCGGTGGCGCCATCGATCGCCGGGAGCACGTCGGCGCGTGCCGCCACGCCACCGACGCAGCCGCAGATCGCGCTGCTCCTCTCGCTCGGCCTCAACGACCTGGTCCTGGGCGAGACGCAGTTCGCGCGGCGGATGTGGGGCGACTCGCCGGCGCTGGTCGCGACCGCGGCGCTGGCCCAGCACCGGGCCGGCCGGCTGCGCCTGGGCATCAACGCGATGAAGCGGGCCTATCCCCAGTACCTCGCGGCCGGGGGCGAGTCGCTGCCGCCCGAGGTGCTGCGCGTGCTGTTCCCGCTCGACTACTGGCCGCTGCTCGAGGCCGGCGCCGCCAAGCATGGCCTCGACAAGTACCTCGTCGCCGCCCTGGCGGCGCAGGAGTCGACCTTCGATGCGGGGATCCGTTCCTCGGCCGGGGCGATCGGACTGATGCAGATCATGCCCTCCACCGGCCGCGGCTTCGCGCGCCGGATGGGCATCCGCCCGTTCAGCACCGCCCGCCTCACCGATCCCGCGGTCAACGCCGCCATCGGCACGCAGTACCTCGCGGATCTGGTGCAGCAGTTCGGCGGGGCGCCCTATGCGCTGGCCGCCTACAACGCCGGCGAGCATCGCGTGGTGCGCTGGAAATCGGAGCGGCCGGCGTTGCCCGACGACGAATGGGTCGACGACATCCCGTTCCCCGAGACCCAGAACTACGTCAAGCGCATCCTGGGCACCGCCGAGGACTATCGCCGGCTCTACGGCGGCGGCGTCCTCGTCCCGCTGACGACTCCGGCGGCGTCGGTGACGCCGCTGGCCTTGCCCGTCGCGCCGGCGAAGGCGCAGCCGGCGAAGACCCCGGCCAAGCGCCGCCGGCCGTCCCTCTAGAGCGTCTTCGAAGTTGTAGGGCAGAGCTTCAGCTCTGCCTCGAGGCGGCTCCAAAGACTCGAGGCGGCTCTAAGAGAGCTGCTCTAAAGATTCGAGGCAGCTCTAAAGAGCTACCCTACGACGTCGGATCGACCACCCCACGAGCGTGTCGAGACGGATCGAACACCCCACGAACTAGGGGGCGGCGTCGGCCACGCGGTAGACACGCGCCTCGGCGTCGGCGAACTCGCGCGTCAGCCAGGGCACCGCGTCGATGGCATCGACGGCGGCCTGCCCGAAGCCGGCGACCAGCGGCTCGAGGTGCAGCACCACGTGGGTCACCCCCAGGGTGCGCATCATCGCTCTGCGCCTCGGCCTCCGGAAAGCGTCCCAGCGTGGTCGTCCGCGCGGTGTAGGCCGGCGTTGCGAACCCGCTGTAGCCGGCCACGATCGGATGGAAGTGGACCGTCTGCGCGAGCAGATAGGGCGCGTTCAGGTTGAACTGCGCGCCGGGGAACAGCGGGAACTCCAGGATCACCGCCTGCGGCAGCGCCGCCAGCCGGTGGTAGACGGCAGGCACCGCCGGCGTCGGCGTGAAGGCCATCGGCGTGCGGGCGGCCTCGAGCGTGACCAGCGCCGGCAGCGCCCACGCCAACGTCCGCGCCGCCCTGATCCCGACACGGGCGCGCAGCGCCGCGGCGCCGAACCCGGCCAGCACCGCGGCGGCGGTCAGCAGCAGCACGCCCCAGCGCGAGGCCACGCGAATCGCGCGCAGCGGCGGCAACGCCTCGAACAGCCAGCCGTAGAACGGCATCGCCGGACCGAAGGAGAGCACGAGGCCGGTCAGCGCGATGGCGATCAGCATGCGCGTGCGGCCGCGATGGCGTCGGCGATCGGTCAGGCGCCACGCCGACCAGCGCAGCGACGGCCAGGCCCGGGAACAGGGCGTCGCGGCCGAAGAAGCGGTCGCTCCACAGCGCGTAGTGCAGCCGTCCGCCGGTGGCCAGGTAGTCACGCCAGCCGGCGCTGAACTGCGCGGCGTCGGCCAGCGTCCGCTCGAGACCCAGCTCGCGGTTGACGATCCAATACGGCCACAGGACCGGCAGCAGTGCGGCGAGGCCCACGATGATGCCGGCGGTGCCGTAACCGAGCGTCGATCGCGGATGGGCGCGCCACTCGGCGGCGCGCGCGGCGAGGCCGACCACGACGGCCGCTGTGATGAAGACCAACAAATAGATCGAGGTCAGACCGACCAGCACGAGGCCCAGGCCCAGCAGCAGCGCGTCCCGTCGCCGCGGCGTCGCGGCCAGCCGATCCATGGCCAGCAGGACCACCGGGACGAACTCCAGGTGCAGGGTCTGGAGATGCGCGAAGCGGGTCAGCAGATGGGCATTGAAGGCGAAGGCGGCGCCGGCGACCGCGCCGGCCGCCCAGTCGCCGGTCCAGCCGGCCACCAGGCACCACATCGCCCAGGCACTCAACGTGAAGCCGGCGAGCACGAGCAGGTTGTAGGTGGCGGTCGGCGACAGGCCGGCCGCACGCAACGGCATCGCCATCGCGCCTTGCGCCAGCAGGTGCTCGGAATAGGCGAGCGTCCGGCGCTCGGGATGGAAGATCGGCGCGTCGAAGACGTGCCCGGGATCCCGGGGCAGCTGATGGGCGACCCACGACACGATCCAGGTGTTCAGTGCGGTGTCGGCGTTGTCGAGCCGTGAGAGTCCGCCGACGTCGCGGGCCAGCGGCCAGGTGTGGAGGATCGCCAGTCCGACCGACACCGTCACGGCGGCGGCGTGCTGTCGCCAGGTCACGGCGTCTCCGGTGTCAGGGCGTAGAGCCGATCGTCCCCTTCGCGGGCGATCAACCGCGCCCCGTCGGTGGCATCGAGCCAGGCGACCACCGCCGCTCCGGTCTGGGCGCCGTGCACGACCAGGTGCGTGACGCCGAGGTAGCCGAACTCGCGCAGTGACTCGGGCGACGGGAAGCGCCGCGCCACCGCGGCGTGGACGAAGTAGCTCTTCGGCGTGAAGCCGCTGTAGCCGTTGAGCATCGGGCGGAAGTGCACCGTGGAGGCCAGGACGTAGGGGCCGTTCAGCTGCATCACCGCCGGATCGGGGAACGGGAACTCGGCGATGACCGCGTCGGGCAGCGCCGCGACGTGACCGTAGATCGCCGGAATGCCCTCGAACGGCGTGAACGACATCGGCGTGCGGGCGGCTTCGACGGTGACCAGCGCGGCCGCCGCCGCCGTCAGCAGCGTGGCGCGGGCCGGCCAGCGACGCTCGAGACGGGCGAGCCCGGTGCCGGCCAGCACGGCCAGCGCCAGCAGCCACAGCCAGCCGAAGCGCACGACGCCGCGAATGCCCTGCAGCAGCGTCACATGATCGTAGAGCCAGTGGTAGCCCGGCACCGCTGCGCCGAACGAGAGCGTGACCGCGACGACGGCCAGGACGACCATCGCCCGCGTGCGGTGCGCCCGCCACGTGTCGCCGGCCGCCAGTGCGACGACGCTCAGCGCCACGACGGCGAAGCCCGGAAAGAGCGGCGTCGCCCCGCCGAACAGCCGGTGGCTCCACAGGGCGTAGTGCAATCGGCCCCCCGTCGCCAGATAGTCGCGCCACTGGCCCGAGTACATCGCGACCTCGTCGAACGGGCGGACCAGCCCCTGCGACGCCTTGGCGTAGTAGTAGGGCAGGAGGAACGGCAGCAGCACCGCGGCGCACACGAGCGCGGCGGTCGCCGTCATGACCAGCCGGCGTCCTCCGTCGCGCCGAATCCAGGCCGACGGCGCCGACGCGGCCGAGACGAGCATGGCCACCGCCGTCATCACCAGCAGGTAGTTCGAGGTGAGCGATTGCAGCGCGCACCACGCGGCGAGCCGTGCGGCCGCGCCCCAGTCCGGGCGATCGACGAGGTCGTGGAAGGCGTCGAGCGCCAGCGGCAGGAACTGGACATGCAGCGCCTGCATCTGGCCGAAGCGCACCAGCGTGTGGGCGTTGAAGGCATAGGCCAGGCCGGCGACGATGCCGGCCCGCCAGCTCCCGGTCCAGCGCTCGACCACGATCGCCATCGCCAGCCCGCTCAGCGCGAACCCGGTCAGCAGGAGGACGTTGTAGACGGTCACCGCCGACCAGCCGAGGGCGAAGAGCGGCAATCCCATCACGCCCTGCACCACCATGTGCTCGGAGAAGGCGAGCGTCCGTGGCTCGGGAAAGAAGATGTTGGCGTCGAACAGATGCGCGGGATCGATCGGCAGCTGGTGCGCGACCCAGGCGAGGATCCACGCGTTCAGCGCCGTGTCGGCGTTGTCGAGGCGCGACCACGTCGTCAGCCCGGCGGCCAGCGGCCAGGTGTGCACGACGGCCAGCGCCGCGAACAGCGCTAGTTGGGCCAGTCGACGATTTCGTAGAGCCACACGTCGTCCTGTTGGACCAGCGGGCGCAGGAACTGCTGGTAGCGCCCGATCCGCTCGATGAGCTCGGCCCGGTTCGACCGGCTGTAGCCGTTCAGATGGAACACCACGTAGCGCGCGCCGAGGTTGCTCAGGATCCGGAACGACTCACGCGTCGGGAAGAAGCTCATCGCCAGCGCGGTCTCGCGGAAGGCCGGCGGGATGAAATCGCTGTAGCCGTTCACCAGCGGTTGCCAGTGGTAGGTCGACCCGAGCATGTACTCGGCGTGCCGCGGGAAATCGCTGCGGCGGGCGAAGTACGGGAACTCGGCGAGCGGGGCCCGCGGCAGCCGGGCCAGCGTTCGATAGGCTTCGGGGACCGGCGGCGCCTCGCGCAGCGCCGTCAGCGGCGCCATGTTGAGCTCGAGCGCGGCAAGCAGCACCAAGGCCGCGGCCCACGCCGCGGGGCGACGCCGTGCTCGCAGCCACGGCGCCAGTGCCGCACTCGACAGCACCACCAGGGCGAGCGTCACCACAATCCCCATCCGCGCTGGTGCCCGCAGCAGCGCGAAGACCGGCACCGCCTCGTAGAGCAGCCGGTACAGTCCGGCGTCGGGCCCGAAGCTGGCCCAGAAGGCCAGGAGTGCCAGCAGCAGGTAATAGCCGGCGACGTCGCGGCCGAGCCCGACCAGTGGGCTCGAGTGTGCGGCCGCCGACACGCGATCCACGCTCCGGCGACGCCGGTCACGAGCGCGATTGCCCCGGGAACAGGACCTCGCTGAAGCCCTCGATGGTGTCCAGCCACCACCGATGCGCCCAGGCCGACGACGCCAGCCAGGCCCCGATGTTGGCGCTGTACATCCGCGCGTCGTCGACCGTGCGGCCGAACCCTTGCTCCTGCACCTCCAAGTAGGGCAGGAAGAACGGCAGCGTCAGCCCGAGCGAGACGGCGGCGGCGACGCCGACGAGGGCCCAATAGCGCGGCGAGCGCCACAGCCCGCGGCTGGCCGCAAAGAAGAGGGTGCCGAGGCCGACCATCAGCCCGGCGAAGATGCCGTAGTAGGCGCACGACAACGCCTGGGCGAAGAGCACCGCGCCCAGCGCCAGCGCCCGCCACGGCGACGGCCGATCGACCAGGCGATGGAACGCGAGCAGCGAAAAGGGGAGTCCAGCCGTCATCAGGAGCTGGATGTGCGCCGTGCGCGCGAAGATGAAGGGGCAGAAGCCGAAGAGCACGCCGGCCACGGCCGCGGCCTCTCGGCTGCCCGAAAGGTAGCGGACCAGGTAGTAGGCGCCGGCGACGGCGAGCACGAACGCGACGACGACGACGGTGTTGTGGGCCAGGAACGGATTGCCGGTGAGGCCCCATGCCGGCACGGCCAGCAGCCCGGCGCCGATGTTGGCTTCGGAGAAGGCCAGCGCGTTGCGCGCCGGATAGAAGATGTTGGCGTCGTAGAGGTTGCGCGGGTTGACGATGAGCGTATCGGCGACCCAGGCCACGTTCCACATCGCGAACTGGCCATCGGCGGTGTTGAGGCGGCCGAGGTGATCGAGTCCGCGCAGCAGCGGGTAGGTCAGCGCGGCGGTCAGGACGAACGCCCCGCCGATGACGGCGGCGGCTTCCGTCAGCCCGCGATGGCGCATGCGGCACGTATGGTACCATGGCGCCCGCCACGAGGCCCGCGCCACGTGGCCCGGGCCGCATGGATCGCCTGCTCGAGCTCACCTACCGCGCCGAACGCACGCACTTCTGGTTCCGAGGATTCCGTCGCTTCGTCGCGCCGTGGCTGGCCGATGCCGCGGCGGGACGCACCGACCTGCGGCTGCTCGACTGCGGCTGCGGCACCGGCGCCAACCTCGCGATGCTGGCGCGCCACGGCCGCGCCTTCGGCTTCGACCTGACGGCCCGCGGTCTCGATTTCGCCAAATCAAATGGCGTCGAGCGGGTCGCTCGCGCCAGTATCGGGGCGATCCCGTTCCCCGATGCGAGCTTCGACATCGTCACGTCGTTCGACGTGCTCTACGGGCTGCCCGACGAGGTCGAGCAGGCGGCCGGGCGTGAGATGGCGCGCGTGCTCAAGCCGGGCGGCAAGGTGCTGGTGACCTCGGCGGCCTTCCACATGCTGCGCGGCGGCCATGGCACGTTCAGCAACGAGGTGCGCCGCTACACCACGTCCAGCCTGTCGGCGTTCTTCACGAGGGCCGGGCTCGAGGTGGTCCGGGTCTCGTATACGCACGCGACCCTGTTCCCGCTCCTTGCGGCGGTGCGCGGCTGGGAGCGCTGGCGCGGCGGGGGCGAGGCCGCGGCGAGCGAGGCCGACCTCGAAGTGCCGGCGGCCCCGGTCAACGCCGCGCTGTCGGCGGCGCTGGCGATCGAGGCGGTCGTGCTGCCGCACGCGAATCTGCCCTTCGGCAGCACGGTCATGGGGTTGGCCCGGAAGCGCCGATGACCGCCGATCCGGCGACGACGCGCGTCGGCGGTGCCGCCGCGGGCGCGGCGGTGGCGGCGTCGGTCTGGATCTCGGAGGGCACGCTGGCGGTGGTGAACGCCACCTCGCTGGTCCGCGTCGCCGCACTGCCCGACGCCACCTGGCTGGCGGTGGCGATCGTCGCCGGCGCTGGCGTCGGCGCGCTCGTCAGGCCCCGCCGTTCGATCCTGGCCCCGCTGGCACTGCTGGCCTTGCTGTGGCTGCCGTGGCTGCCCGTGCGCGTGCCGGCGGCGTTCCTGATGTGGGAAGGGCCGCTCGAGGGCCTGGTCTGGGGCGCGGCGCTAGCGGCCGCGACGTGGCGAATCATCGGGACGCGGGCGGCCGCCGCGTTCGCGCCGTGGTCGGCCCCGCCACGAGCGCCGGTCGTGGCCGGTGCCGTGGCCGTCGTGGTCTTCGCCGGCGCGTGGCTGACCGCCCGGCCACGAGTGCCCGCGGGCGACGAGCCGCACTACCTCGTCATCACCCAGAGCCTGCTCCGCGACGGCGATCTCGCCATCGAGAACAACCATCAGCAGGATCAGTACCTGCAGTACTACGACGGCGCCTTGAAGCCCGACTTCATGCGCCGCGGCGTCGACCGCCAGATCTACTCGATTCACGCCCCGGGGGTCTCGGCGCTGGTGCTGCCGGCCTTCGCGCTGGCCGGGTACCACGGCGCCGTCGCCACGGTCATCGGCGTGGCGGCCGCCGGCATGGCGGCGGTGTGGGTCGCGGCCTTCTGGCTCACCGCCTCGATCGGCGCGGCGTGGGCGGCGTGGCTCGCACTGGTCGTGGCGGCACCGGTGGTGCTGCATGGCTACACCATCTACCCGGACGGCGTTGGCGCGGCCGCGGCCATGGCCGGCGTGCTCGGCCTGGTGGCCCTCGATCGATGGCCGGGGATGGTCCTTTCACGGGCCGGGTGGGCGGCGATCGGCGCCGCGCTGGCGGTCCTGCCGTGGCTGCACACGCGCTTCGCGCTCGTGGCCGGCGTGCTCGGCCTGGCGATCGTGCTCCGCCTGCGCCCGCGGCCGGGGAGCGCGCCCGCCATCACGGCGTTTCTCCTGCCGCCGCTGATGGCGGCGGCGGCCTGGTTCACGTACTTCTGGCGCATCTACGGGACACCGAATCCCGCGGCGCCTTATGGGGCGCGTCCAGCAGGCGGCCTCGGCGTTCATCCCGGCGGGCGTCGTCGGCCTGCTGAGCGATCAGCAGTTCGGTCTGGTGGCGACCGCGCCGGTGCTGCTGGCCGGCGTGATCGGCCTGGTGCCCCTGGCACGCCGGCGGCCGCGACTGGCGGCCGAGCTGACGGCGGTACTCGGGCCGTACCTGTGCGCCGTGTCGACCTACCCGATGTGGTGGGGCGGGTACAGCGCGCCGGGGCGCTTCGCCGTCGTCGTATTGCCGATGCTCGCCCTGCCGGTGGCCGCGTGGTGGAGCGACGGGCCGGCCGGCCGCCGGGTGATCGGCGTGCTCACCGCGCTGTCGGCGGCGCGTCACCCTGACCCTGGTCGGCCACGATCGCGGCGCCTTCATCTACAACGGGCGCGATGGCCACGCGCTGCTGCTCGATTGGTTGAGCCCGACGGTCGATCTGACGCTCGGCGCTCCCAGCGTGCATCGCGACGGCGCGGCGGTGGCGGCCGGCGATGCCGCCATCTGGCTGCTGGCGGGCGTCGTCGTGGTCGGCGTGTGGACGCTGCTGACGCGGCGCTGGCCGGCCCGGCCGCTGGCCTCGACCGCCGGCCTGCTGGCGGCGCCGATGGCGGCGATGGTGGCCCTCCCGGTGGTCTGGGCCGGCCGCGATCGGCCGGCAGTGACGCCGCCGACGTCGCAGATGGCGTTCCTCGACCGCTGGCAGCCGGCGTGGCGGCCGCTGGGCGCGGAGATCACGCCGACCCGCCCCCTGGCGCTGACCGACCTCGTGCGGCGGCTGTCGCTCGCCACCAGCCTGCGCGGCTACCGCGTCCCCGGGGTGTCGCCGCTCCTGCAAATCCCGTTCGTGCCGGCCGGCGAGTTCGACGTGTTCATCGAAGGGCAATCGCGGCTTCAGGGCACGGCGACGGTGCGGCTCGGACGTGACGACCTGCCGATGGAGACATGGTCGCTCGACGGCCGGCCGGTCGGGATGACCGGACTGGCGCTGCGGCTGCCGGCGGTCGCGCATTCGATTGTCGATCACCGGCGACGACGCGGCCCGGGCGTCGGTGCGGCGACTCACGCTGCGGCCCCGGGCGCTGCCCGACTCCGAGCTGGCGCAGCCGCACGCGCTGCGCGCGGCGCGCTTCGGCGCGACCGTGCTGTTCGCGCTCGACGACAACGTCTTCCTCGAGCCGGGCGCCTTGTGGGTTCGCGGCGAGCGCTCGGCGCGCGTCATCGTCCAGCCCGACGCGGCCGACGGCACCGTGATCCGGCTCAAGGCCGGGGCCGTGGACAACGTGGTGACCCTGGCGGCTGGCGGCTGGAGCAGCGAGGTCAGGCTTGGTCGCGACGAGACCCGCGACGTGACGCTGCCGGCCGCCGCGCTCTCGCCGGCCGTGCTGTCGCTGACCAGCGCGACCGGATTCCGTCCGTCGGAGCACGGCCCGGGCAACCGCGACGTGCGCTGGCTGGGCGTCTACCTGACCTGGCCCGACCCGGGGCGTTGATCGTCGCGTAGGGCGGGCTCGCTTACGGCGGCTTGCGTAGGGCGGCTAACTGCGAGTAGGGCGGCTCTTTAGAGCTGCCTCCTCGGCAGAGCTAAAGCTCTGCCCTGACGTACAACAGAAAAACGCTCTAGAACCGCGTGGTGAAGCCGAAGTACCAGCCGTTGAAGGTCAGCGTGCCGCTGTCGAGCCGCTGCTGGTAATAGACGTCGATCGAGCGATAGCCGAGCTGCGCGGCCACGTTCTTGTGCATGTTGAAGACGCCGGACACGTCGAAGTCGATGTAGCGCCCACCGTAGTCCTCCCAGGCGCTGTCGGGAATCTTGAAGTAGCTCATCTCGCCGTTGAGGGAGACGTTCTTATGGACGTAGACCCGGCCGACGCCGCCGATGGTCGGAATCGGCACCAGCTGGCGGTTGAATTCGTCGCCGATCGGGCTGTTGAGGCCGACGTCCACGTCGGTCACCTTGGCGTCGAGGAGCACGCCCAGGAAGCCCCGCGACGTGTAGAGGAAGTCGTACTCGTAGCCGAAGCGCCAGGTGTTGAACTTGGCCGTGGTCGAGACCGGCAGTCCGACCGGATAGCGCAAGCCGTTGAAGACGAACGCGCGCTGCAGCGTCGCCTCCGCCTCGTAGCTCAACCCCAGGTAGTCGATCCGGAAGCGGTGCTTGGTGGCGGGACGCAGCACCAGGCTGAAGTCCTTCAGCCAACGCGATTCGATGCCCAGGTCGGTGACCAGATTGATGTCGCTGCCGATGATGCCCAGCGACTCGCTGCGCACGATCGGCTCCGGCGTGGGCCTCCAGAAGTTGAACGACACCTCCACGTGGTAGTCCTCGCCGATGACGTCCGCGGCGACGCCGCCCTGCGCCGACGCGGGCACGGCGGCGCCCGTCAGCAGCGCGGCAACGACGACGGAACGCAAACGCAACAGCGGCATGGACATGGGACCCCTGGATCGAGAGCAGGCACGCACTGGCCCGGCGCCGCAGGGGAGGCGCCGCCGAGCGTCGACATGTGAACTATCGGCGGCTGAGCACAGCCTCTACAGAGGCCGGCCCGGCCGTGGCGCAGCGGACGGGGACGGCCGATTCGGCCCGACGGCGGGGCCAACCTGGACCCGCGGCAGAGGCAGGTTCGAATGCAGTCGGGCGGAGCTGTAGCTCGCCAGGTAGCGCAGCTCCAAAGAGCCGCCGTACACGATGGCGATCGAACGCCGCAGCCACATCGTCAGTGCAGGGCCACGGCTGCCATCCGGCTCACACGCTCTCGGCCGGGATCGGCTCGCGGCCGTTCGACAGCACGCTGGCCCACTTGGCCGCGGCGGCGCCGAGGATCACCACCGCCAGGATCATCAGGAGCACCGTGCAGATCGACAGCACGTAGCCCTGGGTGACCACCGCCGGCACGTTGCTCAACGTCCGCGGCCAGTAGTTGTCGCGGACATTGAGAAACCCGCCGTAGAACGTGTTGACGGCCAGGAAGACGAACGGCACCAGCGTCACCCACGTGTAGCGCACCTTGCCCTGGTTGATGAGCACGGTGGTGGCGACGGCGAGCGCCACGCAGCCGAGCAGCTGGTTGGCGACGCCGAACATCGGCCAGATGGTGTCGATCTGCCCGGTGTAGACGAAGTACCCCCACCAGCTGACCATCAGCGCGGTGGCGATGTAGGCGCCGGGCATCCAGTCGGTACGCGCAAACGGCGCGTAGACCCGGCCGAGCCCTTCCTGTATGAGGAAGCGCCCGACCCGTGTTCCCGAATCGATCGTGGTCAAGATGAAGAGCGCCTCGAACATGATCGCGAAGTGGTACCAGTAGGCGAGCAGGCCCGACATGCCGGGCAGGGCGCTGAAGATCATCGCCATGCCGACCGCGAGCGAGACCGCGCCGCCGGTCCGCCCTTCGACCTTCTCGCCGACCGCCGCCTCGATCGGGGCCAGGTCGTGCTGCATCGTCTCGCCCTGGAAGGTGAGCCGCTCGTAGGCCGCGGGCGCGACGTTGATGGCGAAGTAGTCGGCCGGCGGCATCGACGTGGCGGCGATGAGCGCCATGATGCCGACCACGCCTTCGACCAGCATCGCGCCGTAGCCGATCGGCCGGATGTCGGTCTCCTTGTCGAGCATCTTCGAGGTGGTGCCCGAGCTGATCAGGGCGTGGAAGCCCGAGATGGCGCCGCAGGCGATGGTGACGAAGCAGAACGGGAACAGCGGCCCGGGAATGATCGGCCCGCCGCCGCCGGCGAACTCGGTGAAGGCCGGCATCTTCAGTTCGGGGTTGACGATCATCACGCCGACCGCGAGCAGCAGGATGGTGCCGATCTTGGTGAACGAGCTCAGATAGCCGCGCGGGGCGAGCAGCAGCCACACCGGCATCACCGAGGCGACGAAGCCGTAGACGCAGAGCGCCAGGGCGATCTGGGTGCGCGACAGGTGGAAGAAGCTGCCGAGCCACGAGCCGGGGTGGTTGAGCGGCTCGCCGCCGGCCACCGCCGCCAGCATGGCGACGACGCCGATCACCGTCGCTTCGACGATGCGGCCCTTGCGCCACACGTACATCCACATGCCCATGAACATCCCGATCGGGATGGTCATGGCGATGGTGAACGTGCCCCAGGCGCTGTCGGCCAGGGCGTTGACCACGGCGATGCCGAGGCCGGCCAGCGCGACGGTCAGCGTGAAGAGGATGGCGAAGATGCCGACGGCGCCGGCCACCGGGCCGATCTCGATCTTGACCAGGTCGGCGAGCGATCTGGCGCCGCGCCTGGTCGACGCCCACAGCACCATGGCGTCGTGGACCGCACCGGCCAGGCACACGCCGGCGACCAGCCAGATGAAGCCCGGTGCCCAGCCGAACTGCGCCGCCAGCATCGGGCCGACCAGCGGCCCGGCGCCGGTGATCGCGGCGAAGTGGTGGCCGAAGAGCACCCACTTGGTGGTCGGGTAGAAGTTCGCCCCGTCGTACTTCGTATGCGCCGGCGTCTGGCGCGTGTCGTCCAGCATCCAGATGCGCGTCGAGATGAACGCGCTGTAGTACCGGTAGGCGATGGCCAGGATGCACAGTGCCGGCAGAACGATGTACAACGCGTGCATAAGGCTTCGATAGTAACAAAAGAGTTGCGGCGTCCCAGCCGGATTTTCGCCGCGCGACGGCCGCCGCGACATTCACAGGCGTGCACGCACGTATGCGTGCCGGGCATGTGACGGTGCGAGCGTCAGCCCGGCGGCGGGAGCGGGGGCGGCGCGGCTCTGGCGCGGCTCGGGTGTCGACTCCGGCGTCGGCTCGGGTGTCACCGGACGTCTCTGCTCGCGACGGCGGAAGAGCTGATCGATCGGCCCCGGGGCACTCTGTTGCGGATCCCAGCCGAGACGCAGGATCGTGACGCGCACGGCTGCGCCGGCCGAAGGCCAGCGCGTCGTAGCAGCTCCACATGTAGAGATCGATCTCGCGGCCCTTCACCTCCGGACCGGTGTCCATCACCGTCCAGATGCCGCTGTGCTGCTCGACCGGCGCGTCGACACGGATCACGCTGCCGATCGGCAGCAGCGCCGGATCGGCGGCGGCCATCCCGGTGCGCACCGCCGTGCCAGCCGCGGTCGTCGTGCCCTTGCAGTAGGCCGTGGCGTCGAAGCGGAACGCGGTGCCGAGCCGCGGCCGGCCCTCGGCGTCGACCAGCGCCTCGTGCGTCGAGTCGCGGGTGGTCGAGGCGAAGACGAAGACCATCAGCGCCACCACCGCCGCCGCCGCCACCGTCCGTCGCGCGAGTGTGCCGACCATGGTGCCGGGATCAGGTGGCGCGGCCGGCGAAGTGGAGGAAGCCGTCGGGCAGCGGGACGTCGCGGCCGTCGCGGTGCAGGACGCACGCTCGCTCCCTGGTGACGACGCCGATGCAGGTCAGCGGCGTCGCGGTGCGGGCCCGCACTTCCCGCAGCCGGCCTTCGGACCGCGCCGGCACGGCGACCAGCAGTTCGTAGTCGTCGCTGGCGAGCGCCGCCGACAGCGGATCGGCGCCGTGGCGCTCGAACCAGCGCCGCGCGTCGGCCGCGATGGGTAGCCGGTCGGCGTCGATGCGGGCGCCGACGTCCGACGCGGCGGTCAGCTGCCGCACCGCGGCGCCGAGGCCGTCGCTGACGTCGATGGCGGCGCGGGCCGCCCGTCCGGCCGCCAGCGCCAGGCCCTCGCGCAGGCGCGGCGTCGGCGCCAGGTAGCGGTCGACGCTGGGCCCCTCGGCGTCGGTGCGCTCGCGCAGCATCGCCAGGCCGGCGGCGGCGCCGCCGACGCTGCCGGTCACCCACAAGGTGTCGCCCGGCCGCGCGCCCTCGCGGCGCAGCAGCCGCCGCGGCCTGACCCGGCCGGTGGCCGCCACGTCGATGGTCAGCGGCCCGGGCGTGCGGGTGAGGTTGCCGCCGACGACCGCGGCGCCGCTCCGCGTCGCCTCGTCGATGGCGCCGTCGACCAGGGCCTCGAAGTGCGCCAGCGGCAGGTCGGGCGGCAGGACCAGGGAGAGCAGGAGCCACTGCGGGCGGGCGGCCATCGCCGCCAGATCGCTCAGATTGACGGCGACGGCGCGGCGGCCGATCGCCCGGGGCGGGCAGAGCGCCCGTTCGAAGTGCACGCCGTCGACGAGCGTGTCGGTGGTCTGCACCAGCCACTCGCCGCGCGGCGGGCGGAGCACGGCGGCGTCGTCGCCGATGCCGACGACGACGTCGGGGCCGGGCGGCGGCACGCGCCGTCGGATCCAGGCGACGAGATCGAACTCTTCGTGGTCGCCGACGGTCACGCTGATGGCCACCCCGGCCCGGACGCCGGGAGAAAGGTGCCCCGCCGTTGCCGTGTGGGGAGGATTGCTGAACCTGCGTTAACAGGTGGAGCCGCTGAAACGCCGCGTTTCAGGCTTCCTCACGACGGAGGCATGCACACCACGCGGCGGACGCAGCTCGCTTGGGATGAACATTGGCTCAGACAAGCCTCCAAAATCCATCACGAGCACGGCAGGAACGACCCGATCTTAGGCGCTGGCGCGCCGAGGGTCAAGCACCGGCCGGCGCCGCGCTCACGGCTTGACGACGATCACGACCTGCTGGTCGGCGGTGAGCGCGCCGTCGTCGGCCCGCGAGCGCAACACGTACTCGCCCGGCGTGTAGAACCACGCCGTCGTGGCGACCTTGCCGTCGGGCGGCAGCGGCGGGGCGATCCAATGCGGCGCCCACGGCGAGTTGCCGCCGGTGCGCGTGTCTTCCCACGAGGCGATCTGATCGCGGTCGAACTTGACGCTGCCGGCGCCGCGATAGACGAACCAGCCGACGTGCAGGCCGATGTTCTTGCCGACCGTGACCCGCGACGGTGGCTGCATCAGCCGCCGGGCCCGCAGCGCTTCGATCTGCGCCGCCTGTCCCGGCCCGGCACTGACGGCCAGCGACGAGCCCCGGTTGTCGACCGCGGCTCCGGCGCCGATTGCCCGGGCCCTCGGGATGCCGTCGTCCTGCACGGTGACGACCAGCGGCACCGCTTCGCCGACCCGCACCTCGAGCCGCCGCGGGCCCTGGACCTCGAGGACCGGCGGCGTGTTGGCGCGCACCTCGGGGCTGCTGCTGCCGGCGCCGAGTGCGCCGGTCTCCGAGGCCTTGACGACGTCGTCGACCCGGTAGTCGAGCCGCAGACTGGCGTAGGCCATCTCGGTCTTGCCCCTGGTGGTGAGGCTCCACACGAGCTCGTCCTTCTCGGTGAATCCCGGCGGGACGGGCACACGGAAGACGAACCGGTTCCGTCGCGGCAGGAAATGCGTCGGCTGCCCCTGATCGGGCGTGCCGGTGACGAAGCGGTTGTCGGGGCCGACCGGCACGTCGAGCTCTTCCTGCCAGTTGCGGTTCATGTAGCCGAAGACGAAGAACTTACGGCCGGCCGAGTCTTCCTCCCAGCCTTCGTAGGCGGGCGAGACGTTCTGGCCCTTCGCGTAGGTGAGATTCTGCGCGTCGCCCGACACGCCGGCGGCCACCGCCAGCGCCAACGCCATTCCAACAACCCGGCCGGTCATCCGACAACTCCTCGTGCGAGCTACTGCTGTTGTTGCTGTTGCGGCGTCCGGGTCGGCGCCGCCGGCGCGGCCGGAATCTTGTCGGGCAGATCGAGGCTGCAGAACGGACAGCCGATCATCACCGAGCTCCGGGTCAGTCCCAGCTTCTCTTTACGCGCCTTCAGTTCGGCCAGGAACTGCTCGTCGGTCAGCGACACGCGGTTGCCGAGGTCGATGAACATGTTGGCCACCGAGCGGTTGCCCGAGCCCTGCCAGTTCCGGGGATCCGGGACGTTCTTGTTGGTCGGCGAGTTGTTCATGTAGCCGACGATGTGCAGCACCGTGCCCTTGGGCAGCAGCGGCGCGTGGTCGTCGTCGTAGTCGTAGCCGCGCACCCAGTTGTGATCGTAGCCGACGCAGTTGATGGTCTCGACGGTGTAGCCCCACGACGCTTCCAGGCACATCCGCGAGCCCGGCGCATGCAGATGCGGCTCGAACGACAGGATCTTGGTGTGTTCGGTGAGCACGGCGTAGGCGTTCAGCTGCTGGTTGGCGTCCATGCCGCGGATGTCGATGTCGACGCCGTTGCCGAGGCTGACGTTCGACGTGCGGTAGTCCGGCTTGTAGCCCTTGGGCATGAACTTGAAGCCGATTTCGAGGTGCGCCTTGGTGTCGCGGCCGTTCGAGTGGAGGTGAATCGAGTCGGACACGACCGAGGAACCGGCCTTGAGCAGCCGCGCCGACTTGGGATCGAAGAAGTCGGCCTCGCGTCCTACTTCGTGCACCGGCCAGGTGATGGTGCCCGAGGGCACGCCGAAGAGCGCCGCCAGGTTGAACGGGTCGGCGGGATTGGGCGGCTCCTCGGGGCCGTCGATCACGCGGGTGCTCCAGATCATGTGATGGAACACGTAGCGCCCGCCGACGGTCTCGCGGCCGGTGCCCTTGGGGTCGACGTCGTTCACTTCGCGCACTTCGAGCGCCGCCACGTAGCGGTCCTCGGTCAGGCCGGTGGCCGTCGGCTCGAATCTCGCCCCACCAGTCGGGCGCATCGCCCTTGACCAGGATGTCGGCGGTGCGCACCACCAGGTCGGGCTCGCCGATCGACCAGCGGGTGCTGTCGTTCCACACCCGCGGCGCCGGCAGGTCGGCCGGATTGCCGCGCGGCGCGCCGCTGTCGGCCCACTTCGCGATCAGCGCGACCTCGTCCTCGGAGAGCGACGGGTCGTTCTTGAAGTGCTGGATGCCGATGTCCTTCTCGACGTACCAGGGCGGCATCACGCCGGCCCGGGGCCCGATACCGGTGCGCGTCTTGATGCTGCGCGCCCACGGCCGCACCTGCTCGAAGGTCTGCAGCGCCATCGGCGCCACGCCGCCGACCCGGTGGCAGTTCTCGCAGCTGCGCTGCAGGATCGGGGCGATGTCCTTGGCGTAGGTGACCTCGGGCGCCGCCGCCTGCTGACCGCTGGCCGCGACCGGTGCCGACCAGACGCCGGCGCCGATCCAGAGTGCCGCCGCGGCTGCCCACATCCACCCGAGAGGTCGTCGCCTGGTCATCGTGCGCTCCTTGGGGCGGCCTCGCCCCACGAGAGTCAGTTCCTACGGCCGAGCTCCAATAGTAACGGATTCCGCGACGTTCGGACATCGCGGCGCCGCCGCCGGGGTCAGCCCTCCGACGGCCCCTCGACCAGGGCCAGGGCGCGGTCGACCATCCGTTCCAGCTCGACGGAACGGGCCGCGACGCTGCCGTCGACCAGCTGCTGCGAGTCGCGGGCCCGGAAGTACTCGTCGGCGATGTTGAGGGCGGCCAGGATCGCCAGGCCGAGCGCGTCGCTCGACGGGGCGGAGTCGAAGGCGACACGCATCTTGCGATCGACGTAGGCCGCCAGCTCCTGGACGTAGACCGGGTCGAGGGCGCTGCGGATCGGATACCGCTGCCCGTTCACCTCGACGTGGACGACGCGCGGGTCGGCCATCAGCTAGCGAGCCTCCGCCTCGGACCGGCGAGCCTGGAGGAGCGGCTCCGCCTCGCTAGCCACAGCGTTGTCGTGCCCGCCCTCCGCCCCATTGCGCACGGCGGGCGTAGACGCCTTGAGAGTCGCGGCAAGTAACTTGACTCATTCTCAAGGCGTCTAGGTCAGAGGTTCAGGGCGTCGAGTTCGGCCAGCATGTCGCCGACGCGGGTGCGGATGAGGTCGCGTTCCTCGCGCAGGGTGACCAGCTCGCTGCCGGCGTGTTCGGCCTGCTGCACGCGGTCCTGCAGGGCCGACAGCTCGCGTTGCAGGCGGGCGTTGTCGTCGGCGAGGCGTGTCTGGTCGCCCTTGAGGCGGGCGATCGTGCTCACCAGCAGCTTGACCTTCTCTTCGAGCCGGTCGAACGGCTCCACGCCTACCGCCGTCGTCTTCGCCATCGCCGTCCTTCTCCTGCCCGGTGCTATCGCTGCTGCGCGCCGAGTGTCCCGGCCGCGGCCGCCACCATCCGTTGCAGCGCCGCCGTCACCTCGTCGTCGGTCAGCGTGCGGTCGGCGGCGCGAAACGTGAAGCGCAGCGAGACGCTGACGGTGCCGGGCGGCGTGCCCTGTCCCTGATATCGATCGAACTCGCGCACGCCCACCATCGTGGGCGGCGCGGCCGCCCGCATCGTGTCACGAACGGTGGCCGCAGACAAGGTGTCGGGCACGAGCAGCGACACGTCGCGGACCACCGACGGGAAGCGGGGCAGCGGCTCGACCCGCGTCGAGCCGCGCGGGGCCAGGGCGCTGAGCCGATCGAGGTCGAGCTCGCACACGAACACGACGTCGCCGCGCGGCAGCCCGTGCGCCTCGGCGATCGCCGCCGCCAGCAGCCCGGTGGTGCCGATGGTCTCACCGCCGGCGACGACGCGGGCGGCGCGGCCGGCGACGAGCCAGGCGGTGTCGACCGGCTCGAACGTCGGCGCGAGACCGAAGGTCGCGCCGACCGCCTCGACCACGCCGCTCAGGTCGAAGAAGTCGACGTCGCGGCGATGGCCGCTCCAGTGATCGCCGGCGGCGGCGCCGGTCCACACCGCGCCGAGCGAGCGCCGTTCGCCGTCGTGCGCGAACGCCGTCGCGATCTCGAACAGGCGTACGTCACGCTGTTCGTGCCGGCGGTTGTGGCCGACCGCGGTGACCAGGCCGGGCAGCAGGCTGGGCCGCATCACGGCGAAGGTCTCGGACAGCGGGTTGGCCAGGCGCATCGGCGGCGAGCCGTTGGCGAACGGCGCGGCCGCGCTCTCTTCGATGAACGCGAACGTGATCGACTCGGAGAAGCCGGCCGCGATCATGGCGCGGCGGACGCGGGCATCGCGGTCGATCCGCCAATCGGACGCGGCCGGTGCCTGGAAGACCGGGGGGAAGGTGGCCGGCAGATGCTCGAAGCCATGGTGCCGGCCGACTTCCTCGACCAGATCCTCGGGCCGGGCGACGTCGGGCCGCCAGCCGGGGACGGTGACCTGCCAGGTTCCAGGCCCCTGAGGTGCCGCGGCGAAGCCGAGCGACGTCAGGATCCGGGCGACCGCGTCGACCGGCACCGGCATTCCGAGCAGGCCTTCGACGTGCGCGTGGGTCAGCGCCAGCACGCGGGGCCGATGCGGCTGCGGATGCGCGTCGACCAGCGTGCCGGCGGCGCGTCCGGCGCCGACGATCTCGAGCAGCGCGCAGGCGCGGGCCATCGCCGCGGCCTGGATGGTCGGATCGGCGCCGCGCTCGAAGCGCATCGACGCCTCGGTGCGCAGCCCCAGCCGCTTCGCGGTCGCGCGCACCGACTGCGGCTTGAACCACGCGCTCTCGAACACGATCCGCGTCGTGTCGTCGCGGACCTCGGAGTCGGCGCCGCCCATCACGCCGCCGACAGCGGTGGCGCGGACGGCGTCGGCGATGGCCAGCATGTCGGGGGCGAGCGTGCGGGCCTTGCCGTCGAGCGTCGTCAGCGGCTCGCCGGCCGTGGCCCGGCGCACGACGATGGCGGCGTCGGCGAGCCGGGCGTGGTCGAAGGCGTGCATCGGCTGCCCGAGCTCGAGCAGGACGTAGTTGGTGATGTCGACGACGTTGCTGATCGGCCGCACGCCTTGGGCGGTCAGCCGCCGCTGCAGCCAGGCGGGCGACGGGGCGACGCGCACCTCGGCCGCCGCGCCGACGTAGCGCGGACAGAGATCGGGCGCCTCCATGCGCACGGTGAACGCGTCGCGCCCGGCGACCGCGAGCGTGGCCGAACGCAGGTGGCCGGCCGCCGCCGCCGACGGCAGCCGCAACGGCAGGTCGTAGACGGTGGCGACCTCACGGGCGACGCCGACAATCGACAGGCAGTCGGGGCGGTTGGCGGTGACGTCGAAATCGAGCACGGCGTCCTCGGCCACCGCCGGCACGCCGGGCGGCCCGTCGCCGGCCGGCGCCGGCTCGAGGCCTTCGAGCGCCAGGCCGCGCAGCGACATCCGCCGGCCGAGCTCGGCCGGACCGTCGGGCACGTCGACGAAGTCGCGCAGCCAGGAGTAGCAGGATCTTCATCGCGAGAACTGTCCGAGGAAGCGGAGATCGTTCTCGTAGAAGAGGCGGATGTCGCCGACGTCCCACTTGAGCATCGCCACCCGCTCGATGCCCATGCCGAACGCGAAGCCGGTGACCTGCGCCGGGTCGTAGCCGACCGCCTCGAACACCGCCGGGTGCACCATGCCGCTGCCGAGGATCTCGACCCAGCCGGTGTGCTTGCACACCGGGCAGCCGACGCCGCCGCAGCGGATGCAGCCGATGTCGACTTCGGCGCTGGGCTCGGTGTAGGGGAAGAAGCTCGGACGGAAGCGCACCGGCGTCCCGGCGCCGAACAGCGCCTCGGCCATCGCCAGCAGCGTGCCCTTGAGGTGGGCGAGCGTGATGCCCGGTCCGACCACCAGCCCTTCGCACTGGTGGAACATCGGGGTGTGCGTGAGGTCGAGGTTGTCGCGGCGGTAGACCGGGCCGATCGCGACCAGCCGCACCGGCGGGTCGTGCTGCTCCATGTGCCGGATCTGCATCGCCGAGGTGTGCGTGCGCAGCAGCGTCAGGGGCTGCGGCGCGAGCGACTCGCGAGGTGCGCCGTAGCGCGGCGTCCGCCGCGGCGGAGGCGGACCGGAGTCCGGTCGGGCGCCGCCAGGCGGCGGACTGGCGACGCTGTTGAATTCAGCGGCGTCGCCAGGTAGAGCGTGTCCTGCATGTCGCGCGCCGGGTGCTCCGCCGGCATGTTGAGCGCTTCGAAGTTGTGATAGTCGTCTTCGATCTCCGGCCCCTCGAGCACCTGATAGCCGAGCCGCGTGAAGATCGCCTGGACTTCCTCGCGGACCAGGCTGAGCGGATGGCGATGGCCGAGGGCCGGGGCCCGGCCCGGCAGCGTGACGTCGACCGCGCCGGCCGGGCGGCGCGTCGCCGCGGCGGCCATCTGGCGTTCGGTCAGCGCCTGCTCGACGCGCGACTTGAGGGCGTTGACCAGCTGGCCGAACGCCCGCCGATCGGATGGCGGCAACGACGGCAGATGGCCCATCAGATCGGCCAGCCGGCCCGACTTGCGGCCGGTCCAGCCGATGGTCAGCGCCTCGATGGCCGCGGCGCGGCCAGTCGGCGCCGACGCGTCGATCTCGGCCAGGGCGTGCGCGAACGCCGCCTCGTGCTCGGCCACGAGGCGGGTCAGCTCGTCGAGCGTTGCCATGAGAGGAGGAGCGCGGCTAGCTCACGAGCCGCGGCACGTCAGGCGACGCCGGCCGCGGCCTTGGCCTTGGCGGCGATGGCGGCGAACGCCGCGGCGTCGCGGGCCGCCAGTTCGGCGAGGCTCTTGCGATCGAGCGCGATGCCCGCGGCCTTGATGCCCTTCATGAAGACGCTGTAGGACACGCCGTGCTCGCGCGCCGCGGCGTTGATGCGCATCACCCACAGACTGCGGTAGTCGCGCTTCTTCTGCTTGCGGCCGGCATAGGCGTAGACGCCCGCCTTGTCGGCCGCTTCCTTCATGAACTTGTAGAGCTTGGACTTGTTCTGGAAGTAGCCCTTGGTGAGTTTCTCGAGCTTCTTCCGCTTGGCACGGCGCACCGTGCCACGCTTGACGCGAGGCATGACTGGCTCCTGACGAAGCGGCTAGGGGTAGCGGATGTCGCTAGATTTGGCACCCGCAAAGAACGCGGGCACCCTTGAGCGCGACGGCGGAAGTGCCCTAACCGCCAGCCGTCGCGCGTCGGGACTGCGGACCAGGGACCGGGGATCGGAAGGACAAGTGCCTTCCCGGTCCCTGGTCCCTGATCCCTAGTCCCTAGCAGGTTCTAATCGTACGGAAGCATTCGCCGCAGCTTGGCCTGCTCGGACTCCGAGACCAGGATGTTGCCGCGCGCGTGCCGTTTCATCTGCGTGGTCTTGCTCGTGAGCTGGTGGCGCTTGAACGCCGCCGCTCGCGTGAACTTGCCGGTGCCGGTCTTCTTGAACCGCTTGGCGGCACCGCGGTGACTCTTCAGCTTCATCTTCGGCATGACGTCCTAGCTTCCTGCGAGCTCTTCTTCGGTCTCGGCCTCGGTCGCGCGCGGCGCGCGCACCGTCGGCTTGCTGCCGCGCTTCTGCGACAGGATCGTGTGCATCTGGTTGCCTTCCTGCCGCGGCATCGTCTCGGGCAGCGCCACCTCGGCCAGCTCCTCGATGAGACGCATCAGGATCCGGTGGCCGATCTCCGGGTGCGCCATCTCGCGTCCGCGGAAGAACACGGTGGCCTTCACCTTGTCGCCTTCCTCGAGGAAGCGCTCGATGTGCTTCTTCTTGAACTGGTAGTCGTGCTCGTCGACCTTGGGCCGGAACTTGATTTCCTTGACCTCGATGATCTTCTGGTGCTTCTTCGCCTCGCGCGTGCGCTTGGCCTCCTGGTACTGATACTTCCCGTAGTCCATGATCCGGCAGACCGGCGGCACGGCGGTGGGGGAGATCTCCACGAGGTCGAGGCCTTTGGAGCGGGCGATGGTCAGCGCCTGGGGGGGCGGCATGATGCCCAACTGCTGGCCCGTTTCGTCGATCACCCGGATCTCACGGACCCGGATGCGCTCGTTGGTGCGGACGCGGTCGTCACGACGACCAGAACGGTTACGGTCGAATGCGATACTCAGCCTCCAGACGCAAAGATTCCTAGGATAGCCGCTTCTCGGCGACCTCGGCAAGGGCTTCGGCCACGAAACGGTCGAGGGGGGTGGCGCCCAGGTCGCCGCGCGAGCGGCTGCGCACGGCGACGGCCCGATCGGCCGCCTCCCGGTCGCCGACCACCAGCATATAGGGCACTTTCTGCAGCTGGGCCTCCCGGATCTTGTAGTTCACCTTCTCCTGGCGGTCGTCGATCACGGCCTCGAGCCCGGCCGCCGCGAGCGCCGCCAGCACCTCCCGGGCGTAGTCGGCGTGCCGGTCGGCAATCGGCAGCACCGTCACCTGGACCGGGGCCATCCACAGCGGAAAGGCCCCGGCGAAGTGCTCGACCAGGATGCCGATGAAACGTTCGAGGCTGCCGAAGATGGCGCGGTGAATCACGACCGGGCGGT
This sequence comes from uncultured Acidobacteriota bacterium, assembly GCA_963786365.1. Classification (GTDB taxonomy): domain Bacteria; phylum Acidobacteriota; class Vicinamibacteria; order Vicinamibacterales; family UBA2999; genus CAWAYR01. The sequence continues at coordinate 45,355 of CAWAYR010000005.1, forward strand.
GTTCAGCGTTGTCGGCGCCCGTATATTTCAAGTCGAACCGCTCGGGCATCTGGTAGTCGAGCTGGATCGTGCCGCACTGCCACTTGCGGCCGAGCGCGTCGGTGATGTCGAAGTCGATCTTGGGGCCGTAGAAGGTGCCGTCGCCGGCGTTCAGCGTGTAGTCCTGCTGGGAGCCGTCGAGCGCGCGCCTCAGGCCGGCCTCGGCGTCGTCCCAGGTCGCGACTTCACCGAGGAATTTTTCGGGTCGCGTCGACAGCTTGGCCGCGTAGCTCGAGCCCGAAGTCGCCGTACACACGCTGCACCAACTTGATGAGCGCCTCGACTTCCGCGGCGATCTGCTCCTGCATGACGAAGCAGTGCCCGTCGTCCTGCGAGAACTGGCGGACGCGGGTCAGGCCCGAGAGCGTGCCGGAGGCTTCGTTGCGGTGCAGCGGCGTCTGCTCGTGAAAGCGCAGCGGCAAGTCCCGGTAGCTCCGCATCTCGCTGCCGAACAGCAGGAAGTGTCCGGGGCAGTTCATCGGCTTGAGTCCCATTTCCTCGTCGTCTGACGACTTCACGAGGAACATGTTGTCCTGGTAGTAGTCCCAGTGCCCGGACGTCTGCCACAGCGCCTTGTTGAAGACGATCGGCGCCTTCACTTCCTGATAGCCGGCGGGAATCAGCACGCCGCGCATGTAGTTCGACAGCGTGTTGTAGAGCGTCGTGCCCTTCGGCAGCCAGAACGTGGCGCCCGGGCGCCCAGTGGTGGAACGTGAAGAGCCCGAGCTCCTTGCCGACCTTGCGGTGGTCGCGCTTCTTCGCTTCCTCGATGCCGCGCCAGGTGCGCGTCGAGCTCCTTCTGCGACAGGAACGCCGTGCCGTAGAGCCGCTGCATCGGCTGGTTCTTGGCGTCGCCTTTCCAATAGGCGTTCGACGTCGTCATCAGCTTGAACGCTTTCAAGCGCGACGTCGACGGCACGTGCGGGCCGACGCAGAAGTCGACGAACGTGTCGCGGTCCTTGATCGTGTAGACCGAGACCTGCGGCTCGCCGGCCGTCTTCTCCTCGATCAGCTGCACCTTCAGCGGCTCGCCGCGCTTCTTGAAGAAGTCGATGGCCTCCTGGCGATCCCACATCTGCCGCTCGAAGACCAGGTCCTGCGCCGCCAGCTCGCGCATCTTGGCCTCGATGCGCTCGAGGTCCTCGGGCACGAACGGCTGCGGCACGACGAAGTCGTAGTAGTAGCCCTCGTCGATGGCCGGCCCGATGCCGCACTGCGTGCCGGGATAGAGCGCCGTCACCGCCGCGGCCATGAGGTGAGCCGTCGAGTGGCGGGTGAGCGCGAGCGCTTCCGGGCTCTTGTCGGTGACGATGCGGACGCGGGCGTTACGGGTCAGCGGAAAATTCAGATCGACGAGCTGATCGTCGACCACCGCGGCGAGCGCGGCCTGGGCGAGGCGGGGCGAGATGTCGGCGGCGACGGCCGCCACCGGGGCGCCGTCGGCCACCTGGCGGCTGGAGCCGTCGGGGAGCGTGACCGTAATCATGACGTCGTCTCTGGGAGCACTCGACCCACGGGCCTGCCATGAGCGAGGCTTGGGGGTAGTCCGTGCCTCGAGGCCGAGTCGAATGGTAGGCACGGGCAGACTCGAACTGCCGACCTCCTGCGTGTCAAGCAGGCGCTCTAACCAGCTGAGCTACGCGCCTATATGCGTGTCGCCCGGCCTCGCGGGAACGGAAAGTATAACACGCGGTTTCCGAGCGACTTGCGCTGGCCTTGGTCGGCCCGACGGCGTCTGCGGCCGACTCAGGCCGCCTTCTTCGCGGCGCTCAGCGTCTCGATCGCCTTGTCGAGCGCGGCGTCGCCCGGCGGCGGCTCGACGCCGAAGTCGACCGTCGGGCACGTCGACGGCGACATCGGGCGTGACGCCCTTCTCCTGCAGCGCCGCCCCACCGGGGCCGAGGTAGAGCAGGTGCGTCAGCATCAGTCCGGCGCCGTCGGGGAGCGGCACGACCTTCTGGCGGCCGGCGCGGCCCTGGCTGCGCTCGCCGACGATCGTCGCCCGTTTGTTGCCCGAAAGCGCCGCGGCGAAGACCTCCGCCGCACCGGACGTGCCGTTGTCGGCGACGATCGCCACCGGCACGGTGAGCGCGCCGTCGCCGGCCGCGGCATTCACCGCTTGTTTGTCGGCGCCGCGGCTCTGCCGGTAGCCCAACACGCCGGTGGGCACGAACAGCCGCGCCACGTCGAAGCCGGCGTCGAGGTCGCCGGTTGCGGTACCGCGGAGGTCGATGACAATCGTGGTCGCGCCGCCGCGAGTCAACGCCCCGACCTCGTTGCGCACTTCGCTGGCCGTCGTGCGCGAGAACTCGGCGATGCGCACCACGCCGGTGCCGGGCGTCGCGACCCGGCCGCGCACCGGGGCGCTGCCGGCTGGCTCGCGCACCAGTTCGACCTCGTGCGGTTCGGCGGCGTTGCCGCGCAGGATCGCGAGCTTGACCTTGGTGCCGGGCTTGCCGCGCAGGAGCCGCATGCCTTCGAACACGGTGGTGTCGCGGGTCGACTGGCCGTCGATCGAGCGGACGTAGTCGCCGGGCCGCAGACCAGCCTTCGCCGCCGGCGAGCCGTCGCGCGCGGCGACGACCCGGAGGTAGTACTGCCGCGTCAGCTCGAGACCGGGATGGGCGGCGTCGGGCGCGGTCTGGGCGAGGCCTTTCATCTGCTGCGGGTCCAGGTAGGCGCTGTCGGGGTCGAGGCCGTCGGCCAGCCCGTGCATCGCCCCGTGCATCACCTTGTCGACGTCCACTTCCTCGACGTAGTTGTCGATGATCAGCGTGACCACGTCCTGGAAAATGCGCAGGTAGCGGTAGCTCTCGCCCTGCGCCGACGCGGTGCGGCCGAGGACGCCCCCGACGATCGCGAACGCCAGCACCGGGAGCGAGACGACGAGAACGGCAACGCGGGTTCGTGACGTCATGGCGTGCGGCGTAGCCATTGTACGGGATTGACCGGGCGACCGTCGATCCGCACCTCGAAGTAGGTGGCGGGCTGGCCGGCCGGGGTCACGCCGGTCGTCCCGACGAGCTGGCCCCGGCTCACCGACACCCCGGGGCGCAGGGCGGTGCCCGCCAGGTGGCCGTAGACCGTGAAGGCCTCCTGCGCCGTGGTCGACGATGACCATCACGCCGTAGCCGGTGAAGGGCGCCGCGTAGGCCACCGTGCCGCCATGCACCGCCCGCACCGGCGAGCCGGCCGCGGCCCCAATCTCGATGCCGTTGCGCTGGATCGAGGTGCCGAAGGAGCCGGTGGTGGAACGGCCGAAGCGCGTCAGCAGCGGCCCGGCCAGCGGCCAGGGCAGGTCGCCCTGGAAGGGGCGCAGCGGCAGATCGATCGCCGGCGCGCCGCTCGAGTCCGGCGATCGTCGACTGCAGGCGCTGCCGCGCCTGATCGAGCTCGCCGACGAACTGCGCGGCCAGCTCACGGCGGCGATCCAGGTCGTCGAGCATCCGGCTGCGTTCGGCGACCGCCTGGGCGGCCGCGGTCTCGAGGTTCGCGGCCTCAGCGCGCAGGCGCGCGACCTGTCGCTGCTCCGACTCCAGCTGGGCGCGCGACGGCTTGTTCTTCGGCGAGCAGGCGGCGATGTTCGATGATGCGGATCTCCTCGATCCGCGCCAGCGACACCACCCCGCGGCTGGCCCGCGCCAGGTCGCGCTGGTCGGCCGTGTCGAGCAGCAGCCGCACGTAGCCGTGGCGGCCGCGCTTGTAGAGCGCCTGCAGCCGTTCTTCGAGCGCCGGCGTCCGGTCGACGCGCTGGTCTTCGAGGGCCTCCAGCCGGGCCGTCGAGGCGGCGACCTTGGCGTTGACCGCTTCGAGACGGGCGTTGACCGCGGCCAGCTCCTCGGCCCGCAGCGCCCTGGTCAGCTCGAGCTGCCGCAGCGCCGCCAGCGTGGTCTTGGACTGCTGGGCCAGCGCGTCGGCCTCGCGCTGCAAGGCTCTGATGCGATCGGCGGCGCGCTGCACCAGGACGCCGGTCGCCGGGGCGGTCGGCGGCGGCGGCGTCGCTTGCCCGGCCCACGCGGGGACGGCGAGCACCAGGCCGAGCAGCACCACGGCGAGGCGTTCTGAATACCCGAGCCAGTGGTTCGTCGACACGTAGACACTAGGGTAACGCGGCATCGCCCGCGGCGGAAGTCCCGTCGCCGTCATCGCAGGGACGAGCGGATAGACTCGTCGGATGTCCGAACCGACCGCGCCGCCGTTCGAAACCGTCGTCATCACCCGCGGTGAGCTCGTTCTCCTGTCGGTCGGGATGTGGCTCAGCGGCGTGTGCCTGCTGGCCCTCCTGCCCGTCGTGCTGATGCCGCGGCTCGGGCCTGTGCTCGGCCTGGCGGCCACTTACTTGCTGTTCTTCGTCGCCTGGCAGCCGCTGCAGCGCGTGACGCAGCGCGCCCTCGGCGCGCGCGCCGCCCTCGTTCGCACCATGTCGCTGGTGGCGACGGCGGCGATCGCCGCCTACTACGTGCGCGAGGCGCTGCTCGAACTGGTCCGGCGCGCGGCCTGACGCGGCTCGGGCTTTATACTCGGGCCGTGAGGGCCTTGGGGATCGACTACGGCGCGCGGCGCCTCGGCCTGGCGCTGAGCGACGCGTCGGGCACGCTGGCCACGCCGTGGCGCGTGGTCGAACGGCCGCGCTCCGAACCTGAGACCGCGCAGTGGGTCTGCGCCGAGATCGTGCGGCTGGCGGCCGAGGACGACGGCCTGGCGGCCGTGGTCGTCGGCTGGCCGCGCCGGCTCGACGGCAGCCCGACCGAGCAGACGCCGGTGGTCGAGGCGTTCGCCCGCGCGCTCGAGCCCGCCGGCGTGCCGGTGGTGCTGCAGGACGAGCGCCTGAGCTCGGTGGAGGCCGAGTCGCGGCTCGCCGTGCGCGAGCGCGACTGGCGCGTGCGCAAGCGCACGCTCGACGCCGCCGCCGCGGCGGTGGTGCTGCAGGACTACCTGGACAGCCGTGTCCGTGCGTAAGTGGATTCGTACCGGGCTGGCGATCGCGGTGCTGGTCGCCGTGGCGGTCGGCGCGCTGGCGTGGCGCGCCCGCCGGCAGGCCGAGACGCCGTACCGCGGCTATTCGAGCGACGCGCAGTTCGTCGACATCCCCGCCGGGGCTGGGCCCGCGGGCGATCGCCGCCCGGCTCGTCGCCGCCGGTGTGGTGCGCGACGAGACGACCTTCCGCGTCGCGGTGTGGCTCACCGGCCACGCCCGCGACCTCAAGGCCGGCGAGTATCGCTTCACCGCGGCGCAAAGCGCCGTCCAGGTCGTGGAGACGATCGCCGCCGGGGCGATCTACACCCAGCCGGTCACGTTCCGCGAAGGCCTGACGATCGCCGAGATGGCCGACGTCTACCAGGAGCGCGGGCTCGGTTCGCGCGCGGCGTTTCTCGCCGCCGCCGGCGACGCGGCGCTGGTTCGCGACCTCGATCCGCTGGCCACCGATCTCGAGGGCTATCTCTTCCCCGACACGTATCCGGTGCCGCGGCACGCACCGGCGCCGGCGCTGGTCGCGCAGATGGTCCGCGGCTTCCGCGCCGCCCTGCCGGCGGCGCAGGTCGCGGCTGCCGCGGCGCAGGGCCTCACGGTGCGCCAGGTCGTGACCCTGGCCGCGCTGGTCGAGAAGGAGACGGCGCAGGACGCCGAGCGGCCGCTGGTCGCGGCCGTGTATCGCAATCGCCTCCGCACCGGCATGCCGATGCAGGCCGATCCGACCGTGATCTTCGCCTTGCAGCGGGCCGGGCGGTGGAACGGCAACCTGACGCGCGACGACCTGTCCTTCGACTCGCCCTACAACACCTATCGCTACGCCGGGCTGCCGCCGGGGCCGATCGCCGCGCCCGGCCGCCGCGCCCTCGACGCGGTGGTGGCGCCGGCGGCGGTCGACTATCTCTACTTCGTGAGCCGCAACGACGGCACCCACGTGTTCGCCGCCACCTTGCAGCGAACACAACCGCAACGTCTACGAGTGGCAGGTCAAGTTCTTCCGCGATCGGCGGGCCCGCGAGCGGCCGATCGGCTCGGCGCCGGCGGCTGAGTGCGGCCGCCGCGTCACGCGATCACGACGTGGCGGTCCCGGGCGGCGCGACGTTGCGCGGCCACATCGCGTCGGGCCGGCCCTTCCAGATCCACGCGATGTAGTCGACGAGCGGCGGTTCGGCGCCGAGCTCGCGCAGCCGCGCGTTCACCTGGCCGCGGTGGTGCGCGGTGTGGATGGCGAGGTGGAGCGCGGTCTCGGCCAGCGTCGGGTGGGAGACCGCGCCGCCGGTCGGCACGAAGCGCTTGGCCCACGGCAGCTCGATGACCCGGGCAGTGGTCGCGGCGTCGGCGGCCGCGAGGAAGCCCTGCAGGTCGGCGAGGCCGGCGCGGCCCCAGGTGGCCAGGGCCGGCATCCCCTCGAAGCCGGCGACGTCGACGAACTGCGGCGGCTGTTCCCGCCAGATGCTGGTGAAGGCGCGCTGCACGGTGTGGAGATGATGCAGCCAGCCGCGCACCTGCTCGTCGTCGCGCGCCGCGCTCGACTGCAGCGCCGTGGCCCAGACCAGGGCGTCGGCCCATTCCATGTGCGCCGCCAGCCCGATCAATTCGTCGCGTGTAGGCACCGCCGCTGTCCTTTCTGGCGGCTCACCGCTCGCCCCACTTGAGCTTCTGGCGCAGCACCTCGAAGTAGGTGCGGGTCGTGGCCCGCACCAGCCGCACCGTGCGCGGCGCCGCGGCCGATGGCCACGCTGTCGCCGGCGGCCAGCGGGAAGCCCGACTGGCCGTCGAAGGTGACGTAGACCTCGGCGCCGCCGTTGTCGGCGCTCACCGCCACGTGCACCTCGCGCTCGGCCGGGACGACGATCGGCCGGTTGCTGAGGGTGTGCGGCGCGATCGGCGTCAGCACGAACGCCGCCATCGCCGGATGGACGATCGGGCCGCCGGCGGCGAGGTTGTAGGCCGTCGAGCCGGTCGGGCTGGCGACGATCAGGCCGTCGGCCTTGACCCGGGTGACGAACTGGTCGCCGACCGACACCGACAGGTCGATGATGCGCGACAGCGCCGTGCGGGTGAAGACCACGTCGTTCAAGCACCGGCACGTCGGCGTCGGTGTCGCCGGCGCGGCGGGCCCGTGCCGACAGCATCATCCGCTCGTCGAGCGTGAAGCGGCCGTCGAGCACCTCGGCCAGCGCGCTCTGCAGCTCGGGCCGGGTGATCTCGGTCAGGAAGCCGAGGCTGCCGAAGTTGACCGCCAGGATCGGCACGTCGCGGCCGCTGCGGGCGATGAGACCGGCCGTGGCCAGCAGCGTGCCGTCGCCGCCCAGCACCGACCACGAGGTCGACCTCGGCCGGCCAGCGCCTCGCGCGTCGCGCACGACCTCGGGCGGGGCCGGCAGCAGCGCCGCGGCTTCGGGCGCCCAGACGACGGCGGTGCCGCGCGCGTGGAGCCACGCGTCGAGGTCGGCGAGCGTGTCGCGGGCCGCGACCAGGTCGTGCTTGGTGACGATGCCGATGCGCATGCGTTGGCCGCCGGGCGGCTACGGCGTGAGGCGGAGGTGCATGAGGAACTCGCGGTTGCCCTTGCCGCCTACGATCGGCGACGGCGTCACCGCCAGGCGGGTCCATCCTATCGCAGCCGCTTTCGCCGTCACCTCGGCGACGACCCGGGCATGGACGGCGGGATCGCGCACGATGCCCTTGGGCGCGTCGCGCCGGCCGGCCTCGAACTGCGGCTTGACCAGCGCGACGACGTCGGTCGCGTCGTGTCACGATCGGCACGAGCGGCGGCAGCATGAGGGCCAGCGAGATGAACGAGACGTCGATGGTGACGATGCCCGGAGGTCCCTCGAGGGCGGCGACGTCGGCGGCGGTGAGGAAGCGCGCGTTGACGCCCTCGACCAGGCGCACGCGCGGGTCGGTGCGCAGCCTCCAGTGCAGCTGGCCGCGGCCGACGTCGATGGCCACGACGCGGCGCGCGCCGCGGGTCGAGCAGCACGTCGGTGAAGCCGCCGGTCGAGGCGCCGATGTCGAGTCCCGAGGCGGCCGTGACGTCGAGGCCGAAGGTGTCGAGCGCGTGCGCGAGCTTCACGCCGCCGCGGCTGGCCCACGGATGATCCGGGCCGATGACCCGCACCTCGGCGTGCTCCGAGACCATCGTGCCGGCCTTGGCGGCGGCGCGGCCGCCGAGGTCGACCTGGCCGGCGAGGATCAGCGCCTGCGCCCGCTCGCGCGACTCGACCGAGCCCCGCCGGCGCACCGAGCAGCTGGGTCGAGACGGCAGCTTCGATGCTCCGGCGTGCAGGCGTCGAGCGCGCGCGGTCACGATCGCCGCTCGACGATCCAGCGGGCGATGGCCGGCAGATGGCTGTCGGCGAGGCCGGCCGCGACCAGCGCCGCGTCGGCGCGCGCCGCCGCCTCGGCCGCCAGCGCCTTGGATTGCGCCACGCCGAACAGCGCCGGATAGGTCGGCTTGCCGGCGGCGGCGTCCTTGCCCGAGGTCTTGCCGAGGTCGGCCGAGGCGCCCTCGACGTCGAGCACGTCGTCGACGATCTGGAAGGCGAGGCCCAGGTCGCCGGCCCAGGCGTCGACGGCGGCGGCCGCGGCGTCATCGGCCCCGGCCATCACCGCGCCGGCGACGGCGGCGGCCCGAATCAGCGCTCCGGTCTTGCGCGCGTGCATGTCGGCGAGGCCGGCGGCGTCGAGGCTGGCCGGCCGCCCCGACCGTCCGGCCGGCGGCGCCGAGGTCGATGGCCTGGCCGCCGACCATGCCCTGCGGGCCAGCCGCGCCGGCGACGAGGGCGATCACCCGCAGCTTGCGGTCGACGACGGTCGCGTCGCTTCCTCCGGCTCGCGCGCCAGGAGGGCGAAGGCCTCGGCCTGCAGGCCGTCGCCAGCCAGGATCGCCATGCCGTCGCCGGCGACGACATGGAGCGTCGGGCGGCCGCGCCGCAGCGAGTCGTCGTCCATCGCCGGCAGGTCGTCGTGGATGAGCGAGTAGGTGTGGATCATCTCGAGCGCGCAGGCGGCCGGCAGGGCCAGGCGCCGCGCCGCTGCCCGGTCGTCGCCGCGCGCCGCCGCCACCGCGTCGGCGGCCGCGAGCACGAGGATCGGCCGCAGGCGCTTGCCGCCGGCCATCACGCTGTAGCGCATCGCCTCGGCGACCACCGCCGGACACGCCGGCGGACGCGGGCAGCACGCGATCGAGCGCCTCCTCCACGGCGCCGCGGCACGCGGCGGCGAAGGCCTCGAACGGCGTCATCAGCGATCCTCGTCCTGGCTCACCTCGCCCAGGCTCGGCGGCGCCGCCGTGAGCTCGCCGCGTTCGTTCAGCACCTCGATCCGCCGATCGGCGGCATCGAGCCGGGCGTGGCAGAAGCGCGACAGCTGCACGCCGCGTTCGTAGAACGCCAGCGACGTCTCGAGGGCGAGGTCGCCGTCCTCCAGCTTCTTGACGACCGACTCCAGCTCGGCGATCGCGGCCTCGAAGTCCTTGATGGTGGGGTCCATGGGTTCTCCGTCGGATCAGGCGTCGGGGGCCGTCGCCGCGGCGCACCTCGCGGACCTCGCAGCCCAGTTCGCCGCTGGCCAGGCGGACGTGCACGCGGTCGCCGGCGGCGACGGCGTCGGCGGTGCGGACCAGCGTCGTGCGGTCGTCGGTCCAGCACATCGCGTAGCCGCGGCCGAGCACCGCCAGCGGGCTGAGGGCGTGCAGGTGCGCGGCGGCTTCGCGCAGCCGCGTATCCGCGGCGTGGCGGCGCCGCGCCAGGGCCGCGGCCAGGCCGCGATCGTGCGATCGTCAGCGCGGCTCGGCCGCGCATCAGCCGCTGCTGCGGATGATGGACCGTCAGCGCCCGGGTCAGCGCCTCGACGCGCCGGCGGCGATCGGCGACCGCCAGGCCGGTGCCGCGGCGCAGCTGCGCCGTCAGCTCCGCCACGTGGCGGTGGCGCAGCGCGACCCGCGCCGGGACGCCGGCGAACGCCGGCCGCGCCTGCAGCTGGTGCAGCCGCCCGTCGAGCCGCTGCAGGCGGGCGCGCAGCGCCGAGGCGACGCGTCTGCGCCAGGGCGTCGATGTGGCCGGTGAACTCGTCCTTGCGGCGCACGACCATCTCGGCGGCCGCCGACGGCGTCGGCGCCCGCAGGTCGGCGACGAAGTCGGCGATGGTCACGTCGGTCTCGTGGCCGACCGCGGAGATGACCGGCACCGGCGAGGCGGCGATCGCCCGGGCCACGGCCTCCTCGTTGAACGCCCAGAGGTCCTCGATCGATCCGCCGCCGCGGCCGGCGATGACCACGTCGACGCCCGTCGATGCGGGCCACCTGGCGCAGCGCGCGGGCGATGTCGCGCGCGGCGCCGTCGCCCTGGACGCGGGCCGGCGCGATGACGAGATGCGCGTTGGGGTAGCGGCGGCGCAGCACGCGGATGATGTCGCGCAGCGCCGCGCCGTCGAGCGAGGTGACGATGCCGATGCGGCGGGGCAGCGCCGGCAGCGGCCGCTTGCGCGCGTCGTCGAAGAGGCCCTCGGCGGCGAGCCGGGTCCGCAGCTGCTCGTAGGCCAGCTGCAGCGCGCCCAGGCCCTTCGGCTCCATGTGCTCGCACACGAGCTGATACTCGCCGCGCGGGTCGTAGACGCTCAGCCGGCCGCGCGCCACCACGCGCACGCCGTCCTCCGGCTTGAAGCGCAGCAGGCGCAGCGCCGAGCGGAACATCACGCCCTTCACCTGCGCGCGGGCGTCCTTCAGCGTGAAGTAGAGGTGGCCGGTATTCCACACCCGCGCGCCCGAGAGCTCGCCCTCGACCCAGACTTCGCTGGAAGCGCGATTCGACGAGATCGCGCAGGGCGGCGGTGAGCTCGCTCACCGAGACGACCCGGCGCACCGGCGGCGGCGGCGGCGCCGGCGGCTCGTCGAAGGGCAGGCCGCCGCCGGGAGTCACGGCGTGGCCCGGCCGGCCGGCGCCTGCGCCATCGCGGCGAGCTCGTCGGCCGACAGACTGAGCCGCTCGATGGCCGTCGCCCGGCCGGTGGCCGGGTCGGCCGTGACGAGCACGGCGTGCAGGCGCGGATCGCCGCTGGCCGTCTCGAAGCGGGCCGGCAGGCCGGTGAGGAACTTGCCGATCACCGCCGATCTTCTCGACGCCGATGACGCCGTCGTGCGGGCCGGTCATGCCGACGTCGGTGAGGTAGGCGGTGCCTTGCGGCAGGACGCGGGCATCGGCCGTCTGCACGTGCGTGTGCGTGCCGACGACGGCGGTGGCCTGGCCGTCGAGGTACCAGCCCATCGCGATCTTCTCGGAGGTGACCTCGGCGTGTACGTCGACGAACACGATCTGGCGCGCCCTCGGCCTTGAGCCGCGCGACTTCGCGCGCCGCGGTCGTGAACGGGTCGTCGATGTTGGCGAGGTAGACGCGACCCATCACGTTGACGACGCCGACGCGCACGCCGTTGCCGGCCGTCACCAGCACCGCGCCGTGGCCGGGCGTGCCGGCCGGGTAGTTGGCGGGGCGCAGCAGCCGCGGCTCGAGCGGGATGTAGTCGAGGACTTCTTTCTTGTCCCAGATGTGGTTGCCCGAGGTCATGCACGTCGATGCCGAGTGCGAACAGCTGTTCGCCGATGTCGCGGGTGATGCCGAAGCCGGCGGCGGCGTTCTCGCCGTTGGCGATCACGAGGTCGACGCCGTGGCGGGCGACGAGGGCCGGCACGCCGACCTTGACCAGGTCGCGGCCCGGCCGGCCGACGATGTCGCCGATGAAGAGCAGCTTCACGACGCCGGCTCCGTCGTGATCGGCACGGCGATGCCCGACCGCGACGCTCGGGGATCTTCGGCAGCACGATGCGCAGCTCGCCGTCGCGCAGCGTGGCGGTGGCGCGCGCCGCGTCGACCGCGACGTGGACGCGGATGGCGCGGGCGAAGCGGCCGAAGTCGCGTTCCACCAGGTGGTAGCTGGCCGGCCCGGGACGCGGCTCCGGCCGATCCTTCTCGCCGGCGACGATGACCACGCCGCCCTTGACCAGGATGCGGAGGTGGGCGGCCGCCACGCCCGGGACGTCGAGGACCAGGTCGAGGGCGTCCTGGGTCTCGAACACGTCGAGCAGCGGCAGGCATTCGCCGGTGATCTGCTGCCGCCGCTCGGGCCGCTGGCGGCCGAGTTCGTCGAACAGCCGCCGGACGTCAGCGGAGACGTCGCCGACGTCGGTGGAGACCGGAAGGCGTGTCAGAGGGCGCATTTGGGCGAACGCGACGGCCATTGTACCGCGCCAGCCGATGACGTACGGCGCCACCAGGCCGGCTAAATATGAGTGTTAGACACTAATAAAATATGCTTGTCTGAAACTAACCGTATGCTATATTCGTCTTACCCGCAGGAAGGAACGGGAGACAGACATGGCAACCAAGGGCAAAGTCATCGGCATCGACCTGGGCACCACCAACTCCGTGGTGGCCGTGATGGAGAACGGGGAAGCGGTGGTCGTGGTCAACCAGGAGGGCACCCGGACGACGCCCTCGGTGGTGGCCGTGGCCAAGGACGGCGATCGGCTGGTCGGCCAGGTCGCCAAGCGCCAGGCGGTGACCAACCCCGAGAACACCGTGTTCTCGGTGAAGCGGTTCATGGGCCGCAAGTTCAACGAGGTGACCGACGAGGCGCGCCGCGTCCCGTACAAGGTCGTGCAGAACGCCAATGGCGACGCCTGGGTCGACGTGCGCGGCAAGCAGGTACTCGCCGCCCGAGATCTCCGCGATGATCCTCGGCAAGCTGAAGAAGGCGGCCGAGGACCATCTCGGCCAGCCGGTGACCGACGCCGTCATCACCGTGCCCGCCTACTTCAACGACGCCCAGCGCCAGGCGACCAAGGACGCCGGAACGATCGCCGGCCTGAACGTCCTGCGCATCGTCAACGAGCCGACCGCGGCGGCGCTCGCCTACGGCCTCGACAAGAAGAAGGACGAAACCATCGCCGTCTTCGACCTGGGCGGCGGCACCTTCGACATCTCCGTCCTCGAAGTGGGTGAGGGCGTCGTCGAGGTGAAGTCGACCAACGGCGACACCCACCTGGGCGGCGACGACTTCGACCACACGATCATCGACTGGCTCGTCGCCGAGTTCAAGAAGGCCGAGGGCATCGACCTCTCCAAGGACCGCATGGCGCTCCAGCGCCTCAAGGAGGCGGCGGAGAAGGCCAAGATCGAGCTGTCGTCGACGACCGAGACCGAAATCTCGCTGCCGTTCATCAGCGGCGACACCACCGGCCCCAAGCACCTCACGATCAAGCTGACGCGGGCCAAGCTCGAGGCGCTGGTCGAGGACCTGGTGCAGCGCACGATGGGCCCGGTGAAGCAGGCGCTGGCCGACGCCGGCGTCAAGCCGTCGGACATCGACGAGGTGGTGCTGGTCGGCGGCTCGACCCGCATGCCGCGCGTGCAGCAGGTGGTCAAGGAGTACTTCGGCAAGGAGCCGCACAAGGGCGTCAACCCCGACGAGGTGGTGGCGGCCGGCGCGGCGCTGCAGGGCGGCGTCCTGGCCGGCGACGTCAAGGACCTGCTGCTGCTCGACGTCACCCCGCTCTCGCTCGGCATCGAGACGCTCGGCGGCGTGATGACGACGCTGATCACGCGCAACACGACCATCCCGACCCGCAAGAGCGAGGTGTTCTCGACCGCGGCCGACAGCCAGACCAGCGTCGAGGTGCACGTCCTCCAGGGCGAGCGGCAGTTCGCCCGCGACAACCGCACGCTCGGCAAGTTCCACCTCGTGGGGCTGCCGCCGGCGCCGCGGGGCGTGCCGCAGATCGAGGTCACCTTCGACATCGACGCCAACGGCATCGTCAACGTCTCGGCCAAGGACAAGGCAACCGGCAAGGAGCAGAAGATCACCATCAGCGGCTCGAGCGGTCTGGCCAAGGACGAAGTCGAGCGCATGGTCAAGGACGCCGAGTCGCACGCCAGCGAAGACAAGAGCAAGCGTGAGCTCATCGAGGCGCGCAACCAGCTCGACTCGCTGACCTACTCGGTGGAGAAGACGCTCGGCGAGTCGAAGGACAAGCTGCCGGCCGGCGACGTCGAAAAGGTGCAGACGGCGCTCGAGGCGGCCAAGAAGGCGGTGCAGGGCGACGATCTCGGCGCCATCACCACGGCGACGAGCGACCTGCAGAAGGCGTCGCACCAGATGGCCGAGTCGCTCTACAAGGCGACGCAGGCCGCCGGCTCGCCGCCGGAAGGTGACGGCGGGGCCGACGGCGGGGCGACGGCGCCAAGCCCGCGGACGGCGACGTCGTCGACGCGGAGTTCTCGGAGACGAAGTAACAGGGACCGGGGACTAGGGGCTAGCGGCTAGGACACAGGGAACAGAACAAGGAGACAGAGCAATGGCTATCGTGCGATTCGATCCGTTTCGTGGGTTCTCGGTGCAGGGCACGCGTTCGCTCCTGAGCGAGGGGACCTGGGTGCCGGCGGTGGACATCTATGAGACCGGGCAGAACGAGCTGGTCATCAAGGCGGAACTGCCGGAGATGAAGCGCGAGGCGATTGCCGTCACCGTGGAGCAGGGCACGCTCACCATCAGCGGCGAGCGCACGCCCGGCGCCGACGTGCCGCGCGACGCGTTCCGTCGGGTCGAGCGGGCCTACGGCAAGTTCTCCCGGCGCTTCGCGCTGCCGCGGGCGGTCGACGCCTCGAAGGTCGCCGCCGAGTACAAGGACGGCGTCTTGACCGTGCGGTTGCCGCTGCGGGAGGAATCCAAGCCCCGCACGGTGCCGGTGGCGGTCGCGTCGTAGACACGGGCCGGGGCCGCGGCTCGCCGATAGTGAGCGCGGTTCAGGTATCGTGGCCGGGCGCCCCCGAGTGGCGCCCGGCCATTTTCTTGTCCGAGGAGGCGACGATGAGTCTGGTGCTGCACTGGATCGTGCTGGCGCTGGCGCTGTGGGTGGCGGCCAACGTCGTCCCGGGCGTCGGCGTGTCGTCGTGGTCGGCGCTCCTCATCGGCGCCGCCGTTCTCGGCGTGGTCAACACCGTGGTCCGGCCGGTGATGACCATCCTCACGTTGCCGATCACCGTCCTGACGCTCGGCCTGTTCTATCTCGTGGTGAACGGCGCCGCGTTCGGATTGGCCGCGGCCTTCGTGCCCGGTTTCGACGTCAGCGGGTGGCTGGCGGCGATTCTCGGGGCCCTGGTGACCGGGCTGGCGGCGTGGGTCGTCGGCGCCGCACTGGCGCCGGCGTCCCGCACGCGCTAGACGGTCGGCCGCCAGCCCCGTGGCGACGGGGGCCTTGCGTCGCCGAGCCATCAATCGCTAAGCTGAAAAGCTATGTCCGAGAACGAGATCCCGACCGACGGCGAGACCGCCGTCGTGGAGCGGCCGCAGGGCCGGCCGATCGAGAGCCGATTCCTCTACGTCGACGTGGCCGCTGCGCGGGCCAAGCAGCTGCGCAAGGGCGCGACGGTGCGACTCGACGCCACCGCGCCGCGGGCGACCAAGCCCGAACGGCTGGCGATGGAAGAGGTGAACCAGCGGCTGGTCGAGTGGGACCTCCCGGAGTTCACCGCCCTCACCGAGAAGCGCTAGCCGGTCGGCCGCCGCTCCGGGCATTCCGGAACCGCGGCCCCGGCGTCTTCGTCCCTTGCACTGGGTGGCGTCTGATGCCCCCACCGGAGGGCCGATGGCCGCGCTGTTCGCACTCGCACTGCTCGGTAGTCGGGGGGGCCGCGGTGGTCGGAGTACTCGGCCTCGTCTGGCTCGTCCTGAAGCTCGTCTTCCTTCCCATCCGGCTGGCGCTCGGCGCCGTGAAGCTGGTCGTCGGCCTCGTCGTGGGGCTGGTCGGCGGCATCGCGATGCTGGCCCTGGCGCCGATCATCGCCATCGGCGTCGGTGGCGTGGCCCTGGTCGCGCTCGTCGTCGCGGCCGTCGCGCTCCTCTTGCCGCTGCTCCCGTTCCTGCTCCTGGGCGGGCTGGTGTGGGCATTCATGCGACGGCCCGCCGCTGCGGCCTGACCGCGATCAGGCGGCTGGCGCGCGCGTGTGCCAATCGGTGCGCGCCTGCAGCGCCGCACCGGCCGCGAACAGCGTCGCTTCGTCCCACCGCCGGCCGGTGAGCTGGCAGCCGATCGGCAGCCCGTCGGGCGACAGGCCGCACGGCAGGCTGATCGCCGGCAGGCCGGCGAGGTTGGCACTGACCGTGAAGATGTCGGCGAGGTACATCTGCAGGGGGTCGGCCGTCTTCTCGCCGAGACGGAACGCCGGCGTCGGCGTGGTCGGCGTGGCAACGACGTCCACCGTCGCGAAGGCGCGCGCGTAGTCGTCGCGCACCTTGGCGCGCACCAGCTGCGCCTTGACGTAGTACGCATCGTGATAGCCGGCGCTCAAGACGAACGTGCCGAGCATGATCCGGCGCTTGACCTCGGCGCCGAACCCTTCGTCGCGTGTCCGTTCGTACATCTCGCGCAGGCCGTCGGTGCGCGCGCAGCGCCGCACGATGGCCGTAGCGCACGCCGTCGTAGCGGGCCAGATTCGAGCTCGCTTCGGCGGTGGCGATCAGGTAGTAGACCGGAATGGCGAGTGGCGCGTTGGGCAGATCGATGTCGACCAGCGTCGCCCCCGCGTCGCGCCACGACGCGAGCGCCTCGTCGAAGGCCCGGGCGACGGCGTCGTCGACGCCCTGGTCGATGAATCGCCGCGGCACGCCGACACGGACGCCGGCCACCCCGGCGCCGAGCGACGCGCGCCAGTCGGGCACAGGACGGGTCGAGCACGTGGCGTCGTGCGGATCGCCGCCGGCCATCGCCGCCAGCACCGTCGCCGCGTCATCGACCGCGGCGGCGAACGGCCCGATCTGATCGAGCGACGACGCGAAAGCCAGCAACCCGTAACGGGACACCCGGCCGTAGGTCGGCTTCAGGCCGACGACACCGCAGAACGCCGCCGGCTGCCGGATCGAGCCGCCGGTATCGGAACCCAGGGCGGCGGGCACCACGCGCAGCGCTACCGCGGCCGCCGAGCCGCCGCTCGAGCCGCCGGGCGTGCGGTCGCGCGCCCAGGGGTTGGCGGTCGGGCCGTACGCCGAGTTCTCGGTCGAGGAGCCCATCGCGAATTCGTCGCAGTTGGTCTTGCCGATGATCACCGCACCGGCGGCTGCCAGCCGCGACACCACGGTGGCGTCGTAGGGCGGCACGAAGCCGCGCAGCACGGCCGAGGCGGCCGTCGTCGGGATGCCGCGGGTGCAGATGTTGTCCTTGACCGCGATGGGCACGCCGGCCAGCGGCCCCAGGGCCTGGCCGCGGGCGCGCGCCGTGTCGATGGCCCGGGCCTGCTCGAGCGCGTGCTCGGCGGCCACGGTCGTGAACGCCTGCACGGTGGGGTCGAGGCGCGCGATGGCGTCAATCGAGCCTCGGGCGGCGGCCTCGGCCGACTGCTCGCCGCCGGCGATCCGATCGCGCAGCGTCGTCAGGGGACCGGCGGCGCTCATCCGACGACCCGTGGCACCTTGAACAGTCCGGCTTCGGGCGCGGCCTCGGGTGCATTCGCCAGCGCGCTGGCGCGCGCCAGGCCGTCGGCCGGCTCATCCGCACGCTCGAGCGTCACGTCGTCGAGCACGTGTGACATCGGTGTGACGCCGTCGGTGTCCTCGGCCTGCACCTGGCGCACGTAGTCGAGGATGTCGGCGAGCTGACGGCCGAAGAGCACGACTTCGTCGTCGGTCAGGGCCAGATGCGCCAGCGCGGCGATGCGGTGCACCTCGTCGGGGCCGAGCGGTGTGGCCATATCCCTGAAATCGTACCACGAACCTCCGGCACCGCCGGAGCCGGCCCGGCGTCTCACAGAGATGGACGAGACGGAGACGGGCGCCCGGGGGCCCTCGATCCGTCGTAGTAGAATCAGGGTTTCCAACCGCTATCGGGCTCACGCGTTGCCGAGCCCGCCACGGCCGTATCGCCGTGGTCCCCGCAGCGAAAGGTGAGGCGTCGCAGGTCCGACCAGCGGGTCGGGACGTCGTCACAGCGGCTGCCAGCAGGAGTTGCCGGAATGCTAGCGTTCAACTCGTTCGCTTACCGCTCGGTCGCGGTCGCCTTGGCGTGCCTTGTTGCTCGGTTGCGGACGCTCCGCGCCGGAGGCGGGGTCGGGCGGGCCGCCCGGCGGCGGCATGCCGGCGATGGGCGTCGAGGTCGTGACGCTGGCCACCAGGCCGGTGGAGGAGGTGACCGAGTTCATCGGCACCGTCAAGTCGCGGCGCTCGATTACCATCCAGCCGCAGGTCGAGGGGTTCCTCACCCGGATCGCGGTGCGGTCGGGCGATCGCGTCAGGCCCGGCGCGGTCCTCATGGCGATCGACGCCGGACGCCAGGAAGCGGCGGTCGGCGGCCTCGAGGCGCAGCGCGCCGCCCGTGAGTCGGATCTCGTCTACTGGAAGCAGCAGACCGAGCGGCTGCGCACCCTGCTCGAAGCCGGCGCCGTGAGCCAGCAGGAATACGATCAGGCGCTGGCGACGCTGCGCAGCGGCGAGGCACAGCTGGCGGCGATCGATCAGCAGATCCGCGAACAGCGCGTCGAGCTGGGCTATCACCGCGTCGTCGCGCCGGCCGCCGGTGTCGTCGGCGACATCCCGGTGCGGGTCGGCGACCGCGTCACGCAGGAGACGGTGCTGACGACCGTCGACGACAACCAGGGCCTCGAGGTCTACCTGCAGGTGCCGGTGCCGCAGGCGCCGTCGCTGACGGTGGGGCTGCCGGTCCGGCTGATCGACGATCGCGGTCAGGAGATGCTGACGACGAAGGTGACCTTCGTCGCGCCGTCGGTCGATCCGCAGACCCAGACGGTGCTGGCCAAGGCCGCGCTCGACCAGCCGGGCACGTTTCGCACCGACCAGTTCGTGCGCGCCCGCATCGTGTGGCGCTCGGCACCGGGCCTGACCATTCCGCTGGTCGCGGTCACCCGCGTCAACGGCCGCTACTTCGCCTTCGTCGCCGAGTCTGGCGAGGGCGGGGCGACCGTCGCCCGGCAGAAGCCAATCGAACTCGGGCCGCTGACCGGCAACGACTACGTCGTGCGCAGCGGCCTCACGGTCGGCCAGCAGTTGATCGTGTCGGGGGTGCAGAAGATTGGCGACGGCGCGCCGGTCACGCCGACGCCCGCCGGCAGCGCGCCGGCCACGGCGGCGCCGGCAGGGAAGTCGTAGGGGGCGCGCGTCATGCGTACAGACGTCTTCATCAGCCGCCCGATCCTCTCGACCGTGCTGGCGCTGGTCGTGGTGATCGCCGGCGCGATCGCCATTCCGACAATTCCGATCGCGCGGTTTCCCGAGTTGGCCCCGCCCTCGGTGACGGTGGCCGCGATCTACACCGGCGCCAACGCACAAGCGGTGGAGTCGGCGGTGACCACGCCGCTCGAACAGGTGATCAACGGCGTCCAGGGGATGACCTACATCCAGTCGTCGAGCACCAACAGCGGAATGAGCACCATCACGGTCACCTTCGGCATCGACCGTGATCCCGACATGGCCGCGATCGACGTCCAGAACCGCGTCAACCAGGCCCTGGGGCGGATGCCGGCCGATGTCCGCACCAACGGCATCACCGTCATCAAGAACACGTCGGGGTTCATGGGCGGGCTCGGCTTCTTCTCGCGCGACAACCGCTACGACGCCCAGTTCATCAGCAACTATCTGGACCGCTACGTCCGCGACGCGATCAAGCGCGTGCCCGGCGTCGGCGACGTCATCATCTTCGGCGAGCGCCGTTTCGCCATGCGGCTGTGGATCGATCCGGGCAAACTGGCGGCGCGCGGGCTCACCGCCAGCGACGTCGTCAACGCCCTGCGCGAGCAGAACGTCCAGGTCGCCGCTGGCGCGCTGGGCGATGCGCCCGCCTCCGCCGATCAGATGTTCAACCTGAGCGTGCGGGCCCAGGGCCGGCTCACCGAAGCGACCCAGTTCGCCGAGGTGGTGATTGCGGGTGGCCGCGACGGCGCGCTGGTGCGGGTCAGCGACATCGGACGGGTCGAGCTCGGCGCCGAGAACTACACGGCCAACCTGCGCTTCCTCGGCCTCGAGGCGTCAGGTATGGGCGTTCAGCTGCTGCCCTCGGCCAACGCCCTCGACGTCTACGACGGCGTGTTGGCGACGATGGCGCGGATCGAGCAGGGCTTTCCGCCGGGGCTCGAGTGGCGGTTGGCGTTCGACCAGGTGACGGTGGTCCGCGAGTCGATCACCGAGGTGTTGAAGACCCTGGGCGAGGCGTTGCTGCTGGTCGTGCTGGTGATGTTCCTGTTCCTGCAGAACTGGCGCAGCACGATCATCCCGGCCCTGACCATCCCGGTGTCGCTGATCGGCACCTTCGCCTTCGTCAAGCTGTTCGGCTTCTCGATCAACACGCTGACGCTGTTCGGCATCGTGCTGGCCATCGGCATCGTCGTCGACGACGCGATCGTGGTCGTCGAGAACATCGAGCGGCACATGCGCGAGTTCGGCAAATCGGCGTATCGTGCCGCCGTCGATGCGATGCAGGAGGTGTTCAGTGCGGTCATCGTCATCGGCATCGTGCTGGTGGCGGTGTTCGTGCCGGTCGCGTTCTTCCCCGGCACCACCGGCCGGCTCTACCAGCAGTTCTCGCTGACCATCGCCTTCGCCGTCGTGCTCTCGGTCTTCAACGCCCTCACGCTCACGCCGGCGCTCGCGGCGTTGCTGCTCGACAGCCAAAGCCACGGCAAGCACGGCTGGTTCTTCACCCAGGTGAACAAGGGCATCGACGCCGGCACCAACGGGTACGTCAGGCTGATCAGCTGGGCGTTGCGCTGGCGCTGGGCGATGCTGGTGGTGTTCGCCGTCGGCCTGGCCGGAACCTTCATGCTGTGGCGGACGGTGCCGACCGCTTTCGTGCCCGACGAGGACGAGGGCTACTTCATCTCGATCGTCCAGGCGCCGCCGGGCGCGTCGCTCGAGTACACGGACGCCATCGCCAAGCAGGCCGAGAAGGTCCTCTACGCCGACCCGGACATCCTGAGCGCCTTTTCGGTGATGGGGTTCAGCTTCAGCGGCGCGGCGCCCAACAACGGCCTGATCTTCACCATGCTCAAGCCGTACGAGGAGCGGCGGCGGCCCGACCAGTCGCTCTCGGCGGTGCTCAACCGTATTCGTGGGCCGATGTTCGGCATCTCGGGCGCGATCGTCGTGCCGTTTGCGCCGCCGGCGATTCAAGGGCTGTCGGTGTTCGGGGGCTTCCAGTTCGAGGTGCTCGACCAGAGCGGCGGCGACATCGCCGGACTGGCCGAGGCGACGGCGGCGCTCGTCGGCGCGCGGCAACGAATCGGGGCAGGTGACCGGGCTCTTCAGCAGCTTCCGCGCCGACGACCCGCAGCTGGTGGTCGACATCGACCGCGACAAGGCCCGCGCCCTCGGCCTGCCGCTGCGCGAGGTCACCGACGCCCTCCAGGTGTTCCTCGGCTCGCAGTACGTCAACGACTTCGACTTCAACAGCCGGGCGTATCGCGTCTACGTCCAGGCCGACCGGGCGTTCCGCGCCAAGCCCGAGGACCTCAAGCAGATCTACGCGCGTGCCGACGGCGGACGGATGGTGGCGCTCGACAGCGTCGTGCGGGTGAGCGAGACGACCTCGCCACAGGTCATCAGCCACTTCAACATGTTCCGCTCGGCCGAGCTCACCGGCGTGGCGGCGCCGGGCGTCAGCTCGGGCGAAGCGCTGGCGGCGATGGAGAACATCGCCCGCACGGCGCTGCCGCCGGGCTTCGATTTCGCCTGGGCCGGGCAGTCGCTCGAAGAGATCAACGCCGGGTCGCAGACGCTGTACATCTTCGCGCTGGCGGTGCTGCTCGTCTACCTGGTGCTGGCCGCGCAGTACGAGAGCTGGATCCTGCCGTTCATCATCCTGCTCGGCGTGCCGCTGGCCGTGCTGGGCGGGCTGGGCGCCCAGTTCTGGCGCGGCTTCGCCAACGACGTGTTCTGCCAGGTGGGGCTGGTGCTGCTGGTCGGCCTCGCCGCCAAGAACTCCATCCTGATCGTCGAGTTCGCCGAGCAGCTGCGCGATCAGGGCCGGTCGATCACCGACGCGGCAATCGAAGCGGCCCGCATCCGGCTGCGGCCGATCCTGATGACGTCGATTGCCTTCATCCTCGGCGTGCTGCCGCTGGCCTACGCCACCGGCGCCGGCGCCGCGTCGCGCCAATCCGTCGGCACGACGGTGGCGGGCGGCATGCTCGCGTCGACGTTCCTGTCGATCGTCTTCATCCCGGTGCTGTATGTCGTCATTCGCACGCTGGTGCCCGGGCAAGACCCGCCACGATCTGCACGCCAGGGACGCGGAGGTCGCCCGTGGCTAGTGTCTCGTCTCCGGCGTCTCGTGGCATTCGGCCAGTCCTGGCGCTGGCCGGCCTCGCCGCCCTCGCTGCCGGACCGGCGGCGGCGCAGCCGCCCATGGTCGTCCCTGAGGTCGTGACGTTCGACGACGCGGTGCAGCGCGCCATTGCCGCCAATCCGACGGTGGAGCGGGCGGCGACCGCGGTGATGAGCGCGGAGGCCCTGCTGGCCCAGGCGCGCGCGGCGGTGCGGCCGACCGTGGACGGCACCATCGTCATGACCGTGCTCGACGGCGAACGCGGCTTCAGCGGCAACGTCGTGCAGCCGCAGACGCAGATGCTCTTCGCCGGCGCCGCCGCGGCGCCGGTGCTGGCGATGGCGCAATGGGCGGCGCGCGGCCCAGGCGGAGCAGCGCGTCGGCGTCGAGCGGCTCGCCGTCGACGACGTGCGGCGGCAGGTCGGCGTCGCCGCGGCGGAAGCGTATCTGGCCATCTTCGGTGCCAAACGGCAGGTCGAAGTGAACGAACAGGCGCGCGACAACGCCCAGGCGCAGCTCGACTACGCCCGCGCCCGGCGCGAGGGCGGTGTCGGGAGCCGTCTGAACGAGGTGCGCGCGGCCCAGGAACTGGCGGTGGTCCAGGAACTGCTGGAGCAGTCGCGCCTGGCGGTGGCCCTCGGCCAGGAGGCCCTCGGTCTCATCACCGCCAGCGACCGGCCGCTCGACACGGCCGGCGAGCCGCCGCTCGACGCCCCGGCGGTCGACGGCGAGTCGTGGCTGCGCGACCGCACCGACATCAGGCTCTTCGACGCGCAGATCGATCTCGGCCGGCCGGGTCGTCGCCGAGAGCTGGAAGGACTGGGTGCCGACCGTTCAGGCGTCGTTCGAGCCGCAGTACCTCACGCCGTCGGGCCTGTTCCAGCCGTCGGGCACCTGGCGGGCGCTGCTGTCGGCGTCGGTGCCGATCTTCGACGGCGGTCAGCCGTCGCGCCGTCAAGCTCGGCCGCCAGGCCGACCTGTCGCTGGCGCGGGTGGATCTGAAGGAGGGCGAGCTGCGCGCCAGGGCCGGCGTGCGTGCCGCCCGCGTCTCGATCGACGCCGAGGCCCGGGCGCTCGAGCGGGCCCGCGAGGCCGCCGACCCACGCCGCCGAGGTGCTGCGCATCACCGACATCGCGTTCCGCGCCGGCGCCACCACCAACATCGAGGTCGTCGACGCGCAGCGTCAGTCGCGCGATGCCGAGACCACGGTGCGGCGGGCCGAGGACCGCGCCCGGCTCGCCCGGCTCGCGCTCCTGGTCGCCCTCGGCCGCTTCCCGCAGTAGCCGAACGGCGCATCGCCGGCGCGGTCGTCCGCGATCACCGCGATCCCGTTGCTACACTGGGCGCCCATGGCTCGGGATGCCGGGCGTCGCTGGTGGTGGGGCCTGGCCGTGGCCGTGTGGGTCGGCGTCGCGAGCCTCGCGCTCGGGCCCGATCCCGGCTGGTCGTGTCACCCAGGCCGAGTCGTTCGCGGTCAGGGCCGTGGACGTGTCGGGTCGGCGCCATCCCATCGCCACCTTCGACGGACGCACCTGGCTGGTCGACCTGCCGCGCGGGCTGATCGGGCCGCCGGCACCCGATCCGCCGGCGATCGTCGGCCTCGAGACCAGCGACGGCGTGCCGGTCTCGACGGTGCGGGTGTTCGCCGCCAGCGGCGAACGCTGGCGCTGGGCGCAGCAGGCGGTCGAGGAGCTGGCGCTGCGCACGGCCGCCATCGGCGAACCGCGCCTCACCGAAGTGTCGATGTACGTGCCCGCCGGCGTGGCCGGCGGTGCCGTCTACGTCGACCTCACCGTCCGGACGACCGTTCCGCGCTGGCAGGGCGCCGTCGTCGGGGCCTGGGTGCTGCCGCAGGACGGCGCCGCGCCCGTGGTGCTCGGCGCCCGCCCGGCGGCGTTCCGCAGCTACGACGAGTACCTGCGGATTCCGCGCCGCCATCCCCTCGGCATCGCCGTGGCCGGACGTGGCGGCACGCAGACGTGGGTGATGTACAACCGGAGCGCGGCCGGCGACACGTTCGAGCTGGCCGGCGTCAGCCGGCGCGGGCTGCGCGAGCACCCGCCGATTCCGCGCGGCGCGTCGTAGCCCGACGCGCTACTGCACGTTCAACAGCTCGATGTCGAAGAGCAGCGTCGAATTGCCGGGAATCTCGGCGGCCGCCCGGCGCTGCCGTAGGCGAGCTCCGGCGGGATGACCAGCTTGGCGACTGCCGCCGATCCGCATGCCCGGGATCCCGCGTTCCCAACCGGCGATGACCCCGCCGCCGCCCAGCAGGTAGGAGAACGGCCCCCGGCCGATGCTCGTGTCGAACTGTGTCCCCTTGTTGTCGGCGGCGGTCGTCGAGTACAGCCAGCCGGTGTAGTTGACCGTGACGCGCCGGCCGTTCACGGCCTCGGTGCCGGTGCCGACCACGCAAATCGGTCTGCGAATACGGGACGCCCAGGCTCGGGGCCGTCGGCGTGTTGACGGTGTTGTCGCCGCCGCCGCCGCAGGCCATGGCCAGCGACGGGGAGACAGAGAAGCGCGAGTCGAAGTCGGGACATTGGGGCTCGATCCGGAAGAAATGAGGCGCGGCAGCCTTCAAGTATACCGGTCACCGGGCCTGGCAGAGCCGGATGGTCGGCACGACCTGCTCCCCGGGCTGCCCGCCGGGGCATTGACCCATCGTGAGGAACGGAGTACCGGTCCCGGCGCGCGCCGCGTACTCGTCGATGCGCTCCCGTTCGAGGGCGCTGACGATGACGCGCTCCTGCGACCGGAACGTCAGGACGTGCGCCAGCCGGAACTCGCCCCGCAGCGCCGTCAGGCCGCGGGCTTCGAGTACGGCCACGGCCTGCCCGCGGTAGTCCGGATAGCGTCCCGAGCCGATCTCGCGCGCCAGCGCCAGGTAGTCGCCGGCGCTGATGAGTCACCCACAATGCGAGCGCCGTCACCAGGCCCGCCTGCGTCGGCGCCGCCGCCCGCCGGACGCCGACGAGCACGGCGCCGACCGGCAGCAGCGACGCCAGCAGATCGTAGCGAAACGAATCCAGCGTGATCTGCGAGCAGGCCACCAGCCAATACACCAGGATCGACAGCAGCCCGACGGCCACCAGGTACCAGCCGAAGTCGCTCGCCGGCGCCGACCCGCCGGCGGGCGGATCGCGCTGCGTCTCGGTTCGCGACCGCCGGGCGATCGCCAGGAGCAGCGCCGACGTCGTCAGCCCGAGCACCCAGAGGCCGAGGCCCGGGTTCCCCTGACCGACGCCGGTGGTCACGCCCATCAGGTTCAGGGGGCCCGGCTCGCCGCCGACCAGCAGCGTCAGGTGCTCGGTGGTGAGCAGCGTGAATCGCGACGCCCAGCGCGACGGGTCGGCGCACAGCTGCGCGCCGACGGCGCCGGCGCTCGAGATGTCGAGGGGGCCGGGCCGGGCGATCGAGCCGGGCCCGTACATCGCGCCGAACGGGCGCAGCGCATCGACGACTGCCCGCGCCATCACAATCGCCAGCACCACGAGCCCCCAGCGCTCACCGGCGGCGCGCGTCCACAGCGTGCCGCGGACCGCCTCGATCATCGCCAGCGCCACCAGGCCGTAGACGGCGAGCTCGCGATGGACGACGGTCAGCGCGGCGACGCCGGCGAACGTCCACGGCCGCGCGCGCGTGCCCCAGAGCAATAGCGCATAGAGCGGCAGCTCGGCGTTGCCACCCATCGCCTCCATCAACCGAGTGCCGACGACGATCGGCGGCAGGGCCACCGGCAGGGCGCAGACGGCGGCCAGCCACGGCCGAAGACCGAGATCGCGGTGCGCGAACACGGCCACGAGCAGCGCCGCCGCGACGTTCATCGCCAGCAGCGGCAGCTTCAACGCGACTTCGGTCGGCCCGAGCAGCCACATCACCGGCGCCGCCAGGTAGGCCTCGACCGCGAGCAGGTAGCTCTGGCCGTAGAAGTGGACCGGGAACGCACGGCCCTCGCTGATGTGCTTGGCCATCAGGCCGACGATGGCCTGGTCGGCGTCGAAGCGCACGCCGGGCACCATGAACAGCGACGCGCGCGCGATGACGATCGCGGCGAGCACGACCAGCAGAACCCGAAGCTCAACCACAGCGCGGGGCACGCCGCCGTAGAATACCGCCCCAATGCCCGGAGGGCCGATCGCCAGGCGCGCCGTCTTCGCGGCGGCCGCCGTGGCCGCCGTGGTCGCACTGCTGAGCGCCCGGCCGGTCATGCCCCCGTTCCTGCCGATCGGCGACCACGCCATGTACGACGCCGGCGCGCCGCGCGCCCTGGCGTTGGTGGAGCCGGTGGCACACGCGCCGTGGTTCGGGCGCATGCCGGCCGCGTGGGGCGCCGTGGTGGCGGCGGCGGTGATCGGCGTGCTCTGGACCGCGACGACGAGCACAGGTGCCACGCCGGTGGTCGCGGCGGTGGTGTGCGCCGCCGTGCTGAGCCGACCGGCGCTGCGCACGCCGATCGTGCTCGGCGCCGACGTCGCCATTGGCCTGGCCTTGGTCTGGGCCACGGCCTGTGCTGGCCGCCAGGAAGATCGCGCCGCTGCGGGCCGCGCTCTGGTCGTCGGCCGCGGCCGCCCTGGCCGTCTCGACCTGGCCGCCGCTCATCGTCGTGATGCCGGCGATCGCCGTGGGCGCGGTGACGGGCAGTCGCGGGTCCGCGGCCGGCGTCCTGGCCGGCGCTGTCGTCGGCGCCGCGGCCGGCCTGGCGATCTGGACAGTGCGGGCGGCGGCGCTGTCGGGCGAAGCGGTCAGCGTGATCGAGACACTGACGGTCCTCCGGGCGCCAACCAGCGGGGAGGATCCGTATGTGTGGCCGCGGCTCACCGCGGTGACCCTGCCGGTCCTGCTCGCCGCGGTCGGCGCCGGTCAGATGGTCGCGGCCTGGCCACGCCGTCGCTGCGCCGCCGCGGTCGCCGCCGGCGTCGTGCCGCTCGCCGCGCTGGTCGCGTTTCCGGCGTGGCACGCCGAGATCGTCCGGGCCGTGCACTGGAGTTCGTGGCCGCTGGCCGGCGCCGGGCTCGCGTGGTGTGCGGCGCGGACGCCGGGCGGACGAGGTCAGTGGTTGATCGGGCTCGTCGGAATCGTGCTGGTCGCCTCGGGCGCGTCGGCGTCGATTCGCGTCGTCGAGAGCCTCGACCGGCGCGCCTTCGCGCGCCGCCTGGACGCCGCGCTGACGCCAATCGTCAGCGAGACCGCGACCACCATCGTCACCGAGGACACGCGAATCGACACCGCGCTCGTCGCGTGGGGCAGCGGGCTGGGCCTGCAACGCGTCCGGCCGGTACCCCGGCTGGTCGACGCCGTCGCGGCGGCGGGCCGGACCGTGCTCGCGGGACCGGCGGCACGAACCGCCTTGGAGTTGTGGGGATTCCGGTTCGACGAGCGCAGGCGGGTGACCGGGTCGTTCGCCCTGGCGGCGTTGGTCGGTCGTCTGCGCTGCCTGCCGGTGGCGATGCCGTGGCGGGAGTTACCTGGGCTCGAGTACACCGGCCGGCTCGGCCTGCACGTCCCGGCCGGTGACGGTCGCCTCGAGGTCGTGATCGTCGGCCCGCCGCCGCTGGCGCCGCGCATGACCTGGGGCGACGGCCGGCCGGTCGGACGTCTCGAGCCCTTGACGGTGGACCTGCCGAACCTGCCGCCGGTGTTGTGGCCCGGTGATGGGCGTCTTCCTGACGCCGCATTGATCGGCATCCGGGTCGAGCTCCCAGGGCTGCCGGGAGTGGCGCAGTCGGCCAGCCTCGCGCTCGGGCAGCGCGCCCCGCAGGTGGCGGTGCGCTACGCCTCGCCTGCCAACGTCGCCACCGTGGCCACGGTGTGTGCGGCGCCGTTGCCGCGCGAGGAGGCCACTGGCGACGCCGGCGTGCCGCTCGACGATGACGCCTACTTCGCCGGCGGATGGCACGCCGTCGAGCGGACCGGATCGGCGTGGTTTCGGTGGACCGCCCGCCGGGCGGTGGCGCTGCTGCCATCGGAGGGCGATGGCGACGTGACCCTGTCGCTGGCGGCACGGCCGGCGGCACCGGGACCGGTCATGCTGGCGGCGACCGTCAATGGCTCGCCGCTGGAGGCGCGGGCGATGGGCCCCGGCAATCAGGAGTATCGCTGGCGCGTGCCGCGTGGTCTCTGGGTCGACGGCACCAACGAGCTGGTGCTCGAGGTGTCGGCGACCACCCGCCCGTCGGACGCCGGCAGCCCCGATGCCCGCGAGCTGGGCCTCGCCGTCACCGCGCTGCGCATCCTGCGCGAGTAGACCCGAGCAGAAAAAACGCGGGCGGCGAGGAGTGTTGTCCCCGCCGCCCGAAGCGTGATCCGAGCAGCCCTGGTCCCCGGCCCCGGGTCCCCGGTCCCTACTTGATGAAGAGCATCTCCCGGTAGGTCGGCAACGGCCAGGTGGCGTGCGGCACCATGACCTCGAGCTGATCGCCGAGATCGCGGAGCCGGGCCATCGTCGGGACGACCTTGTCGCGCATGAACTTCGCGTGCTTCTCGGCCGACGGCGCGCTGTGCTCGAGCAGCGCCGCCAGCACGTCGGTCTGGACCCGGAACTGATCGACCAGCTTGACCATCTTCACGACCAGCTTCTTGCCCTCGCGGCTGATCCCGCCGGCCTGCTTCACCGCCGTGACACTCGCCGCCACCGCGCGCTGGTACTCGAGCGCCGCCGGCAGGATGTAGCGGTTGGCCATCAGCACCATCAGCTGCGCCTCGACGTTGATCGTCTTGTTGTAGGTCTCGACGTTCACCTCGTAGCGCGCGTGCAGCTCGCGCTCGTTGAGGACCTTGAACTTCTCGAACGTCGTCACGACCTCCTTCGAGATGATCTCGGGCAGCGCGTCGACGGTGTTGCGGTGGTTGAGCAGGCCGCGCTTGCCGGCCTCCTTCTGCCACTCGGCGGAGTAGCCGTTGCCGTTGAAGATGATGCGCTTGTGCTGCTTGATCGTCTTCTTCAGCAGCGCCGCCACCGCCTCCTGCAGCCCCTGGCCCTTGGCCAGCGCTGCCTCCAGCTCACCACTCATGAAGTCCAGCGATTCGGCCACGGCGACGTTCAGGCACGTCGACGGGAAGGCGATGCTCTGGTTCGCCGACACCGCCCGGAATTCGAACTTGTTGCCGGTGAAGGCGAAGGGCGAGGTGCGGTTGCGGTCGCCGGCGTCGCGCGGCAGCTTGGGCAGCACCGAGACGCCGATGTCGAGCATGCCGCCGTGCTTGCTCGACTTGGCGCCGCCCTTCTCGACCTGCTCGAGCACGTCGGTCAACATGTCGCCGAGGAAGATCGACAGGATCGCCGGCGGCGCCTCGTTGGCGCCGAGGCGGTGGTCGTTGCCGGCGCCGGCGATGCTCATGCGCAGCAGCCCCTGGAACCGGTCGACGGCGCGGATCACCGCCGTGCAGAAGAACAGGAACTGCATGTTGTCGTGCGGGGTCGCGCCCGGGTTCAACAGGTTGTTGCCCAGGTCGTCGCTCATGCTCCAGTTGACGTGCTTGCCCGAGCCGTTGACGCCGGCGAACGGCTTCTCGTGCGTCAGGCAGGCCAGGCCGTACTTCGGCGCGATGCGCTTGAGCGTCTCCATCGTCATCATCTGATGGTCGGTGGCGACGTTGGCGCTCTCGAAGATCGGCGCCAGCTCGTCCTGCGACGGCGCGACTTCGTTGTGGCGGGTCTTGATCGGCACGCCGACCTTGTAGAGCTCGGTCTCGCACTCGGCCATGTAGCCGAGCACGCGCTCGGGGATGGCGCCGAAGTACTGATCCTCCAGCTCCTGTCCCTTGGGCGGGCGGGCGCCGAACAGGGTGCGGCCGGCGTTGATGAGGTCAGGCCGGTTGAAATAGAAGGTGCGGTCGATCAGGAAGTACCTCCTGTTCGGGTCCGCAGGTCGCGGTCACGCGCGTCGCCGTCCCGCCGAAGAGCTTCAACGCCCGCACCGCCTGCGCCGACAGCGCTTCCATCGAACGGAGCAGCGGCGTCTTCTTGTCGAGCGACTCGCCGGTCCAGCTGACGAACGCCGTCGGAATCACCAGCGTGGCCGAGTTGCCGTTCTGCAGCAGCCACGGCGGGCTGGTCGGAATCCCACGCGGTGTAGCCGCGGGCCTCGAAGGTGCTGCGCATGCCACCGGAAGGGAAGCTCGACGCATCGGGCTCGCCCTTGACCAGCTCTTTTCCGCTGAACTCGGCCATCGAGCTGCCGTCGCCGGTCGGCACGAAGAACGAGTCGTGCTTCTCGGCGGTGATGCCGGTCATCGGCTGGAACCAGTGCGTGTAGTGCGACGCGCCGTGTTCGACCGCCCAGTCCTTGAGCGCCGAGGCGACCGCGTCCGCCGTCGACATCTCGAGCGCCTGGCCCTTGGTCACCGTGTCGCGCAAGGCCTGGTAGACCGCCTTCGGCAACCGGGCCAGCTGCACGGAGTCGTTGAAGACGAGCGACCCGAAGATGTCGCCCACCTGCGCCGGCTTGAACGCGGCGCGTCCCTCGTGCATCGACCAGTCACGAATGCGGTCAATGGCTTCGCCCAACGTCACGGCTCCCATAATGGATGGCTCCTCTGAAAAGGTGTGCAGTGCAGGATGGAACTGAAACTGCGCAGATTATGCATCGAATGGATGTCATCTGGCAATATTGATTGCCAGATTTCTGCGAATGCCACGCCAGCCGTGAAAGAAAAGCAACAACAAATCGACCACTTACAAATTCGTAATCGTAAAACCCTTCCGAGACCTCCGGCTTTGGGTTCCCGTCCGGTCGAGCGGCCCGCGGCCGTCTATGTCGTGCGCGTGCGCGCGCTGAGCGGCGCCGGGTCGGGTCCGGCGTCCCAGATCTGGTCGTGCGCGTGCCGTGACGCCGACGTCGGGGCCTGGTCAGTAGGGCGGGAAGAGCCGCTTCTGGGCGCAGTCGGCGGCCGGGGCGGGATGTGAGGCGTTGACCATCGCCGGATAGGCGAGCTCGGCCATCAGCGAGTAGCCGCGATCGCTCGGGTGGAAGCCGTCGCCCGAGAAGCTGGACGGCTCCAGGATCCGCGGGTCACACATCAGGTCGACGACGTGCACGTTCGGTGCGACCAACGCGTTCGCCCGATCACTCAGCCCGACGGCGACGCGCTGCATGATCGACTTCTCGAACGTGCTGTTGCGGGCCAGATAAGGCATCCCGGCCAGGTTGGGGAGGTTGAGCACCACGACCCTGGCGTTCGGCGCCCGCTGACGCACGGTGCGGACCAGGGCGGCATAATCGTCGCCCCACTTACCAACCTGTTGGTCGATGAAGCCGCGGGGATCGTCCCCGGCCTGCTGCGCCTGCACCACCTGGGCGATGGTATTGGCGTCGTTGCCGCCAGCGAAGACCGTGACCACCGTACTGGCCGGCGCCGTGAAGGGCGACTGGTTGGTGAGGAAGTTGCCCGGGTAGGTCCGGTTGATCCTGCGGCCCAGCTCTTCGATGGCGGGACTGAGCACCGCGCCGGGGACGCCGAGATTCAGGAACGCGGTCTCGCCGTTCTGCTGCAGCCGGCGCTGCAGCTGCTGCACCCAGCCCATGCCGTTGGTGCACGGCGAGAACGGGAAGCATTCGACGCTCGAGCCGATGCCGGCCGTGTCGCTGGCGCCGAGGGCGGTATAGCTGGTGGCGCCGCTGGGCGAGGGCGACGGGGACGTCGGCGAGTCGCTGTCTTTGCTGCAGGCCTCGCCCGTCAGGGCGAGAGTGACCAGAATCGCGACAGGAATGCAGGCTGCCGAGCGCATGTGAGCACCGTCGTGCAAGCTCGATGCCCAGCGGCATCGGCCATCGTTCCATTTTCGGCTCAGAACACGACCGCCATTACAATGCGCTGTCCGTTCGTGTCATGACCACCCCGGCCTCGCGACCCTGGACTCGATACTACGCCCCCGAGACGTCGCAGGACCTCGCCCCGTTGGCCTGGCCGACGGTCGCCGCGCTGGTCCGGGACGCGTCGCGGAAGTACGCGGCGAATCGCGCCTTCTCGTTGCTGCTACCGAACGGCACCACCGGGCATCTGACCTTTGCCGAGGTCGACGCCCTCGCCGACGCCTTCGCCGTCTACCTGCGTGAGGTCGCTGGCTTCAGCGCCGGCGATCGCCTGGCGGTGCAGATGCCCAACTGCCTGGCCTATCCGATCGTGACGTTCGGCGCGCTGAGGGCCTCGCTGGTCACGGTCAACACCAACCCGCTCTACACGGCGCCCGAGATGGAACACCAGTTCGCCGACAGCGGCGCCACCGGGCTGGTGGTCATCGACCTGTTCGCCGACAAGGTGGCGCAGGTCCTGCCGAAGACGGCGATTCGCACGGTGATCGTCGTGACGATTGCCGACCTGCTGCCGTGGCTGACGCGCACGATCGTGCGCACCGTGCAGCGGCATGTGAAGAAGCAGGTGCCGCCGATCACCTTTCCGCACGTCACCTTCGAGCAGGCGGTGGCCACCGGGCGGCAGCGTCTGAGCGCGGGCGCCGATCCCGATGTCTATCTCGTGGGTGCCGGCCCCGATCGCGTCGCCACGCTCCAGTACACCGGCGGCACCACCGGCGTCAGCAAGGGCGCCGTGCTCAGCGAAGGGAATCTCCTCGCCAACATCGCCCAGTGCATCGAGGTGTGGAAGCCGGGGGTGATCGAGGGCCGGGAGACCGTCGTCACGGCGCTGCCGCTGTACCACATCTTCGCGTTCACGGCGAACCTGATGGTCTTCTATGCCTTCGGCGGCCGGAACATCCTGATCCCGAGTCCGCGGCCGCTCGCCAATCTCACCCGGGCGCTCACCGCCGAGGGCGCGACCTGGCTGACCGGCGTCAACACGCTGTTTGCCGGCCTGATGCACGAGGGCTGGTTCCAGCGCCACCCGGCCTTCACGCTGAAGGGCACGGTGGCCGGCGGCATGGCGCTGGTGCCGGCGGTGGCCGAGCGCTGGGAAGCGATGACCAAGACGCCGATCTACCAGGGCTACGGCCTGACCGAGACCTCGCCGGTCGTCTCGTTGGTGCCGTTCCATCGCAACAAGCGCGAGTCGATCGGCGTGCCGGTGCCCGGCACCGACGTCCGCCTGGTCGACGCCGACGGGCGCGACGTGGCCGTCGGCCAGCCCGGCGAGCTGCTGGTCCGCGGACCGCAGGTGATGCAGGGCTACTGGCAGCGGCCCGACGAGACCGCGCGCGTGCTCAAGGACGGCTGGCTCGCCACCGGCGACGTCGCCACCATCGACGACGAGGGCTACGTCTACATCGTCGACCGCAAGAAGGACATGATCCTGGTGAGCGGCTTCAACGTGTATCCGAACGAGGTCGAGGCGGTGCTCGCCGCGCATCCCGGCGTGGCCGAGGTGGCGGTGATCGGCGTGCCCGACGAGAGCACCGGCGAGGCGGTGGCGGCGTTCGTCGTGCGCAAGGACCCGGCGCTCACCGACAGCGACCTGCGCGAGCACTGCCGCAAGTCGCTCACCGGCTACAAGGTCCCGCGGGTCGTCCACTTCCGCCCCGACCTGCCGAAGTCGCCGGTCGGCAAGGTGCTGCGCAAGGACCTGCGGCACCTCGCCGCGCCGCCGCGCTGATCCCAGGAGCCAGCCGCCGCGATGGATCCGGTCTGTCATTCGCTCGCCGGCCTCACGATGGGGCAGGCGGGCCTCGGGCGGCGCACGCCGCTCGCCCTGCCGACGCTGGTGCTCGCCGCCAACGCGCCCGACATCGACGTGGTCACGATGTTCACGACCGACGTGTGGATGTCCTACCGGCGGGGCTGGACCCACGGCCCGATCGCCATGGTGGTCCTGCCGATCGGCGCTGACCGGGCTGGTGCTGGCCTGGGATCGCGTCGTGCGCCGACGGCGCGCGCCGACAGCGCCGCCGGCGAAGCCGGCGACGGTCCTCGGGCTGGCCGTGCTCGGCACGCTCTCGCATCCGCTGCTCGACTTCATGAACAGCTTCGGCATCCGGTTGCTGATGCCGTTCTCGGGCCGGTGGTTCTACGGCGACGCGCTCTACATCGTCGACCCGTGGCTCTACGCTGATCCTCGGCACGGGCGCGCTGCTGGCCGGGCTGCGCTGGCGGCGGCCCGACGGCGGCGGCGGTGGTGGCGCGCCGCGCGCTGGCCGCCGCGGTCGTCTATATCGCCGTGATGTTCGGCACCGGTCTGTGGGCGCGGCAGGCGGTGCACGCCGGGCTCGACGCGGGCCGGTCAGCGGCGACGCGCCGTTCATGGTGACGCCGGTCATCGCCAATCCACTGCGCCGCGAGGTCATCATCGACCTCGGTGACCGCTACGAGAAGGGCTTCGTGGAATTCACGCCGGCGCCGCGATTCCGTCCCGCCGGGTATGGGGTCGCCAAGCACGCCGATCGCGCCCGAGGCCCGCGCCGTCGCCGCGACCCGCATCGGCCAGCAGTACCTGACCTGGGCGCGTTTTCCGTTCTTCGTGATCGAGGCCACGCTCACGCCGCCGCGGGTCCAGCTCAACGACGCCCGTTACTCCGGGCCGATGGGCACCGACGGCTGGTCGGGGGCGATCGTGCCGGTTCCCGAAGTGCCGATGCCGCGATGACTAGAGGGGTTCTAGAATGGCAGGCATGCTGAAGTGGATGCCGCTCGTGGCCGTGGTCGCTGCCCTGGCCGGCTCGACCGCCGGCCTGAGCGCCTGGGGCTTCCCGGCGCACCGCCACGTCGCCGAGCGAATGATCGCGCTGCTGCCGACGGAACTGCGCCCGTTGTTCGACGCGCGCCGGGCGTTCATCGTCGAGCGTGTCGTCGACCCCGACTTGTGGCGCAACGTCGGCTGGGACGAGGAACCGCCGAATCACTTCCTCGATCTCGACTCGTTCGGCGCCTACCCGTTCGAGGCGCTGCCGCGCGAATACGACCAGGCGGTGCAGAAGTACGGCCGCGACGAAATCCACGAACAGGGCCTGCTGCCGTGGCGGACGGCCGAGTTCTACGGTCGGCTCGAGCGCGCGTTCGCGTCGCTGAAGCCGGCCATCGCCGTCGCAATACGTCCTCGACGACATCGTGCTCTTCTCCGCGATCCTCTGTCACTACGTCGGCGACGGCCACGTACCGCTGCACGCCGTCGCCAACTACGACGGGCAGATGTCGGGACAGGCCGGGGCGCACTCGCGGTTCGAGAGCGAGCTGTTCGAGCGCTACAGCCGCGAGCTCACGGTGGCGCCGACGCCGGCACCGCCGGTGACCGATCCGCGCGGCGAGATGTTCCGGATCCTGCTCGCCAGCAACCGGCTGTCGGAGTCGATGCTGGCGGCCGACCGGGCCGCCGCGGCCGGACGGGAATACTACGACGACGGGTTCTTTGCCGCCTTCAAGCGCGAGGCCCTGCCGGTGGTCGATCGACGCATCGCCGACTCGATCAGCGCCTCGGCCGCCTTCATCACCGGCGCCTGGGTGCGGGCC
Organism: uncultured Acidobacteriota bacterium; assembly: GCA_963786365.1. Lineage (GTDB taxonomy): Bacteria > Acidobacteriota > Vicinamibacteria > Vicinamibacterales > UBA2999 > CAWAYR01. Next base: position 81,082 of record CAWAYR010000005.1, read on the forward strand.
GGGAAGCCGGCGGTGCCGGTCAGCCTGACCCGTTCGCCGCGCCGCGTCGCCCGGCCGGCGACGCCACCGGCCAAGTAAGGCCGCAACCTCGCGCCCCGGGCTTTCGTCCCACAAGTAGCGATGCAGGTGTTCCTGATTCCGATCGGCGCCGAGGCTTACGAGCCGTACTTCGAGGCGCCCGAGGGCCCCGAGGACGACGACGCGGCGGCCGAGACCAGCTGGTTCGGCCGGCTGCGCAAGCGCCTGCGCGACATGCTGCGCGAAGCCGAGGCGGAGCGCCACCGGCGGCACGAGTCCGGGGTGCGGCCCAAGGCCGGGGTGATGCAGCGGGTGCAGCGCAAGGTGATGCGCTGGATCGTCGAGCGCGCCGCCGAGCAGCGGCTGCTGTGGCATCTGCGCACCGCCACCGACGCCACGCTCGAGGCGCCCGACGACCTGTCGGCCGACGAGGCGCTGGCGATCCTGAAGCGCGGCCTCAAGCGCGACGCCGACCGTCACCTGCGCTGGTTCCTGGTCCACGCCTTGGGGCTGCTGGTGTCGGTGGCGACGATTCTCATCCCTGGGCCGAACGTCCTTGGCTACTTCTTCACCTTCACCACCGTCGGCCACCTGCTGGCGTGGCGCGGCGCCGCCCATGGACTGAAGGGCGTGTCGTGGCAGGTGAGGTCGAGCCCGGTGGTCGCCGAGCTGCGGGCCGCGCTGGCGCTCGACCCGTCGCGAGCGCGAGCGGCGCGTGCACGCCGTGGCGGAGCGGCTTGGGCTGCAGCACCTGGCCTCGTTCTTCGCCCGGCTGGCGATTCCGGCCGCGTGATAGGCTCATTTTCGTGACGTTGGGCGAGCTCGCGGAACGCCTCGGCGCCGTGCTCGAGGGCGACGGCGCGATCGAGGTGACGCGCGTCGCCGGCATCGAGCAGGCGGGTCCCGGCGACGTCACCTTCCTGGCCAACATGAAGTACACGGCGGCGCTCGCCGTGACCCGCGCGTCGGCGGTCATCCTCGACGGCGAGGCCCCGTCGGCGCCGTGCGCGGTGCTGCGCATCGCCAACCCGTACCTCGCGTTTGCCCGGGCCGCGCAGGCGTTCGCGCCGCCCCGCGCGCTGCCGCCAGGCGTTCATCCCTCGGCGGTGGTCGCCGCCGACGCCGTGCTCGAGGACGGCGTCGCCGTCGGACCGCTGGTCGTGATCGGCCGCCGCGCCCGGATCGGCGCCGGCAGCGAGCTGCACCCGCACGTCGTCATCGGCGACGACGCGGTGCTCGGCCCCGAGTGCCGGATCCACGCCCACGTGTCGATCCGCGAGGCGTGCCGCCTCGGCCGCCGCGTCGTCGTGCAGGACGGCGCCGTGATCGGCGCCGACGGCTTCGGCTTCGCCCATCATCCGGACGGCACTCACGAGAAGATTCCGCAGACCGGGCCGGTCGTGATCGAGGACGACGTCGAGATCGGCGCCAACACCACCATCGACCGGCCGGCGGTGGGCGAGACGCGCATCAGGGCCGGGGCCAAGATCGACAACCTGGTGCAGATCGCCCACGGCGTGACCGTCGGGCTCAACACGCTGCTGGCGTCGCAGGTCGGCATCGCCGGCAGCACCGTCATCGGCGACGGCGTCATCCTCGCCGGTCAGGTCGGGGTCGGCAACCACCTCACCATCGGCGACGGCGTGAAGGCCACGGGACAGACCGGCATCACCAACTCGCTCGACGCCGGACGCTTCGTATCGGGCCTGCCGGCGATCGACAACCGTCAGTGGGCCAAGGCCGCCGTGCTTTTCGGCCGGCTGCCGGAGTATCGCCGCCAGCTCGTCGCCCTCGAACGCCGGCTCGCCGCCCTCGAGGCCGCCGCCGGGACGCCGCCGACCCCCGTGCCATAATCGAGCATCCTGTCCATGACCTCAGCAATCGCACCCGTCGTCTCCACCACGCGGCGTCGGGCGCTCGGGGTGGCCCTTGCCGGCCTGGCGCTGGCCGTGGCTCTCGCCTGGACGCCCCTCAGCGCCGCCGTCGCCCCGCCCAAGCTGCAGTACCAGCGCTTCACCCTGAGCAACGGCCTGACGGTGATCCTCCACGAGGACCGCTCGACGCCGATTGCGCACGTGCAGATCTGGTATCACGTCGGCTCGAAGAACGAGCGGCCGGGACGCACCGGGTTCGCCCACCTGTTCGAGCACATGATGTTCAAGGGCTCGAAGAACGTCGAAGGCGAGCAGCACACCTCGATCGTCTCGTCGGTCGGCGGCCGCGCCAACGCCTACACCAACGAGGATGCGACCGTCTACTGGAACACGGTGCCGTCGCAGTACCTGCCGCTGGTGCTGTGGATGGAGGCCGACCGGCTCGGCTCGCTCAACGTCGACGAGCAGACCTTCATCAACGAGCGCGAGGTGGTGAAGGAAGAGCGCCGCATGCGCGTCGACAACCAGCCGTTCGGCAACCTGAACGAACTGCTCTACGCCAATGCCTTCGCCACGCACCCGTACAAGAATCCGGTCATCGGCAGCATGGCCGACCTCGACGCCGCGACCATCCAGGACGTGCGCCAGTTCTTCGACACCTATTACGTGCCCGCCAACGCCACCGTCGTCATCGCCGGCGACTTCGATGTCGCCGAGACGAAGGACCTGGTGACGCGCTACTTCGGGCGCATCCCGCCGGCGGCCAAGCCGGTGCCGCGCGACATCGCGCAGGAGCCGACGGCGGTCAAGGAGAAGCGCGTCTCGCTCGAGGAGGCGTGGCCGCTGCCGGCGGTGATCGTCGCCCAGCACATCACCTACGACGGCCATCCCGATTCCTACCCGATGCACGTGCTGGCCAAGGTGCTGTCCGACGGCAACAGCTCGCGCATCTACAAGAGCCTGGTCTACGAGAAGGGGCTGGCCGTCGCCGCCTTCGGCGGCGCCAACCTGATTGAGAATCCGAACCTGTTCTTCGCCGTGGCGATCGTCAACCCCGGACAGTCGCTCGAGGCGGTGGAGAAGGCCCTGGTCGCCGAACTCGACGAGGCGGTGGCCTCGGGGATCACCGAGCGCGAGCTGCAGCGCGCCAAGAACCAGTTCGCCCGCGACTACATCCTGGGCCGCGAGACCGTGCAGCAGAAGGCCGGCGTGCTCGCCCACGCCGAGGTGCTGCACGCCGACATCACCACGGCCGACGGCGAGTTCTCCATCTTCCAGAACATGACGCGGGCCGACGTCCAGCGGGTCGCCAAGACGTATTTCACGCCCCAATCGCGCGTCGTCATGCACGTGCGGCCCAAGGCGCCGGGGACCCGTCCATGAGCCGCCGCGCGTTCCACGTCGTGCAGACGTCGCTGGTCGTCGCCATCGCCGTGCTGGTCGCTTCGGTCGTGGTCACCGCCGGCGGCCAGCAACGCCTCGACGCCCTCCGCTGGCCGTCGGAGCGCCCGCCGCGGCCGCTCGCCGCCCGGCCGGTGAAGTTCCCGCCCTACGAGATCAAGACCCTGCCCAACGGGCTGCAGGTCGTGCTCGTCAGCCAGGACGAGCAGCCGGTGGTCAGCGCCCGGATGCTGATTCGCGCCGGCGCCGCCCAGGACCCCAAGGGCAAGGAAGGGCTGGCCATGCTGACGGCGGCGCTCCTCGATCAGGGCACGACGACGCGCTCGGCGGCGCAGATCGCCGAGGAGATCGACTTCATGGGCGGCCTGCTCGGCAGCGGCGCCGGCACCGACCTCAGCTTCGTCAACACCGTCAGCATGAGCGACGGCCTGGCCCAGGCGCTCGACCTCATGGGCGACGTCGTGCGCCGCCCGGCGTTCTCGGCCGCCGAGATCGACCGCCAGCGCAGCCAGGCGCTGTCGTCGCTGAAGGTCGCCGCCGACGACCCCGATACCGTCGCCAGCCAGGTGATCGACCGCCTGGTGTTCGGGTTCCATCCCTACGGCCTGCCGTCGTCGGGGACCGAGCCGTCGCTCTCGGGACTGACCCGCGACGACTTCGTGAACTTCCACAAGGCGTAGTTCGTACCCAACAACGCCCTCATCGCCATCGTCGGCGCGGTGCCGGCCGACCAGGCGTTCGCCCAGGTGCAGCGGGTGTTCGGCGACTGGGCCCGCGGCGAGGTGCCGGCCTTCGCGCCGATGGATCCGCCGCCGCCGGTCAAGCGCGTCGTCGTCATCGACAAGCCGGGGTCGGTGCAGACCGAGATTCGCGCCGGCCATCTGGCGATTCCGCGCAAGCATCCCGATCACCTGATCATGGACCAGGTGGTGAAGATCCTCGGCGGCGAGGGCGGCAACCGGCTGCAGCAGGTGCTGCGCACCCAGAAGAGCCTGACCTACGGCGCCTCGGCCGACCTCGATGCCTACAAGATGGCCGGCGGCGTGATCGCCGAGACCGACACCCGGACCGAGGCGACCACCGAGGCCCTGCGCACGGTGGTCGAGGAGTTCTCGCGCCTGCAGCGCGAGCGGGTCTACGACGGCGAGCTGGAAGGCGCGCAGAACTTCCTCGCCGGCAGCTTCCCGCTGTCGATCGAGTCGCCCGATGCGATCGCGACGCGGGTGCTGAATCAGCTGTTCTACGACCTGCCGCTCGAGGAGCTGCCGGCCTATCCCGAGCGCGTGCGGTCGGTCACGCCCGACGACGTCCAGCGGGTCGCGCGCGCGTTGCTCAAGCCGGGGCAGCTCTCGGTGGTGCTGGTCGGCGACGCCGACAAGTTCATCGGCCAGCTCGCCGGCGCGGGCTTCACCTCGGTAGAGCGGATTCCGATCGAGGAGCTCGACCTGGCGGCGGCCGATCTGCGCCGCCGGCGTCCCGCCGCGCCCCAGTAGCCGACGCATGTCCCGCGTGATGCTCTCGTGCGGGGAGCCGTCCGGCGACCTGTACGCGGCGCTGCTCGCGCGGGCCCTCACCGAACGCCGCCCCGGCCTCGACGTCTTCGGCTTCGGCGGCCCGCAGTGCGAGGCGGCCGGCGTGCGGCTGGTCGGCCGCTATGCGGGACTGTCGGTCACCGGACTGACCGAGGCGCTGCGGGTCCTGCCGGCGACCTTCGCGATGCTGCGCCGGCTGATCCGTGCGGCGCGCGACACTCGCCCCGACGTCCTCGTCCTGGTCGACTACCCCGACTTCAACTTCCGGCTGATGAAGGCTGTGGCCGGCATGAGCGTGCCAATCGTCTACTACGTGACGCCGCAGGTATGGGCGTGGCGGCCGGGCCGGATGAAGACCATGCAGCGTCACGTGTCGCTGGCCCTGCCGATCTTCCCATTCGAGGAGCCGCTCTATCAGGCGGCCGGCATTCCGGTGCGGTTCCTCGGCCATCCGCTGGTGGACGCGGTGCCGGCGCCGCCGGTCGATCGCGTCGCCGCCGCCGCGTTGCAGGCGGCGAGCCGCTCCGCGCTCGGCCTCGACGCCGGGCGCCCGACCGTTGCGCTGCTGCCCGGCAGCCGTCACAACGAGATCGCGCGGCTGGCGCCGGTGATGGCCGCGGCGCTGCCGCTGGTCGCCGCCCGGGTGCCGGACCTGCAGGCGGTGGTCGCCTGTGCGCCGGGCCACCAGGACCACGAGTTCGCCGCGCTCGCCGCCGCGACCCCGGCCGCACGCCTGGTGCGCGGCCGCGTCGCCGAAGTGCTCGACTCGGCCGACGTCGTGGTCACGGCGTCGGGCACCGCCACCGCCGAGACGGCGCTGCACGAGCGGCCGATGGTCGTCGTCTACAAGGTGTCGCCGCTGTCGTATCGGCTCGGCAAGCCCCTGGTGACGATCGACACCTACGCCATGGCCAACCTGGTGGCTGGAGAGCGCATCGTCCCCGAGCTCATGCAGGACGCCTGCACGCCCGAGGCGGTCGCCAGCGAGACGATCGCGCTCTTCACCGATCGCGATCGCTGGGAACGGATGCGGGCCCGGCTGGCCGAAACCCGCGCCAGGCTCGGCCCGCCGGGATCGACGGCCCGGGTCGCCGACGCGGTGCTCGGCGTCGTCGGGTCCGGCCCGGTTCGCGCTTAGCCGCATCCAACCAGGCGGTAGACTCACGAGATGCGTGCAGGTGTGTTCGTGCTCGGCTTTCTGTGGCTGTTGTCGCCGTGGCGCGCGGGCGCGCTGACGGTGCTCCCGGCGACGTTCGAGGAACTGGTTCGTGAATCCCATACCGTGGTCTACGGCCGCGTGATTGCGGTCGACGGGCAGTGGACCGCCGATCGCCGCACGATCGAGTCGGTGGTCACGCTCGAGTCGCTCGAGCACTTCAAGGGCACGGCCACGGCGACGACGACGTTTCGCGTGCCGGGTGGGGAAGCCGGCGGCCGCACGTTGATCGTCGCCGGGGGGCCAGCCTTTCGGACCGGCGATACGGTCGTGGTGTTCCTGCGCGGGCAGGTGCCGGCGATGCCCTCGCCGGTCGGACTGTCGCTGGGCGTCTATCGTGTCGCCCCTGATCCACGGTCGGGCACGCTGATCGTCGTGCCGACGCCGGTGCGGGCGGTCGCGTCGCCGGCCCGCGTCGGACGCGGCGATCCAGGACGCGCGGTGCGGCCGTTGGCGGTGTTCGGCGCCGAGGTGCGGGCCGTGAAGGAGCGGCCATGACCGCGGGCCTGCGCCAGTCAGTGGCCGTCCTGCTCGTCGCAGCGGTGATGGCCGCGCCCGGCCCCGCTCATGCCTATCTGAAGTTCGGGATCGAGGTTGGCGGACAGGTGGTGCCGGTGCGCTGGGCCGCCGGGCCGATCCGCTACTTCGTCACCGAGCGCGATATCGCCGGCGTGAGCGCCCAGGCGTTCGCCGACGCCGTCGGCCGCGCCGCCGCCACCTGGGACGCGTTGCCGGCCCTGCCCGTCACCTTCAGCGCGCAGGGCTTCACGCGCAGCCAGCCGCTCGAGACCGACGGCCGATCGACGATCGGCTTCCTCGACCGGCCCGATCAGGAGCGGGTCCTCGGCGCGACCACGTTCCTGCTCGACTCGGCGACCGGCACGCTGCTCGAGTCGGACGTCTACTTCAACTCGCGCTTCCAGTGGTCGACCGCCGCCGGCGGCGAGGCCGGTCGGAACGACCTCGAGTCGGTGGCCGTGCACGAGCTCGGACACATGCTCGGCCTCGGTCACTCGGCCCTCGGCGAGACCGAGGTGATCGGCAGCGGCCGCCGGGTGCTGTCGTCGGGGGCGGTGATGTTCCCGATCGCGATGCCGGCCGGGGCGATCGCCGACCGCGTGCTGCAGACCGACGACATCGCCGGCGTGCTCGATCTCTACGGGGTCACGCCGCCGGACAAGGGCAGCATCCAGGGACGCGTCACCAAAGGCGGCCGCGGCGTTTACGGCGCCCACGTCGCCGCCTTCAACCTGCAGACCGGCGAGCTCATCGCCGGCTACACCCTGGCCGACGACGGCACGTTCGCCGTCGCCGGGTTGTCGCCCGGGCCCCACGTGCTGCGCGTCGAGCCACTCGACGACGCCGACGTCGAGAGCTTCTTCACCCCGGCGCGGGTCGACATCGACTTCTCCGTGACTTTTGCGTCGACGATCGTCGTGGTCCAGGGTGGCGGCGCCACCACCGACGTGTCGATCGAGGTGCGGCCACGATGAGGCGGCCGGCGGCGGCGGCCCTGGCGGCCGCCGGGCTCCTCGTGATCGGCAGCACGATGTCGGCGCAGTCGCGGCCGCCGGCAGCGCTGCGCCCCGGCCACCTCGTCGTCGGGTTGGGCGGCACCTGGGTCGGCGCCGACCCGCTGGGCAGCATCCGCGCCGAGACGCGCACCACCGCCCTGGGCACGACCTCGCCGCCGCCCTTCACGTTCTTCGACACCAGTTCGCGGCTCGACGGCGGGGTCGGTGCCGACCTCACGTTGACGATGGCGGTCACGCGCGGCTGGGCAGTGGAGGTGCGCGGCGGAATGCGGCGTCCGACCCTGACGACGACGATGACCAACGATGCCGAGGCCACCGGCGCCTTCACCGCCACCGAGGACGTCGCCGAGTACGTCGTCGACGCCTCGGTGCTGTATCACCCGTCGTGGGCGCGGCTGGGCTCGCGTGGGCAGGCCTACCTGCTCGCCGGCGGCGGCTATCTCCGCCAGCTCCATGACGACGACGCCCTGGTCGAGACCGGCTCGACCGCGCACCTCGGTGCCGGCACGCGGTGGTGGCTGGCCGGCGGTCACGGTGGCGGTCTCGAAGCGGGGCTGGCCGGCGACGTTCGCTGGGTGGTCCGCCGCGACGGGATCACCTTCGACGACGGCTGGCGGTCGCTGCCGGCGGTGTCGGTGCGGGCGTTCGTGGGATTCTGACACCCGACATGGCCGACCCTGCGCTTTCGGCGGCCGGCGTCTCGAAGCGGTTCGGCACGGTCGTCGCCCTCGACGACGTGTCGCTCGACGTCGCCCGCGGCGAATGCGTCGCGCTGGTCGGCGAGAGCGGCTCGGGTAAGAGCACACTGCTGCGCGCATTCAACGGCCTGACCGCGATCGACGCCGGCCGCGTCCGCGTCGCCGGAGAGGACCTGGCCTCGGCCGATTCCATTGCGGTGCGGCGCGCACTGGGCTACGTGCCGCAGGACGGCGGGCTGCTGCCGCACTGGAGCGTGGCGCGCAACGTCGCGCTCGTGCCGTGGCTGGTCGGGCGGCCGGATGCCGACGGCGACGCCGACCAGGCCCTCGCCACCGTCGGGCTGCCGGCACGGCAGTTCGCCGCGCGCTGGCCGCACGAGTTGTCGGGCGGACAGCGGCAGCGCGTCGCCTTCGCGCGGGCGCTGGCCGCCGGGGCCCGCACGCTGCTCCTCGACGAGCCGTTCGGCGCGCTCGACGCCATCACCCGCAGCGACCTGCAGGCGATGTTCCTCGAACTGCGGCGGACCCCGGGCCTGTCGGCCCTGCTCGTGACCCACGACCTGCATGAGGCCGCGCTCCTCGCCGACCGCGTCGCCGTGCTGCACCAGGGGCGGCTGGCGCAGGTCGATCGCCCCGACGTGCTGATGGCGCGCCCGGCGACACCCTACGTCGCCGATCTGCTGACGCGGGCACGGGTGCGTCAGGGGCGGGCGTCGTGATCCGCTCGACGGCCGTCCGGGCCGTGCTGGCAGCGGCGATCGCGCTCCTCGCCGCGCCGGGGACGCCGGCGCAACCCGTGGCGCCGGTGCCCACCGGGCGTCCGGTCGTCATCGGCTCCAAGCCGTTCGGCGAGTCGTATCTGCTGGCCGAGCTCTTCGCGCAGATTCTGGAGGCGCGGGGCATCGCCGTGAGCCGGCGCTTCGGGCTCGGCGGCACCGAGATCGTCTTCCCGGCGCTGCGCCGCGGCGACATCGACGTCTTTCCCGAGTACACGCGGCACCGGCTTGCTCGTCATCCTGAAGGCGCCGCTCGAACGCGATCCGGCGGCCGTGCTCGACACCATCTCGCGCGAGTTCGCGCGCCAGTTCGACGCGCGCTGGCTGCCGCCGCTCGGCTTCGAGAACACCTACGCGATGTCGGTCCGCACCGAGATGGCCGAGCGGCTCGGGTTGCGGACGCTCAGCGACTTCGCCCGGGTCAGCGGCGAGATGCGCGCCGGGTTCACCGCCGACTTCATCGGGCGGTCTGACGGCCTGCCGAGCTTGAGCGCGGCCTACGGTCTGGCGCCGAAGTCGATCAGCGCTCTGGCGCCGGCCGTGAAATACCAGGCGCTGGTCGAAGGCGCGGTCGACATCATCGACGCCTATTCGACCGACGGGCTGCTCGATCGCTATCCGTTGACGGTGCTGGAGGACGACCGCGAGTTCTTCCCGCCCTACGACGCGGCGGCGCTGGTGCGCGGGGCCCTGGCCCGCGAGCGGCCCGAGGCGATCGCCGCGCTGTCGGAGCTGAGCGGCCGGCTCGACGTGCGGCGCATGCGACGCTTGAACGGCCGGGTCGAGGTCAACGGCGAGGACGTGGCCGTAGTCGCGCGCGACGCGTTGGCAGAGCTGGGCCTGACCAACACCACGCCGGCGACGACGGCGGAGCCGGCCGCGACCGGCGGATCGCTGGCCGCCTATCTGTGGCAGCGGCGCGCCGCGATTCTGGCCATGAGCCTCCGCCATTTGTGGCTGGCCGGCCTGTCGCTGGCGCTCGCCATCGTCGTCGGACTGGGCGCCGGCGTCGCCCTCGCGCGCAAGCGCTGGGCCGAGCCGGTCACCCGCGCCATCGGCCTGCTGCAGACCGTGCCCGGCATCGCGCTGCTCGCCTTCATGCTCCCGGTGCTCGGCATCGGGGCCGTCCCGGCGGTGACGGCGTTGTTCCTCTATTCGCTCTATCCGATCGTCCGGGGCGCCGTGACCGGACTCGGCGAGGCGGATCGCGGTGCCGTCGAAGCGGCCCACGCCCTCGGCATGACCGCGGCGCAGATCCGCCGCTACGTGCGGGTGCCTTTGGCCGTGCCGGTGATCATGGCCGGCATCCGCACCGCCGCCGTGATCAACGTCGGCACGGCCACGCTCGCGGCGTTCGTCGGCGCCGGCGGGCTCGGCGATCCGATTGTCGCCGGCCTGGCGCTGGCCGATTCGCGGATGGTGCTCTCGGGAGCGATTCCCGCGGCGCTGCTCGCCCTGGTCGTCGACGCGGCCCTCGCCGTGGCCGAACGCTCGCTCACGCCAGCCGCGCTCCGCGCCCGCGCCGCGGCGTCGGCCGGCTGACCGCGAACACCGTTCAGTGCCAGGCACTGAACAGTGTTCAGTGCCTGGCACCAGGCGGAACGATCGGAGCGGCTCGACATATCATCGGCACGCGATTCCGGGGAGGCACTGGACGATGCGTGGATGGCACGATCGGGGCGGGGACGGCGTGGCTGGTGGTCGGGCTGGCGGGCGCGGCGGCCGCGCAGCCGGCCGGTGTCGCCGAGTGGCGTAGCGCCCACGAGCGCGCGATCGTCGAGGAGCTGACCACCCTGGTGGCCCTCCCCAACGTCGCCGGCAACGACGGCGACATGCGCAAGAACGCCGACCACCTGGCCGGGTTGTTCAAGCGCCGCGGGTTCTCGGTCGAGACCATCGGCGGGCCGGGATCGCCGGTGGTGTTCGCCAGCCTCGACGTGCCGAAGCCCGCCGGCACGCTCACCTTCTACATCCACTACGACGGGCAGCCGGTGGACGCGAGCCAGTGGACGCGCTGCCAGCCGTTCACGCCGTGCCTGTGGAGCAGCACCGGCGCCGTGCCGGCCGACCCGGCGCGGACGCGGTTCGATCCCGAATGGCGGCTCTACGGCCGCTCGGCCGCCGACGACAAGGGGCCGATCGTCGCGCTGCTGAACGCCGTCGACGCGCTGAAGGCCGGTGGCGGCGGCCCGACCTGGAACCTCAGGGTGGTGCTCGACGGCGAGGAGGAAGCCGGCTCGGCCAACTTCCGCCGCTTCGCCGAGGCGCGGCCCCAGGCGCTCAAGACCGACCTGGCAATCACGCTCGACGGGCCGCGGCACCCGAGCGGGCGGCCGACGGTGTACTTCGGCGTGCGCGGCGGCGCCGGCGTCACCATCACCGTCTACGGCGCGGCCGGCGACCTGCACTCGGGCAACTACGGCAACTGGGCGCCGGACCCGTCGATGGCCCTGGCCAAGCTCCTCGCCACGATGAAGGACGACCAGGGGCGCGTGACCATCCAGGACTTCTACCGCGATGTCCGGCCGCTGACCGCGGCCGAACGGCAGGCGCTCGACGAGGCGCCCAACGTCGAGGCGGTGCTGGCCCGTGATTTCGGCGTCGCCCGGCCCGAGCGTCCGGACACGCGCCTCGAAGTGAAGCTCAACGAGCCGACGCTGAGCATCCTGGTCATGGAGTCGGGCGGCGGGCTCGGCATCCCCGGCCGGTCCGCGATCCCCGCCACCGCCACCGCGCGGCTGGAAGTGCGCATGGTCAAGGACCTCGTCCCCGAGACCCAGAACACGCTCATCGCCGACCACGTGCGCCGCCAGGGCTACGTCGTCGTGACCGGCCGCGATCCGTCGCCCGAGGAGCGGCGGGCGCATCCGAAGATCGCGCGCGTCGATCCGCGTGGCCGCGGCTCGGCCGCGTCGCGGGTCTCGATGGACGACCCGCGATCGCAGGCCGTGGTCGCGGCGCTGACCCGTGGCGGCGTCCCGCCGGTGCGGCTGCCGACCCTGGGCGGCGGGCTGCCGTTCGGCACCTTCAGCGATCTCTACCAGATGCCGACGGTCGGCGTGTCGATCGTCAACTTCGACAACAACCAGCACGGTCCCGACGAGAACCTGCGGCTGCAGAACCTGTGGGAGGGCATCGAGATGCTGGCCAGCCTCATGACGATGCCGGGAGGACGTTAATGCCCCGCCTGCGACGCTCTGCCATCGCCGTCGCCGTGACCGCCATCGCGCTCGCTGTCGCGCCCGCGGCCCAGACGCCGCCGGCGCCACGGGCCCAGCTCGCCACCAAGCTGCGCCTCGAGCTCGAGCGGCTGGCGACGGCCGCGCCCGGCGTCGTCGGCATCGGCGTCATCGACCTGTCCAGCGGCGAGCGCTGGGGCGTGAACGACACGCTCGTCTTCGCGCAGGGCAGCGCGATCAAGATCCCGCTCCTCATCGAGCTGTTCCGCCGCAGCGACGCCGGCGAGCTCAAGCTCACCGACCGCAAGACCTTGACCGCCGCCGATCGCACCGGCGGCAGCAGCCTGCTGCAGGACTTCTCCGACGGCGGCTCGACGTTCTCGCTGCACGACCTGGCGGTGCCGATGATCGTGCAGTCGGACAACACCGCCACCAACATGCTGATCGACGCCGTCGGCATGGACAAGGTCAACGCCACCATGGCGACGCTCGGGTTGGCGCAGACGAAGTTGCAGCGCAAGATGATTCGGCCCGAGGCCAGCGCCCGCGGCGAGGAGAACGTCTCGACGGCGCGTGAGGCCGTGGACCTGATGGCGCGGCTGTCGCGCTGCGATCTGCCGCTGACGCCGGCCTCGTGTGCCGAAGTGCGGCGGCTGCTCGAACTGCCCAAGGGGGGCGAGTTCCGCCAGCCGATCCCGAGCGGGGTACGCGTGGCGTGGAAGCCGGGCGGGCTCGAGGGCGTGTCGACCGCGTGGGGATTGGTCGCGCTGCCCGGGGCGCCCTACGCCGTGGCGGTGATGGTGAACTACGGCAACGCGCAGGTCGGCGAGACGGTGCGCGCGGTGTCGGACGCCGTGTTCCGCCACTTCGCGCTCGTCGCCGGGGCGACGCCGTTCGGCACCCGCGTCGATCCGGCGCTGCTCAAGAAACCGGGCACTGGCTCGGGACGGTAGCCGCGCCGGCCGGCGTCAGCCATCGCTGCGCAGCGCGTCGACCGGATTGATGCGCGCGGCGCGCCGGGCCGGCAGCCACGCCGCGGCCAGCGCCACGCCGACCACCGTCAGGCCGGCGACGGCGAGCATCCGCGGGTCGCGCGGGGCAACGTCGAAGAGCAGCGAGCGGAGCAATCCGCTCCCGCCCACCGCCAGCCCGAGGCCGACGAGTGACGCCGCCACGGCCAGGAGCGCCGTCTCGCCGAGTACCAGCCCGCGCAGGTGCACGGCCGAGGCGCCCAACGCCGACCGTACGCCGAGTTCCCTGGTGCGCCCGGCCACCGCCGCCGCCATCACGCCGTAGGCGCCGATCGCGGCCAGCACCATCGCGGTGACGCCAAACAGCGCGACCAGCCAGGTGTTGAAGCGGCGCGGTGCCAGTGCCGCGGCGAAGACCTCGTCGAAGGGACGCAAGGTCGAGATGGCCTGGGCGGGATCGGCGGCGCGGATCGCCGCCCGCACCAGCGGCGCGGCCGCCGTCGCGTCGCCGTCGGTCCAGGTCAGGAAAGCAAGGAACGGCCAGCGCTCGTCGTTTTGTCCGATCGGCAGGTAGAAGGTCGGATCGGACGCCTGCTCGACCCGTCGATAGCGGGTGTCGGCGACGACGCCGACCACCACGTGGCTCCGATCACCGCCGAAGCGCACCACCCGTCCGAGCGGCGAGGCGCCCCCGAGGTAGCGGCGGACGAAGGTCTCGTTGACGATCGCCACCGGCTGCGCGCGGCCGTCGTCGGCGTCGGTGAACACCCGGCCCTCGCGCACCGCGATGCCGAGTGTGCGGAAGAAGTCGGGCGTCACGACCTGGAAGTCGGCGTCGGGCTCCTGGCCGCGGGCCGGCTCCGGGTTGCCGTCGATCCGGATGCCACGGTTGGGCGCGCCCGACAGCGGGGCGGTGAACGCCGCGGCGGCGGCGCGGATGCCGGGTGCGCCTTCGAGGTGGGCGAGCACCGCCGAGACGAACTGGCGCTTCGGCGTCGGGTCGATGGTGAAGTCATCGGCGCCGCCGACCGGCCGCAGGTAGCGATCGCGCGCCAGGGTCAGCTCGGCGGCCAGGCGTCCCTCGGTGGCGAAGCCGAGGTCGACACGCGTGGCGGCCATCAGGCTCGCCGTCAGCAGCAAGGCGCCGACGACGAGCACCTGCGCCAGCGCCAGTTCGCCGATGACGATGGCGCGGTGCCACCATCGGGTCGCCGGGCGTCCGGCCACGCGTTGCCCCGGCGCCAGCAACGGCTGGTTGGCCGGGGACGCCAGGCCCAGCGCCGGCGCGAGTCCGAAGACGAGCGTCGTGACGAGCGTGAGCGTGGCGGCGAAGGCGACCACCAGGGGATCGACGGTGACATCGCCAAGGCGGGGAATGCTCTCGGGCGCGGCGGCCACCAGCGCGTCCACGCCCCAGGTCGCCGCCAGGACGCCGACGATGCCGCCGGGAATGGCCAGGGCCAGCGCTTCGATGAGCAGCTGGCGGACCAGGCGGGCGCGTCCGGCGCCGAGCGAGATCCGCACCGCGATCTCCTGCTGACGCGCCGTCGCGCGCGCGAGCAGGAGATGGGCGACGTTGGCGCAGGCCACCAGCAGCAACACGACGACCGTGGCCTGGAGCAGCCACAGAACCGGTTGCACGTCGCCGACCACGGCCTCGTGCAACGACACGGCGCGGGCGCCGAGGCCGGTGTTGGTGTCGGGATGGGCGGCCGCCAGCCGCGTCATCACGGTCTGCAGCGCCGCCTGGGCGGTGGCGAGGGCCACGCCCGGGCGCAGACGGCCGACGACGTAGAGCAGGTGCGAGTCGCGCACCGTGGTGATGTCGCCGGGGAACGGGAAGCTGCGCGGCACGCCGCGGTCGCCGTTGATCCAGACCTCGGCGCGGCTCTGGAGCGGGAAGGTGAAGTCGGCCGGCAGCACGCCGACCACCTCGCAGGGGCGGCCGTCGAGCACCAGCGCCGCGCCGACGGCGGCGCGGCTGGCGAAGCGGCGCTCGCGCAGCGCATGGCTGAGCACGGCCACGCACGGTGCGCCGGCGCGATCGTCGCTCGAGACGAGCGCGCGGCCTTCCGCCACCGGTTGGCCGAGAACCTCGAAGAACGTGCCCGAGGCCGACACGGCGCGGAGCCGCTCCGGCTCACCCTCGCCCGACACCGCCGCGGAGAAGCTGTCGTAGGCGGCCATGGCTTCGAAGGCGTCGGCGGCGTCGCGCTGCCAGTCGAGGTAGTTGGCTGGCGCCACCCAGCGCTCGGGGTTGTCGGCCGTGGTCTCCCACAGCGCGACCAGGCGCTCGGGCGCCGCGTACGGCAGCGGACGCAGCAGCACGTGGCGCACGACGCCGAAGATGGCGGTGGTGGCGCCGATGCCGAGGCCGATGGAGAGGATCGCCGCGGCCGCCAGTCCCGGGGACCGGCGCAGCATCCGGAGGCCGTTCACGAGGTCACGCATGAGGGTCGACAGTTCGAATGTCGTGCCAGGCCGGACGGCGAAATGTCACCGATTCCGCCCCGGCGGCCGGGGGCCGGCGCGGTTGCGTGTCCGATCGCGGACGCAGGATGCCCGGGGACGGGCGCCCGGGCTGATATGCTTTTCCGGATCATGCCCAGCCAGGACACCTTCCACACCCGCACCGCTCTGACGTCCGGAGGGCGAACGCTCGACTACTTCAGTCTGCCGGCGCTGGCCGAGGCGTTTCCCGCCGTGGAGCGGCTCCCGTTCTCGTTGCGCATCCTGCTCGAGAACCTGCTGCGGCGCGAGGACGGCGCCTTCGTGAAAGCCGAGGACATCCGCGCCCTGGCCGGGTGGGACCCCGCCGCGAAGCACGCCGACCGCGAGATCTCGTTCATGCCGGCCCGGGTGCTGCTGCAGGACTTCACCGGCGTGCCCTGCGTGGTCGACCTGGCGGCGATGCGCGACGGCATCACCGCGCTCGGCGGCGACCCGGCCCGCGTCAATCCGCTGCAGCCGGTGGAGCTGGTCATCGACCACTCGGTGCAGGTCGATCACTTCGGCACCGCCGCGGCGCTCGAGCTGAACGCCGACCTCGAATACCACCGCAACCGCGAGCGCTACGTGTTCCTGCGCTGGGGCCAGGACGCGTTCCGCAACTTCCGCGTCGTGCCGCCCGAGACCGGCATCGTGCACCAGGTCAACATCGAGTACCTGGCGCGGGTCGTCTGCGTGGACGACGGCGTCGCGTTCCCCGACACCTGCTTCGGCACCGACTCGCACACCACGATGGTGAACGGGCTGGGCGTGGTGGGATGGGGCGTCGGCGGCATCGAAGCCGAGGCGGCGATGCTCGGCCAGCCGAGCTCGATGCTGATTCCGCCGGTCGTCGGCTGCCGGTTGTCGGGGCGGCTCCCCGAGGGCGCCACCGCCACCGACCTCGTGCTGACGATCACCGAGGCGCTGCGCCACCACCGGGTGGTCGGGAAGTTCGTCGAGTTCCACGGCTCGGGCCTGGAGCACCTGACCATCGCCGACCGCGTGACGCTCGGCAACATGTGCCCGGAGTACGGCGCGACCGTCGCCATCTTCCCGGTCGATGCGCTGACCCTCGACTACCTCCGCCTCACCGGCCGCAGCGCCGATCAAGTGGCGCTGGTCGAGGCCTATGCGCGCGCCCAGGGCCTGTTCCACACCGCCTCGACCGCGGACGCCACCTACAGCGAGACGCTCGAGCTCGATCTGGCGTCGGTGGTGCCGAGTCTCGCCGGACCGCGCCGTCCCCAGGACCGCGTCTCGCTCACCGACGCCAAGGCCTCCTTCGCCGGGGCGCTCGACGAGCTGAAGAAAGGCGTCAAGGTGGCCGCCGCCGGTGGTGGCGCCGCGGTGGCCACGGCGACGCAGCTCGAACACGGCTCGGTCGTGATCGCGGCGATCACCAGCTGCACCAACACCTCGAATCCGAGCGTGATGATCGGGGCCGGCCTGGTGGCCAAGAAGGCGGCCGAGCGTGGACTGACCAGCAAGCCGTGGGTGAAGACGTCGCTGGCGCCGGGGTCCAAGGTCGTCACCGAGTATCTGCGGACCTCGGGCCTGCAGCCGTATCTCGATCGCCTCGGGTTCAACCTGGTGGGCTACGGCTGCACGACCTGCATCGGCAACAGCGGGCCGCTGCCCGACGAGATCGCCAGCGAGGTCCGCGAGCGCGGGCTGGTGGTGGCCAGCGTGCTGTCGGGCAACCGCAACTTCGAAGGGCGCATCCAGCAGGACGTGCGCGCCAACTACCTGGCGTCGCCGCCGCTGGTCGTCGCCTACGCGCTGGCCGGATCGATGAACGTCGACATCACGCGCGAGCCGCTGGGCCACGGCAGCGACGGCCGGCCGGTGTATCTCAAGGACGTCTGGCCGACCGAGCGCGAGATCCAGGAGACGATGCTCGGCAGCGTGACCGCGCAGGCCTTCACCTCGCAGTACGCCAGCGTGTTCGAAGGGCAGGCGCGGTGGCGCGCGCTGCCGGTGCCGACCGGCGACCGCTTCGCCTGGGAGGCCGATTCGACCTACATCCGCCGGCCGCCGTTCCTCGAAGGCGTGTCGATGACGCCGCCGCCGGCGGCGGAGATTCGCGGCGCGCGCGTGCTGGCACTCCTCGGCGACAGCATCACCACCGATCACATCTCGCCGGCCGGTTCGATCAAGGTTGACAGCCCGGCGGGGAAGTATCTCGTCGCCAACGGCGTCAGCCCCAAGGACTTCAACTCCTACGGCGCCCGCCGCGGCAACCACGAAGTGATGATGCGCGGCACCTTCGCCAACACCCGCATCAAGAACCAGCTGGTGCCCGGCGTGGAAGGCGGCGTCACCGCCCACCTGCCGGGCGGCGAGGTGATGGCCATCTACGACGCGGCGATGCAGTATCAAGCCGCCGGCGTGCCGCTGGTGGTGCTGGCCGGCAAGGAGTACGGCTCGGGGTCGTCGCGCGACTGGGCCGCCAAGGGCACGATGCTGCTCGGCGTCAAGGCGGTCATCGCCGAGAGCTACGAGCGCATCCACCGCAGCAACCTGGTCAACATGGGCGTGCTGCCGCTGCAGTTCGCCGATGGCGAGTCGGCGGCGTCGCTCGGCCTCAGCGGCCGCGAACGCTATGACTTCGAGGGCGCCGGCGCGTCGCTGGCCGCGCGCGGCCGGGTCACGGTCGTGGCTACCGCCGACGACGGCACGACCGGCGCGCTTCGAGGCCGTGTGCCGCATCGACACGCCGGAAGAGCTGACCGCGTACCGCCACGGCGGTATCCTGCCGTATGTGCTGCGGCAGCTGGTGGCGCGCGCGTCGTAGCGGCAGGCTTCCCGGCAGAGCTGAAGCTCTGCCCTACGAATCGTGATGTCCCGGCAGAGCTGAAGCTCTGCCCTACATGCGGGCACTCGTAGGGCAGCTCTTTAGAGCTGCCTCCAGGCTGAGCGAAGAGCCGCCATCGGTTGGCGCGACATGCTGACCTCGGCCGCGGTCAAGGCGCACGCCCGCTCGCTCGGCTTCGACGTCTGCGGCATCGCGCCGGCGACGGCGCTGCCCGAACTGGCGCACCTGCACGACTGGCTCGCCCGCGGCCATGCCGGTGAGATGTCGTACCTGGCGCGCACCGCCGACACCCGGAGCGACATCCAGCGCTTTCTGCCCGGCGCCCGCTCGGTGGTCGTCACCGGCACCAACTACTGGACCGGGCCGGCGCCGCGAGCCCACGGCGTCGCGCCGGCGCGAGTCGCCCGCTATGCGCACGGCGAGGACTACCACGTCGTCCTCGCCGGGCGGCTCGAGGCGCTGCTGGTGTGGATGCGGCAGCAGACCGCCGAGCCGTTCGAGGCGGCGCCGTTCGTGGACAAGCACTGGGTGCAGGAGCGCGTGTTCGCGGCCTACGCCGGCCTGGGGTGGATCGGCAAGCACTCGCTCGTCATCAACCCCGAGCTCGGTTCGTGGCTGCTGCTGGGCGGTCTCGCGACGACGCTGCCGCTCGCTGCCGATGCGCTCGTCGACGATCAGTGCGGGGCCTGCACGTTGTGCCTCGATGCCTGTCCGACCGGGGCGATCGTCGGGCCGCGCGACGTCGACGCGCGGGCGTGCCTCAGCTATCTGACCATCGAGCTCGACGGACCGGTGCCCGACGCGTCGAAGGCGCTGGTCGGTGATCACCTCTACGGCTGTGACGTGTGTCAGGACGTCTGCCCGTGGAATCTCGCGCCGGCGGTGACACGCGATGCCGCCTGGCAGCCGCGCGCCGGCCGCGACGCCGCCGACGCCGCGGCGCTGTGGCAGCGCCCCGACGACGCGCTCCACGAGTTCGTCGCCGGCAGCGCGATGACGCACGCCCCGCTGGCGCAGTTGCGCCGCAATCTGGCGCTGGTCATTGGCAACGCGCCCGAGGCGGCCGCCCGCGAGGTGCTGCCGCGTCCCGGCGGCGGGGTGAAGAACGCCGCCCACAGCGCCGGCGCTCCCATCGTTCGCGATGCGGTGGCCTGGGCCGAATCCGGCCGCTGAGTCCAGCCAGGCGCCGCCGCGCGATCGCGTGGCGACGGCCCGGGACCGTGTGTCACGCTGGAGTAGGATGGAGTCATGGACGACGATTCGGTCGTGGCCCCGATGATGCTCATCTCGATGCCGCAACTCGCGGATCCGAACTTCGTGCGGACCGTCATCCTGCTGTGCGAGTACGGCAAGGAAGGCGCCTTCGGCCTGGTGGTCAACCGGCCGATGGCCGAGCCGGCGCACGAGGTGGTGCGTACCGACCCTGAAATCGACATCCGCAAGGACGTCCATCTGTTCACCGGCGGTCCGGTCGAGCCGATGCGCGCCTGGGTGCTCACCGCCGACGCCTCGGTCGACGACGACGCCACCGAGGTCGCCGACGGCGTCTACTTGACCGCCTCGCCCTCGGCGGTGCGCCGCGCGCTGCAGTCGCCGCCCGAACCGCGGATGCGCGTGGTGGTCGGCTACGCCGGCTGGGCTCCGGGTCAGCTCGACGAGGAGCTCACCCAATCGGCGTGGCTGCTGGTGCCGGTCGGCGCCGATCTGATCTTCGACAGCGCCCCCGACAAGATGTGGGACGCCGCCATCCAGCGACTGGGGGCCGACCCCGCCCACCTGCTCGGCAGCCCCGGCGTGCACTGACGCCGTGCGAGGCGGCGCCGTCCTCTTCAGGTCCTGCATCCGATGTCCCTGATCATGCGCACCATCGTTCCGTCGCTTCTCGCAGTCGGCATGTCGGCGTGCGGTGGCGGGCCGTCGACGCCACCGCCGGCGGCCACTGCGCCTCCGGCCGACCCGGCTGCCACCGCCCTCGAGGCCCAGGCCGCCCGCTTCGCGCCGACCGACCTGTCGGCCGACGTCGCCACGCTGCCGGAGAGCGAACGGAAGGCCCTGGCGCACATGATCCGCGCCGCCCAGGTGATG
Source organism: uncultured Acidobacteriota bacterium (assembly GCA_963786365.1). Classification (GTDB taxonomy): domain Bacteria; phylum Acidobacteriota; class Vicinamibacteria; order Vicinamibacterales; family UBA2999; genus CAWAYR01. The sequence continues at coordinate 101,672 of CAWAYR010000005.1, forward strand.
GACGCGCTGTTCCTGCGGCAGGTCTGGGCCGGCAACGAGGCGATGCTGCTGGCGCTGCAGCGCGACCAGAGCCCGCTGGGCCGGGCTCGCCTCGCGTATTTCCTCGTGAACAAGGGCCCGTGGTCGCGGCTCGACCACAACGAGCCGTTCGTGCCAGGCGCGCCCGCCAAGCCGGCGGCGGCCAACTACTATCCCGCCGCGTCGACCAAGGCCGACGTCGAGGCGTGGCTGGCGACGTTGTCGGGACCGGCCCGGGCCGCCGCCACCGGCTTCTTCACCACGATCCGCCGCGGTGCCGGCGGTGCCTTCACGGCCGTGCCCTACAGCGTCGAGTATCAGGGCGAACTGGCGCTGGCGGCGTCGCATCTCCAGGCCGCCGCCGACCTCACCACCCAGCCCACGCTCAAGGCCTTTCTGCAGACCCGGGCCGCCGCGTTCCTGACCAACGACTACTACGACAGCGACGTGAAGTGGATGGAGCTCGACGCGTCGATCGAGCCGACGATCGGCCCCTATGAGGTCTACGAGGACGAGTGGTTCAACGCCAAGGCGGCGTTCGAAGCCTTCATCACCCTGAAGGACGCGGCCGAGTCGGCCAAGCTGAAGCAGTTCGCCGGGGCCCTCCAGGCGATCGAGGACGGACTGCCGATCGACCCCAAGTACCGCAACCCGAAGCTCGGCGCTCTGGCGCCGATCGCGGTCGTGAACACCATCTTTTCGGCCGGCGACGGCAATCGCGGGGTGCAGACGGCGGCGTTCAACCTGCCCAACGACGAGCGCGTCATCCGCGAGAAGGGCAGCAAGCGGGTGATGCTGAAGAACAACCAGCAGGCCAAGTTCGACAAGGTGCTGGTGCCGATCGCGCAGGTCGCCCTCGCCGCCGCCGACCGCGGCAACGTCGCCTTCGACGCGTTCTTCACCCATATCCTGATGCACGAGCTCGTGCACGGCCTCGGGCCGCACGGGATCGTCGTCGGCGGCCGGGCCACGACGGTGCGTCAGGAGCTGAAGGACACCTACAGCGCCATCGAAGAGGCCAAGGCCGACATCGCCGGGCTGTTCGCGCTGCAGTTCCTGGTCGACCACGGCCAGCTGCCGAAGGAATTCGAGCGCACGATGTACACGACCTTCCTCGCCTCGGCCTTCCGGTCGATCCGCTTCGGGATCACCGAGGCCCATGGCCGCGGCCAGGCGGTCCAGCTCAACTACCTGCTCGACCAGGGCGCGTTCGTCGTCAACGCCGACGGCACCTACGGCGTGGCCGCCGACAAGGTCCGCGCCGCGGTGAGCGCCCTGACCCACGACATCATGACGCTGCAGGCCGAGGGCAACTACGCCGCGGCCAAGACGATGCTCGAGACGCTCGGCGTCATCCGCCCGAGCACCCAGGCCGTGCTCGACCGGCTGAAGGACGTCCCGGTCGACATCGCGCCGCGCTTCACCTCGGCCGAGGCGTTGCTCGCCGCCTACTAGCGGCTAGGGGCGGGCGACGACCAGCGTCGGCACGTCGGCCTCGCGCATCACCCGATAGGCCATCGTCCCGACGCGGTGATCGGTGCCGCCGCGCGACACGACCAGCAGGCCGGCCGCCGTCTCCCGGACCACGGCGGCCACGCTCGGCGCAATCAATCCGCGGCGCACGTCCACGACCGCCGGGACGGTGAGGGTCGCGGCCAGCGCGGCGACGCGGCTGCGGGCGACCTCGGTCGATTCCTCGAGGGCCGGCGGCATCGGCATGTCGCTGATCGGCCACCACACGGGCAACGGGGCCTCGGCGCAGACGTGCATCAGGGTCAACGTCGCGGCGGCTGGCCTGGGCCCACGCCGCCGCCGTCGCGGCCACTGTGTGGTCGTAGGCGTCGAGCCCGATCGCGGCGACGACGTGGCCGAAGGTGACCGTCGCCGCGCCGCCGACGAACGCGACGTGTTCCGGCATGTACTCCGGCACGACCAGGACCGGAAGCGTCGTCTCGCGCACGACCCCTTCCGCCGTCGAGCCGAACACGAACTTGCTGGCGTCGCCCAGGCCGCGGGTGCCCATCACGATGAGGTCGGCGTCGCACCGCGTGGCGGCGCGGAGGATCTCCGCGGCAGCGTCCCCGGTGACGACGTCGATGGCGGGGATGACGGGCGGGACCGTGGGCGGGATGCCAGACAGGATCTCGAAGAGGGCCGCTTCCACCTGGTCGCGCACGGTGTGGGCGCAGCCGGCCGCGGCCGCGGCCGCGTCGAGCAGCGGATCGTTCACCGTGAGCACGGTGAGATGTCCGCCGCCGGTGGCGGCGAGCGCCACGGCGTGGCGCAGCGCCCGTACGGCGTGGGCCGAGAAGTCGACCGGGCAGAGGATGGTCGCGGGCAACCCGCCAGCACCCGGGGACGGCGCTGCGCTCAACGGCCGCTGGTCGTCGCCGGCGCGGCGCCGAGCTCGACGGCCTTGGCCGTGAGCGGCGCCTTGCCGCTGCCGATGTTGACGACGACGCGGTCGCCGACCTTGATGTCCGTGGCGGCCAGTTTCGCCTTGCCGCGCGTCACCTTGGTGGTCGGCGCGAAGGCGATGACCGAGACCGCCCCGTCCTTCACGGCCCGCACCGTCACGTGCGTCGCGGTGATCTCGGTCACGGTGCCGAGCACTTTGTGGTCGTGACCTTCGTGGGCCAGGGCCGGCACGAGCGAGACGCTGGCCAGGGCGAGGGCGGCGAGCAGGGTGCGGCGGGTCATCGTGAGTGATCTCCCTTGCGTCAGTGTCGATGGCCGGGGGCCGACGGTGCGCCCGCGGGGACGTCCAGTGTACCAGAGAGGAACTTGCGTTCCTCCTCCAAGGCCAGCCAGTCGGCGCGGCCGCGGGGATTGAGCTCTTCCATCCGCGCCAGGTCGTCCTCGGTCAGCGACGGCAGCTGGCGGATGAACTGAACCAGGTGCCACGAGGCCGCCTCGCCCTCGGCCGTGCCGGTGCCCCAGGCCGGCATCCCGGTGATCTTCACGCCTTCCTCGATGATGTAGAACAGCTCGCCGTCGCTCAGCGACTGCGTGTCCGGCAGACGCATGTCCGGCGCCTTGGGATACAGCCCCTGGCCGATCGCCGTCTGGCCCGGCGCCGTCGTTGCCGTGACAGCTGGCGCAGTGGTCGGCCCAATGCTCCAGCCCTTCCCGCAGCGTTTCGGTGGTGCCCGACACCGGGTTGGTGCGAGCCCGTGCCGCCGCCGGAATCAGGTAGTGCCGCGCCGCCCGCGACAGGCGGGTCTCGATCGCGCCCGGCATCGGCTTGGCGGTCACGCCCTTGCCGGCGAACCACACGGCGCCGGCGACCGACAGCAGACCGACCACCGCCAGCGCGTGCCACAGGAACCGTATCGCTTTCACGTCGAGGTCCTTTCCGTTCAGCCGGCTCGGGCGTCTCGCCGTGCCCGGGTCCGTCGCGATCATAGGCCAGTCGGCGGCGGCCGTCGGGTCGTCACCCCGCGCCACGGAGGCGAGGCACGAGCCGGCGCTATACTTGAGCGATGGGTCCGTGCTGGCGCCGAATCGGCAGCGTGATCGCCGTCGCCGCGCTCGTCGCCACGCCAAGCGTGGTGTCGGCGTGCGTGGTGCTGTGCGCGCCGGTGGCTGCCGGGGCCGGGCCGGCGCACGCCGGACACGCCATGCACCATGCCGGCCCGACTGCCGTCGCCGAGGCGAGCCGTGTGGCGGCGCATGCCGGACACGCCAGAGCTGAAGCCGGCGGCGCCACGGCGGCCGCCACCGAGCGGCTGTCCGGGACCGGTCACGACTGCTGCAGCAGCGATGCCGGCGGGATCCTGCTGACCGCGGCCTCGACGCGGCCCGACGGCTCGACCGCGACGATGGTCGCGCCGCCAGTCAGGTCGCTGTGGTTGGCGCGACCGGCGTTCGCCGGCACGCCTTCGACGGCGATCCGCCCGATCCCGCCCCCGTCTCCACCTCCCGCTCCGCTCGTCCTCCGCATCTGAGCTCCGGCGACGGAACGCACGCCGTGCGTTCCGTGGCAGGCCCGCGCGCCGATGGCCGTCCAGGGCGCGCGACCGCTGACGTGCGGGCGCTCGACGCCCGCCTGTCCGGCCGTCAGATCGGAGCACAAGTCATGAGTTCGCATCATCGGGGGCCGCAGAGCCCGTCCCTGCCGTCGCGGCGCCGGTTCGTCACCGGGCTGGCCGCCGCCGGCGCCGCCGCCAGCCTGGGCTGGCGGCCCGGCCGCGCCTCGGCCCAGACACCGCGCGGCGATCAGGCGGTGCTGCCGGGCCCGCGCGTCGACTTGCAGATTGGCGAGATCGCCGTCAACGTCACCGGGGCGCCGCGGACGGCGCTGGCCATCAACGGCTCGATTCCAGGGCCGCTCCTGCGCCTGCGCGAGGGCGACACGGTGACGCTGCGCGTCGCCAACGGCCTCGACGAGGACACCTCGATCCACTGGCACGGCCTGGTGCTGCCGGCGAACATGGACGGCGTGCCCGGCCTCAGCTTCGCCGGGATTCCGCCGGGCGAGGCCTACGACTATCGCTTCACGGTGCGGCAGTCGGGCACCTACTGGTACCACAGCCACTCGGGTTTCCAGGAACAGCGCGGCGTCTACGGACCGCTCGTCATCGAGCCGCGCGACGCCGCGGCCGTGCCAGCCGATCGCGAGCACGTGGTCATGCTGACCGACTGGACCGACGAGCGGCCGGAGCGCGTCTTCGCCAAGCTCAAGAAACAGTCCGATTACTACAACTGGCGGCAGCGGACCGTCGGAACCTTCGCGCGCGACGTCGGCCGCGACGGGTGGCGGGCCACGCTGGCCGACCGCGCGCAGTGGGGACGGATGCGAATGAGCGCGGCCGATCTCGCCGACGTGACCGGCGCGACCTACACCTACCTGATGAACGGCCTCCCGCCGGCCGGCAACTGGACGGCGCTCTTCGCGCCGGGCGAGCGCGTACGGCTGCGCCTCATCAACGGGTCGGCGATGTCGTACTTCGACGTGCGCATCCCCGGTGTCGCGCTGACGGTGGTGGCCTCCGACGGCCAGCCGGTACGGCCGGTGACCGTCGACGAACTGCGGATCGCCGTGGCCGAGACCTACGACGTGATCGTGGAGCCGCAGGGCCGGGAGGCGTTCACGATCTTCGCGCAGGCCATGGATCGCACCGGCTACGCGGCCGGCACGCTGGCTGTGCGGCCCGGGCTGGCGGCGCCGGTGCCACCGCTCGATCCGCGCGTCGTGCTGACCATGGCCGACATGGGCCACGGCGGCCCGGGGCACGGGATGCCGCCGGCAGCTCCCGCGGCCGCGGCCGCCGATCCGCACGCCGGGCATACGCCGGCCGCCGTAGCGCCGGCCGATCCCCACGCTGGGCACGTCATGAGCGCGGCGGTGCAGGCCCATCCCGAGAGCGAACGGCGCAACCCGCTCGTGGACATGCAGGCAACGGCGCCGGCGGCCCGGCTCGACGATCCAGGTATCGGCCTTCGCGGGAACGGGCGGCGCGTCCTCACCTACGCGGATCTGGTCAGCACGTTCGACGACCCCGACGGGCGCGTTCCGTCGCGCACGATCGAGTTGCACCTGACCGGACATATGGAGCGCTTCGCCTGGTCGTTCGACGGCGTGAAGTTCTCCGACGCGGCGCCGCTCCGCCTCGTCTACGGCGAACGCGTGCGTGTCGTTCTGGTGAACGACACGATGATGACGCACCCGATCCACCTGCACGGGATGTGGAGCGACCTGGAGGACGAGCAGGGGGCGTTCAAGGTGCGCAAGCACACCATCGACATGCCGCCGGGCACGCGTCGCGTCTACCGCGTCACCGCCGACGCGCTCGGACGCTGGGCCTACCACTGCCATCTGCTCTTCCACATGGAGGCGGGCATGTTCCGCGAGGTGCGCGTCGAAGAGGGGAGGACGTCGTGAGCGGCCGCGCCGTGCTGCTCGCCGTAGCCGTCCTCGCCGCGGCGCCGTACGCGGCCGCCGGTCAGGGGCCGCCGCCGGTGCCTCCGCCCGTGCACGAGCATCAGCACCCGGCGCCGGACCCGGCCGCGGCGGCCACGCCGGCCGAGCCGCTGCCGCCGTTCGTCCCCGAATTGAGCGACGACGATCGGCGGGCGGCGTTCCCCGACGTGCACGGCCACGCCGTCCACGATCGCGCCGTGAACTACTTCGTGCTGTTCGATCAGCTGGAGTGGCAGACCGGCGCCGGAGTCCAGGCAATCGCCTGGGACAACAAGTCCTGGGTCGGCAAGGACCGCGACCGGCTCTGGCTGCGCACCGAAGGCGAGGGCGGCGAGGACGGCTTCGCGCTAGCCCAGGCGCACGTCCTGTACGGGCGAGCGATCTCACGGTGGTGGGACCTGGTCATGGGCGTCCAGCAGGACATCCGCCCGGGGCCCTCGCGCACGTGGGCGGCGATCGGTTTCCAGGGCCTGGCGCCGTACTGGTTCGAGGTCGAAGCCACGGCGCACCTCGGCGCCGAGGGGCGCACCCACTTCCGCTTCGAGACCGAGTACGAACTGCGGCTGGCCCGGCGCTGGGTGGCGCAGCCGCTCGTCGAGCTCGAGATACACGGCAAGGACGACCTCGAGCGCGGCGTCGGCGCCGGCCTGGCTACCGGCGAGGCCGGCCTGCGGATTCGCTACGAACTTCGCCGCGAGTTCGCGCCGTACTTCGGCGTCGTGTGGACGCGGAAGTTCTTCGGGACGGCCGATGCGGCCCGCACCACCGGCAATCCGACCGGGACGACCCGGCTCGCCGTGGGGCTGAGGACGTGGTTCTAGGCCCGGTGCCGCGGTCAGTTCACCGAACAGGATCCCGGCCCGTCGGGATGCCCGCACGACCCGCACGGTCCGGCCGCCATCGACATCCGCCCGCCGCCGCGCCCGTCGGCGCCGACCGCGAAGACCGAGAGCTGCTTCTCGAGCCGGGCGCCGTGACAGGCCGGGCACTCGAAGGTCGTGCTCTCGCGCACCAGCAGCTCGAAGCCGTGGTCGCAGTCCTGACAGCGATATTCAAAGAGCGGCATGAGGACAGGATACCGGGACTGGGGGCTGGCGGCTAGGGCCTGGGGCCGCCTCCAGCCCGGCCGGGCGCGAAGTTTGCTTGGCTCGCCTGGATGTGGTCTCGTGGGGAGGCGTGCGTCTCCTCACGGTGACGCCGCCACCATGAGGTCCCGTTCCGTCCGCCCGCACCCCGGTCCCTGGCGCCGCTCAGCCATCCTGTTCAGCCTGGCGCTTGGCCTCGGCCTCGGCAGCGTGGGTGTGCATGCCGGCGCCACGGTCGAGATCGACGACGCGTTCGTCAGGGAATCGACGGACGGGCGTCAATGGGAGGTCGGCAATCGCGCCGTCACCTATCGGCTCGGCCTCGACGCCTCGGGCCGGCTTACGGTGCTGAGCCTGGCCCGTCCCGACCGGGACAGCGTGGTCGTCCCCGGCGCCGCCGACGCCGACGTCACGATCGGCGACCAGCGGGTGACGATCGGCGACCGCGCGTTTCGCTTCGTCGCCGCCGAAGCCGCCAACGTCGACGGTCGGGCGGTGCTGACCCTGGCGTTCGCCTACCGCGACCGGCCGGTCACCGTGGGCCGGCACTACGCGGTGTCGCCGGGCGCGGCGGTGATCGAGATGTGGACGACGGTCAGCGCCGACGAGGAGACGACGCTGCGCGATCTCGACGGCCTGCGCCTCGAGGTGACCCCGCGCGATGCCTGGTGGCATCGCGGTCACGACACGTCCGATGCCGACGGCGGTCCCTTCACCCGGCGCACGGCCAGGATCGACGACGGGCAGCAGGTGAGCTTCGGCAGCCCCGTGCTCTCGTCGACTGACGCATTGCCATGGTTCGGGCTCGACGCCGGCGACGACCGGCTGCTGTTCGGACTGGCGTGGTCCGGCGGCTGGCGGACGGTGCTGTGGGGCACCGCGGCCGGGACCTACGTGCACCTCGGGCTGCCGGACATGTCGGTGGCCGTCGGGCCCGATCGCCCGGTCGAGTTCCCGCATGCGTTCGTCGGACTGACCGACGGCACGCCGGGGGCCGGCGCCGAGGCCTTCGCCGCCTGGATGGCCAGCCGCCGCGCCGGCCGCGCGTTCCCGCAGCTGGCCACCTACAACACCTGGTTCACGTTCGGCACCTACATCGACGCCGACTTGATCCAGCGTCAAATCGACGCGTTCGCCGACGTCGGCGGCGAGCTCTTCCAGCTCGACGCCGGCTGGTATCCGCCGCTGAACGCCCACGATCGCTTCGACTTCAGCGCCGGACTCGGCTCGTGGCAGATCGACCGCGCGCGGTTCCCCGAGGGGCTCGGCGTGCTCGCCGATCACGCCCGGCGCCGTGGCCTCAAGTTCGCCGTCTGGGTCGAGCCCGAACGCGTCGACATGGCGACGGTCGGCCGCCCCGGCCAGGCCCGCGAGCGATTCCTCGCCCAGGAGCACGGGCAGTATCAACCGGGCCATGACAATGCGGCGGCGACGCAGGCCCAGATCTGTCTGGCCGACGAGGAAGCGTGGCAGTGGGTCCGCGACCGTCTGTTCGCCTTCCTCGACGAGGCCCGTCCCGACTACCTGAAAATCGACCTCAACGGCTGGCTGGTCTGCACCCGCACCGATCACGACCACGGCGACGGCGGCGGCAACTTCGCGCACGTGCGCGGCCTCTACCGCCTGCTGGCGGCGCTGCGCGAGCGCTATCCGCAGATGGCGATCGAGAACTGCGCCGGCGGCGCCCGCCGTCTCGACGCCGAGATGCTGACCCGTACCGATGCCCACTGGATGGACGATCGCACGGTGCCGGCGACGCGCGTCCGCCATCACCTCCAGCTGCTGTCGGCCATCGTGCCGCCGCAGGCGCTGCTGTCGTATCTGATGGGCAACGACGACGAGTCGCTGACCGAGACGCGCGACCTGGCGCTGCTCGCCCGCAGCCGGATGCCGGGAACCTTCGGGCTGACGCTCGACTTCCGGACGATCGATTCCGGCACCTGGCGCAGCCTGGCGACGCAGATCGACGTCTACAAGCAGCTCCGGGCGCTGCGTGGCGCGCCGTTCGCCACCGCCCTCACCGATCCGGTGGGCGTGAACGGCGGCGGCCCGGGGTGGGACGTCGTGCAGCAGCTGAACCCCGCGAGCGGTGTCGCCACCGTGTTCGCGTTCCGCAACGCCGGACAGCGCGAGCCGAGTGCGCGTCGTGCTGTCGCATCTGCGGCCGGGGACCACCTATCGGGTCCGCTCGCTCGACCGCGGCCCGCTCGGACAGGCGGCGGCCGACGATCTCATGCAGGGCGGCTTCGACATCGACGCGTCGGCGCAGTCGGCGGCGCAGGTGATCGTGTTCGAACCGCAGTAGCGCCGCGCCGGCCCGCGCGGCCAGGCGCTACAATGCGCGGCGGTGCCCGCGCCGATCCGTCCAGCGCCCTGGTCTGCCGCCGACGCGCGCGCCGTGACCCACCTGATGCTGCTGGTCGTGGCGCTGCGTGTCGCCACGGCGCTGGTCGCGTTCTTCGTCAACGTGACGTTCCCGCCCGATCGCCCCGAGCAGTTCACGATGCTCGGCGCCACGCACTACTTCTGGGATCCCTTCACCCGCTGGGACTCGGGCTGGTACTACGGCATCGCCGCCCGCGGCTACCAGTGGGTCGAAGGCGGACGCAACAACCTGGCGTTCTTCCCGGCCTACCCGTGGCTGATGGGCGTGATCGGCCGCCTGCTCGGCGGCACGCAGGCGGAGTTCTACTTCGCCGGCATCGTCGTGTCGTGGGTATCGTCGGTGGCCGCCGCCGGCTTCGTCTACGCCACGGCGCGGCTCGACCTGCCGCCCGATCGCGCCTGGGACGCGGCGCTGCTGACGTTCGTCTTCCCGTTCGCGTTCTTCTTCGGCGTCGTCTACTCCGAGGCGCTCTTCCTGTTCGCCCTGGCGGCGGCGGTCTACGGCTTGCGCACCCGGCGGTGGTGGCTGGGCGCCGCCGCCGGCGCGCTGGCGACCGCAACGCGGGTCAACGGCGTGATGGCGCTGCCGGCGTTCATGTGGCTGGCATGGCGAGCCGCCGACGGCGACCCTGGCGCGCGTCAGCGGGCGGTGCTCGCCGGCGTAGCGACCAGTGCCGGCATCCTCGGCTACTGCGGCTTCAACTGGGCGATGACCGGCGACCCGTTCGAGTGGTATCACGCGATCACGCGCTGGGGCTACTACCCGGGACCGCGGTCACCGCCAATCCACTCGCCGCGTTCGTCGCCAATCTGGCCTCACGGCCCTACGAGTACCTCGTCAACGGGCACGCCGCGCCCTACGACGTGCTGAACGGGCTCTTCCCGATGCTGATGGCCGATCACCCTGCCGCTCGTCTGGTGGCGCCTCGGCACCGGCTACGCGCTGCTCGTCGCCGCCAACCTGGTGCTGCCGCTGAGCTCGGGTCAGTTCGAGGGGCTGGGCCGCTACTGCGCGGTGCTGTTCCCCTTCCAGATCTGGGTCGCCGCCGTGACCCCGGGGCGGTGGCGTCCGCTCGTGTTCGCCGCCTACGGCGTGTTGTACGGCCTGGCGCTGACGATGTTCACCACGCTGCATTCACTGTACTGAGAAGGGACCGGGGATCGGGGACCGGGGATCAGGTAGAGCGCTGGTCACGCTTCGCGTGGAAATAGGCAGCGCGACGCTGTGACGGCTCGTCAGGTTTCCCCTGGTCCCCGGTCCCTGTTCCCCGGTCCCTGTCTGTATACTGGGAAGATGTCTCAGCCCGAATCGGCCGCCCAGTCCACTCCGGCGCCCGTCGTCAATCCGCTCCGCCGCAACGTGGCGATCATCGCCCACGTCGACCACGGCAAGACCACGCTCGTGGACGCGATGTTCCGACAGGCGGGCGTGTTCCGGGTCAACGAGCGCGTCGCCGAGCGGGCCATGGACAGCAACGAGCTGGAGCGCGAGCGCGGCATCACCATCCTGGCCAAGAACACCGCCGTCCACTACGGCGAGCAATACGACTGAATCAGTAAAGGTTACATAAACATA
>CAWAYR010000006.1:0-40027 GCA_963786365.1 uncultured Acidobacteriota bacterium
GAACGCCACCTTGTTCACGCCGTCCTGGTTGGTGATGACGTACTCCTCGTAGTTGAAGGAGTAGCCGGCCTCGGCCAGCAGCTGGTTGCTCCAGGTGCCGGTGTACTTCGCCGCCGCCGAGTTGTAACGCGGCGAGGTCCACATCTGCGACGCGGTGTCCGGGATCGTCGCCGGCGTTCATCCCGTGTCCCGCGGAACTTGTCGATCTCGTCGTAGAAAAAAGCAAATTGTTCCGCGGGCTCACCTGCCACGTGATCCGCAAACCATCCGCGCTCTTGATTTTCTGATCGTCGACGCCCTGTCTCGCAGCTCTACTTCCGCCCCGCCTGGCAGGTCGGCCTGCGTCGCCCCGGCCGGCACGTAGAACGTATCGGCAATCGGTGCGTTGACCGACCACTGCCGGACCGAGCCGTAGAACCACAGCTTGTCGCGCTTGATCGGTCCGCCCTGGCCGACGTTGAAGTCGTAGATGTGTTCGATCTTGTCCACGGCGCGCAGGCCGCGCGCCTGCAGCTCCGGCGTCAGGTTGTCGGATTGCCAGGCGCCGTCGCTCCAGGCGCCGAAAAACGATCCGGTGAACCGGTTGCCGCCGTCCCGGGGGATGATGTTGACGCGGATCCCTCCGGGCGAAACGTCCGCGCCGGCCCCCCGGGTCTGATAGCTCATCTCCTGGACCATGGCGTTGTTAATGTACTGCTGGACCGCGCCGTCGCCGTCGAGGCCGTTGATCATCAGCCCCTCGACCTGAACGATGTTATTGGCCGAGGTCAGGCCGCGCGTGGACATGTAGGTCTGCTGCATCGCCCGAGAGCCGCCGACGTCGGGCACGTTGAGGCTGATGCCCGTGACGAGCTGCCCCAACGAGAAGATCTCCGCCGGTCGGGAGGGCGTCGAGCAGTCTCTGCTCAGGACCTGCACCTTCGACGTGCTCGAGACGTCGACGACAGGTGACGCGCCGGTGACGGTGACGTCTCCTCGATGGCGCCGACCTCGATCGTGGCGTTGATCGTGGCGACGAAGTCGTCGGCAGTTCGATTTTTCCAGCCGCTGCTGCTTGAAGCCCGGCAGGGTGAAGGTGAGGGTGTAGACGCCCGGTCGAGATCGGCGATCGGTACTGGCCGTCGGAGTCGCTGACGGTGGACCGGTGCCCTCGATCAGCACCGGGCTGGAGGCTTCGACGGTCACGCCCGGCAGCACGGCGCCGCAGGTATCCTTGACCGTTCCGGTGAAAGCACTCTGCGCTGCCGCAACGGCGGGAAACGCCATCGCGATTGCCCAACACGCGAGAAACGCCTGGAGACGTCTTGCCATGCGGAACTCTCCCTCGATGACTTGCTGTCGACCACGACCGGAATCGCCGGGGCGATCGCCGGAGCACGCGTGCACGCTGGCCGTGGACGACCCGTCAGAGGGCGCAGTCCCCGACGCGGTCTTCGTGAGGGCGGCCCCGAGCGGCCGTGCCTCGACGGCGTCCCAACCAGCTGAGCGCGCAAGTCTTATCACGGGTTGTAACGAAGGGCAACAGCTCGTCGGGTGGATTGCAGGCGCCAGATACATATCAATTTCGGGTCAATTCGATGACGCATGACGATTTGCGGTAACGCCACGGTGCTGGGTCGGTGGCGTCGCGGGCACCGCGCGGCCAACGTGCGCAGGCCGCCGATCCGGCGCTCGGCCCGCGATCCGCGACTCGGGGGCGGCGCAGCCCTGCTATAGAATCAGCCGGCCCGTGCGTGTGCGGGCCGGCCTCCCCGGGCCGACCGCCCGGCGCTGGCCCCCGGGACCGCTGGAGGCGGGCGCATGAGTCGACGCGTGTCGCAGAGGCAAGGCCCGACGGCGGGCCGCGGCGTCTCCCTGGCGCTGGCGGCGTCGCTGCTCGCCGCGCTCGCCGCCCTCACGGCCCAGACTCCGGCCCCGTCGGCCCGCGTTCCGTCGTCCGCGTCGGCCACCGCCGACACCACGCCGACACGGGCCGCCGACGAGGGCCGGCCGTTCATCCGTGGCTACGCCCCAATCGAGGTCGCTGGCGCGGGACAGAACTGGGCCCTCGTCCAGGACCAGCGCGGCGTGATCTACGTGGGCAGCGCCGCCGGGGTCCTCGAGTTCGACGGCTCGACGTGGCGGCTGATCGAGATGCCGGATCTCGAATACCGTGCGCTCGCTGGCGATCGACGACGCCGGCCGCATCTACGTCGGCAGCGTCGGCGAGTTCGGCTACCTCGAGCCCGATGCCAAGGGCGAGCTGCGGTTCGTGTCCCTGCGCGAGCGTCTGCCGGCCGATGCCGGGCAGTTCGCCGACGTCTGGCGCACGTTCGTCACCCGCGACGGCGTCGTGTTCCAGAGCGAGCAGGGGATCTTCCGCTGGGCCAACGACCGGTTCGAAATCTTTCGGCCGGCGTCGCGATTCAACCGGGCGTCGCTCCTGGACGGCCAGGTCCATGTGACGCTGCCGGAATCCGGCCTCAACGTCCTCGAGGGCAGCACGCTCCGCGTCCTTCCCGGCACCGAGTCGATTGGCCGCGAGAACTACCCGGTCGTGCTGCGTTACGACGAGCGGCGGCTGCTCATCGGCACCCGCTTCGGCGGGCTGTCGCTCTACGACGGCGTCACGCTGACGCCGTTCCCCACCGAGGTCGACGCGTTCCTCAAGAGCGCCTCGCTGTACCGCGGCCTCGCCCTGGCCAACGGCACGATTGCGCTGGCGTCGACGACGGCGGGCCTGGCGATCATCGACCGGAATGGACGCCGGGTCGCCATGCTCGACCAGGCCCATGGCCTGCCGCACAACGCCGTCTACGCCCTCATGGTCGACCGGGAAGGCGCCATCTGGACGGCGCTCGAGCGCGGCCTCGCCCGGGTGGAATGGCCCTCGCCGGTGTCGTTCTTCGACGAGTCAGACGGCTTTCTCGGTGCGTTCAACACGACGATTCACGGCGGCCGGATTTATCAGGCGTATCAAGGTGGCGTGAGCTACGTGCGCCCCGCCGAGGGCGGCGCGCCGGCGGCCATCGTTCCCGTGACCGGCATACGTAACCAGTGCTGGTGGTTCGCCACCATGGTCGACCCCGCAGGACGGCGCCCACCGACGCTGCCGGTCGCATGCACCGACGGACTGTTCGAGATTCGGGGTACGGACGCCGCACCCATCCTTGCCCCGGGCGACGGCACTTACCGCGCCGCGTCGCTGGCGGCGTCGAAGACCGACCCGACTCGTCTGTGGGTCGGGCTGTTCGACGGCCTGGCGTCGTTCCGCTGGGTCGACGGACGGTGGATCGACGAGGGCCGCGTTCCGGACGTGCGCGCCGAAGTCCGCGTCCTGCTCGAAGACCGGGACGGCAGCCTCTGGGCCGGTACCAACAACTCGGGCCTGCAGCACGTGCGCTTCGCATCTCCGCCTCAGCCCGGTGGCCCTCGCCCGGCCGCGACCGTCGATCGCTACGGCGCCGAGCACGGCTTGAACGACGGCGGCGTGGCGCCGGCCGACGTCGACGGCGAGGTGTATTTCGCGCCGTGGGGGGCGTCACCCGAATACTACGTGGCCCGCTTCGACGCCGCGACTCGCACCTTCGTCCGCGATCCGTTCTTCGATCAGCTGCCGACCAATCGACTCGCCGGGTCGTACGGCCTCGCCTGGATCGGCGGCCGGCTGTTCGTGAATCGTGGCAAGGGCACGGCCGTGCTCACCCGCACGGGTGATACGTGGTCCATCGACACGGCGACGTTCAGCCGCTTCGGCCAGGTGCCCTGGGGATTCCCGGTCGTCGACGACAACGGCGTGGCCTGGTTCAGCTGGCAGCAGCGCAACTTCGTCCGCTACGACCTGCACCGCGGCTCTGGCGTGCCGTCGGCCCCCTACTCGGCGCTCCTGCGCCGCGTCACCGCCGGTCATGCCGACGTGGTGTTCGCCGGCACCGGCGTTCCAGCGGCGTCGCCGCTGCCGGCCGCGACGACCGCGTTGCGATTCGAGTACGCGGCGCCGACGTTCCTCGATGAGGAAGCGACCGAGTTTCAGACGCGGCTCGATGGCCTCGACCGCGACTGGACGCCATGGAGCGGCGAGACCCGCCGCGACTTCACCAATCTCGGCTTCGGCGACTTCCGGTTCCACGTGCGGGCGCGCAACATCGCCGGAACGGTCAGCGACGAGGCGACCTACGCCCTCACGATCCTCCCGCCGTGGTACCGCACGTGGTCGGCGTATCTGGCCTATCTGCTGCTCGGCGCCGGCCTGGTCTTCGGCGTCGATCGCCTGCAGCGCCGCCGGTTGCTCGGCAAGGAGCGCGAACGGGCGCAGTTCGCCGAAGCGAGGCTGCGGGCCGAAGCCGCCGAGGCGCTGGCCCGCACCGAGAGCGAGGGCAAGAAGCAGGTCGAGCTGCTCAGCGGCATCGGCCGGGAGATCACCGCGTCGCTCGACTTCGACACGATCTTCGGCAAGCTCTACGAGCGCGTCAACCAGCTCGCCGACGCCGACGTCTTCGGCGTCGGCCTCTACCATCCCGAGCGGAGGGAGATCGAGTACCGGCTGGCGATCGAAGAGGGCAAGCGCTACGCGCCGTACACGCGCGACACCAGCGACCCCGACCAGCTGCCGGTGTGGTGCATCCAGCACCGCCAGCCGGTGTTCATCAACGATCTCGCCGTCGATCACAAGAAGTACGTCAGCCGTCACGAGGAGAAGAGCCAGCGGCTGGAAGACGGCTCGATGTCGAAGACGCCGCAGTCGCTCATCTACCTGCCGCTCGAGGCCAAGGACCGGGTGCTTGGCCTCATCACCATCCAGAGCTTCCAGAAGAACGCCTACACCGACCATCACCTGAACGTGATGCAGAGCCTGGCGTCGTACACCGCCGTGGCGCTCGACAACGCGTCGGCGTACCGGCAGCTGAACGAGCAGGAACACGAGAACCGCCGGCTGTTCGAGGTGGCCGAGCGGGCGCGGGCCGCCGCCGAGGACGCCGACGCCGCCAAGAGCGCGTTCCTGTCCACCGTCAGCCACGAGCTGCGGACACCGCTCACGTCGGTGCTCGGCTTTGCCAAGATCATCCGCAAGCGCCTCGAGGACCGGATCTTCCCGCTGGTCCACAGCGACGACAAGAAGGTGCAGCAGACCATCGCGCAGGTGCAGGACAACCTGAAGGTGGTGGTGAGCGAGGGCGAGCGGCTCACCAAGCTCATCGACGACGTGCTCGATCTGGCCAAGATCGAGGCCGGCAAGCTCGAGTGGCACATGGAGGCGGTGTCGGTCGCCGACATCCTCGATCGCGCCACCGCGGCCACCGCGTCGCTGTTCGAGCAGAAGGGGCTCAAGGTCGTCACCGACGTGGCGCCCGACCTGCCCGAGGTCACCGGCGATCGCGACCGGCTGATCCAGGTGGTCATCAACCTGATCTCGAACGCCGTCAAGTTCACCGACACCGGATCGGTGACCTGCCGGGCGGTGCGCCGCGGCAACGAGCTGGTGGTGAGCGTCTCGGACACCGGGATGGGCATCGCGCCCGCCGACCAGGCCAAGGTGTTCGAGCGCTTCAAGCAGGTCGGCGACACGCTCACCGACAAGCCGAAGGGCACCGGCCTGGGGCTGCCGATCTGCAAGGAGATCGTCGAGCATCACGGCGGCCGCCTGTGGCTCGACAGCGAGCTGGGCACCGGCTCCACCTTCTCGTTCTCGCTGCCGCTGCAGGTCGGGGCCGAGGCCGCGCTGGGCGCCGCGCCAGGTCCGGTGGATCTGGCGGCGCTCATCCGCCAGCTGCGCGATCAGGTGGTGGTCACCACGCCGCGCTCGGCCGGCCGGCAGCCGCGAATCCTGGTCGTCGACGACGAGGCCAACATCCGCGATCTGCTCACCCAGGAGTTCACCGAGGCCGGCTACCAGGTCCGGACCGCGGTCAACGGCCGCGAGGCGGTGCGCAGCGTGCGGGCGGAGCGGCCCGACCTCGTCGTCCTCGACGTGATGATGCCCGAGATGAACGGGTTCGACGTCGCCGCGGTGCTCAAGAACGACCCGGCGACGATGGACATCCCGATCGTCATCCTGTCGATCGTCCAGGACCGCGACCGCGGCTACCGTCTTGGCGTCGACCGCTACTCTGACCAAGCCGATCGACACCGACCTGCTGTTCCGAGAAGTCGGCGCGCTCATCGAGCAGAAGAAGTCGCACAAGCGCGTGCTCGTCGTCGACGAGGACGCGACCACGGTCAAGACCCTGACCGACGTCCTGACCTCGCGCGGCTACAGCGTGATGGAAGCCCGCGGCGACGACCTGCTGGCCCGCGCCGTGGCGGTGCAGCCCGACATCATCATGCTCAACTCGGTGTCGTCGGCGCGGTCGAACGCCGTGCAGATGCTGCGCTTCGAGAAGGGCATGGAGAACGTCCTGTTCCTGGTCTACCAGTGAGGAGTCCCCGGTGAGCCGTACCATCCTGATCGTCGACGACGAAGTCCATCTGCGCACGCTGATCCACCAGACGCTCGAGGAACTGGAGGACGAGGGCGTCGAGCTGATGACCGCCGCCAACGGCGAAGAGGCGCTGGCGCTGATCGAGTCGGCCAGGCCGAACCTCGTCTTCCTCGACGTCATGATGCCGAAGCTGAGCGGCTTCGACGTGTGCGAGCGGGCCAAGCACGGCCTCGGGCTGGCCGATGTCTACATCGTCCTGCTCACCGCCAAGGGCCAGGAGTTCGACCGCCAGCGCGGCCAGGAGGTCGGCGCCGACCTCTACATGACCAAGCCCTTCGACCCCGACGCGCTGCTCATGAAGGCCCGCGACGTGCTCGGACTGTGATCCGCCAGTGAGTCGAGTCGGACTGCGTCAGGTCGTCGGCAGCCAGGGCGGGGCCCGCGCCGTCGTCGACGCCGTGGCCGCGGTGATCGGCGAGGCGGTGGCGGTCGAGGACCTCGAGGGCCGGTTGCTCGCCGGCGCCGCCGCCGCGCCGGCCTCCGGCCGCTTTGCGGTGACCAACGACGGCACGCCGCTCGGCTGGGTGAGCGGGCCGGCCGGCGCGCAGGCGGTGGCCACGCTGCTCGATCACCTGGTGACCAAGGAGGTCGAGCGCAAGGCGCTCGGATCCGAGGTGCTGCACCTCTACCGCGAGATCAACCTGATCTACAGCTTCTCCGAGAAGCTGGCGGCGCTGCTCGACGTCGAGCGGGTGGCGGCGCTGACGCTGCGCGAAGCCCGCCACCTGATCGTCGCCACCGACGGCGCGGTGCTGCTGCTCGACGACGACCGGCCGGCTGACCACGGTCGCCGGCTTCGGCGACGAGCTGCCGCACCTGACCGGATTCCGCAGCGGCGTCGGCATCCTCGGCGCGATCGCCGCCAGCGGCATCGCCGAGATCGTCAACGACGTCGACGACCGATCCGCGGCGGATCACCCAGGGCACGACGCTGCGCGCGCTGATCACCGCGCCGCTCAAGGTCGGCGAGCGCGTCATCGGCGTGCTGGCGCTCGGCAGCACCATGCCGATGGCCTACACCGCCGCCGAGCTCAAGCTGCTCAGCACGCTCGGCCTGCAGGCCGCCACCGCGATCGAGAACGCCCGCCTGTTCGAACGCACGGTGCAGGCCGGCCTCGAGCGCGAGCGGTTGATGGCGCTGCAGCAGCAGACCGAGGTGGCGCGGGCGAAGCTGCAGAACGAGCTCGACCTGGCGGCACGGATCCAGGCCAACCTGTTTCCCGGCCGAACTCCCCGCGGTGCCTGGCTACGACCTGGCGGCACGGAACCGGGCGGCGCGCCGCTGCGGCGGCGACTACTACGACGTCGTCGCCGGGACCGGCGCCGGCGGCGATCGCCTGCTGTGCTGCGTCGCCGACGTCTCGGGCAAGGGGCTGCCGGCGTCGCTGGTGATGAGCAACATGCAGGCGACGCTGCGCGCCTTGCACGGCCGGGTCGACTCGCTGACCGCGCTCGCCAGCCGACGCCAGCGACCTGCTCTTCGCCGCCACCGCGCCGGAAAAATACGTGACCGCCGCGCTCCTGGATTTCGACCCGGCGACCGGGCAGGGGCGGTTCCTCAGTGCCGGCCACGTCGACAACCTGCTGCACGAGGCCGGCGGCACCTGGCGGTCGTTGCGCTCGACCGGCCTGCCGCTCGGCCTGCTGCCCGACGGTGCGCCCTACACCGAGACCGAACTCGTCATCGGCCGCGGCGAGCAGGTGCTCCTCTACTCGGACGGCGTGACCGAAGCGCAGGACGGGGGCGGCGAGGAGTTCGGCGAAGAGCGGCTTCAGGCGGTGGTGCGCGACGCCGCGGGCCAATCGGCTGACGTGCTGGCCGATCGCATCGTCGCCGCGATCGACGCCTTTGCCGGCGACGCGCCGCAGTTCGACGACATCACCCTGCTGGTCGTGCGCCGCCTGTAGCCGGTTCGGACGGGTCGGCTCCGACTATGGCTGCTTCTTCGGGACGACGACCGCGCCGGGCGGGATGCGGCTCTTGGGCACGACGCGCCCGTTTGCGGGCGTGCCCGGAGCGGTCACGGCCGACAGGCGCGCGTTGATCGACGGCGACGGCCGGATCGCCGCCGCTTCGGTGTAGGTCCGCCGTGCGCCGGTGGCGTCGCCGCGTGAGCGTTGCAGGTCGCCCTGCAGGCTCAGTCCTTGCGCTTTGAGCGCCGGCACGTTCTGCATCAGCCGCGCCAGTTCTCCAGCCGGGCCAGCCGCGCGGGCGTCGGTCAGCGGCTGCGGCCGCTCGGCAAGCGGTGCCGAAGGAAGGACGGTGGGCGCCGACGCGAAGATGCGAGTCTCGCCCGACCGCGCCGCGACCGCGCCGGCCAGCTGCTGCACGCCGGGGGCACGGGCCGTGGCCGGCGACGCCTGCTCGGCATGCCGCAAGGCGCGGATTGCCAGGCCGTGCCAGTTCGCCGCGTCCATGAGATTGGCGGTCACGACCCAGGCCGCACTCTCGGGCAGATCGCCGGCGTGTCGGACGACGCTGTCCCGGGCGGCGCGCGTGACCGCCTCGGGCACTGCCGCATCATCGGCCGCCGCCGCCGTGAACGTCGCGCCGGTGGACGGACTGGCGAGCAGCGCGCCGAGATCGCGGGACACGTTCTCGGCCAGCCGCACCTGCTGCGCCATCATCGCCGCCAGGTCGGGCACCCTGACCACGACGACCCGGCTGTCGCTGACATCCGACGTGAGGGTCAGGCGGTACTCGGTGGCCGTCGCCCCGAAGCCGAGGCCGAACCGCAGCAGCTCGCGTCCGCCGGCCGGCAGGGTCCTCGGCGTGTCGTCGGGCCACACGAACAGCTTGCCGTCCGACGGCGGTCCGATGGTGTAGCGCAGCGCCGAACCGCCGGTGTTGTTCAGCCGGGCCACTGATCGGCCGAACGGATCGGTCATCGTGAACACCACGTAGTCGCGTTCGGGCACGAAGTCGGGCGTGTCGAGCACGGCGCGGAGCTCGGCGCCGAGCGCGAACTCGTTGAGCGCGTTCACGAGCACCATCACCGAGTCGTGGGCCGGCCGATCCGGCTTGACGATCTGCAGGTGGTCGGCGTCGATGGCCACCGGTGTGCCGTCGCAGAATCGCGTCGCGCTCATCACCTGCACCACCATGACGTCCCGGGTCGGCCGCTTCTCGTAGGCGCAGCGGACCGGCGGCCGGGCCGGCAGGGCCTTCCATTCGTTGTCGAGCTGCTGCAGCGACAGGTTCTGGTCGCCGGGCAGCATCTCGGCGATGGCCGGATTGTTGGCGACGTGGCGGGCGATCCGGGTGATCTGCGATCCCTCCTGCGGTGTCGCATAGAAGACCAGTCCGCGGACCCGCGGCAGCAGGTCTTCCCGGTGCGTGAGCAGCTCGCGCAGGACGACCAGGCCGCCCATGCTGTGGGCCACGAAGACGACGGCGGGGTAGTCGAGAATCCGCTCGAGTTGCAGCCGGCCGTGCAGGCTGTTGGCGGCTTCCTGGATGCTGAGCGAGCCGGCTGCGAACATGTTCGACGTGTAGCCGAACGCGAACATGTCCACCTTCGGCCCGACGGCCGGATTGTCGTGGAGCAGATCGAACATGCTCGGGCGCCCGTCGGCCGTCCACGTCCCGACCGTATCGCCGAAAATGCCGTGCACGAACACCACCGCCACGTCGGCGCGCGGGTCGTTGCGATGAATCCACTGCGGGTCGGTGGTGTTGGCGGCCGAGGGGTCGGATTCCGCCGGCCGGCAGGCCACGGCCAGCACGGCCAGCGCGACGACCAGGGCCACCGCCGACCGCGAACGCACCGCGGACACTCCGGGCATGAAGCGCTCCTCGGAGGGAGAAGCGACGATTTACCGGAATGGCCCTCGGCGGTCAAGGGCGCGCCGGGCGCGGCCTCAGCGGCCGGCCGGCTCGAGGCAGGCGGGCGCGGCCGGGGCAGGGGCGGCGCGGGCGATGGCCGGCCGCGGGCGAATCAGCCAGGCGCCGGCGAGACACACGGCCGCGCCGACGACCGATAGCGGCGCCACGTGTTCGCCGCGGATCATCACGCCCAGCACCAGCGCCACCACCGGGATGAGGAACACGGTGGCCGAGGCCCGGGTGGCGCCCAGACGGCCGGTGGCCACCGTCATGATCACGTTGGCGATGGCGGTGCCGAAGGCGCCGAGGGCGAGCATCGACAGCAGCGACCGCGTCGTCCACTGGGCGTCGAGCACCGCTGGCAAGCCGAGCGGCGCGGTGATGAGCGCCGCCACGCCGAGCGTGCGCCAGACCACCGGCAGCGCGCCGCTGCGCATCTGGAGCGGCCGCGCCAGGTTGATAGAGACGCCGTAGGAGGTGACCGCGGCCACGACCATGGCGATGCCGGCGGCGCTGCTCGCCCCGTCGATCGACGGGATCGCCATCAGCACGATGCCGGCGACGCCGACCAGCAGGCCGGTGAGCACCGCCCGCTCCGGCCACTGTCGGGCAAGCACGCCGGCGACGATCGCGGCGATGATCGCGGTCGAGCCGTTGAGCATCCCGGCCAGCGCCGAAGACACGCGCTGCTCGGCGAACGGGAACATGGTGAGCGGGAAGGCCAGCCAGATGACGCTGAGGGCGGCCATCGGCCAGCCGTCGCCGGGCGCCAGCGGCCGGCGCGCCGCCGGGATGACCGACAGCGTGAGGAAGCCGATGAGCAGGCGCACGAACGTCACGCCGAAGGGCGCCATGGCGTCGAGCCCCTCGGCGATGAACAGAAACGACGCGCCCCAGATCGCGCCGGGCACCACGAGCAACGCCAGATCGTCCAGGTCCGAGCGCGACATGTGGCTCACGATGACGCACCTGACTAATTAGCACAAGTGAATTGTTCTGCGGTGTCTGATGTAGAATCTCTTACATGTTGAACGTCGATCGCCTGCGCGCCCTCCACGCCGTCGCCGCCCAGGGGTCGATTCTGGCGGCGGCCGACACGCTGCACGTCACCACGTCGGCGGTGTCGCAGCAGTTGGCCAAGCTCGAACGCGAGGTCGGCCGTCCGCTGCTCGAGAAGCAGGGCCGCGGGGTGCGGCTCACCGATTCGGGCCGGCTGCTGGTCGCGCACGCCGAGCAGGTGCTGTGCCTGCTCGAGAAGGCCGAAGCCGATCTCGAGGCCGCCCGCGACACGGTGAGCGGCCAGCTGACCATCGCCGCGTTCGCGACCAGCATGCGCGGGCTGGCCCCGGCGGCGCTCGCGTCGCTGCGCCAGGCCACCCGCAGCTCACCGCGGTGCTGCGCGAGCTCGAACCGGTCGACGGCGTGGCGCTGCTGCGTCCGGCGCGACGTCGATCTGGCGATCGCGCAGGACTGGGAGAACGCGCCAATCGCGCTGCCCGAGGGCTGAGCAAGGCGGCGCTGATGGACGACGTCGCCGACATCGCGCTGCCCGCCGGGCACCGCCTGGCCAGGGCGCGCACGGTCAAGCTCGACGATCTGGTCGGCGAGCCGTGGATCACCTGGCTCGAGGGGTCGATCTGTCATGACTGGCTGCTGCACACGCTGCGCCGCCGCGGCCACGAGCCGCGGGTCGCCCACACCGCCTCGGAGTACGCCACGCAGCTGGCGCTGGTCGGCGCCGGCCTCGGCGCGGCGGTGATTCCCCGCCTCGGGCGCGGCGCCGTGCCGCCTGGGGTGGTGATCGTGCGGTCGATGCCGACGCTGCGGCGCCAGGTCTACGCGGTGTGGCGCACCGACGCCACGCGCCGCTCGGCCATCCGGGCCGCGGTCGAGGCCTTCGAGGCCGCGGCCCGGGCCTGACGGCGTTCGCCGTCTCCGCTACGCCGCGCCAGATAGGCGTCGACGGCGGCGGCGGCATTGCGGCCGTCGGCGATCGCCCAGACGATCAGCGACTGGCCGCGCTGCATGTCGCCGGCGGCGAAGACGCCGGGCACGCTGGTCATCCAGCGGTCGTCGCGCCACACCGTGCCGCGCTCGGTCATGCGCACGTCGAGGCCGTCGAGCAGGAGGCTCGGCGCCGCCCCGGTGAACCCCATGGCCAGCAGCACCAGATCCGGCCGGCATCACGAACGCCGATCCGGGCACCGGTTCGAAGCCGACCCGGCCGTCGGCGACCACCTTGACCACACGCTGGCCGTGCAGGGCGCGGACCCGGCCGGCCGGGTCGCCGCTGAAGTGCGTCGTCGTCACCGCGTAGAGGCGATCGCCGCCCTCCTCGTGTGCCGACGAGGTGCGGAACACCTGCGGCCAGGTCGGCCACGGGTTGTCGGCCGGCGCGCTCGGCCGGCGGCGCCGGCAGCAGCTCCAGCTGGGCGACCGACCGCGCGCCCTGGCGGTGCACCGTGCCCAGACAGTCGGCGCCGGTGTCGCCGCCGCCGATGATCACGACGTGCTTGTCCGGCGGCCGAGATCGCCGCCGGCCTCGTCGACGGCGTCGCCGGCACAGCGGCGGTTCTGCTGCGGTGAGGAAGTCCATGGCGAAGTGCACGCCGGCCAGCTGGCGGCCCGGTACCGTGGAGATCGCGCGGCTGGCCGGCGCCGCCGGCCAGCAGCACCGCGTCGAAGTCGCGGCGCAGGTCGCCGGCCGGCAGATCGACGCCGGCGTGGACGCCAGGCCGGAAGACGACGCCTTCGGCCGCCAGCAGATCGAGCCGGCGATCGAGCACCCGCTTCTCCATCTTGAACTCGGGGATGCCGTAGCGCAGCAGCCCGCCGATGCGGTCGCTCTTCTCGAACACGGTCACGCTGTGGCCGGCGCGGTTGAGCTGCGCCGCCGGCGGCGAGACCGGCCGGGCCCGAGCCGATGACGCCACCTTCTTCCAGGTGCGCGTCTTGGGCGCTTCGGGCACCGATCCAGCCTTCGTCGAACGCGCGCTCGACGATCGCCAGCTCGATCGACTTGATCGTCACCGGGTCCTTGTTGATGCCGAGCACGCACGACCCTTCGCACGGCGCCGGGCACAGCAGCCCGGTGAACTCGGGGAAGTTGTTGGTCTGGTGCAGCCGCTCGATCGCCGCCGGCCACGAGTCGCGGTAGACCAGGTCGTTCCAGTCGGGGATGAGGTTGCCGAGCGGGCATCCCTGATGGCAGAACGGCACGCCGCAGTCCATGCAGCGCGCGGCCTGGCGCGCCAGCTCCTCGGCCGGGTAGCCCTGGTAGACATGGCGGTAGTCGTGCACGCGCTCGGCCACCGGCCGGGCATGCGGCTTGACCCGCGCGAACTCGACGAATCCAGTCGGCTTGCCCATGACGCGACTAGGCTCCGACCAGATCGCTGAACGCCGGCTGGCGCGCCTCGGCGCGGGCCTTGGCCTCGGCCGCCCGCACCCGCTTGAAGTCGCGCGGCACCACCGCCACGAAGCGCGGCAGCATCGCCGGCCAGCCGTCGAGCACCCGCGCCGCCACCGGACTGCCGGTCAGGACGGCGTGCCGCGCCAGCAGCTCGTGCAGCAGCGCCACCTCGTCGTCGTCCTCCAGCGGCTCGAGATCGACCATCGCCACGTTG
The DNA here is from genome assembly GCA_963786365.1 of uncultured Acidobacteriota bacterium. Taxonomy (GTDB): domain Bacteria; phylum Acidobacteriota; class Vicinamibacteria; order Vicinamibacterales; family UBA2999; genus CAWAYR01. Next base: position 13,911 of record CAWAYR010000006.1, read on the forward strand.
CAGCGGCTGGCGAATCCGCCGTCGAGGTCGAGGACGTAGGCGAGGCCGCCGCTCATCCCGGCGGCGAAGTTGCGGCCGGTCCGGCCGAGGACGACGACCCGTCCGCCGGTCATGTACTCGCAGCCGTGGTCGCCGACGCCCTCGACGACCGCCCGTGCGCCGCTGTTGCGGACCGCGAAGCGCTCGCCGGCGACGCCGCGCACGAAGGCCTCGCCGCTGGTGGCGCCGTAGAGCGAGACGTTGCCGATGATGACGCTCTCCTCGGCGACGAACCGGGCGTGGCGCGGCGGCCGCACGACGACCCGGCCGCCCGAGAGGCCCTTGGCCACGTAGTCGTTGGCGTCGCCTTCGAGCGCCAGGGTGATGCCGCGCGGCAGAAAGGCGCCGAAGCTCTGGCCCGCCGAGCCGGTGAAGCCGACGCGAATCGTGTCGTCGGGCAGCCCGGCCCCGCCGTAACGCCTCGTCACCTCGTAGCCGAGCAGCGTCCCGGTGGTCCGATCGGTGTTGCGGATCGGCAGCGCGATCTCGACCGGGGTCTGGCAGTCGAGCGCCGCGGCGGCGCTGGCGATCAGGGTGCGATCGAGCACCCGGTCCAGCCCGGCGTCCTGCTTCTGCGTCGCTCGCCGCGCGGCCGCCGGCGGCGACCGGCGGCTGGTGCAGGAGCGGGGTCAGGTCGAGCCCGGCGGCCTTCCAGTGGTCGGTGGCCGGCTCGATGTCGAGGCCGTCGGTGCGGCCGACCAGCTCGTCGATCGAGCGGACACCCAGTGCCGCCATCAGCTCGCGCACTTCCTCGGCGATGAAGCGGAAGAACGTCTGCACGAACTCCGGCTTGCCGCTGAAGGTCTTGCGCAGCTCGGGATCCTGGGTGGCGATGCCGACCGGACAGGTGTTGAGGTGACAGACGCGCATCATCACGCAGCCCATCACCACCAGCGGCGCGGTGGCGAACCCGAACTCCTCGGCGCCGAGCAGCGCCGCCACCACCACGTCGCGGCCGGTCTTGAGCTGGCCGTCGACCTGGACGACGATGCGGTCGCGCAGCTGGTTGCGCAGCAGCACCTGCTGCGTCTCGGCCAGGCCGAGCTCCCAGGGCACGCCGGCGTGCTTCAGGCTGGTGAGGGGCGAGGCGCCGGTGCCGCCGTCGTGGCCCGAGATGAGGACCACGTCGGCGTGGGCTTTCGAGACCCCGGCGGCGACCGTGCCGACGCCCGACTCGGCGACCAGCTTGACGTGCACGCGGGCCGCCGGGTTGGCGTTCTTCAGGTCGAAGATCAGCTGCGCCAGATCCTCGATCGAGTAGATGTCGTGGTGCGGTGGCGGTGAGATCAGGCCGACGCCGGGGGTCGAGTGCCGCACCGCGGCGATCCACGGATACACCTTGTGGCCGGGCAGCTGACCGCCTTCACCGGGCTTGGCGCCCTGGGCCATCTTGATCTGCAGGTCGTCGGCGCTGACCAGGTACTCGCTGGTCACGCCGAAGCGGCCCGACGCCACCTGCTTGATGGCGCTGCGCCGCGAGTCGCCGTTGGCATCCGGCACGTTGCGCGCCGGATCCTCGCCGCCTTCGCCGGTGTTCGACCGGGCGCCCATGCGGTTCATGGCGATGGCCAGCGTCTCGTGGGCTTCCTGGCTGATCGAGCCGTACGACATGGCGCCGGTGGAGAACCGGGGCAGGATGGCCGCCACCGGCTCCACCTCGTCGAGCGGAACTGCCGGGCCGAGCGGCGCGAGGCGGAACAGGCCGCGCAGCGTGGAGCGCTTCTGGCTCTGATCGTCGACCAGCCGCGTGTACTGCTTGAAGATGTCGTACTGGCCGCTGCGCGTGGCGTGCTGCAGCTTGAACACCGTCTCGGGGTTGAAGAGGTGGATCTCGCCGTCGCGCCGCCACTGGTACTCGCCGCCGCTCTCCAGTTCGGCCGGGCCGGCCGGCCGCGGCCCGAACGCCCGGGCGTGCCGTCGCCGCACCTCCTCGGAGATCGCCGGCAGGCCGACGCCGCCGAGCCGCGACGCCGTGCCGGTGAAGTAGCGGTCGACGAAGGCGTGGTCGAGGCCGACCGCCTCGAAGATCTGGGCGCCGCAGTAGCTCTGCAGCGTCGAGATGCCCATCTTCGACATCACCTTGAGCACGCCTTTGTTCAGCGCCTTGATGTAGCGCAACACCGCCTGGTCGTGCGTCACCCCGGGCAGCAGGCCCTGGCGCAGCAGGTCGTGGAGGCTCTCGAAGGCCAGGTACGGATTGACCGCGCCGGCGCCGTAGGCGAGCAGCAGCGCCACGTGGTGCACCTCGCGCGCGTCGCCCGATTCGACCAGCAGGCCGCACTTGGTCCGCGCCCCTTCGCGCACCAGGTGATGGTGCACGCCCGCCGTCGCCAGCAGGCTCGGGATCGGCGCATGTCCGGCGTCGACGCCGCGGTCCGAGAGGATGAGGATGCCGTAGCCGGCGTCCACCGCCTGGCTGGCCTTGCGACACAACGCCGCCATCGCCCGTTCCAGCCCCGGGCCGTCCTCGTCGGGGCTGTAGTGGAGCGGCAGCGTGGTCGAGCGGAACGGCGATCCGGGCGGCAGGTGGCGCAGCTTCGCCACCTGGTCGTTGTGGAGAATCGGGTACTCGATCTTGATCTGGCGGCAGGCCTCGGGCGCCGCCTCGAGCAGGTTGCCCTCGGGCCCGATCGTCGACGCCATCGACGTGACCAGCTCCTCGCGGATCGCGTCGAGCGGCGGGTTGGTGACCTGCGCGAACAGCTGCGCGAAGTAGTCGTAGAGCAGGCGCGGGCGATCCGACAGCACCGCCAGTGCCGTATCCGAGCCCATCGAGCCGATCGGCTCTTCGCCGGCGAGCGCCATCGGCGTGAGGATCAGCCGCAGGTCCTCGTGGGTGTAGCCGAACGCCTGCTGCCGGCGCAGCACGGTCTGGTGATCGGGCCGCTCGGCGTAGGCGCTGGGCAGCTGCTCGATGTCGACGAGGTGCGGTCGCCAGCCAGTCGGCGTACGGGCTGCTCGGCGGCGAGGTCGCGCTTCAGCTCGTCGTCGGAGACGATCCGGCCGGCGGCGGTGTCGATGAGCAGCATCTTGCCCGGCCGCAACCGGTCCTTCAGCACGATCTGGTCGGGCGGCACGTCGAGCACGCCGGCCTCGGAGGCGAGGATGACGCGGTCGTCGGTGGTGATGCAGTAGCGCGACGGGCGCAGGCCGTTGCGGTCGAGCACCGCGCCGATGCGCGTGCCGTCGGTGAAGGCGATCGACGCCGGCCCGTCCCACGGCTCCATCAGCGACGAGTGGTACTCGTAGAAGGCGCGCACCGCCGGATCCATCGCCGGGATTGCCGCCCCACGGCTCGGGGATCATCATCAGCACGGCGTGCGGCAGCGAGCGTCCGGCCATGACCAGGAACTCGAGCACGTTGTCGAACGACGCGGTGTCGCTGCCGCCGGGCGTGATGACCGGCAGCACCTTGGCCAGATCGGCGCCGAAGACGCTCGAGCGGAGCAGCCCCTCGCGCGCCCGCATCCAGTTGACGTTGCCCTGCAGGGTGTTGATCTCGCCGTTGTGGGCGACGTAGCGGTAGGGGTGGGCCAGCGGCCACGACGGGAACGTGTTGGTCGAGAAGCGCTGGTGCACCAGGGCCAGCGCCGACTCGAAGTCCGGGTGCGCCAGGTCGGGGAACATCGCCCCGAGCTGCGAGGCCGTGAGCATGCCCTTGTAGGTGAGCGTCTGGGCCGACAGGCTGACGACGTAGAAGGCGCGGCGGGCGTGGGCCGGCACGCGTATCCTGCACCACCTGCTCGACGCGCTTGCGGATCACGTAGAGCGCGCGCTCGAAGCGCGCGGCGGCGTCGGGTCCGTCGAGCGCCGCGGCGCGGCCGACGAACACCTGTTCGAAGACCGGGGCGACCGCGGCGGCGTTCCTGCCGATGGCGGCGAGATTGGTCGGCACCGGGCGCCAGCCGAGCACCGGGTGGCCCTCCTCGCCGGCGATGCGTTCGACCATCCCGCGCAGCAGCGCTCGCGCCTCGGCCTCGTGGGGCAGGAACACCAGCCCGGCGCCGTAGGCGCCGGCCGGCGGCAAGGGCAGGCCGGCGACGCCACGCAGGAACCGGTCGGGCATCTGCACCAGGATGCCGGCGCCGTCGCCGGTGTCGGGGTCGGAGCCCGAGGCGCCGCGGTGTTCGAGGTTGACGAGGAGGGTCAGCGCGTCGCGGACGATGGACGGCGAGCGACGGCCCTTGATGTCGGCGACGAAGCCGACGCCGCAGGCGTCGTGCTCGTCGGAGGCGCGGTACAGACCCGCCTCCGCGCCATCGGAAGCATTCGCGCTACGCCTCGGCGTGGCGAGCCAGGGCGACGCTGGTCGCCCTGATCGTCCTCCGCTGAGTGCTTCGCCATCGCGTATCTCCACTCGGGCCCTCATTAGAGAGGACGACAACACATATGAAAAGCGCAATGTATCGATGCCAACGATTCGAAACAGAGATGCGTCAAGCGTGCGGCACCGGCGTCACCGCGTCCTGGTCCTGTTCGCCGGTGCGGATGCGGTAGATCTTCTCGATCGGCAGCACCAGGATCTTCCCGTCGCCGACCTCGCCGGTGCGCGCCGCGTCGAGAATGGCGTCGACGGTCGGCTGCACGAAGTGGTTGGAGACGCCGATTTCCAGCCGCACCTTCTCGGCCAGGGCCATCTTCACCGTCGTGCCGCGGTAGTTCTCGACGTGCTCCATCTCGCCGCCGTGTCCCTGCACGCGGCTGATCGTCAGGCCGCGCACCTCGGCATGGAACAGCGCCTCGAGCACCTCGCTCAGTCGTTCCGGCCGGATGATGGCGACGATGAGCTTCACAGATGGCCGCCGTTCTGGAGCGGCGACGACGTCGCTCAGCCGCCGCGCCGTGGCGGCGTCGCCCGGCGACACCAGGATGGCGCCGTCGCCGGTCGTGTAGGCCTCTTCGCCGTGCTCGGCGACGTCGAGGCCCACGCCCTCGCTGCGACCGCTGATGCGCAGCGGCAGCGCCAGACCGACCAGCTTCAGGATCGCGAAGGTGGCGACGCCGCTGTAGGCGATGACCACGATCACGCTGTAGAGCTGCACGGCGACCTGGCCCGGGTTGCCGGCCAGCAGGCCGCTCGGCCCGCCGCTCCAGGCCGGGTCGGCGAAGACGCCGGTGAGCAGCGGCGCCGGTCGCGCCGCCGGTGCCGTGGGCGGCGACGACGTCGAGGGAGTCGTCGAGCTTGGTGCGCGCCCGGTAGATGAGCGCGAGGTAGCTCGGCACGGCCCCGAGGGCGCCGATGGCGAGCGCGGCGGCCGGCCCGACGTAGCCGGCGGCCGGGGTGATGACCACCAGCCCGACGACGATGGCCGTGGCGGCGCCGATGGCGGTGACGCGGCCGCCGCGGGCCAGGTCGATCAGCGTCCACGTCGCCAGCGTCGCGGCCGGGGCGAGCAGGGTGTTGGTGAAGGCCAGCGCCGCCGTCGGCGACGCCGCCAGGGCGCTGCCGGCGTTGAAGCCGAACCAGCCGAACCACAGCACGCCGGCGCCGAGCAGCGTGAACGGCACGTTGTGCGGCAGGATGGCGTGGCGGCCGTAGTCCTTGCGCGGGCCGACGACCAGCGCCGCCACCAGCGCCGCCGCCGCCGCGTTGACGTGCACCACCGCGCCGCCGGCGAAATCGAGGGCGCCGGCCGTGGCCAGGAAGCCCCCGCCCCACACCCAGTGCGCCACCGGCGCATAGACCAGCAGCATCCACGCCACGACGAACGCGATGTAGGTGCCGAACCGCAGCCGCTCGACGATCGCGCCGGAGATGAGGGCCGCGGTGATGATGGCGAACGTGCCCTGGAACGCCATGAAGAGCAGGTGCGGAATCGAGCCCTGCGCCTCGAGCCCGACCCCGCGCAGCCCGGCGAAGGCAAGCGAGCCGACGAACGGGCCGCCCGGCGCGAAGGCCACCGAGTAGCCGAGCAGCGCCCACGCCACCGCCACCGGGCCCAGCGCGACGAAGCTCATCATCATCGTGTTGAGGGCGTTCTTCGAGCGCACCATCCCGCCGTAGAAGAAGCCGAGCGCCGGCGTCATCAGGAGCACGAGCGCGGTGGCGACCAGCATCCACGCGATGTCGGCGTTGTTCATGACGATATTGAATAGAGACAGCTGTCTCATGTCCAATACGTGTTTCTTGTCGTACTCATCTCTCCCGGTCCATCGCGCATTCGGCGCGTCGTCCATGCGCGCCACGACAGAATATCAGTATTGACTTATATAAGCGCTGACTGGCATGATGCCCCGGGCCGACCGTCTGGTCGGCGGAAAGGCACACGGACATGGACGTGGCGAAGATGGTCGGCGCGGTCTCACGCGTCGTCGGCACGCGGGATCAGGACGGGCGGCCGGCGCGGGTCGGTGGTGGCGCGACGCCGCTATGCCGGCGCGGCCGACGAGGTGTGGGACGCGCTCACCAATCCCGAACGCATCCCGCGCTGGTTCCTGCCGATCACCGGCGAGCTGCGCCTCGGCGGGCGCTACCAGTTCACCGGCAACGCCGGCGGCACGATCACGCGGTGCGATCCGCCGCGCGCGTTGGCCGTCACCTGGGAACACGGCGGGTCGGTGAGCTGGCTGACGGTCACGCTGACGCCGGCGGGCGACGCCACCGACCTCGAGCTCGAGCACGTCGCCCACGTGGACGACGCGTTCTGGGACCAGTTCGGTCCGGGTGCGGTCGGCGTCGGCTGGGACATGGGGCTGATGGGGCTGGCCGAGCACCTCACCGGCGGCTCCCGCGGTCGATCCGGCGCGCGCCGCGGCGTGGGGCGCGTCGGACGAAGGCAAGGCCTTCGTCCACGCCAGCAGCGAGTCGTGGGCCGACGCGTCGATTGCCGCCGGCACGCCGGCCGCAGCGGCCCGAGCGTCGGCCGGCGCGCACGACGGCGTTCTACACCGGCGGCTGAGCGGCCGACGCCGATGCACGCCTTCGACGTCCTGCGCGATCCGGTACGCCGCCGCATCCTCGAAGTGCTCGCCGACGGCGAAGCGCGCGTCGGGCCGCGTCGTCGAGGTGATCCAGCGCGAGTTCGGCATCACGCAGCCGGCGGTGTCGCAGCATCTGAAAGTGCTGCGCGAGAGCGGCTTCGCCTCGGTTCGGCCCGACGGCGCGCGCCGTCTCTACGCCGTGGAGGCGGCACGGGCTCCAGGAACTCGACACCTGGCTGCACCGGTTCCGCCGCATGTGGGAGCCGCGCCTGGAGGCGTTGGCGACCGAGGTCGCGCGCGGGCGGCGCAAGCGCCGCGCTGGCGCGCCGTTAGCGGGTGACCCGCAGCGTGGCGCGGTAGTCGCTCGGCGCGATCGGCCGGGCGCTGAACGGATACGGCGCCAACGCGATCAGGGCGATCACCAGATCGTCGTGTCGGACCGGCGCCATCGTGCCGGTGTGGAGCTCGTAGCCGCTGACGCGACCGGTTTCCTCCACCCCGATGCGGACCACGGCATCGCCGCCGAGCACGCAGATCGCATCGGCGGGGCAGCGCGAGTCGCGGTCGACCTGCTGGAACTGCAGGCTGATCGACGTGCCGCTTATCCGTATCCGCCCGCCGGGCGCGAGCGTGAACTCCTCGTCGAGCGCCGCGGTTGGGCCGGTGGGCTGCCGGCTGCTGCTGCAGCCACTCAGACCCAGCACGGCCGTCGCCACGATCCAGACGGAGAGCCGTCGTCGTCATCTCTCCAATGTAGACGGCGGGCCGGCCGATTGGTTTCGGAAACTGCGACCTGGTCCTGACAAGCCGGCGACGCGGTGCCGGCGCTGGCCCAGCGACCGGTCGACGCGCTGGTTCAGCGCTCCACCGCCGTCGTCACGGTCGGTATCGCTACGGAGTGACGGTCACGGCACGCTCCGCGATGCCGGTGAGAAGATCCAGGGTGCCGGCCTGGGTCAACGCCGAGAGCCAGTTGTAGACGCCGGGCGGCGTGCCCGGCGGTATCTGCAGGGCGAGGATCTCGGCGTCGAGATCCATCGGCACGAAGTTGCGGGCCAGGGGCACCATCCGGCCACCAGGCCGCCGCCGGTCCACGACAGCAACTGGCCGTCGGCAGCCGCAGCACGACGTAGGCGTCGGCCGGTGTGCCGGTCTTGTCGCGGCGCAGCCGGGCGCGCAACCGCATCGTCTGGCCGATGCCGACCGTCGGCGGCGTTGACGGTGGTGGTCAGCGTGGCCGAATGGAACTGGATGTTGCCGTTGCGGACCACGCCGCAGCGATCGTGCCTCCACGACCTGGCCGGCCGAGACAATCGTGACGCCGAACCGGTCGTCGACCGCCGGCTCGCCGTTGTCCTCGGTGAGCACACTGAACGTGCACGACGGCAGGAACCCGTCGCAGGTCCCCGACAGGCGCGCCGTCTGCGGCGTGCCGTCGGGGTTCAGCGCCACGACGTCGACGTCGGTGACCGGCCCGTTGACGTGGAGGTTGCCGGCGACCACGTGGTTGACGTAGTTGAAGTGGCCGGTCGCCGGAGCGCCGGCGCCGCCGGGCTGGCCGTTGAAGCCGTAGTTGGCGAAGCCGGTGCCGGTGGCGTCCGGATCGGTCACCGTCGGGTCGTTGGGCACGTTGATGCCGCCGCCGCCGGTGACCTTGAACGCGGTGTGGGTGGGCAGCGGCTGGCCGTAGCTGCAGGCGCGACCGCGTCGTGTCGTCGAGCGTCACCGTGCCGCCGTTGCGTGCCGGCGGCATTGCCCAGCGACACAGCGCGGCCGTCGAGCGATCGCACCGGTCGCCAAGAGTCATCGGCCCTTCGGCGAGGATGTTGCCGACCACCGCGGCGCCGGCGCCAATCCGATACAGCGAACGGAGGCGCCGGCGTTACGCGCCTGCCAATAGACCGGCGAGCCGCCGCACGTGTCGGGCGCCACGATCGGGGCGGTGATGGCTATGCCCGGAGCGACGGTCAGAGCGCCGTTGACCAGGATGATCCACGGCCCCGCGCCGATGAGCTGCAGCGAAGCGCCGACCGTGAGGTCGCCGGTGAAGCAGTGCGTCCCACGTCGCGAGCGTGGCGCCGAGCGGCTGGTCGGTGTTCGCCACGACGCACGTCGGGCGGCCAGGTCGGTGTAGACGGTCCTGCCGCACTCTGGAGCGCCTGGGCGGCCACGGCGTCGCCGCTGTGTAGCGCGCTGCCGGCGGCGAGCATCGCCGGCAACACGCCAGTGATCGAGCCGCCCGCGCCGACGCCGATGTCGCCGCCGAAGGTCGACGGCGCCCGTGTTCGTCACCGTGGAATCCGCCAACACGACGAAGCTCTCGGCGCCGTCGAACGGCGGGACCGGTTGAGCCGAGGCGCTCCCCGCCCACGCCGCGGTCAGCGCGAGCACAAGGACGACGTGTCGAGCGACTGTCGTTTGAGCAGGAGTTTCACGCATGTTGTCCACCCATCCCCCTGACGAATGCCTTCAGATTACTCACGTTAATGCGAGCGCTGCGGGGAAACGGCGCCCATCTGGGCAAACGTGCAATCGCGGGGCCAGTTCGGGCCGTACACGAGGCCTGCAATCCACCAATCGCGCTCAGGTCTGGTTCCAGCGAGAATACCTGCGCGATGCTCGTGTCCCGTCGCTCAACATCCGGCCGGTGGTCGGTGGTCGTAGGTCTCGCTGCACTGCAGCTCGGCGCCGGCGCGCCGACGTCAACCGCCCAACCGATCACAGTTTCGTCATTGGTCGAACCGGACCTGCTGACGATCAGGTGACCGTACGCGCCGTTCGCCTCGACGGGCCGCATCCAAGTCGACGGCCGGCTCGACGACGCCGGTCTATGGTCGCGTGGCGCCGCTCACCGATTTCATCCAGCAGGAGCCGCAGGAGGGACGGCCGGCCACCGAGAAGACCGAGGCGTGGATCCTGTTCGACGAGCGCCAACCTCTACATCGCCGCGCGCTGCTGGGACAGCCATCCCGAGCGCGAGGTCGCCAACGAGCTGCGCCGCGACAACGGCAACATCCTCGGCAACGAGAACGTCACCTTCGTCATCGACACCTTCCACGACCGCCGCAACGGCTACCTGTTCCAGACCAATCCGCTCGGCGCGCTGCGCGACATGACGGTGACCGACGACCTGCAGAACTCGGCGTGGAACGGCATCTGGACGGTCAAGACCGCGCCGCTTCGAGCAGGGCTGGACGATGGAGGTCGCGATTCCCTTCAAGACGCTCCGCTATCGCGGCAGCGGCCCGCAGACCTGGGGCATCAACCTGCGCCGGCTGGTGAAGTGGAAGAACGAGTTCTCGTACCTGTCGCTGGTGCCGGCGGCGCTCGGCACCGGCGGCGTCAGCCGGATGGCCTCGGCGGCGACGATGGTCGGCCTCGAGACGCCGGCCGAGTCGAAGAACCTCGAGCTGAAGCCCTACGCGGTGGCGTCGGCGACGACGGCGCCGGGCCGCACGCCGGCTTCGACGACGACGCGAGGCCAACGCCGGCTTCGACTTCAAGTACGGCCTGACCCGCGGGCTGATCCTCGACGCCACCGTGCGCACCGACTTCGCCCAGGTCGAGGAGGATCTGCAGCAGATCAACCTGACGCGCTTCAGCGTCTTCTTCCCCGAGAAGCGCGACTTCTTCATCGAAGGCCAGGGCATCTTCGACTTCGGCGGCGTGCAGGCCGGCAACAGCCCCGGCGACGTGCCGCTGCTGTTCTTCAGCCGCCAGATCGGGCTGAGCCAGGGGCAGGCCGTGCCGGTGCTGGGTGGGGCGCGGCTCACTGGTCGAGCCGGGCCATACAGCATCGGCGCGCTCGACATCCAGACCGACGACGCGCCGGCGGCACGGGCGGTGTCGACCAACTTCTCGGCGTTGCGGCTCAAACGCAACCTGCTGCGCCGCAGCAACGTCGGGATGATCGCGACCCGGCGCGGCCCCGGCATCGAAGGCGTCGCCGCCGGCCGGCACGACGCCAGCTACAGCGTCGGCGCCGACGCGACGCTGCTGTTCTTGAAGAGCATCAACCTCACCGGCTACTACGCCTTGACCAGCGGGCCCGATGCCTTGCCCGGACCGTCACCGGCACCAGCTACCGCGGACGGTTCGACTACACCGACGATCGCTACGGCGCCGCCGCCGAGCACATGCTCATCGACGGCGACTTCCGGCCCGAGGTCGGCTTCGTGCGGCGAACCGACGTCCGGCGCACCTTCGGCCAGCTGCGCTTCAGCCCGCGGCCGCGGCGCAGCGCCGTCGTCCGCAAGCTCACCTGGCAGGGCAGCCTCGACTACGTCACCGATGCGGCGGCCGACCACGGTGCAGAGCCGCGAGGCGGCCGGGCTCTTCCGCGTCGACTTCCAGTCGAGCGATCAGGCGTCGGCCGAGTACACGCGCGAGTTCGAGCGGCTGCCCGATCGGTTCGTCATCGCGCCCGGCGTCGTCGTGCCGGCCGGCGGCTACACCGCCACGACCGGCCGCGCTCAGCTACACGCTCGGCCAGCAGCGCCGCGTCTCGGGACGGCTGTCGGCGGCGACCGGCACGCTGCTACGACGGCACCAAGTCCGAGCTCACCTACAGCGGCCGCTGGGGCGTGGTGCCGCGCTTCTCGATCGAGCCGGGCGTGACGCTCAACTGGGTGCAGCTGCCGTACGGCGACTTCACCGCCCGCCTGGTCAGCGCCCGCTTCACCGTGACGCCGAGCGCGCGGATGCTGATCAGCAGCCTGGTTCAGGTCAACGTCGACCAGCAGACGACGAGCTCGAGCCTCCGCCTGCGCTGGGAGTACACCGGCGGCAGCGAGCTGTTCGTCGTCTACAGCGACGGCCGCGACACCGGCGAGCGCGGGTTCCCCGCGCTCGTCAATCGCACGCTGGCGATCAAGGCCACACGCCTCTTCAGGTTCTGATCTCCGCGCCGGCGCGGCGGATCCGCCGGTGAGACGCACCGGCGGCACGCCGTCAGCGTTCTACGGGACGGTCAGCGTGAACGTCACCGGCGCGCTCGTGCCGCACGGGCCGACCGCCTGAACGTTGATCGTGTAGCTGCCGGCCGGCAGCGGTCCGCTGATGGTGCGCTGCGCCAGCGGGAAGCCGCCGATGCCGGGCACCGAGATCACGTAGCTGGTACGGCCCCGCCAGTGGTCGGCGGATCCCACACCACGAAGGTCGTGCCGGCCGAGACGTAGGCCAGCAGGTTGGTCGGCGGGCCGGTCGGGCCGGTGCAGCTCCCGGGCACGGTCATCGCCACCGGCGCACTCGGGCCGCTCGTCCCGGCGCCGTTGGTGGCGCGCAGCGACAGCGTGTAGGTGCCGGCCGGCGCGCCGGCAAACGACACGCGCTCGAGCAGCGGCAGGGGAATCGCCGCCGCAGGCCGACCCGGCAACATCGAGCACGAAGGCGTCGGGGGCGCCGCCGGCGAAGGTCGGCGTCCAGGCCAGGTGCACCCCGTCGCCCACGGCCGTGGCCTGGAAGCCCGACGGTGCGGACGGCGCCACCGGCACGCCGACGTGGATCAGGATTTCGTTCGAGACGTCGCTGGGCCCGCCGATGCCGAGCGACCGGATCCGCACGTAGAACGACCCGTTCGGCGCCGTCACCTGGAAGATCGGAGCCGACTGTCCGGTGGCCAGCGCCACCAGCGGCTGGGCCGGCGCCACGCCGCCCTCCAGCACATAGCCCACCGGCCGCGGCCCGATGGGCGGCGCTTTCCAGCGGAAGGTCACGATATTCCCGGCAATCGACGAGGCGCGCAGCTCGCTCGGCGGCTGCACCACGGTCGGTTCGGCCACGGTGATCGTCACGGTCACGGTGTTGCCGGTGCCGATCGACGTGTCGCCGCGATAGGTGAAGCTGTCGACGCCGGCGAACCCGAGGTTCGGCGTGTAGGACACGGCGCCGTCGGCGCCGAGGGTGAGCGAGCCGTTCGGCGTGGTCGACACCAGCACGGCGACGAGTCCGGGCTGGCCGATGGCGTTGTCGTTGGCCAGCACGCCCGGCGCGGCGACGTTCAGCGGCGTGTTGAAGGGCGTCCCGTAGGCGTCGGCGACGGCGATGACCGGCTCGTCGTTCTGGATGGTCAGGACGCCGGTGGCGTCGGCGAGCGTCGCGCCGACCGGATTCGACAGCGTGACGATCACCGTCTCATCGGCTTCGTAGTTGGTGTCGCCGATGATCGTGACCTGCACCGGCGCGCTGGTCGCGCTGGCCGGGATCAGGACGAATCCGCTGGCGATCGGCTGATAGTCGAGGCCGGCCGCGGCGGTGCCGTTGCTGGCGACGACCCCCATGATCACGTCGGTGGCCGACGGCGCCGAGAGGCTGACGGTCAAGCTGACCACGGACGTGCCGCTGTTGCCCTCCACCGCCGCGGCGTCGGCGATCGAGACCGTGGGCAGCGACGAGGCCAGCACGTAGCGCAGCACGACCTGGCGGGCGGCGCCACCGGCGCCGGGAGCCACCTGGATGACCTGGCTGATCCGTCCGTTCACGGCCAACGCCGCCGGGACCACGGTCGTGCCGTCGATCGTCGCGTTGCTCAGCACCTTGCCGGCGAAGGCCGGCGGCACCATCAGCGACTGGGCGGCAGCCCCGGCCGGCACGGTGAGGGAGAAGGAGAGCAGGCCGGTGCCGGCGTTCCACGAGTAGTTGGTGATCGTGCTCGCCGCCCGCGCCTCGGTGAATTCCAGCCACCGCTCGGCGGTCCAGATCGGCACCTGCTGCCCGGCGGCATAGGCCAGGGTGCCGTCGACCCACGGCTTGACCTCGTCGAATGGGTAGAAATCGACTTGGAACTGGGTGGCGATGGCCGAATAGCCACCGGCCTGACTGTCGTCGATGAGCTGGCGGGAGACGGCCAGCGCTTCGGCGGGGTCCAAATGCTCGCTGTGAGTGCCTTGGACCAGCTGGTCGACGCTGAGTGAGGTGGTCTGCTGGTAGACGGGCGATACCTGGCCGGTCGTGGTGACGAACCGCATCGGCAGGCCGGTGCCATTGATGTAGCCGTGCGCCTGCTGGTCCACGGTCGGATTCCAAACCGCCGGACCGGCCGTGTAGTAGTCGAGGTTCATGCGCACGCCGAACCCGGGCATCACGGCGACCGGGTCGATCCAGCCGGCCCACTCGCCCGCGTGGTGACGTGCCGTTGGGCCCGGAACAATTCCCGGCATCGCCGTTGCGAAGTGGTTGGCGACCCGCGTATAGCCCTCCGTGAAGTCGGCGTCCGGATCTTCGTCGACCGTGAAGTACGGATGGAAACCCAGGTCGTGCCCGTCCGCCGCCCAGGTCGCGACCGGCTTGCCGGCCGGGTCGAAGAACCGCGACAGGTTGAGGCTGATGCGGCCGCCGGCGCCCTCGACGGCGCCGAGCAAGCCGGCGTAGTGCGCCGGATCGTTAGTGTGTGACGTCGGCCGTGGCGACCATCAGCGTCCGGTTGGTCCCCGGGAAGTACCACAGCCGCGGGAGCGGCTGGCTATCGACGAGCAGGTCGGTGATCACGCGGCTGAAGAGCCGCATCTGGATGTCGGCGTGGGGGAAGCGGATACGCTCGAGGTCGATGGTCTGAAAGAAGATGTCGCTGGTCACGTAGCCGGGGTCGCCGTCGCGATCGAGACCGGCGAACGCCGGATCGCCTTGCCTCGTGTAGGCGGTGCTGCGCGCCAGGTCGAACGACCACGTGGCCGTGTTGTTGAAGCGCACGACCGCCGGCCGTCCCGCCGAGAGCGTGCGCGACGCGTAGAGGTCGGCCAGGGCGGTGCCGCCGGCCAGGGCGTAGTGGTTGGCCACGCCCTTGAACGGCAGCGTCACGTCCTGCAGACCGGCGCCCTGTCCCGACTGGTTGATGAGCGCGTAGCCATTGGTGGTCGTGCCAGCGGCCGCGCCGATACCGAGCACCGCATTGAGCCTGGAGTCGGGGCGCATCGCGACCAGTCGCCCTCCGCCGGCCAGGTAGGCGGTGAAGAGCGCGGCCTGTGGATCGGTCAGGGGCGTCTCGGCGAGGACGACCAGCGCCGCCGCTTGCAGCGTTGGCGCGTCGAGCGCCGAGAGCTGCACGGTGTCGAAGGTGTTGATGCCCTCGGCGCGGAGGATCTCCGGCAGGACCCTGCCGAATGGATTGGGCGCGCTGTCATTCAGCACCACGAGGATCGGCGCCGGGCCACCGCCCTGGGCGCGAACGACGACGCTCACCATGGCCACGGCGAGCATGGCCGCCACACAAACGCGCATCCTGATCGACAAATCGCCTCTCCCGTTCGATGACCGACTCTTCCGACGCCCCGCGGTTGTGCCCCTTAGCTGGATAGCAAGATCCGCACCACATGCCGATAGGCGCAACCCATGATATCCAGGTCTCGTGGATTGAGCGAAGTCACCTATTCCAAGCTAAGTTTTCTGGACCCCGCCTGACTCTTGTTTGCATTTCGGCAGGGGCCTGGTCGGCCGCCGGTCACCCGCGCTGCGAGGTCCGCGCCCTCACCACCCCGCGGTATTGGTCAGGATCATCGCCGCCACGACGGTGCAGATGCCGGCATACCAGGCGGTGAGCCGGTGGACTTCGACGCGCGAGTAGTCCTGAAGGAAATCCGCCAGCAGGAACGGCACGATCGCATAACGGACGTCGACCGACGAGTGGAACGACAGGAACAGCAGGGTGACGGCGGCGAGGCTCGTCAGCAGCCGGCGATTCGGATCGGCGCTCCAGCGTCGGGTGACCAGCCACACCGCCGCGATCACGCAGATCACGGCGAGGACGCGGACCACCGGATATCGATCCATGGCGATCAGCGGGAGGTTGGCGAGATACGCGTTGTAGCGGTTCCACGGATGCCAGTTGCTGAAGGTTACCGTCAGCGCCACGACCAGCGTGGCGATCACCACGGCGCCGGCGATCACCCGCCCGGGCTCTTGCTCCATCCGTGCCCGGAGCGCCCGTATCGCGGCCGGGGCGTCGGCGATCCACAGCGGGAACCACAGGAGCAGCACCAGGAACGCCAGCGTGTAGTAGTTGCCGACGTTGAAGGCCGGCTCGTTGAGCGGCACCTGCGACGCGAGGACGCCGCCCGCAGGGTCAGCGCCGCGGCCAGGAAGGCCAGCGCCACGAGGTGGCCGGCGATTCGCGGCAAGAGGCCGCGGGCCAACATCCGGATGCGGGCAGTCGAGCTCGCGTCGCGCAGGATTCCATCCCAGACGTTCCACGCGCTCCACGCCATCAGGAAGCCGATCCAGACCGCCGAGGACTGGCGCACGAAGCAGGCGGCGAGGCCGGCGATCGCCGCCGGGACATGGCGCCCCGCGGTATGCGCCTGCAGCGCGCCGACCAGGAAGAACACACCGACCGCATCGGTGTACACCATGCTCGTATACGGGAACAGGATCGGCAGGAACGCGGCCAGGAGGACCGGGTTTGGCGTGCTCCGGCCCGGCGGTTGGATCCCGCAGTAGATGAGCAGCGCCGCCGCGCTCACGACGAAGGTCGTGATCCGCGAGGCAGCAAGGCTCGGCGTGACCAGCATGGTCGCTGCCGCGACGAACCAGTGGTAGCCGGGCAGCATCGGCACGTCGGGGGCCGTGAACGCGCCGTCGGCGATCGCGACGATCGCCGCCTGGTGCACCTTCTCGTCGACGAACGGGCCGGGGTGCAGGCTCGAGAAGAGCAGCAGCCAGAGCGCGTAGCACGCGATCCCGAGCCAGGCCTGTCGTGTCGATGGGGGCATCGCCTATGTCGTGTTTCGGCCTCTCGACCGTCATCCCGTAGGCGACAACGGGATGACCGAGGGAACTTTCACGGAATCGCCCCGATTCTGCAACCTGAAGACGCCGCCATCGCGGTCGGTCGAGGGCCAGCAGGTCGGTGGGTGCCGCATCAGTGGGTCAGGTCGTAGAGCACGACGTTGATGCCCAGGGCGTAGCCCTCGGGCGAGAACTGCAGGAAGAACTCGCGATCCTCGCCCTCGCGCTCCCAGGAATCGCCGATGTCGGTGTTGTGCGTCATCAGCACCATGATGCGGCCGGCGTCGTCGGCGATCATGCGGAAGTTGGCCGTGGGGCTGTCGCTGCCGCGCTCGGACGTGTCGCCGCCGCTGCGCCGCCACCAGTTGATGCTCGTCACCTGCGGCACGGTGGTGACGTTGAACATCGTGTGACGGATCGGATGATCGGCCGGGACGTCGACGATGCGGTGCTCCGGCAGCACCTGCAGCATCTGCTCCGACCACTGCTGCCAGGCGCGCGTGCCCCAGAAGTCGTCGACCCACAGGAAGCCGCCCTTGAGCAGATAGGCGCGCAGGCGCGCCGCTTCCTCGGGCGAGAACGCCAGCGTGCCGACGTCGGTGGCCATCGTGAACGGGCAGCTGGAACAGCGCGTCGTCGGTGAGGCGTGACGACCCAGTAGTTGGGCTCGCCGTCGGCGTCGGTGCTGATCCGGGTCCGGGTCAGCTCCTTGACCCGCGTCAACAGGTTGATGCCGGCGAACGGATAGTCGGTGGACCAGCCCATGCCGTTGGCCTCGCGCCGCACGCTGCGTGTACATCACCTTGCAGTGCGTGAAGCCGACGTCGTGGTAGCCGGGCGGGCGGAACCGCGGCGGCACGCCTGGTCCCTCCGGAATCCGCGACCACTGCGCCGACAGCGCGGCGGCGAGGACGCCGGCCAGCACCACGGCGAGCCCCGCGCCCACGCGCCGGCCGCCGACGCCGGGAGCGCGCGACCGAGGGGCGGGCCGGTCATGGGCGGATGATACGCCCTTGGCGACGGCGGGGGCGGTCAGCCGACGCGTCGAGTCGCGCGCCGGGTCGGGCGCGGGCGGCGGGCCGAGGTAGCGATAGGTGCCTGGCGCCGCGCATCGTCGCGACGCCTTCGGCGACCAGCGCCCCGGTTGCCGCAGGCCGGCATCGGGCCGCGACAGGCCGGTCACGCGGGCCAGCTCGCCCGGAACGGTCAGCCCGGCCGGCGCAGGAAAGCCCGCGCGATCTCGCGCAGCGCCACCGGCCGCGCGACCCGGCGGGTCAGCGCCTCGGGGAACCGGCCGACGCCGAGCGTCCAGATGTAGGTGAAGTTCGGGCGATAGAGCACCTCGCTCGGCACCACCAGCATCGCCGCCTGCAGCTCGTCGAGGGCCCGCGGGTGAACGCCGCCCGATCGGTGACGCCCGAGTCGTCGCGCAGGTCCGCGTGCCCATCTCCCATTCCCGCGCGGAGCACCCGCAGGATCGCCCGCGCGTGCCGGCTGAGGCGCGCCGCTTCGTCCTTGCGGCGGACGCCCCACACGGCGTGGAAGTGCGGAATCATCCGCGGCGCCAGGAACATCGTCCGGCCGCGGGCCAGCTTGGCGTAGTAGACCCGGCCGCGCCGCACCATCTCGTCCTTCAGCTGCCAGGTCAGCGACGCCTCGTGATCGGTCTGCACGTTGCGCGGCATCACCGCGTCGCGCCGTCCGCATACCGCGACGTAGAGCGAGGGCCCGGGCCGTCGCGCATCGGTCAGCGAGGCGGCAAAGCCGACCTGCTCCACGAACTGTTCGGCGGCCGGGCGCTGGTCACCTGGCGCGCGCCTTCGCGCCGCCAGAGCGGGTCGCGAAGCTCTTCGATCTCTTCGGGAATGACGGGACGGCGGCTCATCGGGACCATGCTAGCCGGGGTCGATAGAATCGAGCCGTGACGGCGGCCGACTCGACTGACCTCGATCTGACCGTGCGCGACGCCGATCCCGCCGAGCTCGATGCGCTGGCCGCCCTGTGGCACGCCGGGTGGCGCGACGCGCACCTGGCCATCGTGCCGGCGGCGCTGGTCGCGCTGCGCACCCTCGAGAGCTTCACCGCGCGGCTCGCGCCGGCGTTGGCCGAGGTGCGGGTGATCGGCCCGATCGGCCGCCGCTCGGCTTCCACCAGTTGAAGGGCGACGAGCTCTACCAGTTCTACGTCGCCGCGCGTGGCCCGCGGCACCGGCGCGGCCGCTACGCTGATGCGCGACGCCGAAGCGCGGCTGGTCGGCCGCGGCGTCGCGACCGCGTGGCTGTCGTGCGCGGTCGGCAACGCGCCGCGCCGCGCGCTTCTACGAGAAGTGCGGCTGGCGGCGCGACGGCCACGCTGTCGAGCCGCCGGTCACGACACGGGCCCGATTTCCCGGTCGAGGTGTGGCGCTACGAGAAGCCGCTCGTCTAGCTGCGGCCGGCGTCCCGGCTTCATCCCCGCGCCGGGCCGGATGCTACGCTCGCCGCATGCGCACCCGACGCGATGTGCTCCAGATCGGCGCCGCCGCGCTCGCCGCCGGCGTGCTGCCGGCGCGCGCCGGCTGCCGCGCAGACGCCGCGTCGCATCCTGCTGCTCGGCGGCACCGGCTTCCTCGGCCCGCACCTGGTCCACGCCGCGCTGGCCGGCGGTCACCAGGTGGCGATGCTCAACCGCGGCCGGCGGACGCCCAACCAGAACGCCGGGGACTACGCCCGCGTCGAGGCGCTGCGCGGCGACCGCTCGCAGCCCGACGCCTATGCGGCCTCGAAGGGCCGCACCTGGGACGTGGTGATCGACACGGCGACCAACCTGCCCTGGACGCGCGAGGCGGTGAGCGCGCTCACGGCGCCACCGGCCGCTACATGTACGTGTCGTCGACCGGCGTGTTCTGGCCCTACCGGACCGTCGAGATTCCCGAGGACGGCCCGGTGCCGATGGTCGACAGCCCGCCGCAGGAGCCGCCGAGCTACGGCGTGCTGAAGGCCCGCAGCGAGCAGGTCGTGCGCGACGGCTGTCCCGGCCGCGAGCTCGATCATCCGGCCCGGCTACATCGTCGGCCCCGGCGACACCTCGGATCGCTTCACCTATTGGCCGGTGCGGGTGGCGCGCGGCGGCGAGGTGCTGGTGCCCGGCCGGCGCAGCGACCGGGTGCAGTACATCGACGTGCGCGACCTGTGCGAGTGGATGATCCGGCTCGTCGCCGGCGAGACGACCGGCACCTTCAACGTCGTCGGCCCGGCGACGCCGCAGACCGTGGCCGAGTTCGTCGACGGGCTGCGGCCGCTGGCCACCGGGGCGCTGACGCTACACCTGGATCGAGGACTACGCGTGGCTCAAGGCTATCCGCTGCGGACGCCGACGGCCGGCCAGCCGGCCGGCCTGACCGAAGCGATCCCGTGGGTGATGGCCGAGGGCGACGAGCTCGGCCACATGCGCATCGACGCCCGCAAGGCGCGCGCCGCCGGGCTGACCTTTCGGCCGCTGCTGACCACCGCCCGCGACACCATCGCCTGGCGGGCGTCGGCGGCGGTGCCCGAGGCGCTGCGCGCGCAGCCGCGCTACGTGATCACCCGCGAGCAGGAGACGGCGATGCTCGCGGCGTGGAAATCGCGCGCCGCGAAGTAGCCGCGTCGCCCGCGCGTCAGCGCCGCGGACCGCGCGCCGGCCTTGGCTTCCTCGGCGCGGGCCCCCGCCAGGATGCCCTCCATCGCGTAGTTGCCTTCGTGGCAGGCGTACTCGTAGATGAGCGCGTCGGTCTTCTTCAGCCGGATCATGAAGGTGTACGGCGTGGTCCACGTCTTCGGATCGCTCACCGTGACCTCCCAGTGGATGAAGTCGGGGCTGACGCGGGTATAGCGCTCGGTCAACGTCACGTCCGGCGTCGAGCCCTGGAAGCCGTTGAAGTAGTTGGTGGTCTCGACCACCAGCGTGTCGCCGTCCCAGCGCCCGCGCGGATCGCCGTGCAGCTGGCGGATGTGCGCCGGCAGATGCGGCCCGCGGTCATCGGCACGACGCGGGCGTCGTGGATCATCTCCTGCATGAGCACCGTAGTCTGCCGGCGACTGGATGATCTGCACGTAGCTGTTGTAGTTGGCGCCGGTGCGGGGCGCGCCGTAGGAGATGCAGCGCTCCGACAGCGGCCGGTCCTCGGGGCCGTCGGCCGGCCCGCGCGCCCGAACCGCCGTGCGCGCCGCCTCGCGCCGCGCTTCGGCCTCGGGCGTGAGCGGCGGGAACTGGCCGTCGGGCGGGTCGATGACGAGCGACGTGCGGTTGTCCCACTCGCGGTCGGCCATCCAGAACTGGTTGTAGTTGCCGGTGCTCGGGTCGTAGGAGACCTGCGCGAACGAGCCCTTGTCGCGGGCGTCGAGCATCTGCTGGACGAAGTTGCCGAAGATCGCATCGCCGCCCTGGTCGACGAAGCGGGCGGCCATCTGCTTCAGCTCCTCGACTTCGGCGTCGGTGAGCGACGCCTTGTCCTTCCACTGCCGCGGACGCGTCATCGGCGTCACGCTGTTGTTGCCCCAGACGCCCTGCAGGTCGGGGCGGCCGTCGGGGGTGCGCGGCACCTTCCACTCCGGCGCGGCGCCGGCGGCGGCGGGGGGCGATTGCGCCGCGATCGAGACGACGACCAGCGACCCGGCGACCACCGAAACGGCTGCGAGCAGCGCGAGCAGGTGTCTCATGCGGCGTAGTGTCGCCCAAGCCGGGACCCAGTCCAGAGGCCGGCGCCCGGGCCGCGGTTCCCGGCCCTCCGGGGCGCGAATCGGGGAGTGCTATGCTCCCCTCGCTGCGGCGGCGCGACGGCGTGGCCGCCAGGACGGAGGAGGGAAGGGATGGCACGACGATTCTGGATCGCGGCCGTGGCAGGGCTGGCCCTGCTCGCCGGCGGCGTCGCTGGCGGCCCACCACGCGTTCTCCGCCGAGTTCGACGCCAACGCGCCGGTCACCCTGCGCGGACCGGTGACCAAGGTGGAGTGGATCAACCCGCACGCGTGGATCCACATCGACGTCACGACGCCCAAGGGCACCCACGAGACCTGGATGGTCGAAGGCGGCACGCCCAACACGCTGCAACGCGTCGGCATCACGCGCGACTCGATCAAGATCGGCACCGTCATCGTCGTCGCCGGCTACAAGGCCAAGGACGGGCGCCTGCGGGCCAACGGCCGCGACATCACCTTCCCCGACGGCCGCACGCTGTTCATGGGATCGTCGGGAACCGGGGCGCCGAAGGACGGCCGCGATCCCAACGAGCGAAAGCGAGCCGGGGCAGTGACGGTGACGACGCGACTCCGACGCGCGAGCATCGCCGGCGTGCTGCTGGCGCTGACCGCGGCGGCGTGCGCCGACCCGGCGCCGCAAGCCTACCGCGCGCCGCGCACGCCCGACGGCACTCCCGACCTCAGCGGCATCTGGCAGGCGAACAACACCGCGAACTGGGACCTCGAAGCGCACGTCGCCCGGCAGGGCCCGGTCTTCGCGCTGGGCGCCGCGTTCAGCGTCCCGCCGGGCCTCGGCGTGGTCGAGGGCGGCGCGATCCCGTATCTGCCGGCGGCACTCGAGAAGAAGAAGGCCAACGGCGCCGGCTGGATGACCCTCGATCCCGAGGTCAAGTGCTTCATGCCGGGGATCCCGCGCGCCACCTACATGCCGTATCCGTTCCAGATCGTGCAGTCGGCCGACAACGTCGCTCATGACCTACGAGTTCGCCAGCGCCAGCCGCATCGTGCGCATGAACAGCCAGGAGAAGAGCCCGGCGCCGGCGTGGATGGGATGGTCGATCGGCCGCTGGGACGGCGAGACGCTGGTCATCGACGTCACCGACCACATGGAAGAGACGTGGTTCGATCGCGCCGGCAACCACCACAGCGACGCGCTGAAGGTCACCGAGCGCTACAGCGCGCTCGACGCCAACACGCTGCAGTACCAGGCGACGATCGAGGATCCGAAGGTGTTCTCGGGGCCGTGGACGATCAGCATGCCGCTCTACCGGCGGCGCGAGCCGAACGCGCAGCTGATGGAATACAAGTGCGTGGAGTTCGCCGAAGAGCTCATGTACGGCCACTTGCGCAAGCAGCCGGTCACGCGCTGACGTTCGTCGGGGACGGCGAGGACGTCGAACCGAGGTCCCCGCCGTCAATCTCGCTCAGCTCTGAATCCGCGCCAGATCGGCGCGCGCCTCGGCGCGCGCCCGATTCGCCTCGGCGACCTCGTCGAGTTCCGGCTTGAGCTCCTCGATCGCCGCCGCGAGCGGCTTGCCCTCGGTGAGGACGCGGTGCTTGAGCACCATGAACGGGATGTCGGTGTTCTTCGCCGCATAGGCCACGGTCATGAACTGAAAGGCGTTGGCAAAGCCCTCCGACGCCTTTTTCACGTCGGCGCCGCGATTGAGCAGCTGCTTGACCTGCTTCTGGACCGGCGCGGCCGACGCCGTCGGCACGCGTTCCAGCCGCGGTGCGGCGGAGCGGACCGGCAGCGCCGCGCTGTCAGGTGCGGCGGCGGCCACGGCCGCCGGGGGGGCCGTCGCGGGCGCGACCGGAGCCGTGCGGCCCCGGGCTCCGACGATCGGGCCGACAGCGAGGCCGACCGCGAACGCCATGACCACACCGAGATACGTCAGGGATGCTCGAGTGAATTTCATGGCATCCACCTCCACGGGGAGGTGTGGTGCAAGATGCGTGACAGCGCGCCGACGTGATTTCAGGCCTGTTCCTCGGTCCCCGGCCATGGATGAGCAGGATCTACCGTGTAGGTTCGACCTACCGTCGAGCCGCTCTCGGCGTCCCCGTCAGAACCCTTCGAGACGCTACATTTCCGCGGCTCCGCCACCGATACGCCAGCTGGAGAGCTGACTACGGCCCCGCCTAGGACTGCACGTCACTTCAAAGTTTGGCTCACGCTGGCAGCGGCTGCCGGCGCCGCGGCAGCGCGCCGCCAGGAGTGCCGCGGCCGGTCATGACCGCCCAGAAATCCGTTCCGGTCGAGCTGCCATGGCACCGGCGGCTGGAGGCGCGCGTCGCCTCGGCACTCGGGTTGCTGGTCGCCGTGGCCCTGGGCGCGGTGCTGCTGGTGACCGCGCGGGTTGTGTCGGGCCAATCGCGCGACCGGGTCGCCGCCGATCTCGAGGTCGCCAGAACCGCGTTCTACACCCTGCTCGACCTCCGCATCGCCTCGGCCATCGACGAGGCCACGCTGGTCACGCAACTGCCGGCGTTCAACGGCCGCCTCGCTGATCGCTACGGCACTCGCGATCGCGCGGCGATGGACAGAGTGGCGGCGGTCCACCGCACTCAGATGCAGGCCGATTTCGCCATCGTGTCGGCGGCCGACGGCGCCTGGCTCGGCAGCGCCGGCTGGCGGGACACGGCCGGCGCCGGCCTGAACGTCGTGCGCGACGCCCAGCACACCGCACGTGGCGGGCGTGCCACCGGCGCGCTGGTACAGGACCAGGATCGCCTCTTCGTCGTCGTCGCCGTGCCGGCGCGGATTGGTGACGAGGTCGTCGGCACGTTGACCGCCGGCTATCGCCTGACCGACGACATCGCCGGCGAGCTGGCCCGGCTGGCGCGATGCGAGGTGGCGCTGGTCGTCAACGGCGTCGTCGTGGCGACGAGCCTGGCCAACGAGGCCGGCCGCGACGTCGAAGCCATGCGGCTGGTGACGATGGACTCGCCGGGCCTGAAGTCGGACATCCTCAGCATGGGCGGGCGGCAGTACGTGGCCGGCGTGTTCCCGCTGAAGCCCGACATCCCGGGGGGCGACGCGGGCCGGCTGCTCGTGCTGTCGGACTGGGCGCTGACCCAGCAGTTCATCGACACGCTGCGCGTGCGTTTCGCGCTGGCCGGCGTGGTCGCCCTGGTGCTGTCGCTGGTCGGCGGCGTGTTCCTCAGCCGCCACTTGAGCCGCCCGCTGCGCGACATCGCCACGGCGGCCACCGAGATCGCCGCCGGCAATCTCTCGCTGCAGCTGCCGGTGCGCGGCACGGCCGAGGCCGCCACCGTGGCGCGGGCGTTCAACGCGATGAGCGTGAGCCTGCGCTCGGCGCACGAGCGCCTCGTTCACGACGCCATTCACGACCACCTGACCCAGCTGCCCAACCGGGCGCTGTTCAAGGAGCGCCTGGATCGCGCGCTGGCGCGCCGGGTCCGGCACCGGGGCTACCAGTTCGCGGTGCTGTTCGTCGACCTCGACCGCTTCAAGCACGTCAACGACAGCCTCGGCCACACCGCCGGCGACCGGCTGCTGGTCACGTTCGCCGAGCGCCTCGCCGCGGCCGTGCGCAGCGACGACGTCGTGTCGCGCATGGCCGGCGCCTCGGCGAGCCCGAGCCGACGCTCGCGCGCTTCGGCGGCGACGAGTTCGCGGTCCTGCTCGACGACATCCGCGAGCCGATCGACGCGGTGCGCGTCGCCAAGCGGGTGCAGCAGATGGCGGCGCTGCCGCTGCCGGTCGACGGGCAGGACGTGTTCACGAGCGCCAGCATCGGCGTGGCCGTGGCCTCCGACGCGCACCGCTCCGGCGAGGACATCATCCGCGACGCCGACCTGGCGATGTACCGCGCGAAGAACGCCGGCGGCGGCGGCTACTCGGTGTTCGACGCCGCGCTCCACGACGCGGCGGTCCGGCGGCTGCGTCTCGAAACCGAACTGCGGCGGGCCGTCGAGCGCGGCGAGTTCCGCGTCTGGTACCAGCCGATCGTGTCGCTGGCCGATCGCCAGGTCGTCGGCGTCGAGGCGCTGGTGCGCTGGCAGCATCCCGAGCGCGGGCTGGTCGGCCCCGGCGAGTTCCTCGAGGTCGCCGAAGAAGTGGGTCTCATCGCCCAGATCGACGAGTGGGTGCTGCAGGAGGCGTGCCTGCAGGGGCGCGAGTGGCGGCGCACCGGCGCGTTCGCCGACCTCGACGATCAGCGTCAACCTGTCGGCGAAGGCGTTTGCGCAGGAGACGCTGGTCCAGCACGTGACCGACATCCTGCGCGACGACCGGCTACTCGGCCGCGGGGCTGCGCCTCGAGATCACCGAGGGCGCCGCTATCAAGGACGCCGCCCGCGCCCGCGTCGGTGCTGGCCGAGCTGCGCGCGCTCGGCGTGCGCATCAGCCTCGACGACTTCGGCACCGGCTACAGCTCGCTCAGCTACCTGCAGTCGCTGCCGCTCGACACCCTCAAGATCGACCGCTCGTTCGTCGCCGGCATCGGCACCGACGAGGACAAGGGCGAGATCATCAAGCTCATCGTCGGCCTGGCCCTCACCCTGGACCTCGAGATCGTGGCCGAGGGCACCGAGACCGCGGCCCAGGTCGACTACCTGCGGGCGCTCGGCTGCCAGTTCGGCCAGGGCTACTACTTCGCCAAGCCGGCGGCGGCGGCCGGCACCCGCCCGCCGGCGGCGCTGAGCGGCGTCCGCGCCGCGGCCCGGCTCGCCGTCTGACGCACGACATCATTGGAC
>CAWAYR010000007.1:0-267856 GCA_963786365.1 uncultured Acidobacteriota bacterium
GCGCATCCGCAGCGACGCCATGGGGCGTTTCGTCAACCAATTCAAGACGCTCGAGGGATTCAAGACCAGCCAATTCGTGTTGCAGATCCAGAAATTCAGTGACCCGCCGCAGTTGAGCCATCTCGACGCGCTGATAGTGGATGAAGAGGATATCGAGTCCTTAAAAGAGTGCCGAGTTCGCGCGTGTGACGTCCAGTTGGCGGCAGACGATATCCATCGTCTCAGGGCCGACGTGAACTGGCGTTCGCCGACCGCAGCCGCAGACGCCACGGCACTATACAAGGCCATCCTGTTTGCGCATCTGACCAGGTATCGAACTGGCGGCAACGATCAGCTCGTCCACTATCAGGATCGCGAGGCGGCCGTTCGATTGGCAGCCGAAACCGCAGCTCTTCGCGACGCGAAGCCGTCGCTGCTGGACGACGCCCCGGCGCTGCAGGATCACCTCCGACACTACCCCGCAGTATCGGCCGAGAATATCGAGGATTTCTTCTATTGGTCCAAGGAGGTGTTCGGCTTCAAGCCGGTCATCGGCATGAACCACGTTCGTGTCTTTACGGATGGCAGCACTGGAAACGTGATGATTGTCACGACGCAGATTTATGCGAGCCATTACCTCGAAGGATCGGTCGCCGTCAACCGATTGATGCCCGATCGCGACCAAGGAAACGAGCCCGCCTTCTATTGGCTCTACATGAACCGCAGCCGGGTGGGGCGGCTCGCCGGGCTCATCGGTTCGATGTCGCGTCCCATCGTCCAGCGACGCGCCCGTTCGGGGCTGATGAAATCGCTGTCGCAAACCAAGCAACGTTTCGAGGCCGCGCGATAGCAGCCGGTATAAGCTCCGCCTTACGTTCCCGCAGAAACGGGCCTGCGAAGTCTCACAGGCTCGAGGGGTGACGCCATGAGCATGAAACGAAGGGATTTTCTGGCGGCCGGTCTCGCACTGAACTTCAGTCCGCTGGCGATTGCGCTGGCGCAGCAAGGCGGCGCGACCCCGGGACGCGGCGCGACCGCAACCCGCTCGGCGAAGACGACCAGGATGTTCAAGTCGCCCGGCTTGTATCCCAACGCGCTGGCCGTGATGACCGACGGCCCCGGAGGCTTGTGGATCGGGCAGCAGAAGGTCACTCCTCAGAATGCGCCGACCTACAACCTGCCCCTGGACCCGGACCGCGATGAGGTGGCGTGGCTCGTCGATTGGAACGGCAAGCTGCTCAAAACGGTCCAGACCCAGTCGCGCAACACCTCCGGCATGGCCTACGGCGACGGCTGCGTCTGGATGGGCGCGAACGCCGACCCATACGGCATCTTCCAGGTCGACATGAACGGCAAGCAGATCACTCACCGTCAGATTCCGCTCAGCATCGACGGCAAGGGCGGTGGCACACACGGTGTGAAGTGGCACAACGGCAAGCTCTGGATTGCCGCCTTGCGCCTGGGCGGTATCTTGCGTGTCGATCCGAAGACGTGGGTTCCCGAAGCCTTAATTCGAGTGAGTTCGGAGGAGCGGCCTCGCCTTCACGACGTGGCGTTCGACGACAAGGAAAATATCTGGGTCGTCACCGGCAACAACAGCACCAGCTATGCCGGGGGAAAAGCCGGGTTGAACAAATATGACGGCAAGACGGGTCAACTCCTGATGACGGTCGAGTTGCAGCCCGGATCGTGTGACCCGCACGGGCTCGTGTGGCACGATGGCCGCCTCGTCAGCTGCGATGCCGGCATCCACCCGGGATGGAAGGGCATGGAGAGTCCCCACACCGGTTACATCTTCAGCATCGAGCTCATCTAGAAGATCTCGAGGGGTGCAAGCAACAGCCGTGGAGGCCCCCGACGCGATCCGGTTGAACGTGAGTTGCTTTCGGGCGAGGAACACCGAGTCGCCAAATTCATGACTCCGGTAGCCACCGGCTTCTGCCTCAGCGTCCATCCGGCCGAGCGTTTCGTCGTCCTGAAAGGCGCGGAGCAGCTCATGGTGGCTGGTCCCTCGCTCGTGCATTCCGGACACGATGGCATCCGCCACGCGAAGGCGGGTGTGCGGCCCGACGCGTTCGGTGGCGATCCCGTATCCCGGCTCGACCGTCCCGTCAGGGCGCGCCGCATGCTCCAGGGACCGGACGACCGTCGTGCCGATGGCAATCACGCGGCCCCGACGCCCGCTGGCATCAATCAGCGCGGCCGTTGATGGCGGGATGTAATACGGCTCGTCGAACGGCAGACGTCGATCGAGTTCCGCGTCACCGGTCGATGAGATACCCGCCGCGTGGGTAAGGGTGGCAAACCGCGCACCGCGTGCACGGAGTGACCGGATCGCGCTCCAGTCGAGGATGAAGCCCGCCGACGGCGGCTCGAACGCGACCGGCTGGCCCGCAATCCGCGTCCACGTATCCCAAACCGCCAGTGGTTCCGAGAGATGCGCGTACTGAATCGGCCGTCCATGACGCGCGACGCCTTCCCATATCTCCGCGACCGAGTCGCGGAAGTGCACCTCGATCAAGCGTGGATGTCCGAGCATCCGCACGACATCCGCCCTTAGTGGTCCGAGCTGGAGCGTGTCTCCCGGCTGCAGGACGGGCGGGGGTGATCGCCGCTCGGTCGGCGTGCGAAAGTCGCCCGCGCCGAACACGATTGCCATGAATCGCCGGACGCCCTTGGGCAAGAGCGTCTCTCTTCCGGCGAGCCGCAGCTCCACGGGAGCGCCCGTCGGCAGGTGGACGCCGGTGAGGCTTGCCGGCAAGGTCGACGCGTCGTTCGCGATGACGATGTCGCCTTCGCGCACGAGGTCCGGGAACTCGGCTCTCGCCCGATGGGTCACCCCGCCATCCGCATCGACGACCAACAGCTTCGCATCTGCCGGCCGGTGGATCGGCACGCCCGCAGGAATCATCGAACCACCTCGGTGATGGTCGCGGCGTCATCCGGCGTGGCGCCCAGAGCGCTGGCGGCAATCACCTCCGCGAGCTCCCAGGCCGCTACTTCCGGGCGCTTCAGGGTCGAGCGGTCCGCATCAGGCACGGCGACCGCGTGCAGCGGCGTGTCCATGTCACCGGGGTCGACGGAGAGGATGCGGATCCCTTCGCCGGTGAGCTCCTCGTTCCAGATTCGGCTCAGATGATGGAGCGCCGCCTTGCTCGCGCCGTAGGCGCCCCACGCCGGGTAAGCGTTGATGGCGGCATCGCTCGATACGTTCACCACCAGCGGGCGACGACCTTCCCGTGCGGAGGTGGCGAGCGACCCCAGCAACGCCTTGGTCAGGCGAAATGGGCCGACGACGTTGGTCGCGAGCGCGAGCTCGAGGTCCTCGCACTCGGTGTCGGCGAGCGGGACCAGCGGGACCGGCCCGAGCGACGACGCGTTGTTGACGAGGACGTCGAGGCCGCCCAGGACGCCCAGCGCCTGTATCGCGATCGCATGGGTGTCGTCCTTCCGCGAGACGTCGCCGACGATGCCATGCACATCGGGCCACTCGCGCGTGGTCCGCTCGACACCGTCGCGACTCCGGGCGACGAAGGCGACGCGGGCGCCGCGGTTGCGGAGCTCGCCAACGAGCGCGCGGCCGAGTCCGGACGTTCCGCCCGTGATCGCCACGCGCAGCCCTTGCAGTGATGTATTGGTCATGACCTGTGCCCCAAGATGGATTGACACCGTCAACTCTACAAGTTAAAGTTAACTTGAAGTCAAGTGGCACCCATTCCATGGCCATGGCAGAGCTCCTGACCATCAGCGACGTTGCCCGCCGAAGCGGCGTCGCGTCCTCGGCGCTCCGCTTCTACGAGGACCGCGGACTCATCGCCTCGGAGCGGGCCGGGTCGGGCCACCGCCGCTACCCGCGGGCGGTCCTGCGGCGCATCGCGTTCATCGTCTTCGCCCAGAAAATTGGCCTGTCGCTGGACGAAGTCGGCGCCGAGCTGTCGAAGCTGCCGCACAACCGTGTGCCAGAGCGTGCTGACTGGGCGAGGCTCTCAGCCGACTGGACCAGGCGTGTCGATCGACAGATCGGGGATCTGCAGCGGCTGAGGGCCGGGCTGACGCAGTGCATCGGCTGCGGATGTCTCTCGCTGCA
Source organism: uncultured Acidobacteriota bacterium (assembly GCA_963786365.1). Lineage (GTDB taxonomy): Bacteria > Acidobacteriota > Vicinamibacteria > Vicinamibacterales > UBA2999 > CAWAYR01. Next base: position 4,067 of record CAWAYR010000007.1, read on the forward strand.
GCAGTGCCAGCTCGCCAACCCGGGGGATCGCGCCGGCCGAGCAGGGCCGGGACCGCGGTTCTGGATTGGGAAGGAGAAGCGCGAGCCGAACCGAACGCGGACGGCTGGCTAGCCTAGCGTTCGCCAGTTGGCACCGGATCGCCGATTCCTCAGGCGTCGAGACGCGCTCCGATGGGCGGCGGAAGTTCAAAACGCCATTCATGCCGTCAGCGGCGATAGCTGCCAGCGCCTGTTCCAGTTCTGCGACCGAGGTGGCGCGGTAGGGATTGACCATTACGCCGAGCTTGGCTGCGCATCCTGCGCGTCCGCGACCGGGGGTCTCGTCACCGCAAAGTGCTACGCTACCCGCGATCACTTCCCTGGAGGACTGCGGCATGAAAGGCCTGGCCGAACTCACTAAGACGACGCTGATCGGCGGACTTCTCGTCGTCCTGCCGATTTACCTGTCCATCCTGCTGCTGGCCAAGACGTTGGGCGGCCTCTTGGCGTTGCTGTCGCCAGTCACGGCGGCGATCCCGGCCGGCGCGCAGCTCCGGCAGGTCCTCGCCATCGTGATCGTGCTCGCCGTTTGCCTGGTGGCTGGACTCGTGGTCCGCACCGGTCCCGGGCTGCGGGCCAAGAACGCGCTTGAGCGCTCGGTGCTGGAGAAGATCCCCGGCTATGCGCTGGTGCGGGGCCTTGCCGAACAGGTTGCCGGTGAGAGCGAAGGCACGTTCCAGCCGGCGCTCGTGGAAGTGGAAGACGCGCTCTCGCCCGGCTTCATCATCGAGGAGCTGGAGGATGGGCGCTACACCGTTCTGGTGCCGTCGGTGCCGACGCCCGCGGCCGGTTCGCTGTTCATCCTGCCGCGGGAGCGTGTGCATCCCCTGAACGTGCCGTTCACGCAGGCGGTGAAGGTCATCTCCAAGTGGGGCGCGGGAGCGGGGGAACTTGCGCGCGGCGTATCGGTCCGATCCTGATTCACGAAGGCGCGAGGCGAAGGCGACCGCGCCGAGTCGGATACTGTCAACGCGCGTTGACACCGTCGATCAGCCATCCACCGCTGGCCTTTCGGAGGCTGAATCTCCAGCGCCGCGCTTCGTCCTTGGGCGTCCGACTGCCCACTTTCGGAACATATCTGGCGCTACCGCTGCACACAGCCTCCGCGAGAACGGAGAAGATCTCAATCTGGCAGCTTGCGAATGACACGTCGTGAGATTCGAGGCGCTCGAATGCTTTGGCGAGGGTCTTCTCGTTCACCGTTGGCCACACCGCCGATGCCGCGCCGGCGTCCAGCGTGTTGAACGCGATCCGATATCGACGCAGCACGTTCTCGATGGCGCGGGCCTCCCCTTCACGATCTGGGGACCGGGCTACGGCGTTTACCGGCACGTTCGTGGACGCGGAACCAAAAGTCTCCGCAGGTGAGGATGCGGTGGCGCCGGGGCTGGCGACGACAGACGGAAGGTCCACAGCCGGCGGAGGGGCGCCTGCGGAATTCGCAGCATCGGGCGCGAGTAAAGCGGCGGCTGCGGATGTGGTGGAAAGCGAGCGAGACCCAGCGACCGTTGCCGAGTTCTCGGCAGGAGTCTTCGGCCTACCGGCGGGCAGCGGAATTGGCCGGACGAAGGAAGCCTGCACCCGGCTGAATGGTGCCCTCCGGTCCGCGATCCTCGAGCCGCGCGGCGCGCTCCGAGCGACCAAAGGAGGGACCGACGGCGGGTGGGCCACCTCAGGCAGAAGGGCTGGATCCGGGCGGGCGAGAGGAGTGTGGCGATCAAGACCGACCGGGGCATCAATCGCCGAAGGCCCGATCGCCGGCTCGGACGGCTGGACCGACGCCCGCCGTGTCGTCAGGTATTTGAAGAACCACGATCCCGCTCGCGGCCACCGCGAGGATCGAACACACGAGCGCCGCGGGGCTGACAACCCAGCCGAACTGCGATGGGTCGCCGCCCCTGACATACGTCGTCCGCGCGATGGCCGAGGCCGACGCCGTCCGCGCAATGGCCGAGGCCGACGACGCCCGCACGGTGGCCGCGGCCGACGCCGTCCGCGCAATGGCCGCGGCCGACGCCGCCCTCACGATGGCCGACGCCGACGCCGCCCGCGCGATGGCCGACGCCGACGCCGCCCGCACGATGGCCGCGGCTGACGCCGCCCGCACGATGGCCGCGGCCGACGCCGCCCGCACGATGGCCGCGGCTGACGCCGCCCGCACGATGGCCGCGGCCGACGCCGCCCGCACGATGGCCGCGGCTGACGCCGCCCGCACGATGGCCGCGGCTGACGCCGCCCGCACGATGGCCGCGGCTGACGCCGCCCGCACGATGGCCGCGGCTGACGCCGCCCGCACGATGGCCGCGGCCGACGCCGCCCGCGCGATGGCCGCGGCCGACGCCGTCCGCGCAATGGCCGCGGCCGACGCCGTCCGCGCAATGGCCGCGGCCGACGCCGCCTGCACGGTGGTGGCCGCGGCCGACGCCGTCCGCGCAATGGCCGCGGCTGACGCCGCCCGCACGATGGCCGCGGCCGACGCCCAAACGGCGATTGCCAGCGGCTTTGCGCTCGGCAGGTCCATTGAGAACGAGGCCGGCCGCAGCGTCACGCTCGGGCGCGTGCCCTGCGCTGGGGATGTGCCGATTGCCAGCGCCGCCACGGCAGTCGCTGGAGCCGTCCATTCGCGAGCGGCTTCGACGGCGGCGATCACGTCCTCGTGATCGAGGCCCGGCCTGCGCACCTCCGCGTTGCCGAAGGCGGAGGCCGAGCGCGGGGCGGCTGCCGTGACCCACGGCCGCGGCAAGGCCGTCGGCGACGCTGCTGGCGTGGGCGCGGCGATGACATCGTCGAAGTCCGCCGATGGGTCCTGCTCGTGGGCGTCCGCCATCGCGCGGGCGGCGTCGGCCGCGGCCGCCAGTCCCCGAAGGGCGACCGCCGCCACCTCCACCCGGCGGCGTTTAGGCGTGGTGTCGTGCCTCATCTCCTCGAGCATGTCGAGGGCCGTGCCGTCGGCGACGGCGCCGGCGAACCTGCCGGGAGCGCTGCAGGACGCCAGCAGATCGTCGAGCAGCCGAACCACCGCCTCGGGGCGTGCCTGCGCCGCCGTGCCCGTGAGCACCACGTCGCCGCCACGCGTGAGCAGGCACGACTCAGCGGTCACCCTCGTCGGCGCCGCGCCCTCGGTGGCCCCGGTTTCGGCGACGGCCTCGTGCACGATGGCCAACGCTTCGCGCCAACTGACGCGAACGCCGAGTTCCAGCACGCGCGCGAGGGTGATGCGGGTCGACTCCATGTGTCATTGGCCGAACGAATAGTCGCAGGTGATGGTCGGCACCCAACCGGCATTGAGGCCGACCTCCGTCAGTGGCCGGCGCACGTTCGCCGTCACGAGCCACGTGTCCACGATATTCCATTTGACACCCGCGACGGCCAGGATGCGATTGGTCGTCTGTTCGACAGCAGTCAGCCTGATCGTGTCGACTCCGACGAGTCCTGGATGCGGCTGAGTTGTCTCGGCCAGGCGTCCAAGCCCCCCGAGCCTGAGTCCTGACAACTCGCCAACGATGGTGAGACGCGGAACAGCGACCACGGTGACAGCCACCGCGTAGCCGAGGGTGTTCGACACCTCGCGAAACGGTACCCGAGCTCACCGTGAAACCCCACCCGATCACGCTCATACGAGCCGATCAGGCGTGGTGTGAGGCTCGTGCTCCCGGTGCCGAGCAGGTCCTCTTCGTTTCCGGTCGGGAGTCTCGCCTCGCCGGCTACCGCAAGGCCGCTCCCGCCGTCACGCAACACGTTGTATTTGGCGCGCAGCACGACGTCGCCGAGCCCCGAGGCGGACGCCGAACCCGTGGCCTGGACAAGCTCGCGGCCACGATACGTGTCGACCCGTTCACCTTGCAGGCTGACTCGCACGAAGGGGATGGCGCCGCCAATATCGAACCGGTCGGTGACGCCGTAGTTCCCCGTCACGGTCATGGTGTCCGTGCGGATTCGCAGCGCGACCGTCTCGATGTCGAATGGCGCTGGCTCACTGCGCAGGATGCTCGCGGTCGAGACCAGCGTTCCGTCCTGCAGATCGCGGCCGTCGATATTGTCGAACGTCGTGCTGCCATAGCCAATCCCGAACGACGCCTGGTCCCGACCGGAGGTCAACGACCGTTCGGTGAAGAACGGACCGAAGCTGTCGCTCGATCGGACGGCCATCCCAAGAGTGGGATCCAGACGATACGTGAAGCCGCTCGACGACGAGGAGACGGGAACGGTTGCAACCTCGAGGGTGAGAAACCTCGCAAGGATGTCGCTGGTCGCGACCGCAGCTTGCTCATCACGAACGAAATCTCCCGTCGGGATCGAACGGTTGGTCAAGAGGAACGTCAGTACATCCGTGATCGGCTGTTGGGCCGACGCCGGTCCTGCTGTGCAGCCAAACAGGATCCATACCGCCAAGAGCAGCGCGCGCGGCAGAGGTCTTTGAGACTGTACCCGCATGGAGGTTGCTCAGTCGTCTTTGCCTTGCCTGACCGTGAAAGTGTGTCCTGCAATCGTCAACGTGCCGGTCCTGTCACCGCCGGAATTCTTGTCGACCCTGAACTCGACGGACCCGCCTCCGTTGCCGCTTGCACCCGACCTCACCGTGATCCAATTCGCGTTGCTGCGCGCCGTCCACGCGCAGCCGGTGCCCGCGGACACGTTGACGGTGCCGTTTCCTTGCTTCTCGTCCATGGAGACGCTTGTCGGACTGATCGCATAGGTGCAGGCGATGGCCGCCGCCTGCGTCACCGTGAACGTCTGGCCCGCCACGGTGACGGTCCCCGTGCGGACGCTGCCCGGATTCGCCGCCACCCTGAACGCCACGGCACCGTTTCCGGTGCCGCTGGCGCCCGCGATGACCGTGACCCAGGCGACGCTACTGCTCGCTGTCCAGGCGCAGCCGCTCGCGACCGTGACCGACGCGGACACGTCGGCGCCTCCACTTGGCAAGACGGGCTGACTGGTCGAGCTGATCAGATACACGCACGGCTGGCTCCTGCGTGACGGTGAACCTCTGGTTCCCCACGACGATCGTGCCGAGGCGGCGCTCACCGCCGCGATTTGGCGCGATGCTGACCCCCACGCTCCCGTCTCCGCTTCGCGTGACCGGCGTCGTGAACGAGATCCAACTCGCGTCCGTCGCGGCGGTCCATGAACAGGCGCTCGGCGCCGACACCGCGACCTCTCGGGTACCCCCTCCGGCATCGATGGTGAGGCCGCCTGACCGGAGTTCCAATCGGCAGGCCGCCTGCTGCGACACTCGCAGGCGGGTCTCGTTGACGACGATTTCGCCCTCTCGCACTGAAGGCAGGGGATTGGGCGCCGCACGAAACTCCACCGTGCCGGTGCCTTGTCCCGAGGTCGGCGACAGACCGGAGAGCCACGTCGCGCCAGTCGAGACATCCCAGGGGCATTCGGGGGACGTCGTGACGGTGATGGTGCCCGTTCCGCCGTCGGGACCGATGCTCGAGGAGGGGGCCGCCAAAGCCACCTGACACTTCAGCTGCGTCGGGCCCGTGGCCACAGTCGAGTTGGAGCTGCAGCCGCCGGCGACTGCGCCGGCACTTATCGCGGTGACCAGCAGCAAGGAGTGGCACCAACGAATGGAGCGGACGCGTTCGGCAAACCGTTGTTGCAAAGACCCCATCGCAGTCCCCCGGGCAGGCCCTACTCCGGTCAGCAGCGCTACCGCCCGCCGTCCACGGTGACTTCGCCGAGCGTACCACACCTACCAACGGCCAACCACGAGTTGGCGCCTTCCCTTCACTAACAATTTGGTCAGAAAGGCGCTGCTCAAGCAGCGGCGAAACGCCGGAGCAGAGCGCCTTCGCCTCAATAGAAGCCGCCGCGAGTCCGCGTGCCGGCTGCTGGAAGCGCGCGCCGAGCTGCACGACGTGCGCGACTTCCCGGGTCACACGAACCTCACGACGACTCGAGCGGAAACCGTTGAGGGATTGCAGTTGGAGTGGTGAGCCTAAATTTCACGAGTTGGAACCGCATACGAGAATGGCTCGGGCGGCTCGAGCAACTGCGAAGGGTGGCTTGAGCGGACTTATGTTCGTCCCGCGACCCGCGCGCGTCAACGTCTCGGCCGCGGTCAGTCAATTGCCGGTTTTGACGTGACGACTAATTCCGGCTTGCGTGTCCACGGAGGCAATCGGCACCATTATCGAAGAGATGGCGCCGCTCCGTCCTTCCAAAGCCACACGCTCGCCGCGCCGCGCGGGTCGAGCTCCCACGGATCCCCCGTCGGAGCGTGCCACCCGTAGGGATCGATCAGGACATAGCGGCCGGCGACGCTCCGCCCGACGCCGAAGTGCAGATGCGGTGTGCCGCTGCAGCCGGTGTTGCCTGACAGCCCGATCACCGTGCCTTCGCTGACGGAGGCGCCAGCCTGCACGTCGATACGTGAAAGATGGCCGTAGATGCTCGCGTAGAGCTCGCCTGTCGGTGTCGCGTGGACCAACACTACGAGCAGCGCCTGCACCGTGCGATTCAACTGCGGGCAGAGGTTCGGCGCCTCAAGCCCGGCAGTCATGACGACGGCGTCCGCGACGGCGAGCAGCGGTGTGCCTTCCGGCATCCGCCAGTCATAGCCCGGGTGGCTATCCACCTGGCTCGTGTCGCGCGCGCCGCACAATGTGAGGACGTACCCGTTGGCGTCGCCTTCGATCGGCTTGTCGTGATCGAAGAAATTACCGATCGGAAACGCGCCGTCAAATGGCCGGCCGAAGACCGGCAACACGGCGTTCGCCGAGGCCGGATGCGGCGTGCAGGCAGCGGACGCGGACGACGGCGCGGTGGGTCCGGACGTGCAGCCGAAGGCCACGGCACCAGCCAACCCGAGCAGCCTGACGCGCCAGCTCATGGCGCTTCAGACGCCGGAGGCTACTTGATGGTCGGGTGCGCCGCGAGGCGGACACGGGCCTCTCAGGTCCTCCGCACCAGGCTAGTTTTGCTGCATGCTACCGCGTAGTGTCGGGTCCGGAAATCGCTACGGCGCGTACCGCGGCGTCCGCCAGAATTCGGAGCATGCCATCGTGCTGGGCGTCAGGCGCGCTGGTAGCCCCTCCCTGCAGTCGAGGCTCCACGAAGGGCGGTTGTCCGCGAGGACTTTCCAGTCGGCCGATTCATTTCACCAAAGAAGCACCAGACGAGGCGGCTAGCGGCGTTCTGTCTCGAATTCGGCGCAGTCACCGGGGGTTACCATTACGTCATGGACGTCGCCACGGGAGCCGCCCTCGGCGGACTCAGCGCGCTCCTCGCGATAACGGCCGTCGCAGAGTCAGTTCGTGTGTCTGCCCCCGCTGCGCTGTCATCACAGCGAGCGGGCACCCACGAGCAACGCAGGCTCGAGATGGTCGAGCGCCAGATTGCGTCACGCGGCGTGACCGCCAGACGCGTACTCGACGCGATGCGCAAGATACCACGCGAGCGGTTCGTGCCTGCGGAACTGGCCTCGCGAGCTTACGATGACAGCCCGCTCCCGATCGGGCTCGGGCAGACCATTTCACAACCGTACATCGTCGCCTACATGACCGAGCTGTTGCGCACTGAACCTCATCACCGCGTCCTGGAAATCGGGACGGGATCCGGCTACCAGGCCGCGATTCTCGGCAGTCTCGCAAAAGCGGTGTACACGATTGAGATCGTACCGGCGCTTGCCCTCCGCGCATCCGTCGTTCTGAAGGAGCTCGGCTACGGCAACGTGCACGTGCGGGAGGGGGACGGATATGCCGGCTGGCCAGAGGAGGCGCCGTTCGATCGGATTCTGGTGACAGCGGCGCCGGAAGCCATCCCCCAGCCGCTACTTGATCAACTCGCTCCTGGCGGCGTGTTGGTGGCGCCCGTGGGTTCGACGACACAATGGATCGTCGTCGTCGAGAAGACCGGCCGCGGGATCATCGAGCGCCGCACGATACCCGTGCGGTTCGTGCCGTTCACGCGAAGGCAATGAAAGGCCATCAGGCCCTTCCCCCCGCGCGCGAAGGCACGATGGCGTCGCGCGCCCACGCGAACGACAACTCGCTCGCGATTACTTGTCGGCTCAAATCCGCATGACCGACGGCGTTCTCAACATTCTCTTCTTCGTGTTTCACACGTCGTGGATTGCGTTCAACTGCCTTGGATGGATCTGGCGGCGAACCCGTCGCTGGCACCTTGTGGCCGTGTCGCTCACCGCGCTGTCCTGGTTTGGCTTGGGCCTCCGGTACGGATGGGGGTACTGCCCCTTCACCGACTGGCACTGGGAAGTCCGGGCCCGGCTGGGTCACCATGACCCGCCGTCCTACATCCAGCTACTGATTCGGGAATTGATCGGAATCGACTTGGGCCCGACCGGGGCGGATGCATTGGCAGTGATCACGCTTGCCGCAGTCGCCCTGCTGAGCGTCTTGCTGCACGGCCGGGACCGTCGAGCATTGCGCGCACGTCTCCGCACCTAGACGGCACGACCAATTCGCCGCCGAATACTGGACGTACGAAAACGCAGGGAGATTGTGTGGGGTGGGGCGCACAATAATGTGGCACTCGCCAGCGCTGCGATCAGAAGGGTGTCTTAGCTCTATTGCGACACGATCGTTATCGTCAGATGAGTCGAACGATCCTACTGTTTCGGCGTTGTCACGAACTGAAGTCCGAGCACGACTGCCCCATTCGGCTCTCGGATCGTCACGCCAGCCGAGGCAAGTTGTCGCCACACCTCAAAGTTCAGATCACTTTTGAAGGTTCCGGCGGTCTTCAAGTGCTCGAGGCTCCACACCTGGAGCTGAAAGCGAAGCGCAGCGAGCCCTGCCTCAACAAACTCCACTTCTGCAGGCGGATCGGCAAGCACGTCGGGGTGGTGCCTGGCGGCAGCGAGCAGTACCTGACGCACGAGTTCGGGATCCGACGAATGGGCCACATAGAAGGGCAACAAGTACGCGGTCAGTCTGGCAGGTCGGCTCCAGTTCGTCACTCGTTCAGAGACGAACTGCGAGTTCGGCACGATGATTGCGACATTCTCGTCGGTAACAATGGTCGTCGCGCGTGCGCCGATCTCGCGGACTTCGCCAACGACGCCTCCGATTTCGACGCGATCGCTGATCTTCAACGGGCGCTCTAGCAACAGGATGAGGCCGCTGAAGAAATTGCTCGTAATATTCTGGAGGCCGAAGCCAAGTCCGACTCCGATCGCGCCAACGAGAACGTTGAGCGAGGTGAGGTCGATGCCGGCGCCCTGCAGAATCACGAGCGCACCCAGGCTGGTGATCACATAGCGCGCTATGGTGCCAAGCGCCTCACGCAGTCCGACGTCGACGCCGCGGTGGGCCAGTACCCCGTCGACAAGCCAGCGGGTCGCACGACGAGTGACCCAGACGAGCGCCATTGTTAATGTGATGACAGTCAGCAGCCGCAGCGGCGTGAACGGGCTGCCCGCAATCCCGGTGCGCAGAAAACTGTCGATGCGGTCCCACAGTCCAGCGAAGGTTTGCATCGACGCATGTTACCGCCCGCGGGTGCCCTCTTCGTCGGGTTGACATGCAACGCCCCCATTCATCAATCGAACGAGGTTGCGACGCGTTGAGCGCTTGCCCAGCTACGGCCGACACGGTCATTCGGAGACGATCGATTTCGTCGAGGTGGAACTCCGAAAGGCGTTCGCGCGGGTGCGGGCGCGAGAACCACTGAATTTCACCTCGCCATTCCGAACACCCGTGCCGATGCCCAGCTACAGTCGAACTGTACTTGGACTGGTGACGCATCCAGCCCTGAGCCGCTGCCGCTGACTCCAGCAGTGTCTCGACTACCTGGGGCGCGAACGTCTGCGCCCAGATCAGTTCGCCGTCGACCACACCACCAACTCGAGGCCCACCGGGGCAGCCAGCGGGGCCGCAGGCGAGCTAAAGCCGCCAGCCGTCGCCCTGCGGGGCCTGTGCCGGGGTGCCGAGCCGGCCGCGTTAGAGCCTAGCGCCAGAACGGCCGCGCGGCATTTCTGGCGTCACTTCTTGTCGTTCAGAGACGCGTCCACTGCCACTTTCCATTGGCCGTCGACGCGCTTGAAGACCGACAGGCCGTGCCACACCTGCTTGCCCCCTTTGGCGTCCATGTGCGATCCGCTATAGGTCGCGAAGCCGAGATCCCCGGATGTGCCGGCGTCGATCGTCGCGGCCTGCATCGGACCGTGGCCAACGGGGCCGCCTTGAAAGTGCTTCATCACTGCCGCGCGCCCGCGAATCATCGGGAAGCCTTCCTCCAGCTTCACAGCATCCTCGGTCCACGTCGGCTCGAGCCTCGCCCAGTCTTTGGCGTTGGTAGCGGAGAGCTGTTCCTGAATGACTCGGTCGAGCTCGGCCCGGCCCGCTGCACCTTGCGCCCAAGCCCCAGCGGTAAACGCGGTCGCTGCAACGACCGCCAACGTCGTGAGTCTGGTCAACCTCATTGGAGCCTCCGTCGTTCCCGGATGGACGAGCGCTGACAGTTGGACGCTGGGCTGTAACACAGAACTAGGCCAGAACCACCGCAAGGCCCACGTAACACACGAACGGCGCGAACGACGACCGAGCGAAGCGAACCAGCACCGCGGCGAGGGCAGCCTTATAGATAGGGCTCTCCGCCGGGTATAAACACGGTGGCCCGCCAAAACGCACAGACGGCCAGGGAACGCTGGGCGGATTGCCTGGCGGGGCGGGCTGGCCGCACCACCAGCGACTGCTGGCGGCAGACAGGCGGCGAGCAGGCCGACCCTGGCCCGAGATATACCGGTATGGGGAGACTCGAGCGGTATCGATACTGGTTGATACCCCTGTTCGTCTGCTGAACAATGCGTGGTCACAGGCGACAGCCATGAAAGGAGGACACCCATGAGCGAATCGATGAATCCTGAAGTCGTCACCAAATTCGAACACGACACCTGGAGCCGTTGTGCAGAGAGTTATCTCGACACCTTTGCAGGCATGACGCGCGACACGATCCCCCTGCTCCTGAAGGCTGCTCACATCAGTCGCGGCAGCCATGTTCTGGAGATTGGCTCGGGTCCAGGTCACGTTGCCCATGCGCTCACCGAGGCTGGGGCAATCGTCACGGGCGTGGACTTTTCCGCCCAAATGGTGGCTGTCGCTCGCCGCCAATATCCCGGTATCACGTTCCAGGAAGCCAATGCGGAGCACCTCCCTTTCGAGGCCGGCACGTTTGATGCGGTGGTGAGCAATTTTGTGGTGCATCACCTCGCGCGCCCGACGGTGGTCTTCCAAGAAGTCTGTCGCGTCCTCAAGCCCGGTGGACACTTTGCCTTTGTCGGTCTTTGGGGCGCCGGAGGCCCAAAGCAGCATTGGCGCGTTCTTTACGGCAGTCCAAGCGCATCACACCCTCGAAGCGCTGCCGAATGGCCCGCTCTTTGGCGTCACCGACCGGCGCGTGTACGAACCCATGATCACGGCGGGTGGCTTGGCGGACTTCCAGCTCGACACGCATGAGATTGTCTGGCGCAGCGAGACGCTCGATCCGATTCTGCGTGGCTTCTGGGACTGGGGCAACATGGCAGCGCTCCCACAGGAGGTGCAGGACAAGATCGAAGCCACCACGCGGGAGAACGCTCAGCCCTACGCGCAGGGCGGCCAGTTTGTGTTTCCCCATGCCATTCTGCTTGGCAGGGCCGTGAAGCCGTAGCGCCGCGGGCCGAACAAGCGCGTGCAGGCGACGGCGGGACGCCCTGTGCCAATTCCGCGCAACCTTCCGTGCGGCCGTTGAACGCTCCCCGTCCGATGCATTGCGGACTCCTACAATTCCCCCACCAGGCCCGGGAGGCGCCCACAGCGCCGGCTCGCGGCTGGCGAGAACTGGCGTCAGACCGGGTTCGTCTTCACCACGCCGATCGGCACGCCGTATGACCCTGCGAACATCCACGAGCAGTTCCGCCAGTTACGGCGGGCCGCCGAGCTCCCGATGATCCGGATTCACGATTTGCGCCACTCGTTCGCGTCGATCCTACTGGCGCAAGGTGTCGACCCGCGCACCATCATGGAAATGCTCGGGCACTCGCAGGTCACGTTGACGCTGCACACCTACACGCATATGTTGCGGTCGGTGCAGCGGGACGCGGCGCGAAAGCTCGATGCGGCGCTGTCCTGAACGCTGTGGGTGTCAGTTAGGGAGTCAGGCGGACCGGCGACGATCTTCGAATCGCTGATTTGTTCAGGAAGTTGGTGAGCCCGGAAGGAATCGAACCTTCAACCAACAGATTAAGAGTCTGCTGCTCTGCCAGTTGAGCTACGGGCCCAGTGGAGTGCGCCGGCCCGGAGGCCGACACCGCTCGCTGGTCGCGTACGGCGGGCGCCGCAACGCGACTGGCAAACCGAAACTATAGCACTCGTGGTTTCGGCGTCGCAACGTATGCGTTGACGGCCCACCGCCGGGCCGCTCGCTGGCGGCTGCGCGTCGGCCCGCGGCTCGGGCCCGCGGATACGACGGCCGCCGCTTACGGCGTGATGGTGAAGGGCGTCTGCGAGAGCGGCGCGGCGAGCTAATCGTCCCGGCACGGCTCGGGCCCGCGCCGAGCTGTTGCCGCCACCGCCACAGGTTGGGCAGCCCGGTGCCCATTCCGCGGCGTCGACGATGACCGGCGAAGCGGGAGTTACGCGTCGGCCGGCGATTCACGCTGGCGTCGGTCTTGCTCACTCCAGCACGGCGGCTGCTTCGGTCGGCGGCTGCCAAGTGCGCGTCGAGCCGTCACCCGGCCAGGCGTGCGCATGGAGAGGGCGCGTCATGATGCACAAGGACGAAGTGGCTGGGAAGGTCGAACAGGCCAAGGGCAAGATCAAGCAGAAGGTCGGTCAGGCGACCGACGATCCGCAGCTCATCGACGAGGGCGTGGACGACGAGATCACCGGCGAGGCCCAGGAAAGCGTCGGCACGGTCAAGCGCAAGATCGCCGACGCCGCCGACACGGTGGCCAAGACGATTCGTCGCAACTAGCGACGACGGGGCCGCGGGTATCCCCGCCCGCGGTCCCGATCTATCAGTCAGCCCTCAGGGCTTCGGGAACGGCGTCGCCTGATACGTCGAGATCTGCAGCACCTTCTCGGCCTGCACCTTCAACGGCAGGCCGCGGGCCACGCTGATCCACATCCGGGATGCGGTCGGGGCTGGTCCCACCGAGACCATGTAGCTCCACACCCGGGCCGGTTCGCCGTCCACGGCCTCGGTCGCGCCGGCCGCGCATTTGGTGAAGGTGCTGGGGTTCTCGAGCATCTTCTTCTCGGCGGCATCGGGATCGATGGTCATCGCGCGCCACGGTGCGGTGCCCATGCGCTGATACCAGCCGGCGGCGGTCTTGCGCGCCACCATGGTCATGTCGGGCTTGGCGGGATCGCCGAGCGTGCTCGTCCGTTCCACGCCGGGCTGTTCGTGGGCCTTCCGGATGGCGTCGTAGAGCGGCGTGCAGCCGGCGTCCTGCGCCGCAATCGGCATCGGGACGCAGAGCAGGAGCCCACCGCCGATCAGCAGTCGGGACACGATCACATCGCACCTCCCAAGGCACCACCCGTCGGTGCCGAAGCCGGTCGCGGCGGCGCTCAGCGCGGCTGTCGCGACGCCCACATGCCACGCCGGGCGGCTTTCGCGTCGCGCTCGGCGGCGAAGAAATCCGCTTTCTTCCGGTATTCGAAACGCCGGTAGGTCTCAGCATAGCCGGCGCGGATGATCTCCAGATTCGCCAGCCGGCCGTCGCGCAGGTAGACGTAGGCGAGCGTGCGGTTGTACTGGTCCTTCTGCGGGCCGTCGTACTCGAGACGCACGTCCTGGCCCTCGACCAGCGACTTCATGTACTTGGTCGCGGCGTCGCCGAACGGCTCCGACTCGCGATAACCGCCGTTCTTCTCCGGAGCGTCGACGCCGATCAGCCGGACCACGCCGACACCCGACACCGTGATCGTGTCGCCGTCGATCACCTGCCGCACCCGTTGCGCTGCGGCGGGCGTCGCGCCGCCGGCGACGAGGGCGAGCAGCGCGAGCCCGAGGACCGTCGTGCGCGCCGAGGACACCTTCGCACTATAGCCGAGCCCACTGCTATGCTGTGGCACGCAGAGGTGGTGGCGATGAGTCAGGCCGTAGCCGCGCCGGGGATGACCGGCGAACAGATGGTGGCGTTGTGCAAGCAGCACACGCTCTACGAATGGTCGGCGCAGGGCGCGGTCGATCCGATCCCGGTCGCGCGCGCCAAGGGCATCTATTTCTGGACGCCCGAGGACAAGCGCTACATCGACTTCAACAGCCAGTTGATGTGCGTCAACGCCGGCCACGGGCATCCGGCGATCATCAAGGCGATCCAGGACCAGGCCGCCAGCCTCGCTTACACCAACCCGTTCATGGCCAGCGAAGCCCGGGCCCGGCTCGGCGCCAAGCTCGCCGAGATCACCCCGGGCGACATGGAGGTGTTCTTCTTCACCAACGGCGGCGCCGAGTGCAACGAGAACGCCATCCGCATCGCCCGCGCGGTCACCGGCCGTCACAAGATCCTGGCCCGCTATCGCTCGTATCACGGCGGCACCGCCGGCAGCCTGACCCTCACCGGCGACCCGCGACGCTGGGCCGCCGAGCCCGGCATTCCGGGCGTCGTCCACGTGCTCGACCCGTATCACGGCATGGCGCGCGGCTGGGACACGGCGGAGCAGTCGCTGCGCTACCTCGAAGAGGTGATCGAGCTCGAGGGCCCGAAGCACATCGCCGCGTTCATCCTCGAGACGATCAGCGGCACCAACGGGATCATCGTCCCGCCCGACGGTTACCTGCAGGGCGTAAGGGCGCTGTGCGACAAGTACGGCATCCTGATGATCTGCGACGAGGTGATGGCCGGCTTCGGCCGCACCGGCACCTGGTTCGGCGTCGACCACTGGAACGTCGTGCCCGATCTGATGTCGATGGCCAAGGGCCTGACCAGCGCCTACGTGCCGCTCGGCGCGGTCGGGATGCGGCGCGCGATCGCCGACCACTTCCGCGACAAGGCCTTCAACGGCGGCCTCACCTACAACAGCCATCCGCTCGGTTGTGCCACGGCGCTGGCCACGATCAAGGTCTACGAAGACGAAGGGATGATCGAGAACGCGCGCCGGATGGGCGTGGTGATGGCCGGCCTCCACCAGCAGCTCGCCGCCAAGCACCCGTCGGTCGGCGCCGTTCGCAACATCGGCCTCTTCGGCATCATCGAGATCACCCGCAACCGCACGACGATGGAGCCGATGGCGCCGATGCACGGCTCTTCGCCGGAGATGCAGGCCCTCGGCAAGTACTTCCGGCAGGAAGGGCTCTACACCTTCGTCCGCTGGCACACTTTCTTCACCAACCCGCCGCTCTGCGTCACCGAGGCCGAGCTGCACGAGGCCTTCGCCATCATCGACAAGGCGCTCGACATCACCGACCGGGCGGTCGTGGGCGCGTAGGCCGATGACAGCCGCGACTCGCCGGCACGCCGAGGCGTCGCGCTCGCAGCAAGGCAGCGCGCTGCCTGCCGTGACGCGCTGACCGGGTCGGACTCAGCCGAGGCGGGGCTCGGACATCAGCGCCAGCGTGTTGCCCTCGCTGTCGGCGAACGGCGCCAGCCACACCTCGCGGTCGGGCAGCGTCGCGATCTTCTTCGGCGCCTCGGTGAAGGCGACGCCGCGCTCGACCAGCGTCCGATGCACCGCCACGATGTCGTCGACCGCGAAGTAGAGCACCGAGCCGGGATGGTCGTGGCCGGGCGACGGCGGCGACAGCATCAGCCGTACCCCGCCGCAGTCGAAGAACGCCAGGCTCGGCGGGGCGGCGAACAGGAACGGCAGCCCCAACGCGTCGCGGTAGAAGGTCACGGCGCGGTCGATGTCGTGGATGCGCATCGCGATCTGGTGGATGCGCCCGAGTCCGGTGGGTGTGGCATGCATCGGCGGCCCTCCTCGGCTGGCAGTCGGCTATTGATTAGCCATAGCTAACTAATTCATACTGCGGCCATGGCCGTCCGATCAAGCGGAAAACGTCGCCTCGCCGTCGCCGACGCGCTGCACTCGGCGGCCATCCACCTGCTGCGCCGCGTGCGCGAGGAGGACGAGGAGGCGGGCGTCGGGCCGGCGCGCCTGTCGGCGCTGTCGGTGCTGGTGTTCGCCGGGCCGCAGCGGCTCACCGACCTGGCCCGCGCCGAGCAGGTGCGGCCCCCGACCATGACCAAGGTCGTCACCGGCCTCGCGGGGGCCGGGCTGGCCCGGCGGACCGCCGATCCCGACGACGCCCGCGCCGTGCGCGTCGAGGCGACCGCGCGCGGCCGCCGGCTGCTGGTCGAGGGTCGCCGCCGGCGGGTCGAGCGGCTCGCCCGCGGGTTGACGACGCTGCTCCCCGAGGAACTCGACGTGCTGGCCCACGCCGCGGCGGTGATGGAGCGCGTCGCCGGCCGGGTCTGACCGGGCCGAGGGTCGAACACCGCGTGGCGCTCCTGCGTAAGTTCAAAGCGGAGGACCGATGGGAGAGTTCGTGCAGGACCTGCGGGTCGGTGCGCGGCAGCTGGTGCGGCGGCCCGGGTTCGCCGCCGCCTCGATCCTGTCGCTGGCGCTCGGCGTCGGCGTCAACACGACGCTGTTCACCGTCGTCCACGCCGTGCTGTTCAAGTCGAGCCCGGTGGCCGATCCCGCCCGCCTGGTCGAGATCTACTCCGGGGCGAGCGCCGACCTCCCGCAGCTGACCACCTCGTATCCCGACTACCTCGACGTGCGTGCCGAGGTCCGGGCGTTCCAGGCGGTGGCCGCGCATGCCTTCGTCCGCGGCGTGCTCTCGACCGGCACCCGGCCCCTGCTCGTGACCGGGGAGGCGGTCACGGCCAACTACTTCGGGGTGCTCGGCATCCGGCCGCCGCTCGGCCGCGCCTTCACGGAGGCGGAATCGGCCACCCCGGGCGGCGCCCCGGTCGCCGTCGTCAGTCACGGGCTGTGGCAGCGGCAGCTCGGTGGCCGGCCCGAAGTCGTCGGGACGACGGTGAAGCTCTCGGGACTCGATTACACCGTGATCGGCGTGGCGCCGGCGGCGTTCCCGGGCACCGTCCCGGGCATTCCCACCGACTTCTGGGTGCCGGTCACGATGATCGATCGGCTCCAGTTCACCGGCATGCAATGGACCGGCGACGACGATCCCGGGGCGACGCGCCTCGAACAGCGCTCGACCCGGTGGCTGTTCGTGAAGGCCCGGCTCGCGCCCGGCCAGCGGGTCGAGCAGGCGCGTGCCGAGACCGAAGCCCTATATGCACGCCTGGCCACCGCGTATCCCACGACCAACGAAAAGGCCAAGGTCAGCGTCGTGCCGGCCGCGAACATCCGCTTCCATCCGATGGTCGACGGCTACGTCCGCGCCGCCAGCGCGGTGATGCTGGTGGCGGTCGGGCTGGTCCTGCTCATCGCCTGCGCCAACGTCGCCAGCCTGCTGCTGGCGCGTGGCACGGCGCGGCGCCGTGAGATGGCGGTGCGCGCCGCGGTCGGCGCCGGCCGGGCGCGCCTGGTGCGACAGCTGCTGAGCGAGGGGCTGGTCCTGGCGGCGGCGGGCGGCGCCCTGGGCACGCTGGTGGCGTGGTGGGCGGCGCGCGCCCTCGGCGCCGTCGCGCAGACCGTGCTGCCCCTGCGCACCGACTTCGACTTCTCGATCGACGGCGTGGTGCTCGCCTTCGCCTGCGGCGTGTCGATGACCACCGCGCTGCTCTTCGGGCTCGCCCCGGCGTGGTCGGCGTCGCGGCCGGACCTGGTCCCGGCCCTCAAGGACACGCTCGAGGGCGACAGCGGCGGCTCGCGGCGCCGCGTCACGCTGCGCGACGCCCTGGTGGCGGGGCAGCTGGCCCTGTCGCTCGTCCTGTTGGTGGCCGGCGCGCTGCTCACCCGCGGTCTGGTCGCCGCTCGGCACACCGATCTCGGCTTCGACCCGGCCCACGTCGCCACCCTGTCGTTCAACCTGCAGATGAACGGCTACGACGTCGAGCGCGCCGTGGCCTTCCGCAACCGCGCCCTGGCCGCGGTGCGGGCGCTGCCCGGCGTGGCCGCGGCATCGGTGGCGACGCGTCTGCCGCTGGCCGCCGACATCAACATGGACAGCATCGCGGTGCCCGGCCACCATGCCGCCGGCGACGACCCCACGCCGATCGACGCAGTCCGCGTCGGCGCCGACTACTTCGCCGCCGTCGGCGTGCCGATCGTGGCCGGCCGCGCCTTCACCGAGGACGACGTCGCGCAGGCGCGCCCGGTGGCGATCGTCAACGAGACGTTCGCTCGTACGTACTGGCCCGGCCGGGAGGCCGTCGGCCAGGTGATCCATGCCGGCGGCTTCGACCAGCCGGCGCTCGAGGTCGTGGGCGTGTCGCGCGACCACAAGGTGCGATCGGTGGGCGAGCCGGCGCGCCCGTACGTGCACCGGCCTCTCGAACGCGAGCGCGGCATCGGCCTGGTCGTTCGCACGGTGGCGGCGGCCGAGGGCGTCATGCCGATGCTGCGCGAGGCGATCTGGGCGCTCGAGCCCGACGTGGTCTTCACCGAGGACGTCGCGGCCACCGAGGCCGTGGAGACGACCATGGCGCCGACGCGAGTCGGCGCCGTGCTGATGGCGGCCCTCGGCGGGTTGGCGCTGCTCCTGGCGGCCGTCGGCCTCTACGGCGTGATCGCCTACTCGGTCAGCTTGCGCACGCGCGAAGTGGGTATCCGCATGGCGCTCGGCGCCGAACGATCGCAGGTGCTCTGGATGGTGCTGGGGCAGGGCGCGCGCCTGGCCCTGGCCGGCGTGGCGCTCGGCGCGGTGGCGTCGCTCGGCGTCGGCACGGTGCTCGAGTCGCTCCTCTACGGGGTCAGCGCGTTCGATCCGCTGGCCTACGCCGCGTCGGCCACCGTGCTCCTCGTCGTCGCCGTGGTCGCCAACCTCGCGCCCGCGCTCGCCGCGTCGCGCGTCGCGCCGGCGACGGCGTTGCGCTCGTGACCGCCGGCTACACGCCGGGGTCGTAGTCTTCGACCCGCGTCACCGTGAGCCCGCGCGCCAGATAGTTGGCCAGCGCGGCGGGATGGTCGAGCGACGAGGTGTGCAACCACACCCGCAGCCGGGTGCGCTCCCAGGCCTGCCGCAACGCCTCGGTGAGCAAGGCCCCACCGAGCCCGCGGCCGATGAACGGCGGCAGCAGCCCGAAATAGGCCACCTCGGTGGAGCCGTCGGGCCAGTCGCGCAGCTCGAAGAAGCCGGCCACCTCACCCTCGACGCGGCCGACCCACACTTCGACACCCGGCAAGGTCACGTGCGCGCGGATCTCGGCATCGGTCCACGCCGCCCGGTCGACCCAGTGGTAGGCGGCGCCGACGCCGAGATAGAGCCGGCGGTAGAGCTCCGGTGCGCACGGCTGATCCCGGGTGACGGTCAGCGCGGCGGCCGGGCGCGACGGCCGCAGAGCGGCCGGCGTGCGCATCTCGAGGTAGGAGCGTTGCGCGCGTGGCGACGTTGTCATGCCGTGGCAAAGCGGGTGGCCCGCCTGAGCAGCACCGCGCCGACGGTGGCCGCAGCGAGCGACGCGCCCATGATGCCGATCTGCGCCGCATCGAAGCGCGGGGTGGCGCCGAAGGCGAGTCCGGCGATGAACAGCGACATCGTGAAGCCGATGCCGGCGATCCAGGCGCAGCCGTGGACCATCGGCCAGGTCACGCCGGCCGGCAGCGACGCGACGCCGGCGCGGCACGCCAGCCACGCCGCCGCGGTGATGCCGAGCGGTTTGCCGAGGACCAACCCGGCGGCGACCGCGCCGGCCGTGGCGCCGTCGAGCGCGCCGACTGACACCGCCACGCCGGCGTTGGCCAGCGCGAAGATCGGCATCACCACGAAGGCGCTGGCGCGGTGCAGCGCGTGCTCGAGCCTGAGCAGCGGGGCGGTGACGTCATCGCTCGCCGACTCCAGTCCGTGCAGCGCCTCTTGCTGACCCTTGCTCGTGATCACCAGCAGGTCGCCGGTCTCGGTGCGATCGAACTCGTCGAGCAGCGCGCGGGCCTCGGCCGAGAACTCCGCCGCGTTGATCCGCGTGCGGGTCGGCACGGTGAACGCGGTGATCACGCCGGCCACCGTCGCGTGGACGCCCGATTCGTGGACGAAGAACCAGAGCACCGTCCCGACGGCGAGGTAGAGGCCCAGGTGTCGTACGCCGAGCCGGTTCATCGCCATGAGGACGGCGACCACCGCGGCCGCCATCAGCAGCGGCGCCGTGGCGACGCCGGCGGTGTAGACGAAGGCGATGACGAGCACCGCGGCCAGGTCGTCGACGATGGCCAGCGCCGCCAGGAACACCTTCAGGCCGGCCGGCGCGCCGGGCGCCACCAGCGCCAGCACGCCGAGCGCGAAGGCGATGTCGGTCGCGGTGGGCACGGCCCACCCGTGACTCGCGTCGGCCGGGGCCACGGCCAGATAGAGGAGGGCCGGCACCACCACGCCGCCCAGGGCGGCCGCGAACGGCAGCGCTGCCTGGCGCGCGGTTCGAGAGCTCACCGACCAGCAGCTCGCGCTTGATCTCGAGGCCCACGAGCAGGAAGAACCCGGCCATCAGGCCGTCGTTCACCCAGTGGCGCGCCGTCAGCGTCAGCGGATGGGCCTCGGGGCCGACGGCGATGCGCGTCTGCCAGAACGCGGCGTAGCCGGCGGCCCACGGCGAGTTGGCGACGGCCAGGGCGGCGACCGCCGCCGCGAGCAGAACCACGCCACCCGCCGCTTCGGTCGCGAAAAAGGTGTGAAAGAATCGTCGCCGCGCCGGCGGGCTCATTGCCCGTCGATGATAGTCAATGGCGACCGCCGGCTGGTGCTGAGCGGCCATGAGGTGCCGATGTCACGACGGGGTCGCTGGGTGATCGTCGCGGTGGTGGTGGCGACGGGCGTCGGCGGCGCGGCGGCGTGGCGAGCGCTCGCCCCGCCGCCGCCGGCCGCGGAGGATCCCGCGGCGCTCTTCCGAAAGGCGCTGTGGCTCGAATTGCAGCCGGTGTCAGTCGAAGGCTGCGTGCTCGAGCGGTTCGGCGAGCGCGGTGACGGCGGCTACCTGCTGTGCGGCAACCTGCTCGAGGGGGTGACGGCCGGCTACTCCTACGGCATCTCGGGCTACGACGGCTGGGGCTGCGACGTCGCGACCAAGCGGGGGGTGCCCGTGCACCAGTACCGACTGCTTCAACCTCACGCGCCCGGCGTGTGCGGCGACGACCGTGTTCCATGAGGAGTGCGTCGGCAGTGCCACGGCCACGACCGAGGGACGTCGCTTCGACACGCTGCAACGTCAGCTCGCCGCCAACGGCGACGGCACCGCCCACGTGGTGATGAAGATGGACGTCGAGGGCGCCGAGTGGGACGCCTTCCTCACCGCGCCCTACGACGTCCTGGCACGCGTCGATCAGCTGGTGGTGGAGTTCCACGGCACCGACGAGCGCCGGTTCCTCAACGCCGTGCGCCGGCTGAAGCAGTACTTCCTCGTCGCCAACCTGCACATGAACAATCACAGCTGCGACCCGGCCCAGGCGCCGTTCCCGGCCTGGGCCTACGAGGTGCTGTTCGTGTCCCGGCGGATCGCGTCGCCCGGCCCGGCGCCGTCACCGCCGCCGGGCACGCAGCCGCTCGACGCGCCCAACACCGGCAAAGTCGCCGACTGCCAGACGCCGCGTCTTGACACCGCCTCAGCCATAGCGCAGACTTCGGTGAATCCAGATTCATTTGATGAAGACTCCGTCCACGCTCCGCCACCGGCTGCGCCAGTCCACCCGCGACGCGATCCTCGAAGCCGCCGCCACCGCCTTCAACGGCCAGGGCGCGGCCGCCGCGCGGATGGAGGACATCGCCGCCGGCGCCGGCATCGCCGTCGGCACCCTCTACAACTACTTCCGCGACCGCAGCGCGCTGGTGTCCGCGGTGCTGCAGTCGCGCACGCAGGGGCTGCTCGACGCCCTCGACGAGGCCGTGGCCGACGCTGCGCGTGACGTCGACGGCGGACCATTTCGGCGACGACCTGCGCCGCTTCGTCGTCATCCTGACCCGGCACTGCGATGCCAACCGCTCGCTCATGCTGGCGGTGATCGACGAAGGCCTGCACCACGGGCGTCGACGCGACGGCGGTGAATCGCCAGCACACGGTGGCCACGCAGCTGATGGCGCGCGCCGGCCGGCTGCTCGCCGGCGGCATCGACTCGGGCGCGCTGCGCCCGGGCGAGCCGAGTCTCTACGCCGCGATGCTCCTCGGCATGGTGCGCGGCGTGGCGATGACGGCGCTGGTGCGCGGCGAGGCCGATCTGGCGGCGCGCAGTGATGCCATCGTCGGCGTGTTCCTGGACGGCGCCGCGCCGGTGCCGCTCGCCGCAAGCCGGCCCACTCAGGAGGCCCTCCGAGCGTCATGATCAGCCGCGTGCTCCTCACCGATCGCTGCTCGTCCCGCCCTGGCCGCGCTGGCGCTGGTCGTCGCGTCCGCGCTTGTCGGCGGCGCGCAGGCGCCGGCCCCGGCCGCGCCGCAGGCGCCGCGTCCGTTGCCGCTCGATCCGGCACGCGAGCGCGGCGCCAGCATCACGCCGGCCTTCGAGGGCTGGTATCAGAACGACGACGGCACCTTCAGCCTGCTGGTCGGCTACTTCAACCGCAACAAGAGCGAAGCGCTCGACATCCCGGCCGGGCCCAACAACCGCGTCGAGCCGGGCGACGTCGACCAGGGTCAGCCCACGTACTTCCAGACCGGACGGCAGTGGGGCATGTTCGTCATCAAGGTGCCCAAGGACTTCGGCACCAAGATCCTCACCTGGACGATCGTCTCGAACGGCGAGTCGCAGTCGATCCCGCTCGGGCTGACCAAGGGCTACACGATCACGCCGTTCCTGGAAGCCGGGATGGGCAATCGCCCGCCGGTGTTCACCTTCGCGCCCGGCGGCGCCAAGTTCACCGGACCGCCGACGGCGGTGGCGACGACGCTGAGCGCCACCGTGAACCAGCCGGTGGCGATCGACGTGTGGGTGGAGGATCCGAAACAGACCAACGTCGGCCTGCCGTCGCCGCGATCGGGGCCGGGGATCGCCAACGTGTCGTTCCACAAGTATCCGAGGGCCGGGCAGCGTGACCTTCGACCCGGTGCGCCTGCCGGTGGCCGCACAGGGCGACAAGGTCAGCACCAAGGCCAGCTTCAGCGCCCCCGGTGACTACCTGGTGCGCGTGCAGGGCAACGACGAATCGGGTGAAGGCGGCGCTGGGTTCCAGTGCTGCTGGACCAATACCTACGTCAAGGTGTCGGTGAAATAGGGAGCCACGAACATGATGCGTGAGAACCTGAATCGGACCCGGAGCGGGGCAGTCGCGGCCACGGCGCTGGCGGCGGCCTTGTGGCTCCCTGGCACCGCGGCGGCCGGCGAGCAGCCGGCGGCGGCGCCGACCTTCACCAAGGACGTGGCGCCGATCTTCCAGGCCAAGTGTGAAGCCTGCCACCGGCCGGACTCGATCGCGCCGATGTCGCTGGTCACCTACCAGCAGGCGCGGCCGTGGGCCCGCTCGATCAAGGCGCGCGTCCTCGAACACCAGATGCCGCCGTTCCAGATCGATCGCACGGTCGGGGTGACCAAGTTCAAGAACGACGAGTCGCTGAGCGACGGCGAGCTCGACACCATCGTCAAGTGGGTCGACGCCGGCGCGCCGCAGGGCGACCCGAAGGACATGCCGCCGGCCAAGCAGTGGCCGAGCGATCAGGGCTGGAACTTCGCCAAGGTGTTCGGGCAGGCCGAGCCCGACCTGATCATCAAGTCGCACGAGTTCACGATGCCGGCGGTGGCCCAGGACGCCTGGGACGAGCGCCTGACCGACTCGGGCATCACCGAGCCGCGCTGGGTGCGCGCCATCGAGATCCGCCCCGAGACGGTGAAGGGCCGCAAGATCACCCACCATGCCATCGCCTACCTCGCAGCAGGACGAACCGGGCGCGCCGGCCGCCGGTCTGTTGCCGGTGCCGTTCATGGAATGGGCGGTCGGCAAGCAGGGCGAGATGATGCGCCCCGATACCGGCAAGCTGCTGCTGCCCGGCTCGAGGTTCCGCTGGGACATCCACTACTCGCAGGCCGGTGAGGAGATCACCAGCAAGGTCGAGATGGGCATCTACTTCTATCCCAAGGGCCAGGAGCCGAAGTACCGCAACTCGCTGTCGCTGGTGCCGGCGGCGATCGGCAACCTCGACATCCGCCCCAACTCCATCACCGTGACCGAGGGCTTCTTCCCGCTGCGCGACAACGCCCGCATCGAGAGCTTCCAGCCGCACATGCACCTGCGCGGCAAGGCGATGATGGTCGAAGCCGTGCTGCCGACCGGCCAGCGCCAGGTGCTGAGCCACGTCGAGCGACTTCAACTTCCAGTGGATGACCACCTTCGTCTACGCCGACGAGGTGGCGCCGCTGCTGCCGAAGGGCACGCTGCTCAAGGTGACGGCGTGGCACGACAACACCGACCGCCAAGAAGACCAACCCCGACCCGAACCAGTGGGTCGGCTGGGGCGATCGCACCGTCGACGAGATGGCCCACGCCTGGATCAACATCGTCTACCTGAAGGACGACGAGTACAAGGCCGAGCAGGAACGCCGCAAGGCCGTCACGACGACGGCCGAGCGGCAGCAGCAGTAAGCCACCGCCGCGGGACGCGCTCGCGCTGAGCGCGTCCCGCCGTGGCGGCGCCCCCCACCCGTCCCGCCCCTTTCCTCGTCCCTGCCACCCGCCAACGATCGTCGGCCCGGCTGCGTCTAAGTCTACCTATGTAGAATAAGGCGCTGGCGGACCGCTGCCGGTCCGCCGCGGGAGGGCACCGTGCGATTCACCTATCCCACCGCGCTCGTGCTGCAGGCCCTGCTGGAGGGCCGCGAGCACGGGTTCGACATCATGGACGCCACCGGCCTGGCCAGTGGCACGGTCTATCCGATCCTGCGCCGGCTCGACGCCGACGGCGTGGTGCGATCGCGCTGGGAGAAGGACGGCGTGGCCCGGCGCGACAACGGCCGCCGCGCCGTCTGTTACGAGCTGTCGGCGGGCGGCGCGGTGCTGGCGCGCGAGGCGATCGCGCGGCTGCGCCCGCCGCGGGCCGCCCGGCTGGCGCCCCGCAGGGTGGAGGGCTGAGCGATGGACACCCCGACTGCCGGTACCGACCGCGGCGCTTCGACTCGTGCGCGTCGCCTCCTGGCTCGTGCCGACGCACCTGCGCGGCGATTGGCTGCGCGAATGGCACGGCGAGCTGGCGGCCTGGGCCGGCGACGGTCGGGTCGGGGCGACCCGCCACGCCCTCGGCGCGATCGCCGACGCGTTCTGGATCCGACAGCGGCAGTTCGCCGATCTCGGTTGGGTCGACGACCTGCGCCACGGCTGGCGCCAGCTGCGCGGTCACAGCGGATTCGCCGTCGTCGCCATCGGCATCCTGGCACTCGGCATGGCCGGATCGATCGCCGCCTTCAGCGTCGTCTCGCAGATCCTGCTGCGGCCGTTGCCGTATCCCGACCCGGATCGGGTCGTGACGCTGTGGGAGCGTCAGCCGTCGACCCCAGGCCGGCTCGACGTCGCCCCGGGCAACTTCCTCGACTGGCGCGAGCGCGCGACCTCGTTCACGATCGCTGGCCGGCGCCGAGCCGTACAGCCGCGACTTCACCGACGGCGAGCGGCCCGAGGTGTGGCGCATGCTCAACGTGACCGAGGGGTTCTTCGAGAGCTTCGGCCAGCCGCCGCTCCTCGGGCGCACGTTCGCCGACGAGGAGTACAGCCGCGGCCGGCACCGGGTGGTGGTCATCAGCGCCAGGCTGTGGCGATCGCGCTTCGCCGCCGACCCGGCGGCGGTCGGGCGGCGCGTGACCATCGACGGCGAGCCGTGGGAAATCGCCGGCGTGATGCCCGACGACTTCCTGCCGCACTTCCAGGAAGCGCGGCCCGGGAGCATCCAGGCGTGGGCGCCGAAGTTCGTCGAGGAGTACGAGCCGAGGATCCGCGCCAGCGGCTACTGGAACGTCGTCGGCCGCCTGAAGCCGGGCGTGACGATGGCGCAGGCCCGGGCCGAGATGGACCGAGTGGCGGCGCAGATCGAGGCCGAGCAGCCGCGCACCAACCGCGGCAGCCGGGTCGAGGTGGTCACCATCCGCGAGCACCTGGTCGGCGACGTGCGGCTGGCCGTCCGCCTGTTCGCCGCCGCGGTCGCCGTCGTGCTGCTCATCGCCTGCGTCAACGTCACCAATCTGCTGCTGGCCCGCGGCGCCGCCCGGATGACGGAACTGGCCGTGCGCAGCGCGCTCGGGGCCAGCCGCTGGCGGCTCATCGGCCAGCTGTTCGTCGAGAGCCTGCTCCTGGCCACGCTGGCCGCAGCCGGGGCTCTCGGCCTGGCGGCGGGCGCGACCCGGCATCCTCGCCGCGTTCGGGCCGAGCGACGTGCCGTGGGTCGACTCGCTGCATCTCGACTGGCGGGCGGCCGCCTTCGCCGCCGTGCTGAGCGTGGTGGTGGCGGCGCTGGCCGGGGTCGTGCCGGCGCTGCGGCTGAGCGGACTCGGCAGCGGCGTCGACGCGGACCAGCACCGGCGATCGCGGCCATCGCCGGATGCGCACGGCGCTGGTCGCCTCCGAAGTGGCCCTGGCGCTGATGCTGGTGTCGGGGGCGGCGCTGCTGCTGAAGAGCTTCGTCAACCTCGTCAACCTCGACGCCGGGTTCGCGCGCGGCGGGGTCGCCGTGCTGCAGGTGTTCGCGTGGGACCGCAATCCCGGTCCCGACCGGCTGCGCGGGCTTCTTCGACGCCGACGATCGACCGCATCGCCGCGCTCCCGGGTGTCGAGGCCGCCGGCGCGGTGACGGCGATGCCGTTCATCGAGTCGAACATCGACATCCGCGGCATCTTCCAGATCGTCGGCGATCCGGCGCCGGCGGTGGGCGAGGAGCCGCGCGGTTCGTTCAACGCCGCCACACCGGGCTATTTCCGCGCCATGGGCATCCCGGTCGTCCGCGGGCCGCGGTCTCGACGACCGCGATGGACCCGAGCGCGCCCAGGTCGCGGTCATCTCCGAAGCGATGGCCGAGCGCTACTGGCGCGATCGCGACCCGGTCGGCCAGCGGATCGGCTTCAGGATGCAGGGCAAGCCGCTCGAGGTCGAGATCGTCGGCGTGGTGGCGTCGCTGCGCCACGAGCGGCTCGACGCGCCGCCGCGGCTGGAGATCTTCCGGCCGTTCGCCCAGACGCCGATCGGGCTCGATGACGCTGGTGGCGCGCACCGTCGAGCGACCCGCGGACGCTGCTCGAGTCGGCCAAGCACGAGGTCTGGGCGGTGGATCCGCTGCAGGCCTTCCATCGCACCGCGACGCTCGACGAGCTGGTCGACCAGACAGTCTCGGCGCGCCGCTTCGCGCTGGTCGTGCTGGCCGGCTTCGCCGGCCTGGCGCTGGTCCTCGCCGCCGCCGGGCTCTACGGGGTGTTGACCGCCATCGCCCTCCAGTACCGGCGGGAGATCGGCGTGCGCATGGCGATCGGCGCCACCTGGATCGACATCCTCCGACTGATGCTGGGCCGCGGCCTGGCGGTGGTCGGCGCCGGCGTCGCCCTCGGCATCGCCGGATCGCTGGGGAGCGGCCGGCTCCTGGCGTCGTTCCTGGTCAGCGTGTCACCGGCCGACCCCTGGGCCATCGGCGGCGCCGCCCTGGTGCTGACGCTGGTCGCCTTGCCGGCCTGCCTGATTCCGGCGCGCCGGGCCGCGAACACCAGTCCCATCGAGGTGCTGCGCGCCGAGTGAGCCCGGCCGACGATGCCTACATCGTTGACAACGACCTGGCTGCAGTGCTTACATCGTAGGCATCATGGCCGAGAGTGCCCTGGGCGAATTCGAAGTCCTGGTCCTGATGGCCGTGCTCCACCTCGGCGATGAGGCCTATCCGCCGGCGGTGCGGGCGATGATCGAAGCGCGCACCGGACGGGCCGCGGCCCGCGGCGCCGTCTACGTGACGCTGGATCGGCTCGAGACCAAGCGGCTGCTGACGTCGCGCCTGGTCGACGCCGGCGACGGCGTCGGCGGACGGCCACGGCGCTACTATCGCGCCTCGGCCCGGGGTCTTCAGGCGTTGCGACGGGCGGTGGCCGGGATGGAGCGGATGCGACAGGGCCTCGAGGGCGTGCTGGTGGGGGAGCGGTGAGTCGGGTCGTGCCCCGTCCGATCGTGGCGCTGCTCGCCCGCGTCGTGCCCGGCGGCTCCTCGCCGGCGTGATCGACGACCTCGACGACGACTACCGGCGGGTGCGGGCCGCGCGCCGCCCGCTGGCGGCGCGGCTGTGGCTCTGCGGCGAGGTGGCGTCGATTGGCTGGGCGTTCACCGCGCGGGCGCGTGGCCGACGTCCGTCCGCGGCGGGCCCGGCGGTGCTGCGCGACGCGCGTCTGGCGTGGCGTGGGCTCCGGCAGGCGCCGCTGGCCGCGCTCGGCGCCGCGGCCACGTTGTCGATCGGCGTGCTCGCGGTGTTGTTGGCCGCGGGACTGGCGAGCGCGCTGCTGCTGCGCCCGGTGTCGGCGCGACACGGGGAGACGCTGCGCCGGGTCGCCGTGGTCGACGCCGCCGGGCGGGCCAGCTTCGCCCTGTCGCTTCCTCGAGGCCGAGCGCGCTCGCGAGCAGATCGAGGGCCGGGCACGTCACGCGCTGGTCAACCTGCAGCCGACGGTGCTGCGCGCCGAGGGCGCCGACCTGCAGACCATGATCGAGGTCGTCGATGGCGGCTACTTCGAGCTGATTGGCGCGCCGATCGTCCTCGGCCGGGCCCTGGTGTCGGCCGACGACCGGCCGTCGGCGCCGCCCGTGGTCGTCATCGGCGAGGGGATGTGGCGGCGCCGGTTCGCCGCCAGCCCGGCGGTGATTGGCCGCACCGTGTCGCTCAACCGCGCCGCGTTCACGATTGTCGGGGTCACGGCCGCATCCGGCTCGGCCAGCGCGCTTGGCGCCGGCGTCGACGCCTGGACGCCGCTCGCGCATGCCGATGCGGTGTTGAACCCGGGCTGGCGCACCGACCCGCAGGCCCGCTGGTTCTCGATGTTCGCGCTGCCGTCGACGTCGCCGGCCGACCTCGACGCCGGGCTGGCGATCGCCGCGCGCGAGCTGGCCACGCGCCAGCCCGAGGCGTGGCGCGATCGGCGCCTGCGCAGCGAGCCGGGGACCGTGCTGACCGGCGGGCAGCGGTCGGCGGTGGCCTCGCTCGTCTGGATCCTCGGTCGGAATGGCGGCCCTGATTCTCGCCGCGGGTGCCGCCAACGTCGGTGGCGTGCTCATCGCCCGGGCCTCGGCATCGGCGCGGCAGACCGCGATCCACCTGGCGCTGGGCTGCGGCCGCATCGCGATTGCCCGCCGGCTGGTGATCGAAGGGACGCTGCTGGGATGCGCCGGCGGCGGCCTGGCGCTGCTGGCCTATGTGTGGGCGCGCCGCCAGGTCGCCGAGGTGGCGCTGCTGCCGACGCTGTCGCTGCGGCTCGACCTGCCGCTCGACGCCTGGTTCGCTCTGGCCGTCCTGCTCGCCGCGGCGGCGACCGGCGTGGCCCTGGCACTCGGCCCGGCGTGCTGGGCGATGCGGGTCGACGCCGCGGCCGTCGTCGGCGCCGGTGAGCAGCGCGCGGTCGGCGGTGCCGCGGTGTCGCGGACCCGGCGCCTGCTCGTCTCGGCGCAAGCGGGCGTGTCGTTGACCCTCGTTGTCGGCGCGGTGCTGTTCTCCCGCAGCCTCGTCTCGCTGGCGACGGCCGATCTGGGCTTCCCGCAGCGCGGTCTGGTCGCCCTCGATTTCGACCTGGCACCCGCCGTCGCCGACGAGGTGGCGGCGGCGCTGGCGCGCGACGCACTCGATCGCGTGGCCACGCTGCCCGGGGTCGCGGCCGCGGCGATGTCGAACCGCGCGCCGGTCGACCGTTCGCTCCCGAGCGTGGACGTGCGCCCCGATCCGTCCGGCACCGTCGTCGGCGAGACGACCGCTGTCGCTGGCCACCGAGGACTACTTCACGACCGTCGGGGTGCCGTTGCTCGCCGGCCGGGCGTTCACGCGGCTCGAGTGCGAGCGCCGTGACGACGTGGCGATCGTCAACGAGACGCTGGCGCGCCGCCTGTGGCCAGTCGGCGACGCGATCGGCCGGGCCCTGGCCGTCGGCGCCGACCGCCAGGTCGTACGCAGTCGTCGGCGTCGCCCGCGACGCCAGGTACCGATCGATCACCGACGCCTGGCGTGTCACACGTCTATCGGCCGGCACCGGCCGGGTTCAACCTGACGCTGCTGGTCCGGACCGCCGACGATCCGCGACGGACGCTGGTTGCCGTGCAGGACGTCCTCGATCGCGTCGGCCCCGGCGTCGTCGGCTTCTTCCCGCGCACGATGGACGACCATCTCGCCAGCGAGTTGCTGCCGGCGCGCGTGACGGCCGCGGCCGCCACCGGGCTCGGCCTGATCGGGCTGGTGTTGAGCGGCGTCGGCCTGTATGGACTGGTGGCGTGGCTGGTGGAGCGGCGACGGCGCGAGATCGGCGTGCGGCTGGCCCTCGGCGCGCCGCCGTCGGCCGTCGTGCGGCTGGTGGTAGGACAAGCGGCATGGGCCGCAGCCCCGGGCGTCGTGGCCGGCGCCGGCGTCGCGGTCGCGCTCGGCCTGGCCCTGCGGGCCCGGCTGTTCGGGGTGAGCCCGCTCGACCTGTGGGCCTTTGCCATTGGCGCGGGCGCGCTGGCGGCGGTCGTGGTGCTGGCCGCGTGGGTGCCGAGTGCGCGGGCATCGCGCATCGATCCGGTGGAGACGCTGCGCGAGTCGTAGGCTCGGCGTTTGGCCGGGCTCGCGGGTTGCCCTCGGTTCGGACGTTCCGGTAGACTGCCTCCTTCCGGTACACGCAGTGGTGCGTTCAGAGACACTGCCGTCAGTCCTCATGCGCCCGTAGCTCAGCTGGATAGAGCGTCGGCCTCCGGAGCCGAAGGTCGCAGGTTCGAATCCTGCCGGGCGCGCCACGTCCTGTCGGACGTGCCCGCGCCGTTCATTCGTCAGACGCCGCCGGCCAGGAGGCTCTTGGGCGGCACGCACGCGTCCGCGTGATATGGTGCGCCATTCTTCCGACGCGTTGGCGCCCGGTTCGGACCGTGAGCGTCAAAAATGTGCCGGACCGTTCGGAGACATGGGTGACATCTCGTTGACGCATGGCGCGAAGAAGGCGCGAATCGTTTACGAAGGTCGCACGGTTCGACCCTGCGCCCTGCGACTGGTTTCGAGGCGGTACGCCCATTGCTATTGACTTGGCAACGACAATGGCCCTCAGCATCCTCGTCGTCTGGTGTGCGGTCAGTTTTGCCCTGGGACCGCTGGTCGGCCGTCATCTCGGCCGGTGCGCCGCCGCCGTCGAGGAAAAGTCGACCGCGTAAAGAGCACACGACAGCCGGGGAAACCGTCAGCCGGCGAACACTTTTCGTACCTGCCCCGGGCGCCACCGCCCGCGCTCCCAGCCCGTCCCCAGCTTCTAGGTCGATTGCCCGCTCCGTAATGCGCGAGCGTGGTTGGTGGCTCGTCGCTGGACGCGCCGTGGCCGGTCGCCTGGTCGGAACCGGCGAGTTTGGGGCGGAGCCAGGTGGCGAGATCTTCCCCAGCGGCACCGCCCACCGATCGAAGGAATTCACACCCCAGCCCGCGCCCTTCACGGCTGCCTGTGACAGCTCGGCCCCGGCCCCCTGGCGGCCGTAACCCCGCACCAGCCGCTAGTACAATTTCCCCATGTCCCTGCTCGACTCACTCAAGCGCTACACCGTGGTCGTCGCCGACTCCGGCGACCTCGACGCGATTCGCACCCACCGGCCGCAGGACGCGACCACCAACCCGTCGCTGCTACTCAAGGCGGCCCAGGCGGCGCAGTACCGCACGCTGGTCGACGGCGCGCTGGCCGAGGCCGCGCGTGCCGCCGAGGGCGGCGCGGCGCGCGCCGAAGCGTTCATGGAACACCTGGCCGTGGCCTTCGGCCGAGAGATTCTCGAGATCATCCCAGGACGCGTCTCCACCGAGGTCGACGCCCGCTACAGCTTCGACACCAAGGGGTCGATCGCCAAGGCGCGTCACTTCATCGCGCTGTATGAGGCGGCCGGCGTGCCGCGCGAGCGGGTGCTCATCAAGCTGGGGACGACGTGGGAGGGCATTCGCGCCGCCGAACAACTCGAGCGCGAAGGCATCCATTGCAACATGACCCTGCTCTTCAGCTTCGCGCAGGCCGTGGCCTGCGCCGAGGCGGGCGCCACGCTCATCTCGCCCTTCGTCGGGCGCATCTACGACTACTACCGGAAGGCACGGGGCAGCGAGATCCCGGTCGACGATGATCCCGGGGTGATCTCGGCGCGGCGCATCTACGCCTACTTCAAGAAGCACGGCTATCGCACCCAGGTGATGGGCGCCAGCTTCCGCCGGGTCGAGCAGATCCTCCAGCTCGCCGGCTGCGATCTGCTGACGATCAGCCCCGAGCTGCTGGCCGAGCTCGCCGGCACCGAAGGTGAGCTGACGCCGGCGCTGACCCCGGAAATGGCCGCCCGCGAAGGCGAGCCGCGCATCACCCTGGACGAGAAGACCTTCCGCTGGATGCACAACCAGGACGCCATGGCGGTCGAGAAGCTGAGCGAGGGCATCCGCAAGTTCGACGCCGACGCGCGCACGCTCGAGCGCTGGGCGGCGACCGTGTCGGCCGCGGCGTAGCCGGCGGCGCCGGCGGCAGTCGCACGACGTCAGTCCCAAGGGCCGGCCCCGGCGACCCTGGGCACATTCGTGCACTGGCTCGGCCATAGCCTACCGAATTCGTTACAATGCGCCGAAGTTCCAGTGAAGGGAGACGTCTGCGGTCATGCGGGCGTCTCCCTTTTCAGCGTGACGGAGGCTCCCTTGAGGACAGTGCTCGCTACCTACGTGGCGCTCCTGCTGACTGCGGCGACGCCGGCCCTGGCACAGACGCCGCCCGCCCAGCCGCCAACGCCGCCCCCGGCCGAGGCCGAGCAGCCGCCCATCTACGAAGAGCAGGTCATCGTCACCGCCTCGAAGATCGAGCAGCAGCTGGTCAACGCGCCGGCGACGGTGAGCATCGTCACGAGCGACGTGATTCAGAGCTCCCCGGCCACCAACTACGCCGAGCTCTTGCGCTCGGTGCCGGGGATGAACATCACGCAGACCTCGGCCCGCGACTTCAACATCAACATGCGCGGCGCCACCTCGACGCTGTCGACCTCGCAGCTCGCGCTCATCGACGGGCGCAGCATGTACCTCGACTTCTTCGGTTTCGTGGCCTGGGACTTCCTGCCGGTGAACCCGAACGAGGTGCGCCAGATCGAGGTCATCCGCGGCCCCGCCTCGGCGATCTGGGGCGCCAACGCGCTCTCGGGCGTCGTCAACTTCATCACCAAGACCCCGCGCGAGCTGGCCGGCAGCAGCTTCACGATGGGCGTCGGCACCTTCGGCCGCGAGGT
Source organism: uncultured Acidobacteriota bacterium (assembly GCA_963786365.1). Classification (GTDB taxonomy): domain Bacteria; phylum Acidobacteriota; class Vicinamibacteria; order Vicinamibacterales; family UBA2999; genus CAWAYR01. Next base: position 37,508 of record CAWAYR010000007.1, read on the forward strand.
CGACGACAACGGCCGCGGCAACGGATCGCTCTGGTACATTCAACGGCACCCACGCCGCCGCCGTCAACGACCGCTGGTCGTACAAGGTGTCGGCGGGCGGCCTCGGCCAGGACGCGATGGCGCGGCCCACAGGGCACCATCCCGACGCCAATGCGGCCGTGCCGCTGAACACGCCGTATCCGACGTTCGCCAATTCGCGGCACGAGCCAGCCGAAGTTCGACACGCGCGTCGACTACGAGGCGCCAGAAGGCGCCTATCGCCTGTCGTTCTCCGGCGGCTTCGCCGGCACCGAGGGCATGATCCACACCGGCATCGGCCCGTTCGACATGAACAGGGGCACGGTGCTCGGCTACGGCTCGGCACGCTGGACCAAGGGCGCGCAGAAGATCAACTTCTTCACCAACATCCTCAATGGCGACGCCAACGCGCTGCTGTCGGTCGGCGTCGATGGCCAGCCGATCCTGTTCGACGTTCAACACCAAGACGTTCGACCTGGAGTACGGCAACGTCACGACGCTCGGCACCCGCAACGTGTTGAGCTACGGCGGCAACTTCCGCTACAACACCTTCGACCTCAGCCTGGCACCACTCGGCGACAAGCCGCACCGAGGGCGGCGTCTACGTCCAGGACGAGATCTTCATCACCGATCACCTCCGCTGGGTGATCGGCGCCCGCCTCGACAAGTTCAGCGTCCTCGACGACCCGAACTTCTCGCCGCGCACCGCGTTCATCGTCAAGCCCACGCCCGAACAGTCGGTGCGCTTCTCGTTCAACCGCGCCTTCCGCGCCCCGTCGCTCATCAACAACTTCCTCGACGCGCGCATCATCAACCAGGTCGATCTGCGCACCATCAACCCGGCCTTCGCCGCGGCGCCCGGCGGCCCCATCTTCAACTTCCCGATACAGGCCAACGGCTATACGCGACCTGGTGGAGCAGCAGGTGGACGCCTTCGAAGTGGCGTATACCGGCGTCATCGCCAAGCGCGCCACGGTCACCGCGGCCTTCTACTACAACCAGTCGAAGGACGACATCAACTTCACCCAGGTTGGCCGCTATCGCGCCACCAATCCCCCGCCCGGCTGGGTGGCCAAGGTGGCGACCGATCGTCGGCCCCGCCCAAGCGCTCGGCATCCTTGAAGTGCTGCCGCCGCCGTGCGTCGGCCAGCCCACCTGCACCAGCGGCGGCATCCCGTCGGAGTTCAGCTACCGGAACCTCGGCACCGTGAAGGACAAGGGCCTCGAGCTCGGCGTCGACGCCGCGGTGAACCGGGCGCTGAACGTCTTTGCCAACTACTCGTACCAATGGGAGCCCGATCCCGACTTCGACATCTCGGAGGTGAACCTGCCGCCGACCAACCGCATCAACGCCGGCTTCAACTTCACCCAGGGCCGCTACCTGGGCAACATGAGCTTCAGCTACCAGGACGAGGCGTTCTGGCAGGACGTGCTCGACTCGCGCTTCCACGGCACGACCGAGGCCTTCACCCAGGTCAACGGCGCCTTCGGCATGCGCTGGATGGGCGACAAGCTCACCACCACGATCAAGGTCGCCAACCTGTTCGACCAGGAAATCCAGTCGCACGTGTTCGGCGACGTCCTCAAGCGCCAGGTGATCGGAGAGCTCAGAGTTCAGTTCTAGCCCCGCGAGCGGCTACCGGATCCGTTCCAGGGCCGCGAGCAAGTCGGCGCCCTCGTGTTGTCTGGTGCCGGCCCACAGATCGCCGACGGCGCGGACACGCGGGATGATCGTGTCGAGGGTGAAGTCCTCGGGATGGACGCCGGCGTGGACTTCGTCCCAGGTGAGCGGCGTCGACACGCCGGCGAACGCGCTGCCACGGGCGCTGTAGGCGCACGCCAGCGTCTTGCCCTCGATGTTCTGCAGGTAGTCGACGTAGATCGTGCCCGGCCGGCGCTTGCCGACGGTGCGCTCCACCGTGGCCACCTTCGGGTGCGCGGTCGCCACCATCGTCGCGACGATCTGACAGAACAGCATCCCGGCGTGATAGGGCGTGCCCGGCGTCAGCGGCACGAAGACGTGCAGCCCTTCCGAGCCGGAGGTCTTCGGAAAGCCGGTGACCTGCACCTTCTCGAGCACCTCGTGCACCCAGCGCGCCACGTCGAGGATCTGGGCGAAGGTCGCGCCGGGCTGCGGGTCGAGGTCGATGGCGACCTGATCGGGCGTGTGCAGCGCGTCGCGGGTGGAGAAGAACGGGTCCATCGAGATCGACGCCAGCTGCGCCATGTAGAGCAGCGTCTTGAGCGATCCGCCGATCAGGCGGGCCGGCACGTCGTCGTCGGGCAGGGTGTCGATCCGGACCCCGGGCGGCACGGGCTCGGGGGCGCGATGCTGGTAGAACGACGGGCCGTCCACCCCGTTGGGCAGCCGCTTCATGACCAGCGGACGATTGTCGAGCACCGGCAGGAGCAGCGGCGCGATGCGCGTGTAGTAGCGCAGCAGGTCGCCCTTGGTGCGGGCCCCGCGCGGCCAGAACACCTTGTCGAGGTTGGTGACGTCGAGCGACTCGCCGTCGGGCAGCGCCACCTTGCCGTTCTTGCGGCGCTGCTGGAGCTCGTCGAGCTGGGCGATGACGGCGTCGGCCACCGGGTCCCAGGCGGCCAGGGGATCGGCGACGCGTCGGCGCTTGCCGGCAGTGGGCGGCTTACGCTTCGCCGGCACCGGGCGCGTCGCGGCGGCGCGCGGCGCTTTCACCGTGCGGGCCGGCTTGTCGTCTCGCAGCCCGAGGTAAGCCGGATGCCGCAACCGGCCCTCGTCGGTCATCTCGGTGTAGCGCACCTGGGCGACCAGCACCGGCCGGACCCAATGCGCGGCTTCCGCCGTCTTCGGCGGCGGGTCGAAGGGCGAGGCGCGGCTGGCGAGCGCGGCCAGCAGGCCGCCGACGCGGTTGAGCTCGGCGTCGGTGAATCCGGTGCCGACGTCGCCGACGTAGCGCAGCGACCCGTCGTCCTGCGGCACGCCGAGGATCAAGGCGCCGAACTGGCGGCGCGTGCCGCGCGGCGCGGTCCAGCCGCCGACCACGAACTCGTCCTGTCGCTGGAGCTTGAGCTTGCGCCACTCGGCGCTGCGCTTGCCGGCGCGATACGGTGACTCCACCCCTTTGACGAGAAGCCCCTCCCAGCCCTCACGCTCCGCCTCCTCGTAGAGGGCCCGGCCATCGGCGGGCACCTGGCGGCTCAGGCGCAACAGCGGCGATCCCATGTCGGCGCAGCGGGCCTCGAGGGCGCGACGGCGCTCGCGCAGCGGCTTGGGTCGCCAGTCCACGTCGCCGTCGCGCAGCAGGTCGAAAACGACCAGCGCCGTCGGCTGCTCGGCCGGCGTCTGGGGCGGCGCCGACGATCGGTAGCCCGGCACCGACAGGTTGATCCGTCCCTGCAGGCGCTGGAAGCCGGCCGGCGTCCCAGTGCTGTCGAGGGCCACGATCTCGCCGTCGAGCACGACCGGCGCGGCCAGGCGCGGCGCCCAGGCCGTGAGCGCCGCCACCAGCTCGGGGAACTGCTTCGACTTCTCGTTGCCGTTGCGCGACCACAGCCGCACGTACGGCGGCGTGCCGGGCTCGACCAGGACGATGGCGCGGATGCCGTCGTATTTCGGCTCGTAGACCAGCCGAGGGTCCTCGAGCGGCGGCGGCACGTCGGGGGCCACGGCCAGCATCGGGCGGAGGTCCTGGGCGGGGAACACGTCGTCGGTCTCGGCGGGCGATGGGCGCGCGGTGGCTGCGGCGGCTACTCGGCGTAGCGATCGTCGAGCCAGGGCTCGGCGGTGTTGGAGTAGCCGCGCACCTCCCAGAAACCGGGCTGGTCCTCGGCCAGGAACTCGATCCGGCGGATCCACTTGGTGCCCTTCCAGGCGTAGAGCTTGGGGGTGATCATCCGGCATGGACCGCCGTGTTCCCGGGGCAGGGGCCGGCCTTCCCACAGGTGCACGAGCAGCACGTCGTCCTCGACGGCGCGCGCCAGCGACAGGTTCGTCGTGTACGGGATGGTCGTCCCCGGCGCCACGTCGTAGCCGGTGCACGAGACGAACCGGGCGTCGGGGGCGGGCAGGGCCATCTCGGCCAGGGTCCTGAAGCGCACGCCGCGCCAGTGGTTGTTCAGACGGCTCCAGGTGGTGACGCAGTGAAAGTCGCTGGCGTCGTCGGTCTGGGGCAGGGCCAGGAACGCCTCCCACGTCAACGACAGGGGGTGCTCGCACAGACCGCCGACCTCGAGGCGCCATTCGGCCGGCGACACGTCCGGAGTGTCGCCCAGGTCGAGCACCGGCCAGTTCGGCACGACCCGCTGCCCGGTGGGCACCGTCGGCAGGCCGTGACGGTTGGGCGGGCCCGAGCCCATCGGGCGGGCGATCGCGGCGTCGCGGGTTGCGGCCTCGCGCTGCAGGCCGCGCTGGCGTTCGATGTAGCGGAGGCGGCGCTCCACCAGGGTTGACGGGTCTGTCGACATCGTGGGTCCGTCCGAGAAGGTATCCTAGCAAGGCATGTCGTGGGCATCGTTCCGACGCGGGTGGGGGCACCTGGCAGGTGTGGCCGTGGTCGTCGCCGCCACCGCGCAGTGCTCCCAGACGCCGACCTCCCCGAGCACGCCCGGGGCCGTCCTCTCGCGCGGCGCGGTGCCGCAGGGCGGGCCGCCCGCGCCCGGAGACTCGCTGGGAACGGTCAACGGGCTGGGCGCCACCAACTACCTCGCCTTCGGCGACAGCATCACGTTCGGCACGCTGTCGTCGTTCGACGGCAGCCTGCTGTTCGACCCGCCCCCCGGCACCGCGTATCCGTCGCAGCTTGACAGCCTGCTGGAGTCGAGCTTCCCTGCGCAGAACTTCACCGTCTCCAACTTCGGCCAGCCCGGGGAGTGGGCGTCGCAGGCGGTATCGAGCGGGCGGTTCCAGCAGACGATGGCCGCCCAGCGGCCGCAGGGGCTGCTCCTGCTCCAGGGCATCAACGACCTGAACAACGGCCGGTCGGTGAGCGAGGCGGTCGGATCGCTGCAGCAGATGGTCGACATCGCCCGGATCCACAACGCCACCGTCCTCATCAGCACGATGTTCCAGACCTGCTTCAGCGTCAGCCCGGACGGGGTGGTCCGGCAGAACTCCGCCGACAAGATCGACTCGTTCAACAGCGCCCTCACGGCCATGGCCGGCGGCCGACAGAACGTCTACGTCGTCAACCTCCACGGCGCGTTCGGCGACAACTGCGGCCCCGACGGCGGCGTGAACCTGCTCGGCGCCGACGGATTGCATCCGAGCACCACCGGGTATTCGGTGATGGCCTCGACCTTCGGCGCCGCCATTCGCGACCGCTTCCCGGTCCGCGGCTCGTTCCAGTAGCTAGCGAGGCTCCGCCTCAGACCGCCCTCCGGGCTGGCGTAGACGTCTTGACCGGCCCCAGACGTGACCCGGACGCAACGATTCTCACCGTGCAAGACGTCTAGCGAGGGGCGGTCGGGCCGAGCCACAGCGTGCGCCCGGTGGCCTCGAACGGATCGAGTCCGGCCGCTTTCCCCAAGCCCGCGGTGATCGGCGGCGGCGTCAGCCTGAGCCGCCATTCGTCCTGGCGTCCACCCGCTGCGACGAAGCTGCGGGTCCACGCCGGCCACCACGGCGAGGTCTTGCGCGAGATCGGCTCCATCACCAGGACCCGGGTGCCGGCCACCGCCGCCTCGAGCAGCGCGACCAGCAGCTCCCGGCGTGCCTCCTCGGCGAGCTCGTTGGCCACGTAGCTCAGGACCACCGCGCGCGGTATCGGCTCGGCGCCCCGGCGGGGGCGGCCCAGGCGCGTCCACGTGCCGTCGGTCGCCGATCCGCGGCGGGCCTGCCCGTCGAGGTGGAAGGCGCGATAGGTCGCCCGCGCCTCGTCCACGGCCCAGGGGTGGGTGTCGACCCCGACCAGCGTTGCCCCGCCACCGGCCCGGCACGCCCAGGCGGCACCGGCCGCACCGGTGCCGCAGCCGAGATCGGTCAGGTGCGTGGGACCGGGTTCGGGATCGAGCTGGGCGACGACGTGTTCGGTCATCAGGAAGCGCCGTGGGCCGTAGTACAGCGCGTAGGCGGCGCGTTTGCCGGCGCTGTCGAATGCTCCCCGGCCACTGAGCCTGGCCCGCCGTTGGACATACGTCGACGACAGCGCGCGCAGCGCGCGCGCCACCTCGGCGGTGGTCATGTCGCTCAGGTGCCGGGTCTCGAGGTCGGCGATCCAGCGGATGAGGCCAGCGGTGCAGTCGGGAAACATCGGGCGGCGTGCTGCCGGCCACTACAATAGTCGGAGGACTCGATCGCCGAGCCGTCGATGAGAGCGATGACCCAGTGGCGGACGGTGCTCGCCGGCACCGTGCTTGTCGTCGTCACGCTGGCCGCCGCCACGGTGTGGCTGGTCCAGACCGCCGAGCCGCGCCTGCGCCGTGACCTCGAACGCTGGCTCTCCGATCGGCTCAACAGCGACGTGTCGGTCGGGACCCTCAGGGTGAGCCTGTTCCCGTCGGTGCGCCTCGACGGCACCGACCTGGTCCTGCGGATCAAGGGGCGGCCCGACCTGTCGCCCTTCATCACCATCCGGAAGTGGGTGGGCACCGGCAGCGTCATCGGGTTGTGGGGGAAGCGGTTGGATCTGGTGCGGCTCGAGGGCGCCGAGATCATCGTGCCGCCGGGGCGGAAGCAGGACCTGCGGCCGCTGCGGGTCGCGCGCGACGACGCGGCCGGCCCGAGTGAAAGGCGCGGGTCGAGGTCGCCGCTCGTCGACCGGCTGGTCGCCGACCAGGTGACGATCACGGTCCAGCCGCGGCACGCCGACCGCGACCCGGTAGTGTGGGACGTTCGCGACCTGGTGATGCACCGCTTCTCGCTCGACGCCGAATCCCCGTTCAGCGCCACGGTCGACACGCCGCTGCCCCGGGATCGGGCGCACGCCTCCGGCACCGCCGGCCCGTGGCCCAGGGAGGACCTCGAGACGCTGCCGCTGCAGGGTCAGTACACCTTCGACGGAGATCTCGGCGCCGTCCCCGGCCTCGAGGGCAGTATCCACGTGGAGGGCAGCGCGCTGGGCACGCTGGAGCGGCTGGAGACGTCGGGCAAGGCGTCGTCGGTCGAGCTGGGCCTCGCCAAGAACGGCACCGCACGACTGCCGCTGACGGCCACCTACCAGGGCATCTTCGACGGCACGTCGGGGGATCTGGCGCTGACGCGGCTCACCTCGACCATCGGCGAATCCACCTTCGAAATCGCCGGCAGCGTGCTTCGTCAGCGCGGGGTGCGCGGACGGCACGTCTCGCTGAAGGCGACCACCCCGGAGCCGGTGGACCTCGCCGATGTGCTGCGGCTGCTCGTCGACGGACGACGCTCGCCGCTGGCCGGCCGGCTCGGGCTGCGCGTCGCCCTCGAGATGCCGGCGGGGGAGGGCGACGTCCAGGATCGGCTCACCGTCGACGGGTCCTTCGACGTCGCCCAAGCCCGGTTCGCCAACCGCGACGTCCAGGATCGCATCGACGTCCTGTCGCGCCGCGGGCAGGGGCGCCCGACCGACACGGCGATCGCCGGCGTGGCGTCACGGATGCAGGGACGGGTCGTGCTGCATCGCCGCAACCTGGCCCTGCGCACGGTACGGTTCACGGTGCCGGGCATGTCGATCGACGCGTCGGGCCGCTACGGAATCGCGAGTGAGCAGCTCGACTTCCACGGCATCGCCCGGCTCGACGCCAGTCTGTCGCAGACGCAGACCGGGGCGAGGCGGGTGATGATGCGGCCGCTCGATCCGCTGCTCAGCAAGGACGGCGCCGGCACGCGCCTCGTCATCGACATCGTCGGCACGCGCGCCGCGCCGAGGGTGGACGTGGACATCGGCGCGTCGCTGCGCGGCAGGCCTTAGCGGTGGGGTTGTGGGGCGGGGAGAATGGGGTGGATGACGGGATTCGAACCCGCGACAGCCGGAGCCACAGTCCGGAGCTCTACCACTGAGCTACACCCACCGTAATGTGAGCACTCGATCCTAGCATGATTCCCCGACTCGGTCCGTCGGACCCGATGCCGTCCGCCGAGACAGCGCTCGCCGAGCCCAACGGCCTCGTCGCCGTCGGCGGTGGACTATCGGTGCCCCGGCTCCTCGATGCCTACCGGCGCGGGATCTTCCCATGGTTCGACGACGGCGATCCCGTGCTCTGGTGGAGTCCCGACCCGCGCCTGGTACTCCCGACCGACGCCGTCCACGTCTCGCGCTCGCTGGCGCGCCGGCTGCGGCGGCGCGACGTGGCGGTGACCGCCGACACCGCCTTCGCCGCGGTCGTGGCCGCCTGCGCCGCGCCACGGGACGCCGACGGCCGCACGTGGATCACCGCCGACATGCGCGACGCCTACGAGTCGCTGCACGCCCTCGGCGCCGCCCACTCGCGTGGAGGTCTGGGCCGCCGGCGCGCTCGTCGGCGGCATCTACGGCGTGGCCATCGGCCGCGCGTTCTTCGGCGAGTCGATGTTCTCGCGCGTCACCGACGGTTCGAAGATCGCGATCGTCTTCCTGGCCCGCCAACTGGCCCGCTGGAGGGTGCCGTTCATCGACTGCCAGGTGACCAGCAAGCACCTGGTGTCGCTGGGGGCGGTCGAGGTCCGGCGCCGCGACTTCCTCCGCCGGGTGGCGCAGCTGGTCGATCAGCCGCCAATGCCCAGTCCCTGGCGGCTCGACGCCGACCTGGCCGATTGGGTGGCGGAGCGGAGCCCGCTGGCAAGCGATACTGGCGTCCAGCCCCGAGACCCGGGCCCCGAGACCCGCTAGAGATCAATCCATGTCCGACCCGCGGGAAGGCGTCGCCACCGAGTCGCGGCCCGATGTCCGCCAGGACACGCCGCGGATGTGGCGGGTGCTGCTGCACAACGACGACTTCACGACCCAGGACTTCGTGGTCTGGGTGCTCGAGACCGTGTTCCGGAAGCCGGCCGCCGAGGCGATGACGATCATGCTCCACGTGCACAACGCCGGCGTCGGCGTGGCCGGCATCTATACCCGCGACGTCGCCGAGTCGAAAATCACTACGACCGAGCGCCTGGCCGAGCAGCACGAGTTCCCGCTCCGTGTGACGATGGAACCCGAACCCGAGGAGACCCGACGGTGAGTGCCACGCCCGTTCCCTTCGCCCCCGATACCCTCGAGACCATCCGGCGGGCGTTCCGCTTCGCCGCCGAGCGGCGCCACGACATGGTCACGCTCGAGCACCTGCTGCGCTCGCTGGTCGAAGACCCGCGCGCCCAGGCCGCGTTCAGCGCCCTCAACGTCGATCGGGCCCAGCTCACGCACGACCTCGACGAGGTGCTCGAACGCGCGCACACGCCGGTGCCCGGGACCAAGGCGGTCAAGCCCGAATCGACCATCGGCTTCGACCGGGTCGTGGAACGGGCGGTCGTGCACGCCGCCTCGTCGAGCGCGCGCGAGGTCGACAGCGGCAGCCTGCTCGTGTTCCTGCTGCAGGAGGACGAGTCGCACGCCGCCTACTTCCTGAAGAAGCAGGGCGTGAACCGGCTGCGGCTGCTGAAGGCGATCGCCCACGCCGACCCGGGCGGGGCGCCCGACACCCGCACGCCCGAGGGCGAGGACGCCGGTCCCAAGGACCCGCTGGCGGCGTACGCGGTCGACCTGGTGGAGAAGGCGCGACGGGGACAGATCGATCCGCTCATCGGCCGCAGCCTCGAGCTCGACCGCGTCGTCCAGGTCCTGTGCCGGCGGCGCAAGAACAACCCGCTGCTGGTCGGCGAGCCCGGGGTGGGCAAGACGGCGCTGGCCGAGGGCCTGGCGTTGCGCATCGCCGAAGACGCGGTGCCGACGGGGCTGGCCGCGTCGAAGGTCTACGCGCTCGACCTCGGCGCGCTGGTCGCCGGCACCCGTTACCGCGGCGACTTCGAGGAGCGGGTCAAGCAGGTGCTCACGGCGCTGGAGAAACAGCCGGGCGCGATCCTGTTCATCGACGAGATCCACACCCTGGTCGGGGCCGGCTCGGCCTCCGGCGGTACCATGGACGCCGGCAACCTGTTGAAGCCGGCGTTGGCCTCGGGCGTTCTGCGCTGCATCGGCTCGACCACGTTCAGCGACGTGAAGCAGGGCTTCGATCGCGATCGGGCGCTGGCTCGTCGCTTCCAGAAGATCGAGATCCTCGAGCCCAGCGAGGCCGAGGCCACCGAGATCCTCAAGGGCCTGCGCGAGCACTACGAGCGGCACCACGGCGTCAGCTACACCGACGCGGCGCTGGCGGCGGCGGTCACGCTCTCGGCTCGTCACTTGAAGGACCTGCACCTGCCCGACAAGGCGATCGACGTCATCGACGAGGCCGGTGCGGCGATGAAGCTGCGGCCGCTGCCGGCCGGCGATCCGGCGCCGCCGCCCGGCACGGCCCCGGTGCCGCGCGTCGTCGACGTCGGCGACATCGAAGCGGTGGTCGCCAAAATGGCCCGCGCGCCGGTGCAGGCGGTGTCGAGCGACGACAAGACGGCGCTCCGGCATCTCGACGACGAGCTCAAGCAGGTGATTTTCGGCCAGGACGCGGCGATCGACGACGTCGCCTCGGCGATCCGGCTGGCGCGCTCCGGGCTGCGCGCCGCCGACAAGCCGATCGGCAGCTTCCTCTTCGCCGGACCGACCGGCGTCGGCAAGACCGAGCTCGCCCGCCAGCTGGCGCGGGTGCTGCGCATCGAGTTCCTGCGCTTCGACATGTCGGAGTACATGGAGAAGCACGCCGTGTCGCGCCTGATCGGCGCGCCGCCAGGCTACGTCGGCTACGAGGACGGCGGACTGCTGATCGACGCGGTGAGGAAATCGCCGCACTCGGTCCTGCTCCTCGACGAGATCGAGAAGGCCCATCCCGACCTGTTCAGCATCCTGCTGCAGGTGATGGATCACGCGACGCTGACCGACACCCACGGCCGCAAGGCCGACTTCCGCCACGTCATCCTGATCATGACGACCAACGCCGGCGCCCGCGACCTGTCGGGGCGCAAGATGGGCTTCGGCGACGCCGGCGAAGGGAGCAAGGCGACCGGCGTGCTCGAACGGATGTTCGCCCCGGAATTCCGCAACCGGCTCGACGCCACGGTGCACTTCCGGCCGCTCGGCGGCGACGAGGTCGGCCGCGTCGTCGACAAGCACCTCGCCGAGCTGCAGGCCCAGGTCGTCGAGCGCGGACTCACCATCGCGCTCACCGCGCGGGCGCGGACGTGGCTGGCCACGCACGGATTCGACAAGGCCTTCGGCGCCCGGCCGATGGCCCGGCTGATCGAGCGCTCGGTCAAGAAGCCGCTCTCCGAGCTGCTGTTGTTCTCGGACCTGGCCCCAGGCACGACGGTGACGGTGGACGAAGTGGATGGGGCGATCCAGCTCCAGACGGGTGGCTAACATGGAGATCGTGGTCGATCGCTACCTCGACGACGGCGCCGACCTGTTCATGACCCTGGCCCTGCGCAGCCGCACCACCGAGATGCACAGCGTGCTCTCGGCGCTCGATGCCGCGCAGCGCGAGACGGTACAACGAGCGCTGGCCCGGGCGCTCGACGAGGTCGCCGGCGTCATCGCCCCGGTCGCCGCGGTCCTGGCCGAAGGGCGCGGCTAGACCTCGGTCGACGCTGAAGTGGACCTGGTCGCCGCGGCGTGCCTAGGGCTCGTGCCCATTCGCAGCGAGCCAGCGAGCTGCGATCGCCTGAGCACTGCCGTGGCGCAGCCATCTCCCAAGGAGATGGCGCGCCCGGCAGGGCTCGAACCTGCGGCCCTCAGCTTCGAAGGCTGATGCTCTATCCAACTGAGCTACGGGCGCCCGAGGCGGTGATCGTATCAGGGAGCGGCCGGCCTGCACACGATTTCACGCACCGGACCGCGGGATATGATGGCCGGTCGATGGCCAAGGCGCCCCCGGTTCCTGAGCACTGGGCCGAGCTCCCGGACGAACAGCTGCTCGATCTGCGGATGTGCGATCTGCCGATCGCGCTGCCGGGCAGCATCATGCAGGGGCGCATCGCCGAGCTCCAGGCCGAGCTCGACACCCGCGAGCTGCGCGTCCCCGATCCACTACTACCTGGCGGAGGAGTGGTTCACGCCCGACGGCGCCACTTCGATGGCGGTCCCGTTCTACCTGGCGCATCCGCGGCTCGAGAAGCTGGAACGGGCCCAGATGCTCGAAGTGGAGGGCGGCGACTACGAGTGGTGCATGCGCATCCTGCGCCACGAGGCCGGCCACGTCGTCGACAACGCCTACAAGCTGCGGCTGAAACGCCAGCGCAAGCTGCTGTTCGGCCTGTCCTCGGAGCCGTATCCCGAGTTCTACACGCCGAAGCCGTACAGCAAGAGCTTCGTCATGCACATCGACCCGTGGTACGCGCAGAGCCATCCCGACGAGGACTTCGCCGAGACCTTCGCGGTGTGGCTGACCCCGGGCGACCACTGGCCCGAGCGCTACCACGGCTGGCCGGCGGCCAAGAAGCTCGAGTACATCGATGGACTGATGCGGTCGTTGAAGAACCGGAAAGCGCTCGTCGACGCGCCGACCGAAGTCGACCCGCTGCGCCACGCGCGCAAGACCCTGCGCCAGCACTATCGGCGCAAGCGCAGCCACTACGGCGTCGAACGGCCGAAGTTCTACGACCGCGAGCTGCGCCGGCTGTTCTCCGACGCGCCCGAGCACGCCAACAACATGTCGGCGGTGCAGTTCCTCAACCGCATCCGCCGGCCGGTGCGGCGGCTGGTGGCGAGCTGGACCGGCATCTACCAGTACACCATCGACCGGGTGTTCGAGGACGTGAGCGCCCGGTGCCGCGAGCTCAGGCTGCGGCTGGCCGTGCCCGAGGAGCAGGCGCGCCAGGAATTCACGGTCTTCCTGACGGTACAGACGATGAACTACCTCCACAGCGGCCGCCATCGGGTGGCGATATGAGGAGGGCACGGTGAAGCCGGCCCGTGTCCTGGTCCTGGTCCACAAGCACCTGATTCCGCCGGAGACCGCCACCGTCGAGGAGGTGGCGAGCGCCGACTGGAAGATGGAATGGGACGTCATCTCGACGCTGAAGAAGCGCAAGCACGAGCTGCGCGTCATCGGCGTCAGCGACGACCTGTCGCCGATCCGGCCGGCGATCGACGACTTCAAGCCGACCATCGTCTTCAACCTGATGGAGGCGTTCGCCGACATCGGCGTCTTCGATCAGAACGTGGTCAGCTACCTCGAGCTGCTGCGCGTGCCCTACACCGGCTGCAACCCGCGCGGCCTGACGCTGTCGCGCGACAAGGGCGCTGGCCAAGAAGCTGATGGCCTACCACCGCATCCCGGTCCCGGACTTCGTGGTCGTGCCGCGCGGGCGCAAGGCCCAGCTGCCCAAGCGGCTGCGCTTCCCGCTGATCGTCAAGTCGCTCATCTACGAGTCGTCGATCGGCATCTCGCAGGCCTCGGTGGTGGCCACCGAGGAACAGCTGCACAAGCGCGTCCAGTTCGTCCACGACACCATCGGCACGGCGGCGATCGTCGAGCAGTTCGTCGACGGACGCGAGATGTACGTCGGCGTGCTCGGCAACGAGCGGCTGCGGGTCTTCCCGGTGTGGGAGATGTCGTTCTCGAAGATGCCCGAGGACACCTGGCACATCGCCACCGAGCGCGTGAAGTGGAGCGTCAAGTACCAGAAGAAGCACGGCATCGACACCGGCGAGGCGGAGCTGACCTACGGCATGGCGACGCGGGTGCAGCACCTGGCCAAGCGCGTGTTCCGCGGCCTCGAGCTGACCGGCTACGCCCGCGTCGACATGCGCCTGGCCGCCGACGGCCGCATCTTCGTCATCGAGGCCAATCCCAACCCGCAGCTGGCCCAGGGCGAGGACTTCGCCGAGTCGGCCAAGCGCGCCAAGGTGCCGTACGCCGAACTGCTCGAGCGGATCATGGCGCTGGGGTTGCAGTGGCAGCCGGAACGAACAGCGTAGGGACCAGGGACTAGGGGCTAGGGGCTAGCGGCTAGTGGATCAGGCGCTACGCAGCCGCGCCATAACAGCGTAAGAGCACTCGTCACGCTGCGTTACCGGTTGCGTGGACAAGCGTCTTGCCCTGGTCCCCGGTCCCCAGCGTCTAGCGGAAGACGACGCCGATGGTCGCGCGCCAGAAGCTGATGCGCGCGCTCTCGCCGTTCGCGCTCCGAGATGTCGCCCGACGAGATCGCCTTGATGTAGCGCAGGTCGAACTTCACGCCGGTCACGTCGCTGAAGAAGCCGACCGCGCCGACGCCGATGGTCAGGCCGAGGAAGTCGTTGCTGACCGGGAACAGGTCGAGGGTCTCCTGCGCCGAGGCGTGGACCCAGCCGAGGCCGCCGACCGCGTACGGACGCAGCGATTCGCGGGTGATGCTCAGCGGCATCGCCAGCACGAGGTTGCCGAACAAGGTGGTCACGCCGCTCCGGGTCACCAGGTCGCCGGTGCCCTTCTCGAAGAACCGCGGGTTGTAGCCGAGCTCGAGCTCGAAGCCGGGGCCGCGATCGCTGACCATGACCGTCGAGGCGCCGATCGACAGCTTGGCGTCGCCGGCGCCTTCGCCGAAGTTGAGCTCGTTGGTGCTGCCCTTGAACTTCAGGCCGAGGAAGGGCGAGACGAAGATGTCGGCGCCGGGCCGGCGCCGCTGTGACCAGCACCGCCAGGAACGTGGCGATGAGCGGCAATCGCACGGGATGCGGCGCGGGACGCGCCTCAGCCGACGAAGACTCGCAGGAACAGCTTCGCGAAGAGCGAGGCGGTGACATCGCCCTCGGAAATCGACGCCGGACTGAGGGTGTCGCTGTTGGCGAGCAGGATGAGCGTCAGGTCGCGCCGCGGCACCTTGATCAGCAGCGACGAGGCCGCGCCTGGCGTGGCGCCGAAGTGCCAGACCAGCCGCTCGCCGTTGTAGGTCTGCACGAACCAGCCGAGGCCCGACGGCAGCGGGGCACCGCTGCTGGTCGTGACGTTGCTCCAGGCCACCGACAGCAGGTCGGCACCCGAGGAGCGCCTGGTCGTCGAGGGCGGCGTCGAAGCGCGCCAGATCGAGCGCCGTCGAGACCAGCCCGGTGGCGGCGTTGACGTCCTCGGTCGGGTAGTCGCTCTTGGACGCCTTGCCGCTGCGGTCGACGCGGTAGGGTGTCGCCAGACGCTGCAGGACCGACTCGAAGTCGGCGAGCTCGCCGCCGGAGAAGAGGGCTCGATCGCGCGCGCCGGCGGTGGCCAGATCGCGCCCGGGCACCGAGTCGCGCATGCCCAGCCGAGCGAAGATCTCGTCGTGGACGGCGCTGCGGAAGGGACGGTCGGCGCACTCGCTGACGACGTTGGTCAGCGCCGCGTAGCGACCCGGATCGTAGCGGAAGGCCTCGCCCGGCACGCCGCTCGACGCATGCGACAGGACGTGGCGCAGCGTGGCGCTGCTCTCCGGAATCGCGTCGGTCCAGCGACGAATGGGCTGGTTGATGCTGAGGCCCAGGTGCTCGACGCATTGCCCGACCAGCACCGCCGCGAACGTCTGCGTGAGGTCCCCGATCGGGTACGGGGTGTCGTCGCGGGCGGCAATCGATCGTTCGACGTCCTGCTTGCCCAGGCCGGTCCGCCACACGACGGTCGCCGCCCTGGACGATGACGGCAGAGATTCCCGGGATGCCGGTCTGCTCGCGCAACGACTCGAGGTAACGCTCGAACAACGAAAAGGGCAGACCCTGGGCGTCAGGTCGGGGAGCGCTGACCAACACGGCCAGCGCCGCGAGAGCGGCGGGGCGGAGGACACGCATGAGCGGACGCCTGGAACTCGGCACTACGCATCATATCATCGGCATTTCGCTCCGCCGCCCTGCGTACCCTGTGTTAGAGTACCGGGCGGTTCGACTCCGACATGCTGATTGGCGCCTCCAGACGACCCGTGCTGCACCTGGCCGCCGCCGTGACCGCCGTATGGCTGGCCGGTGGCGTGCAGGCCTGGGCAGATACGCTCAAGATCGTGCCGCTGGTGCGCGACGGGCAGGTCCTGGTGTCGTGCCACCTGTCCGACGCCTACACCGCCGACCTGCGCGAAGTCATCCAGAGCGGGCTGCGCACGACCTTCACCTATACGGTCGAACTGCGCCTCAAGGTGCCGATGTGGGTCGATCGGATCGTCGAATCGGCGGTCGTCACCACCACCGTGCAATACGACAACCTGACCCGCCGCCACTCGGTCTCGCGGCTCCTGGACGGCCGCGTCGAAGACGCCAAGGTCACCGACGACGAGACCGCCGTGCGCGAGTGGCTGACGGCGTTCGACAAGCTGCCGTTGTTCCGCACCAGCCGGCTGGAGCCCAACCGCGAGTACTACGTCGTGGTTCGCGCCGCCGCCCGGCCGGCCAGCGACGTGCCGTTCTGGCCGTGGGGCACGACCGCGTCGGGCCAGACCAAGTTCACCTTCATCCCCTGAGCGCCGGTCGGCGCGACCTCACGTCAGTGACGGCCAGGCCTGGTCGCGCGGCGACAGCTGCGGGTCGGTGATCGGCCACGTGATGCCGATCGACGGGTCGTCCCAGGCGACCCCGGACTCGTGCGCCGGCGCATATTCCCCGGTCAGCAGGTAGGTCACGTCGGCGTGCTCGCTGAGGACGCAGAAGCCGTGCGCGCAGCCGGCGGGGATGTACAGGCCGTGGCGGTTGTCGGCGGTCAGGTCGGCGCCGACCCAGCGCCGGTAGGTCGGCGACTCGGGCCGCATGTCGACGGCGACATCGAAGATGTGCCCGGCCACCACCCGCACGAACTTGCCCTGCGCGTAGGGCTCCTTCTGGTAGTGCAGTCCGCGCAGCGTCCCGTGCGAGGAGCGCGAGTGGTTCTCCTGCACGAACGGCACCGGGATGCCGGCCCGCACGAAGTCGGATTGACGGTAGGTCTCGAGCACGAAGCCGCGGGCGTCGCCGAAGACGCGAGGCTCGACCAGGACGACACCGGGAATGGCCAGAGGCGTGAACGTGAAAGGCATGGGCGTGTGAATTCTAGCAGCGCCGCCTCGGACCGCGCTCCCCGCGCCCCGGCGCGGTGATCCATAATTCGCCCGACCTATGAAGGGCATCCTTCTCGCCGGCGGCACCGGCACGCGGCTGTATCCGATGACGCTCGGGGTGAGCAAACAGCTCGTGCCCGTCTACGACAAGCCGATGATCTACTACCCGCTGACCACGCTGATGATGGCGGGCATCCGCGAGATCCTCGTCATCACCACGCCGCACGACGCGCCGGCGTTCCATCGCGTGCTCGGCGACGGCCGCCAGTGGGGCATCGCGCTGTCCTACGCCGTGCAGCCCTCGCCCGACGGGCTGGCCCAGGCCTTCATCATCGGTCGCCAGTTCATGGCGGGCGACGGCGCCGCGCTGGCGCTGGGCGACAACCTGTTCTACGGCGCCGGGCTCGCCGACGACCTGCGCCGGGCCGCGGCGCACGCCGCCGGCGCCACCGTGTTCGCCTATCGGGTGCGCGACCCGGAGCGCTACGGCGTGGTCGAGTTCGACGGCAGCGGCCGCGCGGTGAGCCTGGAGGAGAAGCCCAAGACGGCGCGATCCCCGTATGCGGTGACCGGCCTCTACTTCTACGATCGCCAGGTCGCCGACTACGCCCGCGACCTGACGCCATCGGCGCGGGGCGAGCTCGAGATCACCGACCTCAACAAGGTGTATCTGGCGCAGGGGGCGCTGCGCGTCGAGATCCTCGGCCGCGGCACCGCCTGGCTCGACACCGGGACGCCGGAGGCGCTGCTCAAGGCCTCGACGTTCATCCAGGCGATCGAGGAACGGCAGGGGCTGCGCGTCGCCTGTCCCGAGGAAGTCGCGTTCCGCCTGGGCTACATCGACGGCGACGACCTGCTGCGTCTGGCCGCGACGATGGGCAGCAGCGAGTACGGCGCGTATCTCAAGCAACTGGCGCGCGACCCGCGATCCATCTGAATCGGGCATGGCGCGGCCGTCGCGAGGCTTCTGTTAGAGTAGGCGGCTGCAAGCACGCTGCTGAGCACCGCTTTCTTCCGAGGAGCACCATGGCACAGTTGATTCGAACCCGGCGCGGCCGCGTGGCCGGCGCCATCGGCGCCAGCCTGGTCGCCGGCGCGATGGCCCAGGCGCAGATGGCGAACACGCCGACCAACGACGCGCCGAATCCGTATACGACGATCGAAAACCACTTCAAGCTGCCGGCGGGACGGACCTGGGGTTCGACCAGCGCCGTCGACATCGACAAGGACGGCAAGTCGATCTGGGTCGCCGAGCGGTGCGGCGCCAACACCTGCTGGGACCGCGACAAGAACGCGATGTCGCCGCTGCCGGTGATCCTGAAGTTCGACGAGTCGGGCAAGCTGGTGCAGAGCTTCGGCACCGGCATCGCCGTGTTCCCGCACGGGATCCACGTCGATCGCGACGGCAACGTGTGGATCACCGACGGCAACGACAACCTGCCGCGCCGGGCGCCGGGCGCCGCCGCCGATTCGCCGCTGCCGCCGATGCCGGCCAAGGTCGTCGGACACCAGGTGTTCAAGTACAGCCCCGACGGCAAGCTGCTGCTCACGCTCGGCAAGGCCGGGGGCAACCAGCCCGGGCAGCCGGCCGATCCGGCCTCGTTCTACCAGCCCAACGACGTCATCACCTACCCGAACGGCGACATCCTCGTCGCCGAGGGTCACGGCAACGCGGCGCCGGCGCCGGCCCGTCTCATCCGCTTCGACAAGAGCGGCAAGTTCGTGCGCGAGTTCGGCAAGATGGGCACCGGCACGCAGGGCGAGTTCATGCAGCCGCACGGCCTCGCCTTCGATTCGCGCGGCCGCTTGTTCGTCGCCGACCGGTCGAACAACCGCATCCAGATCCTCGATGCCGAGACGTATCAGACCCTCGACACGTGGTACCAGTTCAGCCGCCTGAGCGGCATCTACATCGACAAGAACGACATGATCTACGGCGCCGACTCGGAGTCGGGCTCGGTCAATCCGCCGCACGGCGCCTGGCGGCGCGGCCTCCGCATCGGCTCGGCCAAGGACGGCAAGGTCATCGCGTTCATCCCCGATCCGAGCAGCGTCGGCGAGACCTTCGCCATGGTCGACGGCAAGGCGGTGATGAAGAAGGCCGACGGCTCGCCCGGGGCGACCGGGACGCTCGCCGCCGAAGGCGTGGTGGTGGATGCCGCCGGCAACATCTACGGCGCCGAAGTCGGGCCGCGCGCGGTCAAGAAGTACGTGAAGAAATAGCCGTCGGGGCGGGGGCCATCGCGGTCTCCGCCCAGCGCCACGGGACCGTTGAGCCGCGGCGCCCCGCGAGGCCACGGCCCCGCGGGACGCCCGCGTCGAGCGGTGGCCTTACTTGGCGGCGAAGCAGTAGAAGTAGCCGTTGCCGCCGGTGGCGATCAGGTTCTCCTGGCTGCAGCCCTTCGACGGGTGGGCCGAGTTCCACGAGTTGGGGTTGGCGCCGCCGCCCTGGCGGTCGTGGTGGCCGACCAGCGCGCTGCCGTCGCCCTTGTTGCTCGTCCAGTTGCCACACGTCGTGTCGCCGGCGCCGGTCGCCAGCGTGCCGTCGAGGTTCGACCCGGTGAGGATGTCGTGCTGGTTCGGCGTGTCGCCGCGGCCGTTGTTCACCGTGCCCTTCTCGGTGAGCGAGTTCTCCTTGCCCAGCTTGGTGGTCGCGTCGTTGTGGAGGTCGGCGACGTTCTGCGCGACCATCACGCCCTTGGCGTTGTACCAAGGGCCAGCGCCGATGCGGTCCTTGGCGTTCACCGCCGCCTGACCGCCCGCCGCGGTCGCGCTCAGGTACGCGCGCCACGTCCGATTGCCAGCGCCGGCCGCCTTCGCCAGCGCCTGGCAGTGCGCATCCGCGCCGGCCAGCCCGCCGAGGTTGGCGCCGTCGCCCTTGCCCACGCTCGTGATGAAGAAGCCGAGCGGCTGCGTCTGCGTGCTGACGCGCGTGCTGCCGCCGCCCAGGGCCAATCCGATCACCGTCATTCCAAGCAACATTCGTCGCATCGTCCAGTCCTCCATGACGCCGGCGGGGGCTCGCCGGCCTCGCCGAGTGGATGGTTAGTCTACGCCGGGCCGGGCCTGGAATCCCCGCCGCGTGACCCAGGCAGGTGCGAAACAGCGCCGTGAAATCGGGCCGATCGTCACGCGATGTCACGATCACGCCCGCGATCCGGCGTGTAGAATACGGGCAGGAAGACGCGGTCCGGGGTCGTCGCCCGCGGCGCCGCAAGGGGTGCTCGCATGCCGAGGTTCGTGCCCGTGGCGTTGCCGGCCGCGATGGTCGCCGCCACACTCGCGTGGTTCGCCGCCGTGCAGGCCCGTGAGACGCGCCCGCGACGGCCGAGCGCCGCGTCGCGCAGGCACCAACGGCTCCCGCCGCACCGGCACCCCCGGCACCGGCATCGGCCCCGGCGCCGCACTCGCGCCGCGCCGTCCGGTCGCCCCGGCCGCCGCCGCGTTCGACGCGGTCGCCTACACCGCCACCGTCAAGCAGGACCTGCGTCACCTGCCACAGCGAGCGCGGCAAGGCCGGCGGGCTGACGTTGGCGTCGTTCGACGCCGTCCGGCTGCTCGACGATCGCGAGCTTGCCGAGAAGATGATTCGCAAGCTGCGCGCCAAGATGATGCCGCCGGCCGGCGCGAAGCGTCCCGACGGGACCGCGCTCGCCGACATGGCCGTCGCCTTCGAGGCCCGCATCGACGTCGAGGCCGAGCGCATGCCGGCGCCGGGCTCGCGCAGCTTCCTGCGCCTGAACCGGGCCGAGTACGCCCGCGCCGTCAAGGACCTGCTCGCCCTCGACATCGACGTCACGGCGCTGCTGCCGGCCGACACGATCAGCCAGGGCTTCGACAACGTCGCCGACGCGCAGACCTTCTCGCCGGCGCTGATGGAGAGCTACCTGCGCGCCGCCGGCAAGGTCGCCGCCCTGGCCCTGGGCGACCGCGACGCCCAGGCCAGCGAGGCGCACTACCGCGTGCCCAAGACCGCGTCGCAGCTGCAGCGCGTCGACGGCGCGCCGTTCGGCACGCGCGGCGGGATCTCGGTGATGCACACCTTCCCGGCCGATGGCGAGTACGTGTTCCGCGTCGACCTCCACGGCAACGCCTGCGGGTTCCTCTTCGGCGCGCCGTCCACCGACGAGCAGATCGAGGTGTCGATCGACGGCGAGCGGCGGGCGCTGCTGGCGATCGACCCGAAGGATGTACGAGGGCACGACCAGCCTCAACGTGAGGTCGCCGGCGATTCACGTGCCGGCCGGCGCGCACCGCGTGACCGCGGCGTTCCTGCAGAAGTTCGAAGGCCCGGTCAACGACCTGATCGCGCCGATCGACCACACGCTGGCCGACACGCAGATCGGCGTCGCCTTCGGCATCACCACGATGCCGCACCTGAAAGACCTGGCGATCGCCGGGCCGACCCGCGTCACCGGCATCTCGGACACCGAGAGCCGCCGCGCCGTCTTCACCTGCCGGCCGACCTCGACCCGCAACGAGCAGGACTGCGCCACCGAAATCGTCCGGCGGGTCGCCACCAAGGCGTTTCGCCGGCCGCTGGCCGACGTCGACTTCGCCGACCTGATGGCCTTCTACCAGAGCGGCCGCGAGGAGCGTGACTTCGAGGGCGGCATCGGCGCGGCGCTCGAAGCGATCCTGGCCAGTCCGCAGTTCCTGTTCCGCCTCGAGGCGGCGCCGGCCACGGCCAAGGCCGGCAGCGCCTACAAGCTGCGCGACATCGATCTGGCGTCGCGACTGTCCTTCTTCCTGTGGGGCACGGGGCCGGACGAGACGCTGGCGCAGATCGCCAGCCAGGGACGGCTGACCGCTCCCGGCATGCTCGAGCGGCAGGTCCGGCGGATGCTCGCCGATCCGCGCTCCGAGGCGCTGGCGCAGCGCTTCGCCGGGCAGTGGCTGCGGCTGCGCGACGTCGAGGAGATCCTGCCCGATGCGCTGCTCTATCCGTACTTCGACCGGACGCTCGGTCGGGCGATGATGCGCGAGAGCGAGCTGTTCTTCGACAGCCTGGTGCGCGAAGATCACAGCCTGCTCGACCTGATCACCGCCGACTACACCTTCGTCAACGAGCGGCTGGCCAAGCACTACGGACTGCCCAACATCACCGGCACCGAGTTCCGGCGCGTCACCGTACCCGACGCCCGCCGCGGCATCCTCGGCCACGGCAGCGTGCTGGTCCAGACCTCGGTCGCCGATCGCACCTCGCCGGTGATGCGTGGCAAGTGGGTGATGGAGGTGCTGCTCGGCTCGCCGCCACCGCCGCCGCCGCCCAACGTGCCGGCGCTCGAAGAGACCGTCGCCGCCACCAACGGCCGGGTCCTGACCGTGCGCGAGCGCATGGAGACGCACCGCAAGAACCCGGCCTGCACCTCCTGCCACCGCGTGATCGATCCGCTCGGCCTGACGCTCGAGAACTTCGACGTCACCGGCCGCTGGCGGATCAAGGACAACGGGCATCCGGTCGACTCGAGCGGCGTGCTCTACGACGGCACGCCGATGGAAGGCCCGGCCGGCCTGCGCGCCGCGCTGGTGAAGAACAAGGACGCGTTCCTGCTCAGCTTCACCGAGAGCCTGATGACCTTCGCGCTCGGCCGCCGGCTCGAGCCGACCGACATGCCGGCGGTGCGCCGCGTGATCCATGGCGCTGCCGCTCACGACTACCGTCTCTCGTCCTTCGTCCTGGGCGTGGCCGAGCAGTTCGGCATTCCAGATGAACGCCGTCGGTTGCCGCCGACACGACGGTGGCGCCCGGCGAGGCCCGATGACACGCCGCGGACGAGTCGCGCGTTCAGGAGTCTGATATGCATGTGATGACCAAGCGCCATCTGGCGCGCCGGACGATGCTGAAGGGGATGGGCGCGGCGATCGCCCTGCCGTTCCTCGACGCGATGCTGCCCGCCGGCACCGCCCTGGCCAAGGTCCTGCCGGCGAAGAAGCGGCTGATCGCCATGGAGATGGTGCACGGGGCCGCCGGCAGCACCGCCTTCGGCGCCAAGCAGCACCTGTGGGCGCCGGCCGCGACCGGCTCCGCCTTCGACCTGACGCCGTCGGCGCTGCAGCCGCTCGAGCCCTATCGCGACTACCTCACCATCGTCAGCAACTGCGACGTCAACAACGCCGAGGCGTTCACCGCGCCGGAGATCGGCGGCGACCACTTCCGCTCGGCGGCGGTGTTCCTGACCCAGTCGCACCCCAAGCAGACCCAGGGCTCCGACATCCACTCGGGCACGTCGATCGACCAGCTGGTCGCCCAGAAGATCGGCCACGAGACCCCGATCCCGTCGATGCAGCTGTGCATCGAGAACGTCGATCAGGCCGGCGGCTGCTTCTACGGCTACTCCTGCGCCTACACCGACTCGATCAGCTGGGCCTCGCCGACCGAGCCGCTGCCGATGATCCGCGACCCGCGGCTGGTCTTCGACCAGCTGTTCGGCATCGGCGCCACGCCCGAGGCGCGGGCCCGCCGCCGCAAGCGCGACCAGAGCCTGCTCGACTACGTGACCAGCTCGGTCGATCGGTTGAAGCGCGACCTCGGCGCCGCCGACCAGCAGCGGCTGGCCGAGTACCTCGACGACGTCCGCGAGATCGAGCGGCGCATCCAGAAGGTCGAGGCGATGAACACCAGCGGCGAGCAGCGGGCGCTGCCCGGCGCGCCGGCCGGCGTCCCCGATTCCTACGACGAACACGTCAAACTGATGATGGACCTGCAGGTGCTGGCCTTCACCTCGGACCTGACCCGGGTGTTCGCCTTCAAGCTGAGCCGCGACGTCTCGAATCGCGTCTACCCCGAGACCGGCGTCAACACCGGCTTCCACATCGCCTCGCACCACGGCGAGAACGAGCAGCGGATCACCGACCTGGCGAAGATCAACAGTACCACGTCGGCCTGGTGCCGTACCTGCTCGAGAAGCTGAAGAACACGCCCGACGGCGACAGCGGCAGCCTGCTCGACAACTCGGTCGTCTTCTACGGGTCGCCGATGGGCAACCCGAACGTGCACAACCACAAGCGCTGCCCGCTGTTCATCGCCGGGCACGCCGGCGGCGCGCTGAAGGGCAACAACCACATCAAGGCCGTCGATGGCACGCCGATGGCCAATGCGATGCTCAGCATGCTGCGGACCTTCGACGTCGACGATCCGCAGTTCGGCGACAGCAAGGCGGAGATGGATCTCAACGGCCTGCCGGCCACGACCGTGGAAAGGAACTGAGCGCCCATGTCAGCACCGCTCCTTCGCCGTCTCGTCGGGATTGCCGGCGTCGTCGCCGTGTCGTCGGCGCTGCTGCAGGCCCAGACCACGCGCAGCGCCGTGGCCGACGCCGCCATGGCCAAGAACAACGCCACCGTGCGCCAGCTGCTGAAGGGCGGCGCCGACGCCAACGCCGCGCAGGGCGACGGCATGACCGCCCTGCACTGGGCGGCGATGAACGGCGACGCAGCCATGACCGAGATGCTGCTGGTGGCCGGGGCGAATCCGCGCGCCACCACTCGCATCGGCGGCTTCACGCCGCTCCACCTCGCCACCCAGAACGGTCGGGCGGTGGTGGTCGCGCCGCTGGTCAAGGGCGGCGCGGCGGTGAACGGCCGCACCGCCACCGGCGCGACGCCGTTGATGCTGGCGGCGGCCGCCGGGAACCCCGAGGTGATCAGCGCGCTCGCCGACGGCGGCGCCGAGCTCGACCTCGTCGAGGCCGCCCACGGTCAGTCGGCGCTGATGTTCGCGGCGTCGCTCGGCCGGACCGAGGCGGTGAAGGCGCTGCTCGCCAAGGGCGCCAACGTCAAGCTGACGTCGGCGGTCGTCGACCTGTCGAACGTCGCCGTGCCGGAGGAGACCCTCCAGGACTCGCTGCGCGACCAGCAGCGCAGCGAGCAGGCCGCCAAGGCGGGGGAGGCGAAGAACGAAGGGATGCCGGCGCGTCCGGCGGCGGCGACGTCCGGTGTGGCCGGTGTGACCCGCCCCTTCAAGTACAACGAGCTGATCGGCAAGCACGGCGGCCTCTCGGCGCTGCACTTCGCGGCCCGGCAGGGTGCCACCGAGGTCGTGCACGCGCTGGTCGAGAGCGGCGCCGAACTCAACCTGCAGTCGGCCGGCGATCGCACGACGCCGATGCTGATCGCCGCCATCAACGGCCAGTTCGACCTGGTGAAGTACTTCCTCGACAAGGGCGCCGACCCGAACATCGCCAGCGACACCGGGATCGCGCCGCTCTACGCTGTGCTGAACGTCGAGTGGGCACCCAAGTCGTTCTACCCGCAGCCGCGCGCCTATCAGCAGCAGCAGATCGGCTACCTCGAGCTGATGACGGGCTTGCTCGACAAAGGCGCCGACCCGAACGCCCGGATCACCAAGAAGATTTGGTACACGCAGTACAACTTCGACCTGCTGCGGGTCGACGACTCGGGGGCGACGCCGTTCTGGCGCGCCGCCTACGCCAGCGACATCGAGGCGATGAAGCTGTTGGTCGCGCGCGGTGCCGACTCGACCATCCCGACGGTGAAGCCGGCGGCCAACGACCGCTTCCGCCAGGGCGGCACCCGCAGCGCCGACGAGAGCCGCGACCACTCGGGCCTCGGCCCGGTGCCCATCGGCGGTCCCGACATTCCGCCGCTGCTGGCCGCGGCCGGCGCCGGCTACGGCGAAGGCTTTGCCGGCAATGCCCACCGCTTCGCCGCGACCGGGATGCTGGCCGCGGTGAAGTACCTGATCGAGGACATCGGCACCGATCCCAACGTCCGCGACAGCGACGGCAACACCGCGCTGCACGCCGCCGCCTCGCGCGGCGACAACGAGATGATCAAGTACCTGGTGTCGAAGGGCGCCGACGTCCGGCTCGTCAATCGCGGCGGCCAGACCACGGTCGACATGGCCAACGGCCCGGTGCAGCGCACGCAGCCCTATCCCGAGACGATCAAGCTTCTCGAGGGGCTGGGCGCGAAGAACAACAACAAGTGTGTTTCTTGCTAGCGAAGGGACCAGGGACCGGGGACCAGGGACCGGGAAAACGAAGGCCCGGCGGTGAACCCGCCGGGCCTTCTTCGTGTACGCGTGATGCTGCACGCAGCCGCTTTCCCCGGTCCCCGGTCCCTGGTCCCCGGTCCCTGGTCTCTACACCCGCCGCAGGCTCTGGATCGGGTCGACGTGGGCGGCCCGTCGCATCGGCAGCCACGACGCCGTGACCGCGGCGCCCAGGGCCAGGGCCGCGGCCCCCAGGTAGGTCGACGGATCGGTCGGCCGTCACACCGAACAGCACCGATTTCATCGCCTGGGACAGCGCCAGGGCGCCGGCGAGACCGAGCGCGGCGCCGATGCCGGCGAGGCGCATGCTGTGTCCGACCACGCCGGCCGAGATGGCGCCGACCGACGCGCCCAGCGCCAGTCGAACGGCGATTTCTGGCGTGCGCTGACTTACTGCATACGACATCACGCCGTAGAGGCCGGTGGTTGCCAAGAGCACTGCCACGACCGCGAATGAGGCGAACATCCCACTGAGCAGCTGGTTCCCCGAGTTCTCGTCGGCGAAGGCTTCGGTCACCGTACGGAGTTGGTAAGCGGGCAGGTCGGGATCGACATCGCGGATGGCGGTGCGCAGCGCCGGCGCCAGCGCCGCCGGCGCGGCAGAGCGGACGACGATCTGCATACGGCGGGTCGGGCGATGGGCGTCGAGCAGGAACAGCACCGGTTGCGGCGCCTGATCGAGGTCGGGGTTGGCAGTGTCCCGGGCCACGCCGATGACCGTCGCGTCAAGGGCGGCGCGGCTGTCGGAGGCCGGTATGCGGATGACCGCGCCAATCGCCCGCGGCGCCTCGCCCCAATAGCGCCGCGCCGTTTCCTGCGAGAGCACGGTGACGGCGCTCGGTGACGCGGCGTCGGTGGCGGCGAAGCCGCGCCCGGCCAGGATCGGCACGCCGATCACCGGGAAGTAATCGCTCGTCGTCACGACTACCCCGGCGGTTGGCCGATCACGCGGGGTCGACTCGCGTCCGGCGACGTCGAATGGAGACGTCGGTGGGAAGTGCAGCGCCGGCAGGCCGGTGGCGAAGGCCGCGCCCTCGGCGCCGCCGATCGTGCGGGCCCGCTCCACCAGCCGCTGCCGCAGCTGCAATGCCTCGCCGTCGTCACCGATTTTCCACACGGGTACGTCGATCTCGGCCGACAACAGGGGCGCCGGGTCGTAGCCGAGATCGACGCGGGCCAGCGCGTCCATCGACTTCACGACCAGACCGGCAACGACCAGCAGCATCACCGCCAGCGACACCTGGATGACGACGAGCACCGACCGGCCGCGCGCCGCCGCCGCGCCGCCGACGCTGCGCGCCGACGCGTCGTTCAGCGAGCTGCGGATGTCGAGCCGCAGCACCCGTAGGGTCGGTCCAATCGCGAACGCCAGCGGGGCCAGGAAGGCGAGCGCAAAGGCGAACCCGACGACGCGGACGTCGAGGGCAAGCTGGCGAAAGAACGGTTCGGTCGCGACGGCGTGGACGCCGCGCAGGCCGGCCTCGGCGATCGCCAGGCCGACGACGCCGCCGGCGACGCCGATGAGCAGGCTCTCGGCGACGATCTGCCCGACGACCCGGGCCCGCGTGGCACCGAGCGCGGTGCGCACCGCCAGCTCCTGCCGCCGGCCGATGAGCCGGGCGATGAGCAGGTTCATGATGTTGGCGCAGGCAAGGACGAGCAGCAGCCCGACGACGGTGAAGAGCAGCGACAGGATGACCCAAGTGTTGTTCCCGGCGATGGCCTCGAGCGTGGAGCCGGCCCGCGATACCCAGTCGCGGTTGGTGTCGGGGAATTCGCTGGCCAGGCGTTGCGCGATGGCCGAGACCTGCGCGCTGGCGTCGGCCAGCGACGCGCCTTCGGCCAGGCGGCCGACCGGCCGCCATTGGCGTTCGGTGCGGCTGGCCAGTGCCGGATCGACCCCGAGCGGCACCCACAAGTCGATCTCCGCCTGATTGCCGATCTCGATGGCGGGGGCGACGACGCCGACGATCGTGTGCGGCTCGCCGTTCACGACGACCGACTCGCCGATGGCCGTCTCAGCGGCCCCGAACTGCGTCGTCCAGAACCGGTGACTCAGGGTGGCGACACGGGCGGCACCTGGGCCTTCATCGCCGAGCGACAGCCGTCGTCCGCGCGCGACGGCGATCCCCCAAATTCCTTGCAGGTCGCCCACCACCTCCTGAATCAGCACGCGTTCGGCCTGTTGGTCGACGCGCAGCGTTCCGGTCACCCGGCGCCACGCCGCGAGCTGGGAGAACGCGCGCCCTTGGTCGCGAAAAGCCGCGTAGTCGGGCAACGAGACCCCGCCTCGATTCGGAACCGCGTTGGGCCCTGAGGAGAGAATCCAGCCCAAGCGGTCGGGCCGCTCAAACGGCAAGGGCTTGATCACCAGCACGTTGGCGATGGTGAAGATCACGGTGTTGGCGCCAATCGCCAGGGCCAGCGTCACCACTGCCGTCCAGGCATAGCCGGGCTGAGTGACGAAGAGGCGCAGGCCGTGGACGAGGTCCTTCCACAGGGTCAGCATTGGCGAGTCTCCTCGGGAAACGGTCGCGCGCGCGGGACGGCCGCGCAGGTGCCACGCCGCGGCGATGGCGCGGCGCCAGTAGGCGACGCGGGCGAGACGGAGCGAGGCGCGGGCGTCGACGGCGAACAGCTCTTCGAGATCGCCGAGCACGGCCTCGGCGAGGTGGGTGGCGACGACACGCTCGACCAGCCGGCGGGCGAGACGGGGGGGCGGGGTCACGTCTCCAGTACCTCGTCGAGGCCGTCGGTCATCCGGGCGAGGGCCGCGAGCGAGCCGCGCAGCGCCGTCATCCCGACCGGCGTGGCCCGATAGACGCGGGTGCTGCGGCCGCCGCGCTCGGCGGTCGGCTCGCCGATGTGACTGCGGACCAGTCCTTTGCCTTCGAGGCGGTCGAGGGTCTTGTAGACCGCCGCCAGCGAGACGCCGCGACCGGTGCGGGCGGCGATCTCCCGCCACACCGGCACGCCGTAGGCGTCGTCGCCCGACTGCAGCACGCCGAGCAGCACCAGTTGCTCGAACTCGCCAAGCGGAGCCGTTTCGGCCGCCATGGAGATGTTAGACGTTGTCTGGCAAATAAACGTTCAGCGGCTGGCGGCCGGCCGCCAGGGGCTGGGGCTAGGGCTAGGGCGCGCCTTGATAAAGTAGCGCCGAGGTTCCCCGTCGCATGGACGTCCGCCATCTGCTCGTCGACACCCACACCCATTTGCCGCCGGCGGCGACGCTGGCCGGGCTGTCATCAGCCGACGCCGCCCGCCGCGTCGGCGGCGTGCCGCACTCGATCGCCGAGATCGTGGCGCACATGGCCTTCTGGCAGGATTGGTTCCGTCGCCGCGCCGCCGGCGAGGCGGCGCCGATGATTGCGACCGCGGCGCTCGGCTGGCCCGGTGTCGCCGAGGACGCCTGGCCGGAGGTGCGCGACGGGTTTCTCGCCGGCCTCGAGCAGCTGGCCCGCGTCGTCGAGCAGCTCGATCCCGACGCGCCCGTCCAACCCGAATTCGAGTTCCCGCTGCTCGCCGGCTACACCGCGCGCGACGTGTGGGAACACGTCGGCCAGCACAATGCCCACCACATGGGGCAGGTGGTGATCCTGCGGCAGTTCCTCGGCCTGTGGCCGCCGCCTGCTGGCAGTTACACGTGGTGAGCGGCGCTCGGTGCGCCGGGTGGCTCGGGTCGGGACTAGGGATCAGGGAAGCGGCCGCGTCACGTCACGCGTACAAGCGAAACGGCCCGGCGGGGTGAACCCGCCGGGCCGTTCGTGATTTTCCCCGAGCCCCGAGTCCCTGGTCCCGAGTCCCGCCTCAGCAAGAGACGCAGCGCTGGTTGTTCTTCGACCCGAGCTTTTCGAGCAGCGCCACGGTGGCGGGAAACGGCGACACGCGCTGGACCGGGCCGTTGGCCATGTCGGCGGTGGTCTGGCCGCTGCGCGCCACGACCGTCACGTCGGCGCCCTTGCTGACGAGATAGAGGATCACCTCGTTGTCGCCGCGCGCGGCGGCGTGGTGCAGCGCGGTGTAGCCGTCGTTGTCGCGGGCGTTGACGTCGGCGCCCATCTCCTCGACCAGGAACTTCACCGCCGGCAGCCAGCTGTCGGGCGCATGGCGGTGGGCGTTGCCGGCGAAGCCCTCGCCGGTACTCGACGCCGGCGGCCGCGTGCAGCGCCGTCGCGCCCGGACCGCCGTAGGGGATCGTCGCCAGTACCGGCGGCGGGGTGATGAGCGGCTTGCTGAAGCCGTCTTCGCCGGGGCCGCCGCCCTGGGGGCCGCGACGGACGCGCTGCTGCGGCGCCATCGACGGGATGTTGGGGTCGGCGCCGTACTTGACCAGCAGGCGCATCGCCTCGACGTCGGTCGAGTAGGCGGCGCGCCAGAAGGCGGTCGAGCCGGCGGTGTCGGCGAGGCCGCAGTTGCGGTTGCCGCAGCCGCTGTAGACCATGTACCACGGGTGCTGGTAGAGCCGCGCGTTCGGATCGGCGCCCTTGTCGAGCAGCTTGTGCATCACGTCGAGGTAGGTGGCCTTCTGCAGCTCCATCTCCTGCGGCTGCGGGAAGCGGGTGCGCGGCTGCCACTGGGTGTTGACCGCGGTCCACAGCGGCGTCGCGCCGTTGACCTTGGCCGCCAGGTTGGGATCGGCGCCGCGGTCGAGCAGCAGCATCGCCGTGTCGAACTGGCCGTTGATCGTCGCCATCAGCAGCGGGGAGGTGCCGTCTCCGGCGCTCACCGCGGTTCACGTCGGCGCCGCCGTCGACGAGCGCCGTGACCGTGGTCAGGTGGCCCTGGCGCGCGGCGTGGAGCAAGCGCCGTGAGTCCGCCCTTGGACGACAGCCCCGGCGTCTCCTCGAAGAACATCTGCTGCTGGCCGCCCTGTCCCTGGCCCTGTCCCTGGCCGCCGCCCTGGCCGGCTGGCGCGGCCGCGCCCTCGGCCGGCTTCTCGGGTTCGGGCACCTTGCCCGAGGCGTAGAGGTCGCGGCTGGCTTGCACCGCCGCCTGCACCTGGCTGGGCGTCGGCTTGCCGTTCTTGCCGGCGGTCGTCTCGAGCACCTTGGCCAGGCGTTGATTCGACGCGCGCTCGAGCGGGATGTGCTTCTGCAGGTCGACGGTCTTCGAGGTGACGTCGGGATCGGCGCCGCGCGCCAGCAGCGCCTTCACCGCCTCGACGCGGTTGAGCGACGCGGCGAAGATGAGCGGCGTCTGGCCCCACTCGTTCTCCTTGGCGTTGACGTCGGCCTTGGCGTCGAGCAGCGCCGTGACGACCGCGGTGCTGCCGGCGGTGGCGGCGAGGTGGAGCGGGGTGACGCCGGTGGTGCTGGTGCGGGCGTCCACGGCCGCGCCAACGCTGAGCAGCGCCTTCACCGCGTCGACGTTGCCCGAGCGGCTGGCCAGGTGGAGCGGCGTGTACTGGCCAATCCGGGTGACCGCGCCGGGATTGGCGCCGGCGTAGACGAGCATCGCCGTCAGCTCGGCGTCGCCGCGATCGGCGGCCCAGTGCAGCGCGCTCATGCCGTCGCCCTGCGCGCCGTTGACGTCGGCGCCCTGCTGGAGCAGCGTGCGCACGCGCGTCGCGATTGCCGCGCATGGCCGCATCGGCGACCGGCGAGGCCGAGGGCGGCGCGGCGCCGACCAGCGCCGTCATCGCCACCACCGCTATCAGGTTGAGACTCAACCGAAGTCGCATGTCCGAATCTCCGTGGCCGTGTGCCGCCGCGATCAGACAGTGATCGCCGACTGCCGGAACGAGAACTCGCCGGTGCTGTCGCCGAAGCTCGTGACGTCCTCGAGGCCGAGGTGCTTGAGCAGCGTCAGCATGACGTTGGCCATCGGCGTGGCGTCGGCCGCCTTGAGGTGCAGGTTGCCCTCGAGCATGCCGTTGCCGTGGCCGAGCAGCACCAGCGGGCAGCGGCGGTGGTTGTGCACGTTGGCGTCGGCCATCGGCGAGCCCCACATCACCACCGTCTTCTCGAGCAGGTTCTGGTCGCCGTCCATCGAGCTCTTCAGCTTGTCGAGGAAGTAGGGCAGCTGGCCGACGCGGAACTTGCAGATCTTGTTGAACTCGAGGATCCGGTCCTCGCGGTTGCCGTGGTGCGACGCCGGGTGGAACGGCTGGGTCGACTCGCACTCCGGGAAGACGCGGTTCTGCGAGTCGCGGCCGGTCTTGAAGGTGATGATGCGGGTCATGTCGGTCTCGAGCGCCAGCACCTGCAGGTCGAACATCAGCCGCATGTGATCGGTGAACGAGTCGGGCACGCCGGCCGGCGCGCCGGGCAGCTCGCGGGCCTCGCCGCTGGTGTTGCGGGCTTCGATCGCCTGGATGCGGCGCTCGATCTCGCGGACGTTGTCGAGGTACTTGTCGAGCCGGATCCGGTCGGTGGTGCCGAGCTCGCTGCGGACGTCGGACGACCTGGCCGGCGATCCAGTCGAGGATGCTGCGGCGGGTCTGCCGGCGCTCGGCGCGGTCCGCCTTCGAGCTGCCCGAGCCGAACAGCATGTCGAAGGCGACGCGCGGGTCGCGGATCATCGGCAGCGGATCGTTCGGCGACGCCCAGCTGATCGAGTCGGTGTAGGCGCACGAGTAGTTGTAGGTGCAGCCGCCGGCCTGGTCGAGGTTCTCGATGCAGAACTGCATCGACGGCAGCGGCGTCGACTGGCCGAAGCGCTGCGCGTACATCTGGTCCATCGAGGTGCCGCACCAGATGTCGGAGCCCTGCGTCTGCTTGGGGTGCGACTGGGTCAGGAACACCGCGCTCGAGCGGAAGTGATCGCCGCCAATCTCGGGCAGCGCGAAGGCCTCGGCCATCCGCACGTCGGTGTTGCTGACCACCGTGAGGTAGTCGCGGAACGGCTCGAGGACCTTCAGCGGGTTGTCGTTCACCAGCGCGAAGTCCTTGCCGGTCTTCTCCGGCGCGAACAGGAACTTCGACGCCGCCCAGTCGTTGCAGCCGGCCAGGCCGTGCACTTCCTCGATGCAGACCAGGCGCGTGCGCTCCGGCGTCTTGGCCAGCAGCCGGCCGGCCGGGACCATCGCGTCCAGGAAGGGCAGGGCCACGGTGGCTCCGGCGGCGCCGCGGAGGAAGGTGCGTCGGGGCAGCTGCTTTCCGGTGATGAACGACATCGGTGATCTCCTGATACGTGGACGGTCGATAACGGGCGCTAACGTCTCTCCGCGTCCTGCACCGCGTCGGTGGTCGCCGGTGCGTCGGCACGCTTCTGCTGGAACGCGTCGCTCTTGACGACGCCGAGGATGAACGACGACATCCGGTAGCCGTCGCTGGCCGCCTGCCGGGCGATGGCGCGCACGGCCGGCTGGTCGAAGTTCTCGACCCGGCGGCCCAGGGCGTAGGCCATCAGGTTCTCGGTGAAGGTGCGGACCAGCGGCTCGGGCCGCTTCATCAGCGCCGCGGTCAGCTGGCTCGAGGTCGTTGATCGGGCTGCCGTCGTAGAAGTCGCCGCGGGTGTCGAGCGGCATGCCGTTCTCGCGCACGCGCAGCCGGCCGGTGACGTCGAAGCTGTCGAGCGACAGGCCGATCGGATCCATGAACCGGTGGCAGGCGTTGCAGGTCGGGTTGGCGCGGTGCAGTCTCCATCCGCTCGCGCGTGGTGAGCAGCTTGCCGTCCTTGGCCTCGCCGACTTCCTCGAGCGCCGGGATGTTGGGCGGCGGCGGCGGCGGCGGCGTGCCGAGCAGCACCTCCATCACCCACTTGCCGCGCAGCACCGGCGAGGTGCGGTTGGCGAGCGAGGTCTGCACCAGCATCGAGCCCTGGCCGAGGATGCCGCGGCGCGTGTCGTCGGGGTAGGTGACCTTGCGGAACTGGTTGCCGACGACGCCCTGGAAGCCGTAGTGCCGCGCCAGCCGCTCGTTCACGAAGGTGTAGTCGGCGGTGTAGAGGTCGAGCAGGCTGCCGTCGCGGCGCACCAGGTCGTTGAAGAAGGTCTCGGTCTCTTCCTTCATCGCGTCGGCGATGTTCTCGTCGAAGTTCGGGAAGAAGTTCGGATCGGGATGGACCTTGTCGAGGTCCTGGAGCCGCAGCCACTGCGCCGCGAAGCGGGTGCCGAGCGCCGCGGCGCGCGGGTCGGCGAGCATGCCGCTGCGCCTGCTTCTCGAGCGCCGGCGCCCTGCAGCTTGCCGCTGCTGGCGAGCGCGACCAGCTCCTGGTCGGGCGGCGCGCCCCACAGGAAGAACGACAGCCGCGACGCCACGTCGAGGTCGGCGACGCGCGTCGAGCCCTGCGCCGCGGTCGCCGGCCGCTCGCGCTCCATGCGGAACACGAAGTGCGGGCTGGCCAGCACCGCCTCGAGCGCCGATGCGCACGCCGGCCTCGAAGCCGCCGTCCTCCGCGCCCTTCTCGTAGAACGGCATCAGGCTGTCGACCTCGGCGGCGGTCAGCGGGCGGCGATAGGCGTCGCCGGCCAGCCGCGAGACGATCGAGCGGGCGCAGGTGCGCTCCTCGGACGGCGCCGTCGGACGGCAGGTGAAGATGCGCTGGCGGCTCGGCGTCTCGGACACGCCGGTGGCGTTGTAGGGCCCGGCGACGACGACGTCGCGCAGGTGCGGCAGGGTGGTGATCCCGGCGCCGCCCGACCCGCCGCCGGCGTAGCGACCACTCGTGCGGCTTGATCAGGTCCTCGTAGGGGCCGTCGGTGCGCTTGACGAAGGCGACGGCCACCTTGTGCTCGCCGGCGCGCACCAGGATCGGGTCGGTGCGGAACGGGAAGCCGCCGCGGCCGTCGGCGGCCGCGGCCGGCGCGTTCTCGAACTTGACGAGCGCGACGCGCTGGCCGTCAATCGAGACGTCGATGTCCTCGCCGCGGGCGTTGTCGCCCGAGATCACCAGCAGCTCGAACTCGTACTCGGCGTCGGCGGGGAAGACGTGGTTGACGCACCATGCCGCCGCGCGTGCCGTAGGGCGCGCCCTCGACGTGGTCCCACGGATGCTGCGAGACGTAGCTGGGGTTGGTGTAGGTGGAGTCGACGCGGGCCGCCTGCTTGTCGCCCACCGCCATGCGGCTGATGTCGCCGGCGGCGTTGAGATAGGCCTCGAGCAGCGTCGGCGACAGGCCCTGCTCGTCGGCGATGTTGTCGAAGTTGGCGCTCTTCTGGTCGAGCGGCAGCCAGTTGGCGGCGTCGACGTCGAGGGCGAGCAGATCGGCGATGGCGCGCTCGTATTCGGGACGGTTCAGCCGCTGGAACGTCCGCCGGCCCGGGTTGGGATTGGCGGCGGCGTACTCGTCCATCCGGCCCTCGAGCGCCGAGGTGAGCGAGGCGAGCAGCGCCGTCTCGGGCCGCTTGGCGCCGGGCGGCGGCATCAGCCCCGCGCTCAGCTTGCGGATCATCTTCTCGACGACGTCCTGCTGCTCGTGCGCCTTCATCGCGTCGAAGCCGGCCAGCGACAACCCGCCGGCCTTGGCGCGCTCGCTGTGGCAGGTGGCGCAGTAGGTCTTGACCAGATCGCTCTGCTCGCGGGCCGACAGCGCCGGCGACAGCGACGTGCGACGTGGCTGGAACGGGGCGCGTGCGGCCGAACGCGCGGGGCGAGGCGAGGCGGTCTGGGCCGGCGGCTGCGTGGCGCGCCGGCGTCTGTCCGCGCTCGGCGAATCCGGTGGCCGCGGCCAGCCCGACCCCGACCAGCACCATGCCGACGACTGAGACACTCGCACGCGTCATTCGTTGCACTCCCGATGCGGCGGCCCGGGCGCGGCGCGCCCGGACGGCCGGGCCCGAGGCCCTTCTTCGGATTCGGCAAAATATACACTGGATTGACACCATCGAATTCGCGAATTCTCGCCGGAAACGTGCAATAAGTGGCCCCGAGTTGTCTCGTGTTGTCACGCCTCGGAGGGTGGATGCCTCCGGCGCCTCCGGGGCGCCGTCCGGCCCGTGCATCACGCGTCGGGCGGGACCCATTCCGCCCGCGCCCGGCGGTCGGCGACGACATCGAACGAGTAGTGCGCGGCGTGCAGACCGCGCGCTGCGCCGAAGGCGGCGACGGCCGAGCGGACCGCGTCGAGACGGGTCGGCGGCGCCGCGGCGCGCAGATGGTCGACGACCACCCCGGCCCAGAACCGGGTGAGGGTCTCGTGATAGCCGCTGGTGGCGGTGTTGGCCGTGCCCACCGCCTCGTTGTAGGCCACGATCCCGCGCTTCATCGTCGCGAACACCTCTCGACGGCTGCGCCGTCCCAGGCGTGCCAGGCGCACACCGCCACGTGGGCGGCGTGGGTCCACTCGGGCTTGGGCAGCGTGCCGGCCCGCCAGGCGGCGACGAAGGCGTCGAGGGCGGCCTCGTCGGCCAGATAGGCCGGCGGGGCGGAGGAGGACGGGTCGGGCACCGGGCCTGTTACGACTAGATCGTTTGCGGCCCGACCGGCGAGGGCCGCCAGGAGCGAGCGGCGATGATCTCGGTGAGCGGCGTGTCGATGCGGTACGGCTCGAAGGTGCTCTTCGACGACGTCACCACGATGTTCTCGGACGGGCGGCGCTACGGGCTGACCGGCCCGAACGGCGCCGGCAAGTCCACGTTCATGAAGCTGCTGACCGGCGATCTGCAGCCGCAGCGCGGCGCGGTCGCGCGTCCGGAGCGGCTCGGCGTGCTGCGCCAGGACCAGTTCGCGTTCGACCAGTTCCGGGTGATCGACACCGTGATCATGGGCAACGCGGTGCTGTGGGCGGCGCTCGAGGAGCGCGATCTGCTCTACGCCAAGGCGTCGCTCAGCGACGCCGACGGCATGCGCCTGGGCGAGCTCGAGGGCACCATCGGCGAGCACGACGGCTACTCGGCCGAGAGCGACGCCGCGGTGCTGCTGGCCGGCCTCGACATCCCCGATCACCTGCACGAGCGGCGGATGTCGGAACTGCAGGGCGGGCAGAAGGTGCGGGTGCTGCTGGCCCAGGCGCTCTTCGGCCATCCCCAGGCGCTGCTGCTCGACGAGCCGACCAACCACCTCGACCTCGACTCGATCCACTGGCTGCGCGAGTTCCTGGTCCGCTACGACGGCGTGCTGCATCGTCATCTCGCACGACCGCCACTTCCTCAACGCGGTCTGCACCCACACCGCCGACATCGACTACCAGACGATCATCACCTACACCGGCGGCTACGACGAGATGGTGCTGGCCAAGACCCAGATCCGCTCGCGGCTCGAGTCGCAGAACGAGCAGCGCGAGAAGAAGATCGCGCAGCTGAACGACTTCATCCAGCGCTTCTCGGCCGGCACGCGCTCGAGCCAGGTGCAGTCGCGGCGCAAGGAAGTGGAGCGGCTGCAGACCACCGAGCTGGCGCGGTCGAACATCGCCGCGCCCGTACATCAAGTTCACGCCAGAACCGGCCGTCGGGCCGGCTGGCGATGGAATGCAGCGACGTCGCCAAGGCCCACGACGGCGTGCCGGTCATCCGCGACTTCGACGCCATCGTCAACCGCGGCGAGCGCATCGTGCTGGTCGGCCGCAACGGCCTGGGCAAGACCACGCTGCTGAAGGCGCTGCTCGCCGACGCCCCTGGCCAGCCGGCCGCGCCGGCCGACCTCGACGCCGGCACCGTGCGCTGGGGCCACGAGGTGTCGATCGGCTACTTCGCGCAGGACCACACCGGCGCCATCGAACACGGGCTGACCGCGGTCGAGTGGCTGCACCGCTTCGATCCCGACGCCTCGCGCCAGGACATCCACGGCCTGCTCGGCCAGATGCTGTTCAGCGGCGAAGAGGGCCTGAAGCCGACCGCCGCGCTGTCGGGCGGCGAGACCGCGCGGCTGCTGTTCTGCCGGATCATGCTGCAGAAGCCCAACGTCCTGGTGCTCGACGAGCCGACCAACCACCTCGACCTCGAAGCGATCAACGCGCTCAGCCTGGCGCTGCAGAAGTTCGAGGGCACGGTGTTCCTGGTCACCCACGACGAAGATCTGATGGACGCCGTGGCGACGCGGGTGTGGCACTTCGACGCCGCCGGCGTCCACGACTTCAAGGGCAGCTACGAGGAGTTCGCCGCCGCGGCGACCGCGCTGACTGGCGGGGCGCGCGCGCGGCTGGGCCATAATGCCGCCCGTGACGACGAGCGACGGCATCAGCAAGGCCGGGTGGAAGATCGTGCTCCTGGCCAGCCTGGGCGGCACGCTCGAGTTCTACGACTTCGTCGTCTTCGGCGTGTTCGCCCGCGACATCGCCGACGCGATCTTCCCGAGCAGCACGCCGATCGTCTCGCTGATGGCGTCGTTCGGCGCGTTTGCCGCCGGCTACCTCGCCCGGCCGATCGGCGGCATCGTGCTCAGCCACTTCGGCGACCGCTACGGGCGGCGCACCGTGTTCCTGCTGTCGCTGTTCGTGATGTCGGCGGCGACGCTCGGCATGGGCCTGGTGCCGGCCTACGCGGCCTGGGGCGTGTGGGCCAGCCTGCTGATGGTCACCCTCCGCCTCGTGCAGGGCTTCTGCATCGGCGGCGAGCTGCCGGGCGCGCTGACCTACGTGGTCGAGACCGCTCCGAAGCACGCGCCGTTCGTCTGCGGCCTGGTCTTCGCCTGCGTGACGATGGGCGTGGCCGTCGCCTCCGGGGTCAGCCTCGGCGTCCGCACCTGGCTGCCGCCGGAGCTGGTGCCGGTCTACGGCTGGCGCATCGCGTTCGTCCTCGGCGGCCTCGCCGGCCTGCTCAGCTTCCTGATGCGCCGGGCGATGGAGGAGTCGCCGGAGTTCGCGCGGATGAAGGAGCTGGCCTCGAAGCGGCCGTTCGGCGAGGTGCTGCGGACGCACCGGCTGGCCGGTGCTGGTCGGCATCGGCGGGCTGGCGGCCACCGGCGGGTTCAACGGCCTGTTCTTCGCGCTGATGCCGGCCTATCTGTCCGGCGTGCTGCAGTACGGCGCCCGCGACGCCGTGATCGCCCAGACCGTGGGCGTCGTCGTGCACGCCGCGGCGATCCTGGCGATCGGCCGGCTGGCCGACCGGCTGTCGCCGCGGCTGATGATCGGCGCTGGTGCGACGGCGCTGGTCCTGCTGGCGTTCCCGTTCTACAACGCGCTGGCGTCGCGGGCGATCGGCCTGGTGCCGGCGATGATCCTCGCCGCCCTGGTGCGCCAGCCTCGTCAACGGCACGTTCGCCGTGCTGCTCACCGATCTCTTCCCGACGCGGATCCGCTTCACCGGCGTGGCGCTGGTCTTCAACGTCGCCTTCACGCTGTTCAGCGGCACGGCGCCGCTGGTGGCGACGACGCTGGTGCGCGACACCGGCATGTCGACGGCGCCGGCGTTGGTGATGATCGGCTGCGGCGTGCTGACCTTGCTGGCCAGCGTCGGCCTGGGGCGGCTCGGGCGGGAACGTCCTGCGCGGGACCGGGGACCAGGGACCAGCGGACCAGGGATCGCGGCGCAGCGCCTGCAAGTCGCGATGACACGCAACGCTGGCGCAGTTGCGCCGCTACGCCGATCGCGCGCAGCCTGTTCCCGCCGACCACGCCTGGCGGCGGCAATCGACACGCTGGGGTTCGTCCAGGCCGACCCGATCCGCGCGCCGGCGCGGGCCCAGGATCTGATCCTGCGGCACCGCGTCGCCGGC
Source organism: uncultured Acidobacteriota bacterium (assembly GCA_963786365.1). Taxonomy (GTDB): domain Bacteria; phylum Acidobacteriota; class Vicinamibacteria; order Vicinamibacterales; family UBA2999; genus CAWAYR01. The sequence continues at coordinate 77,041 of CAWAYR010000007.1, forward strand.
TACCGGGCCGGCGATCTCGAGCGGCACTACCGCGCGCTCGAGGTCGAAGAGGACTTCTTCGTCAACTACGGCTTCCTGGCCCGGCGCGTCCAGGCGCTCATGCATCCGCGCGGCGGATTCGGCGCTGGCCGTCGCCGGGCGCCCGGACCGGCGCGCGCGTGCTGGCCTACGTGCGCGAGCGCGGGCCGATCCATCCGCGCGACGTCGACGCGCACTTCGCGCACGGCGCGGTGCGCAACTACTGGGGCGGCTCGTCGAATGCGACGACGCACGCGCTCGACCACCTGCACTACCGCGGGCTGCTCCGCGTCCACACCCGCGACGGCGGCATCCGCGTCTACGCCGCCCACGATCACGGACCGGCCGTGGCCCGGCTGGCCGACCGCCTGGCGCGGCTCGACGCCCTGATCGACGTCGTGGTCAACGTCTACGCGCCGCTGCCGGCGGCGACGCTCTCCTGGCTCGTGCGCCGCATGCGCTACGCCGCGCCGCAGTGGCAGGGGCAGCTGACCCGCGCCCTGGCGCGCGCCAAGGCGCGGCTGGCGCACGCTACGGTCGACGGCGTGACAGTGGTACTGGCCGGCGGGAGAGACGCCGGGCGGCGAGGTTCCCGACGACGGTGCGGCTGCTGGCGCCGTTCGACCCGGTGGTCTGGGATCGCCGCCGCTTCGAGCTGCTGTGGGGCTGGGCCTATCGGTTCGAGGCCTACACGCCCGAAGCCAAGCGGACGCTCGGCTACTACGCGCTGCCGCTGCTGTGGCGCGATCGGGTGATCGGCTGGGCCAACCTGCGGATCGGCCGGCGGGGACCTCGAGGCGCGCGTCGGCTACGTCGCCGGGCGTCCCCCTCGGGAGCGCGGCTTCGCGCGCCGCGCTCGCCGCCGAACTCGACGCGATGCGCACGTTCCTCGCCGGCTCCCGCCCAACCGCGTCGCTGGCCGAACAGCGCTAGCGCTGCGGCGCCGCCGTGGTCGCGGCGACCGCGGGCCAGCCCTTGTCGAGCGGCTTGGCCGGGTCGGCCGTGATCGTCAGGTCGGCACAGTGGTGGTACGAGTAGCCGCCCGGCTGGTTGTAGGCGTGATCGGCCATGAACTGGATCACCTGCAGCGTGCACTTCGGGCAGGAGATGTTCGGCAGCGGGATGTCGGCCTCGTAGGTCTGCGGGCTGGCCGGCTTGGTGTAGTGCTGGAACAGACCGTCGGCGATCACGGGCAGCTGCGGCGGGCTCTGGATCGCCGCCCACACCGACCGCGGGCCCTTCTCGGTCACCCGCTCGAAGGTCATCGGATCGGGCGGCAGCTCCTCGCGCGAGTTCACCGCCAGCGCGACCCGGTAATGTCCCGGGTGATAGATGGTCTCGAGCACCTTGAGGTGCAGCATCGAGCCGCCGGTCACCTTGGTGACCGCGCCGCTCAGCTTGGCATCGGCGGTGACGCCGCACGGCGTGGACTTCTGCGGGTCGCCGCGTTCGTTCTCGGCGATCCACGACGCCGGTTCGAGCATCTTGAAGTGGGCGACAAGCGAGGCCGGCGCCGCGGTCAGCGCGGCGACGGCGACGGCCAGCGGAGCGAGCGGATGGATGCGCATGATGTCTGGGCCTCGTTGAAGCGTGGAACGAGGCACATTCTACGCGCATCCACCCGCGGGTCAGGCCCTCGAGGTGCGTAGCCTCCGAACGCGCCGTGCTAGCAGCCGTAGCCGTACGGGTCGGAACACGGCCGCGGCTCCGGGGCGGTGGCGCCGTTGATGCTGCCGACCATCGACGGATGTAGCGAGCAGTGGAACGTCAGCGCTTGGGCGTTACGCACGGTGAATCCCCGGCTGGTGGCGCCCGGAGCGATGTCGCCGAGGTCGGCCGAACCGTCGTCCATGACGATGCGGTGGGTGGCCGAGTCGTTGTTGCGGAACATCACCGTGTCCCCGCTGGCGGCCCGCACCGGGTTCGGTTGGTAGGCAGCGTTGCCGATCGAGCCGACCACGGCAACGGTGACCGTGGTCGCGGCCGGCGTCGGGGGCGTGCCGCTGGGGGCCGTCGGCGTCGAACCGCCACCACCGCCGCCGCCACAGCCCCAGGCGGCCGCAGCGACGAGCACGGCGACGAAAGTGCCTGAGACAAGTCGAAACTTCATGAAGGTCCTCAAGTGGCGCAGACTGCTCAGTGCAATGGCGGTACCAGCGAGCGGAGGCGGTTCCAGGGCCGAAACCGGTCCCGACCCCGGCCCGTCGAGACGCACTCCTTACGGCGCGCGTAAGGAGTTACGTCGTGCGTGCGAGCAGCGCCGGCAGCGGGGCTTCGAGCCGCAGGTCGTCGCCGCCGTTGGGATGCCGGCAGCGCAGTCGCCACGAGTGGAGGTGGTAGCCGCCGTCGCCGGGCAGGCCGGGGTCGTCGTGGCGGGGGCGCCCGCCCGGGCCGTAGAGGGGGTCGCCGACGAGCGGGTGACCGGCCCAGGCGGCGTGGATGCGAATCTGATGCGGGCGCCCGGTCGTGATCGCGACGTCCACCAGCGTGGCCTGGTCGCGCCGTTCGACCACCTGGAGCCGGCTGTGCGCCGGCCGGCCGTCGTCGCTGGCGGCGTGGACGGCGCCGAGCCGTGGGTGGGGGACCGGCCCGATCGGCATCGTCACGTCGCGTGCGTTCCACGGCGGCGTCCCGGACACGAGCGCCCGGTAGCCCTTCTCGACGTCGAGGGCGCGCCAGGCGGCCGCCAGGCTGGCCGCCGCGGCGGACGTCCGCGCGAACAGCACCAGTCCCGACGTGAATCGTCCCAGCCGGTGGAGCGGCCGGACGCCGGGATAGCGGTGCTGGACGAGATGCAGGAGCGTGTGCTCGAGGAAGCCGCCGGCCGGCATCGTCGGCAAGCCACTCGGCTTGGCGACGGCCACGACGTCCTGGTCTTCGTGGAGCACGGCGTAGTCGGTCGGCACCTCGGGCTCGTGCCACGGCGGCCGATGCCACACGATGACGTCGCCGCGCCGCAGCGGATCAGCCGTGGTCGCGACCCGACCGCCGACCTCGATCTCGCCGCGCTCGATCCGCGCCGCCCAGGTGCCCGCCGACGAATGGGGATAACGCGCCGCCAGATAGGCCAGCACCGTCGGCTCGGCGTGCGTCGCGTCGACCTGTGCGTGGTACGACCAGCCTCGGTTCAGCGCCACGATCTCACTCGGAGCCGTCGGCCCGGCTGACCTCCACCCACCGGTCGTCGCCGTCGCTCTCGACGCGCACCTGCCACGGATTGCAGCACACCTCGCAGTCCTGGATCAGCGTCCCCCGGATCTCCGGCTCGAGGTAGATCTCGACGCTCTCCCCGCAGTAGGGGCACGTGACCAGGAACTCGGTATCGGCCATGTGCCTAGGCCTCGGCGCTGAAGCGCACCGCGTCGATCGGCGGCAAGCGCGTCGACACCGGGCGCGAGACGACGAGCTGGTTGTCGACCGGGGTGAACGAGAGGCGAGGCATGGCCGCCGAACCGCCGTCCAGTCTAGCAACCGCGGCGTTTCCGGTCATCTGCACGGGTCAAGGAGGGGCTCGGGGCCTGGCGTATGGACGTGCCGCTACTGTAGTGCTAGAGTCCGCGCGTACAGCCGCGTTTTCGGAGCGGTTTGCCCTGCCCCCACGGTCCGCACGCTCGCAGTGAAAGGGAGACGGAGATGAATACGATTCGTCGTTGCCCAAGACTGGCGTTGGCGCTGGTTGGCCTGCTCGTGATCGCTCGTCCGGCGGCGGCTCAGATTGAACAGGCGCGCCTCAATGGCACGGTGACCGACGCGCAGGGCGCGGTGCTGCCCGGGGTCACGATCACCGCCCGCTCGGCGTCGCTCATCGGCGGCCAGACCACGGTCACCGAGGCCGACGGCCGCTTCAGGTTCCCGGCCCTGCCCGGCGGCACCTATGAATTGACCTACGAGCTCACCGGCTTCCAGACGCTCGTCCGCCCCGGCATCGTGCTCCGCCTCGGCGCCACGCTCACCGTCGACGGCCAGCTGCAGGTGGCCACGCTGCAGGAGTCGGTCACCGTCACCGGCGAGTCGCCGGTGGTCGACGTGACGACCACCGCCGTCGGCACGACGTTCGACGCCGCGAAGCTGGCCGGCATCCCGAGCGCCACCGACATGTGGGCGGTGCTGTCGCAGTCGCCCGGCGTGCGGATGCAGGGTTACGACGTCGGCGGCAGCCACAAGAGCCAGGCCATCGGCTACGAAGGGCTTCGGCGTGCGCGGCCAGAGCCAGTTCACGATCGACGGCATCCAGTCGGAAGGCAACTATCCGAACGCCCTCGGCATGGAGGAAATCGCGGTCAGCGCCGCCGGCGGCGACGTCGAGATCAACAGCCCGGGCGCCGCCATCGCCCTGACCATCAAGAGCGGCGGCAACACGTTCCGCAGCCTCAACAACGTGGCCTGGCAGCCCGAGTCGTTCTCCTCCAACAACGTCGACGACGAAACCGCGGCCCGCGGCTTCACCGGCAATCCGAACCTGCTCTACGTCGAATCGCACAACGACCTCGGCGGTCCGATCATGCGCGACAAGCTGTGGTTCTTCGTCTCCTACAACTACTTCAAGATCGACAAGGTCGTCTCGGGCATCCCCCAGGCGATCGCCACCGACCTCGGGATCTTCCACGAGGCGCCGGCCAAGCTGACCTACAAGCTGTCGCAGGCCGACACGCTGCAGGCGCATTACCAGTGGGGCTACAAGTACAAGCCGCTGCGCGGGCTGTCGGCGACCACGCCGAAGGAATCGGTGCTCGAGCAGGACAGCCCATACTGGACCGGCAAGGTGCAATGGCAGCGCGTCTGGTCGAACCGCCTGTTCACCGACGTGCGCTACGGCTTCCACGGCTTCGACTGGCCGATGACGCCCAACGTCCCCTTCACCGAGAGCCCGCCGCGGCTCGACACCGCCACCAACATCAACGCCGGCGCCGGCTGGGATGCCTTCGACAACAAGCCGTTCCGGCCGCAGGGCCTGCTGACGGCCACCTACTACCTGCCGACGGCCAACGCCGGCAGTCACGACCTGAAGTTCGGCGGCAGCTACGTGATGGACATCGAGCGGACGGTCATCAACGGGAACTCCGGGCCGATCCGCTACCGCGACCGCGCCGGCTTCACCGACGAGATCGAGATGGTCGACGTGGGTTCCCGCGAGGACCTCTACGACACCTGGACCGGTCCCGACAACCGCAACGAGATCATCACGGTGTTCCTGCAGGACCGCTGGAGCCCGTCGCCCAACCTGACGTTCCTGGCCGGCCTCCGCTACGACCGGCAGCGCGGCTTCTACGAGCCCGGCAAGCGGGCGCCGGTCCTGAGCGACATCTTCCCGACTCGCGAGACCGAGGGGTATTCGTTCAAGCCGAAGCACAACTTCGCGCCGCGCCTCGGCGTGAACTACGCCTTCGGCGGCGGCAAGACCGTGGTCAAGGCGTTCTGGGGCCGCTTCTTCAACGAGCTGACCACGGTGCTCGCCAACAACAGCAATCCCGGCGGCGAGAACTACCGGATCTACAAGTTCAACGACGTCAACGGCAACCGGCTCTACGACGGCCAGTCCGAGCTCGGCGCGCTGGTCTCGGCCCGCGGCGGCATCTCGACGGTCATCGACGAGGACTTCGACCCGCCCTACGCCGACGAGATCAGCAGCGCCCTCGAGCACCAGTTCTGGGGCGAGTCGTCGGTGCGCGTGGCCTACGTCCGCAAGATGGTCCGGAACGAGATCGGGCTGACCAACGCCGCGCGCCTCGACCAGTTCACCGTGCCGCGCACGGTGTTGGTGCCGATTCAGGACTTCGGCGGCGCGGTCACCGGCACACAGACGTTCAGCGTCTTCGACATCCCCGACGCGCTGCGCGGCGTCGTCGAGAACGTCTACGGCAACTGGCCCGACGCCAGCTACGACTACGACACGATCCAGGTCGGCTTCAACAAGCGCTGGCCGGGCGGCTTCTTCCTGCAGAGCAGCTTCGACTACCAGTGGCGCGACGAGCTGCGCGGCGGCACCGCCACCCAGGGCGACAGCCGCATCAACATCACGACCAGCCCGCTCAACACCGACCCGCTCGGCGTCGGGTTCTTCCAGAACGTGCGCCCGGACGTCGCCGAACCGCCAGCAGACCACCAACTGGCAGGCGCGCATCGCCGGCCGCTACGTCTTCAAGTACGACATCGGCCTGGGCGTGAACTACCGCGTGCAGAGCGGCTACGGCTACACGCGCGTGGCGTCGGTCAGCCTGGCCAACGCCGGCACGGCGCAGTTCTACTTCGACGACCTCGACAACCAGTACTCGGACACGGTGCCGATCCTCGACCTGCGCCTCGACAAGACGGTGGTGCTGGGCGGCCGCTACCGCGTCGCGGTGATGCTCGACGCCTACAACACCCTCAACAACAACGCCGTGTCGAACTTCAACATCACCAACGGCACGCAGTACAACCGGATCATCGCCACGCTGGATCCGCGGGTCGTGCAGTTGGGGTTCAGGTTCGAATTCTAGAGGGCGGCAGACTCGGGTCCAGGGGCTCGGGACTCGGGCGCAAACGATGTCATGCTGCATGGCGGGCGCCAAGCGGCGCCCGCCGTTTTCACTTGTCACGGCTGTGCTGGACATTCGGACTTGCCGGGGCCGACAGCTCCTAAGAGCAGGGAACAGGGATGAAGCAGCTGGCTGCCGCCGCCGGGTTGTTGGGAATCGCTCGCCGGCGCGGCCGAGGCGCAGACCCGCCGCCGGCGCCGGTGGCCGCGCACCAGGGGCTGGTCAACCAGTACTGCGCCGGGTGCCACAACGACCGGCGCAAGGCCGGCGGCTTTTCCTGGACGGCGATCGATCTCGCCGATCCCGGCGCCAACGCGGCGCAGAGCGAGAAGGTGATCCGCCGGCTGCGCTCCGGGCTGATGCCGCCCCCCGGTGCGCCCCGTCCCGAGCCGGCGAGCCTGGTCGCGCTGGCCGGCGCGATCGAGGCGGCGATCGACCGCACCGCCGCCGCCCGGCCCTTCGCCGGCGCCCCGGAGCTGCGGCGGCTGAACCGCACCGAGTATCGCAATTCGATCCGCGACCTGCTCGACCTCGACGTCGACGTCTCGGCGATGCTGCCGCAGGATCAGCTCGGCCGCGGCTTCGACAACATGGCCGAAGCGCTCACCGTCACGCCCTCGCTGGTGCAGGGCTACGTGCGGGCGGCCAGCAAGATCAGCCGCGAGGCGCTCGGCGACCGCGATGTGACGCCGGCGATGACGATGTACCGCGTGCCGAAGGTCGTCAACCAGATGCGGCACGTCGAGGGCGCGCCGTGGGGGACGCGGGGCGGCACCGCCGTCGTCCACAACTTCCCGGCCGACGGCGAGTACACGTTCCGCCTGGCGCTCTACTACGACTACCTCGAGACGCTGTTCGGCCAGAGCCTGCCGCGGACCCTCCAGGGGCAGCAGATCGAGGTCGCGGTCGACGGCGCGCGGGTCGCGCTGTTCACCATCGACCCGTCGATTCCCGAGACCAAGGCGTTGTTGACGACGCCGAAGATCGCGGTCACCGCCGGTCCCGCACCGCGTCGCGGCCGCGTTCATCGCCAAGTTCGACGGCCCGACCGAAGATCAGTTCCGGCCGGTGGAGCAGTCGATGATCGACATCAGCGCCGGCGTGCCCGGGCTGGTGGCGCTGCCGCACCTGTTGTCGATGACCGTGGCCGGGCCGCACGTCGTCACCGGCGTGTCCGACACGCCGAGCCGGCGCAAGATCCTCGACGTGCACCCCGGCGGCGGCGAGTGCCGAGATGCCGTGCGCGCAGCGCATCATCGGCACGCTCGCCCGTCAGGCGTTCCGCCGCCCGCTGACCGACGCCGACACCGAGATGCTGATGGGCTACTTCAAGGAGGGCCGGCAAGGAGGGCAGCTTCGAGCGCGGCATCCGCATGGCGGTGCAGGCGATCATCGCCAGCCCGAAGTTCGTCTTCCGCTTCGAGCGTCCGGCGGCGCCGTCGGCCCGCGCCGCCGCGACTTACCGCATCTCCGACACCGAGCTGGCGTCGCGCCTCTCCTACTTCCTGTGGAGCAGCGCCCCCGACGAGCCGCTGCTGGCGGTCGCGGCCGCCGGACGGCTGCGCGAGCCGGCGGTGCTCGAGCGCGAGGTGCGGCGCATGCTCGCCGATCGGCGCTCCGCCGCGCTGATGGACAACTTCGCGGTCCAGTGGCTCCGGCTGCAGAACGTGAAAGAGGCCGACCCGGACGGCGGGCTGTTTCCGAACTTCACCCGCAACCTCGGCCAGTCGATGACCCAGGAAACCAAGCTGCTGTTCAACAGCCTGCTGCGCGAGGACCGGAGCATCCTCGACCTGCTCACCGCCGACTACACCTTCGTGGACGAAGTGCTGGCCCGGCACTACGGCATCGCCAACGTCACCGGCTCGGCGTTCCGTCGTGTCCCGGTCACCGACCCGAATCGCCGCGGCCTGCTCGGGCACGCCAGCGTGCTCACGCTGACGTCGCTGGCCACCCGCACCTCGCCGGTGCTGCGCGGCAAGTACGTGATGGAGGTGCTGATGGGCGTGGCGCCGCCGCCGCCGCCGGCCGACGTGCCGCCGCTCGCCGAGAACGTCGAGAACGAGAAGCCGCTCCCGGTCCGCGAGCGGCTGGCCACGCATCGCGCCAGCGCCGCGTGCGCCGCCTGCCACAGCATGATGGATCCCATCGGGCTGGCGCTGGAGAACTTCGACGCCGTGGGCGTGTGGCGCCGCACCGACAGCGGCGCGCCGGTCGACCCCTCGGGACAGCTCTTCGACGGCACGCGGCTCGACGGCCCGGTGAGCCTGCGCGCGGCGGTGCTGGCCCGACACCGACTCGTTCGTCACCACCTTCGCCGAGAACTTGCTGAGCTACGGCCTCGGCCGGCTGCTCGATCCGCGCGACATGCCGACGGTGCGCGCCATCGTTCGCGCCGCCGCCGCCACCGACTACAAGTTCTCGAGCTTCCTGATCGGCGTCGTGACCAGCGTGCCGTTCCAGATGCGGCAGGTCGACGAGACGACGACCACGGTCTCGACCACCCCGGCGGCGCCGGCCACCGCAGCGCCAGCAGCAGTAGACCTCGAGGAGAGCCGCACGATGTATCTGACTCGCAAGGCGCTGTCGCGGCGCACGGTGCTCCGCAGCATGGGGGCGGCGGTGGCGTTGCCGCTGCTCGAGGCGATGGTGCCGGCCCAGCACGCTGCTGGCCCGCACCGCGGCGGCGCCCAGGACCCGGCTGGTCTGCATCGAGATGGTGCACGGGTCGGCCGGCAGCACCCAGGACGGCATGGACAAGCACTACTGGATGCCGACGACCGAAGGTCGGACGCGACTTCGACTTCACGCTGATCCTCGAAGCCGCTCGAGCCGTTCCGCGACTACGTGACCGTGGTCACGCAGGACCGACCTGCGGGCCGCCGAAGCCTGGTCGGCCAACGAGGAAGGCGCCGACCACTTCCGCTCGAGCGCGGTGTTCCTGACCGCCGCGCACCCCAAGCAGACCGAGGGCTCGGACGTCGACGCCGGCACGTCGATCGATCAGATTTACGCCCAGCAGTTCGGCCAGGACACGCCGCTGCCGTCGATCCAGCTCGGCATCGAGAACGTCGATCAGTCCGGCGCGTGCGGCTTCAACTACGCCTGCGTCTACTCCGGCCCGATCAGCTGGTCGTCGCCGACGACGCCGATGCCGATGACCATCGATCCGCGGATGGCGTTCGAGAACCTGTTCGGCGACGGCGGCTCACCGGCCGACCGCGCCGCCCGCCAGCGCGCCAACAAGAGCATCCTCGACGGCATCACCCGCGACGTCGGCCGCCTGCAGCGCGACCTCGGGCCGCGCGACCAGGCGCGGTTGTCGACCTACCTCGAGAGCGTTCGCGAGATCGAGCGACGCATCCAGCAGATCGAGCAGCGCAACGCCAGCGGCGAGGAGCGCGAGCTGCCGGCGGCGCCCTTCGGCGTGCCCGACTCGTGGGAAGACCACGTCAAGCTGATGTTCGACCTGCAGGTGCTGGCCTTCTCCGTCGGAGGTCACGCGCGTGTCGTCGTTCAAGATGAGCCGCGACACCAGCAACCGCGTCTTCCCCGACAGCGGCATCAAGACGCCGTTCCACACCATGTCGCACCATGGCTCGGTGGCCGTCGCAGCATCGACGAGTACGCCAAGCTCAACCGTACCACATGACGATGCTGCCGTACTTCCTCGAGAAGATGCGGAGCACGCCCGACGGCGACGGCAACCTGCTCGATCATTCGCTGATCCTGTGGGGCAGCCCGATGGGCGACGCAACGTCCACGCGCACAAGCGGCTGCCGGTGCTGCTGCTCGGCAAGGGCGGCGGCACGGTCGCGGCAACAACCACGTCCAGTGCGCCGACGAGACGCCGTACGCCAACGTGCTGCTCACGATGCTGCGCGCGCTTGGCGTGAATCAGCCATCGATTGGCGACAGCACAGGCGAGGTGGCGCTATGAAGTCTCCGGATGACGCTGGCCCTGGTGGCCGTGCTGCTCGGCCGGGCTGGCCGACGCCGCCCCCGACAGCCGGATCGTCGCTCACCGCGATGCAGCGCGACGCCGCCGGCGTGCGCGCGCTGATCGCCGCCGGCGCCGACGTCAACGTCGCCGACGGCGACGGCACCACGGCGCTCCACTGGGCCGCCTACCACGGCGACGTCGACCTGGTCGCGGCGCTGCTCGCTGCCGGCGCCAAGCGTCACGCGCCGCGACGCGCATCGGCGCGATGACGCCGCTCCTCATGGCGGCGCGCGACGGCCACGCGCCGATCGTCGCCGCCTTGCTCGCCGCCGGCGCCAGTGCCCGCGAGGCCAACGGCAACGGCACGACCGTGCTGATGACCGCCGCCGGCGTCCGGCAGCGCCGAGGCGGTCGATCGGCTGGTGGCGCGCCGGCGCCGAGGTCAACGCGGTGGACGACGACCAACGGCCAGACGGCGTTGATGTTCGCGGCGGCCAGGAACGGCAGCGCGGCGATCACCGCGCTGCTGGCCCACGGCGCCAATCCCAACGTCACGACCACGGTCGTGCCGCTGACCCGCGTGCTGGTCGACGCCAACGGCGATCCGCTGCTCGCCCGAGGAGGCGGCGCGGCTGTCGGCACGCGCCGTCTCCACCGACCCGCGACGCCAGGGCCGCGTCTTCGGCGCCACGGTCATGGGCGGGATGACGGCGCTGCATTTCGCCGCGCGCGAAGGGCATCTGCCGGCGCGTGCGGGCGCTGGTCGAGGGCGGCGCCAACGTCAACCTGGTCTCGGGCGGCGAGAAGACCTCGCCGATCGTCGAGGCGATCATCAACGGCCACCTCGATCTCGGCGGCGTACCTGCTCGACCACGGCGCCGACCCGACGCTGGCCAACATCGACGGCCTGACCGCGCTCTACGCCGCGCTCGACATGCGGTGGCGGCACAACACCTGGTACCCGCAGCCGACGATCGACGAGGAGAAGACCGGCTACCTCGACTTCATGACCCGACTGCTCGACCAGCGGCGCCGACGTGAATGCGCCGCGTCGCGCCGCAAGCTGTGGTTCCGCAAGTTCCGCTACGGCGACGACTGGGTCGAGCCGATTGGCGCGACGACGTTCTGGCGCGCCGCCCAGGCCAACGACGTGGCGGCGATGCGGCTGCTCGTCGCCCGCGGCGCCGATCCGCAGATCCCGACGCTGCTCGGCGTGACCCCGCTGATGGTTGCCGCCGGCGTCGGCTTCGAATACCAGGGCACGAACCTGGTCCCCGACTCGCGGCTGCCGGCGGTGCGCTACCTGGTCGAGGACCTGCACCTCGACGTCAACGCGCGCGACATCCAGCACTACACCCCGCTCCACGGCGCCGCCTACGTGGGCGAGAACGACCTGGTGACCTACCTGGTATCGAAGGGCGCCGATCCGAAGGCCCGGGCCAAGGGCCGGCTGGGCGGCACCCAGGGCGCGGTCGACGTCGCCGAGGGCACGGGCGACACGGTCGCCGACATGGCCAACGGCCCGCGCGAGAAGTCGCTGCTGCACCCCGAGACGGTCAAGCTGCTCGAGAGCATGGGCGCGATCAACTCGCACGACTGCCGCTCGACGGCGTGCGTGAACAACACCAAGGACGACACCAAGGAGAAGCCGCCGGGCCGCTGAGGCGACCCGCGCACGCCGCCGTGGTGGCGTGCGACACTGCGAACGGTGATGCGCACGCGACTGTCGGGCGTGGCCGTGGCCGCGGTGGCGGCGTGGGCGACCCTCGCGGCCCAGGACGTCGAGTACAAGAGCACGCTGCCGGCCGATCACCCGTCGATTGCGTCGCTGCAACCGGCGGGCGACGACCCGGTGACCGGCTGGCCGCCCGGCTGGCCGGCGGCGAAACGCGACTGACGCGCCGAGACGGACCGCTCGGCTACCTGCCGTCGCTGCTGACCGCGCTCGACGTCGCCGCCGATTCCCAGATGCTGGTCTTCTCCAAGACCAGCGTGCAGGCGGCCCGGGTCTCGCCCGACCAGCCGCGCGCCATCTACTTCAGCGACGAGGTGGCGATCGCTCATGTGCCCGGCGCGCCCGGATTGGAAGTGATCGCCGTCGACCCACGGCGCGGGCCGATCTTCTACGCGATGTCGGACGCCGACCCGCCGACGTTCACGCCGACGCGGTCGTGCCTGCGCTGCCACCACGGGCCGAATACCGCCGGCGTGCCCGGCCTCTACGTCGGGTCGGTCGTGCCCGGACCGAGCGGCGCGCCGCTGCGCGACGACACCGCGATCATCACCGACCACACCAGTGCGTTCGCCGACCGCTGGGGCGGCTGGTACGTCACGGCGCGGCGTGGCGAGCAGCCCGATCGGGCCAACGCCGTGGCGTCGAATCCGGCCGATCCGTCGTCGCTGGTCCGCGAATCGCGGCCCAACCTGCCGTCGCTCATCGGCCTGGTCGACCTGCGCGCCTACCTGGCGCCGACCAGCGACATCGTCGCCCTGATGGTCTTCGAGCACCAGACGCAGATGATCAACCTGATCACGCGCGTCGCCTGGCAAGCACGCATCGCCGGCCAGGCCAGCCCGGCGCTGGCCACCGACATGGACGATCTCGTCGCCTACATGCTGTTCGCCCATGAAGCGCGGCTGGTCGAACCGATCGAGGGCGTCTCGAGCTTCGCGCGCACGTTCGCGTCGCGCGGCCCGGCCGACCGTCGCGGCCGGTCTCTGCGCGAGCTCGACCTGACCACCCGCCTGTTCCGCTATCCGCTCAGCTATCTCATCACCGGCCGCGCGTTCGCCGCACTGCCGGCCGAGGTGCGCGAGGCGATCCTCCGGCGGTTGCATACCGCGCTCAGGTCGGGCGAGGGCCGCGCCGCGCACCTGACCGCCGCCGACCGCCGCGCCATCATCGAGATCGCCGCCGAAACCGTGCCCGACATGCCGTCCTGGTGGCGCTGACAAGCGATGACACGCGGCGCCGGCCTCCGCGCATCCAATGGCAGAGTCCGGCTACTATCGAGATGACCATGCGCCGCTTCCCGCTGTCTGCGGCTGTCCTTGCCGCGCTCGTCATCGTGCTGCCGCCGCCGGCGTCGGCGCAGCTCAAGCGCATCCCGGCCGAGATCGTCCCGATCGTCGAAAGCGACGGCGTGCGGGCCGGCACCACGGTACGGGCGGCGTTGCAGGTCACCCTGCCCGAGGGCTTCCACGTCCAGTCGAACCGGCCGCGCGACGCCTCGCTCATCGCCACGGAACTGGCCGTCGACAGCGTGGCCGGTGTCCAGGCGACCGAGATCGTCTTCCCCAAGGCGATCGACTTTCCGCAGGAGGGACTGCCCGAGCCGCTGCTCGTGTTCGAGCGCCAGTTCACGGTCGGCGTGCGGTTGGCGATTCCCGCCGACGCCCCGGCTGGGGTCGTGACCCTGCCGGCCCGGTTGCGCTACCAGGCCTGTGACAACGCGGTGTGCTACGCCCCGACCACGGCTCAGACCAGTTGGACACTGCGGGTCGTGCCGGCCACCGCCCGGGTCACGCCGCAGCAGACCGCGGCCTTCGACGCCATCGCCTTCGGCACTGGGGAAGGCCCACCGCCGTCGACCGCGGCGGCGCCGTCGGTGGTTGGCACCCCCGCGCCGCGGCCGATCTCGGGCACCGGGCTCGCCGAGCTCGAGCGATTCGCCGTCGTCGCGACGACCGGCGGCTATCAGGGCACCGGCGACTTCATCACCTTCATCAGGAACGCCGAGGCCGGCGTGAGCGAGCGCGGGCTGCTCGAGGGCCGCGGCCCGCTGGCGGTGCTGCTGATCGTGCTGCTGGGCGGGCTGGCGCTGAACCTCACGCCGTGCGTGCTGCCGATGATCCCGATCAACCTGGCGATCATCGGCGCCGGCGCGCAGGCGGGCTCGCGTCGCCGCGGCTTCCTGCTCGGCCTGACCTACGGCGGGGCCATGGCCGCCGTCTACGGCGTGCTCGGACTGGTCGTCGTCCTCACCGCCAGCACCTTCGGCACCATCAACGCCTCGCCGTGGTTCAACCTCGGCATCGCCGTGCTCTTCGTCGCGCTCGCCCTGGCGATGTTCGACGTCTTCGAGATCGACTTCTCGCGCTTCGCCGGGACGGTCGGCGCCGGTGCCGCCCGCGGCACGTTCACGCTCGCGTTCACCATGGGCGGGGTGGCGGCGCTGCTGGCCGGGGCCTGCGTGGCGCCGGTGGTGATCCAGGTCGTCCTCTTCGCCGGCAACCTGTATGCGACCGGCACCAGCGTGGCCCTGGCGCTGCCGTTCGTGCTCGGTATCGGCATGGCCATTCCGTGGCCGATCGCCGGCGCCGGGCTGTCGTCGTTGCCCAGGCCCGGGCCGTGGATGGTGCGGGTGAAGCAGGCGTTCGGCGTGCTGATTCTGGGCACGGCGGTCTACTACGGCTACCTGTCCTACGGCCTGTTCGCCGATCGCTGGGTCGACGCCGCCGAGGTGTCGTCGAGCGTCGAGGACAAGCTCAAGGCCGGCTGGCACGCCTCGCTGGCCGAGGGGCTGGCCGCCGCGGAGCGCGAGGGCAAGCCGGTGCTGATCGACCTGTGGGCCACCTGGTGCAAGAACTGCCTGACCATGGACAAGACCACGCTGGCCAGTCCCGAGGTGAGCGCGGCGCTGGCCGGCTACGTCAAGATCAAGTACCAGGCCGAGCAGCCCGACGAGTCGCCCACCGCCGAGGTGATGAAGCGCTTCAAGGCCGTGGGATTGCCGGCCTACGCGATCCTGAAACCCGGCCCTGGCCGGGCCGGGAACTGAGCCGTCTCGTCGACGGCAACCTGTTATGATTGACGGACTTCGGCCCATGCGGACGCGGCACCTCGTCAGTTCGAGCCTCGTTCTCCTGGTGACGTGTGGCGTGGCCGTCACAGCCCGCCAGGCGCCACCCGTGCGTCCCGTCTCATCGCACCGCCCGGCGGCTGCCTCCACGGTCTCGGTCGAAGCAGCGCAGCAGACCGTCAGCCAGACCTGCATCGGCTGCCATAGCAACCGCGCCAAGGCCGGCGGGCTGTCGCTGGAGGGTTTCGCCGTCGCCAACGCCGGTGAGACGCTCGAGACCACCGAGAAGATGATTCGCAAGCTGCGCGCCGGCCAGATGCCGCCCGCCGGCAGCCGCCGTCCCGCCGACGCGGTGCTCGACGCGCTGGCCGACACGCTCGAGGGCCAGGCCGACGCGAACGCGGTCGACGCCGCGCCCGGCCGCCGCACGTTCCAACGCTTGAACCGCGCCGAGTACACCCGATCGGTGCGCGACCTGCTCGGCCTCGAAGTCAACGCCGGCGACTACCTGCCGCTCGACACCAAGAGCGCCAACTTCGACAACATCGCCGACGCGCAGCTGTTGTCGCCGACGGTGATGCAGGGCTATCTGACCGCCGCGGCCGAGATCAGCCGACTGGCCGTGGGCGACCGCGCGGCGACGGCGCGCGAGGCTACGTATCAGGTGTCGCGGTGGACCTCGCAGCGCGAACAGGTCGAGGGCGCGCCCTTCGGCACCCGCGGCGGCGTCGCCGTGACGCATACCTTCCCGGCCGACGGCCAGTACCGCTTTCGCGTCTCGTTCTACCACGAGACCACCGGCGCCCTGTACGGCAACGGCCGCGCCGCGCTGCACACCGCCGAGGCGCCCGAGCAGGTCGAGATCGCGATCGACGGCGAGCGCGTCGCGCTGCTCGACGTCGACCGCTGGATGAACAGCTCCGACCCCGACGGCGTCAACCTGCGCACCGAGCCGATTGCCATCACCGCCGGGCCGCACACCGTGTCGGCGGCGTTCGTCGCCCGCTTCGAAGGGCCGGTGCAGGATCTCATCACGCCGCTCGAGTGGTCGATCGCCAGCACCAGCATCGCCGACGCCTACGGCTTCACGACCCTGCCGCACCTGCGCGACATGGCCATCACCGGCCCGTTCGAGACCACCGGAGTGTCGGAGACGCCGAGCCGCCGCAAGATCTTCGCCTGCCAGCCACAGTCGGCGGCGCAGCAAGTGCAGTGCGCGCAGACCATCGTCACCGCGCTGGCCTCCCAGGCCTTCCGTCGCACCGCCACCGAACGGGATGTCAACGCGCTGATGGCGCTCTACCGCCAGGGCGCCGCCGACGGTGGATTCGAGGACGGCGTGCGCATGGCCCTCGAGGGCATTCTCGCCAGCCCGCGCTTCGTCTTCCGCTTCGAAGAGCGGCCGGCCGAGGCCCGGGTCGGCCAGACCTACGCGATCAGCGACGTCGATCTGGCGTCGCGGCTGTCGTTCTTCCTGTGGGCGTCGGGGCCCGACGCCGAGCTGTTGCGGCTGGCCGAAGCCGGACGGCTGTCGCGCCCCGGCGAGCTCGAGCGCCAGGTGACGCGGATGCTCGCCGATCGGCGCGCCGACGTGCTCGGATCGCGCTTTGCGGCGCAGTGGCTGCGGCTGCAGGATCTCGACAAGATCAACCCCGACGTGCGGTTCTATCCCGACTTCGACGAGCAATTGAAGCTGTCGATGCGGCGCGAGACCGAGACGTTCTTCCAGTACATCGTCCGCGCCAAGCGTCCGGTGCTCGACTTGTTCACCGCCGACTACACCTTCGTCGACGAGCGTCTGGCCCGGCACTACCGGATCCCGGGGATCGTCGGTGCGGAGATGCGCCGGGTGACCTACCCGGATACCACGCGCCGCGGTTTGCTCGGTCACGCCAGCATCCTGACCCTCACCTCGGAAGCGGAGCGGACGTCGCCAGTGTTGCGCGGAAAGTGGGTGATGGAAGTGCTGCTCGGCACGCCGCCGCCGCCGCCGCCGCCCAATATCCCGGCGCTCGACGAGACGCCGGAAGCCGAAGGCGGCCGGATGCGCACGGTGCGGGAGCGGATGGAACTCCACCGCAAGAACCCGGCCTGCATGTCGTGCCACCGGATGATCGACCCGATCGGCCTGGCGCTCGAGAACTTCGACGTCACCGGAGCGTGGCGCATCAAGGACAACGGCGCGCCGATCGACGCCGCCAGCGCCCTCTACGACGGCACGCCGCTCACCGGCGCCCACGACCTGCAGCAGGCCCTGATGAAGCGCTCGGACGTGCTCGTCCGCACCTTCACCGAGAACCTGGCCACCTACGCACTCGGGCGGCGGCTCGCCGCCACCGACATGCCGCTGGTGCGTGCCGTGGTGCGCCGCGCCGCGGCCGCTGATTACACCGTCTCGGCGTTCGTGACCGCGATCGTCACGTCGCCAGCGTTCAGGATGAAGAGCGCGGACGCGCCGGCGGCCACGACCGTGGCTGGCGCGCAGCCGTAGGTCGATCACGGCACGAGGAGCACAGATGTCCTTCATCACCGGAAAGCACGTGGCGCGGCGGACGATGTTGCGCGGGCTCGGCGCCACGGTGGCGCTGCCGTTCCTCGACGCGATGGTGCCGGCGCGTGGGCTGTTCACCGGTTCGGCCACCGCCGCCTCGCTCGACCGGCCGCGGCTGGTGTGCATCGAGATGGTGCACGGCGCCGCCGGCGCCAGCCCGTGGGGCGCCGAGCAGCACCTGTGGTCGCCGGTGGCGGCCGGGCACGACTTCGACCTCGGGCCGACCTCGCTCAGCCCGCTCGAGGGCTACCGCAAGCACCTGACCATCATCAGCGACACCGACGTGCGCAACGCCGAAGCGTTCTCGCAGCCCGAGATCGGCGGCGACCACTTCCGCTCCAGCGCGGTGTTCCTCACCCAGGCCCATCCGCGGCAGACCGAAAGCTCCGACGTGCGCGCCGGCGTCTCGCTCGACCAGATCTACGCGCAGAAGTTCGGCCAGGACACGCCGATCCCGTCGATGCAGCTGTGCATCGAGAACGTCGACCAGGCCGGCGGCTGCGCCTACGGCTACTCGTGCGTCTACACCGACATGATCAGCTGGAGCGACGCCGAGACGCCGCTGCCGATGATCCGCGACCCGCGCATGGCCTTCGACCAGCTGTTCGGCGCCGGCGGCTCGAGCGAGGAGCGCACCTCGCGGCGCAAGGCCACGGCCAGCGTGCTCGACTACGTGACCGGCCAGGTCGCCGACTTGAACCGCAAGCTCGACGCGAGCGACCGCCAGCGGATGGAGCGCTACCTCGAGGACGTCCGCGAGATCGAGCGGCGCATCCAGCGTGTCGAAGCCCGCAACTGCGACCGGTGACGCCCGCGCGCTGCCCGGCGCTCCGGCCGGCGTGCCCGATTCCTTCGACGAGCACGTCAAGCTGATGTTCGACCTGCAGGCGCTGGCCTTCCAGGCCGACGTCACCCGCGTGTTCTCGTTCAAGATGGGCCGCGACGCCTCCAGCCGCGTGTATCCCGAGAGCGGCGTGTCGAAGGGCTTCCATCCCTCGTCGCACCACGGCAACAAGCCGGCCAGCGTCACCGAGTTCGCGCAGATCAACCGCTACCACGTCAGCCTGCTCCCGTACTTCATGGACAAGCTGGCCGCGATCCAGGAAGGGGAGCGGTCGTTGCTCGACAAGAGCCTGATCGTCTACGGCTCGCCGATGGGCGACGGCAACGTGCACAACCACAAGCGCTGCCCGCTGATCCTGCTCGGTGGCGCCCACGGCCAGCTGCCCGGCAACGTGCACCACCGCGCCGAGGCCGGCACGCCGATGGCCAACGTGCTGCTGAGCGCGATGCACATGGTCGGCCTCGAACGAGGTCACCCAGTTCGGCGATTCGACCGGCGACGTTCTCGCTCTCGTAGCCGGAGGCCGTGTCGATGATGCGCAAACGACTCGCAAACGCTGCGGCCGTGGCCGCCCTGGTGCTGATCGCGCCGGCCGTGTCGCTACGGGCCGCCGCCGAGGCGCCATTGGCCACGGCGGCGATGCGCGAGGATGTGGCCGAGGTGCGGGCGTTGCTGACCCGCGGGGCCGATGCCAACGCCGCGCAGGGCGACGGCATGACCGCGCTGCACTGGGCGGCCGAGCGTGGGCAACGTCGAGCTGACGACGGTGCTGCTGGGCGCCGGGGCCCGCGTCACGGCCACGACGCGGCTCGGACGCTATACGCCGCTCCATCTGGCGGCGCGGCGCGGCCACGACGCCGCCGCCCTGGCCCTCATCGCCGCTGGCGCCGACGTGTCGGCGATGGCCACCACCGGGGTGGCGCCGCTGCACCTGGCGGCCGCGGCCGGCAGCCGCCCGCTGGTCGAAGCGCTGCTCGCCAAGGGCGCCGCCGTCGACGTCAAGGAGCCCCAGTGGGGCCAGACGCCGCTGATGTTCGCCGCCGCGGCCGGCCGCACCGACGCCGCCAAGGCGCTGGTCGCCAAGGGCGCGGATCTGCGGCGCCACCGGCAAGGTCGTCGACCTGAACGTCCGCAACCGCGAGGACGGCGCCGAGAGCCGGGCGCGCAACCAGCGCGTCGCGGCGCTGCAGCGTGAGCGCGCCGCCGCGCTGGCCAGGATCGGCGGCAGCGCGCGCCGCCGCCGGCGGCGCGGCGCCGCGCGGCTCGGCTCGACGACGGCAACGAGCCCGAGCCGCTCGGCTACGCCGAACTCGTCGGCGCGCACGGCGGCCTGACGCCGCTGCTGCTCGCGGTGCGCGACGGCCGGCGACGAGACGGCGACGGCGCTGCTCGACGCCGGCGCCGACACTCAACCAGGTGAGCGCCGGCGACCACACCAGCCCGCTGCTCATGGCGACCATCAACGGCCACTTCGACCTGGCGGCGCGGCTGCTCGACGCGCGGCGCCGACGTCACGCTGGCCAGCGACGCCGGCGCCACGCCGCTCTACGGCGTGCTCAACATGCAGTGGGCGCCCAAGGCGCGGCATCCGCAGCCGGCGCACTACATGCAGCAGCGCGTCGGCTACCTCGAGCTGGCCGAGGCGTTCCTGAAGGCCGGCGCCGACGTCAACGCGCGGCTCACGCAAGACGCTCTGGTACACCACCTACAACCGCGACCTGCTCGGCGTCGATCGCACCGGCGCCACGGCGTTCTGGCTGGCCGCCTACACGCTCGACATCCCGGCGATGCAGCTGCTGCTGAAGTACGGCGCCGACCCGAACATCCGCACCGCCAAGGTGCCCGAGCGCTACGAGGAAGGCGGTCCGGATCCCGACGCGCCCGATCAGTCGGGGATGCCGCCGATTCCGTGGCACGGTCCGGCGGTGGCGCCGATTCACGCGGCGTCGGGCGTCGGCTACGGCCTGGGCTTCGCCGGCAACACCCACCGCCACGTGCCCGACGGCTGGGTGCCGGCGGTGAAGTTCCTCGTCGAGGAGCTGGGCGCCGACGTCAACGCCCGCGATCACAACGGCTATACGCCGCTCCATCACGCGGCGTCGCGCGGCGACAACGAGCTCATCAAGTACCTGTGTCGCAAAGGCGCCGACGTGAAGGCCGTCGCGCGCAGCGGCCAGACGACCGTGGACATGGCCAACGGCCCGGTGCAGCGCGTGCAGCCGTTCCCCGAGACGGTGGCGCTGCTCGAGAGCCTCGGTGCGGTCAACAACCATCGCTGCGTGAGCTGCTAGAGCCGCGACCAGGCCGCGCCGGCGTCGCCCGCGACGTCGGCGGCCGACGACCAGATGACCGCGACGATCGTCTTCCTCGCCGTCTACATCGTCTTCGTGTCGGTCGTCGGCTGGCTGATCGCCCGCCTGGTCGCCCGCCGCTGGCCGGCGGTGCGGATGCCGGTACTGGTGGCGGCCACGGCGATGACCGCCATCGCGTGCCTGCCGGTGCCGATCCACGGCGGGTTCATCCTGTTCGGTCCCGAGCTGGCGCGCGAAACCATCTCGGAATGGCGGCGGGCGCGAGCGGCGGCGGCCGAGACGCGGCGCGAGACCCGCGCCGACAGCCGGTTCGCCGGTTGGCTGCCGCCGGCGTCGGTGGGTGACGCGTGGCGGGATCCGGCGACCGGCCTGGTCTGGAGCGGCCCGGTCTGGCGCGCCGCCGAGGTCACTCCCGCGGCCATGGCCGAGGCCCAGCGTCGCTGCGCTGCACTGGAGCCGGCCGGCTACTGGGCGCTGCCTCGCAACGCCGAGTTCTTCTGGCTGGCCCGCACCGATCGCGCATCCGGGGCGTGGCTCGCCGAAATGTTTCTGTGGCCCGAGGGCTTCTCGCTGCCCACGCTCATCCCGCTGTCGCGCGGCACGCCCGTCGACGGGGATGCGTCGCAGTCCCGCGGTCAATCGGGCGCCGACGTGCGGTGCGTGGCCGTGACACCGCCGGCGCCGGTGCGCGGCTACCGCTCGGCCGACATCCCGCTCGCCGAGTGGAATGCCTTTCAAGTGGGGCTGACCACTCCCGCCGCCGCGCGCTAGAGCCGTCTTTTGCACGTGGGGCGGAGCTTCAGCTCTGCCTCCGGCGGCTCTGAAGAGCCGCCCTACGGCGAAGCCGTAAACGTGACGCGCGCGATGCGCCCGCCGGCGCCGGTGGCCCAGCCGACCGCCTCCAGACGGCGCGGCACTGAAGGCGTCGTAGCCGTCGCCGCCCGCTGGCTGCCACGTCCGGCCGTCGTCGCTCGACCAATCGGCGCCCCGCGGGCCGACCGCGAGCAGGCGACCTCCCGTCAGCCACGCCACCACTGAGCGGAAGCCCGAGAGCCCGCGCTCCGGGCGCCTCCAGGTCACGCCGCCATCGCTGGTCACCGCGACGTTGTCGATCGCGTCGCCCTCGCGCTGGTAGTTGCCGCCGACCACCACGCCGTGGGTGGCGTCGCGAAACGCGATTGAGAAGATGCCGGTCGCTTCACCGGTCGCCACCGGCGTCTGGGACACCGACCAGGTGCGCCCGCTGTCGGCCGAGCGGAGGACGCGTCCCTTGGTCGTGCCCATCCACACGCGATCGGCGCCGGCCATCGCCACGTTGGTGCCACTGGCCGCGAAGGCCCCTTCCCCGGGCATCGCCGGCGGCAGTCGATCGGCCGGCACCAGGGTCCAGGTGCGGCCGCCATCGCCGGTCAGGCGGACGACGAACCGCCCGTCGACCGCGTCGCTCACCGTTGCGCCGTGCCGCGCGTCGGCGAAGGTCAGTGCGTCGTAGAACGCCGTCGGCTCGGCGTTGCGGAATCGCTCGGTCCAGGTCGCGCCGCCGTCTTCGGTCTGGTAGATGCGCGAGGCGTCGCCGGGGCCGATGCTGAGGACGTGGGCACTGGCAGCGCTCACCGCGTCCACGTCGCGGAAGTCGAGCGCCTCGGCGTCGGGTACCGGCCGCCGCTGCCAGCTGCGCCCGCCGTCGGTCGTGCGCAGCACCGTGCCCTCAGCGCCGCTCGCCCACGCGACGTCGGCCGAGACGGCGCTGACCCCGCGCAGCCGCACCGTGACGCCGCTCGGCTGCGATTCCCATTGGAACGGCGAGGTCTGGGCGTTGGGCCCGGTCGTGGCGAAGGCGAGCACGACGGCCAACAGGGCCAATCGCGGGCGTGAGGCGGGACGCATCGGGGTCATCCTCCGGGATGGGCGGGCGACGACGGAAGTGACAGCGAGTGGTGCAGGCTGGAACACGGCGAGCATTGTCACACGCCGGCGCCGCCGCTCCGATCACGCGATTGGTCGACGCTCGCGGATCTGTCAGCGCCTCGCGGCAACGCGTTGACACCGGTATTTCCAGGGTTTTTCGCGCTCGACGGGTTGCCGACGCAGGCAGTTCGCAGCCCTAGGCAACCCGCAGCACTTCCGGGGATTGACCCTCTGCGATCGGGCTCGTACCTCTCGGTTGTGTTCGCGTCCCCCGCGTTCATTGTGTTCGGCACCGCGTGACCGCGTTCGGTTCTCGAAAGCGAGGCCACGAATGCGTCGACGCGCTTCAGCGCTGATGCTCCCCGCCGTTATCGGCGGGGCGATCTTTCTCTCGTTCCCCAGGCAGTGCCGCCGCCCACGGCGGCAACAACGATCCGCTGCTCGTCCATGCCTGTCTCGGGCTGCATGGCTACGCACGGTTGGTGGCGCCGAACCAGCAGTGCCAGCGCATCGAGGTGCGCGGTGCACTGGGTGCGGGAGGTCAGGCCAGGCTCGGGAGGCACGGGGCCGCAAGGGCCCGCCGGGCCGCCCGGGCCGATGGGGCCGATGGGGCCGGCAGGGCCGGCTGGCGACCGGACAGACCGGCCCGCAAGGACCTGCCAAGGAGCCGCGCCGGTGCCATCGGTCCGGCCGGGCCGCAGGGCATCGCTGGTCCCGCCGGTGCGCAGGGGCCGCAAGGGCCTCCGGGCCAACCGGGAGACCCTGGGGAACGTGGCGAACGGGGTGAGCCCGGCAGCCCAAAGAGGGGCCGCCGGGACCGGCGGCGGGTCTGCACGGCTTCCGTGAGTTCCAGTTCTCGCCCAGCCCGCAAGTGTTCATGGTGCCCGAGGGCGTCACCTCCGTGCTCGTCGAACTGTGGGGCGGCGGCGGCGCCGGTGCGGCCGGCGGCACGCCCGGCGGCGGCGGGGCCGGCGGCAGTTACGCCCGCGCCACCTTCGCGGTGACCGCGGGTGAGCAGTTCACGGTGTCGGTCGGCGCCGGTGGCGATGGCCTGCTCGGCCAGGACGGCCTGGCCGGCGCCCAGACCGACTTCGTCGACGGCGATCGCGGCCTGTCCGCGTTCGGCGGCGGCGCCGCGGCCGGTGCGTCGGGCGGGGTGGGCAGCGACTGCAACTTCTACGGCGCGATGGCGTTCCTGTGCCGACAGGGCTACCCGGGCAGCGACGCCTCGAGCACCAACCCCGGTGCCGGTGGGCGGGCGTTCTTCGGGTCGGTCGAGCCCGTGGGCGGCGTCGGCGGCGCCGGCGCACCGCAGGGGCCGGTACGCCGGCCGGAGCGGACAGCACGGCTACGCGCTGATCAGCTGGTAGTCGTTCCCGACGGAGACGGGCGCGGCCGAGCCGCGCCCGTCAGCCGCGCCGCAGGACGGCCACCGGGTCGATCCGCGTGGCCCGCCACGACGGCACCAGCGTCGCCACGAGGCCGACGGCGGCGATGGCGGCCACGACAGCCGCCAGAGCCGTGAGCGCGTCGGTCGGCGCCACACCGAAGAGCAGCCCTTCGAGAGCGCTCGACGGCGAGCCAGGCCGCCGTCAGGCCCGGTGACCAACCCCATCGCGATGCAGCCGCACGCCGACCCGCGCCACCCAGCCGACCAGCCCGGCGGCGTCCGCGCCCATCGCCATGCGGATGCCGATCTCGCGGGTGCGCTCGCGGACGCGCTGCGACAGCACGCCGTAGACGCTCAACACCGCCAGGAACGTCGCCGCGCCGGCGAACACCAGCAGCGTGGCCATCACCTGTCGATCGCGGGCATAGGTGGCGCCGAGCAGATCCTCGAGCAGGTACAGCCCCTGGGCCGGCTTCTGCGGATCGATCTCGCGGAGCGCCGCCTGCACCGCCGGCATGAGCGCGCGCGGATCGCCCGATGTCTTCAGCACCACGTTGAGGATCAGGTACGGGCGCTGGGCATGGGACAGGTAGATCTCCGGACCGGGCGCGCTGCGCGGGCCCTTGAACCGCATGTCGCCGACGACGCCGACGATCTCGTAGGGGTACGTGCCCGCGGTGCTGTAGTCGACGACCAGCTGGCGGCCGACCGCCGACTGGCCGGGCCACAGCCGGCGGGCCAGCGATTCGTTGACCATCAGCACGAGCGGGGCGGTCGGAGCATCGCGGTCGTCGATCGCGCGACCGTCGGCGAGGCGCAGCCCGAGCGCGGAGAAATAGCCCGGAGTGACCATGCGCACCGACGCGGGCGTGCGATCGGCCGCGGCTGGATTCGTGCCCTCGGGCCAGACCGGCCGTTCGAAGTCTGGCCCGAGCGGGCTGGTCGGCACCGTCGTGGCGCCGCCGACGGCGACGACGCCCGGCAACGCGGCCAGACGCTCGAACAGCGTACGGTAGTAGGTGCGCGTGCGCTCGCCGCTGTTGTAGGCCTGGCTGTCGAGGAACACCGGGGCGACCACCACGCCGCGCGGATCGAATCCCGGATCGGTGGCGCCCAGCGCGCGCACGCTGCGGACGAGCAGCCCCGATCCGCCGAGCAGCACGACGGCCAGCGCGACCTGCGCCACCACCATGCCGTCGCGCAGCAGGTGACGTCCGCCGGCGGTGGTCCGCCGCGACGTCTCGGCCAGGGCCGACGCCGGGGCCAGGCGGGCGCGGCGCCACGCCTGGGGCAGGCCCGACAGGAGTGCCGAGAGCGTCGTCACACACGCGACGAAGAGCAGGGCACGCAGGTCGAGGCTCACTTCCTCGACGCGGGGCAGGTCGGGGGCCACGGCCGGCAGCACGCGCAGGGCCGCCGCCGCGACGGCCGCGCCCAGCAGGCCGCCGGCACCAGCGAGCAGCACCGACTCCATGAGGAACTCGCGGACCAGCCGCGCCGCCGACGCGCCGAGGGCCAGCCGGACGGCGGTGTCGCCGGCGCGATCGAGGCCGCGCATCAGCGTCAGGAGCGCGACGTTGGCGCAGGCGACGAGCAGCAGCAATCCGACGGCGCCGAGCAGCATCCACAACGCCCCGGCTGCGCCGCCGACCGTGTCCTCCCGCAGCGGCAGCAGGCGCACGCTCCACCCCTGGTTGGTGGCGGGATGCAGGACGGCGAGCTCGCTCGGCGACGCGCGCCAGCTGACGCTGGGCGTCGTCGATCGCGACGCCGGCGGCCAGTCGGGCCATCGCGCCGAGGTAGTGCTGATCGCGCGGGCTCTCGGCCGACAGGTCCCACGGCATCCACACTTGCACGCCGCGATCGGGCAAGGCGAAGCCCTCGGGCATGACGCCGACCACCGTGAAGGGGCGTCGCTCGAGGAGGATGCGTGCGGCCGATGACGGCCGGATCGCCGGCGAAGCGCTGACTGCCACAGCCCATAGCCGATGATGGCGACCGGGTTGGCGGCCGTGGGCATCGCGGCGTTGCTGAAGCTGGCCTGGGCCACCTCGTCGTCGGTGAAGCCGCGGCCGAGCGAGCGGCGGCGACCTCCGCGATCAGCGAAGAAGTCGGCGCTGACCTGCGCCGAGATCACGACCTCGGCGTCGCGATCGGTGCTGAGCGTGCGGCCCATCGCGTAGTAGCCGGCGATGCCGGCGAAGGCCGACGTGCGCTGCCGCCAGTCGTGGACGTTGGCACTGGCGGCGCCGGTGCGATCGAGGCCGGCCTGCGGGTTGGTGTCGACGATGCGGACCAGCCGCTCGGCCTCGGGGTAGGGCAGGGGCTGCAGCACCACGGCGTCGACCAGCGTGAAGAGCACCGTGCTGACGCCGATGCCGACGGCCATGGTGACGACGACAGAGCGCCGTGAGCGCCGGCGAGCGGCCGAGCACGCGGGCGGCGTGGCGGGCCTCGCGCAGCATCTGCTCGAGCACGAATCCGGTGCGCTCCTCGGCGATCCGTTCGCGGGCGGCCTCCACACTGCCGGCGTCGAGCCGCGCCTGCCGCCGGGCCTCGTCCTCGCTCAGGCCGGCCTCGCGGTAGCGCGCGACCAGCAGTCTCGACGTGCACGGCGAGCTCCTCGGCAGTGTCGCGGTCGACGCGGCCCCGCTGCACGATTTCCACGACGCGGCGTCGCCAGCCCGGCATCGGCTCACTCCGCCTGCAGCACGCGGAGCACGGCCGCGATGTTGCGCTGCCAGGCCTTCTGGCCGCTGGCCAGACGGCGCCGTCCGGCGGCGGTGAGCGTGTAATAGCGCGCCCGCCGGTTGTTCTCCGACACCGACCACTCGGCGGTCACCAGGCCGAGGCGCTCGAGCCGCTGCAGCGCCGGGTACAGCGCGCCGAGGGTGACGCGAATGTCGCCACCCGACAGCTGGGCGATGCGCTGGCCGATGCCGTAGCCGTGCAACGGCGCCAGCGCCAGCGCCTTGAGCACGAGCAGATCGAGCTTGTCGAGCGCCACAGGCCGTCTCCTATCTAAATCGATAGGAGACTACTGCTCCCGGTGCTCTGTGTCAAGCGGCCGGTCTACAGGCGCGGCGCCAACGCCAGGGCCCGCACCGGGCTGCCGCTGCCGCCGACGATCTTGAGCGGCGCGGCGATCAGGACCGCGCCGGTCGGCGGCAGCCGATCAGGTTGCAGAGCAGGCGAGTCCGAGCTTGCCGTGGCCGTGCATGATGCTGTGATTGGGGAACGGCGGATCGAACCGGCCGGCCTGGCCGGCGTCGGTGCCGATCGTCTCGACGCCGACGCCGAGCACGTCGCGGTCGACGGCCAGCAGCCGCGACGTCTCGGGGTGGAAGCCGGGGCTGTGGGGCCCGTCGGCGCGCGACGTTGTGGAAGGCCGCGCCGGTCCGGCGGCTCCATCCCGTACGCAACAGCACCCAGGCGCCGCGTGGCACCCGGCCATGCGCGCGCCTCCCACCGCTCGAGCGCGGCGACGTCGAGCAGGAAGTCGGCGTCGGCCGCGACCTCGGCCTCGACGTCGACGACACACGCCGGGCCGACGAAGCGCGCCGGCGGCAGCGTGTCGGTGGCGCCGTCGGGCAGATCCTTGCCGGTGATCCAGTGGATCGGCGCGTCGAAATGCGTGCCGGTGTGCTCGCCGAGGCGGATCGTGTTCCAGTACCACGCCGGTCCGGCGGCGTCGTAGCGCGAGATGACCTCGAGCGTCACACCTGGCGACGGCGCAAACGGCGGCGGCAGCGCAATCACCGGCGTCTCGGGCCCGAGCGGCTGCGTGAGGTCGATGACCTCGACGTCTCCGGTCGCGAGGGCGGTGATGAGCTGGTCGAGCGATGCGGCCATGGCGGACTCCGATCAGCGGCGACGCAGGTAACGCTGGAACTGGAAGCGGTTCTCCAGCAGGCCCAGGTCGGTGACGAACGCCGCCGGACCGGTGGCGTCCACCTTGGCGACGATCGTCGTGAGCACGCCCGAGCGACGGGCCGCGTCGAAGGCGGCCGTGAACGCCTCGAGCGTCGTGACCTCGGCGGTGCGCGGCACGCCGGCGGCGGCGGCCACGCCCGCCAGATTCGTGCCGGCGCCGGTGGCGGTGGGGAAGCCGCCGACCGACAGCAGCGACTCGTTGTCGAAGACGACGTGCAGCAGGTTGGCGGGCCGGTAGCGGCCGAGCGTCGTCAGCCCGCCGAGGTTCATGAGCACCGAGCCGTCGCCGTCGAAGACGACGACCGGGACATCGGGCCGGCTGAGCGCAATGCCGAGCCCGACCGACGACGCCAACCCCATCGCGTGCTGCAGGTAGAACGTGTTGTCGCGATGGCCGAGCGACTGCAGCTCGGCCGCCACCGCGCCCATGATGGTGACGACGGCGCACCCGTCCAGCTGGTCGTAGACGGCGCGCAGGGCCTCGAGGCGCGTCATGCCTCCTCCCACATCAGCTCGCGCGAGAGGAGCAGGGCCACCGGCCGCAGCGACGCGTAGGCCAGCGTGATCGCCTGGCGCACCTGCGGCGCGACCCGCGCCGGCTGATCGAGCCGCTCGTAGCTGATGCGCAGCGCCTGCAGCACCGGCTCGGTGACGCCGCCGCCCTCGGTTTGCCACGGGTCGCGCTCGCCGAAGCGGCCGCGATCGCTGATCAGCATCAGGAGCGGAATCCGGTAGAGCTGCGCCCCCGACACGATGCCGTTGACCGAGGCCAGGAAGCCGTGGTTCTGCATCAGCATCGCCGACCGCACGCCGGCCAGGTGGGCGCCCATCGAGATCCCGACGCCTTCCTCTTCCTTGGCCAGGCGCACCAGCGTCGTGTCGGGGTCGTCGTCGGCCATCCGGATGAGGTGCACGAGCCAGGTCTCGGGCAGCGCCGACATCACGCGGACGTCGCAGGCCTTGAGCGCGTCGAAGATCAGCCGGGAGTTGGCGGCGGAGACCGGCACGGCGAGCCCATCCTATGCCGAAATCCCCTGCGGGACGGCGGCCTGTACTGTTCTAGAATTCCCGCGCCGACTCGGCACACCATCCGTTCCTCGCGTTCGACCTGGAGGCGCTCATGACCTGGAATCCTCGTCCGCGGACCATCGTGGCCTCGCTCGGCGCCGTCGTCGCCTTGGGCGTCGCCCAGGCGGCGCTCGACGACGTGGCGGCCGCCAGAGTGCAGGGAGCGGCCCAGGCGCCGCGCTACGAGGTCGATCCGTTCTGGCCCAAGCCGCTGCCCAATCACTGGGTGCTCGGCAACGCCATCGGCGTGTGGGTCGACGCCCGCGACAACGTGTGGATCGTGCACCGCGGCTCCGACACCCTGGCCGCCAACGAGAAGGCGCTGGAGCTGAAGGCCGGCGACTGCTGCGCCGGCGCGCCGGGCGTGCTCGCCTTCGACAAGGACGGCAACCTGATCCAGCGCTGGGGCGGTCCCGGGCAGGGCTACGACTGGCCCGACTCGAACCACGGCATCTTCGTCGACCACACCGGCATGGTGTGGATCGGCGGCAACGGCCCGGGCGACTCGCACATCATGAAGTTCACCCAGGACGGCAAGTTCGTGGCGCAGTACGGCAAGCCCAACGCGCGGGTGACCGGCAAGAACGAGAAGGGGCAGCCAACCTTCACGCCCGGCAGCAGCGATCAGGAGAGCTTCGGCCGGGTCGCCAAGATCTTCGTCGAGCCGAAGGCCAACGAGGCTTACATCGCCGACGGCTACTTCAACCGGCGCGTCGCCGTGCTCGATGCCGCGACCGGCAAGATGAAGCGCTTCTGGGGCGCCTACGGCAAGCCGCCCGACGATAGCGTCCAGCTCGGGCTCTACAACCCCGACGCGCCGCCCTTCCCGCACTTCCGCAACCCGGTGCACTGCGCCGACGTCTCCAACGACGGCCTGGTCTACGTCTGCGACCGGCTCAACGACCGGCTGCAGGTGTTCAAGACCGATGGCACGTTCGTGAAGGAAGTGTTCATCGCCAAGAACACCAAGGCGTCGGGCTCGGTGTGGGACGTGGCCTTCTCCAAGGACCCGCAGCAGCGCTTCCTGTTCGTCGCCGACGGCATCAACAACCGCATCTACATCCTGCAGCGCGACACGATGCAGATCCTGACCAGCTTCGGCGACGGCGGCCGCCAACCCGGACAGTTCTACGGCGTCCACAGCATCGCCATCGACTCGCAGGGCAACCTCTACACGACCGAGACCTGGGAAGGGAAGCGGATCCAGAAGTTCGTGAACCGCGGCCTGGCGCCGGTCACCACCGAGCACCAGGGCACCGTGTGGCCGCGCCAGGGTCCGCGCTGACGCGTGCCTGACGTCGTCCTGATCCACGGCAACGGCGGCTGCACCGCCGATGACTTCTGGCTGCCGTGGGTCGAGCGCGAGCTGACGACGCTCGGGCTCGAGGTCGTCAACCGGACGTTTCCCGACAACGTCGCGGCGCGGGCCCGCTACTGGCTGCCGTTCCTGGAAGAACTGGGCGCCGACGAGCGGACCATCCTGGTTGGCCATTCGTCGGGCGCGGTGGCGGCACTGCGCTTCGCCGAAACCCACCGGGTGCGTGGCTCGGTGCTGGTCAGCGTCTGTCACACCGACCTGGGCGATGCCGGCGAGCGGGCCAGCGGCTACTACTCCGCGCCATGGCAGTGGGCCCGCATCCGCGCGCATCAGGACTGGATTGGGATCTTCCACTCGGCTGACGACCCGCACATCCCGGTCGCTGAACCCCGTTTCGTCGCGGCGCAACTCGGCGCCAGCTACGTCGAGTTCGCCGATCGCGGACACTTCGCCGACGACGGCCCGTTTCCCGAGCTGGTGCAGTTCGTGCGGCGCAAGACCGGGGGTTGAGCGGTTCGGCCGCCGATTCTTACCGAATCCTGACCGCACTGCGACCAGGCGGTCATGCGCCCCGACGATGGCTCCGGCTATCGTGTCCGAGGAGCGTGTCATCCATGTCAGCACCCGTGCCCGAGCCCCAGCCGCGACCGGCCACTCCCGGCCACGGCCGGCGGCGGCTGCGTCGTATCGGTCTGGCGCTCGCCGCGATCGTCGGCGCCCTCGCCGTCGCCGGGCTCACCGCCGTGGAGCTGCGCTGGACCCGCACCTTCGAGGCACCGTACCCGGCCCTGGCCGCCAGTGCCGATCCGGCGATCGTGGCCGACGGCGAGTACCTCGTCTACTCGGCCGCCGCGTGCGCCTACTGCCACGTACCGCGCGAGCAATGGGACGTGCTCGACCGCGGCGAGCGGCTGCCGCTCACCGGTCACCACCTGTTCCGCCTGCGCCCGTTCGGCGACATCTACTCCGCCAACCTCACACCTGATCCAGCGACCGGCATCGGCCGGCGCAGCGACGCCGAGCTCGCCCGCGTCCTGCGCTACGGCGTGCGGGCCGACGGCCGCGCGGCCTTTCCGCTGATGGAGTACCACGACCTGAGTGACTACGACGTGGTCGCGGTGATCGCCTACCTGCGGTCGCGCCCGGCCGTGGCGCACGCCGTGCCCGAGCACCAGTTCACCCGGCTGGGCAAGGCGATCATGGGCTTCGCGTTGACACCCACCGGCCCCGCCGCGACGCCTGTTCAGGCCAGCCCGGCGGGACCGTCGCTGGCGCGCGGCGCCTACCTCGCCCACACCGTGTCGGCGTGTGCGAGCTGCCACACCAACCGCGGCGACGACGGGGCGCTGGTCGGGCCGCCGTTCGCGGGCGGGCAACGCATGGACATCGCCGCCTCCACCACCCAGGTGTTCGTCACTCCGAACCTGACACCGGATGCGTTGAGCAGTCCGATCGGGGTGTGGACTGAGGACGAATTCCTCAAGCGATTCCGCCAGGGCCCGCTCGTCAGCGGCACGCCGATGCCGTGGGGCGCCTTCGCCCGCCTCCGCGACGACGATCTGCGCAGCCTCTATCGCTATCTGCGGTCGCTGCCCCCGGTGACCAACCGCACCGGGGCCGCGATCCAGCCGCGCACCTGACGGCGGAGAGCCGCCTGAAGGCAGAGCTAAAGCTCTGCCCTACGCACAACAGTTCCACCCTACGTCGATAGTCGTAGGGCAGCTCTTTAGAGCTGCCTGAAGGCGAGCTAAAGCTCTGCCTGAGAGGCAGTAGGGCGGCTCTTTGGAGCTGCCTGAAGGCAGAGCTAAAGCTCTGCCCTACGTACAAAGTTCCACCCTGCGTACAACAGCTCTGCCCGACAACAGAAGCCGGTCAGCCTCCGGCCTGCGCCTGCTCGGCCTGCCACGCCAGGTGCCGTTCCCAGACGCGCGGCCACAACGTCCGCGCGTCGGGCAGGTCGAGCGCGAACCGCTCCCGCAGCACGCGCTCGAACGCGGCGGCGTCGGTCAGCACCGCGGTGGTCACGCCGCTGGCGGTGACCTCGCGCAGCGTGGCGCCGCGCAGCATGACCAGGCCGTGCGGCACGAACCGCTCGCACACGGTCGACTTCACGAAGCTCGACTCGGGCGAGGTCTGCAGTTCGTGGCATTGGGCGGCGAAGGCGTCCGGGGTGCGCGGCGTCAGCGTGAAGTCGAAGCCGTCGGCGCCGCCGAACGCGTGGTTGTCCACCCGCCACCGCGGCCCGTCGCGGGTGATGCGGTACTGCAGGAAGTCCTGCCGGTAGCTGCCCGGCTCGAGCGGCAGCGGCGTGAGGAACCCGTCGCCGAAACCGACGTCGGCAATCCACGGCCGGTCGAGCCTGACCAGCAGCACCAGGTGGTTGCCCTGGGCCCGCCAGCCGTGCGTCGCCCGCCCGACCGCGCCGGAGAGATAGCGGACGTCGAAGCCCAGCGTCTCCAGCACGCGGCCGAGCAGGCCGTTCATCTCGAAGCACCAGCCGCCGCGCCTGGCGTCGACGAGCTTGGCGAATGTCGCCTCGGGGTCGAGCGTGATCGGCCGGCCGAGGTGGATGTCGAGGTTTTCGTAGGGGATGGCCAGCAGGTGGGCGCGATGCACCGCCCGCAGCGTCGACAGCGTGGCGGCGCGCGGGCCGGTGTAGCCGATCCGCGCGAAGTAGCGGGCCAGCTCGGCGTCGGAGAGCGCGCGCGTCGGCGAATCGCTGGTCATCCGCGGCGGTCCGCCGCGGGAAACAGCGGCAGTTGACCACGCACGGCCGGTCGCCCGCCGGCGCGGGCACGCCGATCGTCGACGACCGAGCGACCGCCGAGACCGGGCACCAGCGCGCGTTCGTGCGCGATTGCGGCGGGGAGGTCGGCGCGTGGGTGTGTGGCGTGCTCGATGCCGCGGGTGAACGCGTCGAGGCGGCGCAGCCCGTCGAGCTTGTCGCTCCGGCCGACCTTGGCGGCATCGAGGGCGCGGCGCAGCACGGCGATGGACTCGTCGTAGACGTGGAGTGGCACCGGGAAGGGATGGCCGTCCTTGCCGCCGTGGGCGAACGAGAAGCGTGCCGGGTCGTCGAAACGGGTCGGCGTGCCGTGGATGACTTCGGCGACCAGCGCCAGCGACTGCAGCGTGCGCGGGCCCAGCTGTTCGACCAGCAGTAGCGAAGCAAAGTCGCTGAGCTCACGCTCGTGGGCCAACGCGAGGACGGCGCCCAATCGTCGCGCGTTGACGTCGTCGCGGCGGACGTCGTGGTGGGCCGGCATCTCCAGCCGCCGCACTGCGGCCAGCGTCCGCGCCGGGTCGTCCTTGGCGATGGCGAGCAGCGCCTGCTGCGCGGGCACGGCACGGCGATCGACCAGGTTGCGGATGGTGCCGGCCGAGGCGCCGACGATGGCGGCATGCGGTTCGACGGTGAAGTCCTGGACCGACGCCGAGTGCCAGTGGTACCGCCGGGCCAGTCCCGTGGCGTCGTTCAGTCCTTGCTGGACCACGGCCCAGTCGCCATCAGCCGTGAGCACGAAGGTGTGGAGGTAGATCTGGAAGCCGTCGGCGACGGCGTTGTTGTCGACGCGGGCGGTGAGGCGGCTGGTGCGGACCAGACCGTCGCCGTCCAGTCCGATCCGATCGGCGATGCCGCGCAGCTCCCCGGGCGTGCGAAGCGAATGGCGTCCGCGGCCGCCGCAGACGAACACGCCGAGCTCGTGCGCGCGCGGATTCAGCCCCTTCTTGAGTGCACCCATGACCGACGTGGTGATGCCCGACGAGTGCCAGTCCATCCCCATGACCGACCCGAGCGCCTGGAACCAGTGCGGGTCGCTGAGCCGTGCCAGCAGGGTTTGACGGCCATAGTGGTGGATCACGGCCTCCGAGATCGCAGTGCCGAGCGTGACCATGCGCGCGGCCAGCCACGCCGGCACCCGTCCGCCGTGCAAGGGGAGATCGGCGATGCCCGATCGCTTCACCAGATCATTCTGACAGACGCGCTTGCCCGGAGCCATCGACCGGGCGACGCCGGCTGCCACACCTGGGTCGCCGGCTGCTCCAACCTGGGGGCGGGCGCGCCGCGATCCGCCTTTCCGCCTCGCGTCGTGTGTGGCCCACTTCGTGCACATCCCCCTGACACGGCGGCGTCGCGCCGTTCAAGGGAGGCTCGGCATGATGCGACAACGAATCGTGATCTGGGGCGCGTGGGCTCTCGTCGGTACCGTCGTGACGGCGCAGTCGCCCGCACCGGCGCGCCCCGGCCCACCCGCCGCGATGCAAGCACAGAGCCTGACGCTGACCGGGTGCGTCAAGGCGTGGGACGCCAGCACGATGGGGCCGCCCCCGGCGGCCATGGCCACGGCCACAACCGGTGCTCGTCTTGACGGAGGCCGAGAACGCTGTGTCGGCCGCGCCCGGTGCGCCGCCGGCCGCCGACCCAGCCAGGCCCCCAAGCGGCGGAGCACCGGCCAGCGGCGGCCACTCGACCTATCTCCTGAAGCCGGCGTCCCCCACCGTGAACCTGGCCAGCCATCTCGACCACCGGGTCGAGCTCACCGGCACGCTGGCGACCGACCACGGCGCGGCCACGCCGGCGGCGCCGACCGCGCCGCCTGGGTCCAGTGCCGCGGGTGCGTCGTCGGATCGCACTGGACGTGCGCCGGCCCCCCCGGTGTCGTTCACCGTCGACCGAATCAAGATGATCGACAAGACCTGCCCGGCGAAGTGATCAGCGCTTCCCGCTGGCTCGCTCGGCTCAGTCTGTAGCCGCGGGGTGTCAGGGAGCCGACAGCTTGATATTGCGTCGCTATACCATTGGCGATCGCGCATCCGCGGAGCGAGCGCACTGCCACGGCGCGGGACGAGCGCTGACCTGAAAGAACGCCTGAATGAAGAAACCGCCGACCGGCCCGACCCCAACCCACCACACTCGGAACACGGCGCAGGATGGTCGCGACAACTTCGTCGTTCCTGGAGCAGCGCTGCCGCCGCCTGAATCCAGAATGAGCAGAATCGCGCGGCGAGCCCATGAGATTTACCAGGCCCGGGGAGGAGAGCACGGGAAGGCGATGGAAGATTGGCTCCAGGCGGAACGTGAAATCGATGCCGCCATTGAAACGTCACCGACGAGCCACTAACGTGCGGCGCCTGTAGGTCGCGGTCACCCTTCGCGGCGCAGTGCCGTTGCTGGATCGACCCGGGTTGCCCGACGGGCCGGAACCGCCGCCGCGCCCAGCGCGAACGCCGCCATCGCCAGGCCGCCAAAGACGAACGCGGTCGGCTCGAGGGCCGACACCTCGAACAGCAGGCTCTCGGTCACGCGGGTCAGGACCGCGGCGCCGGCCAATCCGCCGACCAGTCCCACACCCACCATCGTCAGCGTACTGCGCGCGACCAGCGCCAGCACGTCGTTGGCGCCGGCACCGAGGGCCATGCGGATGCCGATCTCGCGCCGCCGTTGGCTGACGGTGTGCGCGAGCACGCCGTAGAGTCCGAGCGTGGCCAGCAGCGCCGACACCGCGGCGAAGGCGCCGACGAGCCACACCGGTTCCTTCACGCCCGCGAGGCTCCCTTCCCAGATCTCTTCCATGGTGCGGATGTCGGCCAGCGCCAGCCGGCCATCGACCTGGCGCACCGCCTCGCGGATCGCCGGCACGGCTGCCGCGGCGTCGCCGCGGGTGCGCACCGCCAGCTTCACCTGCATGCGCGGCGCCTGTGCGATCGGGACGTAGGCGACCTCCTCGGCCGGGGCTCTGAGGTCGCGCCGCACCCGCTCGTTGCCGACCACGCCGACGATGGTCATGACGGCGCGCCGATCGCGGCCGAACCCCAGCGCGGGCAGATCCACGGCCTGGCCCACCGGGCTGGCGACGCCGAACCGATAGTGGAGCCGGCGGGCGAGCGCTTCGTTGATCACCGTGACATACGGGGCCCCGACGCGGTCCTCCGGCGTGAAGCCGCGCCCGGCCACGACCGGGACGCCGAGCGTGGGGAAGTAGCCGGCGTCGGCGCGCTTGAAGCGAATGAGCAGCCGCTCCTCGCCGCCGGGCATCCGCAGGTTCTCGCCGCCGGTGCCTTCGAGCGGCACGTCGCCGGCGATCGACGCCGACTCGACGCCGGGGATCGCTTCGACGCGCTCGATGAGCTGCGGATAGAACGCCGACGAATGCATTCCGGTCGGATAGCGATCCCAAGGCAGATCGAGCGACATGGTGATGACGTGGTCGATGCGCGCGCCGATGTCGACCTGCTGCAGGCGGAGCAGGCTCTTGAACAGCAGGAATGCGCCGCAGATGAGGACCACCGAAACAGCGACCTCGGCGGCGACGATGGCCCGGCGGGCCCGATCGTGGGTGCCCGACGAGCCGCGAGCGGCGTCGTTCAGCGCGGCGGCCGCCGAGCCGGTCGAGACGCGGATCGCCGGCAGCAACCCGACCAGCACCGACACGACAATCGCGGTGACGCCGGCGAACCCGAGGACGCGCCAGTTGAGCGCGACCTCGGCCGTGAACGGCATCGGCGGCAGCAGTGGCACGGCGACGCGGATGAGCAGCGCGGCCAGGCCGACGCCGGCCACGCCGCCGAGCGCGCCCAGGACCAGCGACTCGACCAGCAACTGGGCGGCGATGCGGCCGCGGCTGGCGCCGAGCGCGGCCCGCACCGCCAGCTCCTGGCGCCGTGCCGCGCCCTGCGCCAGCAGCAGATTGGTGATGTTGGCGCAGGCGATGAGCAGCACCAGCACGACCGCCCCCAGGGCCACGTAGATCGACTGGCGCAGGGCATCGCCGACCAGCAGCTGATCGAACGGTTCGACCCGTACGCTCCACTCGCGCTTCCAGGCCGGGATCGTGTCGGCGATACGCGCCCGCACCGCCAGCACGTCCTGCTCGGCTTGCGCGATCGTGACGCCGGGCCTGAGGCGCCCCACCGGATTCAGCCAGTGCATGCTGGCGGCCAGCTCGCCGGCGTCGAAGGCGTTCAAGCGCCAGAAGCTGGCTGGCTCCTCGAGCGGCCGGCCCCGCTGCCGGTCGAACGGCCCGGCCGGCAGCACGCCGATGACCTGGTGCGGCTCGCCGTCGAGCAGCAGCTCACGGCCGAGGATGCCCGGGTCGGCGCCGAACAGGCGCTGCCAGGTCGCATGACTCAACATGACGACGCGCGTAGCGCCGGGCTGGTCCTCCTCCGGCCGGAAGGTGCGGCCGAGGAACGGCTGCACGCCGAACACCGCGAAGTGATCGGCCGACACGTAGCGGCCGGTCAGGCGGATGGGCTCGCCGTTGACGAGCACCGTGGCGGTCGACGCCGACTCGGCCGACAGCGCCGCGAACGACCGGCTCTGCTGCTTGAACTCGACGAAGTTGCGTGTAGTGGTGGAGTTGGTGGTGGTCGCCGTCGGCGCCTCCCACAGGCGCACGATACGCTCGGGCTCGGGGAACGGCAACGGCTTGAACAGGACCGCGTCCACCAGGCTGAACATCGCCGTGTTGGCGCCGATCCCCAGGGCCAGGACGCCGACCGCCACGAGTGTGAACGACGGCGAGCGGAGCAGGGCCGCCACGGCGTAGCGGGCGTCGTTGACGGCGTTCTCGATCCACCGGGCGCTGCGGTCGTCGCGATGCCGCTCCTTCATCTGCGCGACTCCGCCGAAGGCGCGGCGGGCCTCGAGCCGAGCGGCCTCCGGCGTGAGACCGCGTGCGATCGCGTCACGCTCGGCCAGCTCGAGATGAGCCGCGACCTCGTCGTCGAGCTCGCGATCGAGCCGGTCTTGCCGGACCAGGGCGAGCAGTCGATGGAACAGCCGCCGCGGTGTCATGCCTTGGCCTCGAGGATGCGGGCGACCAACGCCGTGGCCTGCTCCCACCGGGCGACCTCGAGCTGCAGCTGTTTAGCCCCGGCCCTGGTGAGCGAATAGAACTTCACCTTGCGGTTGGTCTCGGAGACCCCCCATCTGGTGGCGATCCAGCCCTGCTGCTCGAGGCGGATGAGGGCCGGATAGATTCGAGCCCTGACTGAGCCGCATCATGCCGGCGGCCATCTGCTCGATGCGTCGGGCGACGCCGTAGCCGTGCAGGGGCCCCATCGTGTCGAGGGTCTTGAGGACCAGCAGGTCGAGCGTGCCGTTGAGGAGCTCTTGGCGATCGGGTTTGTGCGTCGACATGTCGATTATCGACACATATATCACACTGCCGGACCGGGCGCACGGCGGGCCAACCCGCGAGGTCTCAGTCGGCGGCGAGTGTCGTCGCCGGGTCGACCCGGGCGGCCCGGCGGGCCGGCAGGTAGCTGGCGCCCAGCGCGGTGACGGTCAGGACCAGGCCCGCGACCGTCAACGACAGCGGATCCCACGGCGGCACGTCATAGAGCACCGACGACAGCGCGCGGGCCGCGACCAGGCCGGTGCCGAGCCCAGCCGCCAGCCCGATCGCCGCGATGCCTGCCGCCTGTCCCATCACCAGCCGCACGATGTCGCGCCGGGTCGCTCCCAGCGCCAGCCGCGTGCCGAGCTCGCGCGTGCGGCGGCTGACGCTGTAGGACATCACGCCGTAGATGCCGACGGCGGCCAGCGCCAGGGCGATCGCGGCGAAGCCGCCGAGCAGGCGCATCGCCAGCCGCGACACCGCCGCCGACGCGGCGGCGATCTCCGACAGCGTCCGCACCTGGCCCAGCAGCGTGTCGGGTTCCACTTGCCGCACCGCGGCGCGAATGGCCGGGAACGCTGCCACCGGGTCGCCGACCGTGCGGAGGAAGAGCGTGACGCCATTGCCGTTCTGCCGCTCGAACGGGAAATAGAGATCGGCGCGCGGCGCATCGCTGAGCGACGCGCGGCGGATGTCACCGACGCGCCCGACGATCTCGGCGGTGCCGTCGCCGAGGCGAATCCGCTTGCCGACCGGGTCTTCTCCGGGGAAGTGGCGCGCGGCCAGGGCATCGCTGACGATCACGACCGGCGGGCTGTCCTCGGTGTCGCGGGCCTCGAACAGCCGGCCGGCGCGCAGCGGAATGCGCAGGGCGCCGAAGTAGCCGGCCGACGCCGACTGCCAGCCCACTTCCGGCGGCCGTTCGCCGGCGGGCAGCGGATGCTCCGGCCGCTCGAGCGGCGCCGTCCAGTTGTTGCCGGTGAGCGGCGTCACCGCCGCGGCGCCGACCGCGTCCACCTGCGGGAGGGCGTCGAGCGCGGCGAAGATCCGCTGATAGGCCGCCGATCGTGCCGGCTGCTCCCGATAGCGACCGGCCGGCAGGCCCAGCGACACGGTGATGACGCCGTCGGCGGTGAATCCCGGGTCGACGGCGATGAGCTTGGCGAAGCTGCGCAGCGTCAGGCCGGCGCCGATGAGGAGCACGACGGCCAGCGCGATCTCGGCCGCCACCAGTCCCGAGGCCGCGCGCCGGGCGGCGCCGCTCATCGTGGTGCGCCGCTGTCCGACCAGCGCGCCGCTATGCGGACCGCGGACGATCCCCAGGCACGCCACGGCGCTGAACACGACAGCGGCGGCCAGCGACGCGGCCAGCGAAAACGCGAGCACCCACGGATTCAGGCCGACGCGGTCGAGGCCGGGCACGGCCACCGCTTGGGGAATCATCTGCGCCAGGGCCGGCGCCGCCCGCCACGCGACGACCACACCGACGAGCCCGCCGGCGACCGCCAGCACCAGGCCCTCGATGAGCGTCTGGGCGACGAGCCGTCCGCGTCCGGCACCCAACGCCAGGCGCATGGCCATTTCGGACTGTCGCGCCAGCGACCTGGCCAGCAGCAGGTTGCCGACGTTGGCGCAGGCGATGAGGAGCACGAAGCCGACCGCCGCGAGCAGCAGGAGCAGCGGCCGCTTGGTGTCACCGACCAGTCCGTCGCGCAGCGACTCGGCGTAGTAGCGCGTGCCCAGGTTCTGCTGGGGAAATTCCTGCGCCAGTTGCTCCGAGAGCGATGCGAGCTCGCTGTCGGCAGCCGCGACCGACACGCCCGGCTTGAGGCGACCGAGGCCATAGACCCAGCCCGACCGGCGGTCCGCCGCTGACGCCTCCGGCACGGCGAACGGCACGAGGACATCGGTGGGAGCGCCCGGCGGGAAGTGGAAGCCGGGCGGCGCTACGCCGACCACCTGGCGACGCGTGGCCCCGAGCTGGATCGATCGCGACAGGATCCGCGGATCCGAGCCCAGGTGCGTGCGCCACACCTCGTAGCTGACGATCGCCACCGGCGGGGCATCCTCGCGTGCGTCCGACGCCTCGAATGCGCGCCCCATCGCCGGCTGCAGACCCAGCACACCGAAGGCCGCCGGCGTGAGGGTCACGCCCTGAAGGCGCACCGGCTCGCCCTCGCCGGTGAGGACCGACTGGTGGCCGTAGTAACCGGCCAATGAATCGAACGACTGCTGGCGGGCTCGCAGGTCCACGAAGTCGTCGAGGACGAGGTCGTCCTTCGCCAGGCCGGTGCGGGTGTCGCGGTGCTTCACCACGACCAGCCGGTCGGCGGCGGGTACGGCAGCGGGCGCAGCAGCACGGCCTCGACCACGGCGAAGAGCGCGGTGTTGGCGCCGATGCCGAGCGCGAGCGTGAGCACGACCGCGGCCGCGAAGCCGGGCTCGCGTCCGAAGATGCGCAGGGCGTGTCGCAGATCGCGCAGGACCATGGCGTGCCA
The DNA here is from genome assembly GCA_963786365.1 of uncultured Acidobacteriota bacterium. Taxonomy (GTDB): domain Bacteria; phylum Acidobacteriota; class Vicinamibacteria; order Vicinamibacterales; family UBA2999; genus CAWAYR01. The sequence continues at coordinate 118,267 of CAWAYR010000007.1, forward strand.
TTCCTTTCGGGGCGGGGAGGGCGAGGCCGATCGTCGCGTGACGGCGGCGACCAGGCCGTCGGTGGCGGCAAGACGGAGGCAGTCGACAAGGAGCCAGAGAACGCGGCTGGCAAACCAGGTCCGCAGTCGGGCCTGGGCAGCCGGGGACGCGGCCCGAGTGTGCCGCGAGGCCCGCTCGTACTCGAGGTCGTTGAGCGCCGGCTCGAAGAGGTCGCGCCTGGCGGCCTCGGGCAGCAGGCGTCCCAGTCGCGCGAACCCGCTCCTACGCATCGGACCACCGCACTTTCGCTGGCAGGCGGGCCAGGTCGTGGTAGAAGCGGTGGGCGTCGGCCCACAGCCGGGCGCCTTCGCGGGTGATGCGGTACCGCCGCTCGGTCACGCTCTGATCGCCGACCGTCACCTGCTCGTACCACCCCTCGACCAGCCTGGCCCGTTCGATGCGGGCCATCAGCTGGTAGAAGGCCGGGCCGCTGCGGCGCACGCCGTAGCTGGCCAACGCCTGCCGCAAGACTCGGCCCGGCTGCTCCTCGGACCGCAGCACCCCGAGGACGAGGTAGTGGAGGTGGGTGAGGGCGGGCAGGGCGCGCTTCGACATAATGCGGGATTATCTACGATCGCCTTAGACGGGCCATGGCGGCGATCGGTTCGCACGGCCCAAAGGGCCGCTCCCGGGGGCGACGCGCCCGCGGGTGACACTGCTACGATGGGTGCACGCGCCCGTAGCTCAGTTGGATAGAGCACCGGCCTTCTAAGCCGGGGGTCGCTGGTTCGAGTCCAGCCGGGCGCGCCACGTTCTACGAACGTGGCTGCGCCGCGCCTGTCCTCAGGCACATCCCGACTCGCAGGCTCGTCGGGAATGGGCACGAGTCCAGCCGGGCGCGCCAATCGTCCTCTCAGTGATTTGGCTGCACAAACTCGAAGCCGTACTTGGGCGCGAGAGCCATCATCTTCTCTATCTCGCTATACGACGGTTCCGTGGGCGGCGGCGGCCGCCTGAGGCGATTGTGGAACGGGCATCGGCGCTAACGGAACAACGCCCCCGCCACGGTCGGCATGCCACTGCATGCCCTAGCGAAGGAATTAAGAGTGCACGTGAGGACGTTGCGTGCCGCATCCCGTGACGGACGCCTTACCGCGACGTTTGGCACCCAAACGAATTTTGGGATGCTCACTGCGACGGCAAACCCGGCACGCCGGGCGCACGATCCATGGCGAATTGGTATCGACGGACTTATGGGCGGGGACGGCGTCGGCTTGTCCCTTTGTGCAACGTGACCGTGCCTGCGAACTGGAGGCGACGCTCGTTGGTTTGCGCTTGCGCCTCGGCCTTAGTCAGCAGCAACTCGCGACTAAAGTTGGCGCGGCCAGCAAGGCAGAGGTCGATGAATGGGAAAGTGGTAGACGAAAGCCATCGGCGGTGTTCTGGCTGCGAATCAAACGGTTGAGAGGTCGATGTCCACCTCCCCGGCCGATAGACTAAGCGCGGGGCAAGCCTCGCCTCTAACACGGGTTCGAAATCGCCGAGAGAGGCTTGGAGACGGTGTGTTCCGTTGGACGAGAACGCCGTATAGCAGTCCCTGACGGCGGTTCCCGCGCCTGGGACCGGTGCGCGTGCACGCCCGGCACCGCGCGACCACGGCCACAACCTCGGCCACGTCATCGCGGGTGAGTTGGATGATCGCGACCGCTCCGCGTGGGCCAGCGTCCGTCCCCCTTAATGGCAGAGCTAGTCGCATCTTCTTGACGATGCGCGGCGCATTGAGCAGGATGTCGCAGCATCGTATGACGACGCGGTTATCACCGCCGCTCCGCTCCAAAGGAGGAGCCATGCAATTCGTAGGTTTGGATGAGCGCACCAGGTTCACGCAGCCCGGTGGCGAAGGCGTGATCGTCGATCCTGGCCTCTATCGCGTGGAGGTGGTCGATAACGAACAGATCGCGTTGATCGCTGAAAATGGCAAGGCCACGATCGTCGAGGCGGCTTCAGGCGCACATCCGATGGATCTCGATGCGCCATTCGCAGTCGCGTTCGACGCCGAGGACGGTGATCGGCGCCTCGCGGTTCTGCTGCCGGGCGGCGTCGCGGTAATGGCCGGCTCGGCGCGCACGCCGGCGGCCGAAGCGCAGCGCCAGCAGATCTTCGGCTCTCCCGGATTCGCGGGGGCAGTCCTCAAGCTGCCGCTCGCGGACATCATCGCGAAGCCAGAGGTACTTCCACCCGTTTCACAAGTTCGGGTTTGGCAGGATCGAGCCCGGCACCTCGCCGACGCCGTTTGCGCCCCAGACCTTTCCTCCCAATTGGGTCCGCAGCGTCGTGGTCACATGCTATGTGCCGCCGGCCGGCAGCTACGGCCCGGGTGGTCCTGGCACGGCGAGCGGCGTGCCGGTGTTTGCACCCGGCACCGAGGTCCGTCGCGGACCGTATCCCGGCTACATCGTGTCGACGACGCCGGTGCGCGTAACGTGTCCTGGGAGCGAAGCGGGGAAGGTCGTGGAGCTGCGCGTGACGGAGCACGTCGCGACCATCGGCGTGCCAACGATCCTGTCGATGACCTGGCAGGACATCTACCGCATTGTCCCCGCCGTCGACGGGCCCGTCGATTTTTCAGGGGTCATCGTCGCGACCGGACGATTCCCGCCGACGCCTCCGCCGCCCGGCGTGAACTACACGGCTCAAGTGCAGGCGCGGCTCACGTCGCCGACCGGGTTCGGAGTGCCGGTGGTTTTCGACCTGTATCTGGACGGCGCCTGGATCGCTTCACGCGAGATGGGGTACTACGCGAGCTATCCGGGTGGGCCTCCGCCAGTGCTGGCTGACAAATGATCGGAGGCCGGAGCACGCTGAGCGACGAAGATCTCGTGGGCGCAGGGCTCGAGACTCTGACGGAACCTCCTACTGGCCACTAGAACGCGTCATCAAGGTGTTCGAAGTCCTGCAGCGCGTCGAGCGCACCGGTTGTGGCGAGAAGCGGATGTGCGGGAGCTGTTCGGGCACGCGAGCGCTAAAAACTACGGAGCGATACGCGACGGTTGCGCCGAAGAAGCTACTGCGTGGGCTCGAAGAGGCTACTGCGTTGAGGCCGAAACGCGTGGCACGAGCGCGTGGCAACAGCCGCCATTGCCTGCAAAGACAGGCACGTAGCCCATAGTCCCCGCCCCTTCTAAGCCGGGGGTCGCTGGTTCGAGTCCAGCCGGGCGCGCCACGTTCTTTGAACGTGGCTGCGCTCGGCTGTCCTCAGGCACGCCGCGGCTCGCGGGCTCGCCGCGAGCGGGCACGAGTCCAGGCTTGCCGGGCGCGCCAGCTAACTACCTGCATCCGAGACGCTCACGCTTGGTCACTGACCGCGCAATTGGCGTCTGTTGCTGGTGGTCCGCACGGTGGTCCAATCGACGCGGAGGGCCGAGCAGGAGGTGCCGAGTGCTATACGCTGCTGACGTCCTTCCGCAGGCCGATCTCGATCTGGCGCGGCGCAGCGCGCTCGAAGCCTTGCCGCGGTTTATTCGTCGTTTTGCGAGACGACATCCATGACCCAGATGTCCCCGAGGTCGTTGCGCCACGCAAAATAGAGATAGGCGCTGTCCGCTGCGAGGGAGTTGGGGTCTAGACTTCCCGCTCTTTGGGAAAATCGCGTCATCCGGCGCTCGTGGCCGTCGATCGTCACGGACCACAGGTCGTTGTTGCCACGCTGATCACCCGGGAAATAGATCTGCTTTCCATCTGGAGACCAGCGGAAAAAGAACGCGGGCGCCTGCGTCATCAGCTCTGCGGCTCCGCCTGACGCCGGCATTCGCCACAGACGGTTGATTCCATCACGGAAAGAAGCGAATACCATCCACCTCTCATCCGGTGACAACTGAGGGAAGTAGTCCGGCGACGCTTCCGTCGTCAGTCGACGTGCCTCACCACCGGTGGCCGGCACGATGAAGGCATCGATGTTGCCCGTCCTATTCGAGTAGAACAAGACATTCCGGCCGTCGGGAGACCACGACCCTAACATGTCGGCCTCTGGATCGTGCGTCAATTGAACCGCGGCGCCTCCTTCCAGGGGCGTGACCCAGATGTCGCGATTTCCGCTACGGTACGAATAGAACGCGACCTGCCGGCCGTTCGGTGAGACGCGGGGAACCAGATCCGGCGCCGGGTCGGTGGTCACCTGACGCATCGCGCTGCCGCCAATCGGCATGGCCCAGATATCCGGGTTGCCGCCGCGATCCGAGCTGACGAGCAGGTGCTGTCCGTCGGGAGAAAGATCCAGACCACTGATGTACGCTTGATCGAAGGTCAGTTGCTCCGCATCGGCCCAGGTCGCCTCGCGGTCGTTCAGAATTGGCACTCGCCAGACATTGGCGACTGGACCGCCCTTCGAGTAGCCCAGCTTCCGCCGGTCGAACGTGAACGCGGCATGCTGGATGCCGATTCCGACGGTGATCGCCGCCGGCTCACCTTCGGGCCGTCCATTCGCGGCGATCGATTGTTGCCACAGGTCGAAGCTTCCTCTCCGGTTCGACAGGAAGAAGAGCGTGCGCGCATTTGTGGCCCACATCGGACTCCAGTCGCCAGACTTCCCGTCGGTTATTGGGATTGCCTCACCGCCCGTGGCAGGTAGAACCCAGAGCTGGCTGATCCCGTCGTTCCGGTTCGGGGCTCGCGCGTAGGCGAAAAAGCGACCGTCGGCAGACCAACTCAGATCGAAACGATTGCCCGGGCCACCGGGGATCAGCAGGCGACGCGATTCCCGGCTACGTAGGGAAACGACCTCGATGAAAGTCCCCTGATCTTCTCGCCGAATGTAGGCCAGATCAGTTCCGTCGGATGACCATTGCGGACTGACAATGCCTTCAGCCGATGCTTGGAGCGATATCCGGTTCGCCGGGCCTCCGATGGCTGGCATCACATAGATGCCGCCGCCATCCCGTTCCGAGACGAAGGCAATCTGACTCCCATCCGGCGACCAGGCCGGGTCGCGATCGCCACCTCGATGGTCGGCCGTGAAATTCGCTGCGGATCCCCCGGTCGACTGAGTCACCCAGATGTCCTCATTGCCACTCTGATCCGAGACGTAGGCAATGCGGCCGCCGTCGGGCGACCATGTCGGACGACTTTCGACGCCAACCGCGGATGTCACTTGGAGCGGATCGCGAAGTTGAAGAACATGGGTGTCCTCCGGGTTTCTCCACCTCCAGACACCGCCGGCCAACATCAGGAGTCCGACCACGGCCGCAGCCCAGCGCAGGGTCGTCCTCAACACTGGGCGAGTCGGTGGCGTGGTCCGGACATCGGCCAGCAGCTCGCCGGAGTCGAGCTCTCGTTTCAGTTCCGCCAATTCGTTCCTGATGTGGACGGCGCTCAACACGCGGCGCGACGGGTCCTTCGATAGACACACCCGCACCAGTCTGGTGAGTTCGCGAGGCAATCCGGGGCTCAGCTCGGAGACAGCGCGCGGCGTATCCTTGATGATCGACGCCAGGGTCTCGGTCGGAGTGCTGCCGGCGAACGGACGCCGCCCCGTCAGCATCTCGTAGAACACGATCCCCAGCGAAAAGATGTCGGAGCGGGCATCGACGACTTGTCCGAGCGCCTGTTCGGGCGACATGTAGTTCCAGGTGCCGACAATCACGCCTGCGGTGGTCTTCGTGGCGGTGGGGAGGCCGGTCGCCGCGTCGCTCCCAGCCAATCCCGCGGCCGCCTTCGCCAAGCCGAAGTCGAGGACCTTGACGCGGCCGTCATCGGTGACCATCACGTTCCCGGGCTTCAGATCGCGATGCACGATGTGTTGTTCATGCGCCGCGGCAACCGCATCCGCCAGCGGAACGGCAATGTCGAAAAAGCGGGCGAGCGAGAATCCCTGCGCGGGCAGAACGTCGGCCAGCGTCTTACCCTTCACCAACTCCATCGCGATGAAGTGGACGCCGTCGTGCTCGGCTACGGCATGCACCGTGACGATATTGGGGTGGTTGAGCGCGGCGAGCGCCTTGGCTTCGCGGGCGAACCGCTCGCGGCGTTCGTCGCTGGCTGCGAACTCGGCGGGGAGGACCTTGAGAGCGACGCGGCGATTGAGCGTCGTGTCCTCGGCCAGGTAGACCTCGCCCATTCCGCCCGCACCGATTCTCTGCAGGACCTTGTAGTGCGCGAGAGTTCGGCCAATCATGTTCAGGGCGGTTCCGCTATCAACCCTGGGAAGTCTATGTCTCCAGATCGTGAATCGCACCGGAAATCTGTGCCAGACAGGCCGGATTCGCGGAGCCGCCGGTATCGCCGGGCGCCTCCCGTGGCAGGTTTCCACGGCGCAAGACGCAAAGACCATATCGGTCGAGCGGCGCGGCTGTGCTCGATTATTTCGACGGAGTCGAGAAGCCGTAGGTAGACGCGGACATCGGTCGCCAGCTCCGCTAGACGCTTGCCTTGACCGGCAGACACTCTTAGGTTGCCGCGTTCGCGTGGCAGGTCCGCGTGGCACTGCTCGCAAACTGCTGAGCACCATTCGCTTGTGCCACAGGTACGCACCCTTCTAAGCCGGGGTCCCGTGTTCGAGTCACGGCGGGCGCGCCAACCTACCTTGCTATCGCGGTTGATGCAGGCGCCGACCAAAGCCCGGTCAAGGCACCCACGACGGCTTCGCCAGCTGGCGATTCCACTGCTGCCACAAATCACTGAGCTCCGTCACCTTGTCCGGAAGCTCGGCGGCGCGATTCCGTGTCTCGCCGATATCTTCAGAGAGATTGTAGAGACCGGCGTCCGAGAGATCGCGTAGCGTCGACGGGTCCACGTCGACCAACGGACCGTCGCGCGTCTTTACCAACTTCCAATCGCCTTTGCGAATCGCCATCATCCCGCCGAGGCGCCAATACAGCGCGTCGTGCGGCGCGCCTTTAGCTGCACCGGTCAGAAATGGCAAGAGGTTCACGCCGTCGAACTCCGATACGTTCGTCGCTGCGCCCGCAGCAGCAAGGGCGGTCGGCAGAACGTCGAGCTGAATGATTGGCCTGTCATCCACGCGTCCCGCGTCGAGGTGTCCCTTCCACGACATCGCGAACGCAACGCGAATGCCGCCTTCCCAAGTCTGCCGCTTCGATCCACGCAGCGGACCGTTGCTCGATCCATTGACCGTTGTCGTCGGCATCGTCGGTCCGCCGTTGTCGTTCAAGAAAATCACCAGCGTTTTTTCGTCAAGATTCTGATCGCGCACGGCAGCTAGCGTTCTCCCAATCGCGTCGTCCATCGCGGACATCATGGCAGCATAGGTACGGCGCCGTGGGTCGGGGATGTTCGGGAAGCGAGCGAGGTATTTCTCAGGCGCTTCCATCGGCGTGTGTGCGGCGTTGAACGCGAGATAGAGGAAGAACGGCTCCGACGCGTGCTGCTTGATGTAACTGACGGCGCGATCGCCTAGCGTGTCCGTGAGATAGGTTACCGACGATGCGGGCTTCACGCCATCAAGCAGCGGGTCCGGCATATTCGTGCCAGGATCGATGTGCGCAACATTCACATACGAATGGTCACCGCCGAGGAACCCGTAGAACTCTCCAAATCCGCGACTCATCGGGTGCAATCGGTCCGCCGAACCGAGATGCCACTTGCCGAACAGGGCCGTGCGGTATCCCGCAGCTTTCAGCCTGTCAGCCATCGTGGTTTCGGTTAGCGGCAACCCGTAATCCGGCGATCCATCGGGGTTGAATTCGTAGCCGAAACGTTGCGGATATCGGCCGGTCATGAGCCCTGCCCGCGTTGGGCTGCAATAGGGGCCACTCACGTAGGCGTTTGTGAAGCGGATCCCCTCTTGAGCGATCCGATCGATGTTCGGTGTTGGAATATCTCGGCTTCCGTAAATACCGATGTCCGCGTAGCCCACGTCGTCGGACACAATCAGCAAGACATTCGGTCGTTGTGTCTGACGGTTCCCCCTTTGGTCAGCGACGCAGGCGATGGTCAGACAGATGGCGGTTCCGGCTAGCGCCCGCACGGCTGGTTTCATGTTCCCTCCTGCGTCGTCAGCAACTTTCCTGACTTCACGTCGCCGCGAATGCGAATCCAGCGGAGGAATTCAAGAGAACTCGATGGCTGGCTCCCGCAGCGTCTCGTTGAAGAGGTGAATATCGTCGGTGATGCCGCCCTTGTCGCTTCGTCGGCATGCCGCTGTTCGTTTTGTATTGATTGCGATGTTCGACCTCGACATTAGCGAGCGCACTTACTGGGTTCGGTTCCTTTCCGTCCTGAACCTTTTGGCCAAGCCGGAAATCAGCTTTCCAAACATGAAGTACACGATGCCCTGGACGATGACGGCTACTTCGTTGGCCAATGCGAACCCATCAGACTCCGGAAACCCAACGAACGAGGCGAGTATAACGACGGAGAAGACGGTGGGGATCCACACGGGCATGCACGTAACGATCAGTACGAGCAGCAGCGCTTCTCCGAACGGATTGCCTTCAAGGAAGTCTGGCACGACGGCGACGGAGCCTTCGACGGGATTGACACGCCACACGACGGTCAGGATCATCAGGGCCATCCCGATGCCTGAGGTCACCAAGGCAGTCCGGTCGGTCCAGAATGTCTTCCTTCGCGCGACGTTATACCCCACGGCCGCCAGGACCAGCACCAAGAAAATGAGGTCCATCACACCCATCCTTTACGGCGAACCGTCAGTTCACGTACTCCGGAACCGTCGATAGCGCGGTCGAGGACCCGCCGATGTTTTCAGCGCGGGTCGTGAGTTGGTGGCGTCACGGAGTGCGCCGTCGGCGCGTTCCGCCAAACTGAGCCCAGACGATCAAGACCAGGGAAACGACGGGGCCGGCCGCTAGCGAGAACCAGTGCGTACGTGGAGCAGAGGAACTTCATCACAGGCAGGCGTAGCCTAGCATTTCGGTTACGCGTGCAGATTCTGTGCAGGGGGCCAACTGGGTGGTCAAAGTGCCCGCCTCATTCGATTGGGGGTGACGCAGAAAGCGGCGGAGAGTCCAAAACCAAGGCTAGGACCTGTCCCTGAAGGAGCTAGGCTACCGCATTCGCTCTGCCTCCCGGCGGCCGGTGGTCCGCGTCGTCGCGTTTTGCAAGGTCCGCGTGGCACGTCCGCGTGGCCGTCCTCGCAAGTCACTGACAGTAAGCACTTCTGTCACAGGCACTCACCCTTCTAAGCCGGGGGTCGCTGGTTCGAGTCCAGCCGAGCGCGCCACGTTCTTTGACCGTGGCTGCGCCCGGCTGCCCTCAGGCACATCCCGACTCACAGGCTCGCCGGGAATGGGCACGAGTCCAGCCGGGCGCGCCACCCCTTTGCCAGATCCCTTCCGGGCACATGGGTGACCGTTCAGCTCTTCGCCTAAGCTCGTCAGCCGGGGAGTGGAGATGCAATGGCGAGGGGAAGAGCACGTCTGACTGCGTGGCGATTGAGCCCTTGAAGCAGTTGGCGCACAAGCAGAATGTCGCGTGCTTCTGCCGTTGTGTCGGGATCTCCCGCAATGCGTTCTGCAAGTGAAGCTCGACACGCCGAACACAGGGACGGCGGCCTGGCCGGTCGGCCTGGTCCATCGCCCGGGCCGTCGTAGAATTTGCTCGAGGCCGTAGCTGACGTAGACTTCGGCCGTGTTGCCATGCTCTAACCCGCGATGCTACGAAATCGGGCTGCGCCGCATCTGATTCGAAAGGTCGCGCACGTGAGCGAGTGGCGTCGTCCTTTGTCGTCGATCTCCGACTAGATCAGTGAATTGCGATGCGGGCTCGTTCGCACGGGAAATCCTACCGATCGGGAATCCGGTATGCCAAAGCCGATGCATTTAACATCGCCTATCAGATAGTTGGTGATGGGCCGATTGACCTCGTGTTGTCGCCGGGGTGGGCTACGCACCTCGAGCTGTCGTGGGATGTTCCGCCTCTGGCGCGCTTCTTGGAGGAGCTGGCAAGCATTTCGAGGCTCATTTTGTTTGACAAGCGCGGCACCGGGTTGTCGGATCGCTTCTCACCCACAGACTTGCCGAATCTCGAACAGCGCATGTACGACGTGCGCGCCGTAATGGATGCTGTCCGCTCGGAGCGGGCCGTACTGTTCGGTACGTTGGGAGGAGGTGCCATGTGCGGTCTTTTTGCGGCGTCATATCCGGAAAGAACCGCGGGTCTGATTCTTTACGGAACGTACGCGAAGCTAGAGCCGAATTCCGGGATGTTGCAGCGTATTGCCGACAACATTGATGCGGCACTGGACCGCGTCGAACAGGAATGGGGTCGGGAGAGCGTAGCATTGGCATTCTGGGCGCCGAGCGTTTTGTCGGATCCGGAGCTAGCGGAGAGCTATCTGCGGCTCACCAGATCCAGCCTGAGTCCCGCGGCGGCACGCGCCCTCATGGCGCTCGGCTACCAGGTGGACTGGGAGGCGACGCTGCCTGCTGTCGGCGTGCCCACGCTGGTTCTCAACCGGACCGGTGACTTGGTGGTTCCCGTTCAACAGGGACGCGAGCTGGCCCGTCGCATTACCGGGGCGAAGTTTGTCGAACTTGCCGGGACCGATCACCTCATGTGGGCCGGGGATCAGGAATCGATTCTCAAGGAAGTCAGAGAGTTTGTCGGCCGCCTCGACACGTCGTCAGATGCCACTCGAGTGCTCGGCACGATCATGTTTACGGATATAGCGCGATCGACTGATTTGGCCGCAGAACTCGGCGACGCGCGCTGGAAAACACTTCTCCATCAGCATCACCAGATCGTCCGACGCGAATTGCTCGTTTCCCGTGGCCACGAGATCGAGACCGCTGGTGATGGTTTTCTGGCGACGTTCGATGTGCCGGCCCGCGCCGTTCGCTGTGCCCAGGCGATCGTTGCTGCCACGGCGGAACTCGGCACCCCGGTGCGTATCGGCCTGCATACAGGCGAGTACAAAATGACACGAGAGGGCGTCAGAGGCATTGCCGTCCATATCGCCGCGCGGGTCGCGAGCATGGCTGAAGCGAATGAGGTGCGCGTTTCACAGACGGTACGCGATATCACCTCCGGGTCCGGTATATCGTTCACTGATCGAGGCGCGCATGTTCTCAAGGGCGTCCCTGGCGAATGGCGGCTGTTCGCGGCGCTGTCTCCATAAGAACTACATTCCAAGCAGGAGGAGCAATCGTGGCACTCTACGAAGAGCTGGGTGGTGCCCCGGCGATCAGTGCGGCACTCGACCGTTTTTATCCCAAAGTCCTCGGGGATCCTCTATTGGCACCGTACTTCGAAGGTGTGGACATGGTCCATCTGAAGCGGATGGCAGAGGCGTTTTTGGCCATGGCCTTTGAAGGGCCGCAGGAATACAACGGCGCGGGTCTCCGAGCCGCTCATGGACGGCCGCGCCATCAAGGAATGGGCGATCCAGAGTTCGACCGATTCATGGCTCATTTTGGCGCTACCTTGGATGAGCTCGGAGTGCCCGAGCACAACATCAAGCGAGTGGCGGCCATTGCAGAAGGGGCACGCGGGGATGTTCTCGGGCGGTAGCTGCGGAGCGCCCGTCGGCGTTCATTAGGTTCGAGACCCTGGCGTCCATGCACCTGGCTTGGTTGAGGCTGAGCACGATACAAGGCAAACAGCGTCGATTAGTCGAGCGTTCGACCCTCTTAGGCCGTCGCGTCCGCGTGGCACATCCGCGTGGCGCTCCTCGCAACCTGCTGAAAGCGCGCCGCTTGCGACACGGGCACTCACCCTTCTAAGCCGGGGGTCGCTGGTTCGAGTCCAGCCGGGCGCGCCACGTTCTACGAACGTGGCTGCGCTCGGCTGTCCTCAGGCACATCCCGACTCGCAGGCTCGTCGGGAATGGGCACGAGGTCCAAGTGCGCCGGGCGCGCCAGCTAACTACCTGCATCCGAGACGCTCATGCTTGGTCACTGACCGCGCAATTGGCGTCTTTGGTTGCTGGTGGTCCGCACGGTGGTCCAATCGACGCGGAGGGCCGAGCAGGAGGTGCCGAGTGCTAGACGCTGCTGACGCCCTTCCGCAGCCCGATTTCGATCTGGCGCGGCTCAGCGCGCTCGAAGCCTTGCCGCGGTTTATTCGTCGTTTTGCGACACGACATCCATGACCCAGATATCCCCGAGATCATTGCGCCACGCAAAATAGAGATATTTGCTGTCCGCTGCCAGGGCGAAGGGGTCGAAGATTTCCCGCTTTTTGAGAGAATCGTGTCATCCGTCGCTCGTTGCCGTCGAGCGTCACGGACCACAGGTCGTTGTTGCCACGCTGATCACCAGGGAAATAAATCTGCTTCCCATCTGGAGACCAGCGGAAAAAGTATGCGGGAGCCTGCGTGATCAGCTGTGCGGCTCCGCCTGACGCCGGCATTCGCCACAGACGGTTGACTCCATCACGGAACGAGGCGATGACAATCCACCGCGCATCCGGCGACAACTGAGGGAAGTAGTCTGGCGACCCTTCCGTCGTCAATCGATGTGCCTCACCACCGGTGGCCGGCACGATGAAGGCGTCGATGTTGCCCGTCCTGGCCGAGTAGAACAAGACATTCAAGCCGTCAGGAGACCACGACGGGAACATGTCGGCCTCTGGATCGCGCGTCAACTGAATCGCGGCGCCTCCCTCCAGAGGCGTGACCCAGATGTCGCGATTTCCGCTACGGTAGGAATAGAACGTGACCTGCCGGCCGTTCGGTGATACGCGGGGAGCCAGGTCCGGCGCGGGTCGACTGTCACCTGACGCATGGTCCTGCCGCCAATCGGCATGGCCCAGATATCCAGATTGCCACCGCGATCCGAGCTGACGAGCAAATGCTCGCCGTCGGAAGAAATCCAGGCCGCCGATGAATGCTTGATCGAAGGTCACTTGCTCCGCATCAGCCCACGTCGCCTCAGCAATCCTTCAGAATTGGTACTGCGCCAGACGTTGGCGACCAGGGCCGCCTTTCAGTAAACCAGCTTCCGCTCATCGGACGTGAACGCGGCATGCTGCATGCCGATGCCGACGGTAATCGCTGCCGGCTCGCCTTCGGGTCGTCCATTCGCGTCGATCGATTGTCCCACAGGTCGAAGTCCTCCCGGTTCGACAGGAAGAAGAGCGTGCGCGAATTTTTGGCCCACATCGGACTCCAGGCGCCCGACTTCCCGTCTGTCACCGCGATTGCCTCTCCGCCCGCGGCAGGTAGAACCCAGAGCTGGCTCATCCCGTCCTCCCGGTTTGGAGCCCGCGCGTAGGCGAAAAAGCGACCGTCGGCAGACCAAGTCAGATCGAAACGATTGCCCGTGCCACCGGGGATCAGCAGGCGACGAGATTCCCGGCTACGCAGGGACACGATCTCGATGAATGTCCCCTGATCTTCTCACCGAATGTGCGCCAGCTCGGCTCCGTCAGATGACCATTGCGGGCTCAACAAGCCTTCTGCGGACGCTCTGGGAGATATGCGGTTCGCCGGGCCACCGATCGCTGGCATGACGTAGATGCCGCCGCCATCCCGTTCCGAGACGAAGGCAATCTGACCGCCATCCGGAGACCAGGCGGGGTCGCTATCAGCCCCTCGGTGGTCGGCCGTGAAATTCGTTGCGGAGCCCCCGGTCGGGACCCAGATTCTGCCTGATCCGAGACGTAGGCAATGCGCCCACCGTCGGGCGACCATGTCGGGTGGTTTTCGACCCCGACCGCAGCGGTCAATTGCAGCGGACTTCGAAGCTGAAGACGATCGGTCTCCGCAGGTTGCCTCCACCTCCAGACCCCGGCCACGACGAGGAGTCCGACCAGGGCCGCGGTCCAGCGCAGGGGCATGCTCAATTCGGAGCGAGCCGGTGTGGCCGGGGCGCCAGTCAGCAACTCGCCGGAGTCGAGCTCGCGTTTCAACTCGGCCAACTCGTTCCGGATGTGGACCGCGCTCGTACAGCGGCGCGATGGGTCCTTCGACAGACAGATGCGTACAAGTCTGGTCAGTTCCCGAGGCAGTCCCGGGCTGAGCTCGGAAAGACCGGGCGGGGTATCCTTGATGATCGACGCCAGGGTCTCGCTCGGTATTCCCGGCGAACGGACGTCGACCGGTCAGCATCTCGTAGAAGACAATCCCCAGCGAAAAGATGTCCGAGCGGGCATCGACGACCTCTCCCATGCGCCTGTTCGGGAAACATGTAGTTCCAGGGTACCGACAATCACGCCCGCGGCAGTCTTCGCCGCGGTCGGGAACTTCAGTCGCCGCGTCGTTCTCAGCGAAGCCGCCGGCCAGCTTCGCCAGGCCGAAGTCGAGGACCTTGACGCGGCCGTCGTCGGTCACCATCAGGTTCTCGGGCTTCAGATCGCGATGCACGATGCCCGTTGCGCGTGCGCCGCGGCAACCGCATCCGCAAGCGTGAACGGCAATCATCGAAGAACTTCGCGAGCGAGAATCCCTGTCTGGGCAGAACATCCATGAGTGTCTTCCCCTTCACCAGCTCCATCGCGATGAAGTGGACGCCGTCGTGTTCCTCGACGGCGTAGACCGTGACGATGTTGGGATGGTTGAGCGCGGCGAGCGCCTTGGCTTCGCGGGCGAACCGCTCGCGGCGTTCGTCGCTCTCGGCGAACTCGGCGGCGAGGACCTTGAGAGCGACGCGGCGATTGAGCGTCGTGTCCTCGGCCGGTACACCTCTCCCATGCCGCCCGCACCGATTCTCTGCAGGACTTTGTAGTGCGCGAGAGTTCGGCCAATCATGTTCAGGCGGTTCCGCTATCAACCCTGGGAAGTCTATGTCTCCAGATCGTGAATCGCGCCGGAAATCTGTGCCAGACAGGTCGGATTCGCGGAGCCGCCGGCGAGCGCACTTACTGGGTTCGGTTCCTTTCCGTCCTGAACCTTTTGGCCAAGCCGGAAATCAGCTTTCCAAACATGAAGTACACGATGCCCTGGACGATGACGGCTGCTTCGTTGCCCAATGCGAACCCATCAGACTCCGGAAACCCAACCAACGAGGCGAGTATAACGACGGAGAAGACGGTGGGGATCCACACGGGCATGCACGTAACGATCAGTACGAGCAGCAGCGCTTCTCCGAACGGATTGCCTTCAAGGAAGTCTGGCACGACGGCGACGGAGCCTTCGACGGGATTGACACGCCACACGACGGTCAGGATCATCAGGGCCATCCCGATGCCTGAGGTCACCAAGGCAGTCCGGTCGGTCCAGAATTTCTTCCTTCGCGCGACGTTATACCCCACGGCCGCGAGGACCAGCACCAAGAAAATGAGGTCCATCACACCCATCCTTTAAAGGCCGGTTCCGCATGGGAACCGGCCTTTGCGGCGAACCGTCAGTTCACGTACGCCGGAACCGTCGATAGCGCGGTCGAGGACCCGCCGATGTTTTCAGCGCGGGTCGTGAGTTGGTGGCGTCACGCAGTGCGCCGTCGGCGCGTTCCGCCAAACTGAGCCCAGACAATCAAGACCAGGGAACGACGGGGCCGCCCGCTAGCGAGAACCAGTGCGTACGTGGAGCAGAGGAACTTCATCACAGGCAGGCGTAGCCTCGCATTTCGGTTACGCGTGCAGATTCTGTGCAGGGGGCCAACTGGGTGGTCAAAGTGCCCGCCTCAGCGTCCATTGGCTCCTCCGTTAGTCGTCCTAAGCAAGGCCACGATACGGCAATGCACGGGAGGCCGCAAGGCGTTATTCGCGGGCACCAGACCCCCGATGGCCACCCTGGAAGCGCTTCCATCAGCTTGCTGGGGCGGGGGCGCACAATAATGTGGCACTCGCCAGCGCTGCGATCAGAAGGTGTCTTAGCTCTATTGCGACAGCTCCAACACGATCGTCATCGTCACGCGGGATGAGTCGAACGATCCTACTGGTTCGGCGTTGTCACAAACTGAAGTCCGAGCACGACTGCGCTATTAGGCTCTCGGATCGTCACGCCAGCCGAGGCAAGTTGTCGCCACACCTCAAAGTTCAGATCGCTTTTGAGCGTTCCGGCGGTCTTCAGGTGCTCACGGCTCCACACCTGCAGCTGAAACCGAAGCGCAGCGAGCCCTGCCTCAACAAACTCCACTTCTGCAGGAGGATCGGCAAGAACGTCGGGGTGATGTGCGGCGGCGGCGAGCAGTACCTGACGCACGAGTTCGGGATCTGACGAATGGGCCACATAGAAGGGCACCAGGTAGGCGGTCAGGCTGGCCGGTCGGCTCCAGTTCGTCACTCGCTCAGAAATGAACTGCGAGTTCGGCACAATGATCGCGACACTCTCGTCGGTAACGATGGTCGTCGCGCGTGCGCCGATCTCGCGGACTTCGCCAACAACGCCTGCCGATTTCGACGCGATCTCCGATCTTCAACGGGCGTTCGAGCAACAGAATGAGGCCGCTGAAAAAATTGCTCGTAATATTCTGAAGGCCGAACCCTAGTCCGACTCCGATCGCGCCAACGAGGACGTTGAGGGAGGTGAGGTCGATGCCGGCGCCCTGCAGGATCACGAGCGCACCCAGGCTGATGATCACATAGCGCGCGATGGTGCCAAGAGCCTCACGCAATCCGACGTCGACGCCGCGGTGCGCCAGTACGCCGTCGACAAGCCAACGGGTCACACGACGAGTGACCCAGACGAGCGCCATTGTCAATGTGATGACAGTCAGCAGCCGGAGTGGTGTGAACGCGCTGCCCGCAATCCCGGTCCGCAGGAAACTGTCGATGCGGTCCCACAGTTCAGCGAAGGTTTGCATCGACGGATTTTACCGCCCGCGGGTGCCCTCTTCGTCGGGTTGACATGGAACGCCCCCATTCATCAGTCGAACAAGGTTGCGACGCGTTGAGCGCTTGCCCAGCTGCGGCCGACACGGTCAGTCGGGGACGATCGATTTCGTCGAGGTGGAACTCCGAAAGGCGTTCGCGCGAGTGCGGGCGCGGACGTTGCTCCGGCGCAGGGTGCCCTCAGCCGGTCGGGCCTGCACCAACGCGAACAGCCGCGAGGCATCCGGACTCCGTCCGAATACGGCGTCTTGTGTATCGCGCCGAGGAGATCTTGCAACGCGGTGTCGTCCATCAACACGGGATCCGTGAGCAGATAGTGCATTTCCACCATCTCGCGCATGAACGGGTTGAACAAGCCGAGCAGCCGCAGCATGATCTTCCCGGCGACGCGAACCCGCAGCCGGTGTCCGGTCTGGCGCTCGATCTCCTCGACGATTGCCTGCTGGGTCGTCACGCCGGCTCCGGCCAGGTGCCAGACGCGTCCATACGCGTTCGGCGTCGACATCAAGCGCGCCGCCACCGGACCGACGTCCGGCACGAACACGAACTCGTGGGGCATGTTGAGAGGACCAACCATGTTCGCAGACCCGCCAGTCACAGCGGCAGTGAATGCGGAGTGCAGGAAGCTCTTGTCGACCCCGGGCCCATAGAAATCGGGCAGGCGGAGCACGGCCGCCTGAATCTTCCCATCAGCATGCGAGGCCAGCAGCAGATCCTCCTGAGCCTTGCGCATGCGGCCTTTGAAAGTATGCGGGTCGCGTGGATGGTCCTCGCGAACTGGCCGCGTTTGCGGGCGGCCATACGGATAGACGGTACCGATCAGAGTGAGGCGCTTCACGCCAGCGGCGATTGCGCCATCGAGCGTCTGTCGCATCAGGCGCGGATGCAGCTCGAATTGCCAGTAGTTCACGCCAACCAGGTAGACAATCGTGTCAATTTCGGCGGCCGCCGCCTGCACGGACGCCGGATCGTCTGGATTCCAGGTAACGATCTCGGCGAGGGGATCGGCCCAAGGCGGCCGTCAGCGCATCGCGTGACCGACCGACCACTCGGTATGGCGCACCCTGGGCGCTGACCGCCTTGGCGATGCTTTGGCCAATTGCCCCGGCGGCGCCGAAGAGCGCGATCTTGTTCATGGGCTCCGCCTCTATGGAATGCTGTCGATTCTTCTCGGTGGAGGACTCAGCCGCCTCGGCAGCTTAGCCGACGCAGCGGCGTCTTCGTGCGGATGGAACTGTCCAAGCGATTGTCCCTGAGACGCGGTAAAACAGCCTCGCCGGAGCGAACGCGGCACGAGTCCAGCGGGCGCGCCAATATTCTCGATTCATTCAGTCGCGTCCGCGGCGACCGCTATACTTCCAGCCGTCTGAGCCTCACTCCCGGCACCCGAATCGGCGTCTACGAAATCGCCGCGCAGATTGGCGTCGGCGGCATGGGCGAGGTGTATCGCGCGACCGACAGGAACCTGAAACGTCGGTCGCGATCAAGGTGCTGCCCGCCTCAGTGGCCGGCGATGCGGATCGCCTCGCGCGCTTTCAGCGCGAAGCCGAAGTGCTCGCGGCCCTCAACCATCCGAACATCGCGGCGATCTACGGCCTCGAGAAGAGCGCCAGACTTCACCGCGCTCGTGATGGAACTCGTCGAGGGCGAGGATCTCTCCCAGCGCATCGCGCAGGGCGCGATCCCGTTCGATGAAGCCTTGCCGATCGCGAAGCAGATCGCCGAAGCGCTCGAAGCGGCGCACGAGCAGGGGATCATCCACCGCGATCTGAAGCCCGCGAACATCAAGGTCCGTGCTGACGGCACCGTGAAGGTGCTCGACTTTGGGTTGGCGAAGGCGCTTGACGCTCCGGCGAAAGCCGGAGCCCGCCGATCCGACGCAGTCGCCGACGATCACGTCGCCGGCGATGACGCGGGCCGGGATGATCCTCGGCACCGCCGCCTACATGTCGCCGGAACAAGCGCGTGGCAAGACGGTGGACAAGCGCGCGGACATCTGGGCGTTTGGCGTCGTGCTCTACGAGATGCTCGCGGGCCGGCGCCCGTTCGACGGCGAGGACATGGCCGACGTCCTCGGCGCGTGTCATGCGCCTCGAACCGCCGTGGGAGGCGCTGCCGTCCGACGTGCCGCCGCTGGCTGCGTGCGCTGCTGCAGAGTTGTCTCGTCAAGGATCCCCGGCGTCGCGTGGCCGACATCTCGACCGCGCTGTTCGTGCTGGACAAAGCGGCCGCTCTGGCATCGGTTCCCGCTGAAATTGCGAAACCCGCCGTCGGTTGGCGGCAGATGCTGCCATGGGCCGTCACCGCGGCAGCCCTGGCCGCCGCTGTGACGCTGTGGGCGCCATGGCGTGCGGAGACACCGGTCGATCGGCCGCTGGTGCGGCTGGATGTCGATTTGGGCGCGGACGTGGCGCTTTTCTCCGCCAACGCCCCAGGGAGCAGCCTCGCGATCTCGCCCGATGGCACGCGGCTGGTCTACCTCTCCGGTACCTCACCACGACTGTTCACCCGCCGCCTGGATCAGTCCAAAGCCACCGAGCTTCCGGGCACGCAGAACGCGGCCCGGCCGTTCTTCTCCCCCGACGGGCAGTGGGTCGGCTTCGCGGTCGGCGTCAAGGTCAACAAGGTCTCCGTGGAAGGGGGCGCCGTCGTCCCGTTGGGCGAGGTCGCCAACTTCGGCGGCGCAAGTTGGGCGGAGGACGGCAGCATTTTCGTGAGTGACGGGGCCGGCGGGAAGGGTCTGCTGCAGTTTCCCGCCGCAGGAGGTGCGCCTTCAATCGTGGCGGCCAGAGGCCCCGATGAAATCGCGCTCACTGTCCCGCAACTCCTGCCCGGTGGCAAGGCGATCCTGTTTATCGCCGCCGCGGGCGGCTCCGGCGGCGCGGATGCGGCGAACATCGAAGTCCTGACACTGGCGGATGGCCGCAGAAAGACGCTGGTGCAAGGCGGCCACTCCCCCCACTATCTGTCGTCGAATGGGGCCGGCCATCTGCTCTATGTCAACAAGGCGACGCTGTTCGCGATCCCCTTCGACCTGGAGACGCTCGAGACGCGCGGGACGGCCGTGCCCGTGCTGGACGATGTCGCCTACGCAGTGTTGGGCACCGGTCACTTTGCTGTCTCCCGCACCGGCACGTTGATCTACCGCAGGTCGCGCGGCGACGCCGCGGCCATGGCGACGGTGCAGTGGGTCTCTCCAGTAGACGGGTCCACCGGCAAGCAGGCGCCGCTGCGGGCCACACCCGGCGCTTATGGGCACCCCCGACTGTCCCCGGACGGCACGCGGATCGCGCTGGTCGTTCCGAGGGAGCGCAATCTGACGTGTGGGTCTACGACCCACAGCGCGATGCCCTTACGCGCCTGACCTTCGGCGGAGCCAATCGGGCTCCAACCTGGAGCCCGGACGGCCAATACGTCGTGTTCTACAAGCCCGGTCAAGGCATTTTCCAGACGCGCCCGGATGGCGCCAGTCAGCCGCAAGCGCTGACGGGGAGCAAGACCAGCCAGCTTCCGTGGTCGTTCACGCCAGACGGCAAGCGGCTGGCGTACTCGACCGAGAACTCTCAAATCTGGACCGTGCCGCTGGACGAGCAGGGCGGCCAGTTGAAAGCCGGGACGCCGGAGCGATTTCTCAAGAGCACCTTCTCCGACCTGCAACCGTCGTTCTCGCCCGACGGCCGCTGGCTGGCGTATCACTCGAACGAATCGGGGAGGCGCGAAGTGTACGTCCGGGCGTTCCCCGCCGTCGGCGTCGTCCTCAGGCGCCGGCCAGGGCGGCAAGTGGCAGGTCTCCAACAATGGCGGCGAAGGTCCGCGCTGGTCGCGCACCGGACACGAGTTGGTGTACCGCGCCGGCGACCAACTGATGACCGTCAGCTACGCCGTGAACGGCAGCACCTTCGTCGCTGACAAGCCCCGCGTGTGGATCGCCGCACTCCGCTTCGGCGGCTGGACGGGGACAGTTGGGATCTCGCCCCCGACGGCAAGCGCGTCGCGGTGGTGATCCCCGAAGGGTCCGCCCAGGCCTCCCAGCAAGAGCACGTGATCGTCATGCTCCAGAACTTCGCCGACGAACTGCGGCGGCGCGTGCCGCTCGGCAAGTAGCGGCAGGCGAGGGGATCTCGTCGGACCCAGCACAAGCTGGTTGCGGGGGTTGGCGCCGCCAAAGCGTACGAAAATGTGGAGGGCTCATGACGCGGATTCTGCTGCTCGGCTACGACCCGGAGACGGTGGATTTTTCTGACCCGGCTCTTCCACCCGGTATGACTGCTGAGAAGGTTCACGCCGGCATCGCGGTTGCCATGAAGCAGTTCGCTGAACGTGGATGGGAGGCTGACCTTTGTCTCATCCGGCCTGATGAAACCGCTGGGCCGACCGCCGTGCGTCAGTTAAGTTCGACGCGCTACGAATGTGTGGTCATCGGAGCTGGCGTCCGCTTGCCGCCCCGAGGCCTGGCATTATTTGAAGCGGTCATCAACGCGGTTCATAACGCTGCCCCGGGTGCGGCGATTGCCTTCAATACACGGCCCGATGATAGCGCCGATGCTGCCGCCCGCGCGTTGGCGCTGCGAAGCCAAGCCGTATAGTCCGGCGTCCAAAATCAAGTTGCGTGGCAGGTCCGCCATTAGCTCGCCTTTGAGTTTGGGAGCGCCTTACTCACATATGGCATCGGCGTGCCCTCAACCGACGGCCTCGCTTTTGCTCCCCCACTGGGCATGGCCGGGGGAGTTCGCATGCGCGAAGCCGACTGAACCCCAGGCCAGGCGAAAGCCACAGGAGCGACAGATGACCCGCGACTTTCACGCGACGGACAACGGCCGGTTCTTTCGGCTCACCGCCACCGGTGAAGTCGGGCGGCTCGAGTTTCCCGTCGCCGCCGAGGATCTGGTCGAATCGGTGCTGGAGATCGTGCAGCACCATTACGCCCTGGCGCTCCGTCGATCGCCCAATGACAGTGCCGGGGACTCGGCTGACTTTGCGGCCAACGTGATCGAGCCGGCGCGGTTGGAAATTGCCACGCGCGCCGACCCGGGCACGGCGATGCTGTGGTTGAAGGAGAAGCGGGCGAACGGGTTCGGCTTCGTCTATGTGACGCCGGGCGATGTCGAACCGGCCCCGCCGTGGACGCAGGCGTCGCCATGATCTCCTCAGGGCTGCAGGGTGCTAGGATCCGCGCTCACCATGCGCCGTCCGGACCGCGCGCTCGCTTTGCTTCTGCTTCCCGTCGTTGCCGGGTGCTCAGCCGCCGCGCTCCCGATGGGACCGACGCCGGCGGCGTCCGTGCAGCCCACGGTGATGATCCTGGAAGGTGAGCCTGGGAGCGGGGACGGCATCGTCCTCCAGCGCTCGCGCGCCACGGGCGGGCAGACGCTGCACCTGGCGCCCGGTGAACGCCGGAGGTGGACCTTCACGACCGGCGCCGCGGAGGCGCGCTACGCGATTGCGGTGCAATATTCCAACAGCCGCTGGGGCGACCGCGAGGTCCTGACCTTCGAGGTGGACGGAACGCGCGTCGGCTCCCTCCAGGTCCGCGATACCGGGGAAGAGACGGAGGGCTGGAACACCTTCGCCGTCGATGCCACCGGTTCCGTCAGTCTCCGGTCTGGCAGCCATGTGCTGACGATCGAAAGCAGCGGTGGCGACGGCTGCGTGGAGATCGACTTCGTGATCGTGAGCGCCCAATCCGAGTAGCGCTCAGGCGCCTACCCGCCTCGTAGCGGGTCGCGTGACACCGCTCGCTGCCGATACGACGCCCTCACGCGTCGGTTCGCAGGGCGGCGATGGGGTCGACTCGTGCGGCGCTCCGCGCCGGCAGGTAGGTGGCCAGGAGCGCCACCGCTCCCAGGGTGGCGGCCACGGCGGCAAAGGTCATGGGGTCTGCGGAGCTGACGCCGAACAGGAGCGCCGACATGACACGGCTGAGCGCGAGCGCGGCGGCAATGCCGATCCCGAGGCCTGCGCCGGTGAGCCACAGCCCATGGCGCAGGAACAGCCTGCGCACGTCGCTGACCTGCGCGCCCAGCGCCAGGCGGATGCCGATCTCGCGTGTCCGCTGCGCGGCGATGTACGCCACCACGCCATAGATCCCGACGACACCCAGGACCACGGCGACCGCCGCCGCAATCGCCAGCATCACCATGCTGAACGACGTCTGGACCATGGAGTTCGCCTGGATTTCGTCAAGGGTCTGTACGGCGGCCAACGGCAGATTCGGATTGACCGACCACACCGCCCGCTGGAGCTCTGGCAGGAAGCCCACACCGCCGACTCGACTTGACCGCACCGCATACGCCATCGTCCGGGATCGATAAGCGTCGCTCAACATCGGCCAGTAGACGATCGCGGTCGCTGGACGGTTCAGGCCATCGTCGTGTTCGGCGCCGACGACGCCGACGATCTCATACCAGGCTCCGGACGGCTGGCCGCGCACCCGCTTGCCAACCGCTCGCCGAGGCTCGGTCCAGTATTCGCGGGCAATCGCCTCGGACACGACGACGACGGGCCGTCGCTCATAGATCTCGGCCCACGTCGTCGAGCGTCCGGCCACCACCGGGATGCCCATCGTCTCGAAATAACCCGGGCCCACGCTCTTGTACCGCCGCAGCGGCGGCAAGGCGCCGTCAGCGACCGGGGCATCTTCGACGAACAGCGGGTTGGTGTTGTCCTCCCCGTCCATCGTGATCGACGAGCTGAGACCGACGGACGCCACGCCCGGTATAGACGACAAGCGTTCGGTGATGCGTTGGTGTGCGCGCGCCACCAGCTCGCGGTCGCTGATGACCGGTGGCGGGATTGCCACGCGGAAGGTCATCACCGACTCTGGCGCGGCAAATCCCGGGTGCACGTCGCGCATCGCCACGAAGGTTCGCACCATCAGCCCCGACGCGACCAACAGCGTGAACGCCAAGGCCACCTGTGACACGACGAGCACGTTGCGGGTGCGATGACGCACCGGCCCGTCGGTGTTCGATCGTCCGCCGTCCTTGAGCGCGCCGGCTCGCGGCCTCCCGCTACCCATCACCGCCACGAGTCCGAACACCACCCCACTCAGCACCGAGATGGCGAGAGCAAAGAGCAGGACCGGCGCGTCGATGCCGATGTCGTCGATGCGGGGCAGCTCGGCCGGCGCCATCCGTCTCAACACGCCAATCGCGACTTCGGCGAACAGCAGGCCGGCGGCGCCGCCGGCCAGTGCCAGCAGCACGCTCTCCGCCAGCAGCACGCGGGCAAGACGGCCAGTCCCTGCGCCCAGGGCGGCGCGGATGGCGAGCTCCTGGTGCCGGCCCTCCGCACGAATCAGGAAGAGGTTGGCCACGTTGCCACAGGCAATGAGCAGGACGGCGCCGACGGCGGCCAGCAGCACCCACAGGATGCGCCGCACGTCGCCAATCACCTCCTCGGCGAGCGGCCGGATCTTCGGCTCGAGCTTCAGCACGTTGTACACGGGCGGCAGGAGTGGGATCATCCGGGCGATGTCGGCGTGCGCCTGATCGATCGTCACGCCGGGCCGGAGACGGCCAATCGCCTGACGATCGAAATTGATGCCGCCGAATGCCGTGGCCCGATCGATGCGCATGGGGAGCACCATGGCCGGGTCGGTCCTCAGGAACCGGAACGTCGGCGGCAGCACCCCGATGATGACGCAGGCCTGGCCATCCACCTGCAATTGCTCGCCGACTGCGCTGTCCTCGCCACCGAATCGACGCTGCCAGTAACCGTAGGTCAGCATCGCCTGCAGCGGGCCGCCAGGCACGGTGTCTGCCGCGGTGAACAGCCGGCCGCGATGGGGGGGCACGCCCAGAAGCGGCAACGTGGTGTCGCTGACGGTGAGCGCCCTCACTTGCTCCGGCTCACCGCGTCCCGTGACCGACACCTGGGTCGAGTCCCAGGCGCCAATCGCGGCGAATGCCCGCTGATTGTCGAGATAGGTAAGAAACGTGGCCGGCCCCTGATTCATCGTCTCCAGGTTGGCGCCGGGCCCCCGGTGCAGCAGACTCACCAGCCGCTGCGGGTCGTGAAAGGGCAGGGGCTTCAGCAAGACGCCGTAGACGACGCTGAAGATGGCCGTCGTCGCGCCGATCCCGAGCGCCAGCGTGAAGACGGTGGCGATGGCAAAGCCCGGCTGCCGCCACGGAACCCGCGCGGCGCAGCGGAGATCGTGCCAGAGGTCGGTGAACGCGCCGGCGGTTGGCGCTGCCGGCGTCATGATCGGTGGCGCATTGGCCTGACGCAGTCTCGACATGTGCTGCGCGAGAAGACCATCACCCTGAAACCCGGCGAGGCTGAGACGGATGGCGTCTTCGGATGAATGTCCCGCGGACAGCGATTCGCGGTAGCGGTCGTCAAGATGCTGGGACAGTTCGTCGACGATCTCCGCTTCGCGAGTGGGCGACAGGCGCAACCCCGACAACCGCGAGCGCACTTCCTGCCTCCACAAGGCGACGAGCGGCTCCTGGTCCTGCGGCCTCGATGGCTCAGACACGTTCGTCACCCGTGATGCGGCGCACCGCCTGAACGAACGCGGCCCACGTCTTCCGCTGCGCGGCGAGTACCCGGCGGCCCTCGGCCGTCACCTTGTAGAACCGACGGCGCCGCTCGCCGGGTTTCTCGACCCACGTCCCCTGGATCCACTCGCGCTCTTCGAGGCGATAGAGCAGCGGGTAGAGGGAGTCAATATGAAAGGTCAGCTGGCCGTCGGATCGGTCGCGGATCAACTTGCTCAGCTCATACCCGTGACGTGGCCGAGCATCGAGGAGCGAGAGGATCAGCAGCTCGGCAGAGCCGCGCTTGAGCTCGCGGTCGAGCGCACGGGTGTCAATAGCTGTCATGCACAGATATTATGTGAACAGCCATCGTGCGGTCAAACCGACCCATTTGAGGAGCTGCTCAGTCCTGCTCGGCGGCGCCAACCCCATCTATGATGTCGGTCGGCCAGACTGGAGAGGAGTCCTGAGATGACCCGGGTCTTTGTGACGTGTGCGGTGCTGTTGACGGGCTACGTGCCCGTCGTTGCCGTCGCCGCGGCCCAGCCGTGCCGGGCGGTTCGTCATCCCCAGCTGGAAAAGCTTCTGCCTGTGCTGGCAGGGTTTGGCCGCAACCGGCCGCGCGGCGAAACCGACGACGTGGAGGCGGTGGCGAGGACCACCGTGGACTACGAAGCCGGAGCGGCCCGGATCAGCATCGAGCTCATGGACTCGTGCGGCAACCCCGACATGCTGTCCCAGTTGCGCGAGTTCCTGGCCACAGGCGCTCCGGCGACCCGCGGGACGACGATGCGCAGCATCGCCATCCGCGGGTTCGCGGCCTACGAAGAGTGGACCGCCGAATCGCGCTATGGCGAGGTCCACGTCCTGGTCGCCGATCGCTTCATGGTGAAGGTCACCGGCGAACTGGTCGAGAGCCTCAAGGTGATCGAGGGCGCGGCCGAGGCCATCGACCTCCCGGCGCTCGCCGCGCTGAAGTGACGCCAGGACGCCGCCGCTGGTCGGACGCGGCGGCCACACGCCCGGCTGCGAGCGCAGTGTTGCTCAGGAACTCATCGAGTAGAATCTCCGCCAACACAGGGTGGTTCCGGCCAAGGCGTGCCTTGGCGCCCATCCGGGAAATGTGAGGTTGGTGGTGGACGTCCAATCAGTCATCAGCAGCTCGGTGCCTATTCTGACTGCGTTCGGCTTGAAGCTGCTGGGTGCCATCGCCATCTGGCTGGTCGGTCGATGGCTGATCGGCCTCTCGACGCGATTACTCGGCCGCTCGCTTCGTCGCCAGAAGATTGAGGAGACGCTGACCCACTGGCTCGGTGCCAGCGTCGGCGTCGCCCTCAACGTCGCCCTGGTCGTCGCGATCCTCGGCTATTTCGGCGTCGAGACCACGACGTTTGCCGCCCTCGTCGCGGCCGTCGGCATCGCCATCGGCGCCGCCTGGGCCGGCCTGCTGGCCAACTTCGCCGCCGGCGTCTTCCTCGTCATCCTGCGGCCATTCAAGGTCGGCGACTTCGTCCAGGTTGGCGGTGTCATCGGAACGGTTCACGAAATCGGCTTGTTCGCGACGACGCTCCTCACGCCCGATAACACCTCGTCGTTCATCGGCAACAACAAGGTCTTCGGCGACAACATCCAGAACTTCTCGGCCAATCCCTATCGGCGCGTCGACCGCACGGCGCAGTTGAACGGATTGTGGACACGAATGCCGCCATCGCGCTGCTGAAGCGGCAAATCGCGACCATCCCCAACGTCATGGCCACGCCGGCCCCCGACGTCGAGATTCTTGATTTCAACCTGCTCGGGCCGGTTCTCGCGGTCCGACCCTACACGCACAACGACCACTACTGGCAAGTCTATTTCGACACGAACAAGCTTCTGCGAGCGTGCTTCGGCGAGGCCGGCTATCCGGCTCCGGAGCAGCACATCACCGTTCACCAGACGCAGGGATAGCCACCGACAGACAGGCGGATGACGCCCGAGCCGTGCGCCTGACCGGCCGACGATCGCTAGTCCGACGCTGCACCCACGAACCGGTCGTCCTCGTCGGCAAACAGCACGTTGAAGCTGGTCAGCGAGCCGTAGCACCCGGTGATGTAGCTCTGGATCTTCACCTTCTGGTCGTCGGGCAGGTCCGAGGCATTGACCTGCTGCTCGAGGGTCCGCAGGCGGTTGCGGAGCATCACGACCTTGTGAAAGAACGTGTCGATCGGCCAGCTCTTCTCCTGCACACCCGGTTTGCCCGGCCGTAGCACCAGCTCGCCGCCGCGCCACTTCTCGGCCGGGGCCGCCGGCGTCAGGCCGGTCTCCTCGCGGATGATGCGGCGCAGGAGCAGTTCGAGGTTGGCGGGCACGGAGGATTCGGACATCGACGGCTCCAGGAGTTCGCGGTCGCTGACGAGAGGAAGGGGCGGGGCGCCCGCGGCCGACGATTGCGGTGCCGGGGCGCTCGAGCCGCGAGACAGCGGCGTGCCCCCCGCCGACCCACTGCCGGGATGGCGCGCGCCGCCGCGGTAGTTGTGCTCGCTGCCGCAGAAGTCGCAGGTCACGCGCAGCGGCTGCTGCGCCTGGTCGACGACGACCACGGTGTGCATGCGGTCCTCGTGACAGGCACGGCAGTGGTCTTCCACCGCCTGGCCGGCGCGATAGCTGCGCGTGTTCACCGAATCGCCGCCGACACCTTGGAGAACTCCAGCATCTGGGCGATGAGGTCCATCGGATAGCTGATGGCCACCTCCGTGATCGCGCCGCCGGCGTCGGTGGTCGCGGTCAGCTTCGGCATCACGAAGCCGGAGTAGGACGGAAGATCGAGCTGGTCCACGCGAGCGACCACCTCGTCGCGGAGCTTCGGGTCGAAGTGGATGCCGTGGGCTTCGAGCAGCGTTTTGGCACCGGGGTAGTCACCGGTGCTCTTGATGCGCTGCACCTCGGCGAGCAGCCGCCCGATGCCGTCACGGAACGCCTTGGCATCGACCATCACGTAGAAGGTCTTGCCGTCGCGCTGGCGGGTCTCGATCGCCTTGGTGTTGGCCATCAGCCACCGCACGATCATCTGCCGGTTGCGCATGTGGTCTTCTTCGATCTGGCTGCCCTGGCGGACCCGCCGCAGCTGGACCAGCGCGTTCTTGGTGTAGGCCTCGTACTCGGTCTGGACAATCTCCGGCTGGTCGGCGGCGGTCATGATGCCGAGCTCGACGAGCTTCGGGTCGGGCAGGAAGTAGAGCCCGATGAGGTCGGCACGGCCTTCTTCGATTGCCGAGTAGAACTCCTTGAGCATCGCCGCCGGCGTGCCCTTCACGGTGGCGGCCATCCGCCCCGAGGCGTGGCCGATCACCTCGTGCATGTTGGTGTGCAGCTCGCCGGAGAAGGCGCTCCACTTGCCGGCCCGGGTCACTTCCTCGGGCGCCCAGGCGAACTCGTTGCGGAACGCCGGGATGGTCGAACGGTCGTAGGCCTCGGTGACGTTGGCCAGCGATACCGACTTGCTGCCGTACTGCTCGCGCACCGCCTGGTCGTTGGGCAGGTTGATGCCGATCGGCGTGATCGGGCCCGATTCCCCGGTCTCGATGACCACGTCGATGGCCTTGGCGGTGATGCCCATGACGTCGGGCTTGCGGAACTCCGCCGCGAAGGGCATGCGGTCCTCGAACCACTGGGCGCTGGTCGCCAGCTTCTCGAGGTCGACGGTCTTCTGGCGGTTGACGTAGAAGACCAGCGCTTCCCACGAGCCCTTCACGCCGCGCGGATCCATGTAGACCTCGATGAACCCGTTGATGGTGTCGACCGGCGAGTCCTTGTCGGCCACCCAGGCGATGTCGAAGGCCTTGCGATCGGCGTCCTCGCCGGTGCGATACCACTGCACCAGCTTGGCCAGCGCCTCCTTCATCGTCGGCGTCGCAAAGGCCTGTGCCGCTTCGAGATGACCGATGACGGCGCGAATCTGCGGGTCGTACTTCCCGCCAACCTTGTAGACCTCTTCGACCAGCTTGCCGTTCTGCTTGACCAGGCGCGAGTTCAGGCCGTAACGCTCGCTGAAGCCTTTGAGATCCGCCATCGACACGCCGGAGTACAGGTTGTTGGCGCTGGCCTGCAGGATGTCCTTGCCGCCCTCGGGCGTCTTCTGCGTGACCATCGGATCGACGGCGGCGTCGAAGAAGAGGGGACGCATCCGCGCCAGCATCGCCTCGAGCGACTCGCCGGCGCCGGTGGCGAACGTCGCGCCGTTCTTCGCCGCCTGCGCCGCCGCAGCGGTGAACGCCTCCGGTGTACAGGTCAGGACGAACTTGCGGGCGGTCAGGTTGTTGTAGGGGCCGGTGTTGATGAAGAACAGCTTGGCGTAGCGCTGGACCTCGCTCAGCGTCGCGGCGTCGATGCCGGCGCTGTGCGAGAGGATCTGCTCGAGCACCCCGCGCATCGCCAGGTTGTGGCGGTAGCGCTGGTCCCAGTAGATGTCGCGCCCGGCGATCGCCGCCTGGGTCAGGTGGTAGATGAGCCGCTTCTCGTCGAGCGGCAGCGCGCTGAAGCCGTCGGCGTAGAGCTGGACGACGGCGGCGTCGTCCACCCGGTCGATGAGGTACTTCTTCTCGGCGGCCGGCGCCGGCGCCGCCGCGGTCGCGGCCGGTGCCTGTGGCGCTTCCGAACAGGCCAGCGACAGGGCGAGCAGGGCGGGAGCGACAGCGGTTCGAATGCGCATGCCGAATGCTACCGCACCGTTAAGCGAGGCGTCAGCGGTCGGCGCTGCTGGTATGCATCCGGCCGTCCCAGCGGCCGGCGGCGTCGAGGTGCAGATCGAACTGGTCGAGGATGCGCATCACGGTGTGGTTGACCAGGTCGGCGATCGACCCCGGGCGCTGGTAGAAGGCCGGCACCGGCGGGAAGATCACGGTGCCCATGCGGGTGAGCCGCAGCATGTGCTCGAGATGAATCTCGCTGAGCGGCGCCTCGCGCGGCACCAGCACCAACCGCCGGCGCTCTTTGAGGACGACGTCGGCGGCGCGGTGGATCAGGTTGGTGCCGCTGCCGGTGGAGATGGCCGCCAGGGTCCGCATGCTGCACGGCACCACGACCATCCCGCGGGTCACGAACGAGCCGCTCGAGATCGCCGCGCCGTAGTCCTCGACGTTGTGGACCTCGGTGGCGAGCCGCTTCACCGCCTCGACCGAATTCGTGGTCTCGTGCAGCAGGGTCTGGATCGCCCACTTGCTCATCACGAGGTGGGTCGGCACCCCGGCGTCGCGCAGCACCTCGAGCAACCGCACGCCGTAGGGCATGCCGGTGGCGCCGGTCAGCGCGACGACGAGTGGGGACAGTGGCCTGGGTCATCGTGCGGATTGTTCCAGTCTAGCCGTTCCCTCGGGGGCGCTCGGCGGCGCCGCGCCGTTGGCCCGGCGAGCCGGCCACACGCCGGCCAGGGCCGGTCCAAGCAGCACCAGCAGCCGCCGTGGCCAGCAGCCCGGCCGACAGCGGCCGGGTGAGCAGGGCGCTCCAGTTGCCTTCGGCGATGGCGAGCGCGCGCCGCAGGTGCATGTCGGCGGCCGGGCCGAGCATCACGCCGATCATCACCGGGGCCAGCGGACACTCGGCGCGACGCAGCGCGAAGCCGAGCGCGCCAATCGCGGTCAGGGCGACGATGTCGCCGGCCGAGCGATGCACGCTCCACGCGCCGACGGTCGCCACCACCAGGATGCCGCCGTAGAGCAGCGGGGCGGGAATGCGCAGCAGCAGGACCCAGAGGCGGATGAGCGGCAGGTTCAGCACCAGCAGCAGCACGTTGCCGACATACAGGCTGGCGAGCAGCGTCCAGACGAAGCGCGGCTCGTTCTGGAAGAGCAGCGGCCCGGCCTGCAGTCCGAACTGCTGAAAGCCGGCGAGCAGCACCGCCGCCGTGGCCGAGGCCGGCAGCCCGAGGGTGAGCAGCGGGACCAGCGTGCCGGCGGCCGAGGCGTTGTTGGCGGCCTCGGGTCCGGCCACGCCCTCGATCGCGCCGCGACCAAACTCCTCGGGTCGCGACGACAGGCGCTTTTCCACCGCGTAGGAGAGGAGCGTCGGCAACTCGGCGCCGCCAGCGGGGAGCGCGCCCAGGGGGAAGCCGATGGCCGTGCCGCGCAGCCACGGCTTCCACGACCGTGCCCAGTCGTCGCGCGACATCCAGCGCGTGCGTTCGAGCGGCAGGACGGTGCTGGCCGCGGCCGGCGAGGCGGCGAGCGCCAGCGTCTCGCCGACGGCGAAGAGGCCAATCGCGACAATCGTCGGGTCGAGTCCGTCGAGCAGGTACGGCACGCCGAAGGTGAGCCGCGCGTCGCCGCTCAGACGGTCGATGCCGACCAGGCCGAGCGTGACGCCGACCATCAGGCTGAGCAGCCCCGCGGTCCGCGACCGCCCGAGCAGGGTCGCGGTGGCGGCGAACGCCACGACGATGAGCGCGAAGTAGTCGGCGGGACCGAACGCCAGCGCCAGCCGCGCCATCGTCGGCGCGCTCACCGTGAGGCCGATGGTGCCGAGCGTGCCGGCGACGAAGCTGCCGATCGCGGCGGTGGCCAGCGCGGCGCCGGCGCGGCCCGACTTGGCCATCTGGTGGCCGTCGAGGGCGGTCACGATGGTGGCGCTCTCGCCCGGCGTGTTCAGCAGGATCGAGGTCGTCGATCCACCGTACATCCCACCGTAGTAGATGCCGGCGAACATGATGAACGCCGCCGTCGGTTCGAGGCCGTAGGTGGCGGGCAGCAGCAGCGCCACCGTGAGCGCCGGCCCGATCCCCGGCAGCACTCCCACCGCGGTGCCGAGGGTGACCCCGAGCAGGCCCCACCCGAGATGCGCCGGCGTGAGCGCGAGCTGGAAGCCGTCCCAGAGCGCGGCGAGCGCGTTCACCGCGCGAGCCCGCCCATCGGCAGCGGCACGTCGAGGCCCCAGGCGAAGAGCGCCGCCAGCAGGCCAGCGAAGACCGCGCCGACGGCGAGGTCGCGCAGAAGTCGCCGGCTGCCGAGGGCGCGGCTGGTGGTCGCGAACACGCCGGCCGCCATCGGCACGAACCCGACGAGCGGCATCCCGACGGCCTGCAGCGCCAGCGCCGCGACCAGCGACGCCGTCGGGGCGATCGGCAGCACCGCCGTCGTCGCCGCACGCCCTCGGTGTTGCCACGCCAGGCCGAGGGCGAGCAGCACGCAAGCGACCAGGGCGATAGCCGGGGCGGTGCGCGAGGTGGGCTGCCACGCCGCGGCATGGGTTTCGCTCGATCGCTGGTTGAGCCGTCCGATTACCGCGTGCACGCGCGCCTGTTCGGCGAGCAGGAACTGCCGGAAGGCGGCGCCGTCGAGGTGAGCGTCGGTCCACCCGGTGCGCTGCAGCGTGTCGCGCCAGCTCGGACTGGCCACCATCCGCCGCACGCGGTCGCTGAGGGCGTCCTGCTCGGCGGCGCTGATGCCCGGGGGCGCCACGACGGCCCGCCAGTTCGCCAGATCGAGCGCCACGCCCGACTCACGCAGCGTCGGCGCGTCGACCAGCGGCTCGCGGGCGGGCGCCGAGGTGGCCAAGACGCGCAGCTGTCCGGTGGCAATCGACTGCGCGAACTCGCCATAGCCGCTGACGCCGGCCGTCACCTGTCCGCCCAGCACCGCGGCCAACGCCTCGCCGCCGCCCGAGAAGGCCACGTAGTTGGCTGCCGCGGGCGGCACGTCGACAGCCTCGGCAATCAGCCGTACCAGCAGGTCGTCGGTGCCCCCCGCAGATCCACCGCCCCACGACACGGCGGCGGGCGAGGCGCGGAACGCGTCGAGCAGGTCGCGCATGGCGCGATGCGGCGAGTCCGCCGGCACGACGATCACCTCGTGCTCGCCGGTCAGCCGCGCGATCGGCGTCGTGTCGGCGAGCGAGGCCGCCGAACGCGTCGTGGCGATGGCGCCGACCATCACGAGGCCGGTCACGAGCAGGGCTTCAGGGCGTCCGCGCTCGGCGCTGACGAAGCGCGCCAGGCCGATGGTGCCGGCGGCGCCGGGCACGTTCTCGACCTGCACGATGTCCTGGCCGCCCAGCGCGAGCAGGGCCCGTTGCATTGCCCGCGCCGTCTGATCCCATCCGCCGCCGGGGGCGGCCGGGGCGATGATCGTCAGTGGCCGCTCCTGCGCGCGCGCCGGTGCCGCGATCGTCAGGACGACGAACGCGACGAGGAGCACGGGAACCGGCAGGTGCGGGCGCATGCCGCGGCGGATTGTACCGCGGCCCATTTTCGCCGCGGCGCGCTGATAGGATCCGGCGATGCCCTCCCTGCGCTATCTCCAATACGACGTCTTCACGTCGCGTCCCTTCGAAGGCAACCAGCTGGCGGTGTTCCTCGACGCCCGCGGCCTGACCGGCGCGCAGATGCAGACGCTCGCCAACGAGATGAACTTCTCCGAGAGCACGTTCGTGCTGCCGGCCGAGACGCCTGATACCGACGTCCGCATGCGGATCTTCACGCCGAGATTCGAAATGCCGATGGCCGGCCATCCCACCGTCGGCACGACCTTCGCGCTGGTCCACGCCGGCGTCATCGCCCCTGGGCGCGAGCGGTGGGTGTTCGGCCTCAACGTCGGCCCGACGCCGGTCGCGCTCGACTGGGAGAGCGGCGGGTTGTCGCGGGCGTGGATGGATCAGGGCCGGCCCGACCTGCGCCCGTCCCTGACGGCCGGTCTGGAGGTGGTGCGCGCGGTCGGCGGCGACGCCGCGGCGTGGACAGCGACCGGGCTGCCGATGCTCGAGGGCTCGTGCGGCGCTCCCTACTTCTACCTGCCGCTGGCCTCGCGCGCGGCCGTGGACGCCTGCCAGCCCGATACCGCCGCGATGGCGTCGCTGCGCAGCGCCTTCGCCACGCACGACCTGGCGGTGTTCGTCTTCAGCACCGAAGCGGTGGAGCCGGGCGTGGCCGCCTACAGCCGGATGTTCGCGCCGGGGGCCGGCGTGCACGAAGATCCGGCGACCGGCAGCGCGACCGGACCGCTCGGCGCGTACCTCGTGCGCCACGGCCTCGTGCCGGTGAGCGAGGCGCAGCACATCGTGAGCGTGCAGGGCGTCAAGATGGGCCGCCCCAGCCGTCTCCACGTCCGGGTCGATGCGACGTCGCCCGACGAGATCACCCGCGTGCACGTCGGCGGCGGCGCCGTGCGCGTCGGCGAGGGCACGATCAGCTGGTAGGAATTGCGTACATCGAGAGACCTGCGCCAGCTGCCACTCTCTGGTGCCAGACCCCACCGCCATGACATGGGGGGCGGGGAGTCCGCCGGGCGGATTCACGGGGCGAGGCGCTCGATAGTCCAGCTCGACGCCTCGGCGGCGC
Organism: uncultured Acidobacteriota bacterium; assembly: GCA_963786365.1. GTDB lineage: Bacteria > Acidobacteriota > Vicinamibacteria > Vicinamibacterales > UBA2999 > CAWAYR01. Next base: position 152,714 of record CAWAYR010000007.1, read on the forward strand.
GTCGGTAGCGCAGCCGGTCGTGCAGCCGATTCGGCCGGCCCTGCCAGAACTCGACGACCGTCGGCGCCACGACGTAGCCGCCCCAGTGCGCAGGACGAGGCACGGCGCTGTCGGCGAACCGCGCCGACGCCTCGGCCATCGCCGATTCCAGGACCTCGCGGCTCGGGATCACCCGGCTCTGGGGCGATGCCCAGGCACCCACGCCGGCTGTCGAGCGGCCGCGACGCGAAGTAGGCGTCGCTTACTGCAGCGTCCGCGCGCGACACGGTGCCGGTCACGCGCACCTGCCGCTCGAGCTCCGCCCAGAAGAACACCAGGCACGCCTGCGGCGCCGCCGCCAGCTGCGCCGCCTTGGCGCTCTCGTAGTTGGTGTAGAACGTGAAGCCGTCGGCGCTGACGTCTTTGAGCAGGACGACGCGCGCGTCGGGCGTGCCGTCGGCCTGCACCGTGGCCAGGGTCATCGCCGTGGCATCGAGCAGCTCGGCCCGCAGCGCCTCGTCGAGCCAGAGCCGGAACTGCTCGATCGCGTCCGGATCCGCCTCGCGCTCGGTGAGCGCGCGCGCCCGGTAGTCGCGCCGCAAGTCAGCAATCGCCATCATCGTTCCTCGTGCGTGACGTCCATTTCGACCCAAACGCCGAGATAGCGCCGATCGCGATTCGATGGGTCGAGGTCGCGCGGCACGAACCCGGTTGAGGTCGCGATTTCGAGCTCGATCGCGCCGCCCACGCCCGGCGCCGGCACCCGGACGGCCACCGGTGCCCCTGGCTGCAGGTCGACCTCATGACGCCAGCCGTGCGTCGAGAGCTGCAGGTGATTGGGGCTCCCGCCGCTGTGGATACGCAGTGTCACGCCGTCGACGCAGCCATTGGGACAGGCGATCGTCGCACGCGCGCGGCGCTGCCCCGTGGTCCAGAAGCCGCGGCGTTCCGGGTAGGTCGACTCGTCGTGGAACAGGACAATCGTGTCGCCGTACGCTGCCGCCGCGAGCACTTGATCGGTCGCCGGTACGCGACCCGAGGTCGGCGACGTCGAGAGCCTCGATCCGCAGTTCCTCGATCGAACGCTCCAGCTCGTTCGATCCACGAAAGCCGACGAATCCGGCGTCGATCGGCAGCCAGAACTCCGCGGTCCACTCGCCGGCGGGCACCGGCGTCACCGGCCATTCGCGCAACGGCGGGCCGATGCGTCCCACTTGCAGGGCAATCGCCGACCCGGCCCGGGCCGGCAGCGGATCGCGCGCGGCCCAGCGCACCACCGCCCGGTAACGCCCGGCCGGCAGCGAGAATCGGCCGTTGTGCAATACCCGCAGCGGCTGCGGCTCGGGCCGCAATCCGGGCGAGACGCTGACCGCCAACGTCGGCTCGACCGCGGCGGCCGACGAGAGCCGAATCGGCCGGTACTGCAGGGCGTAAGGACGGGTCGATGTGGTCGAACGAGTCGAGCGCGGTCAGCCGCGCCCGGGCGCGCAAGTCGACGCCGGGGAGCGGCGGCTGCGGATCCGGCAACGCGCCTCGGGCGACGACCGCGACGACGACCACGGCGACCGCGGTCGCCAGCGCCCGCAGCGACGCCAGGCCTCGGGTCGACGCCGACCACCTCGTGAGCAGCCACGACCCCAAGGCGAGGCCGGCGATCCAGACCGCGCTGTCGAGCAGCGCCGGGCCGGCCTCGTGCGCGATGAAGGTCGGGAAGAGCGTCCACAGCGGCCAGCGTGGCGACAACCATTCGAGCAGCGACGACGTGCCGTCGCGGCCGTTGGCCACGAGCAGGCCATCTTGCGCCACGATCAGAATCGCTGCGACGACCACGCCCGCCCACGCGAGCACGTGCTGCGCCGCCCGGCGGGGCGAGCCGGCGCGCGCCGATCCGATCTGCACGGCCATGGGCAGCATCATCACGAGCAGGCCGGCGACCATCGGACGGCCGGGTGCCGCCGATCCCCCCCACCAGATCCGGAATGCCCCCACCGTGAAGGTCAAGGCGGCGAGAATCACGCCGATCTCGAGCCCGAGCCGCCGCAACGCGCCCGGACGACGGATCATCGTCCACAAGCCGAAGCCCGCCAGCACGTACGCTGGAGCGTAGGCGAGCAGGCCGTACTCCTGATCGAAGAGCAGCCCTGGGACGCCGAATACGGTAAAGGCCACCTCGGTCTGCGCCATGCTGCCGTACGGCGCCTGCGGCCACGGCGTGCCCCAGTAGGCGTAGAAGAACGTGGCCCAGGCGAGCAGACTGGCAGCGTAGGGCACCACGATGGGCAGCGCGCCGCCCAGCCACGTCGCGCGCGGGTGGCTGGCGTGGATGGGCCACCAGCGACGCAGAACGGCGACAGCGACCATGGCCGCCGACATCGGCGCGTACTTGGTGCTCAGCCATGGCAACGTGGCCGCCAGCATGCCGATCGCCCAGCCGTGCCAGTTCCGGGTGTCGGGGGTCGGACGCAGCACGAGCGGGAGCGCCAGGGCCATGACCAGCGCCGCCGGCACCTCGGGATAGATCGTGAAGCTGTTGATGAGGAACGGCGCCGAGAACGCAATCGCGGCCCAGGCGAGTGTCGTGGGCCCGACGGCTCCGGTGGTGGCGAGTGTCCATCGCCACGCCGCGGCGGCGGCGGTGGCGGCCATCAGGATGAACCACGCCACCACGAGGGTGTAACCGCCCAGCGCCATGATCGGGGTGATCAGCACCGGCATGCCGACCGGATGAATGGAGTAAATCTCGCGGTCGCTGCCGCGAGTGAGGTAGTGCGGATCGAGGTCCCGGCCGAAGTACTCGGCATAGTCGCCGCGCTTGTGGTTGTTCTCGATCTTGAGATCGCCGTCACGCCACAGGCTCTGCGCGATCACCAGATAGTGCGGCTCGTCGCCCGACGGGAAGAGCATGGTGTGGGTGAGCCGCCAGGCGCCGATGCTGGCGGCCGCCGCCGTGGCCAGCCAGACGGCGACGGTGAGCGTCGTCAGACTCCGCCGCGTCGAGCCAGCGGCGCAGCATCGGCGCGTGGGGCGCGGCCACCCACAGACACTGGCCGGCCACGATCGCCCAGACAATCCATTTCGCCGGCCCGGCGAGCGCCTGCACCGCCGGCCAACGGTCGGGGAGGCCGGGCAGGAACGGCACCAGCAGCAGCGCCAGGCCGAAGACCGGCAGCATCAGGTCGGCGACGTCGAGCGTGCTCCCCGGGGCCGCGGCCCGGCGCCGCGACAGCGCGCGGTGCAGCCCGCCCGCGGCCAGCAGCCCGAGCAGCGTGAACACCAGGAAGACATGCCAATCGGGCACCAGCGCCACCCGCTGGCGCGCGCCGCCGGCCACGACCTCGTCGAGCACCGCGCGCGACGCCCAGGCGGCGGCGCCGAAGACGAGGCTCGCGCCGGCGACGATTCCCGCGGTTCGCGCGCTGCTGGACACCGCGGCGATCTTACTGCGCGGGCGTGCCGCGGTCGCGCGCCCACGGCCACACGCCGCCGATCGCCACCGGCACGAACGCCGGCCCGGTCGCCCGGGTCGGCGTCGCCAGATCGTAGATGTGCACCCGCGCGCCGTTGACCCGCGCTTCGGCGATCGGCGCCCAGTCGAGTCGGCCGCGCCGCTGACTGGCGAAGCGCGCACGGATCAGCGGCTCTTCCCAGTCGTCGACGACGAGCCAGACGTCGCGGCCGGAGGCGGCCAGCCCCTCGCACAGCCGGTCGAGATCGTCGGCCGCGATCTCGTCGAAGCGCACGATGGTGCGCCGCGTGTAGTAGCTCAACGCGCCGCTGTGCTGGACCGCCAGGAGCGCCGCGGTGGTTCCGGCGTGGGCGTCCACCCAGCGCCCGACGTCTCGGTAACGCTGTTCGCCGCGCCACAAGTCGAAGACGCTGTACGCCTGCGCCAGGCTGGCGCCGTGGCAGGGCGATGACCAGCGCGGCGGCGGCGATGGCGACGCGCCCGCCCGCCGGCGACCAGCGCGACGCGAGCTGCCAGACGACGGTCGCGCACGCCGCGGCGACGACCGGCCAGACGGGGAGATAGAAGCGCAGGTACCACCACTCGACGAATTGCGCATACGGGAGATAGCTGGCGAGCACGCCGGCGACGAGAGCGCCCGCCGGCCACCAGACGCGGCCGCCGCGCCGCACCGCCAGCGCCACCACGGCGGCGAGCCCGGCCGCCGTCCAGTAGCCGCGCGTCTCGAGCGTCCATCGCCACATCGCCTCGAGGTTGGGGATGACGTTGGCGGTGGCGAGGATGTCGCTGGCCCGGCCGTAGCCCGAGACCAGCGGCGAGCCCCACAGGCGCGCGTTGATGGCGGCGATGGCCGCGGCGGACACCGCCAAAGGCACCGCCCGGATCGCCGCACCAGCGAGACGGCGCGGCATCGGCGCCCGGTCGGCCATGAAGGCCGCCGTCCAGACCGCGCCCACCGCCAGGAAGAGATTCGGTCGAACCGCCAGCGCCGTCGCGGCGAGCAGCCCCGGCGCCGAGCGTGGCCCGCCATCCCGGCGCGTGCAGCCAGACGAGCACCCACACCCAGAGTGCGGCCACCGGCAGGTCGCTCATCGTCTGCGTGGCCTGGAACAGCATCGGTGGGCTGCCGGCCACGAGGAGCGCCGCTCCCAGCGCCACCGACGGCGGTGCCGCCGTCGTTGCCAACCTGAAGGTGCCCCACACCAGCGCGCCGGCGAGGACCGGCGTCCACACGTACCGGCCGGCATCGCCCAATGCCACCGCCCCGAGGGCCATCAGCCACGGCAGGCCAGGCGCATAGGTGGGGCCGAGTTCGTCGGGTCTGGCCGTGGGGCGGTAGCCGAGCGGCGCGACGAGCACGCCGCGTGCCGGCCACGGTGCCTCCGACACGACCGGCGCGGCCGCCGCGAGCTGCCCGTTCGCCCACAGCCGCGACTGGCTGAGGTAGCCGCTGCTGTCGGCACCGCCGGCGACATGCGTGCCGTAGACGGTCGAGGCCACGGCCACGACGACGGCGGCGAGGCCCGCTGTCCACGGAGCGATGCGATCGAGGCCGGCGGCGACCGCGGCCAACAACCGGCGCCGCTCGTCGCCCGACATGCGCCACAACCCGACGACGAGAAGCAGCAGCGCGACCGCCGCCGGACGCCACGGGCTGCGCGACGAGAGACGCAGCCCGGCGACGGTCATCGACACGCCGCCGGTGGCGGCGATCACGGCCGCCCACAAGGCGGTGAGCGGCGCCGATGGCCAGGGCGAGCCGCATGAGCGGTGGGGACGGCGCGAGCGGCGATGGCACGGTGGGAGGACAGCCCTTGGCGCGGCCGGGCTGGCAGGTCAGAATACGCCGGTTCGGCCGCCACGCCGTGCGGCCGATTCGGGGGGCGCACATGACCGGGTCGTCGTCTCGTCGCCGCGCAGTGGCGGTGGCGTTCGTGGCTGGGGCGCTGGCCGCCGTGGTCGGTGCCGGATCGGCCTGGTGCGCAGCCGGCCCCGGCCGAGGCCCGCTGGCAGGCGTACTGGCGCGCGGGAACCGCGAAGGACGCCGCCCGCGAGGCCGGAGCGCCTGCGCGACGCCGGCGTCAGCTTCGACGAGGCGTGGACCCGCCTCACGGCCGGCCGCACGCTACGCCGCCGCGCCCACCGGCGAACGCGCCCTGCGTGCCACCGGTCCCGGCGGCCTGGCCTTCGACAACTACATCGAGGTGCCGGCCACGCTACGACCCGTCACGCCGCTGGCCGTTGCGCGTGCAGCTCCATGGCGGCGTCGATCGCCAGAATCCGGAGGAGGGCCGCCGGCGTCGCGCCAACCGCCTGCCCGGCGAGCCGCAGATCGTCGTGCACCCGTTCGGCTGGAGCGACGCGGCGTGGTGGCACGGTCCGCAAGTCGACAACATCCTGTCGCTCGTCGATCGCGTGAAGCGGCAGTACAACGTCGACGAGTCGCACGTCTATCTCACCGGCACCTCCGATGGCGGCACCGGCGCCTACTTCCTGGCGATGCGCGAGCCGACGCTGTGGTCGTCGGTGCTGCCGTTCATCGGCCACCTCGCCGTGCTGGCCAATCCGTCCACCGGCGCCGACGGCGATCTCTTCGTCTCGAACCTCGTCAACCGGCCGTTCTTCGTCGTCAACGGGATGCGCGATCCGCTGTATCCCGCCGCGCGCGTCGCGCCGTACCTCGAGGCGCTCGAGACGGCCGGGGTGTCGCTCACGTTCCATCCGCAGGCCACCGGCGGACACGACACGTCGTGGTGGGAGAGCGAGCGGCCGGCGTACGAGGCGTTCGTGCGCGATCACCCGCGCGCGCCGCACCCGGCGCTGCTGTCGTGGACGACCGAGCGCACCGACCGCTACAACCGCATCCAGTGGCTGGTCGTCGACGAGCTGGGCGTGCGGCCGAGCGACACGGCGCTCGCCGACACCAACACCGTCTCGGAACGTTACGACGCCGACTTCGGGCTGCGCGGCGACTCGCGCAAGGAGAAACGGCACGCGCATCGTGCGAGGTCGTCGCCGAGAGCGACGCCGCGAAGATGGGGCTGGCCGTGGGCGACAAGATCCTCGAAATCGACGGCCGCGCCATCGCCGCGCTGCCCGACATCCTGGCGGCGTTCGAACGCAACACCGGCCCGGCCATCGGCTTCGTGGTCGAGCGCGGCGGCGAAGCGGCTGACGCTGAAGGGGCGATTTCCGCCCGAGGCGCCGCGCGGGCCAGCGCGGCGGCTGTTCGCCCGGCACGGCGCCGTCGGGACGCGTCGACGTCGTGCGGCACGGCAACCGCTTCGAGGCCCGCACGCGAGGGGTGGCCCGCTTCACGCTGCTGCTGTCGCCCGACGTCGTCGATTTCGCGCAGCCGGTCGTCGTGACCGTGAACGGCCGACCCGTCCACGATGGGCCGGTGACCAAGGACGTGGCGACGCTGCTGACCTGGGCGGCGCGCGACGACGACCGGACGATGCTCTACGGCGCTGCACTGTCAGTGACGGTGCCGTAGTCGCCGGCTGGTCGCCGCACGGCGCGCCAGTCAGCGGCGGCGCGTCAGGATGGCGGCCAGCGCGGCCAGGCCGCCGGCGAGCACCAGCGCGCGCGCGACCCTGAACAGGCTGAGCACCCAGGCGATGCCCAGGCCGAGCGCCGGCCACTGCACCCACCAGTGCCCGGGCGAGGTCATCAGGTTGATGACCAGCAGCATCAGCAGGATGAGCGGCGCCTTCACGAGGAACTTCGCGGCCCGCATGGTTCTCAGCACGTCTCGATCCCCCTTGCAATCACCAGACGTGCGGCTGCGGCCGGACGTTCAGCCGAGCGTGGCCGAGCGGTCGCCGCGAGCGGGTGCGAGCGGCAGGCTGGCGCCGCGGACCGGCGGGAAGCGGGCGTAAGTTCGCTAGCCGCTAGGCCCCAGCCGCTACCGAGCCGCCTTCTTGAGCTTCTCGCCGAAGGCCGCCTCCAGCTTGGCGACCTTGGGCAGCGCCACCGCCGCCACGTACGGCTGGGCGGGATTGCGGGCGACGAAGTTCTGGTGATACGCCTCGGCCGGGTAGAACGTGCCCAACGGTTCCACCGTCGTCACGATCGGGCTGTCAAAGGCTTTGCCGGCAGTCAGTTGCGCGATGTACGCCTGCGGCCACCTGGCGCTGCGCGTCGTCGGCCGGGAAGATGGCCGACCGGTATTGGGTGCCGCGGTCCCCGCCCTGGCGATTGAGCTGGGTCGGATCGTGCGCGACGGCGAAGAACACCTTCAGGAGCTGCCCGTAGCTGATCACGTCCGGATCGAAGTCGACGGCGATGGCCTCGGCATGTCCGGTCGTGCCCGAGCACACCGCCTCGTAGTTCGCCGTCGCGGCCGCTCCGCCGATGTAGCCCGAGGTCACGCCGGTGACCCCGTCGAGCGGCAGGAAGACCGCTTCGGTGCACCAGAAGCACCCCCCGGCCAGGACCGCCGTCCGGGCCTGGCTCTGCACCCGGCGCAATATCCCGCGCCGGGTCGGGAAACGCCTTCAATTCCGGGCCGTGATCGCCAAACAGCTTCGCGACTTTCATCGTGTCTGTGCCCCCGCCGATTGGACGTTCCGCGCAGGTGGCAGGATACGCCACAACGAACACTGTTCAGTGCCTGGCACCAAACGCTGTTCAGTGCTCAAACGCCAAAGACATCCGTAGACAGTGCAAGACCAGAAAGTGCGTGCCGGGGCCGGAAACGGGCCTGGAATCGGCCGTATACTCAACCATGCGTGGGTGTCTGGAATCAGACACTTAGCGCCACTTCCGCGACCACACCGGTGCTGGCATGAAGACGTTCGCGCTCGCCCTCGCGACCACCACGCTGCTCGCCGCCGGACTCGCGCGGCTCGCCGCCGACGCGCCTCCGGCGTCCCAGGCCGCGCCGTCGCAGGCGCGCCCGGTGCCGCGCCCGACGCCACCGACCACGACGGCCGCGCGCGCGCCGTGCCGCCCGTCGCGGCGCACGCTGCCGCCGGCGCACCACCCTGTCGGCGGCCGCGCAGACCGAGCTCGTCACCACCTACTGCGCGACCTGCCACAGCGAGCGCGCCAAGGCGGGCGGGCTGTCGCTCGCGAATTTCAACGCGATGCGCGCCCAGGAGCAGCCCGAGGTCGTCGAGAAGATGATCCGCAAGCTGCGCGCCGGCATGATGCCGCCGGCCGGCGCCAAGCGGCCCGACCTCGGCGACGATCGCCGCGCTCACCACCGCCCTCGAAGGCCGGATGGACGAGACCGCGTCGGTGCATCCGAATCCCGGCTGGCGTCCGTTCCAGCGCCTCAACCGCGCCGAGTACGCCAGCGCGGTGAAGGCCCTGCTGCGCATCGACGTCGACGTCACCACGTTCCTGCCGCCCGACACGATCAGCCACGGCTTCGACAACGTCGCCGACGCCCAGAGCTTCTCGCCGAGCCTGATGGAAGGCTACCTGCGCGCCGCCGGGCGCATCGCCACCTTGGCGCTGGGCGATCCGGGCTCGGCGCCGACCGAGGCCACCTACAAGGTGCCGCGCACGCAGTCGCAGATGGAGCACATCGCCGGCGCGCCGATCGGCACGCGCGGCGGCGTGTCGCTCGTCCACGTGTTCCCGGCCGACGGCGACTACAGCTTCCGCGCCATGCTGCACTCGATTCCCACCGGACAGCTCTACGGCAGCATCGTCCGCGGTGAGAAGCTCGAGGTCTCGATCGACGGCGATCGCGTCGCCCTGCTCGACATCAATCACCAGATGAGCGAACAGGACGCCAACGGCATGAACCTGCAGTCGCCGCGGGTCCACGTCACCGCCGGGCCGCACCGGGTGTCGGCGGCGTTCCTGCGCCAGTTCGAGGCCCCGGTCGACGACATCCTGGCGCCCCAGGACTACACGCTGGCCGACTCGCAGATCGGCAGCGGCTTCGGCATCACCACCCTGCCGCACGTCCGCGACTTCGCCATCAGCGGCCCGTTCGAGGTCACCGGGGTGTCCGATACGGTCAGCCGCCGCGCGGTCTTCTCGTGCCGGCCGACGACTGCGGCCGAGGAAGCTGGCTGCGCCACCGAGATCCTGAAGCGGCTGGCGTCACAGGCCTACCGCGAACCGGCCTCCGACGCCGACGTCAAGGCGCTCATGGCGTTCTTCGAGCGCGGACGCAAGGACGCGGATTTCGAGGCCGGCATCCGCGCCGCGCTCGAGGCGCTGCTGGCCAGCCCGCGGTTCGTCTTCCGGCTCGAGCAGCCGCCGCCGACGGCGCGCGTCGGCGACACCTTCGCGGTGGCCGACCTCGATCTCGGCCTCGCGCCTGTCGTTCTTCCTGTGGGGCACGGCGCCCGACGCCGAGCTGGTCCGGGTCGCCTCGACCGGCGGCTTGAAGACGCCGGCCGGCCTCGAGAAGCAGGTGCGGCGCATGCTCGCCGATCCGCGCTCGGAAGCCCTGGCCACGCGCTTCGCGCACCAGTGGCTGCGGCTGCAGGACGTCGAGAAGATCCGCCCCGACGCGCTGCTGTTCCCGTACCTGGGACTACACGCTGGCCGCCAACCTGGTCCGCGAGACCGAGCTGTTCTTCGACAGCCTGGTCCGCGACGACCGCAGCATCCTCGACCTGCTCGGCGCCGACTACACCTTCGTCAACGAGCGCGTCGCCCGCCACTACGGCATCGCCCAACGTGATGGGCCAGGAGTTCCGCCGCGTGGCCGTGCCCGACGAGCGGCGCGGCGTCCTCGGCCACGCCAGCATCCTGCTGCTGACCTCGGTCGCGGATCGCACCTCGCCGGTGCAGCGCGGCAAGTGGGTGATGGAAGTGCTGCTCGGCTCGCCGCCGCCGCCGCCGCCGCCCAACGTGCCGCTGCTCGAGGAGACCGGCGGCGCCCGCGACGGCCGGGTGCTGTCGGTGCGCGAGCGGATGGAAGAGCATCGCAAGAACCCGGCCTGCACCTCGTGCCACAAGGTGATCGACCCGCTCGGGCTGGCGCTCGAGAACTTCGACGTCACCGGCAAGTGGCGCATCAGGGACGGCGACGTCGCCGTCGACGCCAGCGGCGAGCTCTACGACGGCACGAAGATGAACGGGCCGGCCGGGCTGCGCAACGCGCTGCTCAAGCACCAGGACGCGTTCCTGCTCAGCTTCACCGAGCACCTGATGACCTACGCGCTGGGCCGCCGCATCGAGCCGTTCGACATGCCGGCCGTGCGGCGGGTCATTCGCGACGCCAGCACGCAGGACTTGAAGCTCTCGGCGTTCGTCCTCGGCGTCGTCAACACGCCCGCCTTCAGGATGAACCGCGTCGAGCCCACCGACACCAACGAGCCGGGACCAGCCACCGGGGACCAGCCAGGGAAAGAACCGAAGCGATGATGATCACCAGGAAGCACTTGTCACGGCGCACCGCGCTGAAGGGGCTCGGCGTCACCGTGGCGCTGCCGTTCCTCGAGGCGATGGTCCCGGCCCGCACCGCGCTGGCGAACACCGCGGCGGCCAAGATCCGCCTCGCCGCCATCGAGATGGTGCACGGCTCGGCCGGCGCCACCGTCATCGGCCTGCAGAAGCACATGTGGTCGCCGGCGGCGACCGGCCGCGACTTCGACCTGGCGCCGACCAGCCTGATGCCCCTCAACGGCCTGAAGCAGCATCTGACCATCGTCAGCAACACCGACGTGCGCAACGCCGAGGCCTTCGAGCTGCCCGAGATCGGCGGCGACCATTTCCGCTCGAGCGCGGTCTACCTCACGCAGAGCCACCCCAAGCAGACCCAGGGCTCCGACGTGCTGTCGGGCACGTCGCTCGACCAGCTCTACGCCAAGAAGGTCGGGCACGAGACGCCGATTCCGTCGATGCAGCTGTGCATCGAGAGCATCGACCAGGCCGGCGGCTGCGCCTACGGCTATTCGTGCGTCTACACCGACACGATCAGCTGGGCCTCGCCGACCGAGCCGCTGCCGATGATCCGCGACCCGCGCGCCGCCTTCGACCAGCTGTTCGGCGTCGGCGCCACCGCCGAGGAGCGGATCGCCCGCCGCCAGCGCGACAAGAGCATCCTCGACTTCATCCAGGGCGAGGTGGCGCGGCTGCGCCGCGACCTGGGCCCGGCCGATCAGGCCCGCCTCGGCGAGTACCTCGACGACGTGCGCGAGATCGAGCGCCGCATCCAGCGGGTCGAGGCGTCGAATTCCAGCGGCGAGGCGCGGGCGCTGCCCGGCGCGCCGGTCGGCGTGCCCGACGCCTTCGCCGAGCACGTCAAGCTGATGTTCGATCTGCAGGCGGTGGCCTTCGCCAGCGACATCACCCGCGTGTTCTCGTTCAAGATGGGCCGCGACGGCTCGAGCCGCGCCTATCCCGAGAGCGGCGTCAACGCCGGCTTCCACCCGGCTTCGCACCACCAGGACCGCGAGGATCGCGTCCGCGAGTTCCAGAAGATCAACACCTACCACGTGGCCCAGCTGCCGTACTTCCTGAACAAGCTGAAGGACACGCCCGACGGCGACGGCAGCCTGCTCGACCACACGCTGGTGATGTACGGGTCGCCGATGGGCAACTCGAACGTGCACAACCACAAGCGCTGCCCGCTGTTCTTCGCCGGCCATGCCGGCGGCCAGCTGAAGGGCGGCGTGCACATCAAGGCCGCCGACGGCACGCCGATGGCCAATCCGATGCTCGGCGCGATGCACCTGCTGGGTCTCACCGAGGCGGAGCGCTTCGGCGACAGCACCGCGCGCGATGGACCTGAACGCCGCGCCCGAGACGACGGCCGCTCTCTAGGAGCCCGAGCGATGCGACTGCGACTGAGCGGTGGGGTGGTGGCCGGCGCGGTCGGCGTTCTGGCGCTCGGCGCGGTGCTCGGCGGCGCAGTCGGTCAGCACGGTGGCCGACGCGGCGATGCAGGGCGACCGCGTCGTCGGTGCGCACGCTGCTGCAGCAGGGCCGCGACGTCAACGCCGCCCAGGGCGACGGCATGACCGCGCTGCACTGGGCGGCGATGAAGAACGACGCCGAGCTGGCCCAGATGCTGGTCTACGCCGGCGCCAACGTGAAGGCGACGACGCGGCTCGGCGCCAACACGCCGCTGGTCATCGCCGCGCGCAACGGCAACGCGCCGGTGGTCGACGTGCTGCTCAAGGCCGGCGCGGACGCCAAGACGGCGACCACCACCGGCACCACGCCGCTGATGCTGGCGGCGGCGTCGGGCAACGTCGAGGCGGTGAAGGCGCTGCTTGCCGCCGGGGCCGAGGTCGACGCCAAAGAGCAGTCGATGGAGCAGACGGCGCTGATGTTCGCGGCGGCGTTCACCCGCGTCGAGGTGATGAAGGCGCTGATCGCCGCCGGCGCGAACGTGAAGGCGACGACCAAGGTCGTCAACCTCTCGGCGCTGACCTCGCCGGAAGAGGAGTTCTTCCGCCAGCAGCAACAGCAACAGCAGCAGCGGCCGGCCGGGGCCACGCCCGAGCCCAAGCCGCCGCGGCGCGTCCGGCGGTCAGCGGCGCCGCCGCCGGCGGCACGCGGCCCAGCCGCGCGGCGGGAGGCGGCGGTCGCCGTGGTCCGGCGCAGGGGGCGGCCGGCGTCGATCGGCAGTTCCGCTACAACGAGCTGGTCGGGTGGCAGGGCGGCCTGACGCCGCTGCTCTTCGCGGTGCGCCAGGGCTCGATGGAGGCCGTCGACGTGCTGCTCGCCGCCGGGGCGGACGTCAACCAGCTGAGCGCCGGCGACAAGAGCAGCCCCTGGTGATCGCGCTGGCCAACGGCCACTTCGACATCGCGATGCACCTGCTCGACAAGGGCGCCGACCCGAACCTGGCGGCCGAGAACGGCGCCGCGCCGCTCTACGCGGTGCTGAACGTGCAGTGGGCGCCCAAGGCGCTCTACCCGCAGCCGCGCTCGTACCTGCAGCAGAAGACGTCGTACCTGGAGATGATGACGGCGCTGCTCGACCGGGGCGCCGACGTCAACGCCCGGCTGCGCTTCAAGGTGTGGTACTCGGGCTACAACTTCGACCTGTCGGGCGTCGACGAGATTGGCGCGACCCCGTTCTGGCGGGCGGCCTACGCCGCCGACATCGAGGCGATGAAGCTGCTGGTCGCGCGCGGCGCCGATCCGAACCTCCCGACGACCAAGCCGGCCGGCCGGCCGCGCGTCGGCGACGCCGGCGTGCGCGCCGGCGGCGACGTCTCGGGGCTGCCGGCCCTGCCGGTCGGCGGTCCCGGCGTCACGCCGCTGCAGGCGGCCGCCGGCGTCGGCTACGGCGAGGGCTTCGCCGCCAACTCGCACCGCTATGCGCCGAGCGGCATGCTCGCCGCCGTGAAGTACCTGGTCGAAGAACTCGGCGCCGACGTCAACGCCGCCGACCACGAGGGCAACACCGCGCTGCACCAGGCCGCCGCCCGCGGCGACGTCGCGATGATCGAGTACCTGGTCGCCAAGGGCGCCGACGTCACCCGCGTGAACCGCGAGGGCCAGTCGACCGCCGACATGGCCAACGGGCCGGTGCAGCGGACCCAGCCGTATCCCGACGCGCTCAAGCTGCTCGAGAAGCTGGGCGCGAAGAACCACCACAAGTGCGTGTCGTGCTGACCCGGACCCACTACGGCCCGCGGCGCCTGGCCGCTCGGCGCGGCCGCGCTCATCGCCGCGGCCGGCCTGAGCGCGGGCGCGCAGACCGCTGCCCCGGCGCCGCGCCAGACGCCGGCCGTCCGTCGGCCGGCGCCGCCGGCCGCCCCGCCGCGCGTCGCGACCCCGCCGGCGCCCGGTGCCGGCGCACGCCGCCGCGCCGGCGCTCTCGGCGGCGAACCAGACCGAGCTCGTCACCGCCTACTGCGCGACCTGCCACAGCGACCGCGCCAAGGCCGGCGGGTTGTCGTTGGCCAACTTCAACGCGATGCGGGCCCAGGAGCAGCCCGAGGTCGTCGAGAAGATGATCCGCAAGCTGCGCGCCGGGATGATGCCGCCGGCCGGCGCCAAGCGGCCCGACGCGGCGACGATCGCGGCGCTCACCACGTCGCTCGAGTCGCGGATGGACGAGCTCGCCGCGATCAACCCGAACCCCGGCTGGCGGCCGTTCCAGCGGTTGAACCGCGCCGAGTACGCGCGCGCGGTGAAGGACCTGCTCGGGCTCGACGTCGACGTCGCCGCCTTCCTGCCCGCCGACACGATCAGCCACGGCTTCGACAACGTCGCCGACGTGCAGGACCTGTCGCCGACGCTGATGGAGGGCTACCTGCGCGCCGCCAGCCAGATCAGCCGCCTCGCCGTCGGCGATCGCGAGGCGACGCCGGCCGTGGTCACCTACAAGGTCGGCCGCACCATGTCGCAGATGCGGCACGTCGAGGGCGCGCCGATCGGCACCCGCGGCGGCGTCTCGGTGACGCACATCTTCCCGGCCGACGGCGACTACGTGATCGGCGTCAACCTGCACAACGAGCCGCTCGGCGGGCTCTACGGCCGCACCACGATGAGCGTCATGGAGCTCAAGGAGGAGATCGACGTCTCGATCGACGGCGAACGGGTCGCCGTGATCCCGCTCAACGAGCGGATGAGCGAATCGGACCAGTCGAACAGCCTCGATCCGCGCACCGCCCGCGTCCACGTCTCGCGCCGGCCCGCACCGGGTGTCGGCGGCGTTCATCCAGCGCTTCGAAGCGCCGCCCAACGACCTGCTGATCCCGGTGGAGAACACCCTGGCCGACGTCAGCATGAGCTTCGGGGTGACGCTGCTGCCGCACCTGCGCGACATGACCGTGCACGGCCCGTTCAGCGTGACCGGCGTGTCCGACACCGTGAGCCGGCGTCTGATCTTCACCTGCCGGCCGACCACCGCGGCCGAGGAGCCGGCCTGTGCCTCCCAGGTCGTGCGCGCGCTGGCGGCCAGGGCGTTCCGCGGCCCGGTGCCGCCGGCCGACCTCGACGCGCTGATGGGCTTCTACGAGAAGGGCCGGCAGAGCGGCGATTTCGAGCACGCGATCCGCTACGCGCTGCAGGCGATCCTGGCCAGCCCGCGCTTCGCGTTCCGGCTCGAGGAAGTGCCGGCGACGGCGCGCGCCGGTCAGAGCTTCCGGCTCGAGCGATCAGGATCTGGCCTCGCGGCTGTCCTTCTTCCTGTGGGGCACGGTGCCCGACGCCGAGCTGGTGAAGGTCGCCACGCAGGGCGGTTTGCGGACCCCGGCCGGGCTGGCCCGTCAGGTGTCGCGTCTGCTCGCCGACCGGCGCTCGGAAGCCGTGGCCACGCGCTTCGCGCGCCCAGTGGCTGCGGCTGCAGGACCTCGACAAGATCATTCCCGACTACCTGCAGTACCCGCACTACGACGACACCCTGGCGTCGGGGCTGCGGCGCGAGACCGAGCTGTTCTTCGACAGCCTGGTGCGCGAGGACCGCAGCGTGCTCGACCTGCTCGACGCCGACTACACCTTCGTCAACGAGCGGGTCGCGATCCACTACGGCATGGCCAACGTGACCGGCAGCCAGTTCCGCCGGGTGGCGGTGACCGATCGCGAATCGCCGTGGCATCCTCGGCCACGGCAGCATCCTGGCGCTGACCTCGATCGCCGACCGGACCTCGCCGGTGCTGCGCGGCAAGTGGATCATGGAGGTGCTGCTCGGCTCGCCGCCGCCGCCGCCGCCGCCCAACGTGCCGGCGCTCGACGACACCAAGGACGTCAAGGGCGGCCGCACGCTGTCGATCCGCGAGCGGATGGAAGAGCACCGCAAGAACCCGGCGTGCACCTCGTGCCACAAGGTGATCGACCCGCTCGGCCTGGCGCTCGAGAACTTCGACGTCACCGGCGCCTGGCGGATCAAGGACAACGAGGTGCCGGTCGATCCGGTGGGGGTGCTCTACGACGGCATGCGCCTCGACGGCCCGGTGGCGCTGCGCGCCGCCTTGAAGGCGCACCAGGATGCCGTGCTCCTCAGCTTCACCGAGGCGCTGATGACCTATGCGACCGGTCGGCGCGTCGAGCCGTTCGACATGCCGGCGATCCGCCGGGTCATCCGCGACGCCGCGGCCCAGGACTACAAGGTCACGGCGTTCGTGCACGGCGTGGTGGCCAGCCAGGCCTTCCGGATGAGCCGCGCGGAAGTGCCGGAATCGACCACGACGGCCGCCCCGGCCGCCGGTGGGCGGCACTGACGGGCTGGCGCCGCGTTCGGATAGCATGACCGGAGAGGGGACGAGGAGAGGCGAGTCGGCGATGTTCATCACGCAGAAGCACTTGTCGCGGCGCACGGTGCTGCGGGGGCTCGGCGCCACCGTGGCGCTGCCGTTCCTCGAGGCGATGGTCCCGGCCCGCACCGCGCTGGCCAAGACCGCCGCTGGGCGGGTGCGGCTGGCCTGCATCGAGATGGTGCACGGATCGGCGGGCGCGACCGCCATCGGCCTGCAGAAGCACATGTGGTCGCCGGCGGCGACCGGCCGCGACTTCGACCTGTCGCCGACCAGCCTGCTGCCGCTCAGCGACCTGCGCGACCATCTGACCATCGTCAGCAACACCGACGTGCGCAATGCCGAGGCGTTCGAGCTGCCCGAGATCGGCGGCGATCACTTCCGCTCGAGCGCGGTGTTCCTCACCCAGATGCACCCCAAGCAGACGCAGAGCTCCGACGTGCACGTCGGCACCTCGCTCGACCAGCTCTACGCCCAGCGCCACGGCCAGGAGACGCCGATCCCGTCGATGCAGCTGTGCATCGAGAACGTCGACGCCGCCGGCGGCTGCTCCTACGGCTACTCCTGCGTCTACACCGACACGATCAGCTGGGCCTCGCCGTCCGATCCGCTGCCGATGATCCGCGACCCGCGGGTCGCCTTCGACCAGCTGTTCGGCGTCGGCGCGACGCCGCAGGCCCGGGCCGAGCGCCGGGCCGAGGACAAGAGCATCCTCGACTGGATCACCGCCGACGTCTCACGCCTGAAGAAGTCGCTCGGCGCCGCCGACCAGGCCCGGCTCGGCGACTACCTCGACGACGTCCGCGAGATCGAGCGGCGCATCCAGACGACCGAGGCCTTCAATCGCAGCGGCGAGCAGCGCCAGCTGCCCGGCGCGCCGATCGGCGTGCCCGACTCGTTCGAAGAGCACATCAAGCTGATGTTCGACCTGCAGGCGATCGCCTTCGCCAGCGACATCACCCGGGTGTTCTCCTTCAAGCTCGGCCGCGACGCCAGCAACCGGGTGTTCGCCGACAGCGGCGTCAAGACCGCGTTCCACTCGGCGTCGCACCACCAGGATCGCGAAGACCGCATCCGCGACTTCCAGAAGATCAACACCTACCACGTCAGCATGCTGCCGTACTTCCTGAACAAGCTGAAGGACACGCCCGACGGCGAGCGCAACCTGCTCGACAACACGCTGGTCCTCTACGGGTCGCCGATGGGCAACTCGAACGTCCACAACCACAAGCGCTGCCCGCTGCTGCTGATGGGGCACGCCGGCGGACAGCTGAAGGGCGGCCTGCACATCAGGGCCGGCGACGCCACGCCGATGGCCAACGTGATGCTGAGCATGCTGCACCTGCTCGGCCTCGACGACCTGCGGACGTTCGGCGACAGCACCGGCGCGATGGACCTGAACCGCGCGCCCGAGACGACGGTCGCCGCCGGCTAGGCGCGCGGGCACGAACCCGGCGCCCGTAACGGGCGCCGGCCGGACACGAGGCGGAGGCAACGCATGCACCGGAACGTGGCAGCGGCGGTCGGCATCGGCGCGATAGCGCTGGTGGGCTCGGCACTGCCCGGCGCCGCGGAGCGTGGAGCCGGCGCGCCAGCGGCGCCAGCGCAGGTCGCGCCGGCGCCCGGTGCCGCCGCCGGTCACCGCCCCGCGCCCACCGACGCGCCGCCCCACCGCGGCGGCCGCGCCGCGCCCGCGGCCATGACGCCAGCGGCGCAGTCCGAGCTGGTCGCCACCTACTGCGCCACCTGCCACAGCGACCGGGCCAAGGCCGGCGGGCTGTCGCTGGCCAACTTCAACGCGATGCTGGCGCACGAGTCGCCCGAGACGGCCGAGAAGATGGTGCGCAAGCTGCGCGCCGGGATGATGCCGCCGGCCGGCGCCAAGCGGCCGCCCGACGGGCGCCCTCGACGGGCTCGCGCAGGCGCTCGAGTCGCGGATGGACGAGTTCGCGGCGGTCAACCCCAATCCCGGCTGGCGGCCGTTCCAGCGGCTGAACCGCGCCGAGTACGGGCGCGCCGTGCGCGACCTGCTCGGCGTCGACGTCGACGTCTCGGCGCTGCTGCCGCCCGACACCATCAGCCACGGCTTCGACAACGTGGCCGACGCGCAGACCTTCTCGCCGACGCTGCTCGAAGGATACCTGCGCGCCGCCAGCCGGGTGACCGCGCTGGCCGTCGGCGACCCCGACAGCTCGGCCAGCGAGTCCACCTACAGCCTGCCCAAGACCGCGTCGCAGCTGGCCCGCGCCGAGGGCGCACCGCTCGGCACCCGCGGCGGCATCTCGGTGATGCACACCTTCCCGGCCGACGGCGACTACGTGTTCCGCCTCGACTTCTTTGCCGAGCCGCTCGGGATCCTGTTCGGCAACACCGCCACCGGCGAGCAGATCGAGGTCTCGCTCGACGGCGAGCGCGTGACGCTGTTCGACATCAACCCGCGGATGAACGAGTCGACGACCGGGCTGTCGCTGAAGACCGCGGCGGCGCACGTGTCGGCCGGGCCGCATCGGGTGACCGCGGCGTTCCTCCAGCGGTTCGAGGGGCCCGTGAACGACCTGGTGGCCCCGATCGAGCACACGCTGGCCGACACCGAGATCGGCATCGCCGTCGGCATCACCACCTTGCCGCACCTCCGCAACCTCGCCGTCGTCGGCCCGCACAGCGTGACCGGCGTGTCGGACACGGCGAGCCGGCGGAAGGTCTTCAGCTGCCGGCCGACGACCGTGGCCGATGAGGCGACCTGCGCCACCGCCATCGTGCGGCGTCTGGCGACGACGGCGTTCCGGCGCCCGCCCAGCGACAAGGAAGTGGCGCGCCTGATGCGCTTCTACGACGCCGGCCGCCAGACCCGGCAGTTCGAAGGCGGCGTGGCCAAGGCCGTCGAAGCGATCCTGGCAAGCCCGCAGTTCCTGTTCCGGCTCGAAGACACGCCGGCGACGGCCCGGCCCGGCCAGCCGTACCGGCTCGCCGATGTCGAACTGGCCTCGCGGCTGTCGTTCTTCGTCTGGGGCGCGGGTCCGGATCCGGCGCTGCTCGACCTGGCGACGGCCGGGAAGCTCTCGCCGCCGGCCGCTCGACCGCCAGGTCACCCGGATGCTGGCCGACCCGCGGGCCGAGGCGCTGGCGACGCGCTTTGCCGCCGCAGTGGCTCCGGCTGCAGGATCTCGACGACGTGTCGCCTGATCCGATCCTCTATCCGTACTACGATCGGACGCTGGCCCAGGCGCTGCAGAGGGAAACCGAGCTGTTCGTCGCCAGCCTGGTCCGCGAGGACCGCAGCCTCCTCGACCTGCTGACCGCCGACTACTCGTTCGTGAACGAGCGCGTCGCCCGCCACTACGGCATCCCCGGGGTGACCGGTCCGCAGTTCCGCCGTGTCACGCTGCCCGAACCGCGCCGCGGCATCCTCGGGCAGGGCAGCGTGCTGACCCTGACCTCGATCGCCGATCGCACCTCGCCGGTGCAGCGCGGCAAGTGGATCATGGAAGTGCTGCTCGGCTCGCCGCCGCCGCCGCCGCCGCCCAACGTGCCGGCGCTCGAAGAGACCAAGGGCACGAGCGGCGGCAAGGTGCTGTCGGTGCGCGAGCGGATGGAGGAACACCGGAAGAACCCGGCCTGCACCTCGTGTCACAAGGTGATCGACCCGCTCGGCCTGGCGCTCGAGAATTTCGACGCCACCGGCCGCTACCGCATCAAGGACAACGAGGTGCCGGTCGATGCGGTCGGCGATCTCTACGACGGCACGCGGATGGAGGGCGCGGCCGGGCTGCGCGGCGGCGCTGCTCAAGCACAAGGACGCCTTCGTGCTCAGCTTCACCGAGCACCTGATGACCTACGCGCTCGGCCGCCGCGTCGAGCCGTCGGACATGCCGGCGGTGCGCCAGGTGATCCGCCAGGCCGCCGCCCACGACTACCGGATCTCGTCGTTCGTCCAGGGCGTGGTGGCGAGCGCGCCGTTCCAGATGAGCATCGTCCGCGACGTGGAGACGGCCACGACGACGGTGCAGCCGCCGCAGCGCTAGTGTTCGGAGTCACTGTCATGTTGATCACCAAGACGCACCTCTCGCGGCGGACCATGCTGAAGGGCGTCGGCGCGACCATCGCCCTGCCGTTCCTCGACGCGATGGTGCCGGCCCGCGCCGCGCACGCCCAGGCGGCGAACCGCAAGCTGCGGCTGATCGCCATCGAGATGGTGCACGGCGCCGCCGGCAGCACCACCTACGGCGCCAAGATGAACATGTGGGCGCCGGCGGCGACCGGCGCGGCCTTCGATCTGACGCCGACGGCGATGGCCGCGCTCGAGCCGTATCGCGACGCGCTGACCATCGTCAGCAACACCGACTGCCGCAATGCCGAGGCGTTCACGGCCCCCGAGATCGGCGCCGATCACTTCCGCTCGGCGGCGGTGTTCCTGACCCAGGCCAAGCCGAAGCAGACGCAAGGCTCGGACGTCTTCGCCGGCACCTCGCTCGATCAGATCTTCGCCAGCAAGTTCGGTCAGGACACGCCGATTCCGTCGATGCAGCTGTGCATCGAGAACGTCGACCAGGCGGGCGGCTGCTCCTACAACTACTCGTGCGTCTACACCGACACGATCAGCTGGGCGTCGCCGACCGAGCCGCTGCCGATGATCCGCGACCCGCGGGCGGTGTTCGATCAGCTGTTCGGCCTCGGCACCACGCCCGAGGCGCGCCGCGCCCGGCGGCGCGACGACAAGAGCATCCTCGACTTCGTGGCCGAGTCGGTGGGGGAGCTGAAGGGCCGGCTCGGCGCCGCCGATCGAGCCCGCCTGGCCGACTACCTCGACGACGTCCGCGAGATCGAGCGGCGCATCCAGCAGGTCGAGGCGCAGAACTCGAGCGGCGAGGCGCGCGAGCTGCCAGGGGCGCCGATCGGCGTGCCCGACTCGTGGGAGGACCACGTCAAGCTGATGTTCGATCTGCAGGCGGTGGCCTTCGCCTCCGACGTCACCCGCGTCTTCGCCTTCAAGCTGAGCCGCGACGTCTCGAACCGCGTGTTCGGGCCGAGCGGATCGACCACCGCGTTCCACACCTCGTCGCACCATCAGGAGCGCGAGGACCGGATCAAGGACTTCCAGAAGATCAACACCTACCACGTGAGCCTGCTGCCCTACCTCCTGGACCGGCTGAAGCAGATCCCCGACGGCGACGGCACGATGCTCGACAACAGCCTGGTCGTCTACGGCTCGGCGATGGGCAACTCGAACATGCACAACCACAAGCGCTGCCCGCTGTTCGTCGCCGGGCACGCCGGCGGCCGGCTGAAGGGCAACCTGCACGTCAAGGCCGCCGATGGCACGCCGATGGCCAACGCGATGCTCTCGGTGCTGCACGCCCTCGACGTCGACGTGCCGGCCTTTGGCGACAGCACCGGCGCGCTCGACCTCAACCGCGCCGTCGAGACGACGGCGGTCGCGTAGGAGACCCACCATGTCCCGCACCCGTGTGATGCGCGCCGTCGTCGCGACCGTGGTCGCCGGCGGTCTCGGCGTGTGGCTGCAGGCGGCGGCGCCGGCCCCGGTTGCGGATGCGGCGATGCAGCACGACACCGCCACCGTCCGCGCTCTGCTCAAGCAGGGCGCCGACGTCAACGCCGCGCAGGGCGACGGGATGACCGCGCTGCACTGGGCCGCGACGCACGGCGACCTCGAGCTGGCCGACGTCCTGCTCTATGCCGGCGCCAACGTCCGCGCCACCAGCCGCCTCGGCCGTCAGACGCCACTCCACGTGGCCAGCCAGAACGGCGCCGGTGCGGTGGTGAAGGCGCTCATCGGCCGCGGCGCCGACGTCGCCGCGGCGACCAGCACCGGGGCGACGCCGCTGATGCTCGCCGCGCAGTCGGGCCACGTCGAGGCCGTGACGGCGCTGCTCGACGCCCACGCCGACGTGAACGCGGTCGAGACGGCCCACGGCCAGTCGGCGCTGATGTTCGCCGCCGCCTTCGATCGCGCCGACGTCGTCCGGTTGCTGACCGCGCGCGGGGCCAGGACCGCCGTGACGTCGAAGGTCGTCGATCTGGCGGCGCTGACCGATCCCGGCGAGGGCGACGGCCGTCCGCCCGAGCCGCAGCCGGGCCAGACCGGCCAGACCGGCCCGCGACCAACCGGCCGCGGCCGCGGCGCCGCCGGCCGGCGGACGCCGCGGCGGACCGACCACCGGCGTGGCCGGCGCGACCCGGCCGTTCCGCTACAACGAGCTCATCGGCACCCAGGGCGGACTGACGGCGCTGCATTTCGCCGCGCGGCAGGGCGCGGCGGCGTCGGTGCGGGCGCTGGTCGAGGCCGGCGCCGACGTGAACCAGGCGAGCCCGGGCGACCGGACCACGCCGCTGCTCATCGCCACGCTGAACGGGCACTTCGATCTGGCGAAGTACCTGATCGAGCGGGGCGCCGATCCGAACCTGGCCAGCCACGACGGGGCGGCGCCGCTCTACGCGGTGTTGAACGTGCAGTGGGCCCCCAAGGCCGCCTACCCGCAACCGCGCGCCTACCTGCAGCAGCAGACGCCGTATCTCGAGTTGATGACGCTGCTGCTCGACAAGGGCGCCGATCCGAACGCGCGGCTCGGCCGCAAGGTCTGGTACTCCGGCTACAACTTCGACCAGTCGGGCGTCGACGAAGTCGGCGCGACGCCGTTCTGGCGCGCCGCCTACGCCAGCGACGTCGCCGCGATGCGTCTGCTCGTGGCGCACGGCGCCGATCCGTTCATTCCGTCGATTCGCCCGGCCGAACGGACCCGCGGCCTCGACGGCCTCGGCGAACTGCGCGACGTCTCGAACCTGCCGCCGGTGCCGGTCGGCGGTCCCGGGATTCCGCCGCTGCTGGCCGTGGCCGGCGTCGGCTACGGCAAGGGCTTCGCCGGCAACTCCCACGTCTTCGCGCCGAGCGGCATGATGCCGGCGGTGACCTACCTGGTCGAGGAGATCGGCGCCGACGTCAATGCGATCGACTACGAGGGCAACACCGTGGTGCACCACGCCGCGTCGCGCGGCGACACGGCGATGATCGAGTACCTGGTCGCGCACGGCGCCGACGTCACCCGCGTGAACCGCGCCGGACAGACCACGATCGACCTGGCCAACGGGCCGGTGCAGCGCGTGCAGCCGTTCCCCGAGACCATCGAGTACCTGGCTTCGCTCGGCGCCAAGAACAACCACAAGTGCGTGTCGTGCTGAGCCCGGGCCCGGGGGTCGGGTGGCGCCGCCCTGCGGCCACCTGCCGTCTGCTGGCGTCGGCGCTGCTGCTGGTGGTCGGGGCAGTGGCGGCCGCAGCGGCCCGCGGCCAAGGCCCGGTGCAGCCGCCCGGCGCGGATCCGAGGGCGATCGCCGGCGATCTCACGCGGCCGCAGGGCACCAACGCCGGCATCTACGGGTTCACCGGCGCCTGTGCGTCGTGTCATGACGCCGGCCAGAACGGCGCCCCCGATCGCTACACCTTGAACCGGCGCACGCCGGAGGAGGTACTGGCGAAGATCTCGAGCGGGCCACACGCGGCCCACGCCACCGAGATGACCGAGTACCAGAAGCGGGTCGTGGCCGTCTACGTCGGCGGCCGGCCGCTCGGCGCCGCGGCCGCCGGCGACAAGTCGACGATGCCCAACGCCTGCGGCACGGCTCGGGCGTTCGCGCCGTTCACCGGTTCGGAGTGGAACGGCTGGGGCGTGGACCAGTCGAACACGCGCTTCCAGACCAACCCGGGCGGGCTGACCGCGGCGACGGCGCCGAAGCTGGCGCTCAAGTGGGCGTTCGGCTTCCCGTTCGGCAATTCGGCGTACGGCCAGCCGAGCGTGGTCGGCGACCGCGTGTTCGTCGGCGCCGACACCGGATTCGTCTACGCCCTCGACGCCGCCACCGGCTGCGTGCACTGGTCGTACCGGGCCCGGGCCGGCGTGCGCACCGCGCTCACCATCGGCGCGGGTGACGACGCCCACCGCTTCCTCGCCTACTTCGGCGACATCAAGGGCAACGTCTACGCCGTGGACGCGGAGAGCGGCGCCGAGGTGTGGACGGCGCGGGTCGACACACATCCCGTGGCGCGGGTCACCGGCGCGCCGAAGCTGGCCGCCGGCCGGCTGTTCGTGCCGCTGTCGTCGCTCGAAGAGTCGGGCGCCGGCAATCCCTCGTACCCGTGCTGCACGTTCCGCGGCGGCGTGGCGGCCTACGACGCCCGCACCGGCACGCCGGCTCTGGAAGAACTTCACCGTCGCCGACGAGCCCCGCCGCACCAAGCGCACGACGGTCGGGCACGCAGCTGTGGGCGCCGGCCGGGGCGGGCGTGTGGTCGTCGCCGACGGTGGACCTCGAGCGGCGCGCCGTGTATCTCGCCACCGGCAACGGCTACACCGAGCCGGCCGACATCGCCTCCGACGCGGTCGTCGCCTATGACCTCGACACCGGCAAGCGGCTGTGGGTGAAGCAGGTGATGGCCAACGACTCCTACGTGCGCGATTGTCCGGGCATCTACCGGCCCAACGTCCCGAAGGACAACAAGTCGGAGACCTGCCCCGACGATCTCGGCCCCGACATGGACTTCGGCAACTCGCCGATCCTGCGCGCCCGGCCCGGCGGCCGGACGATGATCGTCATCGGCCAGAAGGACGGCCACGCCTGGGCTCTCGATCCCGACAAGCAGGGCGAGGTGATGTGGAGCCGGCAGCTCGGGCTGGGCTGGGAGAACGGCGGCGGCGGCATGATGTGGGGCTCGGCCGCCGACGACCAGCTCGCCTATTTCCCGGTGACCGGCAACGACCCGCGGCTCGGCCTGGCGGCGGTACACCTGGCCAGCGGCGAGATCGCCTGGCGTGGCTCGCCGGCGGCCGGCGCCGCCGCGCCGGTCACCGTCATCCCCGGCGTCGTCTTCCAGGGCTCCAGCAACGGCATGGTCTACGCCTACGGCACGGCCGACGGCAAGGCGCTGTGGCAGTTCGACACCGACCGCGAGTTCAAGACGGTCAACGGCGCCAAGGCCGACGGCGGCGGGATCAACGCGGCCGGCCCGGTGGTCGCCGGCGGGATGCTGTTCGTCACGTCGGGCTACTCGGACCTCGGCATGCGGCAATCCGCGGCAACGTGCTGCTGGCCTTCGCGCTCGCCAAGTGCAATTAACGGGGACTGTCCGCCAGGACAATTCCGCGACGGCGCATGGTGTCGCTGCAGCGGCTTGCAGTGCTTGCCGCGTCGCAGAACAGTCTGTCGTGCATGGGACAGTCCCGCTACACGCGCAGCTTGAAGCGCTGAATCTTGCCGGTGGCCGTCTTGGGCAGCTCGGCGACGAAGTCGATCGTGCGCGGGCACTTGTAGTGCGCCAGGCGCTCCCGAACGAACGACCCGCAGCGCGTCGGCGAGGGCCGCGCTGTCGTCGACGCGCCGCGGCCAGCACCACCACGGCGCGCGGCTTGAGCACGCCGTCGGCATCGGGCTCGGGCACGACCGCGCATTCGGCCACGGCGTCGTGGGCGACCAGCACCGCCTCCACCTCGGTGGCCGAGCACCACTCGCCGGCCACCTTGAACATGTCGTCGGCGCGGCCGATGTGCCAGTAGCGGCCCTCGCCGTCGCGCCGATAGCGATCGCCCGACGCGAACCACGGCCCGCGCATCTTGTCGGTGGTCTGCTCGCGCCGCTGCCAGTAGCCGATCGCGGTGCTGCGGCCGTGCACCCACAGCTCGCCCTCGACGCCGTCGGGCACCTCGAGGCCCTGTTCGTCCACGATGCGCATCGCGTAGCCCGGTACCGGCTCGCCGACGCTGCCCGGCGTGACGCGGCCCGGGCGCGGCGACAGATAGCAGTGCAGCACCTCGGTCGATCCCGGGCGCGTCGAGCAGCTCGACGGCGAAGCGCTCGCGCCAGCGGCGATACAGATCGGGCGGCAGCGGTTCGCCGGCGGACACGGCCAGCCGCAGGGCGCCCGGTCCCGACGGCGGGGTCGTGCGCGGCCCGCTGCAGCAGCGCCGCGTAGAGCGTCGGCACGCCGAAGAACACCGTCGGCGCCATGGCGGGCGAGGATGTCGAACACGGCGTCGGGCGTCGCCCGCCCGGCACAGCACCGCCGGCGCGCCGACCCAGAACGGGAACGCCAGGCTGTTGCCCAGGCCATAGGCGTGAAAGAGCTTGGCGGCCGAGAAGATCCGATCGGCGCGCGTCAGCGCCAACACGCCGACCCCGAAGCCCTCGCAGCACCACGGCCAGTCCTGGTGCAGATGCACGGCGGCTTTGGGTGCGCCCGGTGCTGCCCGAGGTCCACAGCCAGAAGGCGGCGCGTCGCGGTGGGTGTCGGCCGCGTCGAACGCGTCCGGCGCGGTGTCGACCCACGCGGCCAGGCCCGCATCAGCCGGCGTCCTCGGCCGCGTCGGTGACGAGGACGGCCCGCAGCCCCGGCGCCGACGCGATGACGCCGCGGCCAGCGACGTGGCGCAGCGCGGCGGTCGTGACCAGCACCGCCGCGCGGCTCTCGGCCAGGAAGTAGGCGAAGTCGGCCGGCCCGAGGAAGGTGTTGCACGGCACCGCGACGGCGCCCAGGGCGATCGCGCCGAGGAACGTCGGCGACGAACTCGGCCGAATCGGGCAACGCGATGAGCACGCGGTCCTCGCCCCGTACGCCCAGCCGCGCCAGCGCGTGCGCGACCTGCGCGGTCTCGGCCGCCACCGCGTCGTAGGTCCAGGTGCGCTGCGGGCACACGAGGCGACGGCCGCCGTCGCCGGCGTCGAGACGGCGGCCGGAGCAAGGCCGCCGCGAGGTTGTAGCGCCGCGGCATGGGCGGGCCGCCGCCCGGACCGGGCCGGCCTGGGGGCACCGCCGTCACGCGCCCGGACGCTCCGGCGGCGACTCCACGCGATCGAACTCGACGTTCCGGGTGATGCGGGTGCCGTCGGCGGCGAACGCCTCCATGTAGGCGCCGACCCGGCGGGCGCACTCGTCGCGATCGTGGTTGTCGAGCGTGAGGTTCAGCAGGTCGACGTACCACGGCGCCTTGACCGCGCTCTCGACCAGCGTGGCGACGATGTCGCGGGCGATCGGCAGCGTCGTCGTCTTGGAGTCGTCGTGCACGTCGCGGTTGCCGGCGTCAAGCAGCTTGGCGTATTCCTCCTCGAGCAGGCGGCTGAACAGCGCCGGCGTCAGCGTGTCGCCGGCCGTGACGCCGGTGGCCGCGTCGTCGTCGGTGAACGGCGCGTGCTTGTGCAGCCACTCCCACAGGATGCTGACGCGAATCTCGCCGGTGGCCATGTCCTCCATCAGGTAGAGCACGTCGTCGTCGCCGAAGAAGTCGGCCGGCTTGAGCGCGGCGGCCTGCAGCCCCTGGCCGAAGGCGTTGCCGTACTGCACCGCGACGCTGATGAGGTCGCGGGCGCCGCGCACCGTGCGCGGCGGCCGGGGTGAGCCGGCGCAGCAGCGCGGCGTCGGCGTCGGTGTAGGTGAGCGGCGGAAACGACCGGCCGCGCTGGTTGGCCGCGCCGACCTTCTCCCAGACCGGGCGGACGATGTGCACCATCTTCCAGTGCGCCACCCACTTGCCGCTGGCGCCGGCCGCCTGCTCCCGCTCGGCACCGGCCACCGCCCGCGCCATCCCGGCCTGAACGCCGGCGGCGGATCCCACCGGGATGTTCGGCTCCATGCCGCCCTGCCACAAGGCGGCGCGGCCGTGGCGATCGGGCGTGTTCACCGCGCGACGCACCCGGTCCTCGTAGGTGGCCATGTAGGCGTAGGTCATCGTCACCTGGTCGATGTTCGGGTTCTGGAACGCCGGGTCCCAGGCCAGCGCGTCGGAGACGCTGTTGATGTAGTCCCAGCGGCCGGTGTTGAAGCCGACGAAATGCCGGCCGAGCGCCGCCCGGATCTCCATCAGCTGGTAGCAGGCCTCGAGCTGCTCGACCAGCACGTAGACCTTGATCGTGCCGTCGGCGGCGCCGACGTGCCGCTCGAGCGCCGAGAGCATGTCGTTCCACAGGGCGGCTTCCTCGGCGGTCTGGATCTTCGGCAGGTAGAGGACGATCGGTCGCGACAGCGCGGCCAGGCTGTCGAGGTTGTTGGCGACGTAGATGGCGGTGTCGACGATCGAGGCCGAGAAGCCGGTGCCGTCGGCCCAGCGGACGTGCCGGTCGTCGAGGTGCAGGCCCCGGGCGCGGAAGAGCGGCACGGTGTGATCGAGTTGCCGCGCCCAGTCGTCGACGATCGGCCCGGCCGAGCGCGTCGAGCGACCAGGCGTTCATCTCGGCCGAGACCTCGCGCGGCGACGTCGAGGAACAGCGGCGTGCGGGCCAGCGCCAGCGCCAGGTTGCGCTGGTTGTCGAGCGACATCGTGGAGATCTGGCCGAGCGCGTCCTCGCCGTCGAACATCCAGCCGTCGGCGCCCGACAACAGCGCGTAGGCGACGTTGCGCAGGCTGCGGGCGACCGGCGCTCCCGGCCTGGCCGCCGGTCCGGTGCCCTGGATCCACTGCCGGTCGAGGGCGGGCGGAATCTCCGCCCCGTCGAACCGGCCGGCCCGGGCGTCGGCGACCGGGATCGACGTCCCCGGAATCACCCCTGCCGGATCGAGGAAGCCGATCGGCGCGCGGGCCGCCGCCCGGGCGGCGCGACGCGTCGAGCGGGCCCGCATGAGCTCGGCCCGGGCGCGGTCGAACAACACCAGGGCCTCGATGGCCGCCAGCGCGGCCGGGGTGAAGACGTCGCCGTAGGCGGCGGTCAGCGTCCCGCGAATCTGCAGTGGTCCCACGGTCACGTGGGGGGTTCCCGAACTCGACATGGCCGGCAGTGTATCGCGGTCATGACCCGAACCGGTGTCGGGCGCGCGGCGCCGTATCCGGGTGACGATCGAGCCCGGCGATGCGCCGCCGGCACGCCGCGTCGGGCGGCGCGTGCGACGCTCGACTCGGTGGTTGACGCCGCTCGGTCAGCCGTATACAAAGGCCCAGGCATGCGAGGTGGACTTATGCGACGGATGGTGATCGGACTGGTGGCGGCAGCGGCGCTGGCGCTCACGACGACTTCGGGAGTGGACGCGCAGGGCGACGGCGGCTACAAGCTGGTGCCGAACTGGCCCACCATCCCGCCGGCATGTGGTTCGGGCTGCGCGAAGCGCCGCCGCCGCCGGCCGAACGCGAGGCGCAGGCGGCGGCGCGGCGGGCCCGGGGCGCCACGATGCCGGGTGGCGGCGGGGCGCCGACCAACCAGCCGGGCATTTCCGGCCTGGCCATCGACCAGCAGGACCGCATCTACGTCTTCAACCGCGGGCCGAAGCCGGTGATGGTGTTCGACGCCGCCGGCAAGATGCTGCTGGCCGGCGCCGATCAGGAGATCAACGGCAAGAAGATCAACCCCGACTGGGAGCACTCGGGCGGCGTGGACTGGGAGGGCAACGTCTACGTGATCGAGCGTGACGCGCACCGCATCGTCAAGCTCAGCCCCAGGCCTCGACAAGTTCCTGCTGCAGCTCGGCACGACGCTGGAGAAGGGCAACGACCCGACCCACCTCGATCTGCCGTCGGGCATCGCCATCCTGAAGAGCGGCAACATCGTCGTCACCGACGGCTACGGCAACAACCGCGTCATCCTCTACGACAAGGCCGGCAAGTTCCTCAAGCAGGTGGGGAAGGGCGCCGGCGGTCCGGCCGACAAGGGCACCGGCCCCGGCGAGTGGGTGCTGCCGCACAAGATCGCCGTCGACGCCGCAGGAGAACCTCTACATCATCGACCGCGAGAACAAGCGCCTGCAGGTCTTCGACAAGGACCTGAACTACAAGCGCGAGATCAAGAACGAGTGGAACCCGTGGGACGTCCACATCTCGCGCAAGGGCACCGAGGGCTACGGCTTCATCGCCGACCACCTGCTCGAGCGCGTCCACAAGTTCTCGCTCGCCGACGGCAAGCTGCTGGCGACCTGGGGCTCGCAGGGCACCGGCCCGGGCCAGTTCGACTGGGTGCACGGCATCGTCGTCGACTCGAAGGGCGCGGTCTACGCCGCCGACACCTACGGGCAGCGGCTGCAGAAGTTCGTGCCGTCGGGCACTTCTTTCTAGGCGGGACTCGGGTCCGGGCTCGGGGCTTGCGACGGAGCACAGGAGTGATGTGATGAAGAAGCTGCTGTGCGGCGTTCTGGCCCTGGGTTGGATTCCCACGCTCGGTGTCGTCACTGGCGCGAAGTGGATGGCCGGCGAGGCTCTCGCCGCGCAAGGCCGGACACCCGTCAAGGTGACCCGTCTCTACACCGGCGCTGATGGAAAGACGAAGGTGGAGGAGTTCGAGATTCCACTGAAGCCGCGGGATGCGGGGAGCGACGTGGCGGCGTCGGTCGCGGTCACCGGGCTGCAAGTGCGACGAACGACGCCGCAGTACTCCCTCGACTGGCATCCTGCGCCGCGGCGGCAGCTGGTCGTGACCCTGAGCGGAGAGAGCGAGATCGAGCTGGAGGGAGGGCGGAAGATCCGGCTGGGGCCGGGCCATATCCTGCTCGCCGAGGACACCACCGGCCAGGGGCATATCTCGCGCGCGGTCGCGTCGACGGACCGTATCGCGCTCGACATCGCGCTGGCCGACGGCGCGACGCTGCCACGCTAGCAGCGGCGCGCCCGGCTCTCGAGCGCAGGCCGGCCGCTGTATCTTGGGCCGGCTGATTGGCGGCACGACGCCGTTCACGCGGTAGGCGGTGACCATCTTGCCGTAGTGCTCGCCCTGGTGCTCGAGCCAGCCGACCAGGCGCGGGGCCTGGCTCTTCTCGACCAGCGGGTACGACTCGGCGATTGCCGCTTCCATCTCGCTGACCACCGACGCGCGCGTCTTCGGCTTCTGCTCGTCGGCCTTCTCCTGCGCCTCGAAGTCGAACTTCTCGCCGCGCGCGAGGGCTGAGGTCATGCGCAGGCCGATGGTGACGTGCCGCAGCTCCTGCATCACCGTCCGCGAGTCGGGATGCGGCTTCCACTGCAGCTTGTCCTCGGGATACTGCGTGTCCTTGGCCATCGCCAGGATCTTGTCGTGCACGCTCTTCCAGCTGCGGACCACCGCGGCATCGAGCGTGGCCGGGGGCGTCGGCCCTTGGCGCGCGTCGGCCGTGGCGGCCAGCCCGAAGACGAGCAGAGTGGCGAAGGCGTAACCGTGTCATCGCGACCTCCTGAGTGGACGAGGCCCGATTGTAGGCCGGCGGCGCCGCCCGACGGTCAGGATGTGACGGACGGACCGTGGCCGGGGACCAACGGCGGGCGCGCCGTGGTCACGAAGGGAGCAGCCGGGTCACCGTCCAATACGCGCCGACGACGGCGATGGCGAGCGAGGCCGGCACGACGACCCGCGCGTGGTACCACGTGCGGTGCCGCCACCAGCCAACCAGCGCGGCGGCGGCGGCGATCACGGTGAGCTGGCCGGCTTCGACCCCGAGGTTGAAGCCGAGCAGCGCCACGGCGAAGTCGGCCCGCGGCAGCTGCAGCTCGGTCAGCACCCCGGCGAAGCCCAGGCCGTGCAGCAATCCGAAGAGGAACACGAGCGCCACCCGCCACGGGGTCAGCGTCTGGGTGCGCAGGTTCTCGACCGCCACGTAGACGATCGACAGCGCGATGAGCGGCTCGACGACGCGTGACGGCAGCGAGACGACGCCGTAGAGCGAGAGCGCCAGGGTCATCGAATGGGCGAGGGTGAAGGTCGTCACCTGCACGAGCACGGGCCGCAGCCGGGCGCGGAGCAGGAACAGGCCGACGACGAACAGGATGTGGTCGAGGCCTTTGGGCAGGATGTGGGTGTAGCCGAGCCCGAGATACTGCGCCAGGCGGGTCCAGCGCGACGGACGCGCGAAGGGTCCGCCGAGCGCCAGCGACGTGCTCCACGCGTCGCCCTGGACCCACTCGGTGGTCTCGCTGCCGTCGGCGAGGGTGACCGTCAAGCGGATATGGGTCGACGACCAGGCCGTAGTACCAGCGCAGCGTGCGCGCGCCCTCCGGCATCCGCCCGCGCAGCGTGTAGGCGGCGAGCGCGAATTGCCCGTCGGGCACCGTCGCCGGCGGCGGCGCGTACTCGACCGCCGTCGGCCGCACCTCGCGGCCATCCACGAACAGCACGACGCGGTCAATCATCAGCGGCGCCCAGTCGCGCAGCCGGGCGTCGCGGGCCGCCGGATCGATCGTCGAGGCGGTGCCCGGAGCGCCGGCGAATCCCTCGAGCCGGAGCACCAGCCACGACGGGTCGTGCGCCAGTCGCAGGGCGAAACCGCCGTCGGCGCTCAGCGTGAGGTGCGCCGTCGTCCGCTCCAGATCGTGCGCCTGCCGGCCCGCCGGTTGCTCCCACCGTGAGCACCACCGCGACGAGCCGTGTTCGCCACGCCGGTGGCCGGCTCCAGCCCATGGCGGCGATCATACGCGGCCGATGGGTTGCGGGTAAGATGCGCCGCATGACCCGTGTCGCCTGTCTCGCCGTCGCCGCCGTCTGCGCCGCTGCCTGTGGCGGACCGACGCCCCCGCCGATGAAGCCGGTCGCCGACGTCAAGCAGCTGATGCAGTTCGTCCTCGACCCGGCCGCCGACGTCTATTGGGAGGGCGTCGGCTCGATCGTCGACCAGTCGGGTGTCACCGAGATCAAGCCGGAGACCGAAGGCGAGTGGGATGCGCTGGTCCACAGCGCCTACGTGATCGCCGAGTCGGGCAATCTGCTGATGCTGGGAGCGCGGCCGAAGGACGGCGGCGAGTGGATGCAGATGTCGCGGGCGCTGGTCGACGTCGGCGAGAAGGCCATCCGGGCGGCGGCCTCGCACAACCCGCAGGCGGTGTTCGACGTCGGCGCCGAGGTCTACGAGGTCTGCACCAGCTGTCACGCCAGGTACGTGGTCGAGCCGGCGCGCGCCGGCGCAGGACTGACCGCGGCGCTACCGGCCCGGCCGCTTGCCGTACCCCGGGCGGAAGTGCTGGTGGCAGGTCACGCACGATTGATACATCTCGTCGTTGAGACGCCTCGAGGGCCGCGACGTCCTTGGCCTTGGCCGCCGCGAACGCCTTGCGGCCGGCCTCGAGCATCAGCCGCGCGTCGTCGAGCCACTGGGCGCGGCCACGGGCCCGGCCGGGCAGCATCAGCAGGTGGCCCGACTCGGCGAGCATCAGCGTCTGCGCCTGCAGCGTGCCCCACTCGGCCTCGGTCGTCGGGCGTGCGGCTGGTGATGTAGAAGACGGCGTCGGACGTCGGCCGGATCACGTGCACCATCAGCTCGCTCATCGTCCCGACCACGCGCGGATCGGCCGCGGCGCGGCGCCGCCTTGGGCGCGGGCGCCGAGGGTGCGGATGGGGAAGGCGCGGGCGCCTGCGCGGCCGTCGCCACGGCCGCCAGCGCCAACAGAGACATGACCAGCCCAGCCGTTCGCATGAGCAGCAGAATATACTCTTGGCCGTGTCGTTGCTGCCGCTCATGCAATGGCTGGCCGAACAGCCGGCCAGCATCGGACTCCGGGAATCGCTCTACCTCTGGCCGCTCATCGAGTCGACGCACGTGCTGACGCTGGCGGTCTTCGTCGGCACCACGGCGATGATGGACCTGCGGCTGCTCGGCGTCTCGTTCGGCGGCGTGCCGACCTCGGCCTTCACCGAGCGGCTCCTGCCGTGGACGCGCGCGTCGTTCGCGCTCATGGCCGTGACCGGCCTGCTGCTCTTCTACGCCACGCCGGTGCGCAACTACCAGAACATCTTCTTCCGCATCAAGGTCGTGCTGCTCATCGCCGCCGGGCTCAACGTCTTCCTCTTCCATTCGCGCATCCACCGGCGCGTCGCCGACTGGGACCTCGACGCGGTGCCGCCGCGGGCGGCGCGTGTCGCCGCGGTGGTGTCGTTGACCGCCTGGGCGTGCGTGGTGGTGGCGGGGCGGATGATGGCCTACAACTGGTTCGACTGCGACCTGCAGCCGCAGTCGGCGCTGGTCAACTGGGCGGCCGGCTGCGTCGTGCCGCCGACCGAGTAGGGGCCGGGATGGACCTGCTCCCGTTCTTCGAATGGTGCGAGACGACGCCGCTCGGGCTGATGGTCCGCGAATCGGTGTGGCTGTTCCCGGTGATCGAGTCGGTGCACCTGCTCGGACTCTGCATCCTCGGCGGCGCGCTGCTGGTCGTCGACCTCCGGTTGCTCGGCACCGGCCTGACCGCCACGCCGGTGGCCACGCTGGCCCGGCACGCCCGCCCGTGGCTGGTGGCCGCGGTCGCCGTGATGATGGCGACGGGCCTGCTGCTGTTTCTCTCCGAATCGGTGAAGTGCTACTACAGCCAGGCGTTCTGGGTGAAGATCACGACCCTGCCGCTGGCCCTGGCCTTCACCTTCGCGGTGCGGCAGCGCGTGATCGGCGTCGACGGCGTGAGCCGGGGCACCGAACGGCTCACCGGCGGCACGTCGCTCCTGCTGTGGTTCGTCGTGGCGGCGGCCGGCCGCTGGATCGGCTTCTCGTAGGAGCGCCCTCGAATCGCGTAGGGCAGAGCTCTAGCTCTGCCTCAAGGCAGCTTTGCCTCCAGGCAGCTCTAAAGAGCTGCCCTACTGCAGCAGCGGCGCGGTGTCGCCAGGCAGCAGCAGCTGGCGGTGCGCCCACCACGGCGCGATGCCGTTGGTCATGACCCGCTCGTGGAAGCGGCGCAGGTCGAACGACGCGCCCTCCTTTGCCCGCACGTCGTCGCGCAGCTTCAGGGCCTGGAGCTTGCCCAGGAAATAGCCGCCGTAGGTCGGATCGTAGGTGCCGCGCTCGGCCTCCTGGCGCGCCGCCGGCGGCGGCAGATGGGCCCGCAGCTCGAACAGCTTGGTCGCGTCGTCCACCGACCAGGCGCCGGTGTGCAGCTGGATGCCGGCGATCAGCCGGCAGATGCGGGTCATCGCCTCGCTCAGCTGTGCCAGGCGATAGCGCGGGTCGTCGGCCATGAAGCCCTCGTCGAGCACCAGCTGCTCGGCGTAATGGGCCCACCCGTCCTGGCCGGAAGACGGCTGCGGAAACGGGTTGAGGCCGATCCAGATGCGGCGGATCTTCCCCGGTGTCTTCCGCATGAACAGGCTGTGGACGTAGTGTCCCGGCATCACTTCGTGCGCCGTGATCACGGTCAGCGTCGGGATGTTGAACTTCTGCAGCCACGCGTCCTGGCGGGCGGCATCCCAGTCGGCCTGGGCGTCGGTGATGTAGAAGTAGCTCTTCACCGGCGTCGTCTCCAGCGGCGGCGACGAGTGCATCGAGGCCAGGCCCGAGGTCGTAGGGTGGCGCCGCGGCCACCACCACCGGCTCGCTGGAGGGCAGCGACACCAGGCCCTTGGACGTGACGAACGCCTGCAGGGCGTTGACCGCCTGTTGCGCCGCCGGCACCAGGGCGCCGCGCGCCGGGTGATCCTGCAGCACCCGTTGCCACAGACCGAGCGCGTGGTGGCGTGGGTCGATCTTCGCCGCCGCCTCGATGAAGGCGCCCTCGGCCAGCGCCAGCTCGCGTTCGCCGATGGCCAGCAGCTGCGGCGCCGGCAGGTCGATGAGCTCCTCGGCCCGGTAGCGCGCCTCGAGCGTCTCCCGGCCGACCGCGTAGGCGCCGACCGCCTTGGGCAGGCGCTCGCGTTCGAAGCGCTCGGCAAAGGCGTCGATCGCCGTGGCGGCGGTCGCCGTGGCCGTGACCAGCGACGTCTTCAGGGCGGCGTCCTCGAGCCCGGCGAAGGCCAGGGGCACGTCGGCGCGGAGCATGCCGGCCGCTCCGCGGAACATGCGCACGCCGCGTTCGGCCATCACCCGCGGCGGATCGGTGAGGTTGGCGTCGGCGGCGGCCAGCAGCGCCGGCACGCCGGCCACCTTGGCGATGATGCGCCGGGCCCGTACGTCGGCCGGCGACGATTCCATCGTCATCAGGTTGTGGACGCCAGACGAGACCGCCGACGCGTAGACCATCAGGTTCTTCTGCCAGCTCTTGACCGTTTCGAGGTCGAGGAGCCAGCCGTCGATCAGCCCGGCCATGATGCGGTGGTCGACGCGCTCGTCGGGGGTGAGCCCCTCCAGCGGAATCGCCTGCAGCGACGTGCGCAGCTGCCGCCAGGTCGCGATCTGGCCGGCGACGCCGGCGGCGCTGAAGTCCTCGAGGGTGTCGTCGTGCTGGTGCAGGCCGTTGCCGGCGGCGATCGACGGGTTCATCCGCGCGAACTGCTCGAGAAACTCGTCGACGAACGCGCTGAATGCCGGCGGCGGACTCGAGGCGGCAGCGGCGGGCGGTGTCGACCGGCCGCAGGCGCCGACGGTCACGGCCGCGGCCAGGCACACGGCGAGCGGCAGGAGGATGTGGCGGCGTGCGGTCATCCGACGATTATCGTCCGCCCGGCTTCTTGGGCGGCGCGCCGCCCTCGGTCGGATCCTTGCCGTCGCGCGGAGCGCCGGTGCCCGACGAGCCCATGAACATCTTGCGGCCATCGGTGAAGGTGACGTCGCGGCCGTTGGCCCGCTTCAGCGAGTGGTCCTTGGTCTGGTAGCCGTCGACGATCAGCTCGGTGCCGACGGTGAGCGAGTCGCGCGACAGGCCACGGCGCAGCAGGGTGTTCGGCGTGCCGCCCTCGACCATCCACACCTCGGGCGTGCCGTCCTTCACGATCTCGATGTGGATCCACGCGTGGGGGTTGACCCATTCGAGCTTCACCACCTTGCCCTGCAGCCGGATCGGGGCATTCGGGTCGAACTCGGCGCCGAAGGCGTGGTGACCGGTGACCGGCGCGGTCGTCGCCAGCACGGCCACGGCGGTGATCCCGAGCAATATCGTGCGCATCGTCTCGTCTCCTACTTCTGGGGCGACTTCGTGGCGGCGGCGCGCGCCTTCTCCTGCGAGCGCTCGCCGCTCAGCACGTTCGACAGGGCGTAGTTGCCCTCGTGGCAGGCGTACTCGTAGATCAGCTCGTCGAGCTTCTCGAACGGCACTTCGCCGCTCCACGGCCGGGTGAAGGTCTGCGGGTCGTCGATGGTGAACTTGTAGAGCAGCGTGTCGCCGTCGACCCGTGACAGCCGCTCGGTGACCTTCAACGACTCGGAGGCGCCGCGAAAGACCTGCGACGGATGGAAGTTGGTCGTCTCGATGACCAGCGTGTCGCCGTCCCACCAGCCGATCGAGTCGCCCCACCACGGCCGCACCCCGGCCGGCAGACGCTCGCGGTCCTTGCCGAGGCGGATGATGCGGGCGTCGTGCACCATCTCGGTCATGATCATCACGTGATCGCGCGTCTGCACGATCGTGTAGTTGTTGTTGTAGAAGTAGTTGGGCAGCATCGGCGGCCCGGCGTTCGATCCGAACGAGGCGATGCAGCGCTCGGCCAGCGGCCGGTTCTCGGGGTTGTCGTACTGCCCGAACTGGGCCGCCCGCTTGGTGCGCTCGGCCTGCCGGGCCCGGGCCGCGTCGGTCAGGGCCGGCACCCGGCCATCGGGCGGATCGACGATGAGCGAGGTGCGATGCTCGCCGTTGACGATGGCGACGCGCTCACCGGCATCGATCCAGAAGTTGTTGTAGCCGCCGACGTTGCCGGCGGCGCCGGTCGATCCGTCGCCGCCTTGCGGCGGGGCCGGACGATTGGGGTCGCTCGGCGCCGCCAGCCGCTCGATGCGGTCCTTGACGCCCTTCTCGATCTTCGCCACCACGTCGGCGGACAGCGCCGCCGGCTGGCCCGGCGGCCGCTCGAGCGGCGTGACCGTGGCGTTGGTCCAGTTGCCCTGCAGATCGGGCGTGCCCTCGGGCGTGCGCGGCAGTCGGTCCCATCGGGCTTCGGCGGGTTGGCGCTGCCGGCCGGGGCCTGCGCCGCCACCGGCATCAGCCACAGCCCGGCGGCCAGGGCCAGCGCGCCGAGGGTGCCGAACGTGACGTGCGTCGGTCGCATCATGGCTCCGGACTGCCGATCACGGCAGCGGGGTCTTGCGCAGGTGGCCGTACATCAGCTCTTCGACGAACTCGACGCACTTGAACTGGCCGAGCCGGGCGTTGGCGTTGACATGGCGGTAGAGCGGCATGGCCATGCGTCCACGGTCGCGAGAACGTCTTCGGATCGGTGACCGTCGCCTCGTACTGGATGTGGTTGGGCCCGGTCATCGTGTAGCGCTCGGTGACCGTCATCGCTTCGCTGTGATGGTTGCCCGAGCGGTCGAACCAGCTCTGGTCGTTGAAGCCATTGGCGGTGACGACGAACGTGTCGCCGTCCCAGCGGCCCACCGACTGGCCCATCCACGAGTCGACCTGCGGCGCGCCGGGGTCCTTGAGGTAGATGTTCCGCACCGCGCCGGCGTACTCATAGGCGATGAAGACCGCCGACTGGCTCTGGAAGATCTGGAACGGGAAGGGCATATAGGTCGCCCGCGGCACGCCCGGCTGGTAGCACTTGACCTCGGGATCACGGGTCAGCCACTGGGCCAGGTTCTCGTCCCTCTTCTTGCGCGCCTCGGGCAGGTACGGAATCTCGCCGCCGACCACCACGCCGACGCCCGAGGGCACGGCGCCGATGGCGCCGAGGGCCACGACCTCCTTGGCCGGCACCGGCACGACCGGGCCGGGCCGCATCGCCAGCGCCGGACGCGCCGTGTGCGCTTCGATGTCCCAGTTGGCGGTGTTCAGCACCTGCCACAGGCCGTTCAGGTCCGGCTTGCCGTCGGCGGTGCGCGGAATTGCCGGGGCTGGTGGCCTGGCCCTGCACCGGCAGGGCGGTGACGGCGAGCGCCGCCCCGACGGCCGCGGCGACCAGAGCGGTGATCCAGAGCTTGACCGTGGCGTGACGCACCTGTACCTCCGCGACTTCGGATGCTCGCATCGGGGGCGGTTGGTGTCAAGCCGATGAGGTGGACGGCGCCGCCGCTGCGCTCCGGGTATAGAATCCGCCCCGGCGCCACCCGCGCCCAGGATGGAGACGCCGCTCACTCCGCTCGAGTTCATGCGCCGCGCGCGCCGCCTCTACGGCGGCCGCGAGGGCGTCGTGCGACGGCGCCACCCGCCGCACCTACGCGGTGTTCTTCGACCGCTGCGACCGCTGGAGCACGGCCCTGCAGGCCCTCGGCGTCGGCCGCGGCGACCGCGTCGCCTACATCTCGCCGAATACGCCGGCGCAGCTCGAGTCGTTCTACGCCGTGCCGCAGATCGGCGCGGTGCTCGTGCCGATCAACTTCCGGCTCTCGACCGAGGAGTTCCAGTACCTGATCCAGCACAGCGGCGCCACGATGGTGTGCGCCGACGCCGACTATCTGGCGGCGGTCGACAGCATCCGCCCGGCGCTGACCGGCGTCAGGCACTTCGTGGCCTTGACCGGGGCGCGCGACGGCTGGCTCGACTACGAGGGTCTCGTCGCCGCGACGGCGGCCGCGCCCGAGCTGTCCGGCCATCGACGAGCGCGACCTGCTGACGATCAACTACACCAGCGGCACGACCTCGCGCCCCAAGGGCGTGATGATCACCCACCGCAACGCCTGGGTGAACATCGCCGGCATGCTGTTCCACACGCCGATGAGCGCCGCCGATCGCTACCTGTGGACGCTGCCGATGTTCCACGCCAACGGCTGGACCTTCACCTGGATCGTCACGGCCGTGGGCGCGCGCCACATCTGTCTGCCCAAGGTCGATCCGGCGGCGGTGTTCCGGCTCATCGCCGACGAGGGCGTGACGTTCCTGTGCGCCGCGCCGACCGTGCTCATCGGGCTGGCCAATGCCCCCGATGCGCTCAAGGCCGGCGTGCCGCGCGGCGTCCGCGTGCTCACCGCCGGCGCGCCGCCGGCGGCGGCGACGATCCAGCGCGTGGAAGAGGGGCTCGGCTGGACGGTGACGCAGCTCTACGGCCTGACCGAGACCTCGCCGCTCATGACCTTCTGCGAGGAGCTGCCCGAACATCGCGAGCTCGACGCCGGTGCCCGCGCCCGCCAGAAGGCCCGGCAGGGGGTGGAGCAGCTCACCGGCGGCGAGGTGCGGGTCGTGGACGGCTCCGGTGCCGAAGTGCCGCCCGACGGCGAGACCCAGGGCGAGATCGTGGTCCGCGGCAACGTCGTGATGCAGGGCTACTACAACGACCCGGCGGCGACCGCCGCGGTGATGGGCGACGGCTGGTTCCACTCGGGCGATGTCGCGGTGGTGCATCCCGACGGCTACATCGAGATCCGCGACCGGCTGAAGGACGTGATCATCAGCGGCGGCGAGAACATCTCGTCGGTCGAGGTGGAAGCGACGCTGCTCCGGCACGACGCCGTGCAGGAGGTGGCGGTGGTCGGCATGCCGGACGTGAAGTGGGGCGAGGCGCCGCACGCGTTCGTGGTGTTCCGGGCCGGCGCCGACGCGCCGCCCGAGGCGCTGCGGGCGTTCTGCCGCGAGCACCTGGCGCACTTCAAGGTGCCGCACAGCTTCACGCCGGTGACCGAGCTGCCGAAGACGGCCACCGGGAAGATCCAGAAGTACGTGCTGCGCAAGGGCCGGCCGAACATCACCGCGCAGTGAACGCAGTGTTCGGACCCGAGAAGGAGAGTCGCGATGAACGCCCTGCGAACGCGCGCCGTGCCGATCATCGCCGGGCTGGCGCTGGCCCTTGCTGCCGTCCTGGCCGCGCCGACGCCCGGCCCTCCAGGCCCGGCCCGGCCGCGACATGGCGGTCGCGGTGCCGGAGTCGGTCGGCGTCTCCACCGAGCGCCTGAAGCGGCTCGACGCCGGCATCAAGGGCCTGGTCACCGACGGCAAGCTCGCCGGCGCCGTGACGCTGCTGACGCGCCACGGCAAGACGGTGCACGTCGGCGTGCACGGCGTGAAGGACATCCGCAGTGGCGCGCCGATGACGCGCGACAGCATCTTCCGCATCTACTCGATGACCAAGCCGGTCACCGGGGTGGCGATGCTGATGCTCTACGAGGAAGGGAAGTGGCGGCTCGACGATCCGGTGTCGCGCTTCATTCCCGAGTTCGCGAAGCTGAAGGTCTGGGTCGGCGAGAACCCCGACGGCACGCCCAAGGTCGAGGACGCGCGGCGCTCGATGACGATGCGCGAGCTGATGACGCACTCGGCCGGACTGGCCTACGGCCTGGTCGGCAGCCACGCGGTGGACAAGCTGTATCTGAAGGCCGGGCTGCTCGATCCACGGCAGCCGTTCCAGGCGCTCATCGACGGCATCGCCGCGCTGCCGCTGGTGGCGCAGCCCGGCACCCGCTGGTCGTACAGCGTCGCCGTCGACGTCCAGGGCTATCTGGTCGAGAAGCTGTCGGGGCAGCCGTTCGCCGAGTTCCTGCGCACGCGGTTGTTCGAGCCGCTGAAGATGACCGACACCGGCGTTCTACGTGCCGAAGGACAAGCTGTCGCGCCTGGCGCTGGTGCACGGCGAGGACGGCTCGGGCAAGCTCACGCCGCCCGACGACAGTCGCGGCGATCCCACCGAGGTGCCGGTGGCGGCGT
This sequence comes from uncultured Acidobacteriota bacterium, assembly GCA_963786365.1. Lineage (GTDB taxonomy): Bacteria > Acidobacteriota > Vicinamibacteria > Vicinamibacterales > UBA2999 > CAWAYR01. Next base: position 194,646 of record CAWAYR010000007.1, read on the forward strand.
TCGGCGGGCACGGCCTGTTCTCCACGGCCGCTGACTACGCGCGCTTCTGCGAGATGCTGCTCGGCGGCGGCGAGCTGGGCGGGGCGCGAATCCTGGCGCCGCGCACCGTCGCGATGTGGCGCACCAACCACCTGCAGCCCGAGCCGCTCAAGACCGTGCGTGCCGGTACCGGGTGGGGCCTGGGGCCGCAGGTGGTGATCGACGCTGCCGCCGCGGGCGAGCCGTACTCGGACGGCTCGGCGAACTGGTGGGGCATCGGCGGCACGTGGTTCTGGATCGATCCCGAGAAGGACTTCGCGTTCATCGGGATGATCCAGCAGTCGGGGCGCTCGCTGCTCGGGGTCACCCAGATCCACGGCTTCTCGCGCAACCTGGTCTACCAGACCATCCTCGACTGACCGGGACGCCGATGCGACACCGACTGGGCGCTGGCTCTGGTGCTGCTGACCGCGTTGGCGGCGACACATCGGCGCCGCCCAGACCGGCGACGGCGAGTGGCGCTTCTACGGCGGCGACGCCGCCAGCCGCAAGTACTCGCCGCTGGCCGAGATCGCCCCGGCCAACGTCGACCGGCTGCAGGTGGCGTGGCAATGGACGTCGGTCGACGATGCCGTGGTCGCCGCCAATCCCACCGCCCGTCCGGGCGCGTATCAGGACACGCCGCTGATGGCCGACGGCGTGCTCTACACGGTGACCTCGCTCGGCCAGATCGCGGCGCTCGACCCGGGTACCGGCGTGGCGCGCTGGGTGTTCGATCCGGGCAGCTGGAAGACCGGCCGGCCCGGCAATCTCGGCTTCGTGCACCGCGGACTCGCCTACTGGACCGACGGCGCGAAGGCGCGTTTGCTGCTCGGCACCGGCGACGCCTACCTGATCGCGGTCGATGCCAGGACCGGCACGCTCGACCCGTCGTTCGGCACGGCCGGGCGGGTCGATCTCGATGGCCGGCGTGGCGCGGGCAACCCGCGCAACGACATTCTCCAACTCGTCGGCGCCAATCGTCTGCCGGGACGTCGTGATCGTCGGGGCCAGCGTGCACGACGGGCCGACGACGAAGGAATGGCCGCGCGGGCGACGTCACCGGGTTCGACGTGCGCACCGGCCGGCGGTTGTGGACGCTTCCGCTCGATTCCGGAAAAGGGGACCTTCGGCCACGACACGTGGAGCGGCGACGCCGCGGAGTACACCGGCAGCACCAACGTGTGGACGACGATGTCGGCCGACGAGGCGCTCGGCCTGGTCTACCTGCCGTTCGGCACGCCGACCAACGACTTCTACGGCGGTCACCGTCCGGGCGCGAACCTGTTCGCCGAGTCGATGGTCGCGCTCGACGTCACAACCGGGGCGCGCCGCTGGCACTTCCAGGCGGTGCACCACGGCGTGTGGGACTACGACCTGCCGGCGGCGCCGACGCTGGTCGACATCACGGTCGACGGACGGCGCATCCAGGCGGTGGCGCAGGTCAGCAAGCAGGGCTTCACCTATGTGCTCGACCGTCGTAGCGGCACGCCGGTGTGGCCGATCGAGGAGCGGCCGGTGCCGCAGTCGGCGGCGCCGGGTGAGCGCTCGTCGCCGACGCAGCCCGTTCCCTCGAAGCCACCACCGTTCGAGCGCCAGGGCCTCACCGACGACGACCTCATCGACTTCACGCCGGAGCTGCGACAGCGGGCGATCGCCGCCCTGACGCCGTTCGATCGCGGCCCGCTCTTCACGCCGCCGAGCGAGCGCGGCACCGTGCAGCTGCCGGGATGGGTGGGCGGCGCCAACTGGGGCGGGGCGGCGTTCGACCCCGAGACCGGCCGCCTGTTCGTGCCGTCGCTGACCAGCCCGACGATGGTGCAGCTGGTGAAGCCCGATCCGGAGAAGAGCAACTTCCAACTGCGCCGCGGCGGGCTGATGATCACCCCGTCGATCGACGGCCTGCCGGTCGTCAAGCCGCCGTATGGCCGCGTGACCGCACTCGACCTGCACCACGGGACCATCGCCTGGATGACGCCGATCGGCGACGGGCCGCGGCACCACCCTCATATCGCGCACTTGAACCTGCCGCCGCTCGGGATGGAGACTCGCGGCAACCCGCTGGTGACACAGACGCTCCTGTTCGTGGCCCAGGGCGGCCCCAACCTCGCGCCCGCGCCGCCGGCATCCGGCAGCAGCGTCAAGCTTCCGCTACCCGAGACGCGCAAGCTGTATGCGCTCGACAAGGCCAGCGGCACAGGTGCTGTGGGCCGTGGCGCCGCCGATTGCCGGACCGATGGCCTCGCCGATGACCTACCTGCACCAAGGGCGTCAATACGTGGTCGTGGCGACCGGTGCGGGGCTCTCGACCGGCTTGGTGGCCTACGCGCTGCCGCGCTGAGTGCCGCGACTGTCGGGCGCGACGGCCGCGATCGTCAGTGCTGGTGGTGGGCCATCGCCGGTGCCCCGGCGCTGCCGCGGTAGCGCAGGAACGCGTGGAACGACACCGGCGAGCCGTAGGCGTCCTGCAGGTTGGGCGGCACATGGTAGCCGGTGACGTCGGCGCCCAGCCCCAGCGTGCCCCAGCGCGCGCTGAGGAGGTAACGTGTCGCGCCGAGCGTAACGGCGCCGACGCCCGACTGCCGGTGGCGGTGGCCGACGCCCACCGGATGGAAGCCGGCGTCGAGGATGTCCTTGTCGACGAGCTCCGCCCGGGAGTAGATGGACCAACGGTCGGCCAGCCGCCACGTGCCTTCGAGCAGATACTCCTCGAGGTTCCCGTGGACTTCGCGGTTCTGGCCGAACGCCGCCGTCCAGTCCAGTGCGCCGGCGCCGAGCGCCACCTGGTGCGACACCGAGGCGGTGCGCTTCACCGAGTCGTAGGTCGACAAGCCGCTCGGGCCGTTCGAGCCAGGCGCTCGACGCCTGCGCCGCCCAGGCGCCGCGGGTCCACGACAGGCGCAGCGGCGTAGGAGTCGAGCGGCCCGAGGTCGAGATCGGTCCGCCGCTCGTCGGGCTCGCGGCCCGCGGAAGATGCCGGCCTCGAGGCCGAGCCCGCCGCCCGCACGCTGCCGGTGACGACGCCGTGCGAGACGTGCGTGGAATCCAGGTAGTGATGGCCGAGCGGCGCCTGGGGGTTCTCGGTCGCCGAGGGCCGGTGCATGAAAGGCACCGGGCCGATCGGCGGCGGGCCGACCAGGGCCGCGCTCAGACCCACGGTCGCGCGGCCGGCGGCGCGGGTGAGGTCGGCGCCGAGCTCCATCACCAGGTCGTGCGGGTGCTGGTAGTCGATGATCGGCGCGTTGTTGTAGGTCTCGCCGGTCTGGAACGCCTGCGGCGAGCCGATGTCGTCGAGGCTGAACGGCTCGAGGGTGAGCATCGAGACGGCGCGAACGCCCCAGGTCGCATCGCGCCGCTCCACCGCCCCCATCAGCCAGTTCTGCGACTCCCAGGCGTCGAAGTCGAAGAACTTGCGGCTGCTGGTAGTTGTAACCGGCGAAGACCGAGGCCTCCCCCGACCAGTGCCAGGCGCTCGCTGCCGCCGGCGCTGCCGGGGCCGCAGGTGCGGCGGTCTGGGCCGCTGTGGTCGCGGCGAAGACCGGAAGCGCACTGGCGATGAAGAGCGCGTGCGCTCAGCCGCGACGTCATTGCACGACGATGCGGCCCTGGAACGCCGCCACGCCGATGTAGGTGTGGTCGTGGTACTCGCAGGTCTGCGGGGTGGTGAAGACGCCGGTCTGGCGGCTCTGGCCGGCGGCGATGAAGCCGGCGACGTCGACCTCCGGACACTGGGGCCGGCTCGGGTCGGGCCCGCCGGAGAAATCGTGCGGGCGGTTGTCGGCGTTGGTGAAGGTGACGCGGCTGCCAACCGGCACCGTGAGGACGAGCGGCGAGACGCCGGCCGCCGTCACCGTGATGGTCGTGCTCGGCGGGGGCGGGCCGACCGGGCCGCCGCCGGTGGCCGGCGGCGGCGTTGGGCGTGGTGGGGGTGTCTTCGAGAACGCCTGACGAGCAGCCTGCGATCAGGGACCCGAGGACAATGAGCACGCACGCGCGCAAGACGTGGACCATGACGATTCATCCGTCCCGGGTGGCGCGCCAGGTTGCGGTGTCCCGTACGGTAACACGCCAGATGTCTCGGTGACTGGCCCGGAGACATCTCTGGACGGCGCTGCCACTGCGACGTGGGCTGACACGACTCAGCTCAACCGATGGGCCACCAGCGGGATCGTCCATTGCGCCTCGCCGATCGCGAGGAAGAGCTGTCCGTCGATGACCGACACCGTCAGGGCGGTGCGGCGCTCGAGCCGCGTCGCGGCCGCCTCGATCGCGGTCGGATCGAGCGCGACGACCGCGATCGCGTCGGCGCGGTGGATGCGCGCTCCGGCCATCTGCCCGAGCCACTGGCGGGCGTCGCGATGGGTGTAGACGGCAGCGCGCCCGGCCAGCTTGTGGCCGCGGTGCAGCCGCTCGGCGGCCGGCAGCCCGACCTCGATCCAGGCGGTGAGCCGGCCGGTCAGGTCGCGGACCACCACCGCCGGCTCGTCGCCCGACGACACGCCCTCGGTGAAGACGATGCCGTCCTGGTACTCGAGGCAGTAGGCGAGCACCCGGGTGAGCATGTATTCCGCCGACTCCGAGGGATGACGGGCGACGCGCAGGTCGAGCGTCTCGTAGACGCCGCGATCGACGAGCGAGAGATCGATGGCGAGCTGGTAGAGCGTGGCAGTCAGGGCCATTCGGAACGGACCATCGTACCAGACGCATGGGATCGGGGTATCATCGCGCCGCCCGCCCGCGCGCCGAGTTTCCTGCTGATGCGTTTCGCCGTTCTGGCCAGCCTGCTGCTCGTCGTGCCCGCGGTCTCGCGCGCGCAGGGCCAGGCGGTCCCGCAGGTGCGGCCGGTGAAACGCGCGGCGGCGACGCGGGTGCCGGCCGGGGCCATCACCGTGGACGGCGGACTCGGCGACGAGGCGTGGCGGCTGGCCGAGCCGGTGACCGACTTCGTGATGAAGGAGCCGACCGAGGGCGGCACGCCGACCGACGCGATGGAGGTACGGTTCGCCTACGACGACCGCGCGTTCTACATCGGCGCCCGGATGTTCAGCCGCAACAGCCGCGCGATCCAGTCGCCGCTCGGCCGCCGCGACAACGTCGCCCAGGCCGAGCACATCCTGGTGGCGCTCGACACCTTCCAGGACCGGCGCACGTCGGTCGTCTTCGGCGTCACCGCGTCGGGCGTGCGGCTCGACCGCTTCCACGCCACCGACACCGAGGAGACCTTCGACCTCACCTTCGACCTGGTCTGGGATGCCGCGGCCCGTCAGGACGCCGACGGCTGGACCGCCGAGATCTGGATCCCGTTCGCGCAGCTGCGCTTCAACCCCGAGAGCGACCTCACCTGGGGGCTGAACATCCAGCGTTTCCGCCCGACCCTGAACGAGCAGGACACCTGGGTGCTGATTCCGCGGACCGTCCGCGCGTGGTCGTCGTGGTTCGGCGATCTGCGCGGCATCGCCGACGTGCCGTCGAGCCGCCGGCTCGAGATCTCGCCCTACGTCGCCGGGGCCTCGACGCTCTATCCCGAGCGCCAGCGCCGGGAACCCGTTCACCGACGGCGCCAACGTGACCGGCCGGGTCGGCGCCGACGTGAAGATGGGGCTCGGGCCCAATCTCACCCTCGAAGCGACGATCAACCCCGACTTCGGCCAGGTCGAAGCCGATCCGGCCGAGGTCAATCTGACCGCCTTCGAGACCCGGTTTCCCGAACGCCGGCCGTTCTTCCTCGAAGGCGCGCCGCTCTTCAACATCGGCCACCCGAACTTCTACTACTCGCGCCGCATCGGCGCCCGGCCGGTCGGGGTCGCCAGCGGCGACTACGTCGACTATCCGACCAGCACCACGATTCTCACCGCCGCCAAGCTCTCCGGCCGGCTGCCCTCGAAGACGTCGATTGGCTTCCTCGCCGCAGCGACTGGCGAGGAGTCGGCGCAGGTGGCGTCGGCGGCACTTCCCGGGGCGCAGCGTGTCGACGTCGCGCCGCGCGCCTACTACGGGGTGGGCCGGGTGCTGCAGGAGTTCGGCACGCTGGGCTCGACCGCCGGCCTGCTGGCCAGCGTCGTGCATCGCGACGTCGACGACGGCAGTCCGCTGGCCGACCTGCTGCCGAAGAACGCGCTCGCCCTCGCCGGCAACACGCTGCTGCGCTTTCGCGGCGGAGAATACGAGCTGCGCGCTGCCGGCGGCGGCTCGTCGGTCAGCGGCTCGACGGCGGCCATCGAGCGCGTGCAGCGGTCCAGCGCCCATTTCGCGCAGCGACCCGATCGCACCTATTCGCCGCTCGACCCGACGCTCACGGCGCTGGGTGGATGGACGGCGCAGGTGAACTTCGACCGGGTGAGCGGGCGGCACTGGCTGTGGGGCGCCAACACCAAGATCGACTCGGAGAACTTCGAGACCAACGACCTGGCGATCCTGAACGGCGCCGACGGCTGGTTGAGCAACGCCAACCTCCGCTACCGCGAGACGCAGCCGGGGGCGGTGCTGCGCAACTACGAGCTCAAGCTCGACGCCAACACCGACACCACCCTGCGCCGGCTGGTGCAGGCCGGCTACGTGCGTGGCACGGCGACGGTGACCTGGGCCAACTTCTGGACGTCGTCAATCGCCGTTCGCCGCGACCTGGAACAGACGAGCGTGTCGCTGACCCGGGGCGGACCGCTGATGGGGCGCGGCCCGGGCGTGACCACGGTCGTGAACCTCGGCAACCGTGCCGGCGCGCAGACGCGGTGGACGGCGGCGCTGACCGCGAGCCGCAACGACGACGGCTACGTGAACGACCGGATCAGCGGGTCGCTGTCGGTCCGTCCAGGGCCGCGGTGGCAGCTGTCGGCCGAGCCGTACTACGACCGCACCACCGAGCCGCAACAGTACGTGACGACGCTGGCCGGCGGGCGGGCCGAGACCTACGGGTCGCGCTACGTCTTCTCCTTCATCGACCGGACGACGACCGCCACGGCCTTCCGGCTCGGCTTGACCGTCAAACCCGACATGAACGTCGACATCTACGCCGAGCCCTTCGCCGCGTCGGGCCACTACGACGACTACGGCGAGCTGGCCGCGCCGCGCAGCCGCCAGCGGCTGCTCTACGGCACCAGCGGCACGTCGCTGGTCGTCAATCCCGATGGCAGCCAGACGGTGACCGCCGACGGATCGACGTTCACGCTGCGCAACCGCGATTTCAACACGCTGTCGTTCCGCAGCAACGTCGTCCTGCGGTGGGAATGGCGTCCCGGCAGCACGCTCTATGTCGTCTGGCAGCAGAGCCGCGCCGGCAGTGAAGTCACCGGCGACCACGTCGGCGCGCGTGACATGTTCCGCTCACTGACGGCGCCCGGCACCAACTACTTCGTGATCAAGACGTCGTTCTGGCTGCCCGTCGGCTGACAGAATCGTCCGTCGCGCGCTGGCTGGTGCCTGGCACCGACGGTGCCAGGCACCAGACTCGCTGCACGCCAGAACCGTCCAGACGACGCAATTCACGCCAGCTTGGCCGGTTCCGCGAACATGTCCTCGAACACGCGGTAGTGGCCGCCGTTCATGCCGAGCGACGCGTAGACGGCCTGCGCGCGCGTGTTGGTGTCGTCGACATAGAGCCGCAACCCGCCGGCGCCGGCGGCCTGCGCCTCGCCACGGACGTGGGCATAGAGCGCGCGGAACACCCCGAGCCGCCGCGCCTCGCGGGCGACGTGCACCGACTGGATCCACCACACCTGCCGATTCCGCCAGTCGCTCCACTCGTAGGTGATGAGCAGCTGGCCGACGACGCGGCCCTCGTGCTCGGCCATCCAGTAGCGCCCGGGAACCCGGCCGTCGAGCACGGCCGCCACGCCGAGCCGGACGGTCGCGAGGTCGAGTTGCAGCTGCTCGGTCTCGGCCGCCATGTCGGCGTTGCCGGCCACGAGGGCCTCGAGGTCGGCGTGAGTGGCAGGACGAACGCGCGGCATTGGTGGCCTCCGGACCGATGGTCACGCGATGGTACGTCATTGCGTGAGGTGGCGCTCCACAGCGCCGGCGGCGATGCCGGCGCCCGGCAGTCCGCGGAGGAGCGCGTGGCATACTGATCGCCGGGTGCCTACGACTCCACCTTCGACCGCCGACGTCGCCGTCGTCGGGGCCGGACTCGTCGGTCTCGCCACGGCCTACGCCTTGGCCCAGCGGGGCTGCCGCGTCGTCGTCCTCGACAAGGAGCGGCACATCGCCGCGCACCAGTCGTCCCACAACAGCGGCGTCATCCATTCCGGTCTCTACTACGCGCCCGGCAGCCATCGCGCCCGCCTGTGCGTCGACGGACGGCGGCGGATGGTCGCGTTCTGCCAGGCCCACGGCGTCGCCCACGAGGTCTGCGGCAAGCTCGTCGTCGCCACCAGCGAGGACGAACTGCCACGGCTCGAGATCCTGCGCCAGCGCGGACTCGAGAACGGACTCGCCGTCCGGCGGCTCGACCCACCGGAGATCGCCAGCGTCGAACCGCACGTCGCCGGTCTGGCGGCGCTGCACGTGCCCGAGGCCGGCATCGCCGACTATCCGGGCGTCGCCGCGGCGCTGCGCCGCAGCATCGAAGCCGCCGGCGGCGTCGTGCGCCTCGACGCCGCGTTGCTGTCGGCGCGCGAGGGCCCGAGCGACGTCGTCGTACGGACGACGGCGGGGGAGTTCCACGTCGGCGCGGTCGTCGCGTGCGCCGGCCTCCACGCCGACCGCGTCGCCGCCATGTGTGGCCTCGACACGGACGTCGTCATCGCGCCCTTCCGCGGCGAGTACCACCAGCTGCGCGCCGAGCGGACGGACCTGGTGCGCCACCTCGTCTATCCGGTGCCGGATCCGCGCTTTCCGTTCCTCGGCGTGCACTTCACCCGGATGGCGCTGGGCGGCGTGGAGGCGGGCCCGAACGCCGTGATCGCGCTGGCCCGCGAGGGCTACCGCTGGCGCGACGTCTCGGTGCGCGACGTGGCGGCCGGGCTGGCCAGCCCGGGACTGCGGCGTTTCGTCGGCCGGCATTTCGCCACCGGCGTGGCCGAGGTGCGACGGTCGCTGTCGCGGCGACGCTTTGCCGCCAGCCTGGCCCGTCTCGTCCCGGCGGTCAGCGCCGCCGATCTCGTGCCGGGCGGCGCCGGCGTCCGGGCCATGGCGTTGACGCCGGACGGCCGCCTGATGGACGACTTCCACTTCGTCGACACGCCGCGGATGGTGCACGTCCTGAACGCGCCGTCGCCGGCGGCGACGGCGTGCCTCGCCATCGGCGACACGGTGGCCGGGCGCGTGACGCAGCGCGTCGCCGCGGCGTCGTCGTTGGCCGGCGCGACTACTTGATCAACGTCACCGGCACGTCGGCGAGGTGGACCACCTTGAGTGCCGTCGAGCCCAGCAGCAGGCTCTGCACGGCGCCCAGGCCGCGCGTACCCATGACGATCGCGTCGCACTGCAGATCGCGGGTGCAGCCGGCGATCGTCGTGGCGGCATCGCCGACGCGCGCATGGGTGGTCACGGTGATGCCCGCGGCCAGCAGCTGCTTGGCCGCCGGGTCGAGCACGCCCGCCGCCGTCGCCGCTTGCCACTGCGCGATCTCGCCCGATCCGAGATGCCTGGCCACTTCCCAGGCGTCGATCGCCGGCTGGACGTTGACGAGATGCACGTGCGCTCCCGTTTGGCGGCCCAGGACCTGGCCGACCCACTCCACGGCCCGCTGGGCGCTCGGCGATCCGTCCACCGGCACGAGCACGGTGTGCATGGGCCCATGCTACCAGTCCGCGCTCATGCGCGTGTGACGGTCAGACGCCCGCTCCCTGCCGTGCGCGACCACGCGCTGGCCCGGCAACTATCTCCTAGCGCGGCGACATCCCCAGCCCGGCGTTCTGCTATCCTCCGCCCGAAGGGGGCGTGCCATGACCTCTCTCCCGCTGGCCGTGATGACGGCCGTCGCCATCACGATCGCCGTCGTCGAATCGCAGTCACACCCGGATTTCACCGGTACCTGGACCATGGATCGCGAACGCAGCGAGTCGATGCACCAGGCCGACGAATTCGAGCCGCCGACGCTGGTCATCACGCAGAGCGCCGCTGATCTGACCATCGAAACGCGCCGGCGTCTGTCGACCGGCCGCACCGTCTATACCATCGGGGACGCCGGCGCTCCGGTTGGCGCCGTCCCGCCGGCGGGGCCGCGCGCCTTCTGGGACGGGGCGGCGCTGGTCACCGAAGCCGCGCGCACCGTGCAAGGGCAGACGGTCTCGGTGCGCGAGTCGCGGACGCTCGATGCCACCGGCACCGAGATGACGGTGCAGACGCTGCTGATCGTCCAGCACGGCTACTCGTTTCGCGGGGCCCGTAACTACGGCGCCGCCAAGGACCTCTACCGCAAGGTCACCCCCTGAGCGCGGGGGAGTCTCGTCGGTCGGCGCTCAATTGCGCGTGACGTGCGCGGCCACGGCCAGCCAGGTGCCGTTGCGTCGGGCCCAGACGTCGGTGTAGCGGCCCGAGGCGGCCCGGCCGTCGGCCATGGTGTAGGTCGTGCGCGCGTGCACGATTGCGACCTCGCCGAGAATCCGCAGCTCGACGTCGTGGCACTCCAGCCCGGTGATCGTGACCGGGCGGGCCGTCTGGGCCAGGAACGCGGCCTTGTCGAGCAGCGACCCGTCGGGCATCGAGCCACGGAAGTCGTCGGCGAGGATCTCGCGAAAGCGCGCCACGTCGCCCCGTTGCACCGAGCGCACGTAGTCGAGGTTCAGGGCGAGCAGCTGCTCGCGATCGGATGGCGCCGCGGCCGCCTGGGCGAGAGCCACACCGACGGCAGTGGCCAGCACGGTCAGGGCGACGGAGGTGAGCAGCGGGGTGGCGATGGTCGTCATCCGCGCATCCTACTCCCGCCGGCGGGGCGCTGACATCCGCGCATCGATGGCGAGCGCGGCGGGATGGTCGGGGCGACTGGATTCGAACCAGCGACTTCTCGCTCCCAAAGCGAGCGCTCTACCAGGCTGAGCTACGCCCCGACGGCGATTCGCGGCCGGCGGCGGCCGGGCCCCTCATTGTAGCCTCTCGCCCGGCCCGAACGCGTGCAGGCCCTGGTCGACGCCTTCGAGCGTTACGCTATCCTCAAGCCGCGTGCCTCGCTACTTCGTGACCGGCGCCACCGGCTTCCTCGGCGCCGAGGTGGTCAAGCAGCTGTTGTCGCGCGGTCACCAGGTGAGGGCGCTGGCGCGCGATCCATCGAAGGCGACCCTGCTCGCCCGGCTCGGCGCCGAGGTGCATGGCGGCGACATCACCGATCCGGCCACCCTGCGCGCGCCGATGCACGGCGTCGACGGCGTCTTCCACGTCGCCGCGTGGTACAAGACCGGCCATCCCCGCGCCGCGGCGCTCGCCACCGCCGTGAACGTCACCGGGACGCGGCACGTGCTGTCGGCGATGCGCGATCTCGGCATCCGGAAGGGCGTCTACACCTCGACGCTGGCGGTCAACTCCGACACCCACGGCACCGTCGTCGACGAGACCTATCGTTACGCCGGGCCGCACCTGTCGGTCTACGACCGCACGAAGTGGCAGGCGCACTACGAGGTGGCGGTGCCGATGATGGCGGCCGGTCTGCCGCTCGTGATCGTGCAACCGGGCGCGATTTACGGCCCCGGCGACACCAGCGCGCTGCGGGCCGTGTTCGTGGCCCATCTCCGGCGCCGGCTGCCGTTCGTGCCGGCGCGGACGGCGTTCTGCTGGGGCCACATCGAAGACATGGCGCGGGCCCACGTCGAGGCGATGGACCACGGACGGCCCGGACAGAGCTACATCATCGCCGGGCCGGTCCATACCCTTCGTGAGGCGGTGCGGACCGCGGCTGGTTTCAGCGGCCGTTCGATGCCGCTGGCCAGCGTCCCGCCCGGGCTGCTCCAGGCGGCCGCGGCGACGGCGCGGCTCGTCGAGACGGTGGTGCCGCTCCCGGTCGGCGCTGTCGTCGGAGACCCTGGCGATCCTCGGCGGCACGACCTATCTCGGGGCCAGCGACAAGGCGCGCCGCGAGCTCGGGTTCACGGCCCGGCCGCTGCACGAGGGCCTCCGCCACCTGGTCGAGCACGAGATGCGGCTGCTCGGGCTGACGCCGCCCGGGCTGGGCTAACGCCCGGAGCCGGCGGCGGGGCGCAGCATGCCGTGCTGCAGGATCTCGGCGATGATGCGCGTCGCCGCCGGCGTCGACGGTCCGAACTGCCGCTCGACGCCCCAGATCATCTCGACCGAGAAGTAGTAGATGAACACTCGGACCGCGAACAGCAGCGCCACCGCGTGCGGCACGCCGTCACGCATCCGGGCGTCGAGTCCCAGGCGCTCGCGGTTGGTCTCGGCGAACTGCTCGAAGCGCGCCGCCAGCTCCGAGTAGAACCGCTGGATGTGCCGGCCGTCGAACTCGACCGCGTCGACGTAGAAGAGCGCGACGTGCGCCCGCCACTGGACCAGCACCTCACGCGCGGCGTCGGCCAGCAGCGTGAAGTCGTCGAAGAATGCGCCTTCCTCGAGCGCCACGTTGATCGGGAAGTCGGCCCGCTGGGTAATCGCCCGGAACTGCTCGAGCAGCGCCTGGAAGATCGACTCCTTGTCCTTGAAATGATGGTAGACGCTGCCGGTCGAGACCCCGGCTTTGCCGGCGATGTCGCGCATGCTCGTCGCGCCATAGCCGCGGTGGGAGAAGAGGTCGAGCGCGGCGTCGAGAATCGCCGTGCGACTGCGTTCCGATCGTTCTTCCTGCAGCATCGCGGGAGTCCGAGAGAGATTACTCCAGGTCGTCGAGCCAGCGGGCCAGCGCGGCGAAGGCGCGGCCGCGGTGGCTGACCGCCGCCTTGGCGTCGCCGGCCTCGGCCAGCGTGCAGCCCAACTCGGGACTGAAGAAGATCGGGTCGTAGCCGAAGCCGCCGTGCCCGGCTGGGGCGTCGGCGATCCGGCCCTCGACCGTGCCGCTGGTCTCGAACAGCACCCGCGGTCCATCGGCGACGGCGACGGCGCAGACGAAGCGCGCGGTCCGCGCCGCGGCCGGCAGCCCGTGGAGGCGCTGCAGGATCGCGGCGAAGCGCTCGGGGTAGGTGGCCGTGGGCGAGAGGAAGCGGGCCGAGTAGACGCCGGGCGCTCCGCCCATCGCGTCGACCTCCAGACCGGAGTCCTCCGACACGACCAGCCCGGGGATGGCCGCGGCGTAGTAGAGGGCCTTCAGCCGGGCGTTGGCCGCGAAGGTGTCGCCGCTCTCCTCGGGCTCGGCGATCGGCGGCAGGTCGGCCAGCGTCCGAACCGCCACCGGCGCGATCGCGCAGCAGGAACCGGATCTCACGGACCTTGTTGTGGTTCGTGGTGGCCAGCACCAGGCCGCGCATGACGTCGTCAGCGGCCGAGGATCGAGCCGACGATCGCGCGCTGCTGTTCGATCAGCCGGTCGATGCCCTGGCTGGCCAGGACGAGCAGGCCATCGAGCGCCTGCTGGTCGAAGGGCTCGCTCTCGGCGGTGCCCTGGACCTCGACGAAGCGACCGTCGCCGGTCTTGACGATGTTCATGTCGACGTCGGCCTTGGAGTCTTCCTCGTAGGCCAGGTCGAGCAGCGGCATGCCGCCGACGATCCCGACGCTGGTGGCGGCGACGTAGTCGTTGACCGGGATCGCGGCCAGTTGCTCGGCCTGCTTCAGCTTGCCGAAGGCCAGCACCATGGCGACGAACGCGCCGGTGATCGAGGCGGTGCGGGTGCCGCCGTCGGCCTGGATGACGTCGCAGTCGAGCCACAACGTGCGCTCGCCGAGGCGCTCGAGGCGCACGACCGAGCGCATCGAGCGGCCGATCAGCCGCTGGATCTCCATCGTCCGGCCGCCGACCTTGCCCTGCGACGCCTCGCGCGTGGTGCGGGTGTTGGTGGCGCGCGGCAGCATCCCGTATTCGGCCGTGACCCAGCCCTTGCCGGTGCCGCGCAGGAACGGCGGCACGCGCTCCTCGATCGAGGCGGCGCAGATCACCTTGGTGTGGCCGACCTCGATCAGCACCGACCCCTCGGCATGTGCGAGGTAGTGCGGCGTGATGGTGACGGGACGCAGGTCCCCGGGGGCGCGATCGAACTGTCGGGTCATGGGGTGGGAATCAACGGCGTGCGGATGAGCCCTTCATTCTTTCGCAAGGGCTCGCGCAAGTCCACATGACCGGTGAGGGTGTCGACCTCGCGGCCGTCGACCAGGATCTGCACCCGCGTGATCGGCGACAGGTTGGTGGTGAGCGCGGAGACGATCGCGTAGACCGCCATCAGCTCGTTGTGCGAGCCGCCGGGCACGGCGGTGCGGACGCGTGGCGTCGAGGTCGACGTAGGCGTCGTCGCCGCCGGGCAGGAAGACACCGCGCAGCGTCACGCCGGCGGCACGGCCCGGGCCAGCGGCGGCGGCGGTTCGGCGGCGAGCTGGGCTTCGAGCAGGGCCCGCGCCTGCGCGACCGGCGTGTCGCCGAGCGGCACGTCCTGCGGCGACGCCGACCAGGCTGGCGCCGTCTTCGGACGCGAAGTAGAGCGTCGCCGCGATCTGCGGCCCGGCCGACGGCGGCGTCGGTGCGGTGGCGGCCGCGGGTTCGGCGTCAGGCGTCGGCTCGGCCAGACGTCGGCCGAGCGCCGCGAACATCAGCCCAGCCGAGGGCGACGACCAGCGCCGCGCCGACCGCGATCACGGCGAGACGCCGGCCGGTCATGGGGCGGGCCGCTCGACCTGATCACGGAAGCGGCTGATGGCGTCGAAGATCGCTCCCGCGACCCGGTCCTGGTGCGCACCCGACGTCAGCGCCTTCTCTTCGTCGGGATTGGAGAGGTAGCCGATCTCGATCAGCACCGCCGGCATGTTGGCGCCGACGAGCACGCGGAACGGCGCCTGCTGAAGGGGCCGCGGGCTCATCTCGACGCGGGCGCGGAGCGAAGCCTCGACAATCGCCGCCAGCTGCGCCGATTGCTCGAGGTGGCGCGCCTGCGCCGCCTCCCAGAGGATCAGCTCGATCGCCCGCATGCCGCCGCCCAGCTGGGGGAGCGTCGCCGCCGGTGCCTCGGCGCGACGACGGGCCTCGAGGTCGGCGCGGTCGACGCTCAGGTAGTAGACCTCGGCGCCCTTGGTGGCCGGCCGCACGGCGGCGTTGGCGTGGATGCTGACGAACAGGTCGGCGTGGTTGTTGTTGGCGATGGCCGCCCGCTGATCCTGGTCGAGCGTGCGGTCGTCGTCGCGGGTCATGATGACGCGCAGGCCGAGCTTGCCTTCGATGAGCGCCTTCACCTTGCGGCTGACGGCCAGCGTGATCGCCTTCTCGAGGGTGCCGCTCGGGCCCTCGGTGCCATTGGCCTCGCCGCCGTGGCCGGGATCGAGCACGACCGTGCGCACGCCGACCGCGTCGCGCGGGTCGCCGAGCGCCGGCATCGGCCGCGCCGGGAGTGAGCGTCGGTGGCGGCACGGCAGGAGCGCCGGTCGGATTGGGCGCCGGAGCCGGCAGGCGGCGGCGCTGCCGGGGCCGCCGGTGCCGGGCCGGTCGTCTCGGCGCCGGCGGGCAGCAGGTCCACGACCAGCCGGGTCGTGCCGGCGTCGACGGCCTGGGTGGTGGCGCGATGGCTCGCAAAGCGCGGGCCGGTGACCAGCACCAGCGTGTTCGGGCCGTCGCCGGGCCGGATCGCCTGCAGGAACCCTTGCGGCGGGCACGGCCGGCAGCGCCGCATCGAGGGCATCGGCCGAGAAGGCCACGGCGAGCTGGCCGGTCGCCGGCGGTGACGGTGGCGTCGGTGGCCGGCGAGACCTCGAACACCACCTGCGCCGATCCGCTGCCGAAGTCGCCGCGGACCAGCACCCGGGGCACGCGCAGGTCGCCCATCACCAGCAGCCGTCCGGCCCGGCGGAACTCGATGCGCTGTTCGAGCAGCAGCGCCAGGGCGCGCGTGACGAACTCGGGCGTGACGAACATGCGCCCGTCCTGACGCACCGGCGGCGCGGCCAGCGAGACCAGCCGGCCCTGCACCGAGACCACGGTGCGATCCGGCGTCGAGGACCGCCGACCGCTGGCCGCTCGTCACCGTGGACGCGCCAGTCACCCGGTCGTCACGGGCGGTGAGCCCGAGCGAGGCGCGCGACCTCGTCGAGGGCCAGGTAGTCGCCGTTGTTGATGGTGGTGACCGGCAACGGCCGCCGGCCCTGGCCCGAGATCACCGTGATCGGGGCAGGCGGCGTCTGGGCGGTGGCCGGCGCCACGAGGCAAGTCAGGGCGGCCAGCAGGAAGGCGACCAGGCGGCGCACGTCATCTCCATCATAACGTGGCCGTCGGTCTCGGCCAGGGTCCATGGCCCGGCGCCGGGTCGTTCGCACGCGCGACCGGCGCCGCGGGTGCGCGCGGTCCGGATAGAATCGTCGGGTCAGCGGGAGGCACGGATGTCGAATCGGATGTGGGCGATGGCGGGTGCGATGGCGATGGCGCTGGCGGCGCCCGGGGTCTCGTGGGCCCAGGCCGCACGGCCGGCGGTGCTGGATCTCTGGGCCGCGGGCAAGACGGCGTTCGGCGTGTTCGTGCCCGACGAGAACACCGCGCCCCGTGGGCCCAACCGCGGTCCTGCGGTCTACACCAAGGCCGGCGCCGAAGCGCTGGCGAAGAACCCGCTCATCGACTTCGTGTTCCTCAACCTCGAGGGCCACTACGACCGCGACGCGGTGATGGCGGTCAGCGAAGGGCTCGGGAAGCGGGGCACGCCGGGCCGCAAGACGATGCTGGTGCGTATTCCCTCGCTCGTCGACGGCGGGCCGCAGGTGACCGGCCAGCGCATCAAGGAGATCCTGGCGATGGGCGCCGACGGCATCACGCTGCCGCACGTCGAGAACCTCGATCAAGGGCGGCAGGTGGTCAGCCTCTTCTCCGACGCCGGGCCAACGTCTGGTCGGCGGCCAATCCCACCGGCACGGTCATCGCGATGATGATGCTCGAGGATCCGCATGCCGTCGCCCAGGCGGCGCAGATCGCCGACATCGGCGGCTACAGCGTGCTGGCCTGCGGGATCGGCAGCCTGACCGGCGCGCTCAATGGCGACCGCAAGGCGGCGGAGGCCGGCAACCAGGCGCTGCTGGTCGAGACCAAGCGGGTGAAGCTGGTCAACATGCTCACCGCCGACGTCAAGGACGTCGGGCAGCGCGTCAAGGAAGGGTTCCTCGGCCTGCTCGCGCTGGGCACCGACACCGACGCGGTGATCAAGGCGGGGCGGGCCGCGGCGGGGCGGTAGCGGCCTGCGGCACCGTGCCGACGTTCAACGGCCGTCGACGCCATCGGCCGCACCCTAATGCGCCGGCAACGGATGATTCAGCTGATTGGCCCAGGTGGCGCCGGCAAGACGACAGCGGGTGCGGCGCTGGCCGGACCGGCTGCGGCGTCTCGTTCGTTGACCAGGACGCCGAGTTCGCCGCCGCTCACGGCGACATCTCGACCTACCTCGACACGCACGGCTACGACGCCTACGCCGCGCGCAACGTGCGCCTCTACTCCGACCCTGGTCCGCGAGGCGCGATCTGGGACGCGGTCGTGGCGCTCTCGTCAGGCTTCATGACCTACCGAGACGACGTGCATCCCGACTATGTCCGTTGGCGCGAACGAATCGGATCGAGCCGGTCAACGTTCGTGCTGCTGCCGTCGCTCGATCTGGAGACGTGCGTCGCGGAGGTCGTTCGTCGTCAACTCCTGCGGCCGTTCTCCCGGGGATCGAGCGTGAGGACCACGTCATCCGCACGCGATTCCACAGCTACGTCAATCTGCCCGGCTCGCAAGGTGGAGACGCTGCGAACCGTCGACGCCGTCGTCACCGACCTGCTCGATCTCCTGGCCGGCACGCCGGTCGTGGCCTGATCCGACCGGCTGGTCGGCACGGCCGATCCTGCGCACGCGGCGCACCCGGCACTACCGCGCCGGCACGAACTTCTGCACCCGCCGGCCGGTGCCGACCTCGGCGGTGTAGAGGTTGCCCTGCGAGTCCACGGCCAGCGCGTGGAGGAAGATGAACTGGCCGGCGTAGCGGCCGATGCGGCCGATCGAGCCGATCTCGGTGAGCGTCGCCCGATCGTAGATGTGCACGCTGCCGTTGCCGGCGTCGGCCAGATACAGCCACCGCTGCTCGCGGTCGGGCGAGAACGCCACCGAGAAGGCGGTGCCGAGCAGCTTGGTCGTGCGCTCGATGAAGATCTCGCGCTCGAAGACGCCCGCGGTCGTGAACACCTGCATCCGGTTGTTGCGGCGATCGGCGACGTAGACCTTGCCGTCGGTCGAGACGCGCAGACCGTGCACGAGGTTGAACTGCGCCGGCGGTGGCCCGTCGTAGGTCACGGTCTTCGGCGCCGCGTCGTCGGGCGGCTTGCCGTAGGCGCCCCACATCCGCTTGAACGCGCCGGTGTCGGCGTCGTAGACGATGACCCGGCGATTGACGTAGCCGTCGGCGACGAACAGCTCGTTGGTCGAGGGCTCGACATGGACGTCCGCGGCGTTGTTGACGTTGGCGGTGTCGAGCGAGCCCTGGCTCTGGCCGCGCTTGCCGATCTGCAGCAGGAAGCGGCCGTCGCTGGTGAACTTCAGGATCATGGTTCTCCTTGCCGCCGGAGAGCCGAGGGCCGCCGGCGGAGGTGATCCACACGTTGCGCTTGTGATCGACGTGGATGGCGTGCTCGTCCTCTGGCCACTCGTAGCCGGCGCCGGGGCCGCCCCAGCCACGCAGGTAGCGGCCGCTGGCGTCGAACTCGAGCACCGGTGGCGCGGCGGTGCAGCACGCCGCCTCGGGGTTCTGCGCCTTCTCGTCGTCGGTGAGCGACCACGGGCGATGCAGCACCCACACGTGATCGCCGGCATCGACGGCCACGCCGGTGACCTGGCCCAGCGTCCACTGCGGCGGCAACGACGGCCACTGGGGGTCGACCGTCGAAGCGCGGGCCGGGCCGTCGCGCTGTGCCGCGAGGGTCGCGACGTGTTCGCCGGCCGCCAGCGCCGCCAGCAGGGCCGCCCCGGCCGCCGCCGGCGCCAGCCGTCTCAATCGGGTCATCGGGTCCTCAGGCGGCGTGGCCGTCGGCCACGGTGCGGTTGCGTCCCGCGGCCTTGGCGGCGTAGAGCCGGCGGTCGGCGACATCGAGCAGATCCGACCCGCGCACGCCGTCCTCGGGCAGGCTCGCCACCCCGACGCTGGCCGACAGCCGCGGACTGCGCGAGTCGGCGTTGAGGGCGATCCGCCAGGCGTCGAGCCGGGCCACGGCGCCGACCCGATCGGCCTGCACCAGCACGGCGAACTCCTCACCGCCGTAGCGCGCGATGATGTCCTCGTCGCGGAAGGTGTCGCGCAGCCGCTCGGCGGCGTAGCGCAGTGCCTCGTCGCCGGCCTGATGGCCGTAGCCGGTCGTTCACGGCCTTGAAGTTGTCGAGATCGATCAGGGCCAGCGTGAAGGGCCGGGCGGCGTCGGCCTGGCTCGACACCAGCCGCGCCAGGCTCTCGTCGAAGAAGCCGCGGTTGAAGAGCCCGGTCAGGTGGTCGCGCATCGAGTCGAGCCAGAAGGTGCGTGAGCGCACGACCACGGCGGCGTGGATGATCGTCGCCACGGCGATGAGCTGCAACCGGCTGACCTGCGAGTCCCACTGGAAGCTGCCGTAGGTCGGTTCCACGGTCCAGACCGACGGTTCGAACAGCCCGACCCAGGTCACGAGCGCGCCGTATTGCAGCAGGGCGGCACCGCCCGCCGCCAGGCACACGCGCGGGTCGTAGCGCAGCCCGGTGCCGGCAAGGGCGACGAAGTACATCGTGTAGTGCACCAGGCTGTTGGTGGCGACGATCGGCCGGTCGGCGAGCAGGAAGCTGACGAAGCCGAGCGAGATGACGGCGATGTCGAACTGGCTGGTGGCGAAACCGAGCCACCACGGCGGCAGGTCCCGGGCCGCCAGCCGCTCGAACCACACCGCGAAGCTCAGGGCCACGCCGATCGACGCCAACCCGAGCCAGTTCTCGACTTGCGCGGGGTTGGCCAGCGAGGTCGAGAGCGGCACCAGCGTGAGCAGCAGCAGCAACCCGAGCCGGAATCGGGCGACGAACAGGTCGCCCGAGCGGCCGAGGTCGCGGCTGATCGGGTCGCTCCAGCCGGCGACGGCACGGGCGACGCGCTGGTACACACGGAGCACGGGCATGACGATCAGTTAGCGTCAGCGGCGTCAGTAGCCCATCGCGTAGCCGGTGCGGCGCGGGTCGGCCCCGGCGGTCATGGCGCCGGTGCGTGGGTCGACGCCGATCACCTGCATGTGGCCGAGGCTGCCCCAGCCGGGCAGCACGCGCACCGTGTGGCCGATCGCCTTCAGCGCCTCGATGGTGGCCGCCGGGACCCGTCCCTCGATCTGGACCGTGACGGCGGCGCCGGGCTTGTAGAAGTTCGGCTCGGCGTCGAGCGCCAGCCGCGGCGCTTCGATCGCCTGCTGCACCGGCATCTGGAAGTCGAGCAGGTTGACCAGCACCTGGAACTCGGTCTGGCCGATGGTCTCGCCGCCGGGCGTGCCGAAGACGTAGGCGAGCTTGCCGTCCTTCAACACGACCACCGGCGAGTTGTTGAGGATCGGGATCTTGCCCGGGCCGACGTAGTTGGCGTCGGTGGGGTAGGGCGAGGTCGAGCCGAGACGCATGCCGTTGTTCAGCAGCAGGCCGGTCGAGCCGACCACGACGTTGTTGCCGAAGAGTCCGCCCAGCGTCGGCGTGGTGCCGACGGCGTTGCCGAAACGGTCGACGATCGAGAACGACGTCGTGTGCAGCTCGCCGTCGTAGCGATCGTCGAAGGCCGGGCCCTGGGCGCGCGGCGACGTCGTCGGGCTGCCGTCGGGGCTGCCAGCCGGCGGATAGGCGATGGCCCTGGTCGGGTCGAACAGCGCCCGGCGGGCGGTGGCGAACTCCTTCGACAGGAGGCCGGCGGTCGGCACCTTCACGAACGCCGGATCGGCGACGTACTTGTAGATGTCGGCCTTGGAGATCTTGATCGCCTCGATCACCGCGTGCAGCGCCGCCGGCGAGTCCGGCGCCGGCCGCCTTCATGTCGACGGCTTCGATCAGGTTGGCGCCCATCAGCACCTCGAAGCCGCCGCGCGACGTCGCCGGGTTGCTGTAGACGTCGTAGCCGCGATAGGTGGTGTGCAGCGGCTGGGTCCACTCGGGCGCGTAGGCGGCCAGGTCCGACGGCGCGCAGCACGCCGCCGTTCTCGCGGAAGAAGCGGTCCATCTCCTGGGCGATGTCGCCCTTGTAGAAGCGGTCGGCCGCGGCGCGGATCGCCGCCGCGCGCGAGGCGCCTTGCTTCAGCGCCTGCTGTTCGGCCTCGACCAACTTGCGGAGCGTGGCGGCGTAGTCGGGATTCTTGAGCAGGTCGCCGGCCTTGAGCGGCGTGCCGCCGGGCAGGAAGATCGCCGCGCTGGTCGGGTACTTGCCGAGGTTGCGCTGGCCCCGCGCGATCGATGCGGCCAGCATCGGGTCGATCGGATAGCCGAGCTCGGCGGTCTCGATGGCCGGCGCGAAGACCTCGGCCAGCGACATCGTGCCGAACCGCTCGAGCGCCGACAGATAGCCGCCGAGGTTGCCGGGCACGATGCCGGCCTTCATGCCGGCGTTCAGCGTCTCGGCGGTCATCTCGGCCGGGACGATGCCCTTGGGCGCCGCGCCGGCCATCGACACCGACCACACGGTGTTGGTCGCCTTGTGGAAGACGGTCATGAAGCCGTTGCCGCCGATGCCGTTCATCTCGGGCTCGCCGAGCGCGGCCATGGCGCCCACCGCGGCCACGGCATCGAAGGCGTTGCCGCCCTTGATCAGGATCTGCAGCCCGGCCGACGACGCGATCGGATGGCCCGTAGTCACCAGGCCGTGCCGGCCGGCGACGGCCGGCCGCGTCAGGCCGGGCCGGGTCGAGGCCGGGCGCTTCGGCCGCCTGCTGCTGGCCGAGCATGAACGTACCGCCGACCGCGACGGCCATCGCCGACGCCAGAAGAGGAGTGCGCAGCTGCATCGGAGGGTCCTCCGGAGTGAGACACGCTAGAGTGTAACCGCGCCGGTGCCCGCCGCGGGAGCCCGGGTGTAAGCTACCTTCCGGACGGCGCGGGGCCGGTCGAGGCCCTGGCCGACTCCGGAGGAACACCCATGAGTTCCGTGCGCACGATGTCGGCGGCGGTGATGGCGGCGGCGGTCGCGCTGTCGGCCCAGGTGTCCACCCAGCAGTTCGGGTCGATCAGCTTCCCGACCTCGGGAGCCCCGGCCGCGCAGGAGGCGTTCCTCACCGGCGTCAAGGCGCTGCACAACTTCCAGTTCGACGAGGCGGCCGTGGCCTTCCAGCAGGCGCAGAAGGCCGACCCGAAGTTCGCCCTGGCCTACTGGGGCGAGGCGATGAGCCACAACCATCCGCTGTGGGCGCAGCAGGACCTCGACAAGGCCAAGGCGGCGCTCGAAAGCCTCGCGCCGACCCACGAGGCGCGGCTGGCCAAGGCCAAGCTGCCCAAGGAGAAGGCGCTGCTCGAGGCGATGCAGGCGCTCTATTTCGGCCCGGGCGACAAGCTGGCCCGCGACATCGCCTACTCGGCGGCGCATGGCGCGGATGTACGAGCAGTGGCCGGACGACAACGAGATCGGCACCCTCTACGCGCTGTCGCTGCTCGGCACCGTGCGTCCGGGCGACACCGGCTACCGCCGTCAGGCGCTGGCCGCCTCGATCGCCGAGAGCGATCTTCGCCGCGCAACCCCAACCACCCGGGCGCGGCGCACTTCATCATCCACTCGTTCGACGATCCCGATCACGCGCCGCTGGCGCTCGAGCGCGGCCAACGCCTACGCGAAGATCGCGCCGTCGGCGGCGCACGCGCTCCACATGCCCTCGCACATCTACGTCCAGCGCGGGATGTGGCAGCAGGTGGTCGACTCGAACGTCGTCGCCTACAAGGCCGCCGTCGATCTCAACGCGAAGCTGAAGCTGGCCGAGGGCCGCGAGGACTTCCACACGCTCGGCTGGCTGAGCTACGCCAACCTGATGCTCGGCAAGTTCGACGAGTCGAAGAAGAACGTCGAGATGGCGAAGGCGGCGGCGGATCGCAACCCGGCCAATGCCGGGATTCGCGACGGCTACCTCGGCATGCGGGCGCGGCACATCCAGGAGACGGGCCAGTGGGAGAAGCTCGAGCTGCCGGCGGCCGCGGCGCCGGGCCGGCGACCACGCCAACATGCCGGGCATGAACATGGGACCGTCCGCAGGGCTCGGCGACCTGGATCTACATCGTCGGCGTGAGCGCCGCCAAGCTCGGCGACTTCGGCGACGGCCGACGCCGCCGAGGCCCAGCTGAAGGCGATTCGCGAGCGGGCGCAGGGCGGCCCGAACGCCTACGCCGTGCGGCCGCACTCGGTGCGCGAGAAGGAGCTGGGCGCGATCATCCGCTGGGCCAAGGGCCAGAAGGAAGAGGCGCTCGGGCTCGCCAAGGCCGCGGTCGACGTCGAGCTGACGATGGAGGCGCCGTCGGGTCCGCCCGATCCGATCAAGCCGGCCCTCGAGCTCTACGGCGAGCTGCTGGCGGAAGCCGGCCGCGACAAGGAAGCGGCGGCGGCGTTCGAGCAGTCGCTGCTGCGCACGCCGAACCGGACGCCGTCGGTGAAGGGGCTGGCTCGCGTCGCCGCGAAGGCCCGGCAGTCGTCGGCCGCCCCGCAGTAAGAGCTCGAAGATTTGCGGCGATGAGAGCGGTCGAACCGTCGGGAGACGTGTTCCGCCGCGACGGTTTCACTGCCGAGGAGGCCGCAGTGCCGGACACCGAAGTCACGCGTCGACAGCTGATCGAGCACCTGAACGAGGACCTGGCCCGCGAGTACCAGGCGATCATCGCCTACACCGTGTACTCGCAGGTGCTCAAGGGGGCGGCGTACATGGCGATCGCCAAGGAGCTCGAGGTCCACGCCGGCGAAGAGCTCGCGCATGCGCTGACGATCGCCAAGCACATCGACTATCTCGGCGGCATGCCGACCGCCACGCCCAAGCCGGTGGTGCTCAGCGACGACGCCGTGACGATGCTGCGGGCCGACCTCAAGAACGAGAACGACACGATCCGCGCCTACCGGCAGCGCGTCCAGCAGTGCGAAGCGCTGGGCGAGTACGCGATTGCCGAAGACATCCGCGAGATCCTGCGCCAGGAGCAGGAACACCAGATCGACCTGGCGACGGCGCTCGGTGAGGACGTGCCCGACGTGAGTGGGCCGGCCGGGCCGACGGCGAAGTCGCCGCGAGGCCGCAAGGGGCGCTAGGCGTTCAGAGCCAGCCGAGCTCGAAGCTCTTGAGCACGGCGCGGGTGCGGTCGCGCACGCCCAGCTTCGACAGGATGCTCGAGACGTGGTTCTTCACGGTGCCCTCGACCATGGCGAGCATGTCGCCGATCTCGCGGTTCGAGAACCCGGCGGCCATCAAGCGCAGCACCTCGAGCTCGCGCGTTGACAGCGCGTCGAGCGGGCGGTCGTCGTCGCTCTCGCCGCGGCGCCGGGCGGCCAGGCCCGAGGCGATGCGGGCCGTGGCGGCCGGGTGGATCATGCTGCCGCCGGCCGCCAGCGTGCGGATCGCCTCGGCGAGCCGATCGAGCGTGACGTCCTTGAGCAGGAAGCCCTTGGCACCGGCGAGGATGCCGGTGATGAGCGCCTCGTCGTCGTCGAACGTCGTCAGCAGCAGCGTCGCCGGGAGGCGGCCGCGCGCCGCCAGCTCGCGCACGACCTCGGTACCGACGCGCTTGGGCAGCCGGATGTCGAGCAGCAGCACGTCGGGGACCGCGGTCTCGATGACGTCGAGCGCCTCGTCGCCGTCGGCGGCCTCCGCGACGACGCGGATGTCGGGCGTGAGCGCCAGCAGGCTGGCAATGCCCTGGCGCACCAGGGCCTGATCCTCGACCAGGCACACGCGGATCACCGCGCGCCCTCGGCGAAGGGCAGCCGCGCGGCGACGCTGAACCCGGCGCCGGGCTGCGAGGCGACATCGAGCGAGCCGCCCAGCTCGGCGAGCCGTTCGCGCATGCCGCGCAGGCCGTGTCCGTCGTGCCAGGCGGCGGCGCCATGGCCGTCGTCGCGGCCGCGCACCTCCACCGTCGGCCCATCGGCGCTGACCGAAATCCAAAGGTTGCGGGCGCCGGCGTGGCGCAAGGCATTGGTGACGATCTCCTGCACCAGCCGCAGCAGCGCCTCGGCCTGGGCCGGATCGGGCAGGGGGAGCGAGGCGGGCGCGTCGAAGTGGACCCGCGGCGAGTCGATCGGCGCGAGCATGGCGCGGATCGCCGCCGAGCGGGATCGACGGCGGCCTCGCGCGCTTCGGTGACCGACGGTGCGGGTCTCGTCGAGCAGCGCGCGGGTGAGCGCCTGAGCCCGGGTGATGTGTTCGCGCGTGGCGCCGTCGCCCAGGTGCGCGGCGGCCTCGAGGTTGAGGCTGAGCGCGGTCAGATGGTGGCCGAGGCCGTCGTGCAGATTGCGGGCAATGCGGAGCCGCTCGGCCGATCGGGCGTGGTCGGCGAGCAGCTGCCGCGTGGCCAGCAGCTGCACGTTGCGCTCGAGCAGCGCGGCGCGGCCTTCGGCTTCGCTGCGCGCGACGTGGGTCAGCAGGATGGCGAACGCCTCGAAGGCGAACCAGGCCAGCGGCACGTCGAGCGCCACGTCGATCGGCCGGGTGCGCGCCAGCAGGCCGGCGAACACGGCCGTCTGCGCTACGGCGACGGCGAATGAGACGCGCAGCGACAGCACGGCCGGCCACCTGGGCGGCGACGGCGACGAGCATCGCGCCCTCGACGCTCGACGGGAACACCACGTCGCCGCCAGTGCCGCCAGCGCCTGCACGCCGACGAGCAGCGGCCAGGGCCGCGCGCCGCCGCGGGCGGCCCACATCGCCGCCAGGAACACCATGTAGCCAGCGGTCCAGCCGGCGATGGCGGCGGGCGGATACTGCGGGTCGAGCACGAAGAACGGCACGATCGACGGCACCAGCGCGGTCGTCCAGACGGCGCGCCGGAACAGCCGGTGCGAGCGCTCGGAGAAGTCGACCACGGCGGCGAGTATACGGCGCCCCGCCGCGGCCGACCCGTGCCGGAAGTCATGGTCCGACCGACGACCTTCGCCACTTCCGCCCCGGCCGCGGCGCGCGGCATCCTGCCGCCCATGACACACACCATCGATCGGCGTCAGCTGCTCGCCCTCGCGGCCGCCGCCGTCGTGCCCGCAGCAGTCCGGGCATGCTCACGACGGCGAGGCCGCGTCCATTCGCGCCCTCATGGTCGCGTCTGCGCACGATGTATGAGTCCCGGGACGTCGCCGCGCTTGGCGCTGTCGTGGCGCGCGGCGTGGTCTTCGCCGACCCGACATTCCATTTCGAGGCCACCGGACTCGGCGCCCTTCAGGCGATGTTCGCCGAGCACGCCGCGAACATCCTCGCCCTGCGCGTGGCCGTCGAACGCGAGCTGATCCTGCCGCCGTGGGCGATCGTGCAGCAGACCCAGACAATCACCCTGAAGACGCCGGCCGGCCCGCGGACGGCGCCGGTGCGCGGCGTCAGCCTCTACCGCATCGAGCACGGCCTCATCGCCGAATGGTGGGACTACTACGACGCCGCCGGCTTCCACAAGCGGCTGGCCGCGGCGGGCGGCCGATGAGCGCGGCGCGGTCGCTGGCGGCGGCGGTGCTCTTTGCCTTCACCGCGTTCACCCTCTGGGTCACCGAGGCTCTACGGCCTCGGTGGCTTCTTCGGCTGGGTGTTCCACAACGCCGCGACGACACAGGTGTTCGTGGATCTCGGCATCTCGCTCACGCTGGCGATGCTGGCCATCACCGCCGACGCCCGCGCCCGCGGCAAGGCCAGCTGGCCCTACTGGGTGCTGGCGCTGCTCACCGGCTCCATCGGCGCGCTCGTGTACTGGGCTGCGTGAACCCGCCGCAGGACGGCGTGACCGGACGTGACGCCGCGACAAGGCTGCCGCCAGTCACCCGAGCCGCCAGCCGCTGTTCAGAATCGTCTTGGTGTAGACCACCTTCGCCGCGCCGCGCCGGTCGAGCGTGCTGAAGCGTGCGTTCGGGTCGAACTGGTCTTCGACCCAGTTGTGGGTGTAGACGAAGAAGACGTCGTTGCCCGGGCGGACGATCCAGCGGTAGCGCGCCTGCCAGCCGAGCACGACGGCTGACCGAGTCGGTACTGGATGTTGTTGACCAGGTACATGAACGGGCTGAACTGCGTGTCGGTGACCACCCGCAGCAGGCGTGTGTCGAAGCGGCCCTCCGGCAGCGACACGCGGTTGTACTCGTAGCTGGTGTTGATGCGCACGCCCGGCCGCGGCCGCACGTCGACGCCGAGGGTGTAGCTCGGTGCGATCGCCCGAGAAGAACGAGCCCCACTCGACCTCGGGATGCAGCGCCACGACGCGCTGGTTGGCGGTATTGAGCCCGACGCGGTAGCGCATGAACTCGTAGTCGGTGCCGCCCGGCAGGATGACGCCCGGGGCGATCTCGAACGGCTCGTCGAGCCGTTCGTAGCTGGGACTGATGCCGACCTCGGCGTTGTCGCCGCTGTGCAGCTCGATCCGGAAGGGCTGCAGGTCGAGGTCGATCGACTGCTTGCGGTTCTGCAGGTCGGTGTAGACCTCCGGATCGAGGCCGAAGCGGAAGCGGCGGATGAAGCGGTGCCGGGTCTTGGGCCGCGGGCTCCAGATGAGCTCCGGGTTGTAGAGGCGGTACTCCCGGCGCGGGGTGAAGCCGACCGCCGGGTTGTAGAGCGCGCCTGCACTTCCTGGTACTCGCCGGTGGCTTCCCAGATGTCGTTCAGGTACTCCGACCTTGCCGCTGAACGCGGCGCTGTCGCTGAGGGTGCCGTCGCCGGCGTCGGAGTTGGGGAGGGCCGACCCAGTAGCCGGAGGCCGCCAGGTTCTTGTTGCCCAGGAACGTCGCGGTGGCGAGCCGGAAGTCGGCGCCGGCGGTGTGCCGCGTCGGCAGGCGCGTCCGGTATCGTGGGTGTCGCGGCCGGTGTAGAAGCGCGCCGAAGTACGACTGCTGCAGCACGCGCCGCCGCCATCGCGCGACCAGAAAGCTCTCGCCGGGGACCCGTCCTGTTCCTCGGCGGTCCGCACGTAGAGCGCGCCGATGTCGTTCTTGCCGGCCTGGCCGTTCAGCTTGCCGCCGCCGATGATCGGCTGCGGCTGGCCGTCGACAGCCCGATGCGCCGCGAGAAGAACGGCGTTGAACGGCAGATCGAAGAAGGTCGCGCCGTCGAGGAAGAACGTCCGGCGCTCGGGCAGGAACAGCGGGAAGCGGGTCAGGTTGACGAGCCGCTGGTCGACTTCGGTCTCGGCGAAATCGGTGTTGATGGTCGCCACGCCGCGCAGGCTCGGCGTGAGGTTGTAGGCCATGTCGATGCCGACGTCGGCCGAGGTGTCGCTGCCACGCCGGCGTCGACGACGCCGGGGCGCGTCGGCGGCGTGGCCCGACACGTAGGGCCGCAGTTCGAAGCCGCGGCCGGGGCTGACGTCCTTGATGCCGACCAGCAGACCGGCGTTGGCCATGCGCTGCAGGCCCTGATTGCGCTGGTGGCCGGTCCACAGCAGCTCCTCCTGCTTGCGCCGCACGGTGCGCTGGAAGTTGATGCCCCAGGCCGGGGCGTTGGGATCGAAGGTCAGGCTGCGGAAAGGGATGTCGATCTCGAGCACCCAGCCGATCTCGCTCTGCCGCGCCCGCGCGTTCCAGATGCCGTCCCATTCGCGGGCGTTGGTGCCGGTCGGGCCCTTCAGCGCGTCGGCCATCAGTCCCGACGGGTTCATCTCGAAGAAGTAGCCGGTCTGCTGGTTCAGGAACGTGTCCATCGTCCACATGAACCGGTCGTCGGCGCTCAGGAACTCGTCGCGCTTGCTGGTGTTGCCCTTGAGCTTGTCGGGCTCCGAGTCGTACATCGTGGCGCCGATGTAGAGATGGTCGTGGTTGAACACCACGCGGACCTCGGTCCGCTCGGTGGGCGCGCCGCCGAGCACCGGGTCCTGCATGATGAACTCGCCGCCGTGCTGGGCGCGTCCCCAGGCCGGCTCGTCGAGGATGCCGTCGAGGACGATGCGCTCGTCGTCGCGCATCCGCTCGGCCGTCATCGTCCGCCGGCCGGAGTTCATCACGTCGAGTCTGCGCCGGCGTCTGCGCCACCGCCGGTCCGGCACCCGCCCACACGAGGGCGCTCCCACCACCAGACTCCGCCACTGCATCGGGGCCTGAGACGCCTTGAGAGATAGAAGAGTTGTCCAACGAGTCAATCTCCTGGACCGGCCTCTCAAGGCGTCGACGCCCACGCGAAGCGTCGGCCGAACAACACTGTCGCTAGCGAGGTGGAGCCGTTGCTGCATGCGTCGGGGGCTGAGGGCGGAGCCTCGCTAGCATAGCGGGGAGCCACTGGCGGGCGCCGTGACACTTGGTGACAAGGCGCGCCGCGTCGCGCTCAGCGGCCGCGCGTTGCGGTCATCAGATCGGCCAGACGCTGGCGCTGGCGGCCTTCGGCGTCGAAGTTGTCGGCCGCCAGCCACGGCCCGAACGCCCGTTCGAGCGCCGGGAACTCGTCATCGACGATCGAGTACCACGCCGTGTCGCGGCTGCGGCCCTTGTAGATGGTGGCCTGACGGAAGAGTGCCTTCGAAGGTGAAGCCGAACCGTTCGGCGGCGGCGCGCGACGGCGCGTTCAGCGCGTCGCATTTCCATTCGTAGCGGCGGTAGCCGAGCGCGAAGGCCTCGCGCATCATCAGGAACATCGCCTCGGTGGCGGCCCGCGTGCGCTGCGCCAGCGGCGAGAAGTTGATGTGGCCGACTTCGATCGAGCCGGCCGCCGGCTCGATCCGCAGATAGCTGGCGACGCCCACCGGTCGAGCCAGGTCGCGCGATCGACGAGCGTAAGAACGCCGGATCGTCACCGGCCGCCATCCGCCGCAGCCAGGCCGTCGTAGGCCGCGAAGTCGGCGAACGGTCCGATCGGCAGATAGGTCCAGTTGCGGCCCTCGGTGTCGAGGGCGTTGGCCTCGAACAGCGGGCGCGCATGGCGGTCGGGATCGAGCGGCTCGAGCCGTGCCCACTGTCCTTCGAGGATCGGGCGAGTGCGGACGCGGCGGCGGCTGCCAGCCGGCGAGCGGCGCGCCGATCGGTTGGCCAAGGGCGTTGGCGACGGGTCATCGCAGCCCACGGGCGTTGGTGACTGCGCAGGCCACTACGTCCGCAGCGTGCGTGTTGAAGAACGCCATCGTGCGCTTCCACGCCTCGGTCGGCGGCGGCCTTGTCGTAGCGCGGCGTGGTGTCGTTGTTGAAGCCGTGCTGTGTGCCGGCGTACATGTGCATCTCGTAGCTCACGCCGGCCGCCTTGAGCGCCGCCTCGTAGGCGGGCCACGCGGCGTTGATCCGCTCGTCGGTGCCGGCGTAGTGGATGAGCATCCGCGCCTTGATCTTCGGGCACGTCCTCGAGGATCGGCGGGCCGCCGTAGAACGGCACCGCCGCGGCCAGTTCGGGCACGCGGGTGGCGAGGAAGTTCGAGACGCCGCCGCCGTAGCAGAAGCCGACGACGCCGATCTTGCCGGTGGACTCGGCGTGGCTCTTCAGGAAGCCGGCCGCAGCAACCATGTCTTCGCGGGTCTTGGCCTGGTCGAGCTTCTGGAACAGGTTGCGCGCTTCGTCCTCGCCGGCGGCGGGGTAGCCGCCCAGCGGCGTCAGCGCGTCGGGCGCGAAGGCCACGAAGTTGTCGAGGGCGATGCGCCGGGCGATGTCCTCGATGTGGGGATTGAGCCCGCGGTTCTCGTGCACGACGAGCACGCCCGGCAGCTTGCCGGTGGCCTTGGCCGGCCGCGCCAGGTAGCCCTTCATCTTGCCGTAGCCCTGCGGCGAGGCGAACTCGACGTACTCGAGCTTGAGGCGCGCGTCGTCCTTGGCCACCTGCTGGGCCTCGACGAACTTCGGGTTGAGCTGGTCGAGCATCATCGACGCGGTGACGCCGCCCACGGTGTACTTCGCGGCCTTGTCGAGGAAGCCGCGGCGATCGAGCGCCCCGTGCACGTAGGCGTCGAAGAGGATCAGGACTTGCGGATCGAAATCGGCGGCAGTTTTTCGTTCCATGCGCGGCCCTCCGAAAGGGCAGAGCATACCGGGGCGCTCAGCTCCCCGCAAGCCTGGATGTCGCCGCCGCGACGCCAGCTGAGCGGGATGCAGCCAGCCGGTATACTTTGCGTCGAGACGACGCCGGCCCGGCCGGGTCCCTCGCGCATGCCCTCGCCTCTGCGTCTGGCCTTCCTCGGCTGTGGCTTCATCACCCGGGTGCACAGCGCGCACCTGCGCGCCCTGCGCGGTGTGGTGCGCGCCAGCTATGCCAGCCGCGATCTGGCCCGGGCCGAGGCCTTTCGGCGCGAGTTCGACGGCGCCCGCGCCTACGGCGGCTACGACGCCGCCCTCGCCGATCCAGACGTCGATGCCGTCGTGGTGGCCGTGCCGCCGGCGTTCCACCGGGCGCTGACGCTGGAGGCGCTGGCCGCCGGCAAGCACGTGCTGGTGGAGAAGCCCGCCTTCCCGGCGCTGGCCGACTACCACGACGTGGTCGCCGCCCGCGACCGCGCCGGGCGGGTCGTGCTGGTCGGCGAGAACGACCACTACAAGCCGCTGGCGGTGCGGCTGCGGCGCCTGGTCGCCGAGGGCCGGATCGGCGAGATGGTCTTCGCCAACTTCACCACCATCGCCCACCGCCTGAAGTCGGCCGACGACTGGCGCAACGACGAGGCGATGGCCGGCGGCGATGCCTTCTTCGAAGAAGGGATCCACTGGCTGCACATCGCCGGCAGCCTCGGGCCGCGCATCGTCTCGGCCCACGGCTTCCGCCCGGCGGTCTCCCGGCACGGGCCCGATCGCCGGGCCAAGAGCATGATGGTGGCCTTCCGCTACGACAACGCCGCCGTCGGCGCCCTCTACTATTCGCGCGAAGTGCCGTCGCTGTTGCGCGGCCTGCGCCTGTCGAAGCTCTTCGGGCGCGAGGGCGTCATCACCTTCGAGTCCAACGGCCTCTTCGTGCTGGCGCGCGGACGCGGCCTGCCGTCGCTGCAGTTCCCCGGCTTCCGCGACATCCGTGGCTACCGGGCGATGTACCGCGACTTCGCCGCCGCGGCCGCCAGCGGCCGGCCGCCCGAGATGAGCCTCGAGCGCGCCGCCGAGGACCACCGGCTGATGGACCAGATCTACGCGTCGGTGGTCGCGCCCGACGGCGGCGAGCGCGCCGGCCGTGATGCGGGCTGAGACGATGGCCACGCCGCACTTCGACGTCGTGATCGTGGGCTCCGGCGCCGGTGGCGGCACCGTGGCCCACGCCCTGGCCGACAGCGGCGCCCGCATCCTGGTGCTGGAGCGCGGCGACTTCATCCCGCGCGAACCGGAGAACTGGGACCCGACGGCGGTGTGGCAGCAGCTGCGCTATCGGACCGCCGAACACTGGGTCGACCAGCGCGGCGCCGACTTCCAGCCCTACATGCACTACTGCGTGGGCGGGAACACCAAGTTCTGGGGCGGCGTGCTCTACCGGCTGCGGCGGGAGGACTTCGGCGAGCTGGCGCATCTCGACGGCGTGTCGCCAGCCTGGCCGATCGACTACGACACCCTGGCGCCGTACTACGACCGTGCCGAACGGCTGTTCGCGGTGCGCGGACTTCACGGCGCCGATCCGACCGACCCGCCACGCGGCCCGTTTCCGCATCCACCAGTGCCGCACGCGCCGCGCATGGCCGCGATCGTCGAGCAGCTCCGCGGCGAGGGCCTGCATCCCTCACCGTTGCCGCTCGGGTTGCTGCGCCCCGGCGAAGAGGGCGGCTGCCGGCTGTGCAACACCTGCAATTCGTTCCCCTGTCAGCAGCACGCCAAGAGCGACGCCGAGGTGTGCTGCGTGCAGCCGGCGCTCGCGCACCCCGGGGTCGAGCTGTGGACCGGCGCCCGGGCGCGACGCCTGCTCACCGACGCGACCGGCCGGCGGGTGCAGACCGTGGAGGTCGAGCGGGCCGGTGAGGTGACGCTGGTGCAGGCCGGCCTCGTCGTCGTGTCGTGCGGCGCCGTGAACTCGGCGGCGCTGCTCCTGCAGTCGCGGTCCGATCGCCACCCCAACGGCCTGGCGAATTCGTCGGGGCTGGTCGGCCGCCGCTACATGGCCCACCTCGCCACGATGATGCAGGGCTTCCATCCGTTCCAGAAGAACCCGACGGTGTTCCAGAAAACGGTGGCCATCAACGACTACTACTTCTCGGGCCCGGGCGCGGCTCATCCGCTCGGCCACATCCAGTCGCAGGGCCGTACCCACGGCATCATGGCCAAGGTGGTCGGCGACACGATCATCCCGCGCATTCCGCTGTCGGCCTACGAGGCCTGGGTGGCGCGCGGCGTCGACTGGCTGGCGATGTCGGAGGACCTGCCGCATCCCGACAATCGCGTGCTCGTCGACGGCAACGGCCGCATCCACCTCCACTACCGTCCCAACAACGTGACCGCACACCGCCAGCTGGTGGCCGAGATGACGCGGCTGCTGAAGCGGGTCGGGTTCTGGAAGGTGATGAGCCATTCGCACCTGAGCAAGAACACCACGCATCAGTGCGGCACGCTGTGCTTCGGCACCGACCCGTCGGCCTCGGTGCTCGACCCGTTCTGCCGCAGCCACGACGTCGACAACCTGTTCGCCGTCGACGCCTCGTTCTTCCCGTCGTCGGCGGCGGTCAATCCCGGCCTGACGATCGTCGCCCAGGCCTTGCGCGTGGCCGATCACATCCGGCGGACGGACCTTCGCTAGGGGACTCTTCATGCGCGCCCGCAGCTTCAGCCACGTCGGCCTCACCGTCTCCGACTTCAACGCCGCCGTCCGCTTCTACTGGGAGATGTTCGGCTGCCCGCTGGTCGGCGTCGCCGACACGCCGCCCGAGCGGATCAAGGCGTTCTTCGGCGTCGACGCGCCGGCGCCGCGCTGCAAGATCGGATGGATCCGCGTGCCCGGCGGCGGCGTGCTCGAGATCTTCGCCTTCGAGCCGGCCCAGCCACCGGTGGCCATCCCGTGGAACCGCATCGGCCTCACGCACTTCTCCTTCAACGTGCGCCACTTACAGAAGTGGCATGACCATTTGAAGAGCAAGGGCGTCGAGATCGTCAGCGCGCCCGAGCGCTCGCCGCGCGGCCACTCGTTCTTCTTCGTACGAGATTTCGACGGCAACCTGATCGAGCTGATGGACCTGGGGCACATGTACCACGTCCTCGGCTGGCTCGGTCCCCTCGGCGGATGGCTGTTTCGCCGCGGGATGTACCGGCAGTACTACCTGGCCGGTCCGCCGGCGTAGCGACCGCGCGGCCCGCGCACACTTTTGAAATTGTCGGGGGCCGGGCCCCGCTCCCCGCTCGCAGTCCGCCTGGCACACATCCTGCCTTGACGAGGACGGCTCAGCCACCCCACGAGCAATCTCTCATCGAGGATGGGCGCATGAATGTGCCACGAGTACGGCCTGATTTCGCCAGGACCGCGCGGTCGAGCCGCGTTCGCGGCCGGCATGCACGAATTGCACTTCTGACGGTCTTCGTCGCAATCTCGTCCATGAGTGCGCAGATCGGCCACGCGCAGGGCGTCAACGCGACGACCGCGGTGCACTTCCTCGAGCAGGCCTCCTTCGGCCCGACCGCCCTCGAGGTCGTGTCGGTGCAGTCGACGGGGCCGGCGGCCTGGATCGATCAGCAGATGGCGCTGCCCGAGAGCCCCCTGCCCGACGGGCTCAACGGCGACGCGGTGCGGTCGCAGCTGTTCCTCAACATGGCGACCGGGCCGGACCAGCTGCGCCAGCGGATGATCTTCGCGTTGAGTCAGACGATCGTCGTCTCGGCCAACAAGGTCACCACCGGCGACGAGCTGACCCCGTGGGTCCGGCTGCTGTCGCGTAACGCCTTCGGCAACTTCCGCACGCTGCTCAAGGACGTCTCGCTCAGCCCGACGATGGGCAAGTACCTCGACAACGTCTTCAACCGCAAAGCCACGACGACGACCTCGCCCAACGAGAACTACGCCCGCGAGCTGCTGCAGCTGTTCTCGATCGGCACCTGGGATCTCAACAACGACGGCAGCCAGAAGCTCGACGGCGGCGGACAGCCGATCCCCAGCTATAGCCAGGCCACCATCGCCAACTTCGCCCGCGCCCTCACCGGCTGGACCTATCCGCCGCGCCCCGGCGCCACCTCGGGCAACTCGAACCCGGAATACTTCGTCGGCGTTCTGGTGCCGACCTCGAACGCCACCCGCCACGACACCGACCCCAAGGCGCTGCTGCGCGGGGTCGTCACGCCGGCGGGCCTGACCGCACCGCAGGACCTCGAATGGGTGGTCGACAACATCTTCCAGCATCCGAACGTGCCGCCGTTCATCGCCACGCGGCTGATCCGCTCGATGGTCACCTCGAACCCCAGCCCGGCCTACGTCGCCCGGGTGTCGGCCGCGTTCATCAACAACGGCGCCGGGGTGCGCGGTGACCTGGCAGCGGTGGTGCGTGCCGTGCTGCTCGACCCCGAGGCCCTCAACCCGACGATGGTCGAGCACGGCCGCCTCAAGGACCCGGTGCTGCACGTGATCGGCTTCGGGCGGGCGCTCGGGGCGACGATCGGCGATCCCAACAGCTTCCAGAACGTGTTCTCGAACCTGAGCCAGCGCGTGCTGACGCCGGCGACGGTCTTCAGCTTCTACCAGCCGACGGCGTTGATCCCCGGCCAGACCACCTACTTCGGCCCGGAGTTCCAGCTCTATCCGCCGGCGCTGGCGATTCAGCGCGCCAACTTCATCTACGGCATCATCACCGGCCAGTACGGCTCGGCCTACGCCATCGACCGGGCGCCCTTCCAGGCGGCGGCGGGCGATCCCGCCGCGCTCGTCGACATGGTCAACCAGCGGCTGATGATGGGCCGGATGTCGAGCCAGCTGCGTCAGGTGCTGATCACCGCGACGTCGGCGGTGCCGGCGTCGGATCCCAATCAGCGCGCGATCGGCGCCATCTACCTGGCGGCGATCTCCAGCGAATACACGGTCTACGGCGGCGGCTTCAGCGCCGGCGGCGTCATCCCGACCACCGTCCAGTCGCCGACCGGGCTCACCGCGGCCTACATCAACGGCAACATGCTGACGCTGCGCTGGACGCCGCCGTCGATCGGCCCGGCGCCGACCGGCTATCTGCTCGAAGGCGGCGTCAGCCCGGCCCAGCCGATCGCCACGCTGCCGACCGGGAGTCCGGCGGCGCAATTCACCTTCGCCGCCCCGTCCGGCTCGTTCTTCATCCGGCTGCGGGCGATGAGCGGCGGTCAGCTCAGCCTGCCGTCGAACGAGATTCGGGTCTACGTCAACGTGCCGCAGCGGCCGTCGCCGCCGACCAACTTCCAGGCCGCGGTCAAGTCGACGTCCATGTGGCTGGCGTGGCGCAACACCTATGCCGGCGGCGCGCCGACGTCGCTGGCGATGGACGTCACCGGCGGGTTCACGTCGACCATGCCGCTGCCGTTCGGCGAGTCGTTCTCGGTGCCGGCGATGCCGCAAGGGACCTTCACGCTGCGGCTGCGGGCCCTGAATGCGGCCGGGGCGAGCAACCAGTCGTCGTCGGTGACCGTGACCTCGCCCAGCAACAACTGTGCGGCGCCGCGTGTGCCCTCGAACTACTTCGCCACCCGCGTCGGCAACACCGTGGTGATGTCCTGGGAGCCGCCGGCGGGCGGCACGCCGGCGCACGGCTACCACCTCACCGTGACCGGGTCGATCACCGGCGTGTTCCCGGTGACCGGGCTGGGCTTTGCGGCAGCGGCGCCGCCGGGCACCTACAACCTGAGCGTCCGGGCGGTGAGCGCGTGTGGCGTCGGGCCCGACCACCGCCTTCCAGACCGTCGTCGTTCCCTAGGCCCGTCTCCGAGAATCGCCATGCATACGCATACGCCCGCCCGCCGCGACTTCATCAAGCTGAGCGCCCGGCTCGCCACCCTCGGTCTCACCGGGCTGGGGTTCGGGCCGACGCGCCGGCTCTTCGTCTCGGAGGCCTTCGCCGCGCCGGTCAGCGACTACAAGGCGCTGGTCTGCATCTACATGTTCGGCGGCAACGACTGCAACAACACGGTCGTGCCGGTCGACGCGGCGAAGTACACCGCCTACCAGAGCCTGCGCGCCGGGCTGGCCCTCACGCCCGCCCGGCTGATGCCGGCGATCGCCGACGCCGCCGGCAACCAGTACGCGCTGTTCAACGCGATGCCCGAGCTGCACTCCGCCTTCACGCTCGGCAAGCTGGCGATCGTCCTCAACACCGGCGCCCTCGAACGTCCGCTGACGCGCGCCGCAGTACCAGGCCGGGCAGCTCGCGCCCAGCAACCTCTTCTCGCACTCGGATCAGACGCTGCAGGCGCAGACGGCGACCTCGAACATCGTCGGCGGCGGCTGGGGCGGCCGGCTGCTCGACGTGTTCGGCGTCAACGACACGCTCGGCGCGATCTCGGTGTCGTCGGCGGCGACGTTCCTGCAGAGCAGCGGCAACGCGCCCGAACGTGATTCCGCCGGGCGCCAGCCTGGGGCTGTCGGGCATGAACATCTCGCCGTCGTCGGCGGCCACCGCCCGCAAGCAGGCGGTGGCGGCGATGCTGGCGATGGACGGCGGCCACCCGCTGCGCACGGCGACGAACTCGGCGTTCGCCGACGGCCTGCAGCTCGCCGAGACGCTGGCCGGCACCGGCGCCGCGTCGACCATCAACACCGTGTTTCCCGGCACCGGCCTGGGCACGCAGCTGCGCGAGGTCGCCAAGCTGATCAAGCTGCGCTCGCAGATCGGCCCCGGCCGCCAGGTGTTCTTCTGCTCGATGGGCGGCTTCGACACCCACACCTCGCAGGACTTCAACCACCAGAGCCTGCTGCAGCAGCTGTCGGGGGCGATGGCGGCGTTCTACATCGCCACCGAGGAGATCGGCCTGCCGACCAAGGTGACGGCCTTCACGCAGTCGGAGTTCGGCCGGACGCTGCAGCCCAACGGCACCGGCAGCGACCACGCGTGGGGCGGGCACCAGTTCGTGCTCGGCGGCGCCGTGCGGCCGGGCATCTACGGCCGCTTCCCCGAACTCGCCCTGGGCGGGCCCGACGACGCCAACAACCGCGGCGTCTGGATTCCGACGATCTCGACCTCGCAGTTCGGCGCGACCCTCGGCAAGTGGTTCGGCGCCTCGCCGGCCGAGCTCGCCGTCACGTTCCCGAACCTGGGGAACTTCGGCGGCGTCACCGACATCGGGTTCATGTTCTAGACGGCGGGGCTAGGGACTAGGGACTAGGGCACGGAACTCGACGCGTCACGTGGTCACGCGAGCACTTAAGCCCAACGCGCAGACGAGCATCCCGCGGGCAGCGCGACGATGCGCACAGCGTGCAGCCGCTTGTCCCTGTCCCTGGACCCAGCCCCTAGTCCTCGGTCCCGCGTCGCCCAGTCCCAGTGCTTCGCGGCCTGGGCGATCATCGTCCGGCATGTCCTCGGGCAGCAGGAAGCGCTCGTCGACCAGGGCCAGCGCCGCCGCCGCAATCCGGCCCAGGTAGTCCTCGCGGCTGGCATAGCGCTCGGCGATCGATCGGCGCGCATCGCCGGTCCGTTCGCGATCGGCCTTGGTGCGCGCCAGCGGCAGGTACGAGCCGATCTCGCTGGCCAGGCGATCCGGTGCGCCGATCGACGGCTGCCGGTAGTTCCAGCCGCTGTGGGTGGCGAGCGGCACCTCGATCTGCGGCAGGCGGATACCGGCGCGGTCGTTGCCGGTCTCGTCCACTGCCGGCACGCGGCTGACGAACGGGGCGCCGAGCCCGGGCGGTTCCTTGGTGACGATCCCCTTCGACCACTCCGGACCGAAGTCGAGCCGGTAGGTCGTCATCGGCGCCGCCGGCAGCCGCACCCCGGGCACCGCCGGCCACCCGGCCGCGTCGGGTGCGACCAGCGTGCCGTCGGCGATGCGCGGATGGCGGCTGGGCGGCGGGGCCGTGCCGTCGGCCACCCAGGCGTCGAGGGCCCGGAACACGGCCCGCAGCACCGGCGCGTAGACGAGCGGATTCATCGCCGCCTGGCCGACGAAGTCCTTGTCGCCGAACGGACCGGGCGGGAACGCGCCGACGATGTGGGGCGCCGACGCCACCATGTAGATGCGGCTGGAGTCGGGCGGCGCGACGTCGCGGGTGCCGGTCACGTCGGTGTGGACGAGCGAGCCGGCGCGGTTGAAGTACTCCGAGTTGGTGAGCAGGTGGACCATCTTCGGGACGGTGTTCGAACGCCGTGCCCGTTCGAGCAGGCCGTCGCTCTGTCCGGTCACCGGATCGGTCTCGGTCTCGTCGGTGAACGGGAACATGTCGACCGGGTACTGGATGTTGAAGTGCTGGAGCTGATCGCGTGACTGCTGCCCGAAGCGGTGGTTGAAGGAGCCGCGGCCGGCGCCGCCGACCTGATCGAACACGCCGTCGAAGACGATGCGTCCGCGCTCGTCCTCGTTGAAGCCCTGGTAGACGAAGTGGCGCAGGAACCGGCCCGTCTGCGACACGCCCCAGCCGATCGCCAGCCGCACACCGGGCATCGGATTGCCCTCGGCGGCGGTGGCGTGTTTGAAGAAGCTGACCAGGTCGCGCGTGCCGCTCAGCCCGACGCCGACGACGCGGGGATCGCGCGCGCGATAGACGACGTCGTAGATGCGGCCGGCCGAGAAACCGCCGTCGAGCGTGATCGTGCCGGCACTGGCGAAGCGCCACCGGGCCCGCGGCACGACCTGCGGCGCGTCGCTCGGCAGCGTGCGCACGTAGAGGACGTGCTCGGCGCTGTAGCTGTCGGGGTCGACGACCGGGTAGGCCTCGTGGTTGCGGTCGGCGATGGCGGCCACGGTCGCGTTGGCGCCGGGGATGAAGTTGCCGCGGACCAGCCCGGTGATCGGCTGGCCGCCGGCGGTGGCGATCGGGATGGCCATCCGCATCCGTCCCGGCCGGCACGTCCCATTGCCATCCCATCCACAGCAGCGTGAAGCCCTGGCGCATCAGCGCGCCGTTGCCGAACTCGGCGGCGGTGGTCGGATCGGCGGAATCGGCGGCGTTCTGGAAGACCGGCAGGATCCGCTTGCTGCCGCGGTTGCCGGCCTCGTAGAACAGGCGGCCGTTGCCGCGCCCGGGGTCCACCGGTTTCAAGAGGTAGAAGTCGGCGGAGAACTCGACCAGCCCCTGCCCGTTCTTCGGCGCCAGGGCCAGGTCGACGATGCCCTGGTTCTGCGGCAGGCGCGGGTCGAGCGCGAAGTGCACGCGGCCGACCAGCTTCTCGTACGGACCGGCGGCGCCGAACGCCTGGCCGTTCAGCACGACCTCACGACGCACGATCTCGAGGCGGGTCACGCCAGCCTGGGCGACGCCGGCGGCGAGGACGAGCGACGGCGCGAGGAGCGCCAGGAACAGACGGGGCAGGCGTGACATGGAAGGCACATCCGATCGATGAAGGGCCGGCGTCGGGTCGGCGATTAGCATATGTCCAGATGCACCGCTCCGGCCCTTCGCTGATCCTGCTCGCGGCGCTGGCCAGCTCCGCCGCCTGCGCCCGCGACGCCACGCCGCCGCCGGCGCGGCGGGTGGACGAACAGCGGCTGGCGATGGGATCGATCCTGCATCTCACCGCGTGGACCGCCGACGAGGCGGCGGCCCGCGCCGCCTTCGGCCGCGTCTTCGCCGAGTTCGATCGGCTCGAGCGGCTGCTGAGCGTGTGGCGCGAGGGGAGCGACGTGCTGCGGCTGAACGCGGCGGCCGGGCAGGGGCCGGTGCCGGTCCACGAGGACACACGGCGGGTGCTCGAGGCGGCCCGGCAGGTGAGCGAATGGACCGACGGCACGTTCGACGTGACGTTCGGCGCGCTGGCCGACATCTGGAAGTTCGATCACGACCAGGACAACCGCGTGCCGACGCCCGCGGAGATGGCCGCGCGCCGGCCCCTGGTCGACTACCGCGCAGGTGCGCGTCGACGCCGGGCCCGGGCACCGCCGTCATCGCGCGTGCCGGCATGCGGGTGCACCTCGGCGGCATCGGCAAGGGCTACGCGGTCGACCGCGCGGTGGCGATGCTGCGCGCGGCCGGCCTGCGCGACTTCATGGTGCAGGCCGGCGGCGACATCTACGTCGGCGGCGCCAACGGCGAGGTGGCCTGGCGCCTCGGCATCCAGGATCCGCGCGGGTCCGGCCGACACGCCGTTCGCCACCGTCGACCTGCGCCGATGCCACCTTCAGCACGTCCGGCGACTACGAGCGGTTCTTCGAGCAGGACGGCGTCCGCTACCACCACATCCTCGATCCGCGCACCGGCGGGCCGGCGCGCGGTTGCCGCAGCGTGACGATCGTCGCCCGTCACGGCCACCGTGGCCGACGGGCTGTCGACGGGCGTGTTCATCCTCGGACCCGAACGCGGCATGGCGCTGGTCGAACGTCTGCCCGATGTCGAGGCGGTGATCGTGAGCGCCGACAACCGCGTCCTGGTTTCCAGCGGCCTTCGCCAGCGACTCGTGGTCACCAGGCCGCCGACGCCGTGACGCTTGAAGCGGCTCGGGGCTAGCGGCTGGCGGCTAGAGCACCGACGCCGTCGCACTATCACACCGTAGCGTGACGGCGGGATCAGCAGCGGACGCGCGTGACACAGCCGCTGACCCGAGTCCCTAGCCGCTAGCCGCGAGTCCGCTAGCCCCGGACGGGCGTAAGGGGGATCGTCCCGCCCCTTACGCGCCTTGTAGTCGAGGATCCGCCAGTGCGGGCACTTGACGGTGTCGGCGTAGAGCCGCTCGCAGTCGTCGCAGCGCACGCACTCGGTGACCAGGATCCGCGGCCCGTCGATCGCGCCCCACTCGCAGGTCTTCTCGCAGATGCGGCAGGTCGAACACTCCGACCAGCGCTTGATCTTGAAGACGGTGGCCAGCGACACCAGGCCGATCGCGGCGCCGAGCGGGCACAGGAAGCGGCAGTAGAGGTTGCGCACGAACACCGTCGCCACGAGCAGCACGCCCAGGCCGGCCCACAGCACCACCGAGGTCTCGGAGCGGCCGAACATCCAGAACGGCTCGACGTAGCGGTAGACCATCGTGTTGTGCGTCACGGCGTAGTAGCCGAGCACGGCGGCCAGGATGCCGAACTTGATCCATCCGGCCCGGGCTTCGAGCGCCTTCGGCACCTCGACCCGCCAGCCCTGGGGCAGCGCCGCGTCCATCAGCTGCGTGAACGCGCCGTAGGCGCAGACGCGGCCGCAGTAGAAGCGGCCCCACAGCACCGTCGAGGCGAGCGTGAATCCCGCGAACAGGTACCAGGCGAGGTTGTGGGCGAAGGGCGGGAAGCTCCAGTCGACGACGCGGAAGATGTCGGTGATCGACAAGAGGTTGCTCTTGTACAGGCCCATGTAGGCCACCGACACGGCGAGCGTGGCGTACTTGAGCCGCACGCTCTTGCGGTGGAAGCTGACGTAGGCGAGCAGCAGGAACGCCGCCAGCGGCACCAGGTCGATCGCCTGGGCGGAGAGCAGGTCGTTCCAGGTCTCGACCGGCGCTTCCTCGAATCCCCAGGGATCGTCGGCCGGCTGGATCACGGCTTGACGTTGGCCGGGTTCAGGAACGCTTTGGCCATCGCCCGCGAGCTGTCGCGGATGGCGCGGGTGGCGCTCGAGATGGTGATCGTCGCCCGCGACACCGCCGCCACGTCACCGCCGACCTGGAACGGCGCGCGCACGCTCTTGCGGACGAACTGGGCGGCGAACTCCGGCGGCTGCACCGAGAAGTAGCCGTACGGCTCCGAGTCGTAGTCGACGATGGCGCCCGACAGGATGCCGGTGAGGTCCATGCCGACCAGGATGTGGATCGGCCCGTGGTAGCCGTACTCGTTGGGCACGAGGTCGGTGGTCCAGAAGGCGTAGCCGAGCAGCGGCGGGTTCGGGGTCGTCTTGGGGTCGGCGGCGTAGGCCTTGAAATGGAGCGGCGTGCCCTCGAGCGGCGAGAACGCCGCCGCCTTCGGGAACAGCGCCCGCAGGTGCGGCTCGACCTTGGGGTTGGTGAAGATGCGGTCGGCCGCCAGGACCACCGCGCCGAGCGCGGCCAGCGTTGCCGCCATCGTTCCGACCAGTCGTGTCCACCGTGCCACGCGCCGTCTCCTTCGCCGATTTCCGGCCGGGATTGGCTGCCGCGGCCGCATCCCGGGCCACAAGCATACCGCCACGGCCGGCACCCGGGCGAGCCGGCGGTCGGGCTGGGCCGGAATGCGTTATACTGATGACCTCGCTTCTTTGCGCGGGTTCATGTCCGAGTCCGCGAGTCACCCCAAAGCATCGAGCCGTTCACCAGTGTCGTCCCTCGGGGCGACCTCGGGCCAGGACGTCGTCCCGGCCATCGGAGCGTCACGTGATAGAGCGTCCGGACCACATGTCCGCGTTCGAGTTCGTGGTGGTCTGTGCGATGCGCACGGAACAGCTCATCAAGGGGTGCACCCCGCGCGTGGCCGCCGCTCATCGGCACACGACCACCGCGCGGGAGGAAGTTGCGACCGGAGTCGTCGTTCGGACGCCGACGCCGTCATCAGGACGGCCGAACGCGTAGGGTTCCTCGTTAATCAGTGACAGACCTCGGGCGACCAACGACGCTCCAGGCAGTTCTCGGAGAGTCGTTCATGCCATTTGCCTCCCTGGGGCTCTCGCCCCGTCCTACCGGTCCGCTCGAACGCCTGGGCTACACCACGCCCACGCCCGTGCAGGCCGAAGCCATTCCACCCGCCCTTCAGGGCCGCGACGTGCTGGCCCGCGCGCAGACCGGCACCGGCAAGACCGCCGCCTTCGGGCTGCCGATGATCGAGCGGCTGCAGGTCGTCATCAGTGAGTCGCCCCGCCCGCGCGCCCTGGTGCTGGTGCCGACGCGCGAGCTGGCGCTCCAGGTGCACGACGCCCTGCGCGGCCTCGGGCAGGGCACTCGCCTGCGCGGCATGACGCTGGTCGGCGGCGAGCCGATCATGCCGCAGGTGCGGACCCTGCGCCGCGGCGTCGACATCGTGGTGGCGACCCCGGGCCGCCTGATCGACCACCTCGACCGCCGCACGATCGACCTGAGCGCGGTCGAGATCGTCGTGCTCGACGAGGCCGACCGGATGCTCGACATGGGGTTCC
The DNA here is from genome assembly GCA_963786365.1 of uncultured Acidobacteriota bacterium. Lineage (GTDB taxonomy): Bacteria > Acidobacteriota > Vicinamibacteria > Vicinamibacterales > UBA2999 > CAWAYR01. Next base: position 238,838 of record CAWAYR010000007.1, read on the forward strand.
TGCCGCCGCTCAAGCGGGTCATGACGACCGTGCCGGCCGCGCGCCAGACGATGATGCTGTCGGCGACGCTCTCGCCCGAGATCATCAAGATCTCCAAGGCCTTCATGCGCGAGCCGGTGCGCATCGACGTCGCGCCCGAACACGTCGTCGCCGCCACCGTCGTGCACAAGGTGTACGCGGTGGCCCAGGAACAGAAGAAGGACCTGCTGACCCACGTGCTGAATTCCGAGCCGGGGCGACAGACGCTGGTGTTCTGCCGCACCAAGCACGGCTCGGACCGCGTCGGCCGGCACCTCGAGACCGCCGGCCTGCGCACCGCGGTGATCCACGGCGACAAGACCCAGGGCGCGCGCAAGCGGGCGCTCGGCGACTTCAAGGCCGGGCGCGTGCACGTGCTCGTCGCCACCGACGTGGCGGCTCGCGGCCTCGACATCGAGCGGCTGCCGCTGGTCGTCAACTACGACCTGCCGCTGGTCGCGCAGGACTACATCCACCGCGTCGGACGCACCGGCCGGGCCGGACTGGCGGGTGAGGCGATCTCGCTGGCGACCAACGCCGAGCGCGGTCTGCTGAACGACATCCAGCGCCTGCTGCCGTCGCCGATCGAACGGGGAGCGCTGCCGGCGTTCGCGGCCTCGGTGGCCGCGGTTCGAGCCGCCGGCCGCACCCACGACGCGCCCGCCCGGCCCGACGGCCACGCGCGCCGCACCGTCGAAGGGCGGGGCCCGTCGCCGCGTCCCGGCGGCCGCTTCGGCCGGCCCGGCCCGCGCCCGCATCGCAAGGGCCAGCACCGCCCCGGCGGCGCGCCGCGTCCGACCGACTGGCGGTGAGGTCCCCGGCTCGAGGCGGCCGGCCCCTGATCGGGCCGGCCCCTGCGGGCCAGTGGTACTCTGAAGCGCGATGCGCGTGGCTGCGGCGGCTTCGTCCCGAGGAAGGGCTGCTCGTCCTCGGCTTCGTCGCCTCGGCACTCGTCACCATCTACGCCAACGTCGACCTCGCCGCGCGCGGGGTGAGCTCGCGCCGCATCGAAGGCGGGCTGGCGCGGCTGGCCGCGGTGCTCCTCCTGGCCGGCGTCGTCGCCGGCATCGAGCGCTATCTGCGGCGCCCGTCGCCGCGCTCGCCGCGCTGGCTGGCCGCCGCCGAGTTCTTCCGCACGATCCTGCCGTTCGTGATGTGCATCGCGGTCTACACCAACCTGCACGACACGGTCCGCTTCGTGAACCCGCACGACATCCACCACTACCTGACGGCGGCGGAGGAGTGGCTCTTCGGCGGCCAGCCGGTGGTGTGGGCCGAACGCTACATCACCTCGGCGCGCACCGAGTTCTTCACCCTCTTCTACGCCAACTTCTATCTGGTGGCGCCGTCGGTCGTCCTGCTGTTGTGGTTCGCCGGCAAGCGCGACCAGGCGCGGCACGTGCTGCTCGGCACCATCCTCTGCTTCTACTCCGGCTACGTCCTCTATCTGCTGTTCCCGGCCGCGCCGCCGCGGCTCTACCTGGAGTCGCTGGGGATGTTCTCGGTCACCCTGCGCGGCGGACCGATCGCCAACTTCCAGCAGGCGCTGATCGAGATGATGCCCAACCACGCCGCGCGGGCCGCCTTTCCCAGCCTCCACTCGGCGGTGAGCTGCCTCAGCCTGGTCTACGCCTGGCGCTACCTTCGCTGGTACTTCCCGATCCTGCTCGTGTTCGTCGTCGGGCTGCTCGTCTCGACGGTCTACCTGCGCCACCACTGGGTCGTGGACCTCATCGCCGGCGCCGCCCTCGTGCCGTGGGTGCTGTGGCTGACGCCGCGCTTCGAGCGCTGGTGGGGAAGTCGCTTTTCGTAGGGCGGCTCTTTAGAGCCGCGTCGCGTAGGGCGGCACTTTAGTGCTGCCTTCCCGGCAGAGCTGAAGCTCTGCCCTACGTGCCGCCCGCGCCTCAGCGCGTTCGGCGGGCGCGGATGAGCACCTGCATTTCGTCCGGGCGTGCGTTCTCGTAGGTCAGGCGCTGCCGGCCGTCACCGGTCTCGTCGACCACGACCGGCATGGCGCTCGCCGTCACGGTCCAGCCCGGCGGCAGCACGACCACGTTGCGCGGGCGGCCGAAGACGCGGTCCCACACGAGCTCGTCGCCGTCCAGGCCATATCCGCCGGCATCGACGATCGTCGCCGTGACACGCAGTCGCACCGAGCGGCCGGCGGCCACCGGCGGAAACGTCACGACCACGACCTGGCCGTCGGCGGCAACCGGTTCACCGGGGTCGAGGCCCTTTGTGCGGAGCGTCGCGCCAGTCATCGTCTCGACGGCGACCGTGTCGCCGGTATCGAGATTGCGCGCGCCCGGCCGCGACACGGTGCTCCCCGGACGGGCAATCTCGAAGAGATGGCCGACACCGGGACGCGATTCGGTGACGTCGTACTCGACCTCGAAGCCGTGGCTGTCGGGCGCCTGCAGGCGGTAGACGATCTCGCGATCCTGGCGGGCCCGTTCGACGAGCCGCGCGCCCTGCGAGGGCCGTGCGGTCGCCACCGGGGCGCCGGCGCGGGTCGGCCACGACGGCGTGAACGGCGCCAGGCCGGGCACCGCCTTGATGACCAGCGGCGCCGCGGCGGGTCCGGGGTTCTGGAACGCGATGAGCACCCGGCCGTCCGGCGTCGACAGGACTTGCGACGGCACGTTGCAGCTCACGAGTCGATAGCCCGGCGGCAACACGACGGCGTTGCGCCGGATGCCCAGCGATCGGTCGAAGACGATGGCGTCGCCCTGCCGGTAGTAGCTCTTGTCGTCCTTGTAGGTCTTGTCGATGACGACTCGCGCCTCGCCGCCGGCGGGAACCGGCCGCGCCAGGTACACCTTGATCCACTCGGTGTCGAGGTCGGCCTGCGGATGACCTTCGGCCCGGGCCTGCGCGCCGCTGACCACTTCCCACTTGAGCGGCTGCCCGGAGGCCGCGTCGAACACCCGCTCGTCGGTGGCGACGCTGCCGCGGCGGATGGCGTTGAAGAAGAACGGGGCGCCCGCTCGCGTGGCCGTCACTTCATAGAGGATGCGGAACTGGCCGGTACCCGGCGCCAGCAGCTCGTAGCGCGTGTAGTCGTCTTCCTGCGTCTGCGGCGGGCCGGCGCCGGGCGCGGTCTGTGACGGGGCAGAGCCGGGCAGCAGCGCCACCGACAAGAACGCCGCCAACCACCCACGAATCATGCGGCGGATCATAGCGCGGGCGTTGTGTAGTATGGGCGCCATGCACACGCGACTTCTCGCCACCGCCGGCGCGATCCTCGTCGCCACCAGCCTCACGAGCGGACAATCCGGCAGCACCGCCGCCCTCGAGGCCGAGACCCTCAAGCACTTCCAGGCCCTGGTCCAGCTCGACACCAGCAGCCCGCCGGGCAACGAGATCCGCGCCGTCGAGTACCCTGAAGAAGGTGCTCGACGGCGAGGGCATCCCTTACCAGGTGTTCGCCAAGGATCCGCAGCGGCCCAACCTCGTCACCCGCATCAAGGGCAACGGCAAGAAGCGGCCGATCCTCGTCCTCGGCCACACCGACGTCGTCACCATCGACGCCAAGAAGTGGACGTTCCCGCCGTTCGGCGCCGCGCTCGACGGTGGCTACGTCTACGGCCGCGGCACCGTCGACGACAAGGACAACCTGGTCGCCGGGCTGATGCTGGTCCTGCAGCTCCATCGCACCAAGGCGGCGCTCGACCGCGACGTGATCCTGCTGGCCGAGTCGGGCGAGGAAGGGGCGCCGGAGGTCGGCGCCCAGTTCATGATCGACAACCACTTCGAGGCCATCGACGCCGAGTTCTGCCTGGCCGAGGGCGGCGGCGTGCAGCGTTCGGGCGGCAAGGTGAAGCAGGCCAACATCGGCACCACCGAGAAGGAGCCGCGGCCGATCGAGCTCATCGTCACCGGACCGGCCGGCCACGGGTCGGTGCCGAACCAGAACAGCGCGGTGCTGGCGGTGGCGGCCGCGGTCGGCCGCATCGGGTCGTGGAAACCGCCGCTTCGCCTCAACGAGACGACCGCGTCGTACTTCAAGCAGCTCGCCTCGACCTCGGACGCCGAGACCGCCAAGCGCTACCGCGACCTGCTCAACCCCGACCCGAAGGTGCACGGCCCGGTCGAGGACTGGATGCTGGTCAACGAGCCCACCCACTGGTCGATGACCCACACCTCGCTCGTGCCGACGATCATGACCACCGGCTTCCGCTACAACGTGATCCCGTCGGAAGCCAAGGCGACGATCGACGTGCGGCTGCACCCCGACGAGAACCAGGACGCGTTCCTCGAGCAGGTGCGCAAGGTCGTCAACGATCCGAAAGTGGAGGTGCGGTGGTTCCGCGATCGCTATCGCCCGGCCGGCGGCTCGCGACTGAACACCGAGGCGTTCACGACGATCGAAACGCAGATCAAGAAGCACTACGACACCGTGACGCTGCCGACGATGGGCACCGGCGCCACCGACATGGCGCAGATCCGCTCCAAGGGCGTGCAGTGCTACGGCATCGGCCCGGCGCTCGACTCGGAGGACGGGCAGAAGGGCTACGGCGCGCACAGCGATCAGGAGCGCATCCTGGTCGCCGAGCTGCATCGTTTCGTCCGCTTCCAGATGGACGTGGTGATGGACCTGGCCCGGGCGAAATAGCAGGGACCGGGGACCGGGGACCAGGGACCGGGGAAGGAACATGAGTCACGCTGTCACGCTGCCACGCTGTCATGGCGGGTTGGCCGCGCTCCCTGATCCCTGGTCCCTGGTCCCTGATCCCTGCCCTGTGTCTCGCGCTGGCCGGATGTTCGACGCCAGCGCCGGTGGTCGAGTCCTACGACCTGGTCGTCGCCAACGGGCGGGTGATCGACCCGGAATCACGCCTCGACGCGGTTCGGCACGTCGGCATCCGCGGCGGCACGATTGCCGCAATCGCCGAGACGCCGCTGACCGGCACTCGCGTCATCGACGCCGCCGGTCACGTGGTGGCGCCCGGCTTCATCGACCTCCACGAGCACGGGCAGCAGGAGGAGAGCTACCGGATGATGGTGCGCGACGGGGTCACCTCGGCCTTCGAGCTCGAGGTTGGCACCGGCGACGTCGACGCGTGGTACGGGGCGCGCCAGGCCGGGCAGATCGTCAACTACGGCGTCTCGGTCGGCCACATCCCGGCCCGGATGAAGGTGCTGGGCGACCCGGGCCAGGGGCTGCTGCCGGCCGGCGTCGGCGGCAGCGGCACCGCGACCGAGGCGCAGATTGCGGCCATGGAAGCGATCCTGCGCGCTGGGCTCGCCCAGGGCGCGGTGGCCGTCGGCCTGGGCAGCGCCTACACGCCAGGGGCGCCGATGGCCGAGATCGAACGGATCTTCCGCGTCGCCGCCGCCGGCGGCGCTTCCGCGCACATCCACATGCGCGGCGAGCTGGCTGGCCTGCGCGAGACGATCGCCGCGGCCAAGGCCGCCGGGTCGGCGCTGCACGTCGTCCACGTCAACTCGTCGGCCGGCGACCAGATCGATCAGTTCCTGCTCGACATCCAGGCGGCGCGCGACGCCGGGCAGGACGTGACCACCGAGGCGTACCCGTACGGCGCGGGCATGACCGAGATCCAGTCGGCCCTGTTCGACGACTGGCGGACCTGGCCCGAGGCCCGCTTCGGCCTGCACCAGCTCGTCTCGAGCGGCGAGCGGCTGACCCGCCGCACGTTCGCCACGGCGCGGGAGACCGGCGGCACGGTGATCATCCACGGCCGATCCGAGGCGCAGACGCGGGCCGCCGTCGTCAGTCCGCTGGCGATGATCGCCAGCGACGGGTTCATCGAGCAGGGCCGCGGCCATCCGCGCACCTCGGGCACCTACGCCAAGGTGCTCGGACGCTACGTCCGCGACGAGGGCGCCGTGACGCTGAACGACGCGCTGCGCCGCATGACGGTCGAGCCGGCGCGGCGCCTCGAGCGCCGGGTGCCGGGAATGGCGGCGAAGGGCCGGGTCAAGGTCGGCGCCGACGCCGACCTGACGATCTTCGATCCGGCCACCGTGATCGATCGCGCGACCTACGAGGACGCGTCGATCCCGTCGGCCGGCATTCCGTTCGTCATCGTGCGCGGTGAGATCGTCGTCGATGGCGGTGCGGTCACGGCCGCGCGCCCGGGACGGGCGATTCGCGCCGCGATCACGAAACAGTGATGCCCGCCGCCGCTGGCGCTGGGGTAAACTAGGCGAACCCCAGCGTTCGCGAGGCCCGCCGTGTCCGATGCTCCCGATTATCTGCCGCCGTATGCCCGGTCGTCCCGTGGATCGGACGTCCCGGTGAAGTCCGCCAGCGTTCGTCGCGACGACGATCTCGAAGACGACGCCGACGGGGACGATCTCGATCGCGACGACGACGAGCCGGTCGTCGCGGTTCCGGCCGAACGGACGCCGGTCCGCGAAGGCCTGCCGCCGTCGTACCGCATGCGCCACGAGCCGCACTACGTGGAGGCGCTGGTCGCATCGCAGGTGCCATCGCCGCCAGCCGCCGCGGTCGCGCCGGAACCGCCAGTGGCACCGGCAGCGCCAGCGGCTGCCGCGGCCGCCCCGGCGCCCGATACGCGCCCGCCCGACGCCGGTCCGATCGCCGCTCTGGCGGCGTCGATCGCGTCGATTCAGGCGTCGCTCGCCGATCTGTCGCTGCGCGGCCGGCCGCTCCGCGACCGCGTCGCGATCGATCTCGCCCGGGCCGAAGCGGCCCGGGCCCGCTGGACGGCCGACGCCGCCGCCGTGCTGCAGTCCGATCCGCTGCCGTCGCTCGACGAGGTGGATCTGGTGGCGGTGTGCCGGGCGGTGGCCGCGGCGTTCGCGCCCGAGTACCGGCTGGCCGGTGGCGCGCCGACGATGACGATGCCGGCGACGGCGGCCCCGGTGTTCGGCGACGAGCGGCTCTTGACGACCGCCGTCGGCGCGCTCCTCGCGGCGGTGCGGGCGCTGGTCGAGGATCGCGGCGACGCGGGCCGAATCACCGTGGCCTTCGCGCCGCGGGTCGATACCACCAGCCGCACCGTGGAGATTACGCAGTCGGCGGTCCGGGTGCCGGTCGCCGTGCAGGCGCGTTTCTTCGATCCGACGTGGGCGGCCCACCCGGCGGGCAGCACCGGCGCGCTGCTGCTGACGGCGGCGCGGCGCATCGCCGAGGCCCACGGCGGCGGGCTCGAAGCTGGCGGCCATCGACGGCGGCGGCTGCCGCTTCTCGTTGAGCGTGCCAGCGGCCGGCTGAACCCGATCACCTAGCCGAAGAACATCCGGTACATCACCCGCCCGGGTGCGAAGGCGAGCAGGCCGGCGACGATGAGGCCGCCGAAGTAGAGGCCGCGCATCGCCGACCGGTGACCGGGGATGTTCCCGGCGCGGATGGTCGCCAGCGCGCCGTAGACCCCGTGGGCCGTCAACGGCACGAACAGGTGGAGCAGGCCGACCCGGAACGGCCCGAGGTCGAGGCTGGCGCTGCTGAACGAGCGGATGAACAGCGCGGCCAGCGCGGTCACGGCCATCAGGCTCAGGTAGACCTTGCCGACCAGGCGATGGCGCGGGGTCCCCTTGGTGCTGAAGAACAGCAGCCAGGTGCCGAGTGCGAACGCCGGTACGACGGTCAGGACGTGCAGCCGGACCGCCAGCGGTGCCGTGAGCAGCGGTTCGAAGTTGACCATGGCTGAGGAGACGGCGCCTGCGGCCGGCCAGTGGCACCGGTGACCTCGACCGGACCGGTTGGCGCCGTGGGCGGCTGGGACCGGGCCGTCCGGCGGCGCGCCACCTGATGGTCATCGTGGGCTGCTAGAATCCTCTGGCCCGGCCCGGGAATCCTTCGTCCACGTTCACCGCGGCCCGCGCCCACCTCCGACCATGACCACGACCCTCGCTACCGACCAGGCCCATCTGCTGCACCCGCTCCATCACCCGTCCGCCTACGGCGCCACGCGCCTGTGGGTGAAGGGCGAGGGCGCATGGATCACCGACTCCACCGGCAAGCGCTACCTCGACGGGCTGTCGGGGCTGTGGAACGTCAACGTCGGCCACGGGCGGCGTGAGCTCGCCGACGCGGCGCAACAACAGATGGCGACGCTGGCCTTCCACTCGGCCTATGCCGGCGGCACCAACGGCCCGGCAATCGAGCTGGCCGAACGGCTCAGCGCCATCGCCTATCCGTCGATCAACACGTTCTTCTTCACCAGCGGCGGCGCCGAGTCGTCGGAGACGTCGTTCAAGACCGCGCGCTTCTACTGGAAGGCGCTCGGCAAGCCCGACAAGGTCAAGGTGATCTCACGCCAGCGCGCCTACCACGGCCTGACGCTGGCGGCGATGAGCGCCACCGGCCTGTCGGTGTTCTGGCCGATGTTCGAGCCGCGCGTGCCGGGGTTCAGCCACATCGAGGCGCCGGATCCCTACCGGTTCGTCAACACCGAGCCAGGCACCAGTCTCGGCGTGGCCGCGGCCAACAAGCTCGAAGCGGAGATCCTGCGCCAGGGCCCCGACACGGTGGCGGCCTTCATCGCCGAGCCGGTGCAGGGCGCCGGCGGCGTCATCGTGCCGCCCGACGACTACTTCCGGCGGGTGCGTGAGATCTGCGACCAGTACGACGTGCTGCTGATCGCCGACGACGTGATCACCGGGTTCGGGCGCACCGGACGCTGGTTCGGACTGCAGCACTACGGCGTCGAGCCCGACATCATGCAGTTCGCCAAGGGCATCACCAGCGGCTACATCCCGCTCGGCGGCATCGGCGTGTCGGACCGCGTGCGCGAGGTGATGAACGGCGTGCCGCCGGCGAAGCGCTGGATGCACGCCTTCACCTATTCGGGGCACCCGACCTGCTGCGCCGTCGCCCTGGCGAACCTCGACCTGTTCGAGCGTGAGGGGCTGGTGGCCCGGGCCGAGGCCTCGGGCGCCCGGCTCCTGGCGCGGCTGCGCCAGCTGGAGTCGATGGACGGCGTCGGCCACGTCCGTGGCCTCGGGCTGATGGCGGCCGTCGAGGTCGTCGCCGACAAGACGACCAAGCAGCTGCACGCCGCCGAGCTCGGCGTCACCGCCAAGCTGACCGAGGCGATGCTCGAGCGCGGGCTCTATACCCGTGCGGTCCTCGACTGCATCTGCATCGCGCCGCCGCTCATCACCAGCGACGCCGATCTCGATCACCTGGTCGACGTCGTGCGCGAGTCGATCACGGCGGTGCTGGCGCAATTGCCTCGGGCCTCGGCCGCTTCGATGTAGGGCAGAGCTTTAGCTCTGCCTCAGCAGCTGTGTCCTCCTGGCAGCACTAAAGTGCTGCCCTACGTAATTCGAACCACCCTTGGGCAATCAGCGGGTTGGCGCTCAGCGCGCGGACCAGCCGGTCCCAATACTGCCGGGCAGCGTAGAGTGAGGCCACCGGGATCCGCTCGTCGAGGCCGTGCGAGCGGTCATCGTTCGGATCCATCAGGATCGCCGACACGCCGTAGACCGGCACGCCAAGGTTGCGCAGGAACAGACCGTCGGTGGAGCCAGTCGACATCTCGGGTACGACCGCGCTGCCCGGCCACTGCTCGGCGGCCAGCCGCTCGACGGCGCGCATCACGTCGGCGCGCAGCGGCGAGGGCGGGCTCGGAATCGGCGCGTAGATCACCTGCATCGTGAGCCCGAGATCGGCAGTGAGCCGGACGAGCGTCGCCTGCACCGCTGCGATGTCGGTACCGGGAACGATGCGGCAGTTGACCGTGGCCGTGGCCGACTGGGGCAGGGCGTTCTCGGCGTGGCCGGCCGCCAGCATCGTGGCCACGCAGGTGGTGCGCAGTTGAGCGGCGAGATAGGGGACGCGCTCGAGCCGTTCGATGGCCGGGCCGGACGTGGCGCCCGCCGCCGCGGCGCGCATGTCGTCGGCCATCTCGCCGGCTTCGATCGCGGCCGTGCTCGCGAACATCGACCGGGTCACGTCGTTGTATTCGACCGGGAACTCGAACGCAGCCAGCCGCTGCAGCGCCGTGGCCAAGGCGTAGATCGCGTTGTCTGGGCGCGGCACCGAGGAATGTCCGCCGGGGTTGGTCGCGGTGAGGGTGAAGGTGGCGTAGACCTTCTCGGCGGCCTGCGCCCCGAAGACGGCGCGCCCGCTCCTGGTCGGGTTGACCCCGCCGGCGTCCGTGTTCAAGGCGTAGTCGGCCTCCCGCAGCCGCGGCACGTTGGCGACCAGCCATTTCATGCCTTGTTCGGCCGTGCCCTCCTCGTCACAGGTCAACACCATCACGACGTCGCGGGCCGGGACGAATCCGTCGCGCTTCCAGCGCGTCATGTTGGCGACGAGCACCGAGGCGCCGGCCTTGTTGTCGACGGCGCCGCGGCCATAGAACCAGCCGCCTTCCTCGCGCAGCACATCGGGATCGAACCGCCAGTCGGACCGCTTCGCCGGCACCACGTCGAGGTGCGCCAGCAGCAGCAAGGGCTTGGCCGCGCGATCGCGACCGGCCAGCGTGGCCACGAGGTTCTCGCAAGTGCGGGCGGGGCCGACGACCGCGACCTCGGACGGCGTGTAGCCGGCGCCGAGCAGCCGCTGCTCCACCGCGCGCGTCGCGCGCGACACGTCGCCGCCGTCGGGCGACGTGTTCATCTCGACCAGCTCCTTGAAGATCTCGCGGTGCGCTGCGTCGTCGGGGCTGGCCGTCTGGGCGCCGGCGGAGACGGCGGCTGCGACCGCCACGGCGACGGCGACGGGGAGGCACGAGGCCGCGCGCGACAACAAGGACGCGAGTCGAGTGTCGAGGTGGTCGTCGTGGCGCCGCCGACTCATGGCGCGGAGCGTACCACGTCGGCGACGGCGGCCGCGTCTGCTAGCGGCTGACGGCCACGCGCAGATCGGCGCGGCCGGCGCGGATTCCGATGCGCGACGGCCGCGGCGCTGCCTCTTCGGCGTCGGAGGCCATGGCCAGCACCGGCGCGAGTCGCGGCGCGAGCGACGGCGAGCTGCCCCGCGGCGTCGTCCGAGAACGGCACCGTCGCGTAGCCGGTCAGCACGCCGACGACGCGGTCGCCGTCGACCAGCGGCGTCGCCACGCAGTAGTGCAGGGCCGCCGATTGCGCCAGCGGCCCGAGGTCGAGCCGGGCATCCGAGTTGACCACCTGCTGGCGGTTGGCCGCGACCCAGCCGCTCACCCGCTCGCCGACGACGATCGACATGTCGTGGGCGCCGTGCACCGGTGCGCCGCTGGTGGCGCGGGCGACGATGCGCTGGCCGGTGGCCGACGCCAGGTAGACGATGAACTCCGCTCCCGGCGAGTGGGCGCGCAGCTCCGGGGTGATGAGCCGGGCCAGATCGGCGGCCCGCGGCGTGCCGCCGACCACCCGCGCCAGGCTGTCGACGACCGAGACCGCGGCCATCGGGTGGGCATCGGCGCCGTTGGCCGCCATCGGGGCCGGCTCGGTCACCGCGGCGTCGCGGATGCGCGTGACGGCGCGCTGCAGTTCGGGCTCGGCGGCGCCCTCGGCGCGCAGCGTCGGCAGCAGCTCGAGGAACGCATCGACGACCCGCGGGTCGTACATCGTGCCGCGGCGCTCCATCACGATTGCCAGCGCCTGCGCCGTGGTCATCGCCGGCCGGTACGGGCGGTCGGAGGTCAACGCGTCGTAGCAGTCGACCACCGACAGGATGCGCGCGCCAATCGGGATGTCGTCGCCCTTGACGCCGCGCGGATAGCCGCTGCCGTCCCAGTTCTCGTGGTGCGCCCGGACGATCGGCACGACCGGATACGGGAAGTCGATCGAGGACAGGATGTCGGCGCCGACGTCGACGTGCAGCTTCATCGCCTCGAACTCGGCCGGGGTCAGCTTGCCGGGCTTGTTCAGGATGTGCTCGGGCACCGCCAGCTTGCCGGTGTCGTGCAGGAGCGACGCGGCTTCGATCGCCTTCAGCGAGTCAGGGTCCTTGACCCCGACGGCCCGGGCCAGCGCCAGCGAGTAGTTCTGGACGCGGCGGATGTGGCTGCTGGTCACGCCGTCCTTGGCCTCGATCGCGCGTCGACAGCGCCTGAATCGTCGACATGTAGAGGCGATCGACCTCGTGCACGTGCCGTTCGGCGTCAGCCAGCCGGCCGAAGCGCGAGCGGAGCCCGAGGTAGACGATCGCCACCATCGGCATCACCGCGGCCAGGGCGACGACGCCGAGCCGCTGGGCGAGGACGAGCAGGAACAGGCCGGCCGAGGCCGACGCCGCGTGGCTGAGCGAGAACACCGCGAAGTGCCGCCGCCACACTTCGAACGGCGACACGCCGCGCTCGAGCGCGGCGGCGATCGCCGTGAACCCCGAGTTCACGAGGAAGTGCAGGCCGGCCATGGCGGCGAGCGGCAGGGCGACCGCCTCCACGGTGGTGAGCGGCGCGCCGTTCGATCCGCGCTCGACCAGCAGCATGAACGCGTGGGCCCCGACCCAGAGCCCGAGCGCGGGGTTGGCCGTGTTGAACAGGATGCGGTCGGCCGGATGGTTGCGCCGCCACGAGAGCAGGAAGCCGTCGACGGCGATCGCCGCCGTGGCCGGGGCCGGCCCGAACAGCATGACCGACGTGAAGAGGAAGGTGTCCGAGATCGAGGCGTGGACCGGCACCCCGGGCACGCGCAGCGCGAACGACCCGCACGCCACCGCCAGGATGCCGAGGAGCATCCACTCGGGCATCCGGTCCACCGCGGGGAGCTGGGCGACTGACTGCGCGATGGCAAACAGCCCCGCGACGGTGACAGCGGCCACGAACCGGGAGAGGACCCGGTTCTGGGGGGCGTCGATGGCTGGGCAATCGGGTGTCATGTCGCTCGTCCGGGGGCTCGGACCCTCTTAAGGCAAGCGGCCTGCCAGGCTTGATCGCGCGGTCTCCGTGCTGCGGTCAAACCACTCAAGTAGCTGTCGATGAAGGACTTGCGTCGCTGTTGACGGATCGGCTTCGATAGTGGCTCTACCGAAATTTCGATCCAATCGAATCCGAAATTTCTGTCGAGGCCTCGATTCATCACTAAATTTCGGCTCGACCACAACCGATATTTCATGTGCAGCCCGCCATGCATGCGCCTCACAAACTGGTCGAACAGCTCCAGCGGGTCGCCGATCAGGCCGGTGCGACGTCAGCGGCCGTCTACCTGCCGACGCCGTGGGAGCCGACCGCGCGCGCGTTGCTGTTGCAGGTCGGCCCCGAACCGGCGTTGGCCGAACTGGCGAGCCAGGAAGCGGCGGAGGCGTTCTCGGCCGAAGTCGCCGAGACCGGGCAGTGGTCGGGCCATCCGGCCCAGGCCGACGGCATCCTGACCAGCCAATCGGGCGACGGCGTGCTGATTCCGGTGCCGCTGCTGACCAGTCTGTGGGCCGGCGCCGTCACCCCCGGGGCGTCCTCGCCGCGACGCCGTCAATCAGACGGCCGTGGCCCGAGCTCGACGGCGGGGTGGGTCGGATTGCGTCTCGGCGGCCTGGCCGACGGACATGCCTCGGCGCCGGCCGCCCGCGCCAACGTCCAGCTCGCGCACTCGATCGCCTCGACCGTCGTGAGCCTCTACGGGTTGCTCACCGATCCTCTCACCGGCCTCCCGGGCCGGAACGAGCTGCACGGGGCTCTGCGCCTCGATCTCCACCGCGCCCGCCGCCGCCGGCTGCCGTGCGCGCTGGTGCTCGTCAATCCGATCGGACTGGAGTGGGTCAACACCCAGCACGGACGGCGGGCCGGCGACGCCGTGGTACGCGAGGTCGTGCAGGCGCTGCAGTCGCTGCTGCGCCGCTCCGACGTGCTGATGCGCTACGGCGGTGCGATCTTCGCCTTGCCGCTGGGCAACGTCGGGGCGCCGGGGGCCCTGCTGGTGGCCGAGCGGGTCCGCACCCACATCGCCAGCCGCACCTTCCTCAACGACGCGGTGCGGCTGCGCTGCGCCGTCGGCGTGGTCGCCTGCGAAGCCGGCCAGGTCGAGGCGCTCGACCCGCTGGATCTCCTGCGCCGCGCCAACGAGGCGCTGGCCTCGGCGCGGCAACAAGGCGGCGACAGCGTCGTGGTGTGGCACGACGCCGCGACCAGTCCCGAGGCACCGGCCACCGATCGCCTCTTCGGCATCTTCACCGGCCGCACCGACAAGGACTACCGCAACATGGGGCTCCTGTGGGACGTGCTGCAGGTTCTCTCGGGCTCGAGCGGCAGCGCCGAGCTCACGCAGCAGGTGGTCGGCGCGGCTCGGCACGCTGCTGCGTCCGGAGCGCGTCGGGCTGTTCAGCAGCGACGACGCCGGCCTGCGGCTGCTCGCCGGGCAGCAGCGGGGCAGCGACGGCCGGCCGGTGGCGCTGGGCGCCGGCGACGTGGCCGAGGCCGAGCGGGCCTTGATGGCCGACGCCGTGGCCAGCGGTGAGGTACGGCAGGGGCCGGTGACCCTCGACACGCCGTCCGAGCCGGGCGCGCCCTGCTCGCCATCGCGGTGCCCCTGGTCACCGGTGGGCGGGTGCTGGGCACGCTGTCGCTGGTCGGCACGCCCGAGGGCCTCGACCTCGACAAGTCCGACCTCCCGGTGCTCACCGGCGTGGCGGCGCAGCTGGCCGTGGCCCTCGATCGCGAGCACCTGGCCGACCTGAACCGCGTGCGCGCCGAACACGAGCGCCGGCGGCTGCAGGCCGAGGTCCAGGACCTGCGGTCGGCCTTGCAGCAAAGCCAGATCGTCTTCCAGTCGTCGGCGATGAACGACCTGCTGGGCCGGGCGCGGCGCGTCGCCGCTACCGACACCACCGTGCTCATCACCGGGGAGAGCGGCACCGGCAAGGAGCGGCTCGCGCAGACCGTGCACCAGCTGAGCGCGCGGCGGGCCAAGCCCTTCGTCATCGTCGACTGCGGCGCGATCCCCGCCACCCTCATCGATTCGGAGTTGTTCGGCCACGAGCGCGGCGCGTTCACCGGCGCGCAGCAGCGGTCGCTCGGCCGTCTGGCCCAGGCCGACGGCGGCACGGTCTTCCTCGACGAGATCGGCGAGCTGCCGCTCGACGTGCAGTCGCGGTTGCTGCGCTTCGTCCAGGAGAAGACCATCTCGATGGTCGGCGGCACGCGGGCCCGCACCGTCGACGTGCGGATCATCGCCGCGACCAATCGCCGGCTGGAAGACGAGGTCCGGGCCGGCCGCTTCCGCGACGATCTCTTCTATCGTCTGAACGTGGTCCGTCTGCACATTCCGCCGTTGCGCGAGCGTCCGGAGGACGTGCGGCTGCTCGCCGAGCACTTCGCACGCACCTTCGCCGCCGAACAGCGCAAGGCGCTGGCCGGGTTCACCGCCGAGGCCGAGCAGCGGATCCTGGCCCACACCTGGCCGGGCAACGTCCGGGAGCTGCAGAACGTGATCCTGCAGGCGGTCGTGCTGAGCGAGGGCGACCGGCTCGACGTGGCCGACCTGGCGCTGCCGGCGGCCCCGACCAGCGAGGGCGTGCCGCCGGCGCCGGGCGTGGCGGCTCCACCTGCGACGGCGCCCCCGGCCGAGCGGCCCGCGGCCCCGGCCGCCAGCGGCACCCCGGCCTGGGACGCGCTGCAGGTCCGGCTCGACGCCGAGGTCGCCGCCGCGGTGACGGCGCAGCCGCGCCAGGCATGGCCGCTCGGGCGCTGGGTCGCGGGCGATCTCACCCTGGCGGCCAATGAGGTCGCATCGGGTGTCCGGCACGCGGGCCGCCGAGCTGGTCGGCGTGCCGCTCTCCACCTACGTCCGGCGATTGGCGCAGGCGACAGCCGATCGCGCCATCACCACGCGTCCGCCGTCGTGGGCGGGCGTGACCGACGCGCTGGCGGCGGTGGTGGCCGCCGCGGACGCCGGCGACGGCTGCCTCGCCGACCGCGTCGACGCGCTGCTCCTCGACGTCGTCGTCCGCCACGTCCCGGGGCAGCTCTCGTACGCCGCGAGCCTGCTCGACCTGTCCACGCCGACGCTGAAACGCCGGCTGGCGGTGCGCGCGTCGTCTCGGGGATAATCCCGCGATGCCGCCCTCCCGACGCGCCTTCCTCCACACGCTCGGCGCCGGCGGCCGCCGCCGGTCCGGCCATTGCCGCGGCCCAGGCCGCCGATCCGCTCGGCGTGCGGGCCCAGTTTCCCGTCGCCGCCCGCCGGCTGTACCTGAATGCGGCTTACATCGCCCCGGTGCCCCTGGCCGTCGCCGCCGCCGGGCGCGCCTTCGTCGACGCCAAGGCCGAGCAGCCGATCTCGCTCGGCGAGATGCAGAAGACCGCCGACGGGGTGCGCGCCGCTTACGCGCGGCTCATCGGCGCGACCGCCGACGAGATCGCCTTCCTCTATGCCACCAGCGAAGGCGAGAACATCGTCGCCCGCGGGCTCGGCCTGGTCGCCGGTGACAACGTCGTCGTCGACGAGCTGCACTACAACACCAGCTTCGTCCTGTATCGCGAGCTCGAACGCACCACCGGCATCACGCTGCGGATCGTCGCCGCGCGTGACGGCGCCGTGCATGTCGACGACGTGGCCCGAGTGGTCGATCGCCGCACCCGCCTGGTGTCGGTGGCCTGGGTGTCGCATCAGAACGGCTTCCGCCACGACCTCCGGCCGCTGGCCGATCTGGCGCACGCCCACGGCGCCTATCTCTATGTCGACGCGGTGCAGGCCGTGGGGATGTTCCCGGTCGACGTCGTGCAGGCCGACGTCGACTTCATGGCCTCGGGCACCTACAAGTGGCTGCTCGGCAGCTTCGGCGTCGCCCCGTTCTTCATCCGCCGGGCGCTCATCGACCGCATCCCGCTCGACCGCTACGGCGCGCTGCACGTCGAGCGCGAGCTGGGCGATCACCGCTATCAGATCTTCAAGACCGCCAAGCGCTTCGACTACGCGACCCCGGCGTTCGGTCCGATCTACCAGCTGGGCGCCGCGCTCGGGTTCCTCGAGCAAGTCGGCGTCGCGGCGATCGAGCGCCACACCGTGGCGCTCGCCGATCGGCTCAACCGCGGCCTGCGGGCGCTCGGCGTGCCGGTGCTCACGCCGCTCGGCAACCGCTCGTCGATCGTCTCGTGGACGGTCGCGCCGACGCGCGAGGCGGCGAAGCACTTCGCGGCCGCGAGCGTCGACGTGTCGGTACGCGACGCCGGCCGCATGGTCCGCGTCTCGCCGGCGCTGTACAACACCGCCGACGACATCGATCGCTTCCTCGACATCGCCAAGCCGCTCGTGCGCGGCTGACCTGCCGTCGGACTCAGGCGGCGCTCAGTCGGCCAGACCGGCGGCGCCCAAGGCCTGCGCCGTGCGCGTCAGCAGCGCTTCCACCTCCGAGGATTCGACCGGCTTGGTCAGGTGGAAGTCGAATCCGGCCTCGCGTGACCAGCGTTTGTCGTCCTCGCTGCCCCAGCCGGTCAGCGACACGAGCAGGGTCCGGCCGCCGCCGCGCGCGGCCTCGACGGCGCGAACGCGGCGGGCAACTTCGTAGCCGTCGAGACCAGGGAGGCCGATGTCGCAGAACACGAGGTGCGGCGAGAACATCGCCAGCTGCGACAGCGCCTCGCCACCGTCGTGGGCCACCGAGGTCTCGTGACCGAGCATCGTCACCAGCATCGCCATCGTGCACGCGCCGTCGACGTTGTCGTCGATCACCAGCACGCGCAGCCGCCGGGCCGAGGTCTCGACGCTGCCGGCCGCCGCCGCGGCGCCAGTCGCCACCGGCGCCGGCGCCGTCGCGACGACTGGCACGCGCACGGTGAACGTGCTGCCACGGCCCAGTCCGGCACTGGCCACGCCGACCGTGCCGCCGTGCATCTCGGTCAGCGTCTTGACCAGGGTGAGACCGATGCCAAGGCCGCCCTGGGCGCGATCGAGGCTGCGGCCGACCTGCGAGAACAGCTCGAACACCGTCGCCTGCATCTCGGGCGGGATGCCGACGCCGTTGTCGCTGATGTCGATCTGGACGACGCCCGGCGCGGGGGTCACCGCCAGAGTCAGACGCCCGCCGTCGGGGGTGTACTTGGCGGCGTTGTTGAGCAGGTTGCCGAACACCTGCGCCAGCCGCATCGGGTCGGCGTCGACGATGATCGCGTCGTCGGGGCCCTCGACCTTGAGCTCGTGGCGGCCGGCCTCGATGAACGGCAGGTTGGTCTCGATCGCCATCCCGATCACCGTTCGCAGGTCGATCAGCTCGCGCTTGAGCTCGATCTTGCCCTGGCTCACGCGCGACACGTCGAGCAGATCGTCGATCAGCCGCACCATCTGCGTGACCTGGCGCTCCATCATCTCGCGCACGCGGACCGCCGCCTCGTCGCTGGGCGTCAGGCGCAGTACCTGCAGGCCGGTCCGGATCGGCGCCAGCGGGTTGCGCAGCTCGTGCGCCAGCATGGCCAGGAAGTCGTCCTTCGAGCGGCTCTCGCGCTGCACTTTCGTCAGGGTGGTGAGATCGGTGACGATCAGGGTGCGGTGCTCGATGGCGTCGATGGCGACGTGGCTGACCGAGATGTGCGCCTCGAGCGGCGAGCGGCTCCCGGGGCGGAGCCGGGTGCGCATCGTGCCCAGGCCGTCGGTGAGCAGGCTGCGGAGCGCCGGATGGTCGAAGGCGTCGATGTAGGTCTCGATCGACGAACCGATCACCCGCTGCAGCGGCGCGTCGACCAGATCGGCGAAGCTCTGATTGGCGTAGACGATCGCGCCGGACAGGGTCAGCGTGACCGCGCCTTCCTGCATCTGCTCGACCAGGGCCCGGTACGGGGCGTCGGCGCTGCGCAGCGTGTAGACGCGCTCGCCGTTGCCGTCGCTGATGAGCAGCGCGTCGACCTCGCCGTGCTGGATCGCCCGCAGCGTCTCCTCGGCCTCGGCTCAGGCGGGCGCGCAGCTCCTCGATCTCGACGGTGTGCCGGTCGTCGTGGGTGGCGTGCGGTTCCATCGGGTCACGCTCGGCGCAGGTCCAATCGGACGATCACCCGTTCGGTGTTCGACAGATCGCCGATCAGACGGCGCAGGGGCAGCGGCAGCTGCTTGATCAAGGTCGGCGCGGCGACGATCTGTTCGTCGCGGGCCAGCGTCCGGCTGCTGGTAGATGTCGATGACCTCCAGCTCGTAGCGGCCCGGCAGGTGCTCCTCGCAGATCGCCCGGACGGTCTCGACCGCGTGGGTCGATCGCTGGGTCAGGCCACTGACGAAGAGGCGGAGCACCCAGCGTTCGGACCCGGTCCGCCGGGCGGCCGCCGCCAGCGCTTCGATCGCTTTGTCGGGATGCGCCGGTCATGACGTATGCCTTGCCGCGGGCCCGCAGGTCGAGGCCGACCAGGACCCGCTCGGTGTTCGACAGGTCGCCGATGATCTTCTTGATCGGCTGCGGCAGCCGCCGCACCAGGGTCGGGAGCGCCAGGATCTGGTCGCCGCGGCCCAGCTGCGGATCCTCGAGCAGGTCGATCACCTCGATCCGGTAGCGGCCCTCGAGGTGTTCGTCGCAGATCCGCTGCAGATTGGCGAACGCCCGGATCGCCTTCGGCGTCTGTCCGGCGACGTAGAGACGCAGGTCGAAGATCTCGTCGGCCATCGATCGCGCTCCCAGTGCCGGTGCCGGGGAGATGTCGACGCCGTGGTCGGTGATCGCGAACTCGCGCATGTCCGGCGAGTGGGCGGTGCCGCGCGCCTTCAGGACGTAGATCCAGCGGTGATGGCGCCGCTGCTGCTCCTCGAGCGAGGTCAGCACCCAGGTGTCCATCAGCGACGAGATCATCGTCTCGGTGGTCTCGAGGTCGCTGCCGGCCGAGGTCAGGCTGGTGAAGAGCGCGGTGACGTGCTGCATCTTGAAGAAGTCGATGATTCGGGTGAGCATCGCCCGCACGTCGATCTGCGTCCCGACCGAGAGCAGGTTGGTCATCGGGTCGACGACGACGACCGACGGGGCGAACTCCTTGACGGCGCGATGCATCATCACCAGATGCGTTTCGAGCCCGTGGCGCGAGGGCCGGTCGGCGTGGAACTGGAGCAGGCCCTGGTCGACCCACGGACCGAGGTCGATCCCGGTCGACCGCATGTTGCGCAGCATCTGCTGCGGCGACTCCTCGAACAGGAAATACAGGCTTCGCTCGCCGCGGGCACAGGCGGCGTTGACGAAATGGGCGGCCAAGGTCGTCTTGCCGGTGCCGGCGGTGCCCGACAGCAGCACGGTGCTGCCGCGGTAGTAGCCGACCCCGCCCAGCATCTGGTCGAGCTGCGGCTGGCCGCTGGAGAGGCGCTCGGTGGTGGCCACGTGCTGCAGGGTGAGGGACGTGACCGGCAGGACGCTCAGGCCGTCCTCGTCGATGAGGAACGGATACTCGTTGGTGCCGTGGTGCGAGCCGCGGAACTTCACGACGCGCAGCCGCCGGGTCGACACCTGTTCGTGCACCCGGTGATCGAGCTGGATGACCGCGTCGGTCACGTACTCCTCGAGGCCGTGGCGGGTGAGCGTCAATTCGCCCTTTTCTCCGGTGATGACGGTCGTCAGTTCGTGATCGCGCAGCCAGCGGAAGAGGCGACGCAGCTCGGCCCTCAGGATGGCCTCGTTCTGGAAGCCGGAGAACAGGCCTTCGATCGTGTCGAGCATCACCCGCTTGGCCCCGATCGACTTGACCGCGTGGTCGAGGCGGACGAACAGGCCGTCGAGGTCGTAGTCGCCGGTCTCCTCGATCTCGCTGCGTTCGACGTGCACGTAGTCGACGACCAGCAGGCGCTGCGCGATGAGGGCGGGCAGGTCGAACCCCAGCGAGGCCACGTCCTGGGCGAGTTCGTCGGCGTTCTCCTCGAAGCTCATCAGCACGCCGGGCTCACCGAACATGACGGCGCCGTTTACCAGCGTGCTGATACCGAGAAGCGTCTTGCCGGAGCCGGGGCCGCCGCACACGAGCGTGGGACGGCCGGTCGGCAAGCCGCCCAAGGTCACCTCATCGAGGCCAGGGATGCCCGTAGGTGACTTCTTCATGCTCGGCCGCACACCGGGATCGGTCATCGACAAATCGCCCCTCGCCGGAGGATGAAGCGCCGGCAGCTGGGGTGCAACGATGCCCAAAGTGGGCACATGGTTACCCAGCTCGGGCCCGCCCAATGCGCGCCCGTCGCCTCAACGACTCTGGGACGCGCGCGGTGCAAGAGTGCGGCCGACCCGGCCGCTAACCGACCCGGCCCGGGTGCCGACGACGCGAACCGGCCGTCTGGTGACTGGCGCTCGACGGGGCGCACGGTTTGCATTCATCGATGGTGGCGTAGCACGTGCGTACTCCGACGCCTCCTCGGGGCGCCACTCGTGACACTCACTCCGGCACCAACCAAAGCGCGACCTCCCAAGCGAAAGGACCAGCAATGGCGAAGAACACGATTTGCCTGTGGTACGACAAGGATGCGGAGGCCGCGGCCCGCTTCTACACCCAGACCTTTCCAGACAGCGCGATGGGTGCGATCCACCGCGCACCGGGTGACTACCCCTCAGGCAAGCAGGGTGATGTTCTCACGGTCGACTTCAAGGTGGCCGGCGTGCACTGCATGGGCCTGAACGGCGGTCCCGAGTTCAAGCACAACGAGGCGTTCTCGTTCCAGATCGCGACCAAGGATCAGCAGGAGACCGACCGCTACTGGAACGCCATCGTCGGCAATGGCGGCCAGGAGAGTCAATGCGGCTGGTGCAAGGACAAGTGGGGGGTCTCGTGGCAGATCACCCCGTCGACGTTGACCGAGGCGCTCGCGGCCGGCGGGAGTGAAGCCAAGCGTGCATTTGATGCGATGATGAAGATGACGAAGATCGACGTCGCCGCGATCGAGGCGGCGCGGCGCGGCTAACGCTTCGGTCACGGCGGCACCAGACAGGGCGAGCGACCCGTCGGCCCTCGCCCGCGAGGGTTCACTCATGAAGACACGATGGGCGACCGAGTTCGGCTGGGGCGTCGAGTTCGGATGGCGCGAAAAGCACGCTCCCGGGCCGCAGACCGAGGACTCGCGGGAGCGTGGCTTTATCAGCGACGCGAACGACGACAATCGGGGGCGGTCCGACGGCCTTGATCCGGACGCGGTGGGGGATATCGCGGACGAGGGACCAGGACGGCGGGGCTGAGCCCGCGGAAGCTGAGTGTTGGCTACCGCGCTGGCAGGCGACGGCCGAGCGGAAACCGCAGCTGAGCGGGGCGCCTGCAAGCGACCGTTGCGGGCCTATGGCGCGTAGTCGAAACGTGCCAGCCGCATGGGCGCGCTGGGCAGCGAAGTGCGGGCGTCACGAATCCATCGTGCGGCCGCGGCATCGAGAAAGAACGCACCGCTCCGTAAATCGGCCAGCTCTCCGGCGCCAATCTGCGACCGCATCAGCCCCCGACTCGCGTGGCCGGGTGTCTTGAGCAGGTAGTGTCCGATCTCGTGCGCCAGTGCACGGCCCAGGATGACGCCGAGCCGGTGGGAGCGCAGGGTCACGGGCTCTTCGACGGCGACGGCCGCAGGGCAGCACCCGCGCGGCCGCTCGAGCGACGCGACAGCCACGGCACGATGGGATGGATTCAGCAGCAATTCGCTGGGACTGGCCACCGTGTTCGCTGGTGTGAGCCGTCGCGGCCCCGGATGTCCCAATCGAATCGCGCCTAGCGGATCGGCAGCCCGCGTTCGGGTGCGCCGCGTTCCAATCCACACCCATCCAGCCCGCGATCGTCGCGGCCACCTGGCTAGTGGAGCGCGGACTCGTGAGTTCTGTCCGGTCACGTTCTAGCGACGCTCGGACATCAATGAGCGTGACCGGCGAAGTCGCAAGCTCAGCGTCACTCGTCGGCCCTGGACGGTCTGGTCGCAGGCGTGCGGGCATGTGCCGGACGTCTGCGGTGCTCGGTGAGCGAGAGGATGTAGTAAATGTCGAAGGCAGCGTACGTGGACCGGCGTTACGTCGGGACTGCGCTGCGCCACGTCGGCGCTCCGCCAGGGAGGTAGTCATGCGCAGGCCAGAGCAGTCGAAGGCGTCAAGAACGTATTTCTGGTGCACGGAGGCTTCGTCGATGGCTCGGTCGGCAGGGCGTCTACGACCCCTCAAGAAGGCCGGCACAACGTGTCCATCGTCCAGAATCCGACGACGTCGCTGGCCGAGGATGTCGCGGTCACCAAATGCAGCTGGTGGCGCAAACGGTCCCGCGATACTCGCCGGCCGGTATGGCGGTCCACTCACGGCGCTGAGTGACCGAGGCCTCGCTGTGCCTCGACGATATCGCCGCATTCGCTCCAGCGGCCGAGGGTGCGTCCGTATGCCGCGCGTCATCAAGAGCCGCTCGCGAAGGGTCGCCACGAGCACGGTCGGATCTCCCTCCTCAGGACGGTCTTCCTCTTCCTCTACCGCGTCGTGCGGCTCGCCGAGCGGTCGTCGGCGTGGACGGGTAGCGGGAAGCCGTGGCATTCACGGCCGACACGGCAAGCTGCCCTGACGCGGCGTCGCAAGCGACTGATCGTGCTGTCGAGCAATCGGCGTCCGGAGAAACGGCATCAGCTTACGAGCTGTCGCGCGTGGCCGCCCAGAAGCGTTTGTACCCGCGATCTCTTCGGCCTTCTGCCCGACGCACAGCGTGCTCGTCAGGATGTCGAAGCGCGTCCGGCGCAACGGTCGCGGAGGCGAACGGCAGTCGAGCGTGCCGTGGATGACGTTGTCGCCGAAGGCCGTCGCCTCGCTCGTCGCGAAGGCGGCCAAGGACCATGACCTGCGCCACACGGTAGGCGGCAGCGCCGGACCGTCGGTTGTGCGTCGCGACGAATCGATGGCGACGACACGAGCGCGTCGCAGGGGCGGAACAGACTACATCCCACAGTCGCAGATCCTCACTTCAGCCACGTGCTGGCACGTAGCGCGTGGACGCTTTTTGGAGCCGGGCTCGGCCCAGCACTGCGATGTGGCATCGTGCCTGCATGGGTATTTAGCGAGACCCAATGTCGTTCGAGCTGCACCAGCGGAACCACATCGAAGATGAGCTTGCGAAGATCGTGCGTCGGGAGCTCCGCAAGACAGCCCGCGCACTCACCGAAAGCGCTGGCAGCACGCTCGAGGGCGCCGTGCATGAGTCGCGCAAGAGCGTCAAGAAGGTGCGTGCGGTCGCGGCGTTCCTGGAACAAGCGGGCGCAAAACTGCCGCGCAAGGACCGGAAACGGCTGAAGGCTGCCGCAAGGGCGCTCTCAAGGCTCCGTGACAGCGCCGCGATTGTCGACACGTTCGATCGCGTTCGTCGCCGGTACCCGAAGCAGCTGTCCCAGCACACCTACAGAACCCTGCGCCGTGGGCTGGTCGGCGCCCGAAATCGAGAGCAAGAGCGCGCGCAGGGCGACGGTATCGTGGGCGAGGCAGTGGAGCGCCTGGCGAAAACCCGTAAGTCAGCCAAACGGTGGACGTCTCCCTCAATCGACGTGTCCGACATCGGCGCCGTCGTCGCCCTGTCGTATCGCCGGAGTCGTGCCGCGATGAAACGCGCGCGCGCGACGGGACAGTCGGCGACGCTGCATCGCTGGCGCAAAGAGGTGAAGAGGTTGTGGTATCAGTTGCGTCTCGCCGAGCCGCTCACCACCGGCGTTGCTCCGCTGGTTGCCGACCTCAAGCGACTGGAGACAGAATTGGGCGACGACCACAATCTCGTTGTCCTGGCGGCAACGTTGAGGGCCTGCCGCGATCTGCGAACGATGCGCGCGGACATCCGGCAGATCGATCGTCTCGCCGCGCGGATGCGTCAGCCACTGCGGCGGCGCGTATTCGCGCTCGGCCGCCAGCTGCATGCCCGGACACCGAAGGCGTTCGCCCACTGGATTCGCCGGTCCGCCAAACAGCCGCACGCAGACAGCCGCGGCCGAGGTGTCGCTGCGCGTTCTCTACGCCCTCAATACGCTCTGCCGAGAATGGAAGCCCAGGCGGCGCCGCGGTTGCCGCCGACAGCGCGCGCGACCTGACCGAACGGTTCAGCGTCAGATCCCAAGGCTCCGACATGGCGAGGCTACACGTCGGCACATCGGTGCGATAGGCTGCGACAGTGCGACCATCGACCCGACGTCGGTTTCTGCGGCGAGGGCTGACCGGCAGCGCCGCCATCGTGTTGCCACTCACAGCACTGGCCAGGTGCTCGGCCGGCAGGGCCGCACCGGATGCCGGTCAAGGCTACGGGCCGCTGTCGCCAGTGGCCGACCAGACGACCGGCTTGCCCTTGCTGCACCTGCCTGAGGGGTTTCGTTATCTCACGATGGGCTGGACCGGCGATCGTCTCGAGGGCGACCAGCCCACACCTTCCGCGCACGATGGCATGGGCGCGTTTGCGGGGCGGGGGCCTCGTCCATCTCATACGCAATCACGAGCTGGTCAGCGGACCGGCGTTCGATCACACCCGCGACGGTCTACGACCTGGCGGCGGCAGGCGGCACGACGCTGCTGACGTTCGACCCGCGGCTCGAGCGCCTGGTCGGGGCCCGCGTTGGGCTTGCCGGCACCGTCCGTAACTGCGCCGGCGGGGCGACGCCCTGGGGCACGTGGTTGACGTGCGAAGAGTCGGTCTTGAGCCCGGTGAGGCGTCCGACGTTGACTCGAAGCCACATGGGTATGTGTTCGAGGTGCCGGTGTCGGCCGCCCCCACGGCTCAACCGCTCAGCGCGATGGGCCGCTTCGTGCACGAGGCGGTCGCGGTCGATCCAGGACCGGGCAATGTCTATGAAACAGAAGACGCCGTCCGCGCCGGCCTGTATCGCTTTCTCCCGGCCATCCCCGGACAACTGGTCATGGGGGCCGCTTGCAAATGTTGGCGGTCCGGGGGCGGACCCAGGCGGACCTCCGACAGCACCGGTGTTGGAGTCACGCTCGCGGTCGATTGGGTCGATATTGAGCGGCCAGATGATGCGCACGACGGCGACCCCTCGGTGGGCGGTGGGGTGCATCGCCAAGGCGTGAATAAGGGCGGGGCCACCTTTGCCCGCCTGGAGGGCGCGTGGCATGCGGACGGACGAATCTTCGTCACCAGCACCAATGGCGGGGACGCCCGCATGGGACAAGTGTGGGAACTGACGCCAGCGACGGCCGAACTGCGACTGATTTACGAGTCGCCGGGCGAGCACGAGCTCAACATGCCCGATAACCTCGTCGTGTCACCCAGGGGAGGATTGGTGCTGTGCGAAGACGGCACGGCCAACCCGTGTCTCCACGTCGTCACACGCGAGGGTCGGATACCCGTTTTGCGCGGAACAACGTCGTCCTCGCCGGCGAGCGCCATGGCGTCCATGGGGATTTCCGTGACCGTGAGTTTGCGGGCGCGACGTTCAGCCCCGATGGGACGTGGCTCTTCGTGAACGTACAAGTGCCAGGAATCACAGTGGCGATCACGGGACCATGGAGCCGAGGGCCAGCTTAGGTCCGGCTCGCACGCATTGCTCGGCGCGCGTGAGCGTGGTCTTCGGGCATTGGCCCCAGACATCGCTCGGTTTGCGTGTCGCTGGCATCCAGGACTGGGGGGACAGATGAAGGTGATTGGCGTGTTCGCGGTCGTGCTCTTGTTCGGGGCGGCGGCCTCCACCGCGGCCCAAACCGACGTAAAGGCGGCGGCTGACGCGTTCGACCATGCGCAGCAGGTCGGGGACCGGGCCACGCTGGCGCGAATGCTGGCCGACGAAGTGGTCTTCATACGCATGTCGGGCGTGCTCGCCGGGAAGAAGGAGTTCATCGCGACCTTCAGCGCGGCAGACGTGACACTCGAGCCGTTCGGGATCACGGACCGGACATTCGTCGCGCTCGGGCCAGATGCGGCAATCGTCGGCGGGGAAGCGCGCATGCGCGGCACGCGCAACGGCAAGCCCTTCGCGCAGCACTTCCGCTATTCCGATGCCTTCCTGCGCACGAACGGCGAGTGGAAGGTCGTTCACGTCCAGGTCACGCCGGTACCCTGAGGTCGGCCGCCGACCCACCTGATGCCGATGTCCGCCGCGGAACGGAGACGATCCGCGAGCTGCGCGCCGTGATGCTGGATGTGACGGATGTTCACCAATTGATGCTCCAGCTTCGACATGCGGTACCAACTGAAACCGCTCTCCGCGCTGTCGAGATCGAGCGCGTCCACGGCATCATCGACGAGGCGATCGCAGAAGGACCAGTACTCGAGCACCTGCGCTTGCGTATATGGGTCACCCTCGATGCCGTCATCGCGGCCTCGATGCTGCGCCCACCGCTGAAACGCCGCTTCGTCGCGCTGTAAATACAAGTGCGTGAAGAACAGCGTGTGATACGCCACCTGCCAGAACGCGTTCTTGTGATCGGCGTTCGACCACTCGTCCGCGGGACAGCGCTCGACGGTCTCACGCAGCATCGCGAGTGCAGCGTGATACTGGCTCTAGAACGGATCGGAACATGGCATCCGTCATGGCGTTCACATGCTACATCGGGACGCCATGGGATCGGGTGTGGGACCCGCCGGCAGCTATCGCAGCCTCGGGAGGATCACATTCGTGACGTACCAGAAGTCTGGCCGCATCTCGAGCGCCTTGCGAGCGGACGCGCGCGCTTCGTCGACTTGCCGGGGGCGCATCGCCAGATGCAGGTCGCAGACCCACGCATACGACAACACGAGGCCCCAATCGGGACGAAGCGGATCCGTAGGTGGCGTCGCCGCTTCGTTCTCGAAGAGCGTGATTGCTCGAAGCCATAGGGCCAGCCCCTTGGCCCGGTCGCCACCTCGCTCGGGGGGCGCATTGAAGATGAGTCCGGCCTCCATGATCAGCGCCCGTGGATTAGCCGGCTGCGACTCGAGTGCCCGGGCGCGCAACGTGCGGACTTCCGGCGCCAGCTCGGGGAACTGCCCCGGATCAGCGACCAATCGCCAGATGAGCACGTCGGCGAGCATCACGACGAACTCCACATCGTCCGGCCTCAACGCAAGACCGGCACGCGCCGCCCGTTCGGCGCGTACCAGCGTCGCCTGCGCCGACGAGATGTCGCCCGCCTGGAGCTCAGCGTGCGACAGCGCCCACTCTCCCCACGCGGTGTAGTAGAGAGCCATCGCTCGAAGGGAACCGTCCGCCGCGGCGCGCTGCGCGCGGTCGATGGCAGCGTGCAAGCCGGCCGCATCGTTCCGAAAATTGCTGTCATAATCGCGGTTTTCACCGCCAGCAGCTCGTGACGGGCGGCCAGGTCGGCATTCTGTGCATGAGCCGTCCCGCCGAGCAGAACGATCGCCGGCACGGCCAGCCAGTGAGATGACATCGTCACCGCCCCTTTCGTTGTGCAGACCACGGCCACCGGCCGCGCCCGGTGGTGGTGGTGCGGCGCAACCCACCCGCCGCCCCAAGGTGCGCAGCGAGTGGGCCCAGGACCAGGAAGGTGAGCTGATACCACCACGGCGCCGTGTCCACCGGAAAGACCAGGAACACCACGGCGACCAGCATGACGAGACCACCGAGGGCGTCACCTGCCGAGGGCCGATCCGCGATGCCAGATGCGCTCCGCTGCCAATCGCGATGAGCCCGACAGTCGCCGCGGGTAGGCGGGTGGTCGACAGGGAGTCGCCAAGCCAACGTGCGACGATGGTCATACCGGCGGCATTGAGTACCCCCCACGAACAGATACGCCGCTCCCGCGACCGCCATCGTGGAGATCCAGCGGTCCTGCCAGACGCGATTGCCCCACAGAATCGGCGCTGAGCGAAGCGCCTGGTGCCAATACCAACGCCCGGCCGCCTGCGGGGACTCCGTTGCCCGCAGGCCGTATCCTCGCAGAGGTCCCCCAACACCGCTTCGCGCTCGTCGGTGGGGAGTATCGCCGAGAGGAGCCTCGTCGCCAGCCACGGAGGATGGCGCCCGGTCATGTGATGCTCCAGCGCCGCCCGATGCCAGCGGCCATGCTCCGCAGCGCCTGTTGCGAGGCATCGAGAGCGGTTCACCTCGTGGGTCGATGCGAAGATCGCTTCGCACGACCGCCGCGTTCGGCAGTCGGCTCGCCAACGTGGGACCGGATAAGCCCTTGGACTCCAGGCGCTCGAGCGTGGCGTAGATTCCGTGCGAATCATCAGGTGTCGTCCCGTACGAGCTTCGATCTCCCGCCTGACGGTCATACCGTAGGCGCCATCGCCCAGGCGGACCAGCGCGAGCAGGACAAGCTGTTCGAGAGAGCCG
>CAWAYR010000008.1:0-20945 GCA_963786365.1 uncultured Acidobacteriota bacterium
CTACAGGTCGAACAGTCGCGTGTATCACCACGAACGACCGGCCCAGCGTCTCGAGCGGCGTGAACGACGTCGTGTCGCCGGCGATCGTTGTAGACCACGAACAGCCCCGTGCCGCTGCGGTTGAACAGCGCGAGCCGGACGTTCGAGGAGAATGCGCCGTCTGGCCGTTGTACTGAGCAGCGCCGACAGGCTGGCCAGCGTCGTGAACGCGTAGCTGGCCTTGATCGGCACGAGGTCGGTCATGAACGTGCCGCCGGCAGGTCGATGTCCTGGCGCGTCCAGCCGAGGCTGGCGGTCTCCGCGGCGTGATGCGGAAGTCGCTGGTCAACTCGACGAGTGGAAGTCGCCGTCGTAGTAGTTCCCGATGCGGTAGCGCACGGTGCCGGTAACGCGCGCGCTCGGGTTGTGCAGATACTCGAAGGCGTGCTGGCACCACGTGTACTCGCCGGCCGGAATCACACACGCTTGCCGTCCCGGTTGTAGACCATGAAGGGCACCGTCGGGTTGTCCTGGTTGTAGTCCATGAACCAGCCGAAGCGGCCGCCCTGCATCGGCTGGATCTCGAACGGATGGATGTGCGACGACACGAGCTCTGCAGCTGGTCGTCGAACCCACAGAACGAGCTGTACGAGACGTGCGGGGCGAAGCGGCGGATCCACTTGATGCTCTTCGGCTGCGGCTGGAAGAAGACCCGGGACTCGGGGCGGCGGTAGCCGCGGCGCGGCAGGAAGCCGACCTCGGGGTTGAAGCGCTCGCCGAACTGGAATAGCCGCCTGAAACCTGCCAGACGTTGATGGTGAAATTGTAGAAGCCGGCCGGCGGTGTCGCTGCCGGCGCTGGTCGGGTGGGAGGACGGCGAATCGGAGCGGGCCACGAAGGCCGAGATCCGCTGGTTGCTGCTCATCTGCCAGTTGCCGTCGACGCCGTAGGAGCGGTTCCAGTTGTCGAGCCCGGACCTTTCGCGGTGGTTGCCGGTTGACGAAGATGGCGCCGTAGCTCGAGCGGCCGACGTCACGCGACGCGCGCAGCACCGCGAAGTTGTTCTCGGGGGCGATCTGGACGCCGCCGACGCCCTCGGCGTCGTTGGTCTGGATGTCGAGCAAGCCGACGTTCCAGTTGCCGATCTTGCCGCACAGCCGCCCGCCGCCGAGGATGTCGATCGGCAGCCCCGGTCGACGACAGGCCGATCCGGCGGGTGAAGAAGAGGTCGACCTGCTGCGGCTGGCCGAACTGGAAGGTCGAGGCGTTCTCGAGGAAGAACGGCCGCTTCTCGGGGAAGAAGAGGTCGAAGCGGGTGAGGTTCACCTGCTCCTCGTCGGCCTCGACCTGGGCGAAGTCGGTGTTAACCGTCACGTCCAGCGTGAGGTTGGGCCGGACTCCCCACTTGAGGTCGCCGCCGACCTCGGCCTTGTTGTCGACCTGGTCTTCCGCCCGCAGGAAGTCCTTGTGGACGAGCCGAGCGCGTAGGGGATGAACTTGACGTCGCGGCGGGTCGGCATGTCGAGGCCGGTCAGCTTGGCGGCCAGCGACACGCGGTAGATGTCCCAGCCGCGCGGAATCGGCGCCAGGTAGACCTGTTCGTTCTTGTGGCGGATGTTGCGCTGCACGTTGAAGCCCCAGGTGCGATCGGAGCCGGTAGCGTAGCGCAGCGTCTTGAGCGGAATCGCCATCTCGGCTTCCCAGCCGCGCTCGGTGGTCGAGGCCCGGACCACCCAGTCGCCGTCCCAGTTGGGGTTGAAGGCGCTGATGCCGCCGCGGGCGACGCCGGCGCTGCGCCGCCGCCGGCGCCGAGCCGCTGGTCTGGCCTTCGCGCGCGACCTGGCCGTGGTACTCGATGCCGAGCGGGTTGGTCCCGAACACGAACGCGTTCTGGTTGTCGTTGAAGGTGTCGAAGCACCATCACCACCGAATCGGTGTCGCTCAGCGAGGCGTCGCGACGGCCCTGCGAGACGATGATCTTCGACGGATCGCCGTCGAAGCAGATGAACGAGACGTAGACGTGGGTCTTGCTGAAGAGCAGCCGCACTTCGGTGCGTTCGGTCGCCGGTTCGCCCTGCTGGGGATCCTGCTGCGTGAACGTCGAATAGGGGTCCACTGACTGCCAGACGGCGTCGTCGACAATGCCGTCGATCGTGGGGGGAGTGCCGGTCTCTTCTATCTTGCCGGGGGCGCCGATGACGACGGCTTCAGTAGCGGGTGCGGCGGGGATCGAACCGTTCTGGGCGAAGACGAGCGACGCCGACAACGTCAGCGCGCTCACACAACACGAGCAGATTGCGTTTCTCACAACCGAAAATTGTACGGGGCTCGCATGGGTCCCACAAGCAGAACGTGTTAATTTGTCGTCTCGAGACCGAGACACAACCATGCAGATGTCACGACTTGTCGCCGGCGGCGCCGTCTTCGCCGCGACTGTCGGCGGCGGCGTGTCTCCGTCGATGAGGGGCGACGTGCAGCATGAAGTCGTCGACACGCCCCATAGTCTGTTGAAGGAAGCGCCGGCGCCGGGACAACCGTTCCGGCGCGATGCCGTGCTGACGCCGGCGATGCGCGCGGTGATCACACGAGCGCTGACGCCCGACAACCCGTCCGACGCGCTGAGTCAACTGCTCGGCGCGGCCGCCGACGGGCGGTTCACCGACCTCATGCGCGACGCACCGGTCACGCCGAGCGAACGCTCCGCGGCCCAGGTGCTGCGCGGACTCGGCCTCTACGGCGTTGGCGACGCACCTCGAACCGTCGCCGTGCAACTGCAGCAAGCGCTCGCCCAAGGCGCGGCGCCGTCACCGACCCTGCTGCTGCTCGGCGCGACCTACGCCCTTGGCGGCGACGACAAGGCGGCCGTCGAGGCCTGGAACCAGGCTCGCGACGGCGGCGTCGACGATGTCAGCGTGGCGAGCCTGCTGGTCGACGCGTATGTCCGCCAGGGCGACGTCGCCCGGGCGATGGCGATCGCCCGCGCCGCGCTCGATGCCCAGCCGGGCAACGCCGCCACGACCCGCGGGCTGGCGGCGGCACGAATCGCCGCCGGGCAGTACGCCGAGGCGCTGGCCGGCCTCGACGGGATCGCCGCCGCTGGCGAGCCGGAGACCGATTTCCTGGTACTCCATGCGCTGTACGGCGGCTTCGTCGGCGACACCGCCCCGGGCAACTCCGCGACCGGCCGTGAGCGGCTGCAGGTGGTCGGTGCGCGCTATGTCGGCGCCGGCGGACGCCACACCGCTCTGGTCAAGAAATGGCTGGCGGTCGTGGCCGCCAGGAGCGCGACGCCTGGCCGTTGACGGGCGCCTTCACATCTCCTTCGACCTATCCCGCGTCCGACGACTTCTGTCGCCCTGCCGCTCCTCATGCCCCACGCCATCGCCACCGCCTTCATCGTCCTGTGCCTGATGCACGGCACGGCCTCCCCGGCCGTCGCTCAGCATACGCAGGACCAGCAGCTCTGGGCCCAGGCCCTGGCGCTCGGCCGGATCGGCGACTGGCGCACGCACCTGGAACTGCAGCCGCGCTTCTTCGACGAGGCCTCGGAGCTGGGCCTCACCATCGTCCGCACCGCGATCGGCCGGGCGCTCTCCCCACGGGCGTCGGCCTGGCTCGGCTACGCCTGGGTGCCGCGCACGTCTGGTGAAGGCGTGCGGCACGAGCAGCGGCTGTGGCAGCAGCTGCTCGTCACGCCGCCGGCCGTGGCCGGATGGGCTCCCGTTGGTGCGGCTGCGGCTCGAGCAGCGCTGGCTCGAACCCTGGGAGAACACGTCGCACCGGTTGCGGACACTGGTCCGGGCGCAACGCGCTATCGACGCCGGCCGCCGCTGGCAGGTGGCGTCCTACAACGAGCTCATGGTCACCTTCGACGACACCCCTGAAGGGCCGGCGCAGGGCTACGATCGCAACCGCTTCTACACCGGAGTGATGCGCACGATGACCGCCACCGCCACAATCGAGGCCGGCTACATCTGGGAGCACTCGCCGCTGCCGGGCCCTGGAGACAAGCACGACCATGTGGCGATCGGCGTCCTGACGCTGCAATGGCCGCGCCGCTGACCGACGCCTGACGCCGGCGAGACGTTGTGGAATACTGAGGTCGTCCAGCCGGTGACGGTCGCCCACCCTCCCACTCGCCGACACTTCATCGAACGCGCTGCTGTGCTGGGCGGCCTGGCCGGTGCGTTGGCGGATCGCTGGCTGGCGGCGCTGTTCGCCCAGGTTGCATGCGACGAGGGTCCAGCGGGGGACCTGGTGCGGGTGCTTCCGGTCTACGGGGGCAGTGCGGCGGAGACCCCGCTGGGCCAGATGGTCGGCGGCCCCGGCTTGGACGCTCGACTGTTCACCGACCTGTCTCTGCTCGCGCCGGATCGGCTCGTCACACCGATCGAGTCGGTCTACGTGCGCACGGCGGCGCCGCCAGGGTTGCGGCACGAGGCGGCGGCGTGGACGATCACCGTCCGGGCGTCCGGCGCCGACAGCGGCGTCCGGCTCTCGGCGGCCGACCTTGCGTCCGCCGCGCGGCCCATGGGTCCGCACGTCATCGAGTGTGCGGGCAACGGCAACCCCCAGAACTTCGGCCTGATGAGCGCCGTCGAGTGGGACGGCGTGCCGCTCGAACGTCTGCTGGACAAGGTCCCACGGCCACCGGGAGCCACGGCGGTTCTGGTCTCAGGTGTGGATGATGGGACGCAGCACTCGGGTCAGTCCGTGCCCGGAGCGAGTTCGATCTCCCCCTGGACGTCCTGGGCAGCAGCGGTCCCTTCCTCGCCGTCGGGATGAACGGCCAGGCGCTGACACCCGATCACGGCGCGCCGGTGCGACTCGCCGTCCCCGGCTGGTATGGCTGCGCCTGGATCAAATGGGTCGACGAGATTCGCTGGGTCGTCGGCGACGAACCGGCCACATCGCAGATGCGGGAGTTCGCCGGACGCACGCACCAGAACGGCGTGCCCGTCCTGGCCCGCGACTACGAAGCGCCTGCTATCGACACCGCAGCCATGCCGATCCGCGTCGAGCAGCGGCGCGTCGACGGGCGGCTCGAGTACCGGGTCGTCGGGATCGTGTGGGGCGGAACAGGCATCGTCGATCGTCTGGTGATTCGCTTCGGCACACGGGATCCCGGAACGCCCGTCCGTGTCTGCCCACCGCCGTCGACGCACCACACCTGGGCGCTCTGGACCCACCGCTGGCGGCCGGCCGAACCCGGGTACTACGACATCACCCTCAAGGCAGCGGACCCGGCGGTCCGTACCCGTCGTCTCGACCTGTCGTTCTACATTCGACGGGTGAGAATCGACGAAGTCTAGCGTCCCCGAGGCTGGGCTGAGTGCCGGTCCATGCCATCCGCCACGCCCCTGGGTTCCGTGCCCCCTGGGCTATACTTTCCCGATGCGACACACCTCGCGGCGCCCGGCCGTGTCCGTCGGCGTGCTCGTCGCCGTGCTGGGCACCGTCTCGGTGGTCGCCACGGGCCGACAGGCCCCAGGCGCCAGCGCGCCTCAGCAGCCGACGTTTCGGGTCAGCGTCGACCTCGTGACCCTCGACGTGATTCCCCGCACCGCCAACGGCCAGTTCGTGCCGAACCTCAGCAAGGACGACTTCCAAGTGCTCGAGGACGGCACTCCTCAGGAGATCGCGTCGCTGGTGATGGTTCACGGCGGCCGCGTGTTCAACATCCTGCAGCCGCCGGCGGCCCCAGCCGCGGCCGCTCCCGAGGGCATCATCCTGCCGCGCGCCCGGCCCGCCGCTGACACCGCCGGACGCATCTTCGTGCTGATCGTCGACGACCTGCATTTCACGGCGATCGAGACGCCACTGGTCCGCCAGCTGCTGAAGAAGCTGGTCGGACAGCTGTTCCATCCGGGCGACATGTTCGCGATGTTCAGCACCGGGCCCTCGTCGATCGAGATTCCGGTGTCGTACGACAAGGACGCTGCTGCAGGATGCGATCAGCCGTGTCGCCGGGCACGGGATGACCTATCGCGACATCATGGATTCGCTCGACGGCGCCCAGGGGCCGCAAGGCCTCCGCTACAACGCGCACGTCGCGTTCAAGACCGCCTACGAGCTGATCGGCAACCTCGAGAAGATGGGCAACCGGCGCAAGGTGCTGCTGCTGGTCAGCAACGGCTACGACTTCGACCCGTTTCCGGGCGGCCGAACCGGCACCGATCAGGTCTTCGGCGGCCGCTACGGCACCCCCTACGGCGATCCCGAGCGTGGCGACCGGTTCCTGGCGATGGAGCAGCGCGGCAACCAGTTCGCCGACGGCGACCTGGCCAATGAGCTCGCCTCGGTCACCGGCGCCGCCAACCGCGTCAACGCCGCCATCTACACGCTCGATCCGCGCGGCGTGGTCGGGACTACCAACGTCGAGGCGAACGTCGACATCACCGAGCTCCGAACGCACATCGGCAAGACCCAGAGCAGCCTGCGCGTGCTGGCCGAGTCGACCGGCGGCTTCGCCGTGGTCAACGACAACGACTACACCGACGCGCTCAAGCGCATCGACGCCGAGACCAGCGATTACTACATCCTGGGCTACTACTCCTCCAATCCGGATCCCAAGCACCGGAACCGATCGGTCGAGGTGAAGACCCCGCGCCCGGGTGTGCAGATCATGTCGCGGGGCTGGTATCGCACCCGCGACAGCCAGCCATCCTCGCCGCCCAGGCCCTGACGGGCGGGGGCGCCCGGTCGAGCGTGTCGAGGGCCCGCGAAGGAACCACGTTGCCAGTTCTGGGCGCCGAACCATCCCGCCGGGCGGCGTGGCTCGTCGCTCGAAAACTCCCGGTCGTCTCAGTCCTCGCGCTGCTGGCCTGGCGAGCCATACCCCCGACGCCGGCCGCCGCGCAGGCCGGCGCTGCCGATTCGCGCGCCCCGGCGGCCTCGCCGGCCCAGTCGCCGGAAGCGGCGCAGTCGGCCTTCCTCGCTGGAGTCGCCGCGCTCCACAGCTTCGAGTACGAAGACGCCAACGCGGCGTTCGTGCGCGCCCGGCAATCCGACCCGCGGATGGCGATGGCGTACTGGGGCGAGGCGATGACCTACCACCAGACGCTGTGGGGCAAGGAGGATCTCGCCGCCGCGCGCCAGGCGCTGGGGCGCCTCGGCGCCACACCGGCGGCGCGCGCCGCCGTGGCCGGCCGCGCCCCGCGAGCGGGCCCTTCTCTCCGCCGCCGAGGCCCTCTTCGGCGAGGGCGAGGCGACGACGCGCAAGCAGCGGTATGCCGAGGCCATGGCCGGGCTGTACGCCCGCGATCCTGCCGACCCCGACGTCGCCTCGCTCTATGCGCTGGCGCTGCTGGGCACGATGTCGCGCAGCCTGATCGGCTACGTCGACGCGCACGAAGGGCACAGCAGCTCGCTCGCCGGCAGCGAGACCCAGACGCGGGTCGGCGAGATTCTCGGCGCGGTGCTGAAGGCGCACCCGGAGCACCCCGGGGCCCTGCACTACCTGCTGCACAACTACGACGACCCGGCGCACGCCAGCCTGGGCCTCGACGCGGCGCGCGTCTACGCCAAGGTGGCCCCGCAGTCGAGCCACGCCCTCCACATGCCCGCGCACATCTTCTTGCAGCTGGGCCTGTGGGTCGACGCCGAGGCGTCGGATCGCGCGGCGTTCGCCGCCTCGGAGGCGTGGGTGAAGCGCAAGGGATTCCCGCCGGCCTTGCGCAGCTACCACTCGCTGGCCTGGCGTCAGTACCAGCTCCTGCAGCTGGGGCGATTCCGCGACGCCGCGCTCCTCATCGACGAGATTGGGCCGGTGGTGGATGCCACCGGCGACCTGACCCTGGTGAGCGACCTCTCGTCGATGCGGGCGCGGCAGATTCTCGAGACCCGTCGCTGGGAGGCGCATGGCCAACGAGCGCAACTTCGGCAACGTCAACGAGCTGTGCGCCATCGGGTTCAGCGCCGCGCGCTCGGGCAATGCGGCGCTGGCCGAGCTGGCGCGGCAGGGGCTGGCCACGCGCGCGACCTCGCCCCAGGAAGGGGACCTGCGGCCGGCCATCGCCATCATGGAGCGCCAGGTGGCGGCCCTGATCGCGCTGGCCGCGAAGCGCGGGGACGAGGCGGTCGACATCCTCCGGGCGGCCACCCGCGACGAGCTGCGGCTGCCGCCGCCGCTGGGCCTGCCGATGCCGGTGACGCCGGCTCCGGAGCTGCTCGGCGAAGTGCTGCTCGAAGTCGGGCGGCCCGCCGAGGCACTCGAGGCGTTTGGCCAGGCGCTCGCGCGCAACGCCAATCGCACACGCTCGGTGCTCGGTTCGGCCCGCGCGGCCGAGCGCGCTCGGGCAGACCGATGCCGCCCGCGAGCATTACCAGCGCGTCCTCGCCAACTACGCACAGGCCGACCCCGCGGTGAAAGAGGTCGCCGAGGCCCGGGCCGCACTGGAGGCGCTGCCCGCCGTCGAGCAGCCCCAGCCAGTGGCGCCCGGCCGTTCGGCCTCCGGGACTGCTTCCACGAGCCGCATCGCTGCCGGGCTCGCCGGCCTCGTCGCTCTCGCCGGCGCCTGCTCGTCGTTCGGCATCGCCGAGTCAGGCCGCCCGCGCCAGCCGACGCGGCGAGTCGCAGCCGAGCGCGGTAGCCGTACGCCCAAGGGCGAGCCGCCCCAGGACGTCGGCGCGGGCGTCGCTGACGGTACGAAAAGGGCGGGGCCCGAAGGCCGCCCCGCCCTGCTCATCTGTGTCCGAGCCGTTGAGCCCCGATCCGCTAGCCGCTGTTCCACGATCAGAACGTGTAGCGGAAGCTCAGCTGCCAGATCCGCATGAACCCGGCCTGCTGCGTGATGCGGCCGAAGGTCGTCGAGTCGACGGCGTTCGAGTCGATGCCGCGGAACTTCGCCGTGTTCGGTCAGGTTCAGGATCTCGAAGCGGATCTGCCCCGACGTGGGTGCCGAAGAGCGTCGTGTCCTTGGCGAGCACGAGGTCGATGTTCTTCCGGAACTGATACCGCGCGTCGCCGATCGGTGCGCGGCGCGTTGCCGTACTGTCCGGCGCCCGGGATTCGCGAAGGCGCGCGCCGTCGAAGTAGCGGGCGTCGTCGTTGCCGGCCGTAGACCACGCGATCGTCGTCGCTGCCCGTCGGTGTTCGGATCGCCGGTGAGATTGGGCCGCTGCCGGCCGCCGAGGAGGCCCAGGTTGGAGTCGAGACGCCCGGCGCTGAGCACGGCGTTCAGCGGCGAGCCGCTGACCAGCTCGACGACCGCCGAGGCGTTCCAGCCGCTGAGCAGCCACCTGGCCGCGCCGCTGCTGCTGCTCGAGTCGGGGAACTTGACGATCGGCGCCAGGATGATCCGGTGCGGCGAGTCGAAGTTGCTGACGCCGTACTCGGCATCCAGGTCGTAGTTGTTCTGCGGCGTGGCCGTGCGCGTCTGGAAGGTGCTGCCCTGCCCGAACTGGTTGTCCTTCGGTCTGGCTCAAGGTGTAGCTGAAGCGGCCGCCCCACCAGCCGGTCGTGCGCTTGTCGAGCACGAACGTGGCGGCGTGGTACTGCCGCCGCCCGCCCTCGGTCACTTCGAACGCGTAGACGTCGCCGAACTGCGGGAACGGCCGCAGCAGCTGGCCCGCCTGAATGGTCGGCGCGCGTGCCGAACTCGCCGGTGCCCGGAACGCCGAAGAACGGGTTGGGCACCGATGGCGCGCAGCGCCGCCGCGTTCCAGGTCCCGTTCGGCCCCGGGAACGCCGCGCGCGCGACCGCCGGATCGATCTGGTTGATGTTGATCGCTTCGTCGCTGCCGTCGCCGGCGGTGCCGAAGTAGCCGAGGTCGCGCCCGGTGGCGCCGATGTAGCCGACGGTGACCGCCATGTTGCCCGGCAGCTCGCGCTGGACGTCGAACGAGTACTGGTGAACCTTCGGGATCGCCCTTGTTCTGGTCGACGAAGTCGATGGTGCCGCCGGTGCCGGTGAGCAGGCCGAGCGAGCTGCCGATCGGCTGCATCAGGCCGCCCGGGAACGGGTTCTCCAGCGACGTGATCGGCACGCCGGTCGTGGCGTCCGACTGAGTCAGCGACGTCGTCCGCGGTGAAGCCGATCTGGCCGTGCTGCGTCGTGCTGTAGTTCCACGGCGCGTAGAACAGGCCGTAGCCGCCGCGCAGGACCGTCTCCTTGTTGAGCGCGTAGCTGAAGCCGCCGCGCGGCGCGATCTTGATCGCCGCCGGATCGCCCTGCTCGTCGGCGCGCCGTCCACGCCGGCGAAGATCAGGCCGCCGTTGATCGTGCGGCCGGCGAGCAGCCCGGTCTTGGGCACCATGCGCGTTCGAGCGGGCTGATCGCGTCCTGGTCGAAGCCGACCGACTGACGGTTCTCGATCTCCCTGGAGGCCGTCTTCGTGCTCGAAGCCGCACGCCGTAGTTGACCGTCAGCGCTCGAGCTGACCCGCCAGTCGTCCTGGATGTAGGCGCCGTAGTACTTGGTGAACCACTCGAACTGGCCACGGTTGAAGGGGACCGAGCCCGGCGACGGGAGCGCCGAGCAGGACGCTGGCCAGTTCGTGGCCGCCGACGCCGTTGTTGCTCGTGAACAGGCGAGTTGAAGTCGAATCGTGCCGCCCATCTCGGTCTCGGTCACCGTCGCCACGCCCAGCCGCCGCATGTCGCCGCCGACCTTGAAGCTGTGGCTGCCCCACAGCTTGGACAGCGTGCCGTTGATCGTGTACGGGCTGTTCCACCGCATCGGGATCGCGCCCCAGCCGCCGACGTCGGCGACGTCGTCGAAGATGCAGCGCGGGGAAGACGTCCGTCTGCGACAGGGCATTGGCGTAGTTCGGGCTGAACCCGAGCGATCCGATCCCGGCGCTGAACGGCTGCTTGTCGCACGAGTCCTGCCACGTCGAGAAGCCGTAGCGCAGCGTGAGCACCGTGGTGTCGTTGATGATGTTGGTGTTGTTCACCACCAGCACGTGCGGCCGGCGGCGCAGCGGGCCGAAGAAGTTGTCCTGGCTGGCGATGTACCACTCTTCCGGCCTCATGATCGTGCTGCCCGGCTCGTCGGTCTTGTTGTAGATGTACAGCCCGCTCAGCGACCAGCTGTCGGTGAACTTGTGCTCGGCCTTGACGGTGAACATGTCGGCGGCGTCGACGATCGGGCCCGGTCGCCGAGGCGTTGGGCTGGTTGTTCTCGTTGCCGGCAATCGGCCCGCCGATGCGTCTCGGTCGGCCAGGCGCCGAGCAGGCCGAAGCCGGCGGCGTTGGCGGCCGGGTGGGTCCGCGGGATGATCGCGCCGGTGAACAGGCCGCCGGTCGCGAGCGACCCGGTGCCGGTCGCCGGGCACTTGGCGCTGGCGACGCCGCCGCGGCAGTACGGGTTGTAGATGCTGCACCGGCGCGCCGCCGATGGTCGACGTCGAGAAGTCGCCGGCGCGCTGCTTCAGGCTCGGCCAGATCTGCTGCTCGTTGCGGGTCGTGTTGGAGCGATAGCCTTCGGTGGCGGCCCAGAAGAACGTGCGGTTCTTCCAGATCGGCCCGCCGATGCCGCCGCCGTAGAGGCGGTAGTAGGTGTCGGACAGTCCGCTCTCTTCCTTCGTCTGCCCCGTCTTCTCGACGAAGAAGTTCTCGCTGACGCCCCAGACCGGACGGGTCTGATAGAAGCCCGAGCCGTGGAACTCGTTGGTGCCCGACTTGGCGGTCACGTTGAACACGCCGCCGCCGGTGCGGCCCATCTCGGCGTCGTAGGTGTGGACCTGGACCTTGACCTCCTCGACCGCTTCGATCGTCGGGTTCAGCACCGCGCGGCCGCGCAGCTCGGTGATCGGCACGCCGTCGAGCAGGTAGTTGTTGGCGCGCATGCCGCCGCCGCCGAGCGAGACGATGCGAGGCGTTGCTCTGATCCTGCTGGCGGTTGAACTGCGGATCGCCGGCGGTCATCACCGTCGGCACGGTGATGCCGATCAGGAAGGCGTTGCGGCCGGGCGCCGGCAGCGTCTCGAGCGCTTCACGATCGAGGGTGCCGCCGGTCGAGGCGTTGGACGTCTCGATGAGCGGCGCTGCGCCGGTCACCGTGATGGTTTCCTGCAGCGTGCCGACTTCGAGCACGAGGTCGAGGGTCAGGAACTGCTGCGTGCCGACGCGGATGCCGGTGCTCTCGTAGGCCTTGAAGCCGGTGAGCGCGGCCTTGATCGTGTAGGTGCCGGGCGCGACCGCCGGGAAGTTGTACTCGCCGGTGTCGTTGGTGGTCGTCTCGCGCGCCACATTGGTCGCCTCGTTGATGAGCTGAACCGCAACGCCCGGAATGACGCCGTTGGCGTCCCGCACCGCACCTCGCACACCGCCCGTGAAGGTCTGGGCGGCGGCGAAGCCTCCGGTCACGACCACCATCAGGCCGACGACCAATGCTTGCCGCAGGGTCTTCATGGTCACCTCTCGTTGTAAGTCCCTAAACACCCACGCCATCCCTAAAGCCCTTCGCGTGAGCGCGCAGTCGCGCGGGACGTCCCGATAACGGATCCACCACTCGTGCCAACGGGCGGGGGATTCGGCTGGGGGCGAGCCGAACGAAAACGGCAGAATCGTAGGGCGTATTCATTCGTAACGCAAGCGATACCTGACGGCCGCGCATCGGGACCATGACGGGATCCAATGCAAGCGCGCGCAGTCATCCAATCGCATGGATCAGCCGGTCGGCTGGAGCGGACAGGTCAGCGCGCGCCGCGTGCCGGTGCCGCTGGCTGCGGCACGTCGGTGACCGCTCCGCCACTCGCCGATCCGACCAGGCGCGCGTATTTGGCGAGCACGCCGCGGGTCGCCCGGGCCGGTCGGGGGCGCCACGCCCGCCGCCGCGCCGCCAGTTCGCGCGCCGCGACGTCAAGGTGGATGGTGCGGGCCTTCGCGTCGATGGTGATGACGTCGCCGCGGCGGACCAGCGCCAGCGGACCGCCGACCGCCGCTTCCGGGGTCGACGTGGCCGACGACGAACCCGTGCGTGCCGCCGGAGAAGCGGCCGTCGGTGATGAGGGCCACGGCGTCGCCCAGCCCGCGGCCGATGAGCGCGCTGGTCGGCGAGAGCATCTCGCGCATGCCCGGCCCGCCCTGCGGTCCTTCGTAGCGGATGACGACGACGTGCCCGGCCTTGACCCGGCCGCGGAGGATGGCCTCGAGGGCGAGCTCTTCCCGGTCGAAGACGATGGCCCGGCCGCTGAAGCGCTCGCCTTCCTTGCCGCTGATCTTGGCCACGGCGCCGTCCGGCGCGAGGTTGCCGCGCAGCACGACCAGGTGGCTCTCGCGCTTGACCGGCGCGTCGAAGCCGCGCACCACGTCCTGCCCGGGCGGGTAGTCGCGCGTGCCGGCCAGGTTCTCGGCCAGCGTGCGGCCGGTCACGGTGAGCACGTCGCCGTGCAGCAGGCCGCGGTCGAGCAGCCGCTTCATCAGCGGCGTCAACCCGCCGATGCGCACCAGTTCCGCCATCACGTAGTTGCCGCTCGGCCGCAGGTCGGCCAGCACCGGCACCCGCTTGCCCACCCGCGTGAAGTCGTCGAGCGTCAGCTTCACGCCGGCCGCGCTGGCGATGGCGAGCAGGTGCAGCACGGCGTTGGTCGAGCCGCCCAGGGCGATCACCACCGTGATCGCGTTCTCGAACGCCTTGCGGGTCAGGATGCGCCGCGGCGTGATGCCGTCGGCGACCAGACGCGCCACGGCCGCGCCGGCGCGCTGGCAGTCGTCGAGCTTCTCGCGGCGAGATCGCCGCCTGCGCCGAGCTGTTGGGCAGGCTGAGGCCGAGCGCCTCGATCGCCGAGGCCATGGTGTTGGCGGTGTACATGCCGCCGCACGATCCGGCACCCGGGCAGGCGTGCTGCTCGAGGTCGGCGAGGTCGGCGTCGGTGATCTTGCCGGCGGCATGCTGTCCGACGGCCTCGAACACCGACACGATGTCGACCGGCCGCCCGCGCCAGTTCCCGGGCATGATGGTGCCGCCGTAGACGAACACCGACGGACGATCGAGCCGGGCCATGGCCATCACGCAGGCCGGCATGTTCTTGTCGCAGCCGCCGATGGCGACCAGGCCGTCGAAGCCCTCGGCCCCGGCGACGGTCTCGATCGAATCGGCGATCACCTCGCGCGAGACGAGCGAGTAGCGCATGCCCTCCGAGCCCATCGAGATGCCGTCGGACACGGTGATGGTGTTGAAGATCACCGCCTTGGCGCCGGCGCCGTCGGCGCCGGCCGCGGCCGCCCTGGCCAACTGGTCGATGTGCATGTTGCAGGGGGTGACCTGACTCCACGTCGAGCAGATGCCGACCTGCGGCTTGGCGAAGTCGTCGCGCGTGAAGCCGACGGCGTGCAGCATGGCGCGCCCGGCGGCGCGCGACGGGCCATCGACGACGGCGGCGGAGAAGCGGCGGGGCGACAGGGCGGACGGGCGGCGACGGCTCATGCGGGGCGACTGTATCATCCGGTCGTGGCTGGCGATCCGGCTCCCGGCGCGGGCGGGATACGTCTCGACGTCTG
Source organism: uncultured Acidobacteriota bacterium (assembly GCA_963786365.1). Lineage (GTDB taxonomy): Bacteria > Acidobacteriota > Vicinamibacteria > Vicinamibacterales > UBA2999 > CAWAYR01. The sequence goes on from CAWAYR010000008.1 coordinate 14,426, forward strand.
GCTCGACGTGGCGTGCCTGTTCCGCACCCGCTCCGAGGCGCAGAAGGCGTGCCGCACCGGCAAGGTGGACGTGAACGGCACGACGGCGAAGCCGCACCGCGAGGTGCGGGTCGGCGACACCTTGCGCATCCAGCGGCCGCTCGGCCGCATCCAGATCGTGTCCGTCCGCGGTCTCGCCGAGCGCCACATCGCCAAGGCCGACGCGCGGGCGCTCTACGACGACCAGACGCCGCCGCCTACCGCCGAGGAGGTGGCGATGCGGCGCATCGAACGGGTGTTCCGCGCGACGATGGCGCCGCGGCAGCGGCCCGACAAGCGCGAGCGGCGGCAGCTGCGCGGACTCAAGGGCGGCTGATACCGGCACGGCGACAGCCGCGGCTGGCCCGGCCTACACTGGAGGCTTCGCATGCGCCTGCCCCTTCGCGTCGTCGTCCTGGCCGTCGCTGCCCTGCTGGCGTTCGTGCTGCCCAACGCGGTCGAGCTGGTCAGCGACTGGTGGTGGTTCGGCGAGGTCGGCCATCGACAGGTCTTCACCGCCACCCTGCGCGCTGCAGTCGGTGCTCGGCGGCGTGACCCTCGCCGTCGCCCTGGCCTGGCTCGTCGCCCACGTGAAGCTGGCGGCGCGCACCCTGCCGATGCATACCCAGGAGGTCTCGACACCCGAAGGCCTGACGATGCGCCTGCCGGCGCGGCGCGAGGTCGAGACGCTCGGCACGGTGCTCGCCGCCGGGGCGGCGGTGATCGCGGCGTTGTTCGCCGCCTCCACCTGGCAGCAGGTGCTCGGCTGGCGGCAGGGCGAGCCGTTCGGCGTGACCGACCCGGTCCTCGGCTTCGACGTCGGCTTCTACGTCTTCACCCTGCCGGTCCTCGAGCAGGCGCGATCGCTGGCGCTGGCCCTGGTCGGGCTGGCCATCGCCGGCGCCGGCGCGCTGTATCTGCTCGGCGGCCAGGTCGCGATCACGCCCTTCGGTGTCCGCCTCGGCGAGCGGGCGCGACGGCACCTCGGCCTGCTGATCGCCCTGCTGCTCGTGCTGATGGCCGCCGGGGCCTGGCTCGATCGGCCGCGCACGCTGCTCACCCCGACCGGCATCATCCGCGGCGCCGGGTATACCGACGTTCATGCCCGGCTGCCGTTCGCGCTGGCGGAAATGGCCGCGGCGCTGGTCGGCGCCGGCCTGGCGGCGGTCGTACGCCTTCACCGGTCGCCAGGTGGCGGCGGTCGCCGCCGTCGCGCTCTACGCCGTGGTGGTCCTCGGCGGACAGCTCTACGCCACCGCGATCCAGCGCTTCGTGGTCGGCCCGAACGAGCAGGTACGCGAAGCGCCGTACATCCAGTACAACATCGAGGCGACGCGCCGCGCCTTCGCCCTCGACCGCATCGTGCAGCGGCCGCTCACCGGCGACGCCGAGCTGACCCGCGCCGACATCGACCGCAACCGCGCCACGCTCGACAACGTGCGGCTCTGGGATCACCAGCCGCTGCTCGAGACCTTCGGGCAGATCCAGGAGATCCGCACCTACTACGACTTCACGGCCGTGGACAACGATCGCTACGAGATCGACGGCCAGCTGCGCCAGGTGATGCTGTCGGCCCGCGAGCTGAACCCGGCGGCGCTGCCCAACCGCACCTGGGTCAACGAGCGCCTGACCTTCACCCACGGCCACGGCCTCACGCTCGGCCCGGTGAACCAGGTCACGGGCGAAGGGCTGCCGGTGCTGTTCATCCGCGATCTGCCGCCGGTCTCGACGGTGAACCTGCCGGTGACCGAGCCGAGCCTGTACTTCGGCGAGCTCTCGAACGAATACGCGATCGTGCGGACCAAGGCCCGCGAGTTCCACTACCCGAAGGGCGACGACAACGTCTTCTCGACCTACGAGGGCAGCGGCGGCATCGTCCTCGACTCGCTGTGGAAGAAGCTGGCGTTCGCGACCCGCTTCCGCGACTACCAGCTGCTGCTCTCCGACGACATCACGGCCGAGAGCCGCCTGATCTTCGACCGCCAGATCGCCCGGCGCGCGCAGAAGATCGCGCCGTTCCTCACCTTCGACGACGATCCGTATCTGGTCGTCCACGACGGCCGGCTCTACTGGATCATCGACGCCTACACGATGACCGACCGCTATCCGTACGCCTCGGAGGCGGCCGCGCGAGTCAGCTACATCCGCAACGCCGCCAAGGTGGTGATCGACGCCTATCACGGCACGACCACGTTCTACCTGGCCGAGCCCGACGACCCGATCGTCCGCGCCTACGCCAAGGCGTTTCCGGGGCTGTTCACGCCGCTCGAGCAGATGCCGGCCGGCCTGCGCCGCCACGTGCGCTACCCCGAGGGCATCTTCGGCATGCAGGCGGCGGTCTACTCGACCTACCACATGACCAGTCCCGGCGGTCTTCTACAACAAGGAAGACCAGTGGGAGGTGCCGACGATCGACAGCGGCGGCCAGGCGGTGCGGATGTCGCCGTACTACACGATCATGAAGCTGCCCGGCGAGCAGCGCGCCGAGTTCATCCAGATGCTGCCGTTCACGCCGCGGCGGCGCGACAACCTGGCCTCGTGGCTGGTCGCCCGCTCCGACGGCGACAAGTACGGCCAGCTGATGGCCTTCGAGTTCCCGAAGCAGAAGCTGGTCTTCGGGCCGCGGCAGGTCGTGGCGCGCATCAACCAGGACCAGGTGATCGCGCCGCAGATCACGCTGTGGAACCAGCAGGGCTCGGAGGTGATCCAGGGCACGCTGATGGTGATTCCGATCGAGGAGTCGCTGCTCTACGTGCGGCCGATGTACCTGCGCGCGCAGGCCGGACGGATCCCCGAGCTGACCCGGGTGATCGTCGCGTATCAGAACTCGATCGTGATGGAGCGCACGCTCGATGCCGCGCTCGCCCGGCTGTTTTCGCCCGAGGCGGTCGCCGCGCGCAAGGCGCAGCCGAAGGACACGGCCTTCGTGCCCGGCGAGGCAGACAACCCGCCGCGGCGGCCGCTCCGGCGGCGGGCGCCGTAACCGGCACCTCCGCCGGCGGCGCCCTCGGCGCCCGCGCCACTGCCGGCGACGATTGCGCGCCTGCCGCCCGCCCAGCTCACGGCCGAGGCCCAGGCCACCTACCAGCGCGCCATCGCGGCACAGCGCGCCGGCGACTGGGCGGCCTACGGCGCCGAGATCACGCGGCTGGGCCAGATCCTCGAGCGGCTGGCGCAGCCGCGGTAGCGGTGCCGCCCTCGGCGTCAGAACACCGCGCGGGCGGCCGAGGACGCCTTGCCGGCCAGCGAGAACTGGCCGTCGACGCCGACCCGTCCGGCCAGCAGGTCGGCGACGTGCGCGCCGACCGCCGGGCCGTGCTTGAAGCCGTGGCCGGAGCCGCCGCCGACGATCCAGACGTTGGGCCAGGTCGGATGGGCGTCGATCAGGAAGTCGCCGCTGGAGGTGTTCTCGTACTGGCAGACGCGGGCGTCGAGCAGGGGCGCCCCGGCCAGCGCCGGGAACCGGCGGGCCAGGAAGTCGCGCGCCAGCGCGACCGCGGCGCCGTCGACGAGTCCGCTCCGCGGTGTCGGGATCGATGGGCGGGCCGTGCCGGTCGATGCCGACCTTGAAGCCGTGCGCGTCGAGGTCGGGGATGCCGTAGACGCCGGCCGCGAAGTCGATCCACACCGGCAGGTGCTCGACGCCGAACCGCGCGTCGCCGGCCGGCACGCCGAAGTAGAGCAGCTCCTGCCGCGTGGCGCGGATCCGCGCGCCCACAGCCAGCGGGAGCAGCGCCGGGCAGCCACGGGCCGCACGCCAGCACGTAAGTGATCGGCCTCGAGCCGCTCCCCGGACGCGACCCGCACCAGCGGCTCGGTGCGCGTCTCATCGAGCGTGGCGACACGCGCCTGCCGGTACTCGACGCCGCCGGCACGAGCCAGCGCCACCGTCGCGGCCACCGCCTGGCGGGCGCGGATCGCGCCGGCGCGTGGTTCGTAGATGGCGTCGCCCAGACCGATGACGCCGAGCTGCGGATAGCGGGCGGCCACGGCCGCTGCGGCCAGACGCTCGTGGGCGACGCCGAGATCGCGGAAGACCTGCGCCGTCTCATCGAGATGCGGGCTGCCGTGGGCGCCCAGAAACAGCACGCCGCACTCCTCGACCAGGCGCTGCCCGCGCTCGTCTTGGCCAGCCAGTGCCAGGCCGACAGCGACTCGGTGGCCCACCGGGTGTAGATCGCCAGGGCGCCGTAGCCGGCGCGGATCACGCGCGAGTGATCGGATGAACTCGCCCGTCCGTTCGCCGGTCCGTAGGCGTCGACCAGGGTCACCTGCCAGCCGTCGCGCGCCAGGCGCAACGCACTCCAGGCGCCGAACGCGCCGGCCCCGACGACGACGACCGATCGTCTCCCCATATCCCTGGAAGTCTACGCTGTCCAGTACCAGCGGTGCCGGTGCAGCCAGGCCAGCAGCACGTAGAGCAGCGCCAGGCAGGTCAGCGCATAGAGCAGCGAGGCGTTGACTCGGCGAGGCCAGCGGCGCGAACACCGTCTGGTAGATCGCGTGCTGCACCGAGTGCCGGCCGCCGGCGCCGTCACTCACCGTGACCAGCAGCATCGTCTTGGCCACGAGACCCGAAATCACGAACAGCAGCAGCGCGTTGCGGCCGAGCGCGACGAGCGGCTCGGTGACGGCGAGGGCAGCCGGCGAGGCCCGCCCGTCGTCGAGCGCCTGGTGCAGCGCGCCGAGGACGACCAGCGCCGCGCCGCCGGTGAACAGTACGTAGGAGCTCGTCCACAGCGACTTGTTGATCGGAAAGCCCAGGTGCCAGAGCTGACCGGCGAGGAGCGTCAGGCCTCCGGTCACGACCAGCTCACGGGTCACCGGCGCGGGCCGGCGCGCACGCAGCCACGTGCCCGCCAATCACGCCGACGAGGGTCGAGGCGATGGCCGGTAGCGTGCTCAGCAGGCCCTCGGGATCCCACTCGGGCTTCCACAGGTGTCCGCCCATCAGCGTGCGATCGAGCCATGCGCCCCAATTGCCCGTGGCGGTCAGATCACCGGCGACGCCGCCCGGCGGCGGCACGAACGTGAGTAGGAGCCAATACCCGATCAGCAGGACCCAAGACCACCTGGCCGAGCCCGCGCATCGTCCTCAGGGGATCCCCGGGACGGTCGACCGCCCGCCAGATCGCAAACGCGCTCAAGTAGCAGACGCCGATCCGCACGAGCACGCCCGGGATGCGCCAGCGGGCCGGGTTGAAATAGGGGATAGCCGGCCATGAACGCGCCCAGTCCGGCAATCGTCGCCGCGCGGCGCAGCACGGTCGGCCACGGCGTGCGCTCGCCCCCGGCCAGCGCCATCGACACCCCCATGATCACGAGAAACCACGGGAAGATGAGGTCGGTGGGCGTCCAGCCGTGCCACTCGGCGTGCAGCAACGGCGCGTAGACGGCATTCCAGTCGCCCGGGTTGTTCACGATGACCATGCCGGCCATCGTGAGGCCACGGAAGGCGTCCACCAGCGCAGGCGCATGGGCTGTGGCAGCCCGCCAAGTCTGCCACGGCCCACGTGCCATAATCCAGGCAGCCCCGCAATGCTCCTCGACACCCTGCAGCGTCCGCTGCGCAACCTCCGTCTGTCGGTCACCGACCGCTGCAACCTGCGCTGCAGTACTGCATGCCCGAGGCCGAGTACACCTGGCTTCCCAAGCAGGACCTGCTCACCTTCGAGGAGATCGACCGGCTCGTCGGCGTGTTCGTCGGCCTCGGCGTCGACAAGTTGCGGCTGACCGGCGGCGAGCCGCTGCTGCGCAGCGACCTGCCGGCGCTGGTCCGCCAGCTGCCCGCCACACCGCGGTGCGCGACCTCGCGCTGACGACCAACGGCATCCTGCTGGCGCCGCCGCGCCGGCGCTGAAGGACGCCGGGCTCGGCCGCGTCACCGTCAGCCTCGACACGCTGCGGCGCGACGCTTCAGCGCGCTGGCCGTCAGGACGAGCTGGCGCGAACGCTCCGCGGCATCGCCGCGGCGGCGCGCGGCTTCCCCGGCATCAAGATCAACACGGTCGTGATCCGCGGCGTGAACGACGACGAGATCGCGGCGCTGGTCGGGTTCGCCCGCGAACGCGGCGGCGAAATCCGGTTCATCGAGTACATGGACGTGGGCGGCGCCACCGGCTGGACGGCGGAGCAGGTGATGTCACGCGCCGAGATCCTCGAGCGGTCGCCGACGCGTTCGGCCCGATCGAGCCGGCGTCGACGGAACCGTCGGCGCCGGCCGACCGCTTCCGGCTGCCCGACGGCACACCCTTCGGCATCATGGCGTCGACCACGGCGCCCTTCTGCGGCGCCTGCGACCGCGCCCGCCTCACCGCCGACGGCGTGGTGTACCGGTGCCTCTACGCGACCGCGGGCTCGACCTGCGGGCACCGCTGCGCGCTGGCGCAAGCGACGGGATTGGCGGCGCTCATCACGGCGCGTGGACGGCGCGGGCGGACCGCGGTGCCGAGTCGCGTCTCGGCATCGCCGACCGCCGGTCGCTGATCCCCTTGAGCACGCT
>CAWAYR010000009.1:0-114103 GCA_963786365.1 uncultured Acidobacteriota bacterium
CCCGGCCTACACTGAGGGTCCCTCATGCGCCTGTCCCTTCGTGTCCTCGTCCTCACCGTCGCCGCTCTGCTGGCGTTCGTCCTGCCCAACGCCGTCGAGCTGGTCACCGACTGGTGGTGGTTCGGCGAGGTCGGCCATCGCCAGGTCTTCACTGCCATCCTGCGCCTCAAGGCCGGTCTCGGCCTGGCTACCCTGGTCCTCGCCCTGGTCTGGCTCGTGGCCCACGTGAAGATGGCCGCCCGCACCCTGCTGCGCAGATCCAGGACGTGTCGACGCCGAAGGCCTGACGATGGCCTGCCGGAGCGGCGGGAGGTCGAGACGCTCGGCACGGAACTCGCCGCCGGAGCCGCCGTATCGCCGCGCTGTTCGCCTCCTCCACCTGGCAGGAGGTCCTCGGCCGGCGGCGAGGGCGAGCCTTCGGGGTGATCGATCCGGTCCTCGGCTACGACGTCGCGTTCTACGTCTTCACCCTGCCGGTCCTCGAGCAGGTCGCGGTCGCTGCTGCTGGCCCTGGTCGGCCTGGCGGCAGCCGGGGCCGGCGGCGCTGTATCTGCTCGGCGGCCAGGTCGGCGATCACGCCCTTCGGCGTCCGGCTCGGCGCCCGCGCCCGCCGGCATCTGCGGCCTGCTCGTCGCCGCTGGTGCTCGTGCTGATGGCGGCCGGCGCCTGGCTCGATCGGCCGCGCATCGCTGCTCACGCCGACCGGCATCATCCGCGGCGCCGGCTACACCGACGTGCATGCGCGCCTGCCGTTCGCGCTGGCGCGAGTGGTCGCGGCGCTGGTCGGCGCCGGCCTCGCGGCGCGTCCACGCTTGACCGGCCGCCAGGCGGCCGCTGTCGCCGGCGCCGCGCTCTACGGCGTGGTCGTCGTCGGCGGGCAGGTCTACGCCACCGCTGATCCAGCGCTTCGTGGTGGCGCCCAACGAGCAGGTCGCGCGAGACGCCGTACATCCAGCACAACATCGAGGCGACGCGGCGCGCCTTCGCGCTCGACCGCATCGAGCAGCGCGAGCTCACCGGCGACGCCGAGCTGACCCGCGCCGACATCGACCGCAACCGCGCCACGCTCGACAACGTGCGGCTCTGGGATCACCAGCCGCTGCTCGAGACCTTCGGGCAGATCCAGGAGATCCGCACCTATTACGACTTCTCGGCGGTCGACAACGATCGCTACGAGATCGACGGCCAGCTGCGGCAGGTGATGCTCTCGGCGCGCGAGCTGAACCCGGCCGCCTGCCCAACCGCACCTGGATCAACGAGCGGCTCACCTTCACCCACGGCTACGGCCTGACGCTCGGCCCGGTCAACCAGGTCACCGCCGAAGGGCTGCCGGTGCTGTTCATCCGCGACCTGCCGCCGGTCTCGACCGTCGAACATCCCGGTGACCGAGCCGGGCATCTACTTCGGCGAGCTGTCGAACGAATACGTGATCGTGCGGACCAGCGCCCGCGAGTTCCACTACCCGAAGGGCGACGACAACGTCTACACCGACTACGAGGGCAGCGGCGGCATCGCGCTCGACTCGCTGCTGAAGAGGCTGGCGTTCGCGCTCAGCTTCCGCGACTCCAGCTGCTGCTCTGCGACGACATCACGGCCGAGAGCCGGCTGATCTTCGACCGCCAGATCGCCAGCGCGCGCGCAGAAGATCGCGCCGTTCCTGACCTTCGACGACGATCCCTATCTGGTCGTCGACGACGGCCGGCTGGACTGGATCCTCGACGCCTACACGACGACCGACCGCTATCCGTACGCCTCGGAGGCGGCCGCGCGGCGTCAACTACATCCGCAACTCCGTCAAGGTGGTGATCGACGCCTACCACGGCACGACGACGTTCTACCTGGCCGAGCCCGACGATCCGATCGTCCAGCGCCTACGCCAAGGCGTTTCCGGAGGCTGTTCACGCCGCTCGAGCAGATGCCGGCCGGGCTGCGCCGCCACGTGCGCTACCCCGAGGGCATCTTCGGGCTGCAGGCGGCGGTGTACTCGACCTACCACATGACCAGTCCCGGCGGTCTTCTACAACAAGGAAGACCAGTGGGAGGTGCCGACCATCGACAGCGGCGGCCAGGCGGTGCGGATGCAGCCGTACTACACGATCATGAGGCTGCCCGGCGAGCAGCGCGCCGAGTTCATCCAGATGCTGCCGTTCACGCCGCGGCGCCGCGACAACCTGGCCTCGTGGCTGGTGGCCCGCTCCGACGGCGACCAGTACGGCCAGCTGATGGTGTTCGAGTTCCCGAAGCAGAAGCTGGTGTTCGGCCCGCGCCAGGTGGTGGCCCGCATCAACCAGGATCAGGTGATCGCGCCGCAGATCACGCTGTGGAACCAGCAGGGCTCGGAGGTGATCCAGGGCACGCTGATGGTGATCCCGATCGAGGAGTCGCTGCTCTACGTGCGGCCGATGTACCTGCGCGCGCAGGCCGGACGGATCCCCGAGCTGACCCGGGTGATCGTCGCCTACCAGAACTCGATCGTGATGGAGCGCACGCTCGACGCGGCGCTGGCCCGGCTGTTCTCGCCCGAGGCGGTGGCCGCGCGGCGGGCGCAGCCGAAGGACACGGCGTACGCGCCGCCCGAGGCGCCGGCCCGCGCGGCGGCCGCTCCGGCGGCGGGCGCGGTGACCGGCGCCGGCCACGGCGGCGCCCTCGGTGCCCGCAGCCACGGCCGGCGGGCCTGCGGCGCGCTGCCCCCGGCCCAACTCACGGCCGAGGCACAGGCCACCTACCAGCGCGCCATCGCCGCACAGCGCGCCGGCGACTGGGCAGCCTACGGCGCCGAGATCGCGCGCCTGGGCCAGATCCTGGAGCGGCTGGCGGCGCCGCGGTGAGCCGGGCGGCCGGTCAGTAGACCGCGCGGGCGGCCACCGACGCCTTCGACGCGAGCGCGAACCGCGGCGTCGACCGCCGACGCGTCCGCTGAGCAGATCGGCGACGTGGCTGCCCACCGCCGGGCCGTGCTTGAAGCCGTGGCCGGAGCCGCCGCCGGCAATCCAGACGTTCGGCCACGTCGGATGGGCGTCGATCAGGAAGTCGCCGCTGGAGGTGTTCTCGTACTGGCAGACGCGAGCGTCGACCAGCGGCGCTCCGGCCAGCGCCGGGAACCGGCGCGCCAGGAACTCGCGCGCCAGCGCGACGGCGGCGCCGTCGACGAGGCGATCGGCGGTGTCGGGATCGATCGGCGGCCCGTGCCGGTCGATGCCGACCTTGAAGCCGTGCGCATCGAGGTCGGGGATGCCGTAGACGCCGGCGGCGAAGTCGATCCACACCGGCAGGTGCGTCGACGCCGAACCGCGCGTCGCCGGCCGGCACGCCGAAGTACAGCAGCTCCTGCCGCGTGGCGCGGATCCGGCTGCCCACAGCCAGCGGGAGCACGTCGGGCAGCCACGGGCCGCAGGCCAGCACGTAGGTGATCGGCGTGCGAGGCCCTCGCCCGGCCGCGATCCGCACCAGCGGCTCGGTGCGCGGTCTCGTCGAGCGGGCGCGACGCGCGCCTGCCGGTACTCGACGCCGCCGGCGCGAGCCAGCGCCACCGTCGCGGCCACCGCCTGGCGGGCGCGGATCGCGCCGGCGCGCGGCTCGTAGACGGCGTCGCCCAGACCGATGACGCCGAGCTGCGGATAGCGCGCCGCCACGGCCGCCGCCGTCAGGCGCTCGTGCGCGACGCCCGAGCTCGCGGAAGACCTGCGCCGTCTCATCGAGATGCGGGCTGCCGTGGGCGCCCAGGAACAGCACGCCGCACTCCTCGACCAGGCGCTGCCCGCGCTCGTCTTGGCCAGCCAGTGCCAGGCCGCCAGCGACTCGGTGGCCCAGCGCGTGTAGATCTCGAGGGCGCCGTAGCCGGCGCGGATCACCCGCGAGTGATCGGACGAACTCGCCCGCCCGTTCGCCGGGCCATAGGCGTCGACCAGGGTGACCCGCCAGCCGTCGCGCGCCAGGCGCAACGCACTCCAGGCGCCGAACACGCCCGCCCCCACCACGACCGCCGATCGTCTCCCCATGCCCTAGTCAGCGTCCAGTACCACGGCGCCGATGCAGCCAGGCCAGCAGCGCGTAGAGCAGCGCCAGGCAGCGTCAGCGCAAAGAGCAGCGAGCGCGACCTCGGCGGGGCCAGCGGCGCGAACACCGTCCGGTAGATCACGTGCTGCAGCGAGGTCCGGCCGCCGGCGCCGTCAGGCAGCGTGACCAGCAGCATCAGCTCTTGGCCGCCAGGCCCGACATCACGAACAGCAGCAGCGCGTTGCGGCCGAGCGCGACGAGCGGCTCGGTGACGGCGCGCGGCAGCCGGCGAGGCTCGCCCGTCGTCGAGCGCCTGGTGCAGCGCGCCGAGCACGACCGCCGCCGCGCCGGCGGTGAAGAGCACGTAGGAACTCGTCCACAGCGCCTTGTTGATCGGGAAGGCCAGGCCCCAAGCGAGTCCGGCGAGCAGCGCACGCCGCCGGCGGCCACCAGCGTCGCGGCCGCACGGCCGGGCCGGCGCGTCACGCATCCACGTGCCCGGCGATCACGCCGAGAGCGTCGAGGCGATCGCCGGGAGCGTGCTCGAGCAGCCCTCGGGATCCCAGTCGGGCTTCCACAGGTGGCCGCCGAGCAGCGGCGGTCGAGCCATGCGCCCAGATTGCCGGCGGCGCGTCAGATCGCCGGCCACGCCGCCGGGCGGCGGCACGAACGTGAGCAGCGCCCAGTACCCGAGCGAGGAGGACCGCCACCGACGCGGCCGAGCCGCCGCATCGTGCGCATGGCGATCGCCGGGACGGTCGAGCAGCCCGCCAGATCGCCGACGCGCCAAGTAGCAGAGGGCGATCCGCACGAGCACGCCCGGGATGCGCCAGCGCGCCGGGTTGAAATAGGGAAGCCGGCCATGAACAGCGCCGAGTCCGGCAATCGTCGCCGCGCGGCGCAGCACGGCCGGCCACGGCGCGCGCTCGGGCCCGGCCAGCGCCATCGCCGTCCCCATGATCACGAGAAACCACGGGAAGATCAGGTCGGTGGGCGTCCAGCCGTGCCACTCGGCGTGCAGCAGCGGCGCATAGACGGTGTTCCAGTCGCCGGGGTTGTTCACGATGACCATGCCGGCCATCGTGAGGCCGCGGAAGACGTCCACCGAGCGCAGGCGCAGGGGCTGTGGCAGGCCCGCCAAGTCTGCCACGGCCCGCGTGCCATAATCCAGGCAGCCCCGCATGCTCCTCGACACGCTGCAGCGTCCGCTGCGCAACCTCCGGCTCTCGGTCACCGACCGCTGCAACCTGCGGTGCCAGTACTGCATGCCCGAGGCCGAGTACACCTGGCTTCCCAAGCAGGACCTGCTGACCTTCGAGGAGATCGACCGGCTGGTCGGCGTGTTCGTCGGCCTCGGCGTCGACAAGCTGCGGCTCACCGGCGGCGAGCCGCTGCTGCGCACCAACCTGCCGGTGCTGGTCCGCCAGCTCGCCCGGCACGACCGCGGTGCGCGACCTGGCGATGACCACCAACGGCATCCTGCTGGCGCCGCTCGCGCCGGCCCTGAAGGACGCCGGGCCTGGGCCGCGTGACCGTCAGCCTCGACACGCTGCGGCGCGATCGCTTCATCGCGCTGTCGCGTCAGGACGAGCTGGCGCGTACGCTCACCGGCATCGACACGGCGGCGCGCGACGTTCCCCGGCTTCAAGATCGACACCGTCGTGATCCGCGGCGTGAACGACGACGAGATCGCGGAGCTCGTCGGCGTTCGCCCGCGAGCGCGGCGGCGAGATCCGCTTCATCGAGTACATGGACGTCGGCGGCGCGACCGGCTGGTCGGCGGCGCAGGTGATGTCACGCGCCGAGATCCTCGAACGCATCGTCGACGCGTTCGGCCCGATCGCCCCGGCGTCGAAGGAACCGGCGGCGCCGGCCGATCGCTTCCGGCTGCCCGACGGCACGCCGTTCGGCGTCATCGCCTCGACGACGGCGCCCTTCTGCCGCGACTGCGACCGCGCGCGCCTCACCGCCGACGGCGTGCTCTACTTGTGCCTGTACGCCACGCGCGGGCTCGATCTGCGCGCGCCGCTGCGCGCCGGCGCCAGCGACGCCGATCTGGCGGCGCTCATCACCGCGCACCTGGCCGGCGCGCGCCGACCGCGGCGCCGAGGTCGCGCCTCGGCGTGCCCGACCGCCGGCCGCTGATCCCGGTGAGCTCGCTCAAGCGCGACCCGCACCTGGAGATGCACACGCGAGGCGGATAGCTGCGGGCTCGGGTCCGGGATCGGGGCAGGGGCTAGCGGCTGGCGCTGTCCCCGACGATGCCCGGTCGTCACGCACTGGTGCACGCCGCAGCGCCCAGTGGACAACCGTCGAGCCCGCTCTGTGCCCTGGCCGCTAGCCCCTAGTCCCCGGCCGCTAGTCCAACGCGGTCGCGCTGCCGCAGGCAGCGCGAACGCGTAGAGCGTCGTCCCCGACGGCATCACCACCCACTGGCGGCCGTCGAGCATGTAGGTGGTCGGCGCGGCGTAAGATGCCCGAGCCGGTCTGGAAGTGCCACAGGTTCTTGCCGGTGGCGGCGTCGAACGCCATCACGTTGCCGTCCATGTCGCCGCCGAAGATCAGGCCCGACTCGGTCGACAGCACGCCGGCCATCGACGGCGTGTGGTACTTGAACTCCCAGCGCACGCTGCCGGTCGCCGGATCGATCGCCCGCATCGCGCCGAAACCGCGGTCGGTGCGCTGCGCGGCGCCGCCGAAGTAGAACTCGCCGGGGACGAACTCCTGCTCCCAGCCGTAGTAGGTCGCGCACACCTCGCGCGCGGTCACGTAGAGCAGGCCGGTCTTCGGGTTGTAGGCCGGCGACTGGAAGTTGGTGCCGCCGGTGATGTCGGGACAGACCTCGGTGCCGCTCTCGGTCGGGTCGGTGTTGGGCTTGACGTTGGGCCGGCCGTTGGGCGCGATGGTCTCGGCCCACGTCGTCTTGACGAACGGCCGCCACGCCAGCAGCTCGCCGTTGGTGCGGTCGAGGGTGTAGTAGAAGCCGTTGCGGTTGGCGAAGAGCAGCGTCTTCTTGCGCACGCCGTTGATCGTCGTCTCGGCCAGCACCGGCACCTGGGTGGCGTCCCAGTCGTGGGTGTCGTGCGGCGTGAACTGGTAGTGCCACTTGAGCGTGCCGGTATCGGCGTCGAGGGCGACGACCGAGTCGGTGTAGAGGTTGTCGCCGTCGCGGTCGTGGCCGTAGAGGTCGGGACCGGGGTTGCCGGTGCCCCAGTAGATCAGGTTGAGCGCCGGGTCGTACGAGCCGGTGACCCACGTCGACCCGCCGCCGCGCTTCCACGAGTCGCCCTCCCAGCTCTCGCTGCCCTTCTCGCCCGGGCCGGGCACCACCCAGAAGCGCCACGCCTTCTTGCCGGTCGCGGCGTCGAAGGCGTCGATGAAGCCGCGGATGCCGTATTCGGCGCCGGCGATCCCGACGACGACCTTGTCCTTGACGATCAGCGGCGCCGAGGTCGCGCTGTAGCCCGCCTTGTAGTCGTCGATGACCACGTCCCAGACCACCGCGCCGGTCTTCATGTCGAACGCGAGCAGGTGGGCGTCGAGGGTGTTCATGAAGAGCCGGTTGCCGAGCACGGCGAAGCCGCGGTTGACCCGGCCGCAGCACAGGTCCATGCCCTCGGGCAGGTTGCGCTGGTAACGCCAGATCTGGCGGCCGCTGCGGGCGTCGATCGCCCAGGCGGTGTTGTTCGGACCGGTGATGTAGATCACCCCGTCGAGGACGATCGGCGTCGCTTCGAACTTGCCGAGCTGGGCCGTCTGGAACGCCCATTGCGCCGAGAGCTGTCCGACGTTGGCCGGCGTGATCTGGGTCAACGGGCTGTGGCGCTGGCTGCCGTAGTCGCCGCCGTAGTTGAGCCAGGCGCCGGGATCGGCGAGGCCCTTCTCGAGCTGGGCCGGCGTGACGTTCTGCGCCACCAGCCATGTGGTCAGCCCGACGACGGCCAGCGCGGTCACGAGCACCGAGACGAAGCGATTCCTCATCGTGTCCCCCTCGAAGTGGCGGCTACGGCGTCAATCCACGCAGCGTGCGCAGGTAGCGCACGACGTCGGCCAGGTCGGTGTCGTTCATGCGATCGGGCCCGTAGGCCGGCATCAGCGACCGCAGCGGCTCGGCGTCCACCAGCGCTGCCGGCTTGGCGAACGACAGCAGGTCCTCGGTGGGCGTCATCACCTGCACCGAGAAGGTGTCCTCGTTCTTGCGCAGGCCGCGAATCTTCTTGCCGTCGGGGGTGGTGACGGTGATCGGTCTCGAAACCGACCGGGATGACTTCGCCCGGCCGCCGGATCTCCCGTTCGAGGGCGGCCGCCGACCGCGACGCGCCGATGCGGGTCAACACCGGCCCGAGCCGGCCGCCGCGTCCGCCCACCATGTGGCAGCGCCCGCAGTTGGCGCCGCCGGTCGCCCAGAACAGCTGTTCGCCCCGCGACGCGATCGCCGCGGTCGGTCGCCGGCCCGCCCGGCGCGCTGAGCGTGCGGAGGTACGCGACCAGCTTCCAGACCTCGTCGTCGGAAAGGTCGCGGTGGCCCGGCATCTCGGTGCCGGGCACGCCGTCGGCGATGGTCTTGGCGATCTGCGGGTCAGATCCGCCGTGCACCCAGTCGCCGGTGGTCAGGTCGCTGCCGCGGTAGCCCTTGGCGTCGATGCCGTGACACACCGCGCACTGGCCGCGGTACATGTTCTGCCCTTGCCGGATCGCGGTGGCGTCGCCGGCCAGCGGGTTGACCGCCGGGAAATCACGTGTCGGGGTCTGGGCCGTTGCGAGCATCGAGCCCGCCAACGTCAGACTGACGACTGCGAGTACCGCGTCCGGGGCCCTGCCCCGGCGCTGTCGTGAGGCCATGCCGTCCTCCCGCGCTCGGTCGTGTTCGGTGAGCGCACGTATTGTGCGCTGCCCGCGGCCAAAGTCAAGGCGGCAACGGGCGGAGGGCAGGCGACCTTACCGGGGACGACGGCGGCGGGTCAGCAGTGCTGCTGGAAGGCGTCGCTCAGCACCTGGGCGATCTGCTCGGCCGGGCGGCCCTCGATGTCGCGACGCTCGAGCATGAACGCGACCTTGCCGTCCTTGAGGAGCGCAATCGACGGCGACGACGGCGGATACGGGGCCAGGTGCGCGCGCGCCTGGGCCGTGGCCTCGACGTCGCCGCCGGCGAAGACCGTGGCGAGATGCGCGGGAGCGGCCGCGTGAGCCAGCGCCATGGCGATGCCGGGCCGGGCCTTGCCCGCCGCGCAGCCGCACACCGAGTTCACCACCAGCAGGGTCGTGCCGGGGCGCGCCACCGCGGCGTCGACGGCTTCGGGCGTGCGCAGCTCTTCGAAGCCGAGCACGGTGAGCTCCTCGCGCATCGGCGCGATGAAGTGTTCGGGGTAGCGCTGGACGATCATGGCGGGATTCACTCCTCTTGCGGCGTCCCCGGGGACGTCGCCACTGCCACGCGCGTCAAACCGGCGTGGTTGTGTTCGATCTCCATGATAGCGCAGCCGCGCGGCACCGGCCGGCACCGCCGATGACGTCCGAGATGCGCGTGCGGGCCGCCAACGATGCGCCGATCGCATCGGCGGGACGCTACGTCCTCTACTGGATGATCGCCGCGCGCCGCGCCGGCTCGAACTTCGCGCTGGATCGGGCGATCGCGCAGGCGCGCCGGCTTCGCCGGCCGCTCCTGGTCCTCGAGGCGCTTCGCCTCGACTATCCCTGGGCGTCGGCCCGCGTCCATCAGTTCGTCCTCGACGGCATGCTCGACAACGCCCGCGCCTTCGACCAGCCGGGCGTCCGCTATCTGCCCTATCTCGAACCGACGCTCCGGAGCCGGGGCCGGACTGCTCGAGGCGCTGGCCGCCGACGCCGCCATGGTCGTCACCGACGACTTCCCCGCGTTCTTCCTGCCGCGGATGGTGACGCGCGCGGCCACTCGCCTCCGCGTGCGACTCGAGGCCGTGGACGGCAACGGCCTGCTGCCGATGGGCGCCGCCGACCGTGCCTTCCCGACCGCGTATTCGATGCGCCGGCACCTTCAGCAGACGCTCGGTGCGCACCTCGGCGCCGTGCCGGAGACCGATCCGTTCGTGGCCGGCGTTCCTGGCGTGCGGCCGGCCCTGCCGGCGGGCGTGGCTGCGCGATGGCCCGACGTCTTCACCTGGCTCGAGCGCGGCGGACGCCTGTCGCAGTTGCCGATCGCGCACGGCGTGGCCCCCACTGGCCTGCGCGGCGGCGCCGGCGCGGCGCGTGTCCGGCTCGAGGCGTTCGTCGAATCCGATCTCGGCCGCTACGCCGACGATCGGAATGACCCCGGGGCCGACGCCGGCAGCCGCCTGTCGCCGTACCTGCACTTCGGGCATCTGTCGCCGCACGACGTCTTCGCGGCGGTGATGCGGCGCGAGGGCTGGCTCGGCGTGGTGCCCCGGGGCGGCAACGGGGCGCGGCACGGCTGGTGGGGCGTGTCGCCCGCGGCCGAGGCGTTCCTCGATCAGCTCGTCACGTGGCGCGAGCTCGGCTTCAACATGTGCGTCCGCCGCCCCGACTACGACCAGTTCGCGTCGCTGCCGGCGTGGGCGCTGACGACCCTGTCGCGTCACGCCGCCGACCCGCGCGCCCGAGGTCTACACCCACGACGAGTTCGACCGAGGCGGCGACGCACGACCCGCTGTGGAACGCCGCCCAGCGCCAGCTCCGCCGCGACGGGCGCATCCACAACTATCTGCGGATGCTGTGGGGCAAGAAGATCCTCCACTGGTCGCCGACGCCGGAGGACGCGCTGGCGACGCTGATCGACCTCAACAACCGCTACGCCCTCGACGGCCGCGACCCCAACTCCTACAGCGGGATCTTCTGGATTCTCGGCCGCTACGACCGGCCCTGGGGCCCCGAGCGCCCGATCTTCGGCACGGTCCGCTACATGTCGTCGGAGAACACCGCCCGCAAGGTCCGCGTGAAGGGCTACCTGGCCCGCTACGCCGACCAGCCGACCCTGCTCTGACCGCAGGTCTCAGTGCCAGTGGCAGTCTGGCACCAGTGGCATGTGCCTGCGCCGCCACGACTGCGAAGACGCTGCTAGAATCGCCGCCATGGCACGAACTGCATTCGTCGCTGCCCTGCTCGCCCTCGGCCTGACCGCGCGCGCCGACGCGCAGGTGACCGCCTTCGTCGACGGCCGAATCATCGACGGCACCGGCAAGGTCATCGAACGCGGCACGGTCATCGTCCGCGACGGCCGGATCGCCGAGGTCGGTCCCGCCGCCAGCGTCCGCGTCCCCGACGGCGCCACGCGCGTGCCGTTGACCGGCAAGACGCTGATGCCGGGGATCGTCAACGCCCACGGCCATCTCTCCGCGGTGGAGGGCCTGCGCTCCGGCGCCGAGCTCTACACCCGCGCCAACCTCGAGCGCCAGTTGCGCGCCTACGCCGACCTACGGCGTCACCACGCTCTTCTCTCTCGGCGACGACCAGGCCGACGCGTTCGCCCTGCGCGCCGAGCAGCGGACGGCACCGCCGCCTCGCGCGCGGGTCTTCGTGGCGGGCCCGATCGTGTTCACCGACACCGCGGACGCGGCCCGCGCCGCGACCGACAAGGTGATCGCGCTCGAGCCGGATCTCATCAAGATCCGCGTCGACGACAACCTCGGCACCGGCAAGAAGATGCCCGAGGCGGCGTGGCGGGCCACGCTCGAGCGAGCCAAGGCCGCGAGGCTCACGCTCGCGGCGCACATCTATTACCTCGCCGACGCGAAGGCGCTCGCCGAGGCTGGCAACACGTTCATCGCCCACAGCGTGCGCGACCTGCCGGTGGACGACGCGTTCCTCGGGCGCGATGAAGCGCAACAACCTGTGCTACTCGCCGACGCTGATGCGCGAGGTCTCGACGTTCGTCTACGACAGCACGCCGCCGTGGGCCAACGATCCGTTCTTCCGCCGCGGCTACTCGGCGGAGATCTCGGCCGCGCTCGCCGATCCCGGCCGCCAGGAGAAGTTCAAGGCGAGCCCGGCGTTCGCGCAGGGCCAGAAATACAAGGCCGGGCTCGACGTCGCCAAAGCCAACCTCAAACGCGTGTCCGACGCCGGCATCCGCGTCGCCTTCGGCACCGACACCGGTCCGGCCGGGCGCTTCCAGGGCTTCTTCGAGCACCTGGAGCTCGAGATGATGGTGGCCTCGGGCCTGACGCCGATGCAGGCACTCGTGTCGGCCATGGGCGACGCCGCCGCGTGCTGGGGCAAGCAGGGGCAGGTCGGGACGATCGCCGCGGGCACTCAGGCCGATCTTCTGGTGCTGGCTCGCAATCCGCTCGACGACATCAAGAACACGCGGGCGATCGACGCCATCTACATCGGCGGCCGGCCGTTCACGCCGACGCCGCCGTAGCGCGTCTCATCGCGCGCCCAGCAGCTCGGGCACGTCGGCCACCGAAGCGCACAGGTGCGTGTGCGGCGCCGCAGCCAGCGTCGCCCGGGCGTGCGCGCCGGACCAGACGCCGATGTTCCAGCGCACGCCGGCGTTGGCGCCGGCCTGCAGATCGAGGGCGGTGTCGCCGACGTTGGCCACCGCCTGCACGGCGTTCACGCCCGTCGCTTCCATCGCCCGGAAGATCGAGGTACGGCGACGGCCGGCCGGCCGCGACCTCGTCGCCGCAGACGACGGCGTCGGCGATGTCGTGCCAGCCGAGCGCAGCGAGCAGGTGGGTCGTCAGGGCGCGGTCGAAGCCGGTGTTGAGCGCCACGCGCACGCCCCGGCTGCGCAGGCCAGCCATCACCTGCGTCGCGCCAGGAACTTCGCCCACCGTCGCCGGCGTGTACGCCTCGCGCAGCCGCTGCTGGAACCGGCCGTAGGCGCGGGCCACGCGCTCGGCCCGATCGGGCGTATCGGGCAGCAGCTGCTCGAGCGCCTGCCGCTTGGTGGCGCCGCGCACGGCGTCAATCTCGGCGGCGGTCAAGGTGACGCCTTCGGCCGCCACGGCTGCGGCGAAGGCGCGCGGCACCGCGTCGTCGGCCAGCACCGTGGTGCCCACGAGATCCAGCACGACCAGCGCCGGCAGGCTCATCGCCGCTCGTCCACGCAGGTCGCGCAGTGGCCTGCCGGATCGACCAGCGCCGCCGGCGCCGGATAGCCGCACGTCGCACACGTCGTCCCGGGCTCCAGCGCGGCCGACGGCACGCCGTAAGTCTCGGACAGTACGGCCCGCGCCTGCGCCACGATCGCCGCGCACTCCGCCGGCGTCAGCGGCGACTTGCCGCGCGACCAGGCGAGGCGGTCGGCAAACGCCGGGAAGAACGGCGATTCACCCCATCGCCAGTCGGGATCCGACGAGTGCCGGCTGCGGCCAATCACGTGCTGGTGCAGCACCCGGTGCGTCGGCCCGCGCTTGGGCCCCGGCGGGTCGGCGCTGTCGTTCAACGCCCAGTTGCCGGCGTCCCAGTAGTTGATGCACCCGCCGTCGAGCTGCGGCAGGCACTCGATCATCGCCCGCGCGGTGGCCGCGACGAGCAGGTTCCAGGCGACCAGCTCCGCCACGTCGAGCGCGGTGCGCTCCCAGACGCGCCGCGGCGGATTCACCACCAGCTGCCCGCCGTCGGCGCGGTCGATCATGATCGTCTTCGGATCGGGCAGGCACAGATCGCCCCCCGACGTCCGCAGCAGGACTCGCGACATCAGGGCCTGGTCCGGCCGGGGCCGTGCAGCGCCCGGCCCGGCAGCTTTCCGGTGAGCCCCTGGGGGCCGAGAGCCGGCACGCCGTTCACGATCACGTGGTCGATGCCGCGGGGATAGCTGTGCGGCTGCTCGTAGGTCGCGGTGTCGGCCACGGTCGCCGGGTCGAACACCACCAGGTCGGCGTACGCGCCTTCGCGCACCACGCCGCGATCGCGGATCTCGAACTGCTCGGCGGCGAGGCTGGTCATGCGACGCACCGCTTCCTCGAGCGTCAGCAGCTTCTCATCGCGGACGTAGTGACCGAGCACGCGCGGGAACGTGCCATAGGCGCGCGGATGCGGCTGCCCCTGGGCGAGCGGCCCCTCATGGCGGATCGCCGCCGAGTCGGTGCCGATCGAGACAAACGGCGCGGCGAGTCCGGTGCGGACGTCGGCCTCGCTCATCATGTGATACAGCGCGCCGGCCCGTCCTTTGGTCCCGGCGATGACCTCGAACAGGACGTCCCACGGCTCGGCCTTGCGTGCCGCGGCGATCTCGCTGAGGCGCTTCCCCACCACCGTCTGGTCGTAGTCGGGCGGCACCGAGGCGATCTGCACGCCCTCGAAGGTCGCCGCCATGAGCAGGTTCTCCCACCCCTCGGTCGTGCCCTCGACCTCCTTGCGCATCCGCGCCCGCTGCGCCGGATCGGCCAACCGGGCCAGCATCGCGTCGGTGCCGCCTTCCTGGGCCCACAGCGGCAGCACCGCCGCCAGCCGCGTGCCGCCGGCGGCATAGGGATACATCGTCGCCGAGACCTTCTGGCCTGCGGCCGCGGCGTCGGACAGCTTCTTGAGGGCGTCGCCCATGCGGCCCCAGTTGGCGCGCGCGCCAACCTTCAAGTGGAAGATCACGACCGGCAGTGCGCCCTCGCGGCCGATGCGCAGCGCCTCGTCGAGCGCGTTGAACAGGTTGAAGCTCTCGCCGCGGATGTGCGAGACGTAGAGGCCGCGGCGCCGGCCGGCGACCTGGGCCAGCGCGATCAGCTCCTCGGTCGAGGCGAAGGATCCCGGCATGTAGATGAGCGCGCTCGACAGCCCGAACGCGCCGTCCTCCATCGCCCGCTCGACCATCGCCGTCATGCGGGCGAGCTCGTCGGCCGTCGGCGCGCGGTTGTCCAGGCCGATGACCTCGGTACGCACCAGCGTCGCCGGTACCAGCGTGCCGAGGTTGATCGACGTGCCGCCGCTGGTCAGGCGCTGGAAGTACTGGTCGTAGCTGGTCCAGTCGACCGCCCGGCCGGCGCGCGCGAGCGCCTCGCCATTGGCCGTCTTCGCCGTCCAGAACGCCGGCGAGTCGCCCTCGCCGATGATCTCGCTGGTGATGCCCTGGCGCAGATGGCTCTCGCCGCGCCCGTCGATGAGCAGCGTGGTCCCCGACTGGCCCTGCACGTCGATGAAGCCGGGACTGACCACCCGGCCGGACGCGTCGATCACCGTGGCCGCCGTCGCCGCGCCCAGGTCCCCCAGCGCGACGATCCGGTCGCCGTTGACCCCGACGTCGGCCCGGCGCGCCGGCGCGCCGCGGCCGTCGAGCACCTGTCCGCCGCGCACCAGCAGATCGAACTGCGGCGCCGCCGGCGCACAGCCGGTCAAGGCGGCCAACAGCCCCGCCACGGCTCCCAGCATCTTCACCCGCGATCCGACGTGTCTCACTCGGCTGCACTCCCGTCCACGCACGACCTGGTCGCGCGCTGACTATACTGACGCCCCGCGCGTCAGCGCGGCCACGCATGTCGACCGCCTATCTCACGCCCCGTTCCGCCGCAGCCACGACACGTGGCCTCTTCGACGCCCACGAGTATGCCCGCCAGCGCGCGTTCTTCACAACGCGCGGGCTCGCCGACCCCGCTCGTCGACCTGCCGGGGATGGCGGAGGTGCTCGGCGTCGGCGCGCTGTGGCTCAAGGACGAGACGTCGCGCTTCGGCCTGCCGGCCTTCAAGAGCGTCGGCGTCGAGTTCGCGGTGCACGCGCTGGCCACGCGCGGCGAGCTGGCCGGCGTCACCACCCTGGTCTGCGCCAGCGCCGGCAACCACGGCCGCGCCGTGGCCCGGGCGGCGCGCTCGGCCGGCCTGGCGGCGACGATCTTCCTCGACCGCGACGTCGCGGCGGCGCGCGTCGCCGCCATCGCCGCCGAGGGTGCCCGGGTCGTGCGCGTCGATGGCAGCTACGACGACGCCGTTCGTGACGCCGCCGCGCACGCCGC
Organism: uncultured Acidobacteriota bacterium; assembly: GCA_963786365.1. GTDB lineage: Bacteria > Acidobacteriota > Vicinamibacteria > Vicinamibacterales > UBA2999 > CAWAYR01. The sequence goes on from CAWAYR010000009.1 coordinate 15,879, forward strand.
GTCCACCGGCGGCCTGGTCGTGTCGGACACGTCGTGGGACGGCTACGAACAGATCCCGCGCGACATCATGCTCGGCTACACGCGGCTGATGGACGAGGCGGCGGCAGCCTGGGCGGCCGCCGGTCCCCCCGACGTCATGCTCGTGCAGGCCGGTGTCGGCGGACTGCTCGCCGCCGTGGCCAGCTGGTCGGCCTGGACCTATGGGGCGTCGCGTCCGCGGCTCGTGGCGGTCGAGCCGGTGCGGGCGGCCTGCGTGCAGGCGTCGGCGCGGGCCGGACGGCCGACGACGGTGGCCGGTCCGTTGACCACGGTGATGGCGGGCCTTCGCTGCGGCGAGGTCTCGCCGCTGGCCTTCACGGCGATCGCGCCGCTGGTCGACGGCTATCTCGCGGTCGACGACCGCTGGACCCGTGCCGCGATGCGTCGGCTCGCGCGCGCCGAGGGCGACGACCCCACGCTCGCCGTCGGCGCCTCGGGTGCGGCCGGTCCGGCCGCCCTGCTGGCCCTCCACGAGGACCCTGCGCTCGCCGGGGTCGGCGCTTCGCTCGGCCTGGCGCCGACCAGCCGCGTCTTCGTCATTGCGACCGAGGGAGTCACCGAACCGGATCTGTGGCGGGAGGCGACCGGCCTCGAGCCGCCGGTCGCCCCGGTCCCCGGCCCCTGATCCCCGGCCCCGGCGTTGCGTCCCACCCGTGGCCAAGCCGTCCCAGTTCCGGACGACCCCGGTTCCGAGGCAGTGGAACTCTGGGCCAGGAACTCTCGTTGCATCAGCATGTTGGCCCGGTATACAGGTGGCACGGCGTTTGAGATAAATGACAGTACCCGGTGCCATCCGTTTGGCCTTCCGGCCCGTCTAAGGAGCGATTCGAGTTCATGGACGTTCAACGACCCGCATCCGTCGCCCGTCAGAAGAAAATGCGCCGCATCTACATGGGGATCGGCGCCGTCGCCGTCGTGGCGCTGGTGTCCGTCTTCCTGGCCCGCCTGAAACCCGCCGCGCCCACGGTCGAAGCGGCCACGGTCTGGCGCGACACGGTCAAGCGCGGGCCGATGGTGCGCCAGGTGCGCGGCCTCGGCACGCTGGTGCCGGTGGACGAGGCTCGCCGCTGGCTGGCGTCGTCGACGCAGGGCCGCGTCGAGCGCATCGTGCTGCGGCCCGGCGCCCAGGTCACTCCCGACACGGTGATCCTGGAGCTCAACGATCCACAGCTGCAGCAGCAGCTGCTCGAGGCGGAGACGCAGTTGCGAGCGTCGGAGGCCGACCTCGCCGCCACGCGGGCACGCCTCGACACCGAGCGGCTCAACCAGCGGTCGATTGCCGCCACCGTGGAGGCCGACTACGAGCAGGCCCGGCTCGAGCGCGAGGTCAACGAGGACCTGGCGAGGGACGGCCTGGTGTCGAACCTGATCCTCAAACAGTCGACGGTGCGGTCGGAGAGCCTCCGCACCCGGTCACAGCTCGAAAAGGAGCGGGTCACGGTCTCCGAGGAGAGCGTGCGCGCCCAGACCCTGGCGCAGCAGGCCCGCGTCGACCAGCTTCGCACCCTCTACAACCTGCGCCGCCAGCAGGTCGACCAGCTGCGCGTGCGCGCCGGCATGACCGGCGTGCTCGAACAGGTGCCGGTGGAAGTCGGCCAGCAGGTCGCCCAGGGCACCAACGTGGCCCGCGTCGCCGACCCGAACCGCCTCAAGGCCGAGCTGCGGATCGCCGAGACCCAGGCCCGCGACCTCACCATCGGGCAGTTGGCCTCGGTCGACACCCGCAACGGGATCATCCCCGGCAAGGTCATCCGCATCGACCCGGCGGCGCAGAACGGCACCGTCACCGTGGACGTCGAGCTCTCCGGCGAGCTGCCCCGCGGCGCCCGCCCCGACCTCAGCGTCGACGGCACGGTTGAACTCGAGCGCCTCGAGAACGTCTTGTACGTCGGGCGCCCGGCGTTCGGCCAGGAGAACAGCGCCGTCGGCCTCTTCCTGGTCGACCGGTCGACGATGGAAGCGTCGCGCGTCCAGGTACAGCTGGGCCGCAGCTCGGTGAATACGATCGAAGTGAAGGGCGGCGTCAAGGAAGGCGATGAGCTGGTGCTGTCGGACATGTCCGCGTGGGACGCGTTCGAACGGGTGCGGCTGCGGTAGTTGGGCGGATCGGGGCGCGACCCCGGTCCGTGGTCCCTGGTCCCTCTTGGAGGAGTCACGATGTCCGAGTCTGCTCAGTCCCTCATTCGTCTCGAAGGCATCAAGAAGGTGTTCTTGACCGACGAGGTGGAGACGCACGCCCTCTCGGGCATTCACATGGAGATCAAGCAGGGCGAGTACGTGGCCATCTCGGGACCGTCGGGCTGCGGCAAGTCGACGCTGCTGGCGATTCTGGGACTGCTCGACTCCCCGTCCGACGGCAAGTACTGGCTGAACGGCCAGGAAGTGGCCGACCTGCCGATGTCGCAGCGGGCCCGGGTTCGCAACCGCGAGATCGGGTTCATCTTCCAGAGCTTCAACCTGATCGGCGACCTCACGGTGTTCGAGAACGTCGAGCTGCCGCTCATCTACCGCGGCATGAAGTCGAACGAACGGCGTGAGCGGGTCAACGCCGCGCTCGAGCGGGTCGGGATGGCGCATCGCGCCAAGCACCTGCCGTCGCAGCTCTCGGGCGGTCAGCAGCAGCGGGTCGCCGTCGCCCGCGCCGTCGCCGGCCAGCCGTCGATTCTTCTCGCCGACGAGCCCACCGGCAACCTCGACTCGAAGAACGGCGAGGCGGTCATGGATCTGCTGCGTGAGCTGCACCGCGCTGGCGCGACCATCTGCATGGTCACGCACGATCCGCGCTACGCCGCCCACGCCGACCGGGCCATCCACCTGTTCGACGGCCGCGTCGTCGAAGACAACGTCGCCGCGCTCGCCTAGCCGGCGTCGGCGCGCCACATGAGGGGCGTCCTCGACGATCTGCGGCAGGGCGTCCGCGCGCTGCGCCGCGCACCCGGCTTCTGCACGCTGGCGCTCCTGACCCTGGCGCTGGGCATCGGCGCCACGTCGGCGATGTTCAGCGTCGTCTACGGCGTGCTGTTCCGCCCGTTGCCGTTCGCGGCGCCGGAGCAGCTGGTGCGCGTGTGGCAGACCGCTGCCGGCAACGGCCAGCGCGGCTCGTTCTCCCCGGGCGTTTTTCTCGACGTTCAGCGCGAATCGCGTAGCCTGGCCGGCACGGCCGGCTACATCAGCACCTTCGCCGGCGTCGCCCTGGGCAGTGACCCGGTGCGCCTGCCCGGCGCCGAGGTCACCGCCGCCTTCTTCGAGGTCCTGGGCGCCACCGCGGCGCGCGGGCGCGTCTTCGGCGCGGCCGCCGACGCCTCGGGCGCTGCCTTGGTGGTGCTCTCGGACGGCGCCTGGCGCCAGCACTTCGGCGCCGACCCGCAGGTCGTGGGCCGTGCCCTGCGCGTCGATGGCCAGCCCTACGAAGTCGTCGGGGTGATGCCGCCCGACTTCGCCTTTCCGCAGCGCGCGCAGTTCTGGCGGCTGGCGCCGCGTCCCGTGCCGACGCCGCCGATGGAGGTCGACGGCGACCTGCTCAGCCAGCGCGGACTCGGCTACATGGACGTGGTCGCCCGCCTCGTTCCCGGGGTGACCGCGCCGGAGGCGATGAGCGAGCTCCGGGTGCTGGCGGGGACCTTGGCGGCGCGCCATCCCGACAGCGACCGCGGCCGCGGCTTCGACGTCGAACCGGTCTACGACACCATCGTCGGTGACGCACGGCCGTCGCTGCTGCTGCTCTTCGGCGCCGTCGCCGCCGTCCTCCTCATCGCCTGCACCAACGTCGCCGGGCTGATGCTGGCGCGCGCGCTCGGCCGACGTCGTGAGTTGGCGGTACGCACCGCGCTCGGGGCGCCGCGCGGGCGACTGGTCCGGCAGCTGCTGGTCGAGAGCGTGGTCCTGGCGCTGGCCGGTGGAATACTCGGCCTGCTGGTGGCGTCGGGGGCGCTCGCGGGCCTGCGCGCCGTGCTGCCGGCGACCGTGCCGCGGGCGGCGGCGATTCGCCTCGATCTCGCCGCCGTGGCCTTCGCCGCTGCGGTCTCGCTGGTCGTCGGCCTGGCCTTCGGCACCGCGCCGGCGTGGATGAGCGCCGCGCTGTCCTCGTTCGAGGCGTTACGCGACGGCGGCCGCACCAGCACCGGCGGCCGCCACTGGCTGCGACGCGGCCTGGTCGTCGGGCAGGTGGCGCTGGCGGCGGTGCTGCTCACCGCGGCCGGAGTCATGGGCGCCAGCCTGCTGAAGCTGCAGCGCGTCGACGTCGGCTTCGCCGCCGACGGCGTCGTCACGCAGCAGCTCGTGCTGCCCCAGTCGCGCTACGACCGCGCCGCTCAGACGCGGTTCTACGACGCCCTGACGACGCGACTGATGGACGATCCGCGGGTGAGCGCGGCCGGCGGTGGTCTTCCCCTCGCCCTTCGTCAGCAGCCAGGCATCGGCGACCATCCGGCTCGATCGCCCGGCACCGGGGGACGCGCCGGATCGCGAGTACACGGTCCGCCTCGGCTCGATCACCCCGCAGTTCTTCGCCGCCATGGGCATTCCGCTCGTCGCCGGCCGCGCCTTCACCACGACCGACCTGCCGGAGACGGCGACCAGCGCGATCGTCAGCCGGGCGTTCGCCGACCGGCTGTTCGGCGGCGGCGACGTCCTCGGCCGCCGGCTGAAGCTCGGTGACGACCCTGACGACTGGTACCTCGTGGTCGGCGTCGCCGGCGATGCCCGCTCGGCCAAAGTCGACGCCGCCGCCGAGCCGATTGTCTACCTGCCGCACACGCACCTCACGCTGCCCTTCATGCGCCTGCTGGTGCGCGGCACCGGCGGCGATGCCGCCACGACCGAGGCGCTGCTGGCAGCGGTGCGGGCCGAGGATGCCCAGCTGGCGCTCGACCCGCCCGAGACGCTGCGGGCGCTGGTTTCCGGCTCCACCGCCGAGCCGCGGTTCCGGAGCTGGCTCGTAGCGGCGTTTGCCGCCACCGCGCTGGGCCTGGCGGCGCTCGGGCTCTACAGCCTGGTCAGCTACACGGTGTCGGGACGCACGCGGGAGATTGCCACGCGGTTGGCGCTCGGCGCGACGCCGGCGACGATGCGCGCCGGCGTCATGAGGGAAGGACTGGCCCTCACCGGCGCCGGCCTGGCGCTGGGGCTCGGCGCTGCCGCCGCCCTCGGTCGGCTGCTCGACGGCCTGCTCTACGACACCTCGCCGATCGACCCCGCGGTTACCGCCATCCTGGTCGCGCTCATGGCGCTGGCCGCGGTCGTGGCATGCTATCTTCCGGCGCGGCGCGCGATGCGCGTCGAGCCCACGGTGGCCCTGCGCGCCGAGTGACCTATCTCGCCGCCTAGCCGCTAGCCCCTAGCCGCTGATCGGGAATCATGATTCGTCTGACCAACATCGAGAAGTCCTACCGCCACGGCGTCAGCCAGACTTTCGTCCTGCGCCGCGTGACCGCCGACATCGCGCAGGGCGATTTCGTCTCGATCATGGGCCCCTCGGGGGCCGGGAAGAGCACCCTGCTCCACATCCTCGGCATGCACGACTCGGCGTGGAGCGGCGAGTACTGGCTGCACGATCAGCCGGTGCACGCGCTCTCGAACAAGGACCGGCTGCGGCTGCAGAAGCAGCACATCGGCTTCGTGTTCCAGAGCTATCACCTGCTCGACAACCTCACCGTCTACGAGAACATCGACCTGCCGCTCTCCTACCGCGACGTCAAGCGCACAGAACGGCAAGGGATGGTCGGCGACATCCTCGACCGCTTCAACATCGTCGGCAAGAAGGACCTCTATCCGAACCAGCTCTCGGGCGGTCAGCAGCAGCTGGTGGCGATCGCCCGCGCGGTCGTCGCCAATCCGTCGATCATCCTGGCCGACGAGCCGACCGGCAACCTGCACACGGATCAGGGCCGCGAGATCATGGAGCTCTTCGCCAAGCTGAACGCGCAGGGCACGACGGTGGTGCAGGTGACACACTCGGAGGTCAACGCCGCCTTCAGCCGCCGCATCATCCGTCTCAAGGACGGCTGGATCGTCGATGCGGCCTGACGTCCCGCCGCGCATCCTCATCAGCGACGACCAGGCCGACGTCCTCGAGGCGTTGCGGCTGCTGCTCAAGCCCGAGGGCTACGTCATCGACACGGCCAGCTCGCCGGCGCAGCTGACCCGGGCCCTCGACCTGAAGGACTACGACGTCGTCCTCATCGACTTGAACTACGCCCGCGACACCACCTCGGGCGAAGAGGGGCTGGATCTCCTGAGCCGCATCCACACCGCCGACGAGTCGCTGCCGGTGGTGGTGATGACGGCGTGGGGGTCGGTGGACGTCGCGGTCGAGGCGATGCGGCGCGGCGCCCGCGACTTCATCCAGAAGCCGTGGGACAACGAGCGGCTGCTGGCGATCATGCGGACGCAGACCGAGCTCGGCCGGGCGATCCGCCGCGGCCGCCGGCTCGAGCTGGCCAACCAGGCCCTGCAGGCCGACGGCCATTCGCCGCTGCTGGCCGAGTCGGCCGCGATGCGTCCGGTGCTCGACGTCATCGCGCGGGTCGGTCCCTCCGACGCCAACGTGCTCATCACCGGCGAGAACGGCACCGGCAAGAGCCTGGTCGCGCAGGCGCTGCACGCCGTGTCGCCGCGGGCGACGCGGCCGATGGTCACGGTCAACGCCGGCGGCATGGCCGAAGGCGTGTTCGAGAGCGAGCTCTTCGGCCACGTCCGCGGCGCCTTCACCGACGCCAAGGTCGACCGGATCGGCCGCTTCGAGCTGGCCGACGGCAGCACGCTGTTCCTCGACGAGATCGCCAACGTGCCCGTCGGCACAGCAGACCAAGCTGCTGCGCGTCATCGAGACCGGCGAATTCGAGCGGGTCGGCTCGTCGAAGACGCGCAAGGTCAACGTGCGGATCATCTCGGCGACCAACGCCGATCTCGAGGCCGAAGTCAGCTCGGGCCGCTTCCGCCAGGACCTGCTGTTCCGGCTCAACACCATCGACATCGCGCTGCCGCCGCTGCGCGACCGGCGCGAGGACATCCCGCTGCTGGCCCGCCACTACCTGCGCCTCCACGCCCAGCGGTATCGCAAGTCGCTGACCGGCTTCGACCCGAGCGCGCTGCAGCTGTTGCTCGATCACCGCTGGCCGGGCAACGTGCGCGAACTCGATCACGCCGTGGAGCGGGCGGTGCTGATGGCCCAGGGCAACGTCGTGCGCTCGACCGACCTGGGCCTGCGGGTCGAGAGCGCCGGCGCCGGCCGGCTGGAGGACATGAGCCTGGAGGACGTCGAGGCCTTCCTCATCAAGAAGGCGATGGCCCGCTACGGCAACGTGAGCCAGGCGGCCCGGGCGCTCGGCCTGTCGCGCAGCGCCCTCTACCGCCGGCTCGAGCGCTACAAGCTCTAGTAGGCTGTGGGCGCGGCCCACGTCGCCCTCATGAACCGGCTCCGCTTCGATCAGCACGCCGTGGCGCTGGCCCTCGGCGCGGCGCTGCCGGCCCTGGCCGCGGCCCTCGTCCTGCTGTGGACCGGCGGCTACTCGGCCAAGGTGCAGTGGACGGTCACCACCGTCCTCGGCGCCGTCGCCGCCGGCTGCCTCGTGTCGCTGCGCGTGCACGTCGTCACGCCGCTGCAGACGGTGGCCAACCTGATCGCCGCAATGCGCGAGGACGACTTCTCGATCCGCGGCCGGACGGTGTCGGCCGGCGACCCGCTCGGCGACGTCATGACCGAGGTCAACGCGCTGGCCGAGACGCTGCACGAGCAGCGCCTCGGCGCCGTAGAGGCGACCGCCCTGCTCCGCACCGTGATGGAGCAGATCGACGTCGCGGTGCTCGCCTTCGACCCGGCGCAGCGCCTGCGGCTCGTCAATCGCACCGGCGAGCGCCTGCTCGGCCGCGCCGCCGAGCAACTCCTCGGCCGCTCGGCCGTCGAACTCGGCGTCACCGACTGGTTCGGCGCGGCGCCGCGGATCGTCGACCTGGCGGTACCCGGCGGCGTCGGCCGGTGGGAGGTACGCCGCACCACCTTCCGGCTCGGTGGCCAGCAACACGACCTGCTGGTCCTCTCGGACGTCAGCCGGCCGCTGCGCGAAGAGGAGCGCCAGGCGTGGCAGCGGCTGATCCGCGTCATCGGCCACGAGCTGGGCAACTCGCTCGGCCCGATCAAGTCGATCGCGGGTTCGCTCGACGCCCTGCTGCACCGCGACCCGGCCCCGCTCGACCTGCGCGACGATCTGCAGCGGGGCCTCCAGGTGATTGGCGCCCGCGCCGAGTCGCTCGGCCGCTTCACCGCCGCCTATGCCCAGCTGGCCAAGCTGCCGCCGCCGCGCCTCGCGCCGGTGGTGCTCAAGCCGCTGCTGCAGCGCGTCTCGGGACTCGAGACGCGGGTCCCGGTCACGGTCCGGCCGGGACCCGACACGACGCTCACCGCCGACAGCGATCAGATCGAGCAGCTGGTCATCAACCTGCTGCGCAACGCCGCTGAGGCGACGCTCGACGCCGGCGGACACGGCGTGTCGATCGGCTGGCGGCACTCGGTGCGCGGCGTCGACATCTGGGTCGACGACGAAGGCCCGGGCCCGCCCAAGACCGCCAACCTGTTCGTGCCGTTTTTCACGACCAAGCCCGGTGGATCCGGCATCGGACTGGTGCTGTGCCGGCAGATCGCGGAGGCGCACGGCGGCACGCTTGCGCTCGAGCCGGGCCCCTCCGGCGTCGGCTGTCGCGCCACGCTGACGCTGCCGATATAGACGAGCGTGACCAGCATCAGCGGCTGGACCTGTCATGCCTGCGGGCGCCGTGTGCCGCCGGGCGTCGATGTGTGCCGTTGTGGCACCGCGCGCGACTTCAGCCGCGTGCCGCCGGAGCCCGCGGCCCGATCCGGAGGGCTCAGCCCCGGCGTGGTCTGGGGCGCTGCCCTCACGCTCATCGCCGCCGGCGCCGCCTTCATGTGGTTCACGGTGTCGATGCCAGCACCGGCGCCGGCCGCCGCCGCCGACATGGTGCCGTCGGGCGCGCCCACGGCATCGGCGCTGCCGGTCCCGCAGCCTCGCGTCGAAGTGGCCCCGAGCTCGGAGAGCATGGCCGCCGACTCCGCCCCGGCCAGCGTCACCGCGCCGCCGAGCGTGGCCGCGGCAGCGGCCCCAGCCGCGGCCGCCCCCACCCCGATCGGCCTGGAAGACCTGGTGTCACGTACGGCCAGCGCCGTCGTGATGGTCGAAGCGGGCAACTCCCGTGGCACCGGATTTTTCGTACAGCCCGACCTCATCGTCACCAACGATCACGTCGTCGCCGGCGCCACCGCAGTGACGGTGCGGATGTCCGATGGCAGCGCCCGCAGTGCCCGCGTCGAGCGGACGGTCGCCGATGTCGACCTCGCGCTCCTGCGCACCTCCGGGGCGCCCTCATCGACCGTGCTGCCGCTCGGCCAGGTGGCCAGCGTCCGCACCGGCCAGGAAGTGATTGCCATCGGCTCGGCCCTCGGCCTGCAGAACACGGTGACGCGCGGCATCGTCAGCGCGCGGCGCCAGGCCGGCCGCGTCGTCCTGCTGCAGACCGACGCGGCGATCAATCCTGGCAACAGCGGCGGGCCGCTGCTCGATCGCAACGGCGTGGTCCTCGGCGTCACCACGCTCAAGATGGGCGGGCAGGCGGAGGGCCTCGGCTTCGCCGTGGCCGCCGATCACGTCGCCGCGCTGGTCGACGGCCGCTCGTCGGCGATGGTGGCCGCCGCCGCCGGGCGCCGACGCCGGCTGCGCCGAGCGTCCCGGCCAACCCCAGCGCCGAGCTGCCCGGCTTCGGCTCGGAACGCTCGTCCGCCGAGGAGCGCCGCGCGCAGGGCGAGCAGGCCTTCGACCGCGACATGGCGGCGCTGGCGCAACAGGCGGCCCAGGTGGACGGCTACTGGCAGCGCTTCAACGCGGCGTGCGGACCGAGGCAGCGGGAGAGCGGCGACCGCAGCTGGTTCGGCGTGGCCGAAGGGCGGCTCGATTACGTCGGGCGCGACCGCAATTGTCCCAACTGGCTGAACGACCTGGACTCGATGAGCCGCGAGTTCCATGCCGCCATGAGCAAGGCCAATGAAGCCGCGCGCCGCACCGGCGTGTTCCCAGGCACGATGCGCGAGGTGCGCCGCAAGTACAAGCTCGACTGGTCGGGCTTCGACCGCTGAGCGTCGCTAGACCGCGACGACGCGGCCCTCGGCCGCCCGACGCAGCCGATCCCACACCGCCGCCCCGAGGCCCTGCCGGTCGGGACCCGACGCCACGATCACGTCCACGCCGTCGTCGTCGAGCCGGCGCAAGGCGGCGAACAGCCGCTGCGCCGCCTCGGCGGGCTCGCCGCGGCGTCCCAGCGACGCGACCACGATCCGGCCGTGCGACGCCGCGGCGGCCAGCGACGGCGCCAATGCCACCAGGTCCTCGTCGGGCGCCAGCACCCCGACCCGGTGGCCGGCCGCGGACTGCGTGCGAGACTCGGCCGCGAGGCGGCGGACAACGGCCGCCACCGGTCCCGCGAACACGGTCATCGACGCCGCCGGTGCGTAATGGCGGAGCAGCTGCCCCGGCGCGACCTGGACGTGATCGGCAGAGCCGTCCAGTGTGACGACGGCGATGTCGGGGACCACCGCGCGGAGCTGTTCGACCGAGAGCCCGCCGGCGCGTCGCACTGCCGGCGGGGTCACGGTGCAGTCGACGATCGTCGACTCGACGCCGACGTCGGTGGGACCGCCGTCGATCACCAGGTCGATCGCGCCGTCGAGGTCAGCGAGCACGTGCGCCGCGGTGGTCGGGCTGGGGCGCGAGAACCGATTGGCGCTCGGCGCCGCGATCGGCACCCCGACCGCCGTCAACAACGCCATGGCGACCGGATGTGACGGCACCCGCACGGCGACCGTCGGCAGCCCTGCGGTGACGACCCCGGGCACCTCGGGCCGCTTGCGGACGATGAGCGTGAGCGGGCCCGGCCAGAAGGCCCGCGCCAGGGTCTCGGCCACCGGCGGCACCTGGGCCGCGACCCGCGACAGGTCGCCCATCGCCGCCAGGTGGACGATCACCGGATCGGTGGTCGGGCGACCCTTGGCCACGAAGATCGCGGCGACCGCTGCCGGGTCGAGCGCCGCTGCCCCGAGACCATAGACGGTCTCGGTCGGGAACGCGACCAGACCGCCGGCGCGCAGCCGCGCCGCCGCGGCGTCGATCGCGGTGGGCTCGGGGTGCCGCGGGTCGACGGCGATCACCGCCGTGCGGCGAGAGGACACCGCCCTATTGTGGCACTGCGATCGGCTGCCCCGAGACGTCGACGACCTGCACGTCGGCGAACCCCGTGAGCTGGTCCTTTACCTTGGTGTAGTCGCCGACCACGACGACCAGCGAGTCGGCGGAGCCGAGCAGCATCCGCGCGCCGGTGACGACCGCCTCCGGTGCCAGCGCGGTCATGCGCGCCTGATACGTCTCCGGGTAGTCGGCCGGCAGCCCGAACGTGTTCACGGTGCTGAGCGTCGCGGCCAGTCCGCTCTGGGTCGCGTTCTGGATCACGAACAGCCCGCGCGCGTAGGCCTTGGCGCCGTCGAGCTCCGTCACCGCCGGCGGAGCCGTGCGCAGGGCGTCCATCTCGGCGTAGATCTCCTTGAGCGTCGCCCCGGTGACGTCGTTGCGGACGTCGGCGACGGCGCGATAGACACCGGTGTCGCCGAAGGCTGCGAACTGCGACTGTGGCGAGTAGGTGTAGCCCTTCTCCTCGCGGATGTTGCGGACCAGTCGCGAGTCGAAGGCGCCGCCGTAGATCTGGTTGGCCATCTGCAGCATGAACCAGCGAGGATCGTCGCGCTTGACGGTGACGTTGCCGACCGAAATCGACGACTGCACGCTGCCCGGCCGGTGGACGAACACCAGGCGACGGCCGCTCAGCGCCGGCGGCCCCGGGAACGTCGGGCGCGGTGCTTCGCCGCGCGCCCAGTCGCCAAAGGCCCGCTCCACTGCCGCCGCGACCCGGTCGGCGTCGACGTCGCCGGTGACGATGAGGAACGCGTTGTTGGGCAGGTAGTGGGCCGCGTGGTAGGCGACGATCGCCGCCCGGTCGACCGCCTTCACCGACTCGGGTGTCGGGCCGGTGCGGCTGTACGGATGGGTCCCGAACAACGCGGTCCGGAACTGCCGGTTCGAGACGAACGACGCCGACGCCATCTGCGCCTGCACGCGCTGCGCCGCGTTGGCGGTGAGCAGCTGGACCTCGGTCTCGGGGAAGGTCGGGCGCCGGACGACGTCGGCCAGGATGGCCAGCATCTCGGGGAGCGTCTCGGCCAATCCGCGCATCGTGAACGTGCTCGAATCCTGACCCACCGCCGCGCCGAGCGACGCGCCCATCGCGAACACCTCGTCGCGCAGCCGCCGGCTGTCGCGCGTCGGCGTGCCTTCCTGCGCGGCGTCGGCCACGAACTGCGCCAGGCCGGCCTTGCCTGGCGGATCCTCGGCCAGCCCGGAGCGAAAGACGAGCGACACCGAGACCTTCGGGACGGTGGCGAAGCGGGCGACCACGACCTTCAGGCCGTTGGCCAGCGTGCGTTCGACGCGTGGCGGCGGCGCGAACGCGCGCTCGGCTCCGACCGCGGGACGGGTGGCCGTCTGTGCCGCGGCGATCGTGGCGACGCTGACGACCAGCGCCGCCGAGAGCCCGGCGAGCGAACGGATCGCGCGAGTCATCGCCCACCTCCCGGCGCCGATGGCGCTGCCGCCGGCCGGCTGTCGATGGCGGTGCGGTTGGTGGCGACGAACCAGCGGCCGGCCGCGGCCTTCACGTCGTCGAGCGTCACCGCGTCGAGCGACGCGAGGATGGTGTTGATGCGTCCGGGATCGTCGTCAAACAGCGCAAACGCCGCCAGCAGGTTGGCCCGTCCGAAGCGCGGCAGCCCCCCGCCCTCGAGATCCTCGAAGAACGACGAGCGCAGCGCCCGCTTGGCGCTGGCGAGTTCGGCGGCGGTGATTCCGTTGGTGCGAACGTCGGCGAGGACGTCGTCGACGGCGGCGATGACCTTGTCGGCCGTGGTATCCGGACGGTAGTCGACGCGCACGGTGAAGAGCATCGGCCCCTTCATGTCCCAGTTGGTGCCGAGCAGGTTGAAGGCGCCGGCCACCGCCGTCGCCTGGCGGGTCTCACGCACCAGCTTCTGGTGGAGCCTGGCGCTCTGGTCGCCGACGATCAAGGGATCGAGCACGGTCAGGGCGAAGAAGTCCTTCGACATCCGCGGCGGCAGATGCCAGGCCATGGCCAGCGCCGGAGTGCGCGCCAGCTTGTCGTCCCGCGTCGACCGCTTCTCGGCGGTCTGCGCCGGCTCGGCGACGTCGGCCGGCGGCGGCACCGGGCGCCGCGGGATGTCGCCGAAATGCTTGCCGGCCAGGGCCTTCACCTCGGCAGCAGTGGTGTCGCCGACGACGACGAGCACGGCGTTGTTGGGGGCGTAGTAGGTCTGGAAGAACGCCCGCACGTCATCGAGCGTCGCCGCCTCGAGCTCGGACAGGTCGCCGTAGAAGTTGTGGGCGTTGTGCCAGTTGGTGTTGGCCTTCTCCCACAGGTCGAGCCACTCGAAGCCGGCATGCGGCTGGTTCAGGACGTTGACGCGGACCTCTTCGCTGACCACGTTCTGCTGGTTCTTGAGGTTCTCGGGGGTGAGGTCGAGCGATCGCATCCGGTCGGCCTCGAGCCACAACGTGAGGTCGAGGGCGTTGGCCGGCACGACCTGGTAGTAGTTGGTGTAGTCGAAGCGGGTCGAGCCGTTCAGCACCCCGCCGGCGCGCGACACGCACTGGATGTGCTCGAGCTTCTTCAGCGACGCCGATCCCTGGAACATCATGTGCTCGAACAGGTGGGCGAAGCCGGTGCGGCCCTTCGGCTCGACCCGGAAGCCGATGTTGTACATGACCTCGACCACCACCACCGGCGCGGTGTGGTCCGGACTGACCACGACCTTCAGCCCGTTGGGCAGCGTGAAGTACTCGTAGGGCACGGTGAAGGCCGGCGGCGGCGGGACCTGCGATGCCAGCGGGCCGGCCACGGCGACGACGAATGCGAACGCGATGGCCACGACGGCGAATCGGACTGGCATGCGAGACTCCTTGACGCGACGGACGACACCGGAGAGACGTCGAACGGCGGCGTTTGGTTCGTCAACGCCGGGACGGTTCGAGGGACGAACGCCGTTCGGCCCGGACGATCAGCTCGACCACCCGCGAATAGCTCGCGACGCCTTCGCGGACGCCCTGCGAGCGCAGATAGCCATCGTATACGCGCCACCCCACCCGCTGCACCAGATCGACCTGCGCCGCCGCGCGGCGGTCGATCGCCGCCAGGTCCTCGCGCGGGCCGGCGGCCAGCTCGGCCAACGCCTCGCCGCGCCGCGCCCGTGGCACCTGCCGTGCGGCTTCGCTCAGCAGGAACAGCGCGCCGCTGTAGCGAGCGGCGACGCCGGCGCGCTGCGTGGCCCGCCACGCCACGAAGTTGGCATCGGCCTCGGGGGCATAGCCGGCCAGGTGCGCCCACTCGTGGGCGACGACCAGCGGACGCTCGGGTCCGGTGAGGTCGGGATTGAGCAGCGTCTCGAGCACCGCCGGCGCGGTCAGCCCGTCGACACCGGCCATGCGGAAGTAGGGTGCGAACAGCGTCAGCTTGGGACGTCCGGGTACGGTCGGGCGGGGCCGGCCGTCCTCACGCTCGACCTCGTGCAGGGCGGCGACCAGCGCGGCGGGCACGTCGCGTGGACCGGGAAAGCCCGCGGCGTGCGCGGCCGGGTGATCGCGATTGGCGTCGGCGACCGCGCGCGCGAGCAGCGCCGCCACCTCCTCCTCGACGGGGACGCCACGCGGCAGCGCCAGGCGCTCGTCGACAGGCGGCCGGGCGTAATTGAGCCCCCAGGCGAGTTGGAACCACACCAGCGCGACCACGGCGATGAGCAACGTCCGCGTCATGGCCGCGACGATCGTGCGCCACGAACGGTCGCGCAGGCTCGCCCACCAGATGGCGATCACCGCCACGACCAGGCCGGCACACACGAGATCGAAGACCGCGACAGGAATCAGGTTCGACGCGCCGGTCAGCCCGGCCTGGATCCAGGGATACGCGCCGCGCGCATAGAGGCGCTCAGCCAGCCCCGGCGGCGTCACGGCGGCCAGCGCCGCCACGATCGACGACGCCAGCAACATCCGCCACGGCCCCGCCGTCGTCGCGCGCGACGAGTTGAGACGGGCGGACATGGCACTCGCCGGCCCGCGGGGCCGCGCCCCTACGGCATCGTGATCGCGAGCTCGTTCGACGCCGGGCTGGTGCCGCAGGCGTTGCGCGCGAAGAGCCGGACGAAGTACTGCCCAGGCGGGGCCTGGCGGTCCATCGTGGTGGCGTATCCGGCAGCGACGAAGGTGCCGATGTCGTTCTTGCCCTGGCCGGTACCGGCCTCGAGGACGAAGGTCGTCGGCCGCTCGCCCGCCCCCGGCGGCGCCCACGTCAGGCGCACCAGGTCGGCCGCCGCCTTGGTGAACTGGAGCGCCGACGGGGCATTCGGCGCCGAGGCGCAGTCGAACTGGCGGGCGCCGGCGCGCTGCTGCCCGGTGCGCAGGACCCAGAGGCCGATGAGGATGACGGCCGCAATCACCACGACCACCGCGAGGATGCCGTTCTTGTTCATACGCTGGAGATCGGGTACCGGTGGAGCACCCCGGCGGCGGGGGGGAATGGAAAAGTGGTCGGGATGCCGGGATTCGAACCCGGGACCTCCTGCACCCCAAGCAGGCGCGCTACCAGGCTACGCTACATCCCGTTTGTCGAGCTACCATCACGCCGTACGCTTTGCCTTTCGCGCGCTCTTCGATGCGCGCACCGGGGCCTCGGGTGCCGCCGGGACCAGCTCGAACGCCGCGGTGCCGACCGGCCGGCTCAGGAGTTCGAGCACGCCCTGCAGTCCCTGGCGAACGCTCCGGATCCGCGTTCGCGTCTGCTCGTCGACCAGCACGAAGTCCTCGGCCGCCGTCGAGCTGTCACTCGGCCCCGACTCCTCGAGGCGGCGCCTGGCCCCGGCCAACGTCAGCCCCTCGACGTAGACCAGTTCGCGGATCCGCAGGACGCGCTCGACATCGGCGCGCCCGTAGATCCGCGGCCCGGCGGCCGTCTGTTGGCCAAGGTCCGGAAACTCCGCCTCCCAGGTGCGCAGTACATACGGCTGCACCTGGGCAATCTGACAGACGTCCGCGGCCTTGAGGCGCTCGAGCTTCGGAGCGACCATACACGTGGCTCCGCAGGTCCCACACAGCCCGGACCCACGGAATTCCGGAGTATAGCACGCGAGATCAGGCCCCGGCGTCTTTCCGGCTCCGCGCTCGGCGCCGCACGTGGAGCCGGATCGGCGAGCCCTCGAAGCCGTACTCGCTCGCGCAGGCGATTGGTCAGGTAGCGCACGTAGGAGAAGTGCAGCGAGGCGGCGACGTTGGTGAAGAACACGAAGGTCGGCGGCGCCACTCCCGTCTGCGCCGCAAACAGCACCCGCACCGGACGCCGCCCCTCGGCGACCGGGAGCTGGGCCGCCGGTGATCGCCGCGACGAAGCGGTTCAGCTCGGGAGTGGGGACGCGGCGCCGCCGCGCCACGGCGACGCGGTCGATGAGTTCCAGCAGCCGCGGCGTCTTGGCGCCGGTGAGGGCCGAGATGTGGAGGATCGGGGCGAAGTCGAGGAACGGCAAGCGGCGGCGGATCTCGTCGTCGACGGCGCCGGCGGCGTCGGCGCCGCGATCCTCGATCAGATCCCACTTGTTCACCGCCACGACGATGCCGCGCCCCGCCGCCTCCGCCTCGCCGGCGATCGCCGCGTCCTGGTCGGTGGCGCCGGCGAGCGCGTCGATCACCACGACGACGACGTCGGCCTGGGCGATCGACCGCCGCGCCAGCAGCACGCTCAGCGACTCGACCGCGCCGCCGCGGGCGACCCGGCCGGCCTTGCGGATGCCGGCGGTATCGACGATTCGCACTTTCTTGCGGTGCCAGGAAGACGCTGTCGACCGGGTCGCGCGTGGTGCCGGGCATCTCCGACACGATCATCCGGTCTTCGCGCAGCAGGCGATTGACCAGCGACGACTTGCCGGCGTTGGGGCGGCCGACGATGGCCACGGCGAGCTCCGCCGGGGCGTGATCGCCGTGCCGCTCTTCTTCTTCGGTCGAGGCAGCCGCGTCGGGCGCCGCGCGCGCGCGGCAGGCGGCGCACGATTTCGTCCATCAGGTCGCCGACGCCGCGGCCGTGTTCGGCGCTCATCTCGATCACCGGGTCGAACCCGAGGCGGTAGAGGTCGAGCGCGCCCGGCGGCGGCCCGCTTGTCGTCGGTCTTGTTGATGGCCAGCAGCACCGGTCGGCCGGTGCCGCGGACGGCCTTGGCGATCTCCTCGTCCCCCGGCACCAGCCCCTGCCGGCCATCGACGACGAACACGATGAGGTCGGCGGTGTCGAGGGCCCGGCGGCCGGCCTCGACCACCAGCTCGTGCAGCGGGTCGTCGCTGTCGCCGAACATGCCGCCGGTGTCGGTCAGCACGAAGCCGCCGTCGGCGACCGGCACCGGATGAGCCAGGAAATCGCGGGTCGTGCCTGGGATCGGGGTCACGATGGCCCGCCGGGTGCCCGTCATCCTGTTGAACAGCGTGGACTTCCCGACGTTTGGGACGGCCAACCAGCACGACGGTGGAGAGGGAGCGCGCCAAGGCGCCCTCAGTGTAATGCGCACGCGTGGCGCACGGCGGCGCACCGGCGCCCCGGCGCTCGATCCCGACCGTTGACAGCGTAAGTCGTTCTATCTATGCTAGTTATCGTGCTTCGAGCGGATGCGGGCCAGTGCGCCGATGATCAAGGTCGACATCGTCAACGAGGTGTCGCGCCTCGCCGAGATCACGAAAGTGAAGGCCGAGCTCGCCGTCGACGCGGTGTTCGACGCGATGCGGATCTCGATGCAACGCGGCGAACGCATTGAGCTGCGGGGGTTTGGCGTCTTCCAGGTGAAGCCCCGCAAGCGCGGCATCGGCCGCAATCCACGCACCGGTCGCGAGGTGCGCATCCCGCCCGGCCGCACCATCCGCTTCAAGCCCGGCAAAGACCTGCAGAACATCGGCTAGCGCCGCGAGCGGCCGCGGTACGCTGATGGACACCGGCGCGGCGATGCCCGATGCACATCGAACCCGCGGCCGCGTCGCGCCCGCCGCTGGCGCGACCCGGTGGCTGTGGCACGTCGTCGCGTTGCTGCTCACCGCGGTCTCCACGACCTTCTTCGGCGCGTGGCATTGGGCGGCCTTCGCGACCGGGCAGCGACACGCCGCTCGGCGATCCATCGACGGCGGCGTTCTGGATCGGCGGGCTCGTCTTCTCCTGCCGGTGCTGGCGATCCTCGGCGCGCACGAGCTCGGGCACTACGCTGCGTGCCGCTACTACGACGTCGATGCGACGTTGCCGTGGTTCATCCCGGCGCCGTTGCCGCTGACCGGCACCCTGGGCGCATTCATCCGGCTGCGCGAGCCGATTCCGCACGCCCGCGCGCTCTTCGACATCGCCGTCGCCGGGCCACTGGCCGGGTTCGTCGTGGCGGTGCCGCTGCTCGTGGCCGGTATCGCGGCCTCGAGAGTGGTGCCGCTACCGGCCGCCGGTGGCGGCATCGTGCTCGGCGATCCGCTCCTCTTCCAGCTGGTCGAGCGGATCGTGTGGGGCGTGATTCCCGACGACCAGGCGCTCTACGTGCACCCGATGGGCCTGGCCGCCTGGTTCGGACTGCTGGCGACCGCGCTCAACCTCTTCCCGTTCGGCCAGCTCGATGGCGGCCACATCAGCTACGCGCTCCTGGGCCGGCGCGCTCGCTGGCTCTCGGCCGCGACGATCCTCGGCACCATCGCGCTTGCCGTCGGGTCGCTGAGCTGGGCCGCGTGGGCGGTGTTGATGGTGGCGATGACCGCGGTGCACGGCGTTGGCCATCCGCCCACCGGCGACGACGCGCAGCCGCTCGGCCGCACCCGCCTGGTCCTCGCCGTCGTCGCCGCGATGGTCCTCGTGCTGTCGTTCACGCCGCGGCCGATCGAACCGATGGACGACGCGCCGCACGGTCGACAGAACAGCGCGATCGGTCGGTACCGCGCTGAGTTCCCTGTGATCGCGTGTCAGCCGGTCCTAGCCGCTAGCCGCGAGCCGCTGTTCGGGCATCAGAGCATGCTCACCGGGTCGACGTCGACCGCGGTGCGGCGCGCCAGTGCGGGATGCGCCGCCAAGGCCGCGCGCATCGCCTCGCGAAGTCGGCCCGCGCTGGCCGCCCTTGAGAAAGAACTGCGCCCGGTGCTCGCCGCGCAGCCGGGCCAGCGGCGCCGGGGCCGGGCCGAGCACGACCATGCCAGCTGACGCCGCGGCGGCGCCGGCCGCGCGCGCCAGCTGGCCGGCGGCGCGCATCGCCGTCCTCGGCGGTGCGCGCCGCGCACGACCACGTTGACCATCGCCGTCATCGGCGGATAGCGGAGCGCGGTGCGGTACTCGAGTTCCTTGGCCACGAACGCGTCGTAGTCCTGCGCGCTGCCGCAGCGCACGGCGTAATGCTCGGGGAACAGCGTCTGGACGATCGCCTCGCCGGCACGCTCGCCACGGCCGGCGCGTCCGACCACCTGCGTGATGAGCTGGAAGGTGCGCTCGGCCGCGCGGAAGTCGGGCAATCCGAGGCCGACGTCGGCCGAGACCACGCCGACCAGCGTCACCGACGGGAAGTCGTGGCCCTTGGCAATCATCTGCGTGCCGACGAGCACGTCGAGCTCGCGCCGCCCGAAGCGCGCCAGCATCGCCGTGAGGCTGCCGCGGCGGCGGACCGTGTCGCGGTCGACGCGGCCGAGGCGCGCGGCCGGGAACCGCGTCGCGCAAGTCGGCCTCGACGCGCTCGGTGCCGAAGCCGACGTGCTCGAGATAAGGCGCCGCGCAGCTTCGGACAGGCCGCCGGCACGCGCGCTGCGCGAAGTCGCAATAGTGGCAGCGGGCGACGCGCGCGGGCACCGGTGCCGTGCACGGTCATCGAGACGCTGCAATGCGGACACTCGACCGTCGATCCGCACTGCCGGCACAGGACCGCCGCCGCCACCCCGCGGCGGTTGAGCAGCACCAGGCTCTGCTCGCCGGCCGCGAGCCGCTCGCCAGATCGCCGTCGCCAGCGCGCCGGCTGAGGATCACTTCCTGCGCCCGCCTCCGCCCACTCCTCGCGCATGTTGACGACGCGGACCGCCGCCAGCGGCCGATCGGCGACCCGGCGCAGCGAGCGACACCGCGGTGTAGCGCCCGCGCCGGGCGTTGTGGAACGTCTCCAACGACGGCGTCGCCGAGCCGAGCACGGCGAGGGCGCCCGCCTGGTGCGCGCGCATCACGGCGACGTCGCGGCCGTGATACCGCGGCGCGTCGTCCTGCTTGTACGAGGTGTCGTGCTCCTCGTCGACGACGACCAGGCCGAGCCGGTCGAGCGGCGCGAACACCGCCGAGCGGGTGCCGACCACGACATCGACCTCGCCGCCGCGCACGCGGTGCCACTGGTCGTGTCGCTCGCCGTCGGACAGGCCGCTGTGCTGGATGGCGACGCGGTCGCCGAAGCGGGCGCGCACGCGACCGGCGACCGCCGGCGTGAGGGCAATCTCCGGCACCAGCATCGAGCGCCTGCCGGCCCTGCTGGCGGACGTGGTCGGCCAGGTGCAGGTAGATCTCGGTCTTGCCGCTGCCGGTGACGCCGCGGACCAGCGCGGCCTGGAACGTGCGCTGGTCGGCCAGCCGCATCAGCACGTCGACCGCGGCCTGCTGTTCGCCGGTCAGCGTCGGGATCGGCGGCCGACGCCGGCACGAGGGTGTGCAGTCGAAGGGATCGCGGTCGACGGCCTCGTGGCGCATCACGACCAGGCCGCCCTGCACCAGTCGCGCGAGCGTCGCGGCCGTGATGCCGCGATCGGCGAGGGCCGCCGTCGCCAGGCCCGCCGGCGCCCCGGCCAACAGCGTCAGGGCCTCGCGCTGGCGCCGTCCGAGGCGGAGCGCGTCGGCGCCGTCGTCGCCCGGCGGGGCGCAGCGCGGGCCGATCGCCGCCTGCTCGGCCGCGTGCACGCCCAGCGGCGGTGAGCGCGGCCAGCCGGCGGCGGCGGAACGTGCGCTCGTCGCCGGTCAGCACGCGCGGCGGCAACGCCGTCGCCAGGACGTCGCCGGGACCGGCCAGGTAGTAGTCGGCGACCCACCGCGCCAGCACCAGCAGGCTGGGCGGCACGAACGCCGAGGTGTCGCGCACGGCGACGATGTCGCGCAGCCGCACCGGGCCGCCGGCGGGTCCACCGGCGCGTCGACGACGATGCCGGTGACCCGTCGGGCGCCGAGCGGCACGTCGACGCGGGCGCCCGGCACCGGCAGCGCCACGCCTCCGGCAGCCGATACGTCAGCAGGTCGAGCGCGGGCACCGGCACCGCGACCGACACGAAGCGAGGCCCGAGCGAGACGTCTTGAACCGCCCCGAAGAAGCGATTCGGTCCGTGTCCGAGCGTTCAAGACGTCTCGCCCGCCCGGGGGGCGAGACAAACAAACTGTCGCAGCGAACGGAGCCGCCCCTGCGTCGTCGCTGGTCGTGGCGGAGCTTGCTAGCCGAGCATGTCGCGCACCTTCTTCATGTCCTCCCAGACGTCACGCTTGGCCGGGGGATTCCTGAGCAGGTACGCCGGATGGAACGTCGGGATGAGCGAGGCGCCGCGGAACTCGAACACGCGGCCGCGCAGCCGGGTGATCGGCTCGGTGCTGCGCAGCAGCGACTGCGCCGCGAACTTGCCGAGGGCGACGATCACCTTGGGCTGAATCGCCGCGATCTGCTCGAACAGGAACGGCTCGCAGGTGGCGACCTCGTCGGGCTCGGGATTGCGGTTGCCCGGCGGCCGGCACTTGATGACGTTGGCGATGTAGACCTGCTGGCGGGTCAGCCCGATCGCCTCGATGATCTTGGTGAGCAGCTGGCCGGCGCGGCCGACGAACGGCTCGCCCTGCCGGTCTTCGTCCTCGCCGGGCGCCTTCGCCGACGAACATCAGCGACGCCGTCGGGCTGCCGACGCCGAACACGACCTGGCGCCGGCCGAGCGTGTGCAGCTTGCAGCGCGTGCACGCCGGCCCGATGTGCGCGGCCAGGGCGGCGAGCGCCTCGGCCGGCCGGAGCGCCGGTGCCGACGGATCAGCCGCCGCCGGGCCGGCGTCGACGGGCCCGCCGCCGCCGGCGCCAGCCGCGGCCGCGGCCCGCGTCCGCCACTCGGGGCCGCGGCTCACGCCGTCGACGCCGAGCTCGCGGAAGTACTCGAGGTGCGCCTGCAGGTCGTCGCGGGTCATCAGCGGCGGCCGCCGGTGCGCCGGGCGCGACGCCGAGCAGCCGCTCGACGCGATCGAGGATGCGGCCGGCCACCTCCGCCTTGGACAGCAGCGGCACGGCCTCGAGGCCGTCGTCGCTCGACGAACGTGACGGCGTTGGTGTCGACCTCGAACCCGGCGTCGGTTCGGGTCACGTCGTTGGCGACGATGAGATCGACGCCCTTGCGCCGCCGCTTGGCGTCGGCGTGCGCGACGACGTCGTGCGTCTCGGCGGCAAAGCCGATGAGCACCGGCCGGCCCGTCGCCCGCGACGGCAGCCGGCCGAGGTCGGCGAGGATGTCGGTGGTGCGCACCAGCGGCAGCGACCAGCCGCCGTCCTGCTTGGCCAGCTTCTGCTCGGCGACGGCCTGCGGCGTGTAGTCGGCGACCGCCGCCGCCATCACCACGGCGTCGGCGCCGGCGGCGCGGTCCATCACCGCGCGATGCATGTCGGCGGCGCTGCGCACCCGCACCACGTCGACGCCGGCCGGCGGGTCGAGGTGCGTCGGGCCCGGTGACCAGCACCACGGCCGCGCCGCGGCGCGCCGCCTCGTGGGCCACGGCATAGCCCATGCGCCCGCTCGACCGGTTGCCGACGAAGCGCACCGGGTCGATGTCCTCGAAGGTCGGGCCGGCGGTGACCAGCACGGCGCGTCCGGCCAGCGACGCGCCGCCGAGCAGCCGGCCGACCGCCGCCACCACGGCGTCGGGCTCGGCCAGCCGGCCCTTGCCCACCCAGCCGCACGCCAGATAGCCCTCGCCCGGCTCGACGAACCGCACGCCGCGCGCGCCGAGCGTCTGCAGGTTGGCCTGCACCGCCGGGTGCTCGAGCATGTGCGTGTTCATCGCCGGCGCGAGCAGCACCGGGGCGGTGGTCGCCAGGTACAGCGACGACAGGAAGTCGTCGGCCAGGCCGTGGGCGAACTTGCGCAATCACGTTGGCCGTCGCCGGCACGACCAGCAGCAGATCGGACGAGGTCGCCAGGGCGATGTGCTCGATGTCGGCGTTGAGCCCGGGCGTCCACTGGCTGCCGATCACGCGCTTGCGGGTGATCGCCTCGAAGGTGAGCTCGCCGACGAAGCGCCGCGCGCTGCGCGTCATCACCACCGTGACGTCGTGCCCGGCCTTCTGCAGGCCGCGCGACGACCTCCACCGCCTTGTAGGCGCCGATGCCGCCGCTGACTCCCAGAGCGATGCGTGCCATGCTCCCGTGCCTCGCAGTCCCGGTCGGGAAAGAACGTGCGGACGATGGCGTCGGCCACCCGGCCCATCCGGTGGGTGCGCGATCGTTCGGCGGCGATGATCTCCTGCAGCCGCACCACCGTCGACTCCAGGTCGTCGTTGACCACGACGTAATCGTACTCCCGGATAGCTCGAGACCTCGGCGCGGGCGGTCTCGAGCCGCGCTGCATCGCCGGCTCCGGGTCGGCGCTGCGGCCGCGCAGCCGCCGCTCGAGCACCTGGAACGACGGCGGCATCACGAACACCGCCGTGTGGTCGGCGACCGCGCTGGCGCACCTGTCGCGCGCCCTGCACGTCGATCACCAGCACCACGTCCTGGCCGTCGCCGAGCATGTGGTCGACGTCGGCGGCCGCCGTGCCATAGAGGTTGCCGAACACGTCCGCCCACTCGAGGAAGGCGTTGGCGGCGATCATCGCCTCGAACTCCGGGCGGCCGATGAAGTGGTAGTCGACGCCGTCGCGCTCGCCGGCGCGGACCGGCCGCGAGGTGTAGGAACTGCGACTCGCGCAGGTTCGGCAGGATCTGCACCAGCCGCTCGACCAGCGTCGTCTTGCCGGTGCCCGAGGGCGCCGAGATGACGAACAGCAACCCGCGCCTACTCGACATTCTGGACCTGCTCCCGCATCCGCTCCAGCTCGGCCTTGGCCTGGATGATGAGCTCGGAGACCGCGATGCCGTCGGCCTTGCTGCCGATGGTGTTGACCTCGCGGTTCATCTCCTGCAGCAGGAAGTCGAGCTTGCGGCCGCACGGCTCGTCGGCATCGGTCAGCGCGTCCCAGTGCTCGAGATGGGCGCGGAACCGCGTCACTTCCTCGGCGATGTCCGAGCGCTGCGCCGACCCGCACCACCTCCTGCGCCAGCGCCGCCTGGTCGATCGGCAGCGACGCGCTCATCTCGCGCGCCCGCTCCAGCAGCCGCCCTTCGACCTGGGCCCGGCCCTGGTCGGCGGCGCCGGCAATCGCCTCGATCAGCGTCGCCGAGTGCCGCCTTGCGGCCGGCGAGATCGGTGCGCAGGTGGCGCGCCCTCGCGGGTGCGCATCTCGTCGAGGGCGTCGATGGCGCGGGCGAGCACCGCCTCGGCCGGCGCCGGCCCACGCCGCGCCGCCTTCCTCGCCGGCCGGTCGTTCGCGGATCGACAGCGCCTGCGGCAGGCGGAGCACGTCGCCCGGCGTGAGGACCCCGACGACCAGGCCGGCGTCGCGGGCGGCATCGATGGCGGCGGTCAGCGCCCTGACGAAGCCGTCGTTCAGCTCGACGACCGGCGTCGGGCCGCCGCGCGCCTGCAGCGCCAGCTGGACCTCGACCCGGCCGCGGGCGATGCGCTGCTGCATGGCGGCGCGGACCCGCGGCTCGAAGTCGGCGAGCGCCTGCGGGCAGGCGCACCTGCAGGTCGAGGAAGCGATGATTGACCGCCCGCAGCGTCACGCTGAGCGAGCCGGCGTCGTCGTCGTGCGAGGCACGTGGCGAACCCGGTCATGCTCTTCATCATGGCGCCGGAGCCCTCCCGCGACCGACCTCAATCAGCCTCGGCGACACCGGCGCGGTCGGGCCGCCGCGCCTCCACGAACTGGGCTCGATGCAGACGGGCGTAGTGCCCCTGGGGCCGCGCCAGCAGCTCGTCGTGGCGGCCGACCTCGACCAGCCGGCCGCGATCGAACACCAGGATCGCGTCGGCGCGCTGCACGGTGGACAGCCGGTGGGCGATCACGAAACAGGTGCGGTCGCGCATCAGCGTCGCCAGCGCGTCCTGGACCAGCCGCTCCGATTCGGAGTCGAGCGACGAGGTGGCCTCGTCGAGGACCAGGATCGGCGCGTCGCGCAGCAGCGCCCGGGCGATCGCCAGCCGCTGGCGCTGGCCGCCCGACAGGCGCTGGCCGCGCTCGCCGATCGTCGTCTGATAGCCGGCGGGCTGCGCCTGGATGAAGTCGTGGGCGTGGGCGGCGCGGGCCGCCGCCTCGATCCGATCGGGGCTGGCGTCGGGCATCCCGTAGGCGATATTAGCCGCGATCGTGTCGTCGAAGAGCACCGTCTCCTGCGTGACGACGCCGATCTGCCGGCGCAGCGACGCCAGCGTCACGTCGCGCACGTCGTGGCCGTCGATGAGCAGCGCCCCGCCCGACACGTCGTAGAAGCGCGGCAGCAGGTTGGCGAGCGTGGTCTTGCCGGCGCCGCTGCGGCCGACGATGGCGACGACGTGGCCGGCCGGCACCGTGAACGACACGCCGCTCAGCACCAGCTTGCCGTGGCCGTCCTCGTAGCCGAACGACACGTCGCGGTACTCGATGGCGCGGCGCGAACGGCGGCAGCGGCGACCGCGCCGGCCCGCTCCACCACCTCGGTGTGGGCGTCCATCAGCTCGAACACCCGCTCGGCGGCGGCCGCCGCCTGCTGCAGGTTGGCGTTGACGCGGGTCAGCTTCTTGACCGGCCCGTACATCAGCAGCAGCGCGGCGACGAACGAGGTGAACTCGCCCGGCGTGAGCCGGCCGGCGGCAATCTCGCTCGCTGCCGTACCACAGCGCGCCGACGATGGCGACGCCGCCCAGCGCCTCCATCAGCGGCGGCAGCACCGACAGCACGCCGGTCACGCTCATGTTGGTGCGATAGAGCTGGTCGGACGCGGCGCGGAACTTCGCCGCCTCGCGGCCCTCGGCGAGGAAGGCCTTGACGATGCGGTGGCCGGAGAACGCCTCGCCGGCGACGTGCGAGAGACGTTCGAGCGCCTCCTGGCTGCGCCGGGACACGGTGCGCAGCCGCTTGCCGAGCCGGGCCAGCGGATAGACGACGAGCGGCGCCGCGGTCACGCAGACCAGCGCCAGCCCGGCGTCGATGTAGACGAGCAGCGCGGCATAGCCGACGACGGTGAGCGACTCGCGCGCCATGTCGCCGACGGTCTCGGACACGGCCCGCTGCACCTGGCCGACGTCGTTGTTGACCCGCGACAGCAACTGGCCGGTGGAGCGGCGGGCGAAGAACGCCGCCGACTGCCCGAGCACGTGCTCGAACAGGTCGGTGCGCAGCGTCCGGACCACGCGGTGGCCGAGGTCGTCCATCCAGTAGCTGGAGAAGAACGCGCCGATGCCCTTGGCCACGTAGGCGACGACGATGGCGGTGCCGACGAATGCCAGCGACTCGCGGGCCGGCAGCACCTGGTCGAGGATCGGCTTGACCAGCCAGGCGAGCGCCGCCGACGCGGCGCCGTAGAGGAGCATGGCGCCGAACGCCCCGGCGATGACCAGCCGGTGCGGTGCTGCGTAGCGGAGCAGGCGCAGCAGGGGATCCATCAGCGTGTCTGGCCGACCCGATAGCCTCCAGGGTGGGCGGCGCGCCAGGCCGCGGCGTGCGCCACGATGGTGTCGAGATCGCTCATCACCGGCCGCCACCCGAGCTCCGCCTGGACCCGGGCGCTCGAGGCGTAGAGCGCCGAGGGATCGCCGTCGCGTCGCGGCGCCGCCTGCCACGCCACCGGCGTGCCCGACCACGCGCGACACCGTGTCGATCACCTCGCGCACCGACCACGGGCGTCCGGTGCCGACGTTGTAGACCGCACTGGGCCGTCCCGCCTCGAGCGCCGCCAGGGCCAGGACGTGGGCCTCGGCGAGGTCCATCACGTGGACGTAGTCGCGCAGGCAGGTGCCGTCGGGCGTCGGATAGTCGAGGCCGAACACCTCGAGGGGCCGCCCGCCGCGGGCCGCGTCGATGGCCAGCGGAATCAGGTGGATTTCGGGATCGTGATCCTCGCCGAGCCCGCCGTCAGGGTCGGCGCCGGCGGCGTTGAAGTAGCGCAGCGCGATCGACCGCAGCCCGTGCGCCACGCCGAAGTGCCGGCAGCGCCCGCTCGACGACCAGCTTCGACTCGCCGTAGGCGTTGACCGGCGCGGTGCGGATGCGTCCTCGGTGAGCGGCAGGCGGTCCGGCTCGCCGTAGACCGCGCAGGTCGACGAGAAGACCAGCTGGCGCACGCCCTCGGCGGCCATCGCCTCGAGCAGGAGCAGCGAGCCGGTGACGTTGTTCTCGTAGTACTTGCCCGGGTGGCGCACCGACTCGCCGACGGCCAGCCAGGCGGCGAAGTGCATCACCGCCTCGATGCGGTGCTCGCGCAGCGCCGATCGCACGGTGGCTGAGTCGTGAACTCGGGCCGCGCACCAGCGGCACGCCGCGCACGGCCTCGGCGTGGCCGGCCGACAGGTCGTCGAGCACCACCACGTCGTGCCCGGCGCCGACGCAGCGCCTTCACGGCGTGGCTGCCGATGTAGCCGGCCCCGCCCGTGACCAGCACCCGCATCGGGTTACCGCCCGACCGACTTGTAGACGAAGCCGAGCTCCTTCATCTGCTCCGGCTGGTAGATGTTGCGGCCGTCGAAGATCACGGGCGCCTTCAGCAGCTTGCGCATGCGCTGGAAGTCCGGCTCGCGGAACTCCTGCCACTCGGTGATCACGGCGAGGGCGTCGGCGCCCTTCAGCGCGTCGTAGTTGTTCTTCACGAAGGTGACGCCCTTGGGGAAGAGGCTCTTGGCGACGGCCATGGCCTCCGGATCGTACGCCTGGATCTTGGCGCCCTTCTCGAGCAGGCTCTTGATGATCGGCACCGCCGGCGCTTCGCGCATGTCGTCGGTCTTGGGCTTGAAGGCCAGGCCCCAGATGGCGATGGTGCGGCCTTTCAGCGAGCCGAAATGCGCTTCCATCTTGCGGACCAGCAGCCGCTTCTGCGACTCGTTCACGGCCTCGACCGACTTCAGGATCTTGAAGTCGTACTTCCGATCGGCCGAGAACTTGACGATCGCCTTGACGTCCTTGGGGAAGCAGCTGCCGCCGTAGCCGACGCCCGGGAACAGGAACGCCTGGCCGATGCGGCGATCGGAGCCCATCGCCTGACGCACGCGATCGACGTCGGCGCCGTAGGCCTCGCACACGTTGGCAATCTCGTTCATGAACGAGATCTTGGTGGCGAGCATGGCGTTGGCGGCGTACTTGGACAGCTCGGCGCTGGCGCAGTCCATGACCATGATCGGCGCGCCGGTGCGGGTGAAGGGCTTGTGGAGCGCGACCATGAGCTCGGCCGCCTGCGGGTCCTCGGCGCCGATGACGACGCGATCCGGCTTCATGAAGTCGTCGACGGCCGCGCCCTGCTTCAGGAACTCGGGGTTGCTGACGACGCTGAAGGGGTGGGTGGTCTCGCGGCGAATCACCTCGCGGACCCGGGCCGCGGTGCCGACCGGCACCGTGCTCTTGTCGACGATGACCTTGTAGCCGTTCATCGCCCGGGCGATGTCCCGGGCCACGCCCATCACGTGCTGCAGGTCGGCCGACCCGTCCTCGCCCTGCGGCGTCCCGACGGCGATGAAGATGATCTGCGAGGCGCGGACCGCCTTGGGGAGGTCGGTCGTGAAGCTGAGCCGTCCCTCCGCCTTGTTGCGCCGGAGGAGGTCTTCGATGCCCGGCTCGTAAATCGGGCTCTTGCCGCGACGCAGCATCCGCACTTTGGCGTCGTCCTTGTCCACGCACACGACGTCGTTGCCGCTCTCGGCGAGACAGGCGCCGACCACCAGCCCGACATACCCGGTTCCGACCACCGCGACCTTCATGCGCTTGTTCGCTCCCTCTGGCGGGCCCGGGCACGGGCGCGCCGAACACGACACGGTACCATCCGCCGTCAATTGGTGTCAACATACTGACCCACAAGGACTTGCTGTCGTATGCCGGTCGTGGTACCGTCAGCGGGCGTGCACGTGATCGTCGACTACCGCCCGGCGCTCAGGGCCCGAACCGGCATCGGCGAATACGTGCACGAGCTGGCGCGTGCGCTCGGCACCTCGAGGGTCGCCGGCGACCAGCTGACGCTCTTCTCGAGCTCGTGGGCCGACCGGTTCTCGGTCGAAGCCGCCGCCGACCTGCCCGGTGCGGCACGGGTCGACCGCCGGGTGCCGGTCCGGCTGTTGACGTGGGCCTGGCAGCGAGCCGGCTGGCCGCCGATCGAGCGTTTGGCCGGCCGGTGCGACGTCGTGCACTCGCCGACGCCGCTGCTGGTGCCGGCCGTGCGCGCGGCCCAAGTGGTCACCGTGTTCGACCTGCACTTCCTGCATGCGCCCGGCGAGGTCCCGGGACCGGCACCCGAGTTGGTGCGCGATCACGTCCACCGCGCCGATCACGTCATCGCCGGCTCGGCGTACGCGGCCGGTCTCGTCGGCAACGAGCTCGGCGTGCCGGCGGCCCGCATCACCACCACCCCGCTCGGCGCGCCACGCTGGGCCGCCGACGTCCGCGCCGCGCGTGGTTCGACGCCGGGCTCGGCGTTTCTCTTCGTCGGCACGCTCGAGCCGCGCAAGAACCTGGGCGTGCTGCTCGACGCCTATACCCGGCTGGTCACCGAACGGCCCGACGCGCCGGCGCTGCTGCTGGCGGGCCGGCCGACCCCGCCGCGCAGCCGTGGCTCGCCGCGCCTCGAGAAGCCGCCCCTGGCCGGCCGGGCCCGTGTCCTGGGCTACGTCGACGACGCGACGCGCCGCCGGCTGTATCGCGAGGCCCGGGCGCTGGTCCTGCCGTCGCTCGACGAGGGCTTCGGCCTGCCGGCGCTCGAAGGGCTGGCGTGCGGCGTACCGGTGGTGGCGTCGGCCGCCGGGTCGCTGCCCGAAGTGGTGGGCGACGCCGGCACCCTGGTCGATCCGCGCGATGCCGATGCCTGGACGAGAGCGCTGGCGTCGCTGCTCGACGACCGAACGGCCCAGGCCTGGGCCCGCCGCGGCCCGTCGCGGGCGGCGGCCTTCACCTGGGACGCGACCGCGACGGCGACACGACGCGCCTACGACGCGGCCGTCGCCGCCCGCCGGGAGCGGGGCTGAGGTGCGGGTCGCGATCGACGCCCGTGAGCTGGCCGGACGTCCGACCGGCGTCGGCCGCTATCTGGCTGAGCTGCTGGACGAGTGGGCAGACGGCCCGGGTCGGACGCACGAACTCGTGCTCTACAGCCATCGGCCGCCCCCGTCCCCCGGGACGCGCTGGCCGGTGCGTGTCGTGCCTGGTTCGGGCGGCACGCGGTGGGAGCAGTGGGAGTTCGCCCGGGCCCTCGGCCGCGACCGGCCCTGACGTGCTGTTCGCGCCCGGATACACGGCGCCGCTCGCCTGCCCGGCCCCGGTGGCGCTGGCGGTCCACGACGTCTCCTACTTCGCCCATCCGGAGTGGTACACCGCTCGCGAGGGCCTGCGACGGCGTCAAATCACCGCCTGGGCCGCCCGCCGGGCCCACGTCGTGCTGGCGCCGTCGGCCTTCTCAGGCCGCGAGATCGTGCGCTTCACCGGCGTGCCCGAGGGCCGGGTCCGGGTGATCCATCTCGGGGTCCGCGAGGTCGGCAGCATCGACGGCGCCACGCCGGCCGACGGTGCTGTTCGTCGGCAGCTTGTTCCAGCGCCGGCACCTCGACGTCCTGATCGACGCCTTCGCGCGCGTGGCGGCGGTGCATCCCGACGCCCACCTCGACATCGTCGGCGAGAACCGAACCGTGCCGCGGGTCGACTACGCGGCCCAGGTGGCGTCGTTGGGCCTGGGCGCCCGGGTCAGCGTCCGTCACTGGGTGGACGACGAGACGCTGGCGACGCTGTACGCGCGGGCGACGGCCTTTGCCTTCCTGTCGGAATACGAAGGCTTCGGCTTCACCCCCCTCGAGGCGCTGGCGCACGGCGCCGTACCGGTCGTGCTCGACACGCCGGTGGCGCGGGAGATCTACGGCGACGCCGCCATCACGGGTGGCCGACGGGCCCGACCTCGTCGCGACGCTGGCCGACGCCCTGGAGCGGCTCCTCGCCGATCCGGCGGCGCGCGCGCCGCAGCTGGCCGCCGCCCCCGCCGTCCTGGCCAGCTACCGGTGGGCCGACACCGCCGCCCGCACCTGGCGCGCCCTCGAAGAGGCCGCCGGTGCCTGAGCGTCCCAGCCTTGCCATCGTCATCGTCACCTACAACGTCCGGGCCGACCTCGAGCGCTGCCTTCAGAGCCTGAGCGCGCACCCGCCGGCCGCGACGACGACCGTCGTCGTCGTCGACAACGACTCCAGCGACGGCACGCTCGACGTCGTGCGACGCCAGTGGCCGGCGGTTCTGGCCGTGGCCGCCGGCGGCAACCTCGGCTTCTCCCGGGCCAACAACCTCGGCATCCGCGCCACCGCCAGCGACCTGGTGCTGCTGCTCAATCCCGACACGGCGGTCGCGGCCGGACAGCTCGACCGGCTGGTCGAGGGGCTGTGCGCCGATGGCGGCGCCGCGGCCGCCGGGCCCCGGCTCGTCGACGGCGACGGCCGCCCCGAGCTCTCCTTCGGCCCGCCGATCTCGCCGTGGGGCGAGTTCCGGCAGCGCCGGCTGATGCAGGCCTACGAGCGGCGCGATCCCCGCGCGATCGCCGCCGTCGAACGCCTGACCCGCACGGCCGGCCCGCGGGCCTGGGTCAGCGCTGCCTGTCTGCTGACCTGGCGGCAGGATCTCGAGGCCGTCGGGCTGTTCGACGAGCGGTATTTCATGTACACCGAGGACGCGGACGTGTGCGCGTCCTTCCGGGCCCGCGGCCGACGCGTGCTCTTCGTGCCCGACGCCACGGTGCAGCACTTCCGCGGACGGTCGACGGCGACCGCACCCGCGGCCACCGAGCTGCGCCGGCGCCAGAGCCAGCTGGCGTTCTACCGCAAGCACCACCCGGCGTGGGCGCCGTTGCTGGGTTGGTGGCTGCGCCGCCGCGGGTTCGATGTCCGATAATCAGCGCCACGAATGAGAATTGCCCTCGACGCACGGAAACTCCACGACTTCGGGATCGGCACCTACATCCGCAACCTGGTGCGGGAGCTGGCGCTGCTCGACCCGACGACGGAGTACGTGCTCTTCGCCCGTCCCGCCGACGTGGCGGAGGTGGCGGCGACCGGGACCAACGTGCGCGCCGTCGCGGAAAAGGCTCGCCCCTATTCGATCGGCGAGCAGTGGCGACTGCCGCTGGCTGCGCGGCGGGCAGGCGCCGACCTCTTTCACGCGCCGCACTACGTGCTGCCGCCGTTGATTCCCGGCCCGACCGTGGTGACGATCCACGACTGCATCCACCTGCGCTTCCCACAGCATCTGCCGAGCCGCGCCGCCTGGGTCTATGCCCACACCATGATCCGCGTCGCCGCCCGCAAGGCCAGCCGCATCCTGACCGTGTCGGAGGCCTCGAAGCGCGACATCCTGCACTACACCGGCGTGCACCCCGACAAGGTGATCGTCATCCCCAACGGCCTCGATGCCCGCTTCGCCACGGCGCCCGACGAGGAGGCGCTGGAGCGGGTGAGCACGCGCTTCGATCTGTCGCACCCCTTCGTCCTCTACGTCGGCAACATCAAGCCCCACAAGAACCTCGAACGGCTGATCGAGGCCTTCGCCCTGGCCCGGGCCGGTGGGCCCGATGACCTGCGGCTGGTGGTCATCGGCGACGAGATCTCGAAGTACCCCGGCCTGCGCCAATCGGTGCATCGTCACCGCCTCGACAAACACGTGCGGTTCTTCGGCTTCCAGCCGGCCGCGACGCTGGTCGCCTTCTACCGCCTGGCCCGGGTCTTCGTGTTCCCCTCGCTCTATGAGGGCTTCGGCCTGCCCCCGCTCGAGGCGATGGCCAATCTCACCCCGGTGGTCACCTCCAACCTTTCGTCGATGCCGGAAGTGGTCGGCGACGCCGCCGTGCTGGTCGATCCGTACGACAGCCACGCCATCGCTGACGGGATTCGCCGGGTCGTCGGCGACGAAGCGCTGCGCCAGCAGCTCATCGCCCGCGGCCGGCTGCGGGTGCAGGAGTTCTCGTGGCGGAAGGCCGCCGCCCGCACGCTCGAGGTATATCGCGACGCGTTGAGCTCACGGTGATGCGCGTCGCCCTGGTCCACGACTGGCTCACCGGGATGCGCGGGGGCGAGAAGGCCCTCGAACAAATCGCGGCGCTGTTCCCCGGCGCCGACATCTTCACGCTGGTGCACGTCCCCGGCAGCGTCTCGCCGGCGATCGAAGCCCATCCGATCCACACCGCGTTCATCCAGCGGCTGCCCTTCGTCGCCCGCGCGTATCGGCACTACCTGCCGCTCTTCCCGGCGGCGATCGAACGCCTCGACCTCACCGGGTTCGACCTGGTGGTGAGTTGCAGCCACTGCGTCGCCAAATCGGTGATCGCGCCGCCGGGTACCCGTCACCTCTGCTATTGCCTGACGCCCATGCGCTACGCCTGGGACCAGTTCGACGCCTACTTCGGGCCGGAGCGCGTCGGGGCATTGCCGAGTGCCGTGTTGAAGCCGGTGCTGGCCCGGCTGGCTCGGTGGGACCAGGCGACCGCCCACCGCCCTAACCGCTATCTCGCTATTTCCCAATATGTTGCGCGGAGGATCGGGCTGTACTATAATCGCCAGTCGGCGATCGTCTACCCGCCGGTCGATACCGAGGCATTCACGCCCGGCGATCCGGGTCAGCGCGGCGCCTTCGTCATCGTGTCGGCCTTGGTGCCCTACAAACGCCTGGAGTTGGCCATCGCAGCCGCGCACGCCGCCGGCGTGCCCCTCGACATCATCGGCGACGGGCCGGAGCGCGAGCACCTCGAGGGGCTCGCGGCCGGGGCGCCGGGCGTGCGCCTGCTGGGCCGCCTCGGCGACGACGCGGTGCGGGGCCACTACCGCTCGGCCACCGCGGTGCTGCTGCCGGGCGAAGAGGATTTCGGAATCGTACCGGTGGAGGCCCAGGCCTGTGGCCGTCCGGTGGTCGCCCTCGGCCGCGGCGGCGCGACCGAAACCGTCATCGACGGCGTGACCGGCCTGCTCGTCCCTGACGACTCGGTCGAGGCCTGGGCCGCCGCGCTTCGCCGTGCCGCCGACACCACCTGGGACGGCGGCCGCATCCGCGCCAACGCCGAGCGCTTCGCGGCGGCCCGTTTCCGGGCCGAGTTCCAGCACGCGGTCGACGAGGTCCTGGCGGCGCCAGCCGACGCGCGATGGTAAGACGCTACAACCGGCTGCTCGTCGTCCTGCACGTGCTGGCCGACGCCTCGATCGGCGTGGTCGCCTTCCTGCTCGCCTACCTGATCCGCTTCGAGCTCGGGGTCTTCGACGTCACCAAGGGCCAGCCGCCGTTTGCGCAGTACGTGAACGTGCTGCCATTCATCGCGGTCATCGTCCCGCTCGGCTTCCATCTGCAGGGCCTCTACCGCCTGCGCCGCGGCCGGTCGCGGATCGACGTCTTCTTCAACGTCCTGGTCGGCAGTATCTTCGCCGTCGTCATCGGCGTGGTCGGCACGCTGTATTTCCAGGCCTACTACGTGCCCGACGAGCTGAAGGCGCGCGGCGCCTACGAGGTCTCGCAGCTGGTCTGGGCGATCTTCCTCGTCTGCACCATCATCCTCGGCTACCTGGCCCGCAAGGTCGTGCGCGAGATTCTCGAGCGACGCTGGATCTCGGGACTCGGCCTGCGCCGCGTGCTGATCGCCGGAGCCGGTGACCTCGGCCGCATGGTCGCCGACCGCATGTTCGAACACCGCGAGCTCGGCTACCACGTGGTCGGCTTCGTCGACGACCGCGCCGGCGGCGACCACCTCGGCTACCGCGGCCTGCCGTTGCTCGGCACCCTGGCCGAGGCGCCGGAGATCGCGGCCCGCGAGCAGATCGACCACCTCTACGTGGCGCTGCCGATGGAAGAGCACATCAAGATGCTCGACCTGGTCGAGGGCGCCAGCCGCGAGTGCGTCGATGTGAAGGTGGTGCCCGACCTGCTGCAGTTCATCGCCCTGCGCGCCCGGCTCGAGGACCTCGACGGCATCCCCGTCATCAACGTCAACGACGTGCCGCTGCAGGGCGTGAACGCGGTCGTGAAACGCCTCCTCGATATCGCCATCTCGATGGTCGCCCTGGCCGTGATGGCGGCGCCCGGCCTGCTCATCGCCTGGCTCATCAAGCGCAGCTCGCACGGGCCGGTCTTCTACCAGCAGACGCGCATGGGCCTCGACGGCCGCGCCTTCTCGGTCTACAAGTTCCGCACCATGCCGCTCGACGCCGAGGACGACACCGGGCCGGTGTGGGCCAACGACGACGACCCGCGGGCGACCCGCGTCGGTCGCTGGCTGCGTCGCTTCGACCTCGACGAATGGCCGCAGTTCGTCAACGTGCTGAAGGGCGAGATGTCGATCGTCGGGCCGCGCCCCGAGCGTCCCTACTTCGTCGAGCAGTTCAAGCACCGCATCCCGCAATACATGCTCCGACACAAGGTCAAGGCCGGCATCACCGGCTGGGCCCAGGTCAACGGCTGGCGCGGCAACACCTCGCTCGAGAAGCGCATCGAGTACGACTTGTATTACATCGAGAACTGGTCCGTGTCCCTGGACCTCAAGATCATCTGGCTCACGCTCGTCCGCGGCCTGTTCTCGCACCGCGCCGCCTACTGACCGCCTCCCGGTCCCGATCCCTATGCCCAAACGAGTCGTCATCACCGGCGCGGCCGGCTTCATCGGGTCGCATCTCAGCGATGCCCTGCTCGACCGCGGCTTCGCGGTCGTCGGCATCGACAACCTGCTCACCGGCGACCTGGCCAACATCGCCCACATCAAGAACCGCGAGTTCGAGTTCATCAAGCACGACGTCACCAACTACATCAACGTCGACGGGCCGGTCGACTACGTGCTGCACTTGGCCAGCCCGGCCAGCCCGATCGACTACCTCGAGCTGCCGATCCCGACGCTGAAGGTCGGCGCGCTCGGCACCCACAAGGCGCTGGGCCTGGCCAAGGCCAAGGGCGCGGCGTTCGTCATCGCCTCGACGTCCGAGGTCTACGGCGACCCGCTCGAGCATCCGCAGAAGGAGACCTACTGGGGCAACGTCAACCCGGTCGGCCCGCGCGGTGTCTACGACGAGGCCAAGCGCTTCGCCGAGGCGATGACCATGGCCTACCACCGCTACCACGGCGTCGACGCCAAGATCGTCCGCATCTTCAACACCTACGGCCCGCGCATGCGGGTGCGCGACGGCCGCGTCGTGCCGGCCTTCATGTCGCAGGCGCTGAAGAACGAGGACGTGACGGTCTTCGGCGACGGCTCGCAGACGCGCAGCTTCTGCTACGTCAGCGACCTGGTCGACGGCATCATCCGGCTGATGCTCTCGAAGGAGAACGACCCGGTCAACATCGGCAACCCGGCCGAGATGACCATCAAGCAGATCGCCGAGACGATCATCGAGATGACCGGCTCGACGAGCCAGATCGTCTACCGGCCGCTGCCGGTGGACGACCCGAAGGTGCGCAAGCCCGACATCACCCGCGCGCGGACGCTGCTCGGCTGGGAGCCGAAGGTCGAGCTGCGCGAAGGGCTGACCAAGACGATCGACTACTTCAAGACCAAGGTGCTGTAGAGCGTCGACAGCACGAGCAAGCACCCGGCGTGCCGCCTGCCGAGCGCGGCCTGCCACGGCGCCGCGTGCGGCGAGCAGCGCGCGCAGCACCGAACGGTGGCAGTGCGCTTCGTCCTCGCAGTAGCAGCCGACCGAGAAGTCGCTGGTCTTCGACAGCGCGGCCAGGACGTCGAGGGTCTGGCTCGCCGCCGGCTCGGACATCTCGCTGCGGTATTTCCTGGTGAAGGCCGACCACTGCGCCGGCGTCTCCGCCGCCTGGCCGATCTTCATCGTCGCCAGGCTCGGCGCGAGCACCGGGAACCAGACGTCGTACCAGTTCCGGCGGCGAACTTCGCCTTGGGCACTCCGCGCGGCGGCCGGCGCACCGTGCCGATGCGCAGCCCTTCCTTGGGGTGGCGAGGGCTACCGAGACGGACGATTCTGATGGCCATGGACGCGCGCCGGGAGGCGCGGTCCCTGCCCTGGTCCACTGCCCTCGGCGTGCGATTCGCCCCGAAGCCAGGCGATCACTTCCTCGGCGTGCGTGTCGGGCGGGAACACCGGGTAGAACACGTGCTCGATCCGCCCCGCCGAGGCCACGATCGTCAGACGCTTGATGAGCGTCATCCCTCCGGCGGTGAACGTCGGTAGCCGCAGCGCCTTGACGAAGGTCATCTGGCGCGTCGCTCAGCACCTCGAACGGCACCTTCAGGCGCTCGACCATCTCCTGCTGGTACTCGGTGGTCTGGACGCTCACGCCGTAGACCTCGGTCTGCAGCTTGGCCAGGTCGGCGTGATGGTCGCGGAAGCCGCAGGTCTCCAGCGTGCAGCCGCGCGCGCCGGGGATGTCGTCCCAGCCCTGTGGCAGGGTCACCCCGGGCGTCCGGTCATCGGATACGCATAGACGACGAGACGCGTCGCGTTCACCTTCGACAGGTTGACGCGGCGATCGCGCGTCGACGCGAGCTCGAGGTCGGGCAGCCGCATGCCGACGAGATGGCGGCAGCCGCCGTCGTCTTTCGGCACCGGGAGGTTCGGCGGCAGCTGATCGAGCGGGGTCGTCTGCGTCATCGCCCTCACCGTCGACGACGCCACCGCGAGAGCGCCGGCCGTCCAGCCCAGGAGCTGCCGTCGCGTCACGCCGTCGGTCGGTGTCATCGCCCGGCGCCTACTGCGGCCGCTCGGGCAAGGCCAGCGCGACCAGCTCGGCCGCCGCGCCCTGCCCCGACACCGCCACGACGATGTACTGACGGCCGTCGTGCAGGTAGGTCATCGGCGACCCGGTCTGCGGCCCGGGAATCGGCACCGCGCCCAGCTCCTTGCCGGTCTTCTTGTCGTAGGCGCGGAACATGCCGCTGCGCTGGCCGTTGGGATGCGTGGCCATGCCGCCGTCGCCGGCCATGACCAGCGTCTTGGTCGTCAGCACGCCGATGCGGCCGGTGCGCCCGGTGCGCGGGATGGTCACGCCTTTCAGCGCCGGGTGGTTCGTCACCGCGTCGTCGGTCTCGCCGTGCACGGTCTGCCAGAGGATCTCGCCCTTGTTGAGGTCGATGGCCGAGATCTGCCCCCAGGGCGGGCGGATGATCGGCAGGTTGTCGATGGCGATGCGCGCGGCGCCCTCGCCGCCACCGCCATTGATGAAGTCCATGTTGGAGCGCTTGGGGTCCTTCACCATCGCCAGCAGCGTCACTTCGTCCTTCGAGTAGATGTAGACGACGTTGGTCTCGGGGTCGATGGAACCGCCCGGCCAGTTGGGACCGCCCGTGGAGCCGGGCAGCTGCAAGTGTGCCCTGCGTTGCCGCCGGCGACGCGCTCCGACGGATTCTCCCACAGCGTGCCGATGCGGTAGTTCTTCACGAACTCCTCGGCCTTGGCCTTGATCTCGGGCGTGAAGTCGATCAGGTCCTTCGGTCGTGAAGCCCTGGCGGCCGAACGCCGGCGGCTTGCTCGGAATCGGCTGCGTCGGCGCGTACCACTCGCCCGGCAGATCGCCTTTGGCCACCGGCGTCTCGACGATCGGCCACACCGGCTTGCCGTTGGTGCGGTCGAAGACATAGAGCCAGTTCTGCTTGGTCGGCACCGCCACGGCCTTGATCGCCCGGCCGTCGACGGTGATGTCGGCGAGGATCGGCGCGCTCGGCATGTCCCAGTCCCAGATGTCGTGGTGGGTGGTCTGGAAGTGCCACAGCTTCTTGCCGGTCTTGACATCGAGCGCGACCAGCGAGCTCGAGTAGAGGTTGTCGCCGTGGCGATGGCCGCCGTAGTAGTCCCCGGTCGGCGCCTCGACCGGCACGTAGACGTGGCCGAGCTGCTCGTCGGCCGACATCTGTGCCCACGAACCGGTGTTGCCGGTGTAGGTCCACGACTCGTTGAGCCAGGTCTCGTTGCCCGGCTGGCCGTGCCCGGGAATCGCGACGAAGCGCCACAGCTGCTTGCCGCTGCGCACGTCGTAGCCGGCGATCACGCCCTTGATGTGCTCCTTGGTCGGCGGCGCGCCGCCGGGCAGGTGCGCCGCGCCGACGACGATGACGCCGTTGACGACGATCGGCGCGGAGTGCAGGCCGATTTCCGCCTTCTCGACGTCTTCGAGGGGGTAGCCCAGCTGGGTCCGCATGTCGACGACGCCCTTGGCGCCGAACGCCGGATCGAGCGCGCCGGTGGTGGCGTCGATGGCCAGCAACTGGTAGCCGGGCGAAACGAAGAACACGCGCTTGGTGGCGCCGCTCTCCCAGTAGGCCACGCCGCGTCCGGACAAGGCGCGCGGGAACGTGCGC
Source organism: uncultured Acidobacteriota bacterium (assembly GCA_963786365.1). Classification (GTDB taxonomy): domain Bacteria; phylum Acidobacteriota; class Vicinamibacteria; order Vicinamibacterales; family UBA2999; genus CAWAYR01. The sequence continues at coordinate 55,644 of CAWAYR010000009.1, forward strand.
GGCCGCTCGTCGAAGCGCCGCGCCCACAGCAGCTCGCCGTTGGCGGGATCGATGCTGACCGCGGTGCGACGCGATCCCACCGAGGCGTAGAGCGCGCCGTTGACGTAGAGGGGCGTCGTCTGCAGCTGCAGCTCCGGCCGCGGCCCGAACGGATCGGTACGGAACCGCCAGGCGATCCGCAGCGTGCCGAAGTTCTCGGCCGTGATCTGGTCGAGCGCCGAATACCGCGTGCTGGCCAGGTCGGCGCCGTAGGTCGCGCCACTGCCCCGCCGCCGCGGGCGCGGGGGGCGCCTGCCGGGCGGCCAGGCCCGCCAGGGCCGTCACCACCAGTCCTGCTGCCATCAGCCCGCGCACGTTCCAGAGTGTCGGTCGCATCCTGAGTCGCCTCCCGGTCCCGGTTCCTGCCAACCGCGCCGCCGATTCTAGCAGCCCGTGGGGAAAGTCCCGCGTCTCGGATCGGTTGCACCCGGCCGGCGCCCGGGCTACCCCGCCGCGCTGGTCGTGACCCGGCGCAGATAGTCGAACGAGGACGCCAGCGTGATGACCAGCGACGCCCACACGAACCAGTCGACCACCACCGAGGTCCGGCCCAGGTAATTGAAGAAGAGCACCACCACGCAGGTGACGATGAACAGCGCCGTGGCCAGCTTGCCGAGCGGCGACGGCCGGAAGGTGCGCGGCCCGATGGCCAGGTTGACGACGGCGACCGTGAGCACGATGGCGATGTCGCGGCTGATGATGAGGATCGTCAACCACAGCGGCACGCGGTTGGGCAGGCCCAGGTTGGGCAGCGTCAGCACGATGAAGGTGGTCACGAGCAGCAGCTTGTCGGCGGCCGGGTCCAGCCAGGCGCCGAGCGACGTGCGTTGATTGGCCTTCCGGGCGATGAGCCCGTCGAGCGCGTCGGTCGCGCCGGCGACCACGAAGATGACCAGGGCCCACCCGAAACGGCCGTAGACCACGCACAGGACGAAGGCGGGAATCAGCAGCAACCGGAGAAACGTGAGCTGATTGGCGATCGTCAGGATCGGCTCGGTGGTCACTGGGCCCCTCCCAGGGCCTCGAGCCTCGACACGACGGCCGCCAGCTCGGCGCCGGTCACCGGTTGCAGCAGGCCGAAAGCCTGGCCTTGCAGCGGCATCACGCCGGCGGCCACGGCCCGGCGCACCGCCGGGTACGCCAGATGTCCGGGCGGCACGTCCGCGGCCTCGACCGGGGTCTGGTCCCAGCGCGACATGGTGGAGGAACCGCGCGTGACCAGCGTCAGCACCCGGCTGACGACATCGGCCACGTCGGCCCGTCGCAGCGGCGTCGCCGGCTGGAACGTGTAGTTCGAAAACACCTCCATCGCCCCTGAGCGGGCCGTGGCTTCGATCCACGGCTGCGCCCAATGGCCACGGACGTCGGTCACGACCAGCTGACGCTGCGGGGCGGCGGCCAGTACCCCGCGCAGCCGCACTCCGAGCAGCGCCGCAAGGTCGGCGCGGGTCGCCGCTGGCGAGGTCGTAATCGCGTGATACTGCACCGGCAGCGCGGCGTCGCGCGCCCGCTCGCGGAGGCGCGGCCACGGCGGCGGCGATGGCCGGCGACGGGTCGAGGGCGGCGGCGCGGTCGTAGGCGGCGAGCGCGCCGGCGAAGTCGTTGCGGGCGTCGAGCACTTCGGCCACCACCAGGTGCGCACGCGCGTCGTCGGGATCGAGCGCCAGCGCCCGGCGGGCATTCTCGAGCGCGGCGTCGTCGCGACCGGCCCGCCGCTCCGCCCGGGCCAGGTCGCGGTAGAGAAACGACGACTCGGGCGACGCCTCGATGGCGGCGCGATAGGCCTCGCGAGCGTCGTCCCAACGCCCGTCGGCCGCCGCTCGTTCGGCCCGCGTCACCCGGTCCTGCAGCTGGCGCACCCGCAGCACCTCGACGCGGGAGGCGACGTCGGGCAACGACCGCGTCGGCGGCCAGGGCCGCCTCGAAGCTGGCCAGCGCCTGGTCGTCCTGGCCGGACGCCAGCAATGCCAGCGCCCGCCCGACCAGCGCCGGTGCGTAGGCGCCCTGCGCCGTCGTCGCCCGGTCGAACGCCGCCAGCGCTTCGGCCGGCCGGCGTCGGGCCAGCTCGACGTAGCCCTGTCCGGCGACCGCCGGCGTGAAAGCGCGGTCGGCCCGCAGCAGCGACGCGAACTCGCGCTCGGCGCCGCCGAAGTCGTCGGACTGGAGCAGCCGCCAGCCGCGCTCGAGCCGCTCGAGGGTCGCCGGGGGCGTGCCGGGCGGCGCCGCCGGGAACACGAAGTCGGGGTGGGCGGGCACCGCCGGCGCCAGCACCACCGGCGGCGCCGGAGTGCACGCCGCCGTGACCATCAGAAGTACAGCCGCCGCGATCCTACGCACTGGCCTTCCCAGGAGACGGACGCAGCGCGTGACTGGCCAGGCGCCGCGGGATGTCGACCTCGAGCCGCATCCGCGCGCCGACCGACACCTGCGACACGACGCGGCCGTAGCGGAAGAGGAAACGCAGGCGTTCGACGCCGGCGGGGTCATCGGGATCCAGGTCGACGGTCACGCGCTGGCGATCGAGCGCGACGCCGGCGGCGACGGCGTCAAGGAGCGCCTCCACGCCCTCGCCGGTGCGGGCCGAGATGCACAGCCGCCCCGGCTCGGCACGCTCGAGCGCGGCGCGTTCGTCGCCGGGCAGCTGATCGATCTTGTTGTAGACCTCGAGGCGCGGCACGGCCAGCGCCCCGACGCTCTCGAGCACCCGCATCACCGCGGCGATCATCCGCTCGCGATCGGGATGCGAGGCGTCGATCACGTGCAGCAGCAAGTCGGCGTCGGCCGCCTCCTCGAGCGTGGCGCGGAACGCCGCGACCAGCGCATGCGGCAGCCGATCGATGAATCCGACGGTGTCGGAGATCAGCAGCTCGCGGGCATCGGGCAGCCGCACCCGGCGGACCAGCGGGTCGAGGGTGACGAAGAGCGCGTCGGAGACGGGGGCCGCGGCGCGGGTCAGCCGGTTGAACAGCGTCGTCTTGCCGGCGTTGGTGTAGCCGACCAGGGCCACCGTCGGCACCAGGCCCTTGTCGCGGCGCTCACGCAGCTGGCCGCGCCGGCGGCGCACCTGCTCGATCTCGTCGTCGAGCACCTTGATCCTCGTGCGGATGCGCCGACGGTCCATCTCGAGCTTGGTCTCACCGGGACCGCGGGTGCCGATGCCGCCGCCCAGGCGCGACAGCGCCGAGCCGGCGCCGACCAGTCGTGGCAGCAGGTCCTGCAATTGCGCCAGCTCGACCTGCAGCTTGCCTTCGCGGGTACGGGCACGCTTGGCGAAGATGTCGAGGATGAGCTGCGTGCGATCGATGACCTTGCACGCGACCAGGTCCTGCAGCTCGCGCAGCTGCGCCGGCGTGAGCTCGTTGTCGACGATCACGACGTCGACGCGGGCTTCGGCGCAGGCCAGGGCCAGCGCCTGCGCCTTGCCACGTCCGACGAAGGTGGCGGAATCGGGCGTCGCACGCTCCTGCAGCGCGCGCACCACCGTGGTGGCGCCCGCGGCGCGGGCCAGTCCGTCGAGCTCGTCGAGAGATTGCTCGGCGTCGCCGCGGCGCAGGCTGCCCGTGACGAGCCCGACGAGGGCCGCGCGCTCGAGCGCGGCGAGCCGTCGTTCGCTCATTCCGTGTCGATCCTGCTCGTATAATCGCACACTTGGCCGTCTGCGGGCGGCGCGCGCGGAGGCCTGTGAGCGCAATTCCCATCGATTTCATCCTGTTTGCACTGACCCTGCTCGGCGTCGCGCTCTTCCATCACCAGACGCTGCGCGTCGCGCTCACCGGACTGGCCGTGATCACGACCTACAAGGTGCTCGCCAGTCCGTTCCGAGAGGGGGCCGGCCTCGCCGGACTCGGCGCGCACCTCGCGCACGAATGGGTCGTCATCGCCAACCTCGGACTGCTGTTGACCGGCTTCGCGCTGCTCGCCCGGCACTTCGAGGACAGCGGCGTGCCCGAAGCGCTGCCGCGCGTCCTGCCCGGCGGCGTCGCCGGGGCCTTCGTCCTGCTGGTGATCACCTTCGTGCTGTCGTCGTTCCTCGACAACATCGCCGCCGCGCTCATCGGCGCGACGATGGCGAAGATCGTCTTCCCGGCGGTACACATCGGCTACCTGGCGGCGATCGTCGCGGCGTCGAATGCCGGCGGGCTCCGGCAGCGTGGTCGGCGACACGACCACGACGATGATGTGGATCGACGGCGTCTCGCCGCTCGACGTGGTGCACGCCTACGCCGCCGCGGTGCCGGCGTTGCTGGTGTGCGGCTGGCTGGCCTCGCGCCAGCAGCATGCGCACGCGCCGATGCGTGCGGCGGCAGTGGCCGCGCACGCCGTGGACTGGGGCCGGCTGGGCGTGGTTGCGGCGCTGCTCGGCGCCGCGCTGGTCGCCAACATCGGCGTCAACGCGACGGCGCCGGCGCTGGCCAACGCCTTCCCGGTGCTCGGCGTGGCGCTGTGGGCCGCACTCCTGGTCACCGCCGTCCTCCGCCGGCCCGATTGGGCGGCGCTGCCGGCGGCCATCACCGGGGCGGTCTTCCTGCTGTCGCTGGTGCTGGCCGCCTCGATGATGCCGGTCGAGCGCCTGCCGAACGCGTCGTGGGTGACGACCCTCGGCCTCGGCTTCGTCTCGGCGGTGTTCGACAACATCCCGCTGACGGCGCTGGCGCTTCGCCAGGGCGGCTACGACTGGGGCATGTTGGCCTACGCGGTCGGCTTCGGCGGCTCGATGATCTGGTTTGGATCGTCGGCCGGCGTGGCGGTGACCAACGTGTTCCCCGAGGCCAGGTCGGTGGGCCGCTGGCTGCGGCACGGCTGGCACGTCGCCCTGGCGTACGTCGTCGGCTTCGCCCTGCTCATGGCGACGCTCGGATGGCAGCCGCACGCACCGCATCGCGAACCGGTGGCGGCGCCGGCCTACGAGTGAGCGATGGCGCGCGCGGCCAGGCCTCGACGGTCACGCAAGCCGGCGCTGCCGCGGGTCCCGCTGCCCCGCCAGATCGGCGGCCGGCACGAAGACAAGAGGAAGCGGCCGATCAGGAAGCGGAAGCATCGGACGCCGCCGGGCGAGGACGAGTGACCCCGGGCGCCATCCACACCCACACCGCGGCGGCCAGCGCCAGCATCAGCACGATGTCGGCTTCGAAGACGATCCGCAGCTCCGGGCCGCTGATGAAGCCGGCGACGATCGGGCTGGCGGCCAGGCCGATGAGCGAGGCGGTCATCATCAGGCCGAAACCGGTCGCGTGCGCGTCGGGCGGCAGCAGCGCCCCGCCGGAGGTGTAGGCCGCGGTCATGCCGACGCCGATGGCGACGCCGGCGGCAGCCAGGGCCGCCGCGAAGGTCCACACCGACGGCGCCCAGACGATCAGGCCGAGGCCGGCCGCGGTCACCAGCGCGGCCCCGGCGATGAGCGCGCGCGGCGTCCAGCGCTCGAGCAGCGGCGCGGCCACGCGGTGGCCCAGCGCGGCGAAGACCGCGGCGACCGAGAACAGCACGCCCGGCGACGAACGGCACCTGGCCGGCCGGCACGAGCCGCTCGACGTAGAGCGGCAGAATCGGCCCGAAGCTGCGATCGACGAGCTGCAGGCCGAGGATGACGACGAACACCATCCAGAAGCCGGGCGTGCCGGCCAGCTCGCGGAACACCTCGCGCAGCCCGCGCGCCGCGGCCCGCGCCTGCCGCGTCCGCGGCTCGCGGTAGACGACGGCGATGGTCACGACCGCGGTCAGGTAGAACAGCGCCGCCACCAGGAACGTCGCGCGCAGTCCGACCAGCGGCGCCAGGACGCCGCCGACCACCGGCCCGACCGCCGGCCCGAGGCGCTGCGCCACCTGCACGGTGCCGATGGCCTCGGCCATCCGCTCGCGCGGCACCGACTCGGCGGCCATCGACACGGTGAGCGCGCCGTAGCCGGCGAAGATGCCGAGCAGCGCCCGCAGCGCGAACAGCTGCCACGGCGCGGTCACGAAGGCCATCGCCGCCTTGGTGACGACGAACGCGCCGAGCGATCGGATGACCAGCAGCTTGCTGCCGTAGCGGTCGCCGACCCGGCCCCAGAGCGGTGCGCTCACCGCCGTGACGGCCGGCGTCGCGCCGAGCGTGAGGCCGGTCCACAGGGCGATGTCGGCGACGTCGGTCACGCCGAGCTCGCGGATGTAGAGCGGCAGGAACGGCATGACGAGGGTGAAGCCGGCGAAGCCGATGCCGTTGGCCGCGGCCGCGGCCAGCACGTTGCGCCGCGGCGAGAACTCGCCGGCCGGAGTGGGCTGGCTGGGCTCGCGTTCACGCCCTCTCCCTAGGCATCTTCACGCGCATGCGTCAGACGTTTCCGGCCGCGCGGGAGATGCCGTCGCCGCGGAGCGGGGCCAGAAGACACTGCCTGACGACGCGCAGCCGATTCGTCACTTCGAGTGGAGTTCGGCGGAGCGTCGTCAGAAGCGGATGCGCACGGCGGGCCCGGCGTAGACCTGGATGCTGTCGATGAAGCGGATGCGGTGCGGGTTGTTCTGCATCACGATCGAGCTGGTGCGGATGCCGTCGCCGAAGAAGCGTACGCCCTTCAGCAGGCTGCCGTCGGTGACGCCGGTGGCGGCGAAGATGATGTTCTTGCCGCAGGCGAGATCCGCCGAGGTGTAGACCCGCTTGGTGTCGGTGATGCCCATCTGGCGGCAGCGCTCTTCGTCCTCGGGCTTGGCGATCGACCAGCCGCGCGAAGATCTCGCCGTTCAGGCACTGCATCGCCGCCGCGGCCAGCACGCCCTCGGGCGCGCCGCCGGTGCCCATCACCGCGTGGACGCCGCTGCCCGAGACCGCCGCGGCGATGCCGGCCGACAGATCGCCGTCGCCGATGAGGCGGATGCGGGCGCCGGTCGCGCGGATGTCGGCGATGAGCTTGTCGTGGCGTGGCCGGTCGAGGACCACCACGGTCAGCTCGTCGACCTGCCGCCCGAGCGCGCGGGCGATCGCCCGCAGGTTCTCGCGCACCGGCGCGTCGAGGTCGACCAGGTGCTTGGAGCTGGGGCCGACGACCAGCTTCTCCATGTAGAGGTCGGGCGCGTGCAGCAGCCCGCCTTCATCGGACGCGGCCAGCACGGCGATGGCGTTGGGCGTGCCCATGGCGCACAGGTTCGTGCCTTCGAGCGGATCGACGGCGATGTCGACCTTGTCGTAGGAGCGGCGCTCGCCGTTGCCCTTGCCGGCCAGGCCGACCTTCTCGCCGATGAACAGCATCGGCGCTTCGTCGCGCTCGCCCTCGCCGATGACGATGGTGCCGTCGATCGGCACGGTGTCGAGCTCGCGCCGCATCGCCTCGACGGCCGCCTGATCCGAGCCGTGGCGATCGCCCTGGCCCATCGTGTGGGCGCAGGCGATGGCGGCCTGTTCGACCACGCGCAGGAACTCGAGCGAGAGGTCGGATTCCATGGCGGGACCGTGGGTGGTGCGCTTCCGGACGTTGGTCATGGGGTGCGACTCCGGCCCTGCGCCGGCACGTTGTAGGTTCACGTCAACTCTGTGCAGGGCAACGACTTACGGACGGCCGTTGATGCGTATCACAGCGGCGGGCGGCCGAGCTGCACGCGGGCGCCCGGGGCCGAGCCCGAGCCGCTGCCGCGGCGCTCCCGCCACTGACCGCAATCTCGAGGTGATCGCTACTGCCGAAGAGTGCGCACAGCTCGCCGGCCGCGACGTCGGCGTAGGTGCCGACCAGTCGCGGCACCGGATGTCCGGCGACCGCGATGTCGACGTCGCCGGTCCGCACCAGGCGCTCCACCGCCTCGCGCCCGATGTTGGTGATGAGGTTGCCGAAGCGGTCGACCAGCTCGACCTCGCCGTCGACGGCGTCGTCGCGCTCGATCGCGGCCGGCCAGTCCAGGCGCACCGGCGCAGCCACGGCGCGCCCGAGCGTGGTCAACGCCGCGCCCTTGGCCAGCCAGGCGGCCGCCGGGGCGAAGCGATCGCGGCCCTCGAACGTCCGGCTGATCGTCGCCCGCGCGAACTTGCGTTCGGTGAGCTCGACGACGCGGCGCGCCGGCGTCTCGTCGAGGACCGCGCCGAGCACGCCGTTGTCGGGAGCGACGAAACGGTAAGTCGCGGTCTCGAGGGCGATGCCGCGCCGCGACGAGCCGACGCCCGGATCGACGACGACGAGGAACACGGTCGCGGCGGGAAAGTACTTGTAGGACGCGGCCAGCTGACGGGCCGCGGCCCGCACGTCGTGCGGCGGGACGTCGTGGGTGATGTCGACGAGCATGGCGTCGGGGCACACGCCGAGCATGACGCCCTTCATCGTGCCGACGTAGTGGTCGGTCGTGCCGAAGTCGCTGAGCAGCGCAATCAGCGGCCGTGACATGCGCGTCTCCACGGGCGCCGCCGCGGCGGCGCAGGTCAGAGTCCGGCGAGGTACGCGGGCTTGCGGAAGATGATCTCCCGCATGTTGGTCTTCATCAGGAACGAGTCGGAGACGCGGAGCGTTTCGAACAGCTTGATGATGTCGCGGTTCTGCAGGCTGCGCTGACGCGCCTGGGTCCCGCCGTAGGTGCGATAGCGCAGGCTGCCACGTTCGACGACGACGTACTTGGTGTAGAGCGCCCGCCCGGGTTCGACGGCGGTGCTGAAGAAGCCGAGCAGCGAACCGTCGGCGACGAGCAGCCGCGCCAGCGTCGCCGCCAGCGACAGCGGCGGCGGCGCGATCGAGGAAGTCGAACACGTCCCAGCACAGGATGCCGTCGATCGTGCCCGGCTCGCTCTTGAACCGGGTGCGGAAGAAGGCCGGCAGCTGCTCGAGGGTGCCGCTGGCGCGGTGGCGCTCGATATCGGTGAACAGGTCCTCGACCCGCATGCGGCAGCCGAGCTCCTCGCCGAAGAACGACACGTTGGTGCCGACGACCGGGCCGAGGTCGAGCAGCACCGGCGCCGGCTTCAGCGCGACGTTGGCGAGGAACTTCGGCAGCGCCTTCGTCGGATAGACGAGCTCCGGCGTCTCGGGCGCCGACGAGAACGTCGGTGTGCCCGACGGTCTCGCGACGTCCGCCGAACCGGGACAGGAGATCGTGCAGTCCGCCAGCCACAGGACGAGGCTCCGGGCGCGGAGGCTGGGCGCGCCTCCGCGCCGCGAGGGCTAGACGCCGGCCTTGGCCGGCACCGGCGCCGCCGACGCCGCCGACGACCGACGCGGTCGTCGTGTCCTTCGCGGCTGGCTTGGCGCCCGACTTCTGCTGCATGTCGATGGCGCCGCGGAAGTGGGCGCCCTCGGCGATGGCCACGCGCGGTGAGGTGACGTCGCCGTCGACCGAGCCGTTGTCGCGGATGTCGACCTTCTCCGACGCGGTGACGTTGCCGGTGACCTCGCCGAGCACGATCACCTGCTTGGCGAACACCTCGGCGCGGATCTTCCCGTTGGGGCCGATCGTCAGGGTGTTGTCGCGCAGCTCGATCTTGCCTTCGACATTGCCTTCGATGGTGAGATCCTCGCTGCCGCTCAGCTCACCCTTGATGACCACAGACTTACCGATGTTCACGTTGTCCCTCCCCGTCGCCTGCGGGCGATGATGATCGCCGCCACTGGGGACGGCCGGTGAATGCGCCGCTGCTGTCGCAGGGGCGGGTGCCGGTGCCGGAGGTACGGCCGGCTTTGGCGACTCGTCACGCTTCCACATTGCTGATGCCTCCCGATGCGGGCGTACGTGCGCCCGCGCTGCTCGCCGTGGTCACCTGGGGAAGGGCTCCGGAACGAAGCCCGGCCAGTATAGGCACCGGACGAAATGCCTGTCTACCCCTTTTGTTGCTGACGTTTAGGGCGAATGTTACGATCCGGGCAGTGCCGCGCATCTATCTGGACCACAACGCGACGACGCCGCTCGTGCCGGCCGCCCTCGAACGGCTGACCGCAGTGGCGCGCGATGCCTGGGGCAACGCCTCCAGCGTGCACCACTTCGGGCAACTGGCCAAAGCCGCGCTCGACGAGGCCCGCGCCTCGGTCGCGGCCCTGCTCGGCGCCGAGCCGTCCGAGGTGGTCTTCACCGGCGGCGGCACCGAAGGCGACAACGCGGCCATTCGTGGGGCGGTCGAGGCGCTCGAGGCGACCGGCCGGCGTCATCTGATTGTCTCGGCGATCGAGCACGAAGCCGTGCAGCAGACCGCCAAGTCGCTGGCAAAGCGAGGGTTCGAGGTTTCGGTGCTGCCGGTGGGCGCCAGCGGCATCGCCGATCCGGGGACCTGGCCGGGCTCATGACTGATCGCACGGCCCTCGTATCGGTCATGCACGCCAATAACGAGATAGGCACGCTGCAGCCGGTGGCGGCACTGGCCGCCGTCGCCCGGGCCCGGGGCGCCCTGTTCCACACCGATGCCGTCCAGACGGCGGGCAAGATCCCGGTCGACGTGGCGGCCCTCGGCGTGGACCTGCTGTCGGTGTCGGCCCACAAGTTCGGCGGGCCCAAGGGCGCGGGCGCGCTGTGGATCCGCCGCGGCGTGCGCCTGCTGCCGTTCGTCACCGGCGGCCGCCAGGAGCGCAACCGCCGTTCGGGCACCGAGAACGTGCCGGCGCTGGCCGGCATGGGGGCGGCGGCGGACTACGCCCGCCAGCACGCCGCTGACGCCGCGCCGCGCGTGGCGGCGCTGCGCGACCGGCTCGAGCAGGGCGTGCTCGAGCGCGTGCCCGGCACCGCGGTCAACGGCGATCGCGGCGTCGCGCGTGCCCAACACCACCAACCTCGTCGTTCGATCGGGTCGAGTCGGAGTCCCTGCTGATCGCGCTCGACCTCGAAGGCATCGCGGTGTCGTCCGGGTCGGCGTGCTCGTCGGGCACGCTCGAGCCGTCGCACGTGCTCAAGGCGATGGGCTTCCCGCATCACCGCACCCTCAACTCCCTGCGCTTCAGCCTGGGCAGCGGCACGACCGAGGACGAGATCGACCACGTGGTCGACGTGCTGCCGGCGCTGGTCGAGAAGCTGCGGCGGCTGGCCCCGGTACGGCGATGACCGGCCGCGCCGCGCGCATCGTCGTCGCGATGTCGGGCGGCGTCGATTCGTCGGTGGCCGCGGCGCTGCTGGTCGAGCAGGGGCACGACGTGGTCGGCGTCTCGATGCAGCTCTACGATCAGCGCGAGGGCGGCTTCGGCACCTGCTGCACCATCGACGATCTGCACGACGCGCGGCGGGTCGCGGCGCGCCTCGGCATTCCCCACTACATCGTCAACTTCGAATCGCATTTCCACGCCCACGTCGCAGGCCAACTTCGTCAGCGAGTACGCGCGCGGCCGGACGCCGATTCCGTGCGCGCACTGCAACAGCGAGGTGAAGTTCAGCGAATTGCTGACGCGGGCGACCGGCTACGGCGCCGACGCAGCTGGCAACCGGCCACTACGCCGCGGATCGAGCGGCACGACGACGGCCGGGTCCGGCTGCGCCGCGGGCGCGACGCCGGCAAGGACCAGAGCTACTTCCTGTTCTCGCTGACCCAGGCGCAACTGGCGGCGGCGCTGTTCCCGGTCGGCGGGCTGGCCAAGGACGAGGTCCGCGCGCACGCCCGCCGGATCGGCCTGGCCACGGCCGACAAGCCCGACAGCCAGGAGATCTGCTTCGTGCCCGACGGCGACTACGCGGCGTTCCTCGAGCGCGAGGATCCGGCGCTGGCCACCGTGGGCGCGATCGTCGATCAGCGCGGCGCGCAGGTCGGCGCGCACGCCGGCGTGCATCGCTTCACGATCGGCCAGCGCAAGGGCCTGGGCCTGGCCACCGGCGTCCCGCTCTACGTGGTCGACATCGACGCGGAGCGGCAGCAGGTCACGGTCGGCCCGCGTGCCGCGCTCGAACGGGCGACGCTCGCCGCGTCGCGCGTGAACTGGATCGCGGGGACGGCGCCGGCCGGCTGGCAGGCGGTCACGGCGCAGATCCGCCACCGCCATCGTCCGGCGACCGGCCGCGTCCGCGCGCTCGACGACGGCCGCGCCGAGATCGAGTTCGATGAGCCGCAGTCGGCGATCACGCCCGGTCAGGCAGTGGTGTGGTACGACGGCGACGAGGTGATCGGCGGGGGCTGGATTGATTAGGACAGCGGCTGGAGCTAGCGGCTAAATGACTGGCTAGACAGCCTGGATCACGCTTTCCGTGATCCAGGCGATCATGGTCGCGGCACCGAGTTTGGGCGACGTGATGCGTGACGTTTGGCTGACGATTGCCCAAACAGGGCGAGTGGCTTCACCGCCCGCCGCACACGCCGCCTGGCAGCCTTCTTGCAAATTCGCTGTCTCAGGAGACCGGCGTCATGACCAACATGATGGTTTACCTCATTGGCACACTCCTCGTCGTCGCCGGACTGGCGTATGGCGCAAGTCGCCTTGGCGTAAGTCAGGTGTGGATCATCGCCGGCGCCCTCGTCATCGTCGGCCTCGGGCTGATGGGAGGCATCGTCAAGACGCGACAGAAAGATCCGGCGTCGTGACCGGCGTCGCGGGGCACGTCGAGCGGGCCTAGTGGCCGACGCCGCTGAGGAAGCGTTCGGCGTCGATCGCCGCCATGCAGCCCGATCCCGCGGCGGTGACCGCCTGGCGGTAGATGTGGTCCTGCACGTCGCCGGCGGCGAAGACGCCCGGGACGTTGGTGCGCGGGCCGTCGTGGGTCTTGATGTAGCCGGCGTCGTCGAGATCGAGCTGTCCGACGACGAGCTCGGTGTTCGGGATGTGCCCGATGGCGATGAACACGCCGTCGACGGCCAGCTCGCTGACCGCGCCGGTCTGCAGGTTGGTCAGCACCAGACTCGAGACCTCGCCCTTGGTCACGTCCTTGATGTCGGTGACCGCGGTGTTCCACACGAACGAGATCTTCGGGTCGGCGAGCGCCTTGTCCTGCATCACCTTCGACGCCCGCAGCGTGTCGCGCCGATGGATCACGGTGACGTGCGAGGCGAGCTTCGACAGGTAGATCGCCTCTTCCATCGCCGTGTCGCCGCCGCCGACGACGGCGACATGCCGGCCCTTGAAGAAGAAGCCGTCGCAGGTGGCGCAGGTCGAGACGCCGCGTCCCGAGAGCTGCTTGTCGACGCCGAGATCGAGCCACTTCGCCGAGGCGCCGGTGGCGAGGATCAGCGCCTGCGCCGTGTGGGTGGTCTTCCCCACGCGTGATCCGGAACGGCCGCGACGACAGATCGAGCGCGGCGACGTCGCCCTGGATGATCCGGGCGCCGAAGCGCTCGGCCTGGGCCCGCATCTCGGCCATCAGATCCGGCCCGAGGATGCCGTCGCGGTAGCCGGGCCAGTTCTCCACCATCGTGGTGAGCATCAACTGGCCGCCGGCTTCGACGCCTTCGATGACCAGCGGCGCCAGGTTGGCCCGGGCCGCGTAGAGGGCGGCGGTGAGTCCGGCCGGCCCCGATCCGATGACGACGACCTGGTGGTCGTGGGAGTTGGCCGCGTCGCTCACAGGTGCTTGTCGATCAAGCGGGCCAGATCGTCCTTGCCGGCCAGACCCACGACCGACTCGGCGAGGGCGCCGTCCTTGAAGAGCAGCAGCGTCGGGATGCCGCGCACGCCGAACTTCGAGGGCGTCATCGGGTGCTCGTCGATGTTCATCTTGGCCACGGTCACGCGGCCGGCGTAGTCCTCGGCCAGCTGATCGACGGTCGGGGCGAGACGCCGGCAGGGGGCGCACCACTCGGCCCAGAAGTCGACGAGCACCACACCCTGCTTCACCGCCGTGTCGAAGTCGCCGTCGCCGAGGGTCTTGATCTTGTCCGAAGCCATGTTTCTCCTCAGTAGTTCTGATGCCGCGCGCCCGTTGCCGGTGTCACGCCGGCGGCGCCGGACGCCTCTGTCGGCGGCCGCGCCGGGCGGCGATCACTCCTTTATACACCTTCACGTAGTCGCGCGCCGAACGCTCCCAGGAGTAGTCCTGCTTCATGCCGTTCTGCTGCAACCGCTTCCAGTCGGCCGGCACCGCGAACGTCCGCAGCGCCTCGCGCAGCGCCGCCAGCATCGCCTCGCCGCGGTACTCGGCGAACAGAAAGCCGGTGCCGCGCCGCGTCGCCGGATCCCAGGGCTGCACCGAGTCGACCAGGCCGCCGGTGGCGCGCACGACCGGCACCGTGCCGTAGCGCAGGCTGTACATCTGGTTCAACCCGCACGGTTCGAAGCGCGACGGCATCAGGAACAGATCCGCGCCGCCCTCGACCAGGTGCGCGAGCCGTTCGTCGAAGCCGAGGACGGCGCCGATCCGGCCCGGGCGATGCGCCGGCCAGCGCTCGCCACATCTGCTCGTAGCGGCCCTCGCCGCTGCCGAGCACGACGAATCCGGCGTCGAGATCGGCGAGCTCGGAGGCGACCTGCGCGACGAGATCGAAGCCCTTCTGATCGACGAGTCGCGACACCACGCCGACCAGCGGCCGGGCCAGCGCCGCGGAATCGGTGGCCAGCCCGAAGGCCTCGAGCAGCGCGCGCTTGGCGGCGCTCTTGCCGGCGAGCGACTTCGCGCTGAACGACGCCGGCAGGTAGGGATCGCGGTCGGGGCTCCAGACGTCGACGTCGATGCCGTTCAGGATGCCGATGAGCGCGTGGGCCCGGGCCCGGATCACCCCATCGAAGCCGGCGCCGTATTCGGGGCGCTGGATTTCCTGCGCGTAGGTCGGGCTGACCGTCGTCACCGCATCGCTGAAGTTGATGCCGGCCTTCAACAGGCTCAGGCGATCCCAGAACTCGAGGCCGTCGACGGTGAACAGATCCCAGCCCAGTCCGAGGCGCGGCAGCCACGCCTTGTCGACGACGCCCTGGTAGGCCAGATTGTGGATGGTGAACACCGACGGCACGCGTGGCCGAGCGTCGAGTGGCGGGCGAAATGCTGGCGCAGGTACGCCGGCGCGAGCCCGGCCTGCCAGTCGTGCGCGTGCACGACGTCGATCGGCGGCGTCTGGGTGGCCGCCCACTCGAGCGCGGCGATGACCAGGAAGGCGAAGCGCAGGGCGTTGTCGTCGAAGTCGACACCGCCGCCGTTGTAGAGCCCGGCCCGATGATAGAGCGGCGGGCACTCCACCAGCATGGCGCGCGCCCCGACGCCGATCGGCTCCTCGAACAGCCCGGCCGAGAGCGACACGCCGGCCAGCGCCGCCGACACGTCGTGCCGCCACTGTCCGGCCGACACCCCGGCGTAGCGCGGGGTGAAGAGCGTCACCTCATGGCCCAGACGGCCGAGGGCCCGTGGCAAGGCACTGGCCACGTCGGCCAGGCCCCCGGTCTTCGAGAACGGCGCCGCTTCGGAGGCGATCATCAGCACCCGGAGGGCGCGGCGCCGGCCGACGGGGGGCGCGGGGGGCGGGGCGGGCCGCGGCGGCGACGCTCGCGGCGCGAGGAAGGCGCGGGATACGGGCCGGGGCGGGAGACCGGGGCATTTTGCTTACGTTACCGGAGCCGGCCAGCCGCCGAGACGAGCGGTTGTGTAGAATCTCGCCCGTGGCCTCTCCCCCTCGCCCCGAACGGGCGGCGCCGCGCGAGATCGCGGCGCTGACCGACCTGGCCGCCCTCCACCCTGAGCTGGCGCCGGCCGTCGCGCTCGAGCGCGAGCTCCTCGACGGCGAGCGCCGGCTCCAGCGCCGGATCGGCACGCCGTGGATCGAGGCCTCGGCCGAGGACCTGTCGGCACGCCTCGCGCGCGGCGAGTGTCTGGTCGAGCTGGCGCACCTCGGCCTCGACTGGACCGAACTGCGGCTGCGGGTTCGGCAGGTGATCGAGGTGCTGCGCCGGCACGACGTGCTCGAGCCCGCCGACGCCCGCCGCCTCCAGGCCCTCGACCGCGGCGCCGAGCTGCCCGACGTGGTCGGCCGCTGGTTCGAGTCGGCCCCGGGGCGGCCGGTCCGCGACGGCCAGGCCGTCGATCCGGTCCTGGGCGACGTGCTGGCGCTGTCGGTGCGGCCGTTCCTGACCCGCGCCGCCGACGTGCTCCTGCAGCGCGTCTCGGTCGAGGGGTGGGGACGCGCCACCTGTCCGATGTGCGGCGGCCGTCCGGTGTTCGCGGTGCTCGGGGCGGCCGGCGATCGCCGGCTGGTCTGTGGACGATGCCAGGGGCGCTGGCCCTTCGAGGTGCGGCGCTGCCATCACTGTCTGACCACCGACCGCATCCGGGTCTTCTCGGCCCACGACGGCGTTTACCAGGTGACCGCGTGCGAGTCCTGCCGCCGCTACTTGAAGGGGCTCGACGCGCGCCGGGCCGCTCGGCCGTTCTTCCTGGCCCTCGACACGGTGGCGACGCTGGCCCTGGATCAGGCCGTGGTGGAACAGGGGTATCAGGCCGGATAGCCGGCGCGAGCGGCGCAGCTACTGCTGCTGGTTCTGCTGCGCGGCGCCGTCGGTGGCCACCGTCGTCATGTGGCCACTCAGCCAGTTGAAGAGGTGCTTGGTCTCGGCGAAGCGTCCGGCGTTCGACCGTGCGCCGAGCACGACCACCGCCACCTGCCGGCCGGTCTGCGGCAGCCGCACGAGCGTGGCCAGGCAGTAGCCCGAGCTGCTGATGAAGCCGGTCTTGCCGCCGATCACGTCGAGCTCGCGGGTGCGCACGAGGCGGTTGGTGCTGTTGACGTGCACGGCGCGGCGCGCCGATCTGCGAATGTCGTACGCCGTCTTGCGCATGATCGCGCCGATGCGCTCGTCGGCGGCGGCGTAGGAAATCAGCCGGGCCATGTCGTAGGCCGACGACATGTTGGCCGACAGCAGGCCGGACGGTATCTTCGTAGTGCGTCAGCTCGAGGCCGAGCTCGCTCGCCTTGTTGTTCATCCGTTCGATGAACCCGTCGGCACCGTAGGGCGACACCCGCGCCATCACCCGGGCGGCGGCGTTATCCGAACCGATGAGCAGCAGGTGCAGCAGGTCGTCGGCGGTCACCTCGTAGCCGGCGCGCAGGTAGGTCGTCGAGCGCCCGGGCCACGTCGGCCGCGCTCGATCTTCACCACCTGGGCGAGGTCGGGCAGCGTCTCGAGGAAGACCAGCGCCGTCATCACCTTGGTGATGCTGGCGATCGAGCGCAGCTCCTGGGCGTTCTCCTCGAACAGGACCTGGTTGGTCTCCGGGTCGTAGATGATCGAGGCCGCGGCCCGCGGCGCCGGAATCTCCTGCCCGGTGCCGTCGACCTTGAACCGCGGCATCGCCAGCTCGCGGGCTTCGCGCGCGCGGGCCGCGGCCCGCGACCTCGAGATGGCGCGGCGGCGGGCGGCTGACGTGGTGCGCGACTTCGAGGCGGCGCTGGCCCGGGGCGGCGTCTTCTTCGCCGACGCCGTACGAGTGGTCGTGCGTCTTCGGAGTGGCGGCCTGGGACTTCGGCGCGGCGGTCGTCGTGCGCCCGTCGAGCGGTCGACTTCGCGCGCGTGGCGGGCTCAGCGGACGTCGCCGCCACCAGCATGGCGAGCACCGCGGCCAACGCGCTTGTGAGCGCACGACGAATTCGTTGACGGTCCGGCATGTCTCCTTACGGCAGGCCGGAATCTCGCCCGCTCGTTACAGAAGTGTCGGCATTGTAGCAGACCATCTATAGAGCGAAAAGCGCTTTTTGAGGCTCCAGCACCATCATTTGTGCGGTTGTGTGCCCTGAAGTGTGCAGCAGAATTCTCTACCCAAGCAGACTTCGCACGACCGGGCGCGCGGCTGCCTGCGCCGACACCGCCGGCACGGCTTGACCGCGTGGTATCGCCGACCGCCGTGATGGCGTGACTCGAGCGTTGACGTGCCCGAGCCGCAGCCGCCGATCGGCGTCAGTTCTGCGCCAGCGCGACCGTCAGCAGCAGCGCGCGCTGCGTGCCCATCCACGAGTCGGTCGTGTCGAACGACTCGTCGAGGGCGTGCGCGCCGCGGCCGCGGCCGCCGCCGTCGATCGTGATCGCCGGAATGCCGAGGCTCTGCGGGTAGTTGGCGTCGGTGGAGCCTTCATCGAGCGTCACCGGGAAGCCGAGGGCCCGGGTCACCGAGACCGCCGCCTGCACGATCGGCGCGGTCGCCGGGGCGCGGCCCGCCGGGCGGTTGCCGACCAGCGCCTTGTCGACCGACTAGGGCGCGGCTGTTCCAGCGCGCGTTCTCGGCCGCCACGGCGTCGTCGACGGCCTTGTGGAACTTGGCGTCGAGCGACTGCAGCGAGGCGGCGTCGGCCGAGCGCATGTCCACTTCCATCCACGCTTCGAACGGGATCGAGTTCACCGACGTGCCGCCGCCGATGCGGCCGACGTTGAAGGTGGTCTTCGGCTCGGCCGGCACCTGGAAGTCGCCGATGGCGGCCATGGCCCGGCCCAGCGCGTGAATCGGATTCACCATGCCGAAGGCGCCGTAGCTGTGGCCGCCCGGCCCCTTGAAGGTCACGCGGTAGCGCAGGCTGCCGACCGAGATGTGGGTGATGCCCAGGCCGGTGCCGTCGATCGAAACGAAGCGATCGATGCGCCCCTTCAACCCTTCGTCGAACAGATGCTTGACGCCGCGCAGATCGCCGAGGCCCTCCTCGCCGACGTTGCCGACGAAGGTGATGCTGCCCGGCGTCTGCACGTTGCCGGCCTTCAGCGCCCGCACGACCGCGAGGACCACGGCCAGGCCGCGGCAGTCGTCGCCGATCCCGGGGCCGCGAATGACCGAGCCCTCTTGGGTCGTCTTCACGCTGGTGCCTTCCGGGAAGACCGTGTCGAGGTGCGCGGCGAGCACGAAATGCGGCCGGGCGCGCGCTGCCGGGACGCTCGCCGAGCACGTTGCCCGACCTTGTCGACGCGCACGTTCTGCAGCCCCAGCTCGCGGAACTTGCGGGCGTAGAGCTCGGCCCGCTTCGCCTCCTTGAACGGCGGCGCCTCGACCTCGCAGATCTCGACCTGTTCGGCCAGGGTCCGGGCTTCGTCGGCCTTCGCGGCGGCGAGGGCCGCTTTGACCGACGCGTCCTGGACCAGCTTGGCGCCAAGCTCGGTCGGCGCCTGCTGGGCGGCGACGGGGGCGGGAAGGGCGAAGAGCAGGCTGAGAGCAGCGACGGTCATGCGCATGGCGACGGCATTCTACCCGCCCCGACACGGGCCCGCCGACCGGCCCGGCCTGGCTCCACCGCTGGCCCCGTCCCTCGCCCCCCAAGAGTTCGAACCCGCGGGATCCGGAAAGGCGGATCTCGTCTAGACTGTGGCGGCCGGCCGCCGGACCAGCGCCAGTCCGCCGACGGTTTTCCACCAGAATCCCGCGGTCCTTCGGGATGTTCCCCGGAATCCGCGGGGGATGTCGGTGGCATTTCGTTTGCTGCATCGCTCACTGCCCCGCCGGTTTCCCACCGGCGTGGCAACGGTAGTCCGTGGGGGTCGGCGCTCGACGGGGCCGACCGCGGTTGGGGCCCGGCGCCGGGGCTCTGGAGGGATGTCAATGAGGTTGAAGACGACAGGTCTCATCCTGTGTCTGGCGGCGCTGCTCTTCGGCGTGCTCCCCGCCTCGGCACAGGACTTCCGAGGGCGAATCAACGGCACGGTCACCGACAACACCGGCGCGGTGCTGCCCGGTGTCACGGTCACGGTGTCGAGCCCGGCGCTGATCCAGCCCCAGGTCCAGGTCACCGGCGCCGAGGGCGACGTACCGGTTCCTGGCCCTGCCGCCCGGGCGTCTACGCGGTGGACTTCGAGCTGACCGGCTTCCAGACGGTGAAGCGCGACCGACATCCGCGTCGTCATCAACCAGACGCTCTAGCGTCGACCAGCAGCTCCAGGTGGCCACCCTGCAGGAAACGGTCACGGTCACCGGCGAGTCGCCGGTCGTCGACACCACGACGACCACGATGGGCACCAACTTCACCAAGGAACTGCTCACCGAGATCCCGAACGCCCGCGACGTGTGGGCGGCGATGGCGCAGGCGCCGGGCATGCAGATGACCGCCTACGACGTCGGCGGCTCGCGCACCGGCAACCAGACCGGCTATCGCGCCTACGGAATGGACGACCAGAACCAGACCCGTCTCGAGGGCATCGACACCACCGAGGCCACCAACGCCAACGCCGGCTACTTCGACTTCGGCAGCTTCGAAGAGTTCCAGGTCGGCGGCGCCGGCGCGGACGCGTCGGCCTTCGCCGGCGGCGCGGTGCTCAGCATCAGCGTCAAGTCGGGCAGCGATCGCTTCACCGGCAACTGGTACAGCGACTACCAGAACGAGGACATGATCGCCAACAACGTCCCCGACTATCTGCAGGTCGCCAACGAGAAGCAACGAGGACGGCTACTTCACCCGCACCCCGCTCGAGCGCGGCAACCAGATCCAGAAGCAGTACGACCTCAACGGCAACATCGGCGGGCCGATCTGGCGCGGCAAGATCTGGGGCTTCTACAGCTACCGGCTGAACAACCAGGACAAGTACACCACCGGCCTGCCGAGCAACATCGAGCAGTCGAAATTGACCAATCCGTACACCTTCAAGCTCACCTATCAGGTGTCGCAGAACAATCAGCTGATCGGCTTCATCAACAAGCGCCAGAAGCTGCAGGACAAGCGCGGCATCAGCGTGACCACGCCGCTCTCGGCCGCCTACTACCAGTCGTCGGAGAACACGCCGATGAAGGCCCAGTGGACCAGCGTGCTCGGCAGCCGCGCGTTCCTCGACGTGATGGTCGGCAACTGGTGGAACTTCTTCCCGCTGCGCCCGGTCAACGACTACGGCCTGTACGACGGCCCGTGGGGCCCCGGCCGCGTCAACCTCGCCAACAGCCAGATCTACGACGGCGGCGCCAACAACGGCTACCAGGACCAGAAGCGCTGGAAGCCGCAGGGCTACGTCAGCCTGTCGTACTTCAAGGACGGCTGGGGCGGCAGCCACGACTTCAAGGTCGGCTACGACCTCAAGCGCGATCGCCGCAGCCTCTTCCGGGATCAGCCGTTCGACACGTTCTACCGCGACAACGGCGCGGCGCTGTCGCAGATCGACATCTACAACACCGACGTCACCGGCATCAACGACGTCGTCAACCAGGCGATGTGGCTCAACGACACCTGGAAGCTCACCAACCGCCTCACGGTGAACCTGGGCCTGCGCTACGAGCGCTACCTCGACCAGTGGCCCGACCAGGAGTTCGCCCCCAACGGCATCCCGGCCCTGGCCGGCTGGAACGATCAGCGCTACCAGGAATTCATCGCCCCGCGCACCGTCGAAGCGCGCACCGTGGCCGACACGCAGGACATCTCGCCGCGCGTCGGCTTCGCCTACGACCTCACCGGCGACAACCGCACGGTGGTCAAGGCCTACTACGGGCCAGCCGCGTTGGAACTCGGCCGACGAGCTGGCCGACAAGGAGAACCCGGTCGGCATCGCGCAGCTGCGCTACGCGTTCCTCGACTGCACGCCGACCCGCACTGGCGCTGTGCGACCTGAACGGCAACCGGCTGCTCGACAGCCCGGCCGAGCTCGGCGCGTTCAACTCGACGCAGTCGGCGGCGCCGGGTTCGTCACCGTCGACCGCGGCCTCAACCGCCCGGTCACCCACGAGATCTCGACCAACATCGAGCGCGAGATCACCACCGGCCTGTCGGCGCGCGTCTCCTACGTGTACAAGGGCGTGCGCGACATCTGGGCGCGAAGACGACCCGATCCGCAACGGCGTCGTTCACCGTGCCCGATCACCATCGTCGATCCCGGGCCCGACAACGTGCTGGGCACCGGCGACGAGCAGACGATCAACACCTTCGACCGCCCGTTGGCCACTGCCCCAGCGAGCGCGTCTACACCAACCCCGAGGGCTACGACGCCGACTTCAATACCGTGGAAGTGGCGCTGAACCGCCGCTTCTCGGGCAAGTGGATGATGCTCACCTCGTTCGGCTACACCTGGTCGAAGATGCAGCACGTCTCGAACCTCACCACGCCGACGCCCACCGGCTACACGCGCTTCTACTCGTTCCGGCCGTCGGACCGGCTGTACGGCGACGAGTTCGGCCGCGAGACCTCCACGGTGTGGAACTACAAGATCATCGGCCGCTACGAGATGCCCTGGGGCATCGGCACGTCGGGATCGTGGCGCGTGCAGAGCGGCCAGAACTACGGCCGCACGATCGCGCACACGTTCCCGGGCGACGGCGCGCGCGTGTTCCGCGTCGAGCCGATCACGGCCAACCGCTACGACACGCATCTCGATCTTCGACCTGCGACTCGACAAGTCGTTCAGCCTGCCGGGCCCGGCCGGGCGGGTCACGTTCCAGCTCGACGGCTTCAACCTGTTGAACAGCGGCGCGATCACGCTGTTCCGGCAGACCACCGTCAACTACCGCGAGGTCACCGAGACCCTGGCGCCGCGCATCTTCCGCGTCGGCTTCCGCTGGGACTTCTAGGATGCGCTGATCGGCGGCTAGCGGCTAGCGGCTAGCGGCTAGGACAGTACTGAAGGGCGGCTTCCCTCACGGGGAGCCGCCCTTTTTGTCTTCGTATTTCTTCCAATTTGTTGGATTCGCTGCTACGGATGTGCTAGGGTTGCCCGGCCTGCTCGACGATGGCGCGGCGCCCGTGGTTGCTCCACCTCGCGGCCGTGCTGGGTTACGCGCTGGTGGCAGTGGCGTTCTCGTGGCCTCTGCTCCCCAACGCCGCCACGCACCTGACCGGTGATCCCGGCGGCGACACCGGTGTGTACGTCTGGAACCAGTGGGTGTTCCAGCACGGCGCCTTCGTCGAAGGACGCAACCCGCTCACCACCGACCACATCTTCTCGCTCTCGTCGCAGCCGGTCGATCTCTCGCAGCACAACTACACGTTGTTCCTCGACGTGCTGGCCATGCCGCTGCTCGGGTGGCTCGGCACGGTGGTCACCTTCAACCTGGTCTATCTCGCCGTCGTCGTCCTCACCGCCTGGATGACGTTCGTCCTGGCGCGGCGCGTCACCGGCGGCGCCGTCTTCGAGTCGTGGCTGGCCGGTGCCGTCTTCGCCTGGGCGCCGCTGATGGTGGCGCGCTCCACCGGACACGTCAGCCTGGTCGCCGCCGCGCCGCTGCCGGCGTTCCTGTGGTGCCTGCACCGCGTCGAGCGATCGGAGCGGCTGCGCGACTCGGCGCTGGCTGGCGGCGTCGTCGCGTGGGCGGCGTTCTGTGACGCCTACTACGCCGTCTACTGCCTGATGATCGCCGCGGTCTACATCGGCTCGCGCCTGCTGCGCCTGGAATGGCGGCCCGACTGGCACCGCGGCGTCGGTCGCTGGATCCTCGACCTCTGCATCCTGCTGGCCGGCGGGCTGGTGGCCGGACTGGCGCTCGGTCGCGGCGGCCGTCTCGACTTCTTCGGGATGCCGGTGAGCGTGCGCGGCCTCTACACGCCGATGCTGCTGCTCACGCTGCTCGTCCTCGCGCCGCGTGCTGTTGGCGCTCGGCCCCCACGTGTCGCGCATCACGCTGCCAACCGTACGCGCCATCGGCGCCGCCATCGCCGCCGGCGTGACCGGTGCGGTCGTGCTGTCGCCGGCGCTCTACGGCGCGTCGCAGCGGGTGATGGAAGGCAGCTGGGTGTCACCGCCGATCTACTGGCGCAGCAGCCCGGTGGGCGTCGACCTGCTGGCGTTCCTGCAGCCGAATCCGTCGCACCCGCTGGTCGTCTGGCTCGCCGGCTCGGCGCAGCAGGCAGCGCCGAGCGTGTTCGTCGAGTACACGGCGTCGCTGAGTCTGGTCGCGCTCGCCGTCGTCGTCTTCGCGATCTGGCGGCTGCGACTCCGCGCGCCGGGGTGGGTCACACTCGCCGTCGGCTTCGCACTCCTGGCGCTCGGTCCGTTCGTGCACGTCCTCGGCGTGAACACCTACATCCCGGGGCCGTGGGCGCTGCTCCGCTACGTCCCGGTGTTCGGACTGGCACGCACGCCGACGCGTTTCGCGATCGTGACCGCGTTGGCGCTGAGCATGTTGTTCGCGCTCGCCCTGGCCGAATGGGGGCGCCGCTGGCCGCATCGCCGTCGCCAGCTCCTCGCAGCGGTCACGCTCGCACTCGTCGTCGAGCTCTGGCCGGCGCCGCGCCCGCTCTACTCGGCGGAGATCTCCAGGGTCTTCGACATCGTGCGCGCCGACCCTCGGCCGGTGCGGCTGCTCGAGCTGCCCTTCGGCGTCCGTGACGGCACCACCTCGGAGGGCGACTTCAGCGCGCGCTACCAGTTCCACCAGACGGTGCACGGCAAGAAGCTGATGGGCGGCTATCTGTCGCGCGTCTCGCCGCGTCGCGTGCGCGAGGTGAAAGAGACACCGCTGCTGTCGGCATTCCTCGCCCTCAGCGAAGGCCGCCCGCTCCCCGCCGCCGACCTCCGAGCGCTGGAACTGGCGGCCCCGGCATTCGTCGACACGGCCCGCCTCGGCTGGGTGGTGATCCATCCGTCGCGTACGCCGCGCGTGCTGCACGACTTCGCGGTGCGCGCCCTCGCGCTCGAGTTGGTCGCCGTCGACGACGACGTCATCCTGTACCGACCGGGCGTCGGCGCGCTGTCGGCCGGCGGCGCGGCTGCCCACTAGCCGGCGTGCTGCTCGCGCCGGTGGCGCGGAGCGGACTGCTACACTCCTCGGCGGATGACGCCCCCGCGATGGTTCCTGCTGGTGTACGCCGCGTCGGGCGCGGCGGCCCTGGTCTACGAAGTGGCCTGGACGCGTCTGTTGACGCTCTACCTCGGTCACGGCGTGGCGGCGGCGAGCACCGTCCTGGCGGCGTTCATGGGCGGACTGGCGGTGGGCGCCGCGGTGGCCGGTCCAGCCAGCGACCGGCTGCCCCGCCAGGCGGCGATGCGGCTCTATGCCCGCCTCGAGATCGCCATCGCCGGATTCGCGGTGCTCGTCCCGCTGGCCCTGGCCTTCACGACCCCGTGGCTGAGCCGGGCGTATGCCGACGGGAGCGCCGGTCTGGCGTTCCCGGTGTTGCGACTCGCCATCTGCGTCGTGCTGATCGCCGTGCCGGCGGTCGCCATGGGTGCGACCTTCCCCGTCGTCGCCCGGTGGTACGTCCCGGACGCGGCGGCCGCGACCAGGGACGCCGGCGCCCTCTACGCCGCCAACACCGTGGGGGCCGCCCTCGGGGCACTGTCGGCGGGCTTCGTTCTGCTGCCGGCCTATGGCCTGCGCGCCGCCACCTGGACGGGCGTCGGGCTCAATCTCATCGTGGCGGCGGCGGCATGGCGCCTCGCTCAGCGCGCCGACCCGGCAATCGCCGCCGCGGCGCCGGATGAGGCGCCGTCGAAACGGTCGGCGGGCCGAGCCCGGCGACCGGCCCCGGCCGCGGCGACGCCCGTCGCGCGCCCGTGGATTGCGGCGTCGGCGCTCGGCGTGTCCGGGTTCGTGTCGCTGACCATGCAGGTCGTCTGGTCGCGCCTACTGGCCCAGATTCTCGGGCCGACCACCTACGCCTTCAGTCTCGTCGTGGCGCTCTTCATCGCCGGGCTCGCCCTGGGGGCCGTGGTCGGCCGGTGGCTGGCGGCCCGCGTTCAACAGCCGGCGGTCGGGCTGGCGATCAGTCTGTCGGTGGCGCTGCTGGCCGGCACGATCGCGGCGTCGACGGTGGACCAGGGTCTGCTCGCCATGGCGCGAGCCGTGGCCGCTCCGGACGCGACCTTCGGGTCGGTGCTGCTCCGTCAGGTGTTGCTCGCCACTGGCTGGCTGGCGCCCATGGCAATCGCCCTCGGCTGCGCGTTTCCCTTCGCGGTGAAGACCGGCACCGGCCCGGAAGCCTCGCTCGGCGCCGACCTCGGCCTCATCTACGCGGTGAACACCATCGGTGCCATCACCGGGTCGCTGGCCGCTGGCTTCGTCCTGATCCCGCGCCTGGGGCTGTACGACACGCTGCGGGCGCTCGGCGTCGTCGCCGCCGCGGCCACGCTCGTCATCGCCTGGCGGGCCCAGCTGACGCGGCCGCGCCCGGCTGGCCGCGATCACCGCCTGTGTCGCCGCCGCCGCGGCCAGCGCCGGGCTGCGGTCGTGGAGCCCGACGTTGCTCTCGAGCGGCGTCTATAAGTACGCGTCGGCGATGACCGGCGACGGGCTTGACGTCTCGCTGGTCGCCGGACGCCTGCTCTATTACCGTGACGGCGCGATGGCCACCGTCGCCGTCCGCGACGCGGCCGGCACGACCTCGCTGGCGATCGACGGCAAGGTCGACGCCTCCAACGCCGGCGACATGCTGACGCAACGCCTGCTCGCGCACGTGCCGCTCCTGCTGCATCCGGCCCCGAGACGGGCGGCGATCCTCGGCCTCGGGAGCGGCGTGACCCTCGGCTCGGCCCTTCGCCATCCGCTCGAGACCGTCGACGTGCTCGAGATCTCGCCAGAAGTCGTGCAGGCCTCGCGGTTCTTCGAGCCCGAGAACTCCCGCGCCCTGGCCGATCCGCGGGTCCGCCTGGTGGTCGGCGACGGCCGCACCCATCTGATGCTGGGCCGGACCCAGTACGACGTCATCGTCTCGGAGCCGTCGAACCCGTGGATGGCCGGCATCGCCTCGCTGTTCACCCGCGAGTTCTTCGTTGCCGCCAAGGCGCGGCTGGCGCCGGGCGGCGTTCTGTGCCAATGGGCGCACACCTATGACATCAGCGCCGAGGACCTGCGGGCGATCGTCGGCACGTTCGCCTCGGTCTTCCCCGACGGCACGATGTGGCTGGTCGGCGACGGCGACGTCCTGCTGGTGGGCGGTGCCGAGCCGCTGACGCCTCGGGTGTCGGCCCTGGCCGAGGTCTGGGGCCGACGGGGCGAGGCCGTGGCCGACCTGGCTGCCGTGGGCGCCCGCGACCCGTTCAGCGTGGTCTCGCTGCTGGTCGCCGAGGGGGCGGGGCTCGCCCGCTTTGCGGCTGGGGCGCGGGTGATGACCGACGACTACGCGCGGGTCGAGTTCTCGGGTCCCCGCACCGTCTTCTCGCGAGGCGGGGTCGACAACGCCGCCGCCCTCCGGGCTCTGGCCGCCGAGCAACCGGTGCCGATGGTCGAAGCGGCCCGGGCCGCGGCCGGCGCCGCCTCCTGGCGCGACCGGGGCTGGATGCTCATCGACGCCAGCTCCCCACGCGCCGCCTGGGCCGATTTCGAGACCTCACTTCGGTTGGATCCGCACGACAAGCGGGCGCTCGAGGGGCTGGTCCGCACCGGCGCCGCGGCCAACCGGGGGTCGGAGACGGCGACGCTGCTGCGGGAGCTGGCCGCGCCGTCCGACCGCCTGGAGGCGCAGATCGCCCTGTCCCGCTTCCTGGCCTCGACCGGCGCCGTGCCGGAGGCAGCCGCCCTGGCCCTGGCCGCGGCCGAGCGCCATCCCTCCGACGTCGCCGCCCTCGAGCAACTGGCGTCGATCTTCTCCGACGTCGGCGACAAGGAGCGGCTGCTGCCGGTCGTGGCCAGACTGCGAAGTGTCGCGCCAACCGCCGACGCTACCCGCTACTACTCGGCGTCCTTGTTGTTCCTCGACGGCCGCACCGATCAGGCGATTGCCGAGGCCCGGGTGCTGGTCGCGGCCAATCCGACGCATGCCCGGGGACACAACCTGCTCGGCGCTGCCCTGGCCACGGCTGGGCGGCGCGAGGCCGCGCGCGACGCCTTCCTGGCCTCGCTCAAGGCCGAACCGCACGATCCGTCCACCTACACGAACCTGGGCCTGCTCGAGCTCGAGACCGGCAATCGGCAGTCGGGACTCCAGCGGCTGGCCGAAGCGCTGCTCCTCGATCCCAACGCGACCAGCGCGCGCGAGGCCTACGCTCGCGAGTCGGCGGCCGGCGGCGCGCGCTGATCGCCGGCCCGTCGCGCGCGCGTCATATCCAATTCCTCGAAAGATTGATCCACACGCACGTTCGCGCCGGCGCGCGAATTGCGCTCGACTGTCACGGTGTGGCGGTCACGTTGACCAATTGCGACCGAATTCAATACGGCGTGAGGGAACAAACCTCCTGATCTCGCTTGTCAAACAACGGTGCCCTTCGGTACGGAACTTGCTCAGCTCAAAGCGCAGGAGAACGTTGGATGAGCGTTGTCAAGCTGTTAGGGTTCGGGACGCTGGCCTGCGGCTGCGTCGTGGGCCGCTACCGCGACATGGCCAGCCTCCGCGAAGTGGTCTACGTGGAGGAGAAGGGGCCGCAGTGCGCGAGCGCCGCCCACCGTCAGAACCATACGATCTCGGCGTTGCGTGACGGCCGGACGGCCGACGGCTTCCAGCCGGCGCTCGCTGCGATCCGGGCGTCCTAGCGCCCAAATCCAGCCCGGGGCGCCCCCTCGCCCCAAACCGCGGAGGCGGTACAATCGCCCCGCGTGCCCCCTCATTTTCCCAAACCTTATGACACCGTCCACTCTGGACGGGCCACGATCAAGTTCTTCCTTGGCGACGCGCTCGAGGTCTTGGGCGCCCTGCCCGAGCACGGGCTCGACGTCGTCGTCACCTCGCCGCCCTACAACCTGGGCATCCAGTACCGGACCTATGACGACGGCAAGCCGCATCAGGACTACCTCGACTGGACCAGCCGCTGGGTGGCCGCGACCGCCCGGGCGCTGACCCCGCAAGGGTCGCTCTTCCTGAACGTCGGCGCCAAGCCGACCGAGCCGTGGACCGCTCTCGACGTGGCCCAGGCCGCCCGGCCGCACCTGCGGCTGCAGAACATCCTGCACTGGATCAAGTCGATCGCCATCGAAGCCGAGGCGGCCGGCGGACGGGCTGGACTCACCGAAGACCTGGCGGTCGGCCACTACAAGCCCATCAACTCCAACCGCTTCCTGAACGACTGCCACGAATTCGTGTTCCACTTCACCCCCGAGGGCGTGACCCGGCTCGACCGGCTGGCGCTGGGCGTGAAGTACCAGGATGCCTCGAACGTCGGCCGGTGGCGGGCGGCGGCCGGCGGCCGCCGCTGCCGCGGGAACACCTGGTTCATCCCCTACGAGACCATCCAGAGCCGCGAGAAAGACCGGCCCCATCCGGCGACGTTCCCGTCGCGCCTGCCCGAGTACCTGCATCCGTCTGCACGGTGCCGGACGCGTCCAGACCGTTGCCGACCCCTTCCTCGGGCTCGGCTCGACCACCGTGGCCTGTGCGCGAATGGGGATCGCCGCCATCGGCATCGAGCTCGACGAGCACTATCTGAAGGAGGCCATCGCCCGAACCCGGTCGGCCGTGGCGTCGCGTGACCGCGGCCGGGCGCCGCGACGCTCGGCGGTCTGACCGCAGCGGGCCGTCGGCCCACCGTGCCGCTTCTGGATCGGCCGCGATCGATGCCGTGGGCGCCGCCCACCCAGAAACGCAACTTATCCGATGCATTCCCGTGCCCTAACGATCCACTTGAGTCCATCTCGCTCCGAGATATATGCTCGTCGCCACCAGGAGCCCCAGTGGATCTACGCCAACTCGAGATCATCCGCGCCATCGCCGAGACCGGCTCGTTCACCGCCGCCGGCCACAAGCTGCACGTCTCCCAGTCGGCGATCAGCCGCCAGATCCTCCTGCTCGAGGACGAGCTCAAGACGCCCGTCTTTCTGCGCATCGGCCGGCGGATCCGCATCACCCCGGCCGGCGAGGCGCTGCTGCAGCTGAGCCACCGCATGTTCCAGGACCTCACCGACACGGTCGCCGGCATCGGCGACAGCCAGGAGACCCTGCGCGGCACGGTGCGCATCCTCGGCGGGATGACGGTCTGCCTCTACGTCTTCCCGACGCTGCTGTCGGAGCTGACCCGCCAGCACCCGGGCATCGAGGTCAAGATCATCAACGACAGCACCGAGCGCTGCGTCCAGCACCTGCGCGCCGGCACCGGCGACCTGGCGCTGCTGACGCTGCCGATCAAGGACGCCGACATGGTGACCGTGCCGGTGCTCCAGGAGGAGCTGCTGGTGGTGACCGCCGCCAAGCATCCACTCTCCAAGAAGCGCCGGGTCAACGCCGGCGACCTGGCGTCGCAGCCGTTCGTGCTCTTCGAATCGGGTTCGAACACCCGGCGCGTGATCGACGAGTTCTTCGCCGCGGCCAAGGTCGAGCCGCGCATCGTGATGGAGACCGAGAACGTCGAGATCATCAAGGCGCTGGTGCGCCACGGCCTCGGCATCACCATCGTCTCGCACCAGTCGGTGGCGCGTGACGTGGCCAGCGGCCACCTCTACTCGGCGCGAATCGAGGGCCGGCCGATGATCCGCGAGACCGGCTGGGTCTACCCGAAGATGAGCCGTACGCCGCGCGCCGTCGAAGAGGTGGTGCGGGCGTTCGACAAGGTGCGCCCCAAGCTGCGCCTGGCGCCCTAGCAGCCCGCCTTCGCCGGCAGCGACGCCCGGCTAGGTCGCGGCGGCGGCCGTGATCCGTGAACCGGCCAGCACCCGACCGAGGATGGCGACGGCCTCGTGAATCTGCGCCACGCTGAGGGTGACGAAGCTCAGACGCAGGGTGCGCGGGTCGGGATCAGCGGCGTAGAAGGGCGCGCCCGGCACGAAGGCGACGCCGGCGTCGACCGCCTTCTCGAGCAGCGCCATCGCGTCGAAGCCCTCGGGCAGCCGCAGCCAGAAGAACATGCCGCCGCGCGGCGTCTGCCAGGTGGTGCCGGCCGGCAGGTGTTCGGTGAGGGCGGCGGCCATCGCATCCCGCTGAGACCGGTAGCGGTCGCGAATCGTCGGCACATGGCGGTCGAGGAACCCGTCCTTCACCACCTCGTAGACGACCCGCTGGTTGAATCCTGGGGTGTGCAGGTCGGCGGCCTGCTTGGCCGACAGCAGCTTCGGATAGAGCGTCGCGGGCGCGACGATGAAGCCCAGGCGGAAGCCCGGCGTGAGCACTTTCGAGAACGAGCCGAGGTAGACGCAGCCCTCGGTCCAGCGGGCGCTCACCGGCGCCGGCGGCTCCTGGTCGTACCAGAGATCACCGTACGGGTTGTCCTCGACGATCGGCACGCCGGCTGACTGCGCCGCGGCCACCAGCGCATCGCGACGCGGGCCGGGAATCTGCAGGCCGGTGGGATTCTGGAAGTTCGGCAGCAGGTAGGCGAAGCGGGTCCCCGGCGCCCGCCGCGGCAGATCGGCGATCGACTCGGGCCGCGGGCCGTCGCCGTCGCAGTCCAGGTTCGCGAACGTCGGTTCGTACGGCACATAGGCCTGGAGCGCACCCAGGTAGGTCGGGGCCTCGACCGCCACCGGCGCCCCGGCGTCGATGAGCACCTTGCCGACCAGATCCAGCCCCTGCTGCGAGCCGGTGGTGATCAGGACCTGCGCCGGCGTGGTCGTCAGTCCGGCCCGGCCGAGGCGCGCCACCACCCACTCGCGCAGCGGCAGGAAGCCTTCGCTCGAGGCGTACTGCAGCGCCTCGCGCCCCTGGGTGCGGAGCACCGTGTCGCAGGCGGCGCGCGAGCGCCTCGACCGGGAAGGTGTCGGGCGACGGCAGTCCGCCGGCCATCGAACGCACGCCCGGCCGCTCGGCCACCTTGAGGATCTCTCGGAGGATCGACGGGTTCATCCGCGCCGTCCGCTGCGCCATCGTCCACGTGCTCATATGGGTCGGGTCCCTTCGTTCGCCCGGCCGATTATCGCTCCGCCGCGGCCCGACGCCCAAGCGCCGCGCGGCGGCGGCCGCGCAGGACATCAGCGGAGCGCATCGATGCAATTCGATCATTCTATTTTGCGCGTGGGTCGCGGGCGCTAGGATCGGAGTTGTTGTCCATCCTGGAAGGTGCCCATGACCCTCAATAACGAACGCGTCATCAGCATCGCCCTCCCCGACGAGGTCTGGCGGGCCTTCACCCAGGCGCAGCCCGAACCCGTGCTGTGGCTGAAGGCGCGGATTCAGGAATCGATCGACTCGGCGCGCAACGGCACGCCCGACGGGCTCGCCAGCCCGTGGGCCGCGCCTAGCGACTCGGCGTCGCCGGGCTCAGCGCCCGGCGCTGTCTCACTGCTTGGTCGGCGGCGGCTGCTGCCGCAGCGTGTACGACGTGCGCGACCACACGTTCAGCCCCTCGCGCTTCACCTTCACTTCGATCTTGCGGGTGCGCTTCAGCGGATCGGGGTTGGTCGAGTAGTAGCCGACCACGTAGTAGTCGCTGGTCTCGGCGTCGATCCGCTTCAGGCCCTTGTCGAAGTTGTTCTGGTTGACGATGGCGATGCCGCCGGTCTCCGTGGCGAGCACGCGCAGGCTGTCCTGGGTCGTGCGGATGTGGTCCTGGAAGTCGCTCGGGTCGACCGTCTCGTCGAGGTCCTGGCCGGCCACCAGCCCGCGCGGATCGATCGTGTAGAAGGTGGCGTTGGCGCGGTTGGCCGACCGCGTCAGGTCGGCCAGTTCGCGGGCCAGGTCGGCGTCGGCGAACTGCGCGCCCTGGTTCATCTGCCGGTTGAACTGCTCGCCTTCTTCCTGCGTCTGCCCCATCCGCCCGCCGTAGATCGGGTCCTCGCCCAGGCGCTGCTTCTCGAACGGATTGAAGTCGAAGCCGTTGCTCACCCACACGACGGCCTTGCGGCGGTTGGTGATGCGCTCGAGCTGCGTGACGATGTCGCGCGCGGTCGAGAACGCCACGTGGGCGCGGTAGCGCACTTCGGACGGGCCGTCGGCGCCGTCCTGTCCCTGGATGATGTCCGACGGCTTCAGGCCGTTGCCGGTGATCTTCTTGATCGCCTCGTCGAGGATCTTGCGGTCGTAGGTGAGGTCGATGGCCAGCGACGACGGCCCGGTCGAGACGATGCCGAACATGTCGCCTTCGTGCACCAGCGTGCGCGCGATGCGCTTGAACAGGTCGCGGATGCGTCCGGTGTTGCGGAAGTCGAGGTGCAGGTCGTCGACGATGATGAGGAAGATGCGGCCGGCGGCGTCGTTGCGCGGCCGCGCCGTGGGCAGGATGATGCCCTCCTGCGGCCGGCGGCGGCGGCGGCGCCTGCAGGTTGAGCACGCGACCGCCGTGCACCAGCGTCATCGACGCCATGTCCTGCTTGACGCCGTCCTCGTAGACCTCGATCTCGTCCTTGGTCAGGTCGGCGACGAACTGATCGCGCGCATCGCGCACGATGACGTCGGTGGTCACCAGATCGATGGCGACGCGGAAGTCGGGCGGCGTCGGCTGGGCGCGGCGTCGGCCGCGCGGCTGGCCGGCGGGCGCCGGGGCCTGCCGCGCCGCAGGCACGCGGCGGACCACAGCATCGCGCCGAGCGCGAGCCCGGCACCGGCGGCGGCGAGGCGGCGGTTGCGTCATGGTCCCAGTATAGACCTCTCCGCACGGTCGCGGACGGCGGCCGGACCAGGAGCCGGCGACGCAGTCGAGTCCGGGGTCGAGAGGCGCGCGCACGGCCTCGACTTCGGCGTCGATTCGCGCCATTCCGCCCAGCACGGCGTCGGGCGTCGTCCAGCCGTCGGGGTCGATGGCCGCCAACCGCGCCGCGACCGCAGCCTTGGCGGCGCGCGTCGGCCCAGGCGTGGGCCTCGACCTCGGCCCGCAGCTGCTCGGTGCCGGGCGCGCAGGCTCGACGCGATGCCGCGGCCGAGCAGGTCGGCGAGCAGGTCGGGCCGGCTGCGATGCCGGCGGCGCCGCGGCCGGCGGCCGTTTCGTCAGGGCGGCGCGTCTTCGGCGGCGGCCGGCCGCGGCGCGTCATCCGGCGCGGCGGCCGCGACGTCGCGCAACACGTCATCGGCGGCGTCGTCGGCATCCGGGCGCGGCGCGGCTTGCGCTTCCGCGGTGGCACCGGCGCTTCGACCTCCACCGGCGTCATCGCGCCCATGTCGAGGATGTACGGCCAGTCGAAGTCGATGTCCGGATACTGCTCCTCGAGCATCCGCATCGCGCGCATCGTCGAGGGCCGGCCGGCCGATGCGCAGCCCGGGCGCGGTGCGGTACCAGTACAGGACCCGCGGGGCCTCGCCGGGCGCCGCGACATGGAGCAGGAACGTGTTCTCGAAGCCGCGCCGATCGGCGGTGAGGCGCAGGTACGGCACGAGACGTCAGCGGCGCTATCGGCGCTTCGGGCCCTTGGCTGGCGTGGCCGACTTGCGCCTTGGCCGGCGACCGCCGCCTTCACGGGCGGCTTGGCGGCGGGTTTGGCGGCCGGCTTGGCCGGAAGGCGGCCGTGCGCTCGACTTGCCGGTCTTGGCCGGCGGCGCCGGCACGGGCTTGGGCGCCGGCTTGGTCACTTTCGCCGCCGGGAGCGCCGGTTTGGCGGCGGCGGCCGGCTTGGACGCCGCGGCCGGTTTCGCCGGCGCCGCGGCAACCGGCGCTGGCAGCCTTGGCCGCGACCGCCTTGGCTGCCGGCACGGGCGCGACCGCGACCGCCGGCGGCTTCGCGACGACGGCAGCCTTGGCCGGTACCGACTTCGCCGCGACCGGCTTGCCGGCCGCGACAGCTTGGCGCAAGCGCCGTGCCGGCGCCGGCTTGACGACATTGGATCCGCCGGCTGCGGCGCTCTTGGCCGCCGACGCCTTGGCCGCCGCGGCGACGAACTTGCCGAGCGCGGCCTTCTGCGCCGCGGTCCGCAACGGCGCTTTGGTCTCGGCCGCCCGGACCGGCGGCGCACCGGCGGCGGCGGTGGCGGCGGCGGGGGCGGCGGAGGCGGCGGCGCCACCTTCAGCTTCGGCGTGCCGCTCAATCCGGCTTTGCGGGCCGCCGCCAGGGCCGCGTCGGGAGCCTTCTGAATCAGCGTGAATCGCACCTGGTCGAGGTTGGTGTGGTAGGTCCACAACTCCGCGACCGTGACGTTGTGCTCGCGGCACAGCCGGCGCACGGTGTCGAGCGGTGTGGGGCGGCACATACAGGTGAAAGGGCACGCGCAGGCGGCTGAACGGCCCCCACTGCGCCAGCGTCTCGAGCGAGTTGACCGATTCGCCGGTTTCGACCTCGACCACGCCTTCGAGCTTGCGGGCCTTGTCGTTGGTCAGCAGGATCACGTCGGGGACGAACTCCGCCGTGCCGATGACCACGGCCGTCGGCGGCTCACCGCCGACGTTGGTCACGGCATCGTGCTTGCGCTTGTAGCGGGCCAGGAGAAGTCGAATGATGCGATCGTGCTCGAGTTGTTCGCGCACGGGCCTGACAAGGATGGGCACGGTGCCTCCGCGCTGCTGGCTGCCTGACGTCTGCTGTGGACAAACCCCATAATATAGCACGCTAAATGCGCGATGACGCTACATCCTGCAGTGTTATCTTCAGTGTTAGTCTTGCAGTGCTCTCTTGGCCAAGTGGCCGCTGACGCGGCCACGGCCAGTGAGCCGCGCAGTCGCGCATGCCTTCGGCACACCTCATCGGCGTACCTCTCGACCTCGGCGGCAACCGCCGCGGCGTCGACATGGGGCCTTCGGCGATCCGCATCTCGTCGCTCGCCGAGCAGCTGGCCACGCTCGGCATCTCGGTCACCGACAAGGGCGACATCCCGTCCCCGCTTCCCGAGGTGAAGGGCCCAGGCGATCCCCGCAAGCGCTACGTCAGGGAAATCGCGCGGGTGTGCCAGAAGCTGTATCAGACGGCGTTGGCATCCCTGCACGAAGGCGCGCTGCCGATCGTCCTGGGCGGCGATCACAGTCTGGGCGCCGGATCGGTGGCGGCCACCGCGGCGTGGCTGCGCAGCCGGCAGCAGCCGCTGGGCCTCATCTGGGTGGACGCCCACGCCGACATCAACTCCCCCGCCACCTCGCCCTCGGGCAACGTGCACGGCATGCCGCTGGCGGCGCTGCTCGGCGGCGAACCGCTCGAGCTGGCCCGCATCGGCGGTCCTGAACCGGCGGTCCGTCCCGAGCACACGGTGCTCGTCGGCATCCGCAACCTCGACGATCGCGAAAAGGAGATCGTCAAGGCGTCGGGCGTGCACGCGTTCACGATGAAGGACATCGACCGGCTCGGCATCGCCGGAGTGATGGAACAGGCGCTGGCGGCGGCGTCGGCCGGCACCGGCGGCATCCACGTGTCGTTCGATCTCGACGCGTGCGACCCGGCGGTCGCGCCCGGCGTGGGCACGCCGGTCAAGGGCGGCCTCGACTACCGCGAGGCCCACTACGTGATGGAGACGGTGGCGGAATCGGGCCGCCTGGTGGCGCTGGATCTCGTCGAGGTGAACCCCGCCCTCGATCTGCGCAACACCACGGCGGAGCTGGCGACCGAGCTGGCGATGTCGGCGCTCGGCAAGCGGATTCTCTAGGCCGGGGAAACCGACGAGCGCGGACTATAGTCATAAGGCGGTGTGCCCACCGGGGCGCTCGCGTCGAATGACCGTTCAACCAAGGAGAGACCCGTGACCCATCGTCGTGCCCTGATTGCCGCGGCCGTTGCCGCCGTCCTCGCCGTACCCGGGGCGGCCCTCGTGGCCGGCCAGCAGAAGCGCGCCAGCCCGCACGAGACCGTGAAGGCCGTCATCGATGGCGCCAACGTCAGCATCACTTACGGCCGGCCGTACGCCAAGGGCCGCAAGATCTTCGGCGGCGTGGTGCCCTTTGGCCAGGTGTGGCGTACCGGCGCCGACGAAGCCACCATCCTCGAGACCGACAAGATGCTGATGCTCGGGGCGCTGCACCTCAACCCCGGCAAGGTCTCGCTCTACTCGCTGATCGACGAGAAGACGTGGAAGCTGGTCGTCAACCGTCAGGTCGGCCAGTGGGGCACCGAGTACCAGCAGGCGCAGGACATGGGCAGGGTCGACATGAAGGTCGAGACCCTGCCGAAGCCGGTCGAGCAGTTCACCATCACCATCGACAAGAACCCGGCCGGCAAGGGCGGATTGCTGGTGATGCAGTGGGAGACCAAGAAGGCCACGCTGCCCTTCGGCACGATGTAGTGTTCAGGCGGGGTGGGAGCCCGACGGGGGCTCCCGCCGCTCCTAGCGCGTCACCTGCAAGATCGCCGTCGCGTTGCGCTTCGGCACCTGCCCCACCGGAATCCTCGCCACTTCCTTCATCGACGCGGCATCGACCACGTAGACCGCGTTGTCGCCCGCCGCCGCCACGTAGACGTAGCGCCCATCCGGCGTGAAGGTCAGCCACTCCGGGTGCTGGCCGACGAACACCCGGCCCACTTCCTTCAGATCCGGCAGGCTGTGCACGTAGGCATAGCCGAACACCTTGCTGGTGGACCACAGCCGGGTGCCGTCGGGCGACACCGCCAAGCCGTGTGCGGGCGCGCCTTGCAACCCGTCGCGGTGCGGGTGCTCGCCGGGAATGTCGGGGTGCTCGACCCGCGCCGTCTCCTTGCCGCTGGCGAAATCCACCGTGGCGAAGCCGTGGAAGTCCGAGAGCTGCACGACGATCGTCTTGGTCGATCCGTCGGGATTGGTGATGAAGGCCATCGGGCGGATGCCGGCCGACATCGGGATGGTGCGAGCCATCGTATCGGTGGCGACGTCCACGATGCTGATCGTCTTGTCGGGGATCGAGCCGGCGACCGCCCACTTGCTGTCGGGCGTGACGTAGACGTTGTGGATGCCGCCCTTGGTCGGCACCGTCTTCACGTTCTTCAGCGCCACCGTGTCGATGACGTCGAGGGCGCCCGGAGCCTCGCGGATCGCCACGTAGACCTTGCGGCCGTCCTTCGTGATGCTGACGTTGTTCGGCTGACCGCTGAGCGGGATGCGCGCGGTCACGGCCAGCGTCTTGGCATCGACGACGTCGAGCGTGTGGCGCACCTCGTTGGACAGATAGAGCCGCGCGCCGTCGGGCGAGCTGGTGACGCCGTGCGGAATCTCGACGCCGCGCAGCACCGCCGTCACCATATTGGTGGTCGGATCGATGAGATGCGCGCCGTCGCCGGCGGCGTTGGTCTGGATGATCCGCACCGCGGTGCCCGCCGGCGTGGACGCCGTCGTCGGCATCGACCGGCCGCCGCGTACCCAGGCCGCCAGCACCTGCCACTCGGCGTCGCTCTGCGACTGCCAGTGCTTGCCGCCGCCGTGGAAGGCGTCGCCGCCGGCGTCGCGGTCGAGCGGGTGCAGGAGCAGACGGCTGGTGGTCGGCGACCCGGGCACGACCAGCGACGACGCCGACTGGAAGTTCTTGCGCGCCGCCTCCTCGCTCCAGCGTGGTGGCGCCCTCGGGCAACGGTTGCAGCTGCAGCCGCGTGCCGACCTTGCCGTTGTGGCAGGTGATACACGTCATCAGGCCCTCGCGCTTGGCCAGGAACAGCGGCTGCACCTTGGTGGCGAAGGTGGCGAAATCGAGGGCGGGCGGCGCCTGGGCCGAGGCAGCCGTGGCTGCGCCGCAGACGACGGCGAACGGCAGGACGATCGAACGCACCAACGGGGACAACGTCATGGCAGGCCCTCCGTGCGGCTCTGAATGGCCCGGAGTGTAGCAGGCTCCGGGCCCGGCCGCGCGGCGATGGCCGATCTCCGTACTTGCGGCCGCCGTCGCCGCCAACAGAAGATACGCGCGCTCATGCTCGCGCCCATTCCGCTGCTGCTCGCCGGCGTCGCCCTGGTCATCGCCGTCTTCGTCTACACCTGGTGGCGCAGCGCCGCCGCCGGGCATCCGCACCGGCCCCCGACGCTGCTGCAGCTCGGCCTGGGGGCGGTCACCCTCTTCTTCGATACCCTGGGCATCGGCAACTACGCGCCGACCACGGCCGCCTTCCGCTTCCTGAAGATGGTGAAGGACGAGCTCATCCCCGGCACGCTCAACGTCGGCACCTCGGTGCCGGTGGCGATCGAGGCCTTCGCGTTCGTCACCGCCATCGCCGTCGATCCGTTCACGTTGATGGTGATGGTGCCGCTCGGCGCGATCGGCGGCTACGTCGGGGCCGGCATCGTGTCGGGGCTGCCGCGCCGGCCGATTCAGATCGGCATGGGCGCGGCGCTGTTGACCGGCGCGCTGTTCATGTTCCTGACCAACATGCAGTGGATCCCCGGCGGCGGCACCGCGATCGGCTTTTCCGGGACGGCGCTGATGGTCGCCACCGCCGTGAACTTCGCGCTCGGCGCCTTGAACGCGCTCGGCATCGGCAGCTATGCGCCAAGCCTGATCGTATTCAGCCTGATGGGCATGGATCCCCGGTCGGCGTTCCCGATCATGATGGGGTCG
Source organism: uncultured Acidobacteriota bacterium (assembly GCA_963786365.1). GTDB lineage: Bacteria > Acidobacteriota > Vicinamibacteria > Vicinamibacterales > UBA2999 > CAWAYR01. The sequence goes on from CAWAYR010000009.1 coordinate 94,541, forward strand.
GCGGCCTACATGCTGCCGATGGCCGGGATCAAGTTCGCCCGCGCCGACAAGTACGACGGGCGCGCGGCGCTGGGCATCGCGCTGGGCGGCATTCCCGGAGTGCTGGTCGCGGCCTACGTGGTCAAGAGCCTGCCGCTCGAGGCGATTCGCTGGCTGGTCGTCGTGGTGGTGCTCTATGCGGGGCTGGCGCTGCTCAGAACCGCCACGGCCTCCCGATCCCTGGCCCCGGCCGTCGCGGTTGACTGACCACGGCCGAGCGGCTACGCCGTCTCGACCATGAACCCACCCTCCAGCCGCAAGTTGCTGGAGGGCACCGTGCGGAGCCGGCCACCGGGCAGTTTGACGTCGACGCTCTCGGTCCGCAGGCGGAACACGACCAGGCGCCCGATCTGGCCATCGGCCAGCCGCACCAGGACCCGACTAGCCAGGGCGTATGCGTCCTCGAGTGTCATGGCGACCCTCCCGAGACCGGTCCCCGCCGCCTCAGGTGGCGTCGCGGGTCCGGCATTGACGGGAGATATTGCGAAGTTCGTGCCGGGCGATTTGAGCGGTCGTCGTACCCAGATGGGGCAAGGGACGACCCGAACGTGTTTCAGCGGTTGCCCAGCGGCGGCGCTATCGGCCTATGGTGGGTGTCCCGCCGGTCCGGGCGAGCGTTGCTTGAGGACGTACAGCCGGTCCGGGCCGGGCCAGGGCGCGTCATCGGTCCACGTCACTTCCCGGACCAGGTCGTAGCCCTCGATCTCGGCCTTCGCCAGGATGTAGGGCGGCCGCCGCCTGGACGTGATCCACGGCACGTCATCGGCGGTCAGGCCCGGGGCGAGATTCTCAGGATGGGCGTACAGCACCCAGCCGGACCAGACGTACCCGGCATCGATGTCCGACGGCGGCACGCCGCTGTCGACGAGCGACTGCCAGGTGTCGCGCACCGCCTGATTGAAACGCAGCGAATCGCGGGTGCCGGCCAGGCCGATGACGGCGAACAGGGCCAGCGCGGCCCAGGCCAATCGGGGCACGGGCGTCTGATCGCGCTGACCGAGCGCCAGGGCCACGACCAGCGGCAGCAGCACGAGCACGTAGCGGTCGTTGTAGAACCACAGCACGTTGACCAGCACGAGATACGCGGCCAGGTAGACGACGAGCGGTCCGCGCGACGACCGCACCTGGTCGACGAGCGCGGTGGTCGCGCGACGCGCTCGCGATGCCCAAGGACTCGTGCTCCCGGGTGGCCCGGCAACCCGCTGCCCCACCGTCCTGGGCAAGAGCGCGAACAGGGCCAGGGCCATCGTGACGATGCCGACGACGCGGAGCAGGGCTTCGAGCCACGGACGCTCCATCACCGGCCACGCGCCGCTGATCAACTGGCGGGGGCCGCCGACCTCGCGCAGCGTCCAGGTGTTCCTCGGCCGGAGCGGCAACGGCAGCTCGCCGAGCACGACCAGCAGGAGCGCGGCCACGGCTACGGCGGTCGCCAGCAGCGTCCACCGCCGCCACAGGCCGCGCCCGGCGGCCATCGCCAGCAGCGCCGGCAGCGCGTAGAACGCGGTCGCCGTCGCCACGTAGACGTTGTCGGCGAAATAGTTCCGAATCGGCACCTGCAGCAGCCAGGTCAGTCGATCGACCAGCTTGTCCATCTCGGTGGTCGGGGGCAGCCACGTGGCGACGACGACCGCGCCCACAGCCATCACGACCCACGTGGCGGCCAATGCCGACGCCACGTTGGATCGGCTCAGCCGACCGTGCGGTGCCGTGAACAGCCACGGCACGACCGCCACCGGTGTGAGTACGCCGACCTGCCGCCACAGGCAGCTGAGGCAGGCCCAGCCGCCTGCCCACAGCAGCAGACGTGGGTCGCCGCGGCGTGACGCCCGCACATAGCACAGCAGCGCCAGCAGCGTGAAGGCCACGAACGGCACGTCGGTCATGAACGACGACGACAGCAGCAGGACCGTCGGGTTGGCGGCCATGGTCAGCGCGCCGAGCAACGCCACCCGCGGCGCCGCCTCGAGCTCGCGCAGGATCAGGTACAGGGCAGTGCTGGCCACCGCGGCGAGCACCAGCGTCGAGACCCGCAGCGTCGTGAACGAGAAGCCGAAGACCAGGGACCACGCGGTGCCCCACAACGCCGGGCCGATCGGAAAGATGGAGCTCCAGTCGAGCATCGCCAGCCGGCCGTGATACCGCAGCTGCTCGACGCTCCAGGCGTAGGTCCAATCGTCGATGACCGGGACGTCGCGATGGGCGCCGATGGCGACGGCGGCGGCGACGAAGAAGGTGAGAAGCGCGAGGGCGTACGGCCACTCGGCGCGCAGGGACGGGGGAGGCTCCTCGGGCATGCGGATCGTGGCCACTAGCATCGTCGCAATCGGGTCGCCGACGCGAGTGGAAGATTGGAGACCGGCCTGGGAGTCGAACCCAGCAGCCCGCTGATCCAGCAGGCTCGAACGGGTTTGCAGCCCGCGGGGAGCCCCGGCCCCCTCGACCGGCCTTGGCGAGCGCCGCGGGCGCCCACTGCACGAGTCAGTCCGCGGATCAGCGCGCCGGCGTTCCAGACGGGGCACGCACCAGCAGCACCGGGATCGACGTGGAATGCCGTACCGCGTTGGCGACGCTGCCGTGGATCAGATCGCCGATGAGCCGGTGGCCGTGCGTTCCCATCGCGATCAGGTCGCACTGCTCGCGCTCGGCCGCGGCGGTGATTTCGGCGGCCGGATCCCCGGTGGCGAGAATCGCCTCGGCCGGCAGCCCTTCGGCGTCGAGCTCCGCCGCCACCCGCTCGATGTACTCGCGGTCGACCTTCATCTCCTCGGAGGCCCGCAGCTCGAGTTGCTTGATGTTGCGCGCCGCCCAGCCATCCGCCACGTGAATCAGCACCAGGGCGGCCGAACAGTGCCGCGCCAGCACCTTGACGTGCTCGAGGATGCAGGCGTCGGTGACCGTGTGCTCGAGTGGCACCAATATGCGGCGGTACATCATTCCATCCATTGTCCCGCGGTCTGCACCAGCAGCCACGCATTGAGCACGGCGATGGTGACCGCGACGGCGTAGGCCAGACACTTCAGCCAGAACGGGTTGGCGAACCGACCCATCTTGGTCGGGTCGGACGTGAACATCACCAGCGGGAAGACGGCGAACGACAGCTGCAGCGACAGGATCACCTGGCTGAAGACCAGCAGCCGGGCCGTGCCGCTCTCGCCGTAGAGGACGGCCGTGATCGCCGCCGGCACGATGGCGATCCCGCGGGTGAGCAGCCGCCGCAGCCACGGCCGCATGCGGATGTTGAGGAAGCCCTCCATCACGATCTGCCCGGCCAGCGTGCCCGGTCAGCGTCGAATTCTGGCCCGACGCCAGCAGCGCGAGCGCGAACACGGTGCTGGCCACGCCGACCCCGAGCAGCGGCGACAGCAGCTGGTAGGCGTCCTGGATCTCGGCGACCTGGGTGTTGCCGCCGCGGTGAAAGGTCGCCGCCGCGACGATGAGGATCGCGGCGTTGATGAAGAGGGCGATCGACAGGGCAATCGTCGAATCGAGGAACGCGAACCGCACCGCCTCCCGCTTCCCTTCCGCCGATTCCTCGTAGCTGCGCGTCTGCACGATCGACGAGTGCAGATAGAGGTTGTGCGGCATCACCGTGGCGCCGAGGATGCCGATGGCGATGTAGAGCATCCCGGGCTGGCGGATGATGTCGAGCGACGGCAGGAAGCCCAGCGCCACGGCGCGCGCATCGGGCCGCGACACGACGATCTCGAACAGAAAGCACAGGCCGACGACCACGACCAGCGCGATGACCAGCGCCTCGAGCAGCCGGAAGCCCTTGTTCTGGAGGAACAGCACCAGCAGCACGTCGAGGGCGGTGATGAAGACGCCCCAGGCCAGCGGGATGCCGAACAGCAGGTTGAGCGCGATCGCGGTGCCGATCACCTCGGCCAGATCGCAGGCGGCGATGGCGATTTCGCACAGGATCCAGAGCCCGAATCCGACCGGCGCCGAGTAGTGATCACGGCACGCCTGCGCCAGATCGCGTCCGGTCACGATGCCCAGTTTCGAGGCCAGCCCCTGCAGCAGCACCGCCATCAGGTTGGAGATGAGGATGACGCTGAGCAGGGTGTAGCCGAACTGCGATCCCCCGGCGAGATCCGTCGCCCAGTTGCCAGGGTCCATGTAGCCCACGGCGACGAGATATCCGGGGCCGGCAAAGGCGAGCAGCTTGCGCCACCACGTCAGCCCGTGCACCGGAATCGTGCGATGCACTTCCGCGAGCGACGGGGTCAGGCGCGATCGGCGCCATCCGGGGTCGCCGGCGACAGCGGCCCCCGCCGTGCTGGAGAGGACGGCGCTCGGACTGTCGGCCGACGGTGCGTCTGGCAGTGGGTTCAGGGTCGGGTCCCCAGCTCGAATTCACGCTGAGCTGTTCATGCTACGTCAAGCCCGCGGCGTGCGCCGGCGACGCTATCGGACTCCGCTGCACGCCGTCAGGCGCCGCCGCGGGCGAAGTGCGGTAGCTGACGACACAGAATCATGCCGGCCCACCCCTACTCGCGCCCGACGCGGTCGCGTGCCGCCCGGCAGGGTTCGTGCAGTGTCCTGCGCCATGGAGCCTCAACTGACCTGCCCGGAATGCGATGGATCGGAGATCGTCCTCGAAGCTGCCGTCGGCCGGGATCCCCGGGTCCGCTATTACCGCTGCGCCGCCTGCAAGCACGAATGGGGTGTCGCTCTGCCACCGGCGAGCCCTGCGAGCGCCCACAGAACTTCGCGTCAGCCCGAAACTACGCGCCGCTAGTGAATGCGAGCCCAGGGCCGCGGTGAGGCGGGCGGGGGCTCAGCGCCCTGGGTGATGCGGGGCCTTCTTGGGGCTCCGCGCCAGAATCACCGCCCACGCCCTGGCTGGTACATGGATGGCGCTGTGGCAGTCCACACAGACGCCTACGCTGGTCGTCGGCCGGTCGTAGACCAGTTCCATCCTGCCCCCGCACACGGGACAACTGGGTATGACCTGATACAGCTTGGGGTGGGCTGTCGGCCATCGAGCACTACGTAGCAAAAACGAGGCCACACCAAACAGCCTGTCGACCTTGGGCGCCGCCCGACACGAACGCGTGCCGGGTCCTGCTCCGTCGCGGGCACGGCATTCCGCGAGGCGGAGCCGGGTGTTGCCAGTCAGTTCGGACCGGGCAGCCGCGATCTCCTCGCCCTCCGGGGACTCGTGGCCGACGATCCGTTCGACGTCTTCGACGTAAGTACTTGCCCCCTCCGCCACCGCAATCCTGACGTCCACAGCTTCGCCGGTGGCAACCGCCACCTCCCGTCTCACCAACCCGAATCCAACAACGGAGACGACCACGATTTGTGGTCCGGAGGGAACGCCGAGGATCTCGAAACGGCCGTCGGCGTCAGAAAGCGCCTGCTGGCCCGTCGACTGGACTTTCACGAGCACCGCCGCGAGCGGCACGCCGGTTCTGGCTTCCACGATGGTGCCGGTAACGCGGCCGGTGCCAGGCTGGGCGGACGCGTCGAGCGAGAGAAACAGCAATACCGCGAGGATGGAGACTAACAAGAGCGTTGACCGCAATCAACGCGCGTCGACACGGTCGATCAGCCATCCACCGCTGGCCTTTCGGAGGCTGAATCTCCATCGCCGCGCTTCGTCCTTGGGCGTCCGACTGCCCACTTTCGGAACATATCGGGCGCTACCGCTGCACGCAGCCTCCGCCAGAACGGAGAAGATCTCAATCTGGCAGCTTTCGAATGACACGTCGTGAGATTCGAGGCGCTCGAATGCTTTGGCGAGGGTCTTCTCGTTCACCGTTGGCCACACCGCCGATGCCGCGCCGGCGTCCAGCTCGTTGAACGCGATCCGATACCGACCCAGCACGTTCTCGATGGCGCGGGCCTCCGCTTCACGACTTGGGGACCGGGCTACAGCGTTTGCCGGCACGTCCGTGGACGCGGAACCAAGAGTCTCCGCAGGTGAGGATGCGGTGGCGCTGGGGCTGGCGACGACAGACGAAAGGTCCACAGCCGGCGGAGGCGCGCCTGCGGAAAGATTCGCAGCATCGGGCGCGAGTATGGCGGCGGCTGCGGATGTGGTGGAAAGCGAGCGAGACCCAGCGACCGTTGCCGTGTTCTCGGCAGGAGTCTCCGGCCCACCGGCGGGCAGCGGAATTGACCGGACGAAGGAAGCCTGCGCCCGGGTGAATGGTGCTGTCCGGTCCGCGATCCTCGAGCCGCGCGGCGCGCTCTGAGCTACCAAAGGGGGGACCGACGGCGGGTCGGCCACCTCGGGCAGAAGGGCTGGATCCGGGCGGGCGAGAGGAGTGTGGCGATCAAGACCGACCGGGGCATCAATCTCCGGAGGCTCGATCGCCGGCTCGGACGGCTCGACCGCCGACCGCCGTGTCGCAGGTATTTGAAGAACCAGGATCCCGCCCGCGGCCACCGCGAGGACCGAACACACGAGCGCCGCGGGGCTGGCACGTTTCACCCAGCCGAACTGCGATGGGTCGCCGCCCCTGACATCCTTGGCCGTCCTGACGGCGTTGACCTGCGGCGTTGCGCTCGGCAGGTCCACTGAGAACGAGGCCGGCCGCGGCGTCACGCTCGGGCGCGTGCCCTGCGCTGGGGATGTGCCGATTGCCAGCGCCGCCACGGCATTCTCTGGAGCCGTCCATTCGCGAGCGGCTTCGACTGCGGCGATCAGGTCCTCGTGATCGAGGCCCGGCCTGCGCACCTCCGCGTTGCCGAAGGCGGAGGCCGAGCGCGGGGCGGCTGCCGTGACCCACAGCCGCGGAAGGGCCGGCGGCGACGCTGCTGGCGTGGGCGCGGCGATGACATCGTCGAAGTCCGCCGATGGGTCCTGTTCGTGCGGCGTCCGCCATCGCGCGGGCGGCGTCGGCCGCGGCCGCCAGTCCCCGAAGGGCGACCGACGCCACCTCCACCCGGCGGCGTTTGGGCGTGGTGTGTTCGCTCAGCTCCTCGAGCATGTCGAGGGCCGTGCCGTTGGCGACGGCGCCGGCGAACCTGCCGGGATTGCTGCAGGACGCCAGCAGATCGTCGAGCAGCCGAACCACCGCCTCGGGGCGCGCCTGCGCCGCCGTGCCCGACGAGCACCACGTCGCCGCCACGCGTGAGCAGGCACGACTCGGCGGTCACCCTCGCCGGCCCCGCGCCCTCGGTGGCCCCGGTTCCGGCGACGGCCTCGTGAACGATGGCCGCCGCTTCGCGCCAACTGACGCGGACGCCGAGTTCCAGCACGCGCGCGAGGGTGATGCGGGTTGACTCCATGTGTCATCGGCCGAACGAATAGTCGAACGTGATGGTCGGCACCCAACCGGCATTGAGGCCGACCACCGTCAGTGGCCGGCGCACGTTCGCCGTCACGAGCCACGTGTCCGCGATATTCCATTTGACACCCGCGACGGCAAGGATGCGATTGGTCGTCTGTTCGACGCCAGTCAGCCTGATCGTGTCGACTCCGACGAGTCCTGGATGCGGCTGAGTTGTCTCGGCCAGGCGTCCAAGCCCCCCGAGCCTGAGTCCTGACAACTCGCCAACGATGGTGAGACGCGGAACAGCGACCACGGTGACAGCCGCCGCGTAGCCGAGGGTGTTCGACACCTCGCGAAACGAGTACCCGAGCTCACCGTGAAACCCCACCCGATCACGCTCATACGAGCCGATCAGGCGTGGTGTGAGGCTCGTGCTCCCGGTGCCGAGCAGGTCCTCTTCGTTTCCGGTCGGGAGTCTCGCCTCGCCGGCGACCGCAAGGCCGCTCCCGCCGTCACGAAACACGTTGTACTTGGCGCGCACCACGACGTCGCCGAGCCCCGAGGTCGACGGCGGAGCCCGTCGCCTGGACGAGCTCGCGGCCGCGATAGGTGTCGACCCGTTGCCCTTGCAGGTTCACGCGCACGAACGGGATGGCGGCGCCGACATCGAACCGGTCGGTGACGCCGTAGTTGCCGGTCACGCGTCATCGTGTCGGTGCGGATTCGCAGCGCCACGGTTTCGATGTCGAATGGCGCCGGGTCGCCGCGCAGGACGCTCGCCGTCGAGACCAGCGTGCCGTCCCGCAGGTTCGCGGCCGTCGATATTGTCGAACGACGTGCTGCCATAGCCGATCCCGAACGACGCCTGGTGCCGGCCGGTGGTCAACGACCGTTCGGTGAAGAACGGACCGAAGCTGTCGCTCGATCGGACGGCCATCCCGAGGGCGGGATCCAGGCGATACGTGAACCCGCCCGCCGACGAGGACACGGGAATGGTCGCCAGCTCCAGGCTGAGAAACCGCGCGAGGACGTCGCGGGTCTCGACCGCCGCCTGCTCGTCACGCACGAAGTCGCCCGTGGGGATCGAGCGGTTGGTCAGCAGGAACGTCAGCACGTCCGTGACCGACTGCTGGGCCGATGCGGGAACGGCCGCGCCGGTCAACAGCAGGCAGACCGCCAGCAGCAGCGCGCGCGGACGAGGTTGCCGAGCCATCGAGTGCATGGAGGATCAGTCGTCTTCTGCCAGCTGCGTGACCGTGAACGTGCGTCCGGCAATCGTCAATGTGCCGGTCCGATTGTTCTTGCCTTTGTGGTCGGTCGACGGTGAACGCGACGGTGCCGTTGCCGTTGCCGCTCGTCCCGGACGGCACCTTGATCCAGCCGTCTTCGCTGCGCGCCGTCCACGCGCACCCGGATGCCTGCGGACACGGCGACGGTGCCGTTGCCCCCAGCCGCGGGCACGGTGAGGCTCGTCGGGTTGATCGAATACGTGCAGACGAGCGCCGCCTGCGTCACCGTGAACGTCTGGCCGGCCATGCGTGATCGTTGCCGGTGCGGGCGGTGCCGGCATTCGGCGCGACGATGAACGCGACCGACCCGTTGCCGGTGCCGCTGGCGCCCGACGTCACCGTGATCCAGTTCGCGGTGCTGTTCGCCGTCCAGTTGCAGCCGGCACCGGCGGTCACCGTGACGGTGCCGGTCCCGCCCAGGACGCCGAGGGAGGCATTCGGGGGAGCGATCGCGTAGGTGCAGCGGAGCCGGCGCGGCCGCCTGGTTCACCGTGAACGTGTGGCCGGCGATGCTGATGGTGCCGGTGCGGGCGGCGCCCGGATTCGGCGCGACGCTGAACGCGACCGCGCCGTTGCCGGTGCCGCTGGCGCCCGAGGTGACCGTGACCCACGCGGCGCTGCTGCTCGCCGTCCAGGTGCACCCGTCGCCCGCGGTCACGGCGACGGTGCCGCTTCCTCCGGCCGCGGCGAGCGACGCAGCCGGCGGACTGATCGCGTAGGTGCAGGGAGTTGGCGGTCGCGGCCGCCTGGTTCACCGTGAACGTCTGGCCGGCGACGGTGATGGTACCCGTGCGGGCGGCGCCCGGATTCGGCGCCGACGCTGAACGCGACCGCGCCGTTGCCGGTGCCGCTGGCGCCCGCGGTGACCGTGACCCACGCGGCGTTGCTGCTCGCCGTCCACGCGCAGCCGTCGGTTGTCGACACCGCGACAGTCCCGGTCCCTCCCTGCGCGGCGATCGCGACATCTGGCGGACCGATCGTGTAGGTGCAGGGACTGGTGGTCGCGGCGGCCTGCGTGACCGTGAACGTCTGGCCGGCCACGGTGACGGTCCCCGTGCGGACGCTGCCCGGATTCGCCGCCACGCTGAACGCCACGGCACCGTTTCCGGTGCCGCTGGCGCCCGCGAGGACCGTGACCCAGGCGACGCTACTGCTCGCCGTCCAGGCGCAGCCGCTCGCGACGGTGACCGACGCGGACACCTCGGCGCCTCCACTTGGCAGGACGGCCTGACTGGTCGAGCTGATCACATACACGCACCCTGGGACTGGCCCTTCTGGCCCTGCGGCTCCTGCGTGACGGTGAACCTCTGGTCCCCCACGACGATCGTGCCCACGCGGCGCTCATCGCCGCGATTTGGCGCGATGCTGACCCCCACGCTCCCGTCTCCGCTTCGGGTGACCGGCGTCGTGAACGAGATCCAACTCGCGTCCGTCGCGGCGGTCCATGAACAGCCGCTCGGCGCCGACACCGCGACCTCTCGGGTACCCCCGCCGGCATCGATGGTGAGGCTGCCTGACCGGAGTTCCACTCGGCAGGCCGCCGCCTGCTGCGACACTCGCAGGCGGTTCTCGTTGACGACGATTTCGCCCTCTCGCACTGAAGGCAGGGGATTGGGCGCCGCACGAAACTCCACCGTGCCGGTGCCTTGTCCCGAGGTCGGCGACAGACCGGAGAGCCAAGTCGCGCCAGTCGAGACATCCCAGGGGCATTCGGGGGACGTCGTGACGGTGATGATGCCCGTTCCGCCGTCGGGACCGATGCTCGAGGACGGGGCCGCCAAAGCCACCTGACACTTCAGCTGCGTCGGGCCCGTGGCCACAGCCGAGTCGGAGCTGCAGCCGCCGGCGACTGCGCCGGTACTCATCGCGGTGACCAGCAGCACAGGAGTGGCACCAACGAATGGGATTGGCGCGTTCGCCAATCCGTTGTCGCAGAGACCCCATCGCAGTGCCCCAAGCAATCCGCGTGCCCGGATCTTCTTGGAACGGCGACACTGTTTGTTGCTGGCAGGTGTTGACGGTGAAGATAGGTGGGTAGTGCCCGGTCAAGTAGTGGAAATCGGATTCGCACCTTCGTGAGTTAGTACGGTCTACGCAATCGCCGCGAGGATCACTTGGGCGGCGGTCGACAGCGACTGTCGGGTCGGGTCAAGACGTTGTTCCTCTGCACCAGAGACTTTCCGATGGTCGAGACAGCTCGTGCATGACGGGAGATCAGTGTTCTTGCTCGGTCGATCCAATCTGGCCGGCTTGATCGTGCAAGCCGAGGACCCCCGCCTGGTTCACCGTGAACGTCTCGCCTGCCACGGTGATGGTCCCCGTGCGGGCGCCGAGCAGATTCACTGCAACGCTGAACGCCACGGCCCCGTTCCCGGTACCGCTGGCGCCCGAGGTGACCGTGATCCACGCGGCGTTGCTGGTCGCCCTCCATTCGCAGCCAGCGCCGGTGGAGACGCCGACGGCCCCGGTCCCTCCCAGCGCGCCGAACGAGGCATTTGGTGGAGCGATCGTGTAGGTGCAGGAGACGGGCGCGGCCGCCTGGTTCACCGTGAACGTCTGGCCTGCCACGGTGATGGTCCCGGTCCGGGCGCTGCCCGGATTGGCCGCCACGCTGAAGGCGACGGAACCGTTGCCGGCGCCGCTGCCACCCGAGGTGACCGTGAGCCACGGGGCGTTGCTGCTCGCCGTCCACGCGCAACCGGCGCCTGCGGACACCGTCACGATGCCGGTCCCGCCCGACGCGGCCACCGAAGCATCTGGTGGAGTGATGGTGTAGGTGCACGGGACGACGGCTGCCTGCGTCACCGTGAACGCGTGTCCCGCGACAATGATCGTGCCGCTACGCGCGCTGCCCGGATTCGGCGCCACGCTGAACGTCACGGCGCCGTTGCCGGAGCCGCTGGCGCCCGCGGTGACCGTGACCCACGCGGCGCTGCTGCTCGCCGTCCAGTTGCACCCGTCGCCTGCGGTCACGGCAACGGTGCCGCTTCCTCCGGCCGCGGCGAGCGACGCACTCCGGCGGACTGATCGCATAGGTGCAAGGGGCCAGCGCGGCTGCCTGATTCACCGTGAACGTGTGGCCGGCGATGCTGATGGTGCCGGTGCGGGCGGCGCCCGGATTCGCCGCGACGCTGAACGCCACGGCACCGTTGCCGGTGCCGCTGGCGCCCGCGGTGACCGTGACCCACGCGGCGCTGCTGCTCGCCGTCCAGATGCACCCGTCGCCCGCGGTCACGGCGACGGTGCCGCTTCCTCCGGCCGCGGCGAGCGACGCAGCCGGCGGACTGATCGCATAGGTGCAGGGAGTGGTGGCCGCGGCGGCCTGATTCACCGTGAACGGGTGGCCGGCGATGCTGATGGTGCCGGTGCGGGCGGCGCCCGGATTCGGCGCGACGCTGAACGCGACCGCGCCGTTGCCGGCGCCGCTGGCGCCCGCGGTGACCGTGACCCACGCGGCGCTGCTGCTCGCCGTCCAGTTGCACCCGTCGCCCGCGGTCACGGCGACGGTGCCGCTTCCTCCGGCCGCGGCGAGCGACGCCGCCGGCGGACTGATCGCATAGGTGCAAGGGGCCGGCGCGGCCGCCTGATTCACCGTGAACGTGTGGCCGGCGATGCTGATGGTGCCGGTGCGGGCGGCGCCCGGATTCGGCGCGACGCTGAACGCGACCGCGCCGTTGCCGGCGCCGCTGGCGCCCGCGGTGACCGTGATCCACGCGGCGCTGCTGCTCGCCGTCCAGTTGCACCCGTCGCCCGCGGTCACGGCGACGGTGCCGCTTCCTCCGGCCGCGGCGAGCGACGCCTCCGGCGGACTGATCGTGGCGGTGCAGGGATTGCTGGTCGCGGCGGCCTGCGTGACCGTGAACGTCTGGCCGGCCACGGTGACGGTCCCCGTGCGGACGCTGCCCGGATTCGCCGCCACGCTGAACGCCACGGCACCGTTGCCGGTGCCGCTGGCGCCCGCGAGCGACCGTGACCCAGGCGACGCTACTGCTCGCCGTCCAGGCGCAGCCGCTGGCGACGGTGACCGACGCGGACACCTCGGCGCCGCCACTGGGCAGGACGGTCTGACTGGTCGTGCTGATCACATACACGCACCCTGGGACTGGCCTTCTGGCCCTGCGGGCTCCTGCGTGACGGTGACCCTCTGGTCCCCCACGACGATCGTGCCCACGCGGCGCTCAGCGCCGCGATTTGGCGCGATGCTGACCCCCACGCTCCCGTCTCCGCTGCGGGTGACCGGCGTCGTGAACGAGATCCAACTCGCGTCCGTCGCGGCGGTCCATGAACAGCCGCTCGGCGCCGACACCGCGACCTCTCGGGTACCCGCCTCCGGCATCGATGGTGAAGCTGCCTGACCGGAGCTCCACTCGGCAGGCCGCCGCCTGCTGCGACACGCGCAGGCGGTTGTCGTTGACGACGATTTCGCCCTCTCGCACTGAAGGCAGGGGATTGGGCGCCGCACGAAACTCCACCGTGCCGCTGCCTTGTCCCGAGGTCGGCGACAGACCGGAGAGCCACGTCGCGCCAGTCGAGACATCCCAGGGGCATTCGGGGGACGTCGTGACGGTGATGGTGCCCGTGCCGCCGTCGGGACCGATGCTCGAGGACGGGGCCGCCAAAGCCACCTGACACTTCAGCTGCGTCGGGCCCGTGCCCACAGCCGAGTCGGAGCGGCAGCCGCCGGCGACTGCGCCGGCACTTATCGCGGTGACCAGCAGCCAGGAGTGGCACCAACGAATGGGATTGGCGCGTTCGCCAATCCGTGGTCGCAGAGACCCCATCGCAGTCCCCCAAGCAAGCTGCGTGCCCCGAGCCTCTTAGAACGGCGACACTGTTTGTTGCTGGCAGGTGTTGACGGTGAAGATCGGTGGGTAGTATCCCGGTCAAGTAGTGGAAATCGGATTCGCACCTTCCGTGAGCTGCGTACGGTCTACGCCATCGCCGCGAGGATCACTCGACGGCGGTCGACAGCGACTGTCGTGTCGGGTCAAGACGTTGTTCCTCTGCACCAGAGACTTTTCGCGGAGGCGATTCGCGTCATCGAAGTGGAGCATCCGTCAGCGGGCCCTCGTCCACGACAAGCGCGTCACGAAGGATTGGGACCGTGGCGAACCCTCTGAAGGACAACGCGCCATCGTGGAGCCTTTCGCCCCGGCGCTGTCAATGGTGGCAGATTCTGCAACAGCTCGAACGTAGATGCCTACGTGACTGGAACGTCGCCCTTGAAGATCGCAAGAACGAGAGCGATGTTCAAAATCGCCGTGTATGAGGGAAACATCGCGGAGGCTGGCTGCCAGAGAATGTACGCAAGAGTGATGCGGCCAACGACCCAGAGCACGAGGAAGACGCCGACGTGTTTCAAGGTCAATTCGCCCACAGTGAACCCATAGACGAGCAGAATCCAGAAGGCCCAGTAGGCAATGAACGCAGCGACTGCTGGCGAACCCATGGCTCCCGCCCCGACTGCCTACTCAAACTGCGACATCACCCTGCCGGCTGCCAGCCGTCGGCAATGAAAACGTTCCGCTGCGCCGCCGCGGCCGGCTCCGCTCGCCGTCGATGCTCACCACGAGCTCAAGACCCACGGGGTGGCTCCTGGTGCGCGCCTCGGCGCGCTGCGGTCCTTTGACCAGGTTCCACAACGCCAACTCGATTTGTTTTATTGGTGGGCCGCGTGGGGATCGAACCCACGACCACCTGATTAAAAGTCAGATGCTCTACCACTGAGCTAGCGGCCCTGTTCGCATTGTAGCTGAGGCCTTGGCCTGGCTCGTCGCGCCAACCACGGCGTCGGTTGGCGTTCGGCTGATCACCGACAATGCGCCGTCGAGCCAGAGGCCTGCCGCCACACGTGGCCGTCGCCGGAGGGTTCTGAATGCGTCTCGTGATCGCCGCTGTCGTGCTCCCGACTCAGCGGCCCCGGGGGATCCGTGCCTCGAGCGCTTTGCCGCGCTCCAGCTCACGGGCGGCCTCGTCGAGGCGGCCCGCCCGCATCGCCACCTCGGCGAGGACGAAGTATCCCAGCGGTGAGGTCGGCGACTGCCCGTCGAGGGCGAGTCCGGCCCGGGCCGCGCTGGCCGCACCCTCGACATCGCCGCCGACGAGCCGCGCCTGCGCCAGGTAGAAGTGGCCTTCGGCGAAGCGGGTGTTCACCGCCACCGCCCGCTCGAACAGCGCGCGGGCCCCGGCCCCGTCGCCCTGCTGCTGCAGTAGCCTCGCGGCGTTGAACATCGCTTTGTAGGCGTCGTCGTGCTGATCGAGTTCGCGGCGATAGGCCGCCAGGGCGCCGGCCCGATCGCCCCGCGACTCGGCCAGCACACCGAGGTTGAAGTGCGCGAGACGCACGTCCGGACGCGACGCCAACGCCGCCCGGATCTCGCGTTCGGCCACCGCGCCGTCGCCCCGCGTGATGGCCACGGCGCCGAGCGCCACCCGGGCCGGCGCCACCGCCGGGTCGATCGCCAGGGCCTGTCGGAAGAACGTCTCGGCTCGTTCGGCGCGACCGTGATCGAGATGGATCTCGCCGGCCTGGTACTGCACCCACGCGTTCTTCGGATCGACGCGCAGGTAGTGCTCGTAGCCGGCCAGGGCCTCGGCGTCCTTGCCGAGCGCCCGGTAGGCGTTGGCCATGTTGATCAAGGCCAGGTCGTAGTCGGGCTTGAGCGCCAGCGCCTCGCGGAAGTAGCGGATGGCACCCTCGTGCTCGCCGAGCCGGAAGTGCGCGTTGCCGAGGTTGAACCAGGCGTCGATGACCTGCGGGTCGTCGGCGACCACCTGGCGGAGCAGCGCGATCGTCTTCTGCAGGTTGGCGCTCTCCTCCTGCGCCACGTCGCGCGCCTCGGACATCAGGTTGAAGAGCGCGATCTTGTCCTTCGGATCGGCCCGCACCGTCGCGGCGTCGCTCTCGGTGGCGACGAAGCTCGACACGTAGCCGAGTGACGCCAGCCGGGCTCGCGTTTCCGGATCGACCTCGGCGGGAGGCGCCGCCCCATCGGCGGCACGATCGAAGCCAGCCTCCATCGCCCGCAGCGCCCGCTGCAGGCGGTTGGCGACGTCGCGCTCGCGGTCGAAGAGGTTGACCGTCTCGCCCGGATCCCGCTCGAGGTCGAACAGCTCCGGACGCGGCGCGTCGATGAGCTTGTAGCGCCCGTCCCGAATCGCCTTGAGCGCGTTCCAGCCGTAGTGATGCAGCGGGTACATCGCCTCGGCGTAGCCCTCGGCCTGGAGGTCGGGCCGATCGCCGGTCATCACCGCCGCCAGGCTGCGTCCGGCGCCCGACGGCGACTCCCCCGCGGCTGGCCCGAGCAGGTCGAGCACCGTCGGCATCAGGTCCACGGTGCGGACCAGGCTGGCCACCCGCCGTCCCGTCGTGCGGCTGAAGGGCGCGCGGATAAGGAACGGCACGCGCGTGGCGGTCTCGTAGATGAAGAAGCCGTGCGTGCCCTCCTCGTGCTCGCCCAGGCTCTCGCCGTGGTCACCGAGCACCACCACGATCGTGCGATCGAGGAGATCGCGTTGCTCGAGGAACTCGACCACACGTCCCAGCTGCGCGTCGGCGAAGGCGACCTCCCCGTTGTACGGCTGCCCGGCGTAGCGCGACCCGAACGGCTCCGGCGGCTCGTAGGGCGCGTGCGCATCGTAGAAGTGCAACCAGGCGAAGAACGACTGCCCGGCCACGGTCTGGAGCCACGGCAGGGCCAGGTCGACCACGGCGTCGGCCCGCCGGTACACGTTGCCAAGCGACAGTGCCTTCACCTTCGACAGGTCGAAGTCGTCGGCGTAGTGGGCGAATCCCTGATCGAGCCCCCACTTCGAGTCGAGCACGTAGGCCCCGACGAAGGCGCCGGTGCGGTACCCCCGGCTGGCGAGCCGCTCGGCCAGGGTGACGGCCCCGGGCCAGGAAGAAGCCGCCGTTGTCGCGTACGCCGTGCTGGGGCGGAAAGCCGCCGGTGAACATCGTGGCGTGCGCCGGCAGAGTCAACGGCGCCGAGCTCATCGCCTGCTCGAAGAGCACGCCGTCGGTGGCCAGGCGATCGAACACCGGGGTGGCCGCCGCCGACGGCTGCCGGTAGGCGCCGATCCGGTCGGCTCGTGTCGTGTCCAGAGTGACGACGACCAGGTTCAGCCGGTCTCTGGCGACACCGTTCGGCAATTGCCCTAGCGCGATTGCACCGTGGGCGTCGTGCGTCGGCGGCGAGCACCCGGGCGCAGCCAGCGTCTCGGCGGCCAGGACGGCCACTAGCCCCATGACTGGTCCCAATCGCGAGTTTCGGGCGCCCAATTGCACGTTATCAGTGTCGAACAGCCCCGTGGCGGGGACAACCCGTTGCAACATTTCCGTTACTTCGCTAGGCTGCCGGCGTCGCACGTTTGTCTTACGGAGGCCAAGGATGCCCATTCAGTCTATCCGTTCCAGGTTGACCACCTGGGGATGCGCGGCACTGACGTCCGGAATGCTCTCCCCGGCGCTCGCCGCGGCCAACCCGTTGGAGCGCCGCACCCCGCTGCTCGACGCCGCCCGCGCCGCGACCACCCGCCAAGCGGCCGCGTTGAAGGAGCGCCAGCCCCAGCCGGCCCCCGAGAACCCGCGCACCGACTTGAGGACGCGGTCGTTCCTCAAGACCCCGGCCGGTATCGCCACGCTGATCATCTTCGGCGTCGGGGTCGGCTACGCCCTGTACTCGGCGAGCGACGATCGCATCAAGAGCACCGGACGGTGACGCCGCCATGACCACTCTCCTTCCACTCACCATCGCCGTCGTCTTGGTCTGCGGCCTCACGCTTGGCGCCGAGGCTCAGAACCTGGTCGGCACGATTGCCGGGCAGGTCACCGATGCGCAGGAGCGCGCCCTGCCCGGCGTGACGGTCGTCCTCACCGGCCGCACCGGATCCCAGGAGCAGGTCTCTGACGAGGCCGGCAACTTCCGCTTCATCGGCCTCAACCCCGGCGAGTACGCGGTGCGGGCCGAGCTGGCCGGCTTCCAGCCGTTCGAGGAACGCAACATCGTCGTCGCCATCGGAGCCACGGTGCAGGTCCGGGCGATGCTCCAGGTGGGCGGGGTGCAGGAAATCGTCGTGGTCGCCGCCGTGTCTGGCATCGACGCCGTCTCGACAGCCACCGACACCACCATCTGCGCAGGACCTGCTGTTCGCGATGCCGATCTCGCGCACCAACGCGGCGGTGAACATGCTCAACAACTCGCCGGGCATCAACAGCGGATCGGCGTACGGCGGCGGCGCCGGGTCGGCCAACGCGCTGCTGCTCGACGGCGTCGACACGCGCGACCCCGAAGGCGGCACCGCCTGGATGTTCTTCAACTACAACATCATCGACAAGGTCGCAGGTCGGCGGCCTCGGCCAGCCGGCCGAGTACGGCGGCTTCACCGGCGCCGTGGTCAACACGATCACCAAGTCGGGCGGCAACCGCCTTCTCGGGGCTGTTCGAGCATCGCTACACGGCAAGGACCTGCGCGGCGACAACATCAGCGACGACGGTCAAGGCGCGAGAATCCGACGCTGCCGGCGCAGCGGCGTCGACAAGCTCAAGGACTACACCGTGCAGCTCGGCGGTCCGATCGCGCGACAAGGCGTTCTTCTTCGGCAGCATCCAGCGCTATTCGATCAAGGAGGATCCGGCCGGGCCGCGCACCATCCGCACCGAAGTCAGCCCGCGCTTCAACGGCAAGCTGACGTTCCAGCCGACGCCGAGCGACACCATCATCGGTGAACGTTCCAGTACGACCAGTACAACCAGACCGGCCGGCGCCGGCTTCCTGGCGCGCCGCCGACGCACCACCGACGAGCTGACCGTCGAGCAGGACTCGCCCGAGTGCATCTGGAACGGCTCGTACCGCAAGGTGCTCGGCGACTCGTCGTTCTTCGAGGCGAAGTTCACCGGCTACTGGGGCTATTTCGACCTCGATCCCATGACCCCGATGCCGGCGCGACTCGACGACGACGGCTCGCTGGTCCGGCGGCGCCGGCTACAGCGCGAAGTACGACCGGACGCGCAATCAGGTCAACGCCTCGTTCTCCCGGTACGTCGAGGCCGGGGGCACGCACAACTTCAAGTTCGGCGTCGAGATCGAGCGCAGCACGATCCGCAACCGCTATGCCTACAGCGACGACGTCTACTACTACGACTTCGGCGGCGTACCGTACTTCGCCTACGGGTACGGCTACGACGTCGAGGGCAAGAACAAGCGGACACGTTCTATGCCCAGGATCAGTGGAAGATCGGCCGCGTCACCGCCAATGTCGGCCTGCGCTTCGACGGCATCCGCGGCGACGGCGACGACGGCAACGAAGTACTACAGCGCCAACATGTGGGCCCGCGGCTCGGCCTGGCGTGGGACGTCACCGGACGCGCCACCTCGGTGCTAAGGCGTACTACGGCCAGCTCTACGACGGCGCCGTGTTCTCGATCGTGGAACCGGGCCGTGCCGGGCGATCGGCGACTACGTCACCTACGAGGTCCTGCCCGGCAACAGCCTGGTCGAGACCGACCGCGTCTCGGGCGACAGCAAGTACGTGGTCGCCGACGACATCAATCACCCGCGCACCGAGGAGTTCAACGTCTCCTACGAGCAGCAGCTGTGGGGCAACTGGCGGGCGACGGCCACCTACATCCGTCGCACGGCGAACAACTTCACAACTCGACCCTGATCGGCGGGACCTGGACGCCGACGGCGTTCACCAACCCGATGAACAACCAGCCGATGACGATCTACAGCTGGGGTAACCGCGCGTCGACCCCCCAGCGGTTCGATATCGACAACCTCGGCACGTGACCTATCCCGGCGCGGGAGCGATCGACGCCGACCGCGACTACAACGCCGGCATGTTCATGCTGACGCGGCGCTTCGCCAACCGGTGGCAGGCGCAGGTCTCGTACGTGTACTCCAAGACGTCCGGGACGGTGACCAGCGCGTCCCAAGCGGCGTTTGCGTCGGCCCTGTGGGAAACGCCCAACACCAGCCTGATCAACCGCGACGGCCGCGTGCCG